>JAFEDT010000010.1 GCA_018241445.1 Pseudomonadota bacterium
CTCCCTGGTTCTCCAGGACCAACCTGACGCCGCGCTCCCTGACCTCCGCCGAATACCGGTTCTGCGTGCTCATAGCTCCATCCTCTCAAGTAATGGAGCCTCCTGGAATCCCGGGGCGGTTCACTGGTCAAATCGCCTAGAACGCGTGAGAGGTGGCCACGGCTGTTTGGGATCAATTGGATGACCATTGGGCAGAGGGTCCTCAATCACTCGCGCACTCGGAATATCTTCATCACTTCGTCGCCCAAATGATTGATCGCCTTCACTGCAATACGGCCGGACTTGGGAACTGAAAAAGAACGAGAAGTATTACTGTAAAGAGTGGCCCAAATGTCCTCGTTTATCTCCGCTTTTAGGCTGGCCTTTAGTGCGTCGTAAGGGTCACCCGAGCCTAGGAAGTATGCCTGACGAACGAAGAAGCTCTCCTCGTTGTAATCAGTATCAACAAACCAGCTGGCTATTCCGTCCTCACGTTCGCTTCGTATCTCTCCGGTTTGAGGATCAAAGACATCCACTCCTCTTATCTTCACTCGCAGTCGGCCACCTTTCTCGTGGATGATCTCGATGTCAGGTTCTCCGAATATAACAAAAAGGTTTCCCTTTCCAGTGTTTTTTAGTTCGGTAGCCATATGCAAGTCGGCATTCATTCGCGCCTTAAGGACTGGAACCCGTCCAAGTCTGTTGAAGTCAGTAGTATGAGCCTCGTAGTTGAAGGCACAAGTAATGAGCACATCAAACCCGGCATCGGCTGCCTCCCGCGCAGCGGAAACTAGGTCCGCCCTTTGGGCAGTGCCAAACTCAGGTCCCACAAAGATTCCAGCCCGGCGCTCGGTGTTTCCCTCCAGATACTTTCCTTCGGCGACAATCAAATGCCCTGGCCAGGCGGCGAGCGACGTGAATGCTATTCGGCCCTGTCGGTGTGCCTGCTGTACGCCGGCAATGCGAAGATTGTCGAGGATCATCTCGGGAAATGACTGGCCCGTGGGTAACCCACCGACAGCATTCCTCAAGGGATCGATGACATCGTCGTCTTCACCGACCGCCAGAACGCGGTGCGGTGAGAGGCTCTCAACGGTGAAGGGCCCCGCCACTCGAACTCTGTTCCTATCTTCGAACGGCTTGTCGTAGAGATACTCAAACTCCGCTTTGGCAGCGATTGAGGTGTCAATTTCCTTCTGATAGGCAGAGCGTGCCTCTCGCCATGCCTTATGCAATTCCTTGGCCGCGTTGGGCCAGTGTTCATCTGCGTGACGAGGAACGGACCAATCCGCCCAGTCTTGGTTAAGGATGCTGTTCAGTTGATCGCGGAGTGGCTCCCACGAGCGCTGCCACTTGTCCCATATAACGTCGATCTCCGCATTGTTGGCGATGGACTTCAAAGTAATGTGAGGCACGCGATCATAGACGAAGCCGTGACGAATATTGCCATGTGTTGGTTGCGATGACTGCAGCGTCCGGGAGACTTCGGCTTCTCTCATCTGCCCCTCTCGGGAGTCTGCAAGCAGAAAAAAGGGATACTTGGCCCCCATAATTCGCGCGCGCGCCAATGTGAGCGCGACTCGGGAAGTATCGATCGTTATCCAGCGGCGACCCCAATGCTCTGCGACGTACGCAGCGGTGCCGGAGCCACAAGTGGGGTCTAAGACAAGATCGCCAGGGTCTGTGGTCATTAGGATGCATCGCTTTACGATCTCAACATTTGTTTGAACCACGTAAATCGGATCGCTCTGTCCAAGCAGGCCACCCCAGAGATTCCCAATTGCGACCGCAGTAGATTCATCCTGAAAGCGTAGCTGTCGTAGTGCGTTGCCAAACTGATCTACGCGCCCAGTCTTAAGCACACGCTCTAGGGATTCCTTAGGCATCCCCCACCAGCGCTTGCCGGAATCAAAGCGTTGGCCTTTAAACTGGACTTCAAACTTTCGGCCGGGACCTGGCTTGGTAAGCGAGACGTCCCCGAATGGGCGGGCGCCGGTCGGCAGGGGGCGCTCACCAGTTCGTTCCTGCGGCGTAAGGCGCCTATATTCGCCGTCGGGAAGGTAGACCCAATTGAAATTCGCATCGAGCCCCTCGCCGCGCAGGGTGAAGAGGGGACGAAATAGTTGCCGGCCGGCGATCCGCGAATACCAAAGCAGATAATCAAGTCTTGCTGGAGGCCGATCTGTGGAGCCAAGGCCCGTGGCCCCTTTCGTGAACGCGATGAGGGACACGAAATTGTCTGTACCAAGAACTTCGTCCATCAGAGCTCTTGCGCGATGCACATTCTCGTCGCCAATCTGGAGAAAGATTGATCCCGAGTCGGCGAGAAGGTCGCGCGCGACAGTCAACCGATCACGCAGATAGGTTAGGTAGCTATGCACACCGTGCCGCCAGGTGTCCCTGAACGCTTTAACCTGCTCAGGTTGGCGGGTGATATGGTCAACGTTCCCGTCTTTCACATCACGGGTTGTCGTGGACCATTGGAAGTTGCTGTTGAATTTGATGCCATACGGCGGATCAAAGTAGATGCACTGGACTTTGCCGCGCAGGCCTTCGCGCTCGGCGAGGCTGGCCATGACCTGCAGGGAGTCGCCGAGGATCATGCGGTTCGACCAGTTCTGGTCGTGCTGGTAGAACTCCGTCTTGTCGACGCCCTTGGGGATGCCGTTGAAGTCGCCGAAGAGGTCGGCGGTGGTTTCGCCGGCGTCGTGGGCGCGTTCCTTGCTCTCACGCAGCAGGTCGTCGATGAGCGCCTTGGGGTGGACTTTCTCCTGGATGTAGAGCGGCGGGGCGGGGACGACCAGGTCGGACCAGTCCTGTTCATCCTTGCCGCGCCACACGAGCTGCGGGTCGAGGTCGGTGTTGCGCGGGTACTTGAGGGTGCGCGGGGACTCCTGCTCCTTCTGGAGCATGGGCTGGAATTCCGCGGTGGGGATGTTCTTGCGGCGCGCTTCCTCGTGCTTCAGGGTTTCGACGGTCTTGCCGGCGGCGGTCTTTCGTCCGCTGGTCGATTTGGCGCTGCCCGCCGACTTCTTGGCTCGAGCCATGCTGTTTCGTCTCCCGTCTATCAGGGGTGCGCAGCGGGTGCGGCGTGGTCCGGTGCCGCGGGATGGATGGCCGCGGCGATCATCCGATCAAATTCGCTCCCGATCTTCGCCGCCAGGTCCACTTCCATCGTATACACGTCGGTGAATTCCGCGAAGGCCCAGCGGCCGTAGGTCTTCAGGTGGTTCACGCCCGGGACCCAGTAGGTTTCCATGGTGGACTTCTTTTCTTTGGCATCCTCGCGCCGGTAGCCCTTGATCTCGACCACCAGGTGCAGCGGCTCGGCGGCGCCGCGGCCGTCGTCGACCTTCACGATGAAGTCCGGCCGGTAGCGGCGGTTTTCTGAGCCGAAGCGATAGGGGACTTCAAGGCCGAGATTGTGGTTCTTGGTGTAGGCGAGCACTCTCGGGTGTCCTTCCGCCACGCGGCAGAATTCGGCTTCCCAGTCACTGTCGAGGATCACCCAGTTCACGTGGTTTTTTTGCGGCGGGCCGCTCGTCTCCCAGCGGTCGGTGCGGGAGGTGTTGAAGCGGACATGACGGGTGGAGCCTTCCGGGTTGTAGGCATCGAGCAGCACCTTGATGGGCCGGTCGCCGAGAAATTCCCGGGTGATCGCGGCGGTGATGCGCTCGCAGGCCATGTCAGCGAGGTCCTGATACAGCAGCAGGGCAGGGTAGGTGTCGCCCTTGCAGGTCAGGCAGGTCTCGAGCCATTCCTTGGTGATGCGTTTCAGCTGGCCGAAGAGGTAGAGGCGCGGTTCTTCGCCCGGGTCGCGCCACTTAGTGTAGAGCAGGTGCTTGGTCAGATGCATCAGCAGCGTCGAGGTCCGCACATCACCCAGGTGCTTGAGGTTCAGGTCCACGGTCTCGCCGATGATCCCGGCGTTACGGGTATGCGAGGGCCCCACCAGGTCGGGGCTCAGCACGAGATTGGAGTCCTCGTTGAACTGCGCTCGCAAGCGGTCCTCGGGCAGTTCGACACGGTAGCCTTCGACACGCGGAAAGCGGATCTCGAGCGCGTCGCGCTCCGGGATGATTGCCTTGACCTGCACGGTCTCGCGCGGCGGCTGCGGCGGCGCGATCACGGGCTTTGCGGTGAAATCGAATGGCACACCGAACACGTCTGCATACTCGACGTTGAGAAGGCCGTCCTCGTTCAGGTCATACGACTGCCGACGCAGCGCGCGCCCGATCACCTGCTCGCACAGCAGTTGTGTGCCGAAGGCCCGGACCCCCAGCACGTGAGTCACGGTGTTGGCATCCCACCCCTCGGTCAGCATGGACACCGAGACAACGCAGCGGACGCTCTCCCCAAGCTGGCCCGCCTTGCCGACGGTATTCATCACCTCGCGCAGCAGTTCCTGGTCCGTGATCCCTTCGCCCTGGCGGATGTCGCCGCTGCGCTCAATGCGCTCGCGGCGGAAGCGTTCAATCTCATCGGCCGCCATGGCGCGGAAGTTCGTATCTAGGGCATCCCCCGCCTCGAGCTGCTCGCTGTCGATCAGGAGCGTATTAGGACGCGGCAGGGGGTTGCCCGTCACCTCGTCAAAGTTGCGGAATAGTGCAAATTTGCCGTTGACCAGGGTGCTGGTGCCGTCCTCGTTGTCGCGCTGGAAGCCAGAGATGAAGTCGTAGACCAGTTTCGAGATCGCGGTGTTCTGGCACACCACGATGAAGCAGGGCGGCACCTTAATGCCGCGCTCGCGCCAGATAGTGAAGGTCTGCGCGTAGTGGCCGTACAGGGCGTCGAGCGCGGTCTGCAGGCGGGTCGGAAGCTTTTCGGGATCCAGGTCGCCGGACTGGCCACGCCCCTTTTTCGGCATGTCCTTGCGGATGTTTTCCCACAGGTTGCGGAACATCGGCATCTCGCTGCCGGGGATGTTCTCGGCGACCGGGACGCGCGGCAGTTTCACGATGCCGCACTCGATGGCGTCCATGAGGGAGAAATCGCTCATGGTCCAGGGGAACAGCGTGCCCTCCGCGTAGCCGGAGCCGCGCAGGAAGAAGGGGGTCGCCGAGAGATCCATCACCCGTTGTACGCCGAGCTTGCGGTTCACGGCCTCGAGGCCCGAGATCCATACTCGCGCCGCCTCGTTGTTCTTCTCCGCTTCCTTGCGTTCTTCGCCCTTGAAGTCCTCGTCATCAGGCTCGGGCGGTTTCTCGCGGTAGCAGTGATGCGCCTCGTCGTTGATCACGAGGATGTTCTTCATCCCCATGAGCTCCGGCATCACCCGCTGGAGCATCTGGCCCTCGGTCTCGAGCGTGTCGAGCTCGCCTCCGGTGCGGCCCTCGAGCAGTGCGCGCCCGCCTGCGGAGAGCTCAAGGCTCTCGCGGCGCCGCAGCGCATGGAAGTTGGTGATGACGATCTTGGCGTGCTGCATCTCGCCCAGGAGTTCGCTCGGCACCAGCTCGCGGTTACCGTAGTAGCTTTCGGGATCGTTCGGCAGCAGGACCCGCAGGCGATCCTTGATGGTGAGGCCGGGTGCGACGATCAGGAACCCGCGGGTGAAGTGCCGGCTCGTGGGGCGCCGGTAGGCGTTCAGGGTCTGCCAGGCCATCAGCATCGCCATGACCGTGGTCTTGCCGGCGCCGGTGGCGAGCTTCAACGCGAGCCGCAACAGCTCCGGGTTCGCGTCCCGGTTCGCGCTCTCGAGGTAAGTCAGGAATCTTTCGCCGGCCTTGCCGATTGAGGGTGCAACCTCCGACAGCCAGATGGCAGTCTCGACGGCCTCGATCTGACAGAAGAACGGGCGGAGGTTGGCGAACGGGTGATGCCGCCAGTGCTGCAGCAGCCGTGCGGTTTCCGGCGTCACCCGCCAGTCGCGCGGATTGGGGATCTGCCGCCAGCGGTCCACCTGCTCGCGCAGGCCGGTGATGATCGAGGTGTGTGCGTACTGCTGCTCGCGGGTCGAAAGCCCTTCGCCCTCGTCGAAAACGATCGATGCCTGCTGTGCGCCCTTGTGCTTCTTCGGCTTCGGAATCGGCGTAACGAAACGCGCATCCCGGCGCTTGGGGACGACTTGCTGGGTCGGCTGGCCACTGGCATCGAGCTCCCAGTGGCGACTGGGGTACGCGTAGGGGGAATTGAGGATCGGCCGTTCGAAGAAGTCGTTATTCATTGTTGGCATCGAACGCTATCGGGCCTCAGCCGAACATTCCAGCGGCGTGCAAAACGCGCGGAACGACGAAGCGCGTGGCAGGAGAAGCATTAACGCCGTCTAGCACGTGGGGACTCGAGGACTCAGATTACCTAAACATTACCTAAGCATCAGTTTGGCCACTTAGGTTTTAGTTTATCTTCTTGTTTTTATTGGCGCTCCCTACGGGATTCGAACCCGTGTTACAGCCTTGAGAGGGCTATGTCCTGGGCCTCTAGACGAAGGGAGCGTCGGGTGGGGCTTGGGCCAAGAGCGCGGTATTATAGAGAGCTGACCCGATTGCTCAAGCTCGAAAGCCAGTTAATAAATTGAACTCCCCTGACGCGTCGCCTGCGACGCCCGCCGCCGTACCGCGGATCATTCCGCGCGCCGAGCACACCATCTCCCGTTCCCATATCTCCCCCAACGCCCTGCGGGTCCTGTATCGCCTGAAAGACGCCGGTTACCAGGGCTTCCTGGTGGGGGGCTGTGTCCGCGACCTGCTGCTGGGCCTGGAACCCAAGGACTTCGACGTCGCCACCGACGCGCTGCCGGAGGAGGTCAGGAAACTCTTCCGCAACTGCCGCCTGGTCGGCCGGCGCTTCCGGCTGGCGCACGTGTTTTTCGGGCGCGAGATCATCGAGGTTGCGACCTTCCGCGCCGCCACCGCGCCCTCACCGGGGGAGGAGCCGCCGGAGGACCCGGATGCCGAGGACGATGAGCTGCCCGGCCTGGACGATGAAGGGCAGCCGGATTCCCCTGAGGATGACGAACCCAACGGCAACATCGACCCGGATTACGTGCCACCGGCGCCGGCAGGACGCGGTCGGGGCCGGCGCGACCGCTACGACCCGGAAGAGGACGAGACTCATCGGGCGGTGGACCCTTCCGGGCGCATCCTGCGTGACAACGTCTACGGCACCATCGACCAGGACGTGTGGCGGCGCGACTTCACCGCCAACTCGCTCTACTACAACATCGCCGATTTCTCGATCTGGGACTACGTCGACGGCGTTGCCGACGTGCGCGCGCACACGCTGCGGCTGATCGGGGACCCGGAGACGCGTTTCCGCGAGGACCCGGTGCGCATGCTGCGGGCGGCGCGCTTCGAGGCGAAGCTCGGCTTCACGATCGAGCCGGCCACCGCCGCGCAGATCGGCCCGCTGCGCCAGCTGCTTGCGGGTGTACCGCCGGCGCGCCTGTTCGATGAAACGCTGAAGCTGTTTCTCACCGGCCACGGGGAGCGCAGCTTCGATGCACTGCGCCGCCGCGGCCTGCTGGCGATGCTGCTGCCGACGGTGGACGCCTATTTCACGGGCCACCCGGGCAGCCTGGTGGAGAAGCTGCTGCGCCAGGGCCTGGTCAACACCGATGGCCGGGTGCAGGCAGACAAGCCGGTGACGCCGACCTTCCTGTTCGCGCTGCTGCTGTACGGGCCGATTGCGGGCATCATCGAGGCGCTGCCGCCGGAGCGCTGGCACGAGACCTCGACCATCATCGACGCCTGCGACAAGGCGATCCGCCAGGCGCAGGCGCATATCACCATCCCCAAGCGCTTCTCACTCGGGGTGCACGAGATGTTCGCGCTGCAGCCGCGCCTGGAACATCCGCGCGGCCGCCGCGCGCTGCGCACGCTGGAACATCCGCGTTTCCGCGCCGGCTATGACCTGCTGCTGCTGCGCGCGCAGTTCGGCCTGGCGCCCGCGGAAATGGCGCAGTGGTGGACGCGCCTGCAGGAGGTCTCGCCCGAGGAGCGAGGCAGGATGGCCGATGCGCTCAGTACGCAGTCGGCGCCCCCCGGCGGATCGGGCAGCCGGCGCGGGGGCCGCAGGCGCCGCCGCCGTCCGCGCGCCGCGGGTCCGGCCGCCTGACGAGGCGCAAGCCGGTGCAGCACTGGTGGCCTGCCTGGGTCGCGGTGGGCAGCAATCTCGATGACCCGCGCCGCCAGGTGCGGCTGGCCTTCGAGCGGCTCGGCCAGCTTCCGGCCACGCAGCTCATGTGCCGCTCGCGCCTGTACGGCTCCCGGCCGCTCGGGCCCGTTTCCCAACCGGACTTCGTCAACGCCGTGGCGGGCCTGGTGACGCAGCTCGGCGCAGAGCAATTGTTCGCGGCGCTCAAAGGTATCGAGGCCGACATGGGCAGGCCCGCGGTGCACGAGCGCTGGGGTCCGCGGGTGATCGACCTGGACCTGCTGGGCTACGCCCGTGAGCGGCGCGCCGATGCACACCTGACGCTGCCCCATCCCGGGATAGTGGAGCGCAACTTCGTTCTGTATCCTTTGGCGGAGTTTGCCCCCGATCTTGATCTGCCCGGGCTCGGCCGCGTCGGCGAGCTTGCCGGGCGGCTCACGCCCGGGGGTCTCACGGTGCTGGAGGACTGAGGATGGCGCAGCGCGCAAAAGCCGCGACTTCGGCCGGCGCGGGCGAGGCAGCCAAGGCGCGCCGTGCTGCCGCGGGTGCCCGCGGCGATGCGGACGCGAAGGACAAGCCGCACCAGTTCATCGTCGTCGAGGGTCCGATCGGTGTCGGCAAGACCAGCCTGGCGCGGCGCCTGTGCGAGAGCCTCTCGGCGGAGGGCCTGTTCGAGCAGGCGGCCAACAACCCGTTCCTGGAGCGCTTCTACCGCAATCCGCGCGCCGGCGCCTTGCCGGCGCAGCTGTACTTCCTGCTGCAGCGCGCCCAGCAGCTCGCCGCCCTGAAGCAGGCGGACCTGTTCACCCCGGCGCGGGTGGCGGACTTCCTGGTGGAGAAGGACCGGCTGTTCGCGCGCGTCACCCTGGACGAGGCGGAGTACCAGCTCTACGAACAGCTGCACTCGAAGCTGGACATCCAGGCCCCCAAGCCGGACCTCGTGGTCTACCTGCAGGCGCCGGTGGACGTGCTGCTGGAGCGCATTGCGCGCCGCGGCGTCGGCTACGAGCAGCACATGGAGCGCGCCTACCTGGAGAAACTGAACGAAGCCTACGCGCGCTTCTTCCACGAGTATGAGGCGGCGCCGCTTTTGATCGTGAACGCGGCATCCATCGATCCTATCGCCAGCGAGCACGACTACGCGGAGCTGCTGGCGGCCATCCGCCGCATGCACCGCGGCCGCCTCTACTACAACCCGCTGCGCAGCCGCGCCATGTGAATTAGACTCGCCCTGCCATGTATACCCACCTGCAACGCGATGTCAGCCGGCCGCCGGTGACCCTTGCGACCCTGGCGCGCATGAAGGCGGACAAGGAGAAGATCGCCTGTCTGACCTGTTATGACGCCAGCTTCGCGGTGCTGGAGGACGCCGCCGACACCGACGTGGTGCTGGTGGGCGACTCGCTGGGCATGGTGGTGCAGGGGCACAACACCACGGTGCCGGTCAGCATGGACCAGATGGTCTATCACACCGCCGCGGTGGCGCGCGGGCTCAACCGGCCGTTCCTTATCGCCGACCTGCCGTTCATGAGCTACCCCTCGCAGGAGCTGGCGCTGGCGCACTCGGTGCGCCTGATGCAGGAGGGTGGGGCACAGATGGTGAAGCTGGAAAGTGGTGGCAAGCAGACGGAGATCGTGGAGTTCCTGACCGGCCACGACATCGCCGTGTGCGCACACCTGGGCCTGAAGCCCCAGTCGGTGCACAAGACCGGGGGTTTCCGGGTGCAGGGGCGCGAGCGCGACGCCGCGGCGCGCCTGCTGGATGATGCGCGCCGCCTCGAGGCCGCGGGCGCCGACCTGGTGCTGCTGGAGTGCATCCCCTCGGCCCTGGGCAGGACCATCACCGAGCAGCTGCACGTGCCGGTGATCGGCATCGGCGCAGGTCCCGACACCGACGGGCAGATCCTGGTGGTGTACGACATGCTCGACATCACCACCGGGCGCAAGCCGCGCTTCGTACGCAATTTCATGGACGGCGCAACGAACAACCTCGACGCCCTGCAGCGCTACGTGCGCGCGGTGAAGTCGCGCGAATACCCGGCCCCAGAACACTGCTTCTAGCCCAGAGACACACAACTGGGTGAGCAGACACGATCGAAAGAAGTTTTTTCCGGGGGCGTGCGAGGCAGGGATGCCGAGCCGCAGCCCCCATGGACGGGTTCACGGCGGCCCCGGAAAGAACTTCTTTCGATCGGGGCTGCGACCGAGGTGATGTCGATGGAGACCGTCACCACCATCGCCGCCGTGCGCGAGCGGGTGCGCGCCTGGCGAGCCGAGGGGCTCCGGGTCGCCTTCGTGCCCACCATGGGCAACCTGCACACAGGCCACGTCAGCCTCATCGAGGCCGCGCGCCGCCACGGCGAGCGCTTCGTCGCCAGCATCTTCGTCAACCCCATGCAGTTCGGGCCCAACGAGGACTTCGCCCACTACCCGCGCACGCCGGAAGCCGATGAGCGCATGCTGGCGGATGCCGGCTGCGACCTGATGTTCATGCCCGACGCCCGCGAGATCTACCCGCAGGGCTCCGGGCGCTCTACCAGGGTGGAGGTCCCGGGCCTGTCGCTCATCCTGGAGGGCGAGTTTCGCCCCGGCCACATGGAGGGTGTGGCAACGGTTGTCACCAAGTTGTTCCAGATCGTGGCGCCCGATGTCGCGATCTTCGGCGAGAAGGATTTCCAGCAGCTCGCCGTGATCCGCCGCCTGGTCGCGGACCTGTGCATGCCGGTGCAGATCGTCGGTGCGCCCACGGTGCGCGATGCCGACGGCCTGGCGATGAGCTCGCGCAACCAGTACCTGACGCCTGAGCAGCGCGCATTGGCGCCGCGTATCCAGGCGGCCCTGCAGGCCGCCGCGGCGCGCGTGCGCGCCGGGGAGCCTGATACCACGGCGATCGAGCGCGCCGGCGCGCAGTCGCTCGAGCAGGCCGGCTTTCGCGTGGACTATTTTGCCGTCCGCCAGGCGGCGGACCTGGAGCCCCCGGCCGGGCACGCGCGCGAGCTGGTGATTCTCACCGCCGCGCGCCTGGGGAAAGCGCGGCTCATCGACAACGTGCAGGTCAGCCGGCCCTAGCTTCCCCGAGGGGCGGGCGGGGCGCGGCGCAGCGCCGCTATGCGCTCGGCGAAGCGCCAGCCCGCCGCAGTGCGTTCCAGCACGTCGCGGTAGACGACGCTGCCGACGCGTCCATTGGCGCCGACGCCCAGCCCCTTGGACAGCGCACGCACCGTGCCGTCTGAATCCTCGCTGACCACGATGTTGGTGGCGTGGTGGGCGAGCGGGTGCGGCGCCGCCGGATCGCTCCACAGGGCGCGGATGGCGGCAGCGCCGTGCACGACGCCCAGGCCGAAGTCGCGCATGTCGTAGATGCTGCGCTCAGTGAAAAGCTCGCAGACCCGCTCCCAGGCACGCTCATCGATCACATGGCCGTACAGCGCCAGGAGTTCGTGGATGGCGATCCTGTCGGCGGGCGTGAGCATCACTGTCGCCCCGCGGGCGCCGGGTGCGCGGCGCGGCCGGCGGCCCGCTGCCGCGCCAGCGCCCACCTGACATGCTCGCGCACCAGCGGGCTGGGGTCGTTCTCGCGCTCACGCAGCACCGCGATCGCCTGCGCCGATGCCGGCGCATTGCCGAGTGCGACCGCGATGTTGCGCAGCCAGCGCTCGTGGCCGATGCGGTGGATCGCCGATCCCTGCATGCGCTGCACGAACTGCTCCTGGCTCCAGCCGAACAGCTCGGTGAGGCGCGCGTGGTCCAGTCCGTGACGCACCTTGAAGTCAGGATGCGCGGCCGCGCGCGCGAACTTGTTCCACGGGCACACCAGCTGGCAATCGTCGCAGCCGTAGATGCGGTTGCCGAGCGCCGGGCGCAGTTCCTCGGGTATCGCGCCGCCATGCTCGATCGTCAGGTAGGAGATGCAGCGGCGCGCATCCAGGCGCCAGGGCGCGACGATGGCGCCCGTGGGGCAGGCCGGCAGGCAGGCGCTGCAGCTGCCGCAATGAGCACTGGCCGGCTCATCCAGCGGCAACGGCAGGTCGGTGAGGATCTCACCGAGGAAGAAGTATGAGCCGGCCTCGCGTGCGATCAGGTTGGTGTGCTTGCCGATCCAGCCCAGTCCCCCCTGGCGCGCCAGCGCTTTCTCCAGCACCGGCGCGGAATCCACGCACACCCGGTAGCCGAACGAGCCGATGCGCTGTTGCAGGTGCAGGGCGAGCCGCGCCAGCATGCGGCGCAGCACCTTGTGATAGTCGCGGCCCAGGGCATAGCGCGACACGTAGGCGCCAGCGCCGTCAGCGAGCGCCGCTTGTGGATCGCGTGCATCGGCCGGCCAGTAGTCCAGTCGTGCCGTGATGACGCGCACCGTGCCCGGGACCAGTTCCTGTGGCCGGCTGCGCCGGGTGCCGTGGCGCTGCATCCACTGCATGTCACCGTGCCAGTCATCCGCGAGCCAGCGCAGCAGGTGCCGCTCGTCCTCGGGGATGTCCACACCCGAGACGCCGATCGCGGCCAGCCCCAGCGCGCGCGACTCGCGCGCCAGTTCCTGCTTCAGCGCCTGAAGATCGATGCCACCGGCGGTGTTCACGGCCCCAGTATAATGACTGCATGCTGCACCGCCTGAACTGGCGCTGAGGGCTCGCGCGTGGCGCTGCCGGTCGAGTTGTATTCCACGGCGCAGGTGCGCGCGGCCGATGCGCGCGCCATCGCCGCGGGAACCCCGGGCTACACCCTGATGAAGCGCGCGGGCGAGGCGGCCCTGCGCTGCCTGCGCAGCCGCTGGCCGATGGCG
Organism: Pseudomonadota bacterium; assembly: GCA_018241445.1. Lineage (GTDB taxonomy): Bacteria > Pseudomonadota > Gammaproteobacteria > Steroidobacterales > Steroidobacteraceae > 13-2-20CM-66-19. The sequence goes on from JAFEDT010000010.1 coordinate 12,851, forward strand.
CACCGCGTGGTGATCGCCTGTGGCCCGGGCAACAACGGTGGTGACGGCTACGTGCTGGCGCGCTTCGCCCAGGCCGCCGGCCTCACCGTCAGCGCGCTGGCCTGCGGGGAGACCGCGTTCCTGCGCGGGGATGCGCGCCGGGCCTTCGAGGATTGGCGCGCCAGCGGCGGGGAACCCCGTCCCTTTGCGGCCGAATTGCTGCGCGAGGGCGAGGTGCTGGTGGACGCCTTGCTCGGCACCGGGCTCGCAGGGCCCGTGCGCCCGGAGATGGTCGCGGTCATCGCTGCGCTGAATGCCGCGGGCCGGCCGCTGTTCGCACTCGACATCCCTTCGGGTCTCGACGGGGACAGCGGGCAGGTGCACGGGGTGGCCGTGCGCGCCGAGGCCACCGTGACCTTCGTGGGATTGAAGTCCGGACTGTACTTGGGCCAGGGGCCGGAACATTGCGGCACGGTATTCTTCGATGACCTGGAACTGTCGATGCCCGCCGCGCAGTCCGGTCCGCCGCCCTTCACGCGCATCGTGGAGTCCGAGATACAGGCCGCCCTGCCGCGGCGGCCCCGCGAAGCCAACAAGGGGGACTTCGGCCGGGTGCTGGTGGTCGGCGGGGGAGCCGGGATGCCCGGCGCCGCGCGGCTGGCGGGTGAGGCGGCGCTGCGCGTCGGGGCGGGACGCGTGACCGTGGCGGTCGCGCCGCAGAACGTGATGGCCATTGCCGCCGGCCGCCCGGAACTGATGTGTGTGCCGCTGGAATCCGCCGCGCAACTGGAGGCGCCGATTTCCCGCGCCGACGTGATTGCCGTGGGGCCTGGCCTGGGCACGGGCGACTGGGCGCGAAAGGTGCTGCAGGCGGTACTGGACTGCGGCAGGCCGCTGGTGGTGGATGCCGATGCGCTGAACCTGCTGGCCGCCCCATCACGCACGCAATGGATCCTGACACCCCATCCCGGTGAGGCGGCGCGACTGCTCGGGCAGACCGCGGACGCCGTCCAGGCTGATCGCCCGGCGGCCCTCGCGGCGCTGCTGGTGCGCTGCGGCGGTACCGTGGTCCTCAAGGGCGCCGGCACCCTGGTCGGTTCCCTGGGGCGGCCGGTCGGCGTGTGCGAACGCGGCAATCCCGGCATGGCGAGCGCGGGCATGGGTGACGTCCTGACGGGCACGATTGCCGGCATTCTGGCGCAGTGCGGCGATCCCTGGCTTGCGGCGCGCGCCGGCGTGCTGGTCCATGCGCTGGCCGGGGATGCGGCAGCGCGCGCCGGCGAACGCGGCATCCTGGCCCTGGACCTGATGGGCGAACTGCGCCGCGGCGTCAACCTGTGAGTCTGCGCCTGCGTTGCGCGGACGCCGCACGCACTGCGCGCGTGGGGGAATACCTGGCGCAGGTCCGCCCGGGCGATGCGGCGTTGCGCGTGTTGTATCTGCGCGGTGACCTGGGGGCCGGCAAGACCACCTTCGCTGCCGGTTTCCTGCGCGGCCTGGGGGTCACAGGTCCGGTGCGCAGTCCGAGCTACGCGTTGATGGAAATCCACCCCGCGGGTGACCTTACGGCGCTGCACATCGACTTGTACCGGCTGCATTCGCCCGAGGAGACCGAAACCCTGGGTCTGCGCGACTGGGCGCGGCCGGGATGCATCTGGCTGATCGAGTGGCCCGAACGCGGCGCCGGACACCTGCCTCCGCCGGACCTGTTGTTGGATTTCAAGGCGGGGGAGGCCGCACATGAAATCGCCTTGCAGGCCGGGACGCAGGCCCCGTACGTGTCGGCCTCCCACACGGAGCGCGCCGCGCAGGAGTGGCTCGACCGGCTCGCTGACCTGCCGCCGTAACCCCGCGGTTGAAATGCCGCGCCAGTCGCCGTAGATTACGCAGTAGGTAGCTGCCGGAAATCGATGATTCAAAAGAATTTTCTGAAGGGGATCCTGGTCGTCCTGGCGGGGCTTGCGCCGCTCGATCCGGCTGCGGCTGCGGCGGGCGCCGCCGAGCTGCGCGCCGTGCGTGTCAGCGCGGACGCCGACAACGCGCAGGTCGCACTGGATGTGCGCGGCAATCCGGGCCGCAAGGTGTTCCTGTTGCAGCATCCCGATCGCGTAGTCGTGGATCTGTCCAACACACGCCTGGCCCCGGGTGTACGCGCGCCCGCCGGCGGCGGCGTGGTATCCGGCGTGCGCTTCGGCCGCCAGCCGCACGGCACGCTGCGCGTGGTGGTGCAACTGACGCGCCAGCGCAGCGCCCGCAGCCACTGGAGCGACTCGCACCGGCAGTTGCTGGTCGAGGTCGGGCAAGGCCTGAAGTTGCCGGGCGTGAAGTCAGCGGCGAGGGCCACGGCCGGTGCCGCGACGCCAGCCGCCAGCCCCGCGCCCTCTGGAATGGCGCTGGCTGCGCCGCCGAAAGCGGCCCCAGCCGGCGCCGATGCCGCCGGCCAAAGCGACGCCGATGCCGCCCCAGTGCGCGCTGCTCACGCTCCCGGCGAGGGCGACCGCGATGTGATCATCGCCGTCGACGCCGGACATGGTGGCCAGGACCCAGGCGCCATCGGCCGTGGGGGAACGCGCGAGAAGGACGTGACGCTGGCGATCGCCCGCGCCCTGGCCGATGAGATCAACACACAGGGCGGCATGCATGCCGTTCTCACACGCGACCGCGACGAGTTCCTGGAGCTGCGTGAGCGCATCCGGCGCGCGCGCGCAGCTCACGCCGACATGTTCGTATCCGTGCACGCCGATTCGATTGGCAACCCGGCGGTTTCGGGCGCCTCGGTTTACGTGCTGTCCACGCACGGGGCCTCGAACGAAGCGGCGCGCTGGCTCGCCGAGCGGGAGAACGCCGCCGACCTGGCCGGTGGCGTGCGCCTGGACGACAAGGGCTCGCTGGCGCCGGTGCTGCTGGACGCCGCGCAGAGCGAGATCATCGGCGTGAGCGCCACCGCCGCAGAGCGCGTCGTGAGCGCGCTGCACGAGGTCGGCGAGGTGCGCAAGCGCGAGGTACAGCACGCGGGCTTCGTGGTACTGAAATCCCCCGACATCCCCTCGATGCTGGTGGAGACGGCCTACATCTCCAATCCCGAAGACGAACGCCGCCTGCGCAGCCGCCCGCAACAGGAGCGCCTGGCACAGGCGATCGCGGGCGGCGTGCGCGACTACTTCCAGCAGAATCCCCCGGACGGCACGCGTCTGAAGCAGCAGCGGCGCCTGGCCAGTGTCGCCGACACTCCCTAGGCGCTGCGCGCCGGACTTACCCGGGTTCGCAGGAGCGAACCCGGTACATGAAGCCAAGAATGAGGATGCGGAGGCGCTGCTCACCGGTAGACTCTCCTCACCATGCCCATCCGCATCCTGCCCGGTGAACTTATCGATCAGATCGCCGCCGGCGAGGTGATCGAGCGTCCGGCGTCCCTGGTGAAGGAGCTGATCGAAAACAGCATCGATGCCGGCGCGACCCGCATAGAAGTCGACATCGAGCGCGGCGGAGTGGGCCTGGTGCGCGTGCGTGACGACGGGGCCGGCATCACGGCCGGGGAGCTCGCGCTCGCACCCGCACGGCATGCGACCAGCAAGATCGCGTCCCTCGATGACCTCGAGTCCGTGACCACCCTTGGATTTCGTGGCGAGGCGCTGCCGTCCATCGGTTCCGTTGCGCGCCTGTCGATCACTTCGCAGGCGGCCGGCGCTACGCAGGCTGCGCAGATCACCGTCGAGGGCGGGGAAGTGAGCGCGGTCCGGCCGGCGGCGCATCCGCCCGGCACCACCGTCGAGGTGCGCGACCTCTTTTTCAACGTGCCGGCTCGGCGCAAGTTCGTGCGCAGTGACGCGACCGAGCTGGGCCACATCAGCCGCCTGTTGGAGCGGCTGGTGCTGTCACGCTTTGACGTCGGCTTTCGGCTGCGCCACGGCAGCCGGGTGCTCCTGGATACACCGGCGGTGCAGACACCCGCGGACGAGGTGCAGCGGCTGGCGGCGGTGTTGGGCGAGGATTTTTCCGGCAATGCGGTGGCGGTGCAGCACGCGGCCGGCCCGGTGATGCTCTCGGGCTGGGCGGGCCTGCCGACCCGCTCGCGCGCGGCGCCCGACCAGCAGTTCTGGTTCGTCAACGGGCGCAGTGTGCGCGACAAGCTGCTGATGAACGCCGTTCGCGTGGCCTATCGCGACGTGCTGTACCACGGGCGGCACCCCGCGTACGTGTTGTACCTGACACTCGATCCGAAGCTGGTCGACGTCAACGCCCATCCGGCCAAGCAGGAAGTCCGCTTCCGCGACAGCCGCCAGGTCCACGAGTTTGTGTTCCGGGCGGTGGAACGCGCCCTGTCCGCAACGCGCCCCGGCGCGGCAACTGTCCCGGTCCCTGCTGCGCCGACGGGCGGCGGCAGCGCTTTTCCCGCCGCGTCCCTGTCGCTGCCCTTGCGTGAAGCGGGCCCGGGCCTGTGGCGCCTCGCTGCGCAGGTGGGCGAGGGCCCGGATGCCGCGCCCCCCGCAGTCGGGTCTGCCGGCGGCGACGAGCCGCTGGGCACCGCCATCGCGCAGTTGCACGGCATCTACATCCTGGCGCAGAGCCGCGCCGGCCTGGTGCTGGTGGACATGCACGCGGCCCACGAGCGGGTGCTGTACGAGCGTTTCAAGGCGCAGCGGGATGCCGCGGGCATCGCCTCCCAGCAACTGCTCGAGCCACTGGTCATCGACCTCAAGCCGCACGAACTCGCCCATGTCCTGGAGCAGCGCGAGCAGTGGCGGCGCGCTGGCTTCGAAGTCGATGCCCTGGGGCCGGCGCGGCTGGGGCTGCGGCAGGTTCCGGCAGAGCTGCCGCTGCGCGAGGTGTTGTCCGTGGTCAGGGCCATGGTTGACGACATGGCGGTGGATGCCGCCACGCATCACCTGGATGCTGCCGCCGACCGCTTCCTGGGCACGCTGGCCTGCCGCAGCGCCATCCACGCCAATCAGTCGCTGACCCTGCCGCAGATGAATGCACTGCTGCGCCAGATGGAGGCCACCGACCGGGCCAACCAGTGCAACCACGGCCGCCCCACCTGGAGCAGCCTGTCCCTGCGGCAGCTCGACCAGTTGTTCCTGCGCGGCCGGTAGGGAAGCCCGGTGCCGCCGGCGCAGCGCCTGCCGATTTATGTCCTGACCGGCCCGACCGGTGCCGGCAAGACCGACTGGGCCCTTGCGCTGGCCGAGGCCGCACCGGTGGAAATCATCAGCGTCGATTCCGCACAAGTCTATCGCGGCCTGGATATCGGTACGGCGAAGCCGCCGCGGGCGCTGCGCGAGCGCATTCCCCACCATCTGGTCGACATCTGCGATCCGGCTGAGGGTTACTCCGCGGGGCAGTTCGTCGCCGACGCCCTGGGCTGCATCCATGCCATCCATGCCCGCGGCAAGGTACCCCTGCTGGCCGGGGGCACGATGCTGTACCTGCGGGCGATGCTGCACGGACTGGCGCCCCTGCCCACTGCGGCCCCCGCCCTGCGCGCCGACCTGGACCGGCGGGCGCAGGCGTCCGGCTGGCCAGCCCTGCACCGGGAGCTGGCGGGGGTCGATCCGGAGGCTGCCGCGCGCATTGCGCCCACCGATGCCCAGCGCATCCAGCGGGCGCTGGAGGTCTACTACAGCAGCGGGCGGGCGATTTCGCAGTGGCAGCGCGAGACGGTCAGCCCGCTCAAGGACTGGCCGGTGCGGGCCTGGGTCGTCAATCCGCCCGAGCGGGCGGTGTTGCATGAGCGCCTGGCCCGGCGCTTCAACGCGATGATGCAGCAGGGGTTCCGGGAGGAGGTGCAAGCATTGCACTCGCGCCCCGGACTGACGGCACGGCATGCGTCCATGCGCGCGGTGGGTTACCGGCAGCTGTGGGCGCACCTGTCAGGGGAGTACTCCCTGGAGGAGGCGGTGCAACGCGGCATAGCAGCAACCCGCCAGCTCGCCAAGCGGCAGCTCACCTGGCTGCGCAGCGAGCCCTTCGGGCCCTGGCTGGACCCCGCCCATGGCAATCTGTCGTGGATCAACGACATATGTCATGAGTTGGCTCAGCTTGGGATTTGATGTTGGCCGCCCCATGTTAAGATTGGAGCCGTCGGTCCCCGCGTTTGCGGGGCATTCATCAAGCTTGTAGGACCTTCGAAACCTGCACGGTCATGGCACAGTCCCAAGCCACGCTTGCGCTGCGTCCTTCTGGCCGGTCGAAGAACAAGGAGAACACCATGGCCAAAGGCCAATCCCTCCAGGATCCATTTCTGAACGCCCTGCGCAAGGAGCGGGTCCCGGTGTCCGTTTACCTGGTGAACGGCATCAAACTGCAGGGGCAGATCGACTCGTTCGATCAGTTCGTGGTGCTGCTCAAGAACAGTGTCAGCCAGATGGTCTACAAACACGCCATTTCCACCGTGGTGCCGGCGCGCAACGTGCGCCTGGGCGGCGAGGAAGGCGAGCCGGCCGGGGACACGCCTGAAGAATAATGTTTGAACGGCCACGGACCGGGGAGCGCGCGCTGCTGGTGCGCCTGGGACTGGGCGCACCCGTCGACACCGAAGACCTGCAGGAGTTCACCCAGCTCGCGCTGTCGGCCGGCGCGGTAGTGGTGGGCACCGTTACCGGCCGGCGCGACCGGCCCGACCCGCGTTATTTCCTGGGCAGCGGCAAGGCGCAGGAAGTGCGTGAGGCGGCCATCGCCGGCGAGGCCGACGTCATCCTGGTGGACCACGCGCTCTCTCCCAGCCAGGAGCGCAACCTCGAGAAGCTGATCGAACGGCGCGTGCTCGACCGCAATGGCCTGATCCTCGACATCTTCGCGCAGCGCGCGCGCAGCTTCGAGGGCAAGCTGGAAGTGGAACTGGCGCAGTTGAAGCACATCGCCAGCCGCCTCGTGCGCGGCTGGACCCACCTGGAGCGCCAGAAGGGCGGCATCGGCCTGCGCGGCCCCGGTGAGACGCAGCTGGAGAGCGACCGGCGCATCCTGGGTCAGCGCGTGCGCGTGCTCGGCAAGCGCCTGGCGCGCATCAAGCAGCAGCGCGAGACCGGCCGCCAGGCGCGCGCGGAAATCCCGGTGCCCTCACTGGCGCTGGTCGGCTATACCAACGCCGGCAAGTCGACGCTGTTCCGCGGACTTACGGGCGCGGATGCCTACGTGGCCGACCAGTTGTTCGCAACACTCGATCCCACCGTGCGCCGCATCAGCCTTCCGGGAGGCACCGCGGTGGTGGTGGCCGACACGGTCGGCTTCATCCGCGAGCTGCCGCACGAGCTGGTGGCCGCCTTCCAGTCGACCCTGACGGAGGCGCGCGCCGCCACGCTGCTGCTGCACGTGGTCGACGCCAGTAATCCACGCCGCGACGAGCAGGTCGAACATGTCAACGGCGTGCTGCAGCAGATCGGCGCGCAGTCGCTGCCGCAGGTGCTGGTGTACAACAAGATCGACCGCCTGGGTGTCGAGCCGCACATCGATCGTGACGGCGACGGCCGCGTGACCGCGGTGTGGATCAGCGCGCAGCAGGGCAAGGGCCTGGACCTGTTGCAACGGGCGGTGGCGGAACGCATCGAGCGCTTCGCACGGCGCGCGCGCCTGCGTGTGGCGGCAAGCGCCGGTGCCCTGCGCTCGCGCCTGTATGCGGCGCAGGCGGTGCGCGCGGAGAGCAGCGCCGAGGATGGTTCGATCGAGCTGGCGGTTGAGCTGCCGGACCCGCAGCTGCTGCAGCTGGCGCGTACCGCCGGCGTGCAGATCCTGGAAGTGCAGGGCAGCGACGTGCCTTGTGCCCCCGGCGGCGCCTACCTACAATCTGACGCCCTTGCGGGCGCCGGCAGAAAACGCTTGCGGCGCTGACCCTGACACATTCCTTATGGCCTGGAACCAACCGAACGGTCCGAACAACCCCTGGGGCAAACGCCCGGGACAGGGTGGCTCCGACCTGGACGAGCGCCTGCGGAGCTGGCAGCGCAGGCTCGAGGGGTTATTGCGGCCGGGCGGCGCCGGTACGCCCGGCGGCACCGGCCCCTGGGTGCCGGCGCTGATCGTCGGCGCGCTGGTGCTGTTATGGTGGATCGGCACAGGTTTCTACCAGGTCGGCCAGGCGGAGCGTGGCGTGGTGCAGCGCTTCGGCCGGCTGGTGTCGGTGGAGGGCGCCGGGCTGATCGTGCGCTGGCCGCGCCCGATCGAGATGCTCACCAAGGTCAACGTCGCCAGCGTCCGCGCCAGTGACTTCAAGTCGCGCGTGCTGACCTCCGACATCAACCTGGTGGACCTGCACTTCGCGGTGCAGTACCAGTTCACCGATCCACGCAAGGTGTTGTTCAGCGTGCGCCAGCCGGAAAACACGCTGAGCGAGGTGTCCGAGAGCGCCATCCGCGAGATCGTGGGCCGCAGCACCCTGGACGAGGTGCTGGTTGGCACCACGCGCCCGCAGATCACCCGCCGCGCCAAGGAACTCATCCAGCACACGCTCGACAACTACAACTCCGGCATCACGGTCACCACCGTCAACCTGGAGGACGTGCAGGTCCCCGACGCGGTGATCGCCTCGCAGCGCGACGCCAACAAGGCGCAGGCGGACAAGGAACGCTCGGTGCTGGAGGCGGAGGCCTATGCCAACGGCATCCTGCCGGCGGCGCAGGGGTCGGCGGCGCGCATGACGCAGGAAGCGCAGGCCTACAAGGCCCAGGTGACGACCATTGCCGAAGGCCAGGCGGCGCGCTTCTCGCAGCTGGAGATGGCCTACGAGGCCGCGCCCGAGGTGACGCGCAAGCGCATGTACATGGATACGATCGAGGGTGTGCTGACCCGCGCCCACAAGGTGGTGATCGACACGCGCGCCGGCGGCAACATGCTGTACCTGCCGATCGACAAGCTGCTGGAACGCGCCCACGAAAGCGAGCCGGCCGCCTCCGCTGCGGCGCCCGCCGCGGATGCTGCGCAGGCGCCCGCGGCATCGGCACGCGAGCCGGATCCGATCACCATCGAGGCGCGCAGCCGGGGAGAGCGTTAGTGGCTGCCCGCATCATTCCGCTGGCGATCCTGGTGGCGGCGCTGCTGCTGGCGGCCTCGCTGTGCCTGTTCACCGTGAGTGAAACACAGTACGCCATCCGCAAGGAGTTCGGCCGCGTCATCGCCACCGGCGACAAGCCGGGGCTGCACTTCAAGGCGCCGTGGGACCAGGTCATCAAGTTCGAGCGCCGCATCGTCTCGCAGTCCTACACCGGCGAGACCTTTCTGACCAACGACAACCGCGGCCTGATCGTGGACTTCTACGTGAAGTGGCGCGTGCAGGACCCTGGCCGCTACTACGTGGCCACGGGCGGCCTGGAAGAAAACGCCGGCGACCTGCTGGCGCAGAACGTCAAGGACGGCATCAAGAGCGTGGTGGCGCAGCGCACCCTGCAGCAGATCGTCTCGGCTGAGCGGGCCGCCGTGACGGGCGAGATGTTCGGCCAGGCGCGCCGCAACGCCGCGGCGCTCGGCGTCGAGCTGGTGGACGTACGCGTGCAGCGCATCGACCTGCCCGATGAGGTGGCGGCGCGGGTCTACGAGAGCATGAAGCAGAGTTTCGCCAAGACCGCCAGCCGCCTGCGCGCCGAAGGGCAGAGCAGCAGCGCCGCCATCCGCGCCACGGCCGAGCGCCAGCGCACCGTGATCCTGGCGGACGCCGAGCGCGACGCCCTGCGCACGCGCGGTGAGGGCGACGCGCAGGCCGCCCAGACCTACGCCCGCGCCTATGCGCGCAACCCGGAGTTCTACGCCTTCTATCGCAGCATGCAGGCCTACGAGCGCTCCATCGGTCGCGACGGCGACCTGCTGGTGCTGTCGCCCGACGGAGAGTTCTTCCGCTACCTGAAGGACAGCGGCAAGAGCGCGCCAGCGCGCCGCCGCTGAAGTCCGCCTTGATGAACTTCTCCGACCTGCTGGCCGCGCTCGGCCTGCTGCTGGTGATCGAGGGCATTGCCCCGTTCCTGCATCCCGGTGGGCTCAAGCGCGCCCTGTCGTACCTGCAGGCGGCACCCGACTCGCAGTTGCGCGTCGCCGGCCTGGGCAGCATGCTGGTTGGCGTGCTGATCCTGTTCCTGGCGCGTTAGGACCGTCCGTGGGCAAGTTCATCGTCATCATCGGCACCCAGTGGGGGGATGAGGGCAAGGGCAAGGTCGTCGATCTGCTCACCGAGCGCGCCGCCGCCGTGGCGCGTTTCCAGGGCGGGCACAACGCCGGCCACACACTGGTCATCGACGGCCGCAAGACCATCCTGTCGCTGATCCCCTCGGGCATCCTGCGCGAGGGCGTGCGCTGCTTCATCGGCAATGGCGTGGTGCTGTCGCTGCCGGCGTTGCTGAAAGAAAGCAGCACCCTGATGGACCAGGGCGTGCCGGTGTTCGAGCGGCTGCGGCTCTCACCGCTGTGCCCGCTGATCCTGCCCTCGCATATTGCGCTCGACCAGGCGCGCGAGCGCGCCCGCGGCCCGCAGGCGATCGGCACCACCGGGCGGGGCATCGGGCCCGCCTACGAGGACAAGGTGGCGCGGCGCGCAGTGCGGGTCGGCGACCTGTTCCAGCGCGACCGTTTCGCCGGCAAGCTGGGGGAAGTGCTGGACTTCCACAACTTCGTGCTCCAGAACTATTACCGCCAGCCGCCGGTGGACTTCCAGAAGACCCTGGACGAGCAGCTCTCACTGGCGGAACAGATCGCGCCGCTGGTCACGGACGTGACCCACGAGCTGGCGGCACTGCGCCGCAGTGATGCCAACGTGCTGTTCGAGGGCGCGCAGGGCGCGATGCTCGATGTCGACCTGGGCACCTATCCGTACGTGACGTCCTCCAACACCACGGCGGGCTTCGCGGCCACCGGCACGGGCTTAGGGCCGCGCGCCTTCGACGGCGTGCTGGGCATCGTCAAGGCCTACACCACGCGCGTAGGCGCGGGGCCCTTCCCGACGGAGCTGTTCGACGAATACGGCGAGCACCTCTCGCGTGTCGGGCGCGAGGTCGGCTCGGTCACCGGGCGGCGCCGGCGCTGCGGCTGGTTCGATGCGGTGGCGCTCAGGCGTTCCATCGTGCACTCGAGCGTTTCGGGGCTGTGCGTGACCAAGCTCGACGTGCTCGACGGGCTCGATACGCTGCGGGTCTGCATCGGGTATCGCGTGAACGGCAAGGTGACCGTGGAGCCGCCGCTGGCGGGCGAGGGTTATGTGGGCGTGGAACCGGTGTACGAGGAGCTGCCCGGCTGGCGCGAGTCCACCATCGGAGCCAAGGTTCCCGAGGCGTTGCCCGTCAACGCCCGCCGTTACCTCGCGCGACTCGCGGAACTGGTGGACGTGCCCATCGACATGATTTCCACCGGGCCGGACCGCGACCAGACCATCGTGCTGCGCCATCCTTTCGGGGCCTGAGGGATGGGCGGCTGGCCGGTGCGGCCGCGGCCGTGGGCGCGCTGGGCCCTGCTGGGGCTGATCGTTGCCGCCTGCGTCCTGGCAGCCGGCTGCTGGCGCGTCTACTGCAACACCTGGGACGAACCGGAACACCTGGCGGCGGGCCTCGAACTGCTCGACCGCAACATGTACGAGTACGACACGGAGCACCCGCCTCTGGCGCGCCTGTTCCTGGCCGTTGGCCCATGGCTTGCCGGGGCGCATTCCTACGGTACGCCGCCTCCCAATGGCACCCAGGAGGGCCTGGACATCCTTTATGGCAGCGGTAAGTACCAGCACTTCCTGACACTGGCGCGTGCCGGCGCGTTGCCCTTCCTGGCACTGCTGCTGTGGGCCACCTGGCTGTGGGGCCGCCGCCTGCTGCGCAGTGAAGCCGCGGCGCTGCTGGCGGTGCTGCTGCTGGTGTCGGCGCCCGCGGTGTTGGGGCACGCTGCGCTGGCCAGCCTGGACGTGCCGGCGGCGGCGACGATGCTGCTGGCTTTCTACTGGCTGCAGCGCTGGCTGACGCGCGCACGGCTGCGCGATGCCGCTGATTTTGGCATCGCCGCCGGAGTGGCGGTGGCAACGAAGTTCTCGGCCGTGCCGTTCATCGGGCTGGCGACCGTGCCGTTGTGGTTGTCGCAGTGGTGGCTCGACGGGTGTGTGCGCGTACCCGGGGCCCAGGCCACAACTCCTGGCGCCGGCGGGGGATTGGTGGCGGGGACGCGCGGGGCGGACCTCCACCGCTGGTGGTCAGCCACCGACTGGCGCCGGCTCGCCGGCCTGGGACTGGCCGCGCTCACCGTGCTGGTACCGCTGATCCTGGTCTACGGGCCGCGCGCGCCCAACCCGCCGAGCGATGCCTTGCGCTACCACTGGGCGCTGTCGTACCTGCTGCAGCGGCCGGGGCTCGATCATCACCTGGGCGTGCTGCTGCAGCACCTGTGGCTGCCGCGGCCGCTCGAGGACCTGGTCAACGGGATCGTCGCGGTCAAGGCGCACAACGACACGGGGCATCTGTCGTACCTGCTGGGCCAGGTGAGCAACACCGGCTGGTGGTACTTCTACCTGGTCGCACTCGCCGTCAAGACGCCGTTGCCCCTGCTGGTCGCGGGCCCTGTGGGCCTGGTACTGCTGGCGCGCCAGGGTTGGCGCAACGGTGCTTCATGGCCGCTGGCGCCGCTGGTGCTGGTGGTGACGCTGCTGCTGTTCGCCAGCCTGTTCAGCAAGATCAACATCGGCATCCGCCACATCCTGATCGTGTATCCCTTCCTGGCCCTGGGTGCGGCGCAGGTGGCGCGCTGCAGCTGGCATGCCGCAAACCGGCTGTCCTGGCGCCGAGTCGCCGTGGCGGCGTGGATGGCCGTGTTGCTGTGGCAGTTGAGTCCCCTGTGGCGCGCCTGGCCCGATTACCTGCCGTACTTCAACGAAACGGTGCGCGAGCCCTGGCACGTGCTGGTGGATTCGGACCTCGACTGGGGACAGGACCTGCGGCGCCTGTCGCTGCGCGCGGAACAGCGCCGGATCCCGCTGCTGCACCTGGCCTACCGCGGCACCGCCGAGCCGCTGCGCGAGCCCTATGCCGCGTACCGCGTCCTGCCGCCGCGCACACCAGTGCGCGGCTGGGTGGCGCTGTCGGCGCTGGCGCGAACGCGCAATCCAGCGGACTACGCCTGGCTCGACGGCTATCGCGCGGTGGAGCGTGTCGGCACCACCATCGACCTGTATTACATCCCCTGACCCGCCGGGGCCAGTTCGCGCAGACGGCCGATGCGCTGCAACGGCGGGGGATGCGAGTAGTAGAAGCCGCTGTACCAGGGATCCGGTGTCAGGGTGCTGGCGTTGTCGCGGTGCAGCTTCACCAGTGCGGCGGCCAGTTGCGCGGCACTCGCGTTGGCTGCGGCGAAGGCATCCGCCTGGAATTCATGGCGGCGTGACCACAGCGCCGACAGGGGCGTGAGGAAGAACAGGAACGGCGGCGCCGCGAGCGCAAACAGCAGCAGTGCTGCATGATCGGACGCCACCGGCACGCCGAGCGCGCGATAGAAGCCCGGCTGTCCCGCCAGCCAGCCCAGCAGCGCCAGCGCCAGGAAACTTCCCGCCACCGACAGCAAAAGCCGCTGCCGCACGTGGTGCAGCCGGAAGTGGCCGAGCTCGTGCGCCAGCACGGCTTCCACCTCCTCGTGCCCGAGGCGGGTGAGCAGGGTATCGAAGAACACGATGCGCTTGTTGCGGCCGATGCCGGTGAAGTAGGCATTGCCGTGGCTGGAGCGGCGGGAGTTGTCGACCACGAACACCCCGCGTGAGGTGAAGCCGCAGCGCGCGAGCAGGCCCTCGATACGTTCGCGCAGCGCGCCGTCGGCGAGCGGCGAGAAGCGGTTGAACAACGGCGCGATCACCGTCGGCCACGCCCAGGTCATCAGCAGCATGAATCCCAGCCACAGGGCCCAGGCCCACAACCACCAGGCGGCGCCCGCACGACGCATCAGCAGCAGTATCGCCGCGAGCAGCGGTCCGCCGAGCAGCACCGCCAGCAGCAGTCCCTTGGCCAGGTCGGCACAGAACAGCGCCGGGGTCGTGCGGTTGAAGCCGAACTGCCCCTCGATGCGGAACGTGCGCCACAGCGACAGCGGCAGCCCGACGAACTGCAGCAGCAGCACCACCGAGCCGATCACGGCCATCCCCAGCCACAGGGGGTGGCCATCACCGAGCACTCCGCGCCAGAAGTGATCGATCAGCTCGACGCCGCCGCCGAGCGTCAGTGCCAGCGTCAGGAGCAGGTCGATGCCGCTGCCGACCAGGCTGGCCCGTGCTTTTGCGGCGGTGTAGTCGGCAGCTTTCTGGTGTTCGGCCAGGGGCACCGAGGCGGCAAAGGGCTCGGGGACCTGGGCGCGGTGGCGCGCCACGAAGGTGACCTGCCGCCGTGTCAGCCACACTTCGGCGGCGGTGGCCGCCAGCAGCACGCAGACAAAGAGGGGAGTGAGCCAGGTCATTTTTCGCGGTTCACCCGGTTCCGGCTAAGCGGTGGTCACGCTGACGGGCAGCACCGTCAGTGGCAGGGGCCCTTCAGGCATGCCGCCGATGCTGACGGCTGTGCGTGAGGTGAAGTTGAAGGTCATCAATGCCACCAGCATTGTGGCGATCTGCGCGCCGGAAAACTCGGCGCGTAGCCGCTGCGCAAGTTCCGCCGGGACCGCGGCGGGAAAGCCCAGGTAACAATCCGCGAGCGCGATGACCAGCTTTTCGCGCGCCGTCAGCGCGCTGCCCTGGTAATGCTCGCCGATCATCTGCGCGCGCTCCTCGGTCAGTCCGTCGGCACGCGCCGACTCGTAGCGCACCGACTTGCAGAACACGCAGTTGACGGTGCGCGCATTGCGCAGCCGCAGGATTTCCAGCAGCGCGGGCGCAACGTGGGGGTTGCCCCAGACCGCGCCGTTCAGGCGGATGATCTCTTCCACTGTTTCCGGCACGCGGCCGAGTGCGCTGTCGCGGATGACGTTGCCGCTGCGCTGCCCGGGAGCCGTGGCGCGCGGGGCGCTCATGGGGCCGCCGCCCCGGCCAGGTCGCGCAAGCAGCGTGCGGTGCGCATTCGTGCATCCAGCAGGCCCAGAGCCTCGATCAGGAACACCAGCCCGGCCTCGCCGAGGGCATCGCGCACCCGGCCCGCCTGCTCGTCCGTGATCGCCTGTGCGTCGAGGGCATAGGTCTCGCAGAAGTCCAGGATCGCCTTCTCCGACGCATTGAAGGCGTTGCTGCGCGCCACCGTGCCCGCCAGCACGGCCTCGCGCCGCCGCGCATCGGGGGTGGCATCGCCGCCGGGACTGCCGGCAGCGATCTCGACGGCGTCGCGATGCAGCCGCGCCAGGGTGAGCCGGCACAGCTCCAGCAGCTCGCCGGACAGGTACGGCGCTTCCCAGATCGAACGCGACAGCTGTGCGAAGCTCGCCGCGCAGTCACCGGCCGCCGCCAGTGCCGGATCCAGGTTCAGGCTGCTCAGGGTGGTCTGCGTCATGGGGCGATCCAGCCGGAACGCAGCAGCGAGCCGTCGAACTCGCGCAGCACGCGCGGATCAGGCCGCTGCAGAGGCTTCTTCTTCAGCGCCGAAGGCACGCGCAGCAACAGGTCGCGAATCAGGTTGAGGCGCGCCTGCTGCTTGTCGTCGGCGTGCACCACCACCCAGGGTACGTCGGTGTGGTGGGTGGCCTGCAGCATGGCGTCGCGCGCGCGGCTGTAGTCGCGCCAGTGCTTCTGCGCCGCGGCATCCACCGGGCTGATTTTCCATTGCTTCAGCGGATCGCGGCGCCGTGCGCGCAGGCGCTGCTTCTGCTCGTTGTGGGTGATGTCCAGGTAGTACTTGATCAGCGCGATTCCCGAGCGCACCAGCATCTTCTCGTAATGCGGCACGGCCTGCATGAAAGCCAGGTATTCCTCCCGGGTGCAGAAGCCCATCACCCATTCCACGCCGGCGCGGTTGTACCAGCTGCGGTTGAACAGCACCACCTCCTGCGCGGCGGGCAGGGACGCCGTGAAGCGCTGGAAGTACCACTGCGTCTGCTCGCGGTCACTCGGCTTCCCGGGCGCCACCACCCGCACTTCGCGCGGGCTCAGGTGTTCGACGATACGCTTGATGACCCCGTCCTTGCCGGCCGTGTCGCGGCCCTCCATGACCACCAGCACCTTGCGGCCGTGCGCGATCACATCGCGGTGCAGTGCCACGAGTCCGAGCTGCAGCTCGTAGAGCTGCCGCTCATACTCTTTCTTATCCAGGCGGGGTGCGCGCTGCGGTGCGCGCGCCGCGGGGCGGCGTCGGGCTATGACCATGCCCTTACGGTAGTGCAGACCCCGCGGAAGTCAACCGCGGGCTCCCCGCCCGCACCCTATACTGTGCCGATGCGATCCATCACGGCACGCCTGACGGCCTGGTATGCGCTGGCGGTCACCGTGACACTGGCCTGCCTGCTGCTGGTGGGCTACCAGCTGCTGCACCGCTACCTGATCAACGGACTGGACCTGCTGAACGCGGCGGAGTTCGCCCAGATCCGTGCGCGGCTGGGGCCCGACTATGCCTCGCTCAGCGCGGCGGTGATCGACCGGCGCATCCGCGAGACCTCCGAGTACGCCTCGGTACTCTTTTATATCGACATCGACAACCACGCACCGGGCCACAGCGGCCCCATGTTCTATTCCAACAATCTCGGCGGCCGGCTGATTCCCGACGTGCCTGGCAAGCATGTCTACACCGCGCACATGCGGCACGTGGGCGAGCTGCGCGTCGGCGTATTCGACCTGCCGCCCTTCGATGTCACCATCGCCACGCCCTCGAGCCACGTGGCCGAAGTGATGCGCGGCTACGCGCAGGTGAGCGCGGCGCTGCTGGCGGCGATGCTGCTGCTGAGCGTCCTCGTAGGGTTGTGGCTGGCGTTCCTGGCGCTTAAACCGGTGCGGCTGATCCGTGAGACCGCCAGCCGCATCGGTTCGGACAACCTGGGCGAGCGCATCCCTGTCGGGCAGGTGCAGGATGAGATCTCGGACCTGGCGCGCCTGCTGAACCGGATGTTCGACCGCCTCGAGGCCTCGTTCCGCCAGGTGCGGCGCTTCGCGGCGGAGGCCTCGCACGAACTGAAGACGCCGCTGTCGCTCATCCGCCTGCAGGCGGAGAAGCTGCTGGTCGGCGGCCGGCTGCCGGCGGCGCAGGAGGAGGCGGTGCAGATGCAGCTCGAAGAGGTGGCGCGGATGAACCACCTCATCGAGGACCTGTTGTTTCTGTCCCGGGCGGAGGCCCATGCGATTCACCTGCGGCTCGAGCTGCACGACGCCAATGCCTTTCTGACCCAGTTTGCGCAGGACGCGCGGGTGCTGGCCGAGCACCACGGCCTCGCCTTCGAACTGCGGCTGGCGGGCTCCGGGGTCGCAAGCTTCGAGGGCAAGCGACTGCGCCAGGTGCTGCTGAACCTGCTGACCAACGCCATCGGTGTCTGCCAGGCGGGCGGCCGTATTCTGCTCGACTCGCAGCTGGCCGGCGGCCGGTGGCGACTGACGCTGGAGGATGACGGTCCGGGCGTGCCGGCTGAGGACCTGGACCGCATCTTCGGCCACTTCGTGCGGCTGACCGGGCAGTCGGAGCGGGATCAGGGTTCGGGCCTGGGGCTCGCCATCTCGCGCAGCATCGTGGAACTGCATCGCGGCCGCATCAGTGCACATCCGGGTAGCGGGGGACGGGGACTGGCGATTGTGGTGGAACTGCCGGTCACGCCTGCCGAGACCCGTCCCTGACAGGCTGCGCGCGCGGCCAGGGCCGACTGGGCAGGCGCGGCAGGATGACCGACAATAGGCGCGTGATGATCTGCGGGAGAAACATCTGATGTCGCGGCAGCGCCCGGCCCAGGCTCGCACCATCGCAGTGGCGCTGCTGTGCACGCCGCTCGCGCTGTTGCTGTTGTGGTGGGTGTGCTTCTCCTCCACCCACCGTCCCGCCGTGGATGCGCAGTCCATGGGACGGCAGCTCGGGGCGGCGGCGGCCGTGGCGGTGGAGCATTGCACAGGGGTACGCATGCCGCTCGCCGGGCCCGGGGGGATCTGACGATCAGCGCTCCGGCCCATCGCGGCCAGGGGGATGACCCCGCTGCTCGCGGCGGATCGTCAGGATGACGGTGGCGGCGGCCGTGCCCAGCAGCGCGATCATCGCCGCCATGAGGATCACCAGGCCGCCGGCCAGGTGGTAGGCCTCGGCCAGGCCGCCGATGACGCCGACGGGCGTCGTCACCAGCAGGATGGGCTTGGCGATCCTCACAGAACGCCATGGTAGGGCAATCTGTACCTTGCGGTACAGATTGCCGGCCTGCCTGATTCAGAACTTGGCGCGCAGCTCCACACCGATGGTGCGCGGCGCGTTGACCACGATGCGCGGCCGTCCCAGGGTCTCCGCGGCCAGCGAGCGGTTGTCGCCCAGGTTGGCCAGGGTGTTGGTCAGGTTCTTGCCCACCAGCGCCACCTCGTAGTCACGGATCATATAACCCAGGCGCAGGTCGACCAGCGAGTAGCTTGGCCGGATACGCGGGTTGTTGGCGTCGACGCTGGCGCTCACGCTGTCGCCCGTATAGGTCCAGCTCGCCGTGGCATTGAGACTGTTGCCGTTGACCAGCGGAATCGTATAGCTGGCCGCGGCGTTGGCGGTCCAGTCGGGCACCTCGTAGACCCGGTTGCCTTCCTGCAGCGAGGGCACCAGCGGGCTGCCCTGGGAGATGCGGGCGTGCTGCAGGCCGACTCCGGCGGAGAGGTCGAGGCCCGACACCGGGCGCGCATGCACCTCCAGGTCGAAGCCCTTGATCTTTGCCTGGCCGGAGTTGGCGCGGAACTGAAAGCCGCAGGGCAGGGCAACCAGCTGCTGGATGCTGTCCCACTTGGTGTAGTACACCGCGCCGTTGACGGTCAGCCGGTTGTCGACCCACGCGGTCTTCCAGCCGACCTCGCCGGTCCACAGGTGATCGGAGGCAAAGGACTTGGTCTGCGCGGCACTGGTGTAGCCGAGTGCCGTCAGCTGCGCGAAGCAGCCAAGCGGATCGATCTGGCTGTTGCCGGGGATGGACGGCACCAGTCCGCCGGGGCGGAAGCCGCGTGCCGCGTCCACGTACAGCAGCTTGTCGGGTTGCACCTTCCAGTCCAGGCCGATCTTGGGGTTGATGCCCCGTTCCGAGTTGGAGGCCTGCGGATCGGTGATGCGCGCGCCGCCGAAGGCAATGCCCTCCAGGTAGCCGCCGGTCTGGGTCTTCACATCGTAGGCACGCAGGCCGCCGGTGAGCTTCCAGCGCTCGGCGAAGGCCCAGGAGACCTCGCCGTACAACGCCGGCTCGGTCTGCTTGGTCTGGTAGTCCTGGCCAAAGATCTCATCCGGGTTGTTGGGGTTGACCGGGATGCCGATGAAAGTGAAGCCCGCGGTCTGGCTGATGCCCGGTGCAAGCGCCGGCGGGTAGTAGCCGGCGAATGGCACGCGGCCGCGGGTGTCGGAGAAGAAGAACCCTGCCACGTACTGCACCGGCCCGCTGGTCTTGGAAGTGACGCGCAGCTCCTGCACGAAGCGGTGGATCTGCTTCAGCTCGCGGATGGTAGAGGCGAGCGGCACCGCGTGATAGAGGGGTGCGTTGGGCGCATTGCTGAGCGGCAGGCCATCGAAGGGCGCCTCCAGGTTCTGCCACAGGAAGTCGGTCTCATCCTCCGTCTCGTCGACGGTGCGGTCGAAGTAGGCGGTGGAGGAAAGCAGGTTAACCGGGCCCGCGTCGTAGTTGAGGCCCAGGGAGGCCAGCACCCAGGAGTCCTTGCTGCTCTCGGGCAGGTTGTAGAAGCGCGCCTGCAGCAGGCTGTGCGGATGCATGTTGACGGGCGGCAGCACGGCGGGGACGGGTACCGGGTAGCTGCCGTCATCGGCGTAGGGGAAACCGTTGGCGTCGGCCTTCTGGAACATGACGCGCGGGGTGATGCTGAAGGCGTCGCTCGCCTTGATCAGCAGCGAGGCGGCAGCCCCGTAGCTGTTGACGCGATTCACGTCGTTGGCGGTGGTGGTCGGCAAAGCGCCCACGGTCAGCGGGTTGGCATTGGGCGGCAGGTTGGCCGCATCGGCCGGGTTGCTGAGGAAGCGCCGCTGGAAGTATCCGGCGTCGTGCTGGTAGAAGCCCGCCAGGCGCAGCGCCATGGTGTCCTTGATCAGCGGGATGCTGATCGCGCCGTCAAGTCCGTAGTTGAGTGAGTCGGTGTTCTGCGTCTTGCCGCCGTTCACGCTCACCCGGCCCTCCATCTGGTCGAGGTTGGGCTGCACCGTGATCAGGCGCACCGTCCCGCCCATGGAACGTGCACCGTACAGGGTGCCCTGCGGGCCGCGCAGCACTTCGATGCGTTGCACGTCCAGGACGCGCGGATCGATTGAATCCGGCACTGGTGTCTCGTCGATGTAGAAGCCGGTGGTGTTGTCGCCCGACACACCGCGGATGGAGATGGTGCGCGAGGTAGCGCTGCCGTCGCCCGTGGCGCCATACGCCAGGCTGGGCACCTGACCGGCATAATCGATGAAACTCCTGACGGCACGCTTCTCCAGGGTGTCGGCGCTCAGGGCCGTGATGGACAGCGGCACGTCCTGCAGGCTCTCGCTGCGCCGCGTTGCGGTGACGGTGACCTCCTGGATCTGGTCGAGGGCGGCGGCGGGCGCGGGCGCGGATGCTTGCTGCGCCAGCGCCACAGGCACACCCGCGGCACACCACAGCGCCAAGGCAATTTGCGTCCGATTCATCTGCTCTCCCTCACGATTTTGTTGTAGCGGCACTGCTACGGAACTGGAGGTGATATGAGCGCTTACGCGCGAGCGTGTCAAGGTCGCGGCGGCTTTACGGGCCGGCCTGTGGCCTGCGCGCCGCAGAGCAATTCGCAATTCGGGCAGCAGGTTCGCGCAAAGCCTCAGGGAGGCCGCCGCTGCGTGTTGGCATAAACCCGCGGGCCGCCAACCCTGGCGCAGGCATCGTATGCTTCAGACTATGCAGTGGATCGACGCATTCATCCAGGCGCAGCGCCTGCCGGCGGCCTACGGCGACGTCATCCGCCGGGTGCACCTGCCTTTGGCTTGCGAGATCGCCGCGCGGCGCGAGCGGCATACGGGCCCCATGCTGATCGTCGGACTGTGCGGTGCTCAGGGCAGCGGCAAGACCACGATGGCGCAGGCGCTGGCGCACCTGTTGGCAGACGCCGGTCTCGCGGCCGTGGCGCTGTCGCTGGATGATTTCTACCTGGGGCGCAAGCAGCGCGCGCAGCTGGCGCGGGCAGTGCATCCACTGCTGGCGACCCGGGGAGTGCCGGGCACGCACGACGTCTCGCTCGGCCGCGCTGTCTTTGCAGGCCTGCGCGCTGGCGAAGCGTTGCAACTGCCGTGCTTCGACAAGGGCCGCGATGAGCCATGGCCGCGCGGCTCGTGGATGCAGGTCGGCGCGCGCCCGGACGTGCTGCTGTTCGAGGGCTGGTGTGTCGGCGCGCGGCCGCAGGCTGCGTCGGCCTTGCTGTCCCCGGTCAACGAACTGGAGCGCGACGAGGACCGCCAGGCGCTCTGGCGCACCTGGGTCAACGGTCAACTTGCGGGGGACTATCAGCGCTGGTTCGCGGAACTGGACATGCTGGTGCTGCTGCGCGTACCGGAATTCGCCGCCGTGCTGCGCGCACGGCACGAGCAGGAAGTGAAATTACGCCAGCGGCTCGAGGCCGAGGGCGGTGATACCTCGCGCCTGATGGATGAGGCGCAGCTCGTGCGCTTCGTCAGTCACTTCGAACGGCTGACCCGGCATATCCTCGAGGAGATGCCCACGCGCGCGCAGCGGGTGATCGACGCGCCGCTGTGTTGAGCTGTGCACTGGCGGGAAGGCAGCCGGCAAAAGTCACGCCTTTTGCCGGCGGAAGCGAAGGCGATGTCCGAAAAACGGCCGCAGGCCGTTTTTCCAATGAACTAGCGCAGCTGGCTGTCCTTGCTACCGCGGCGGTTGTAGCCACTGAACTGCGTGGCGTCGCGATCGGCGGCCTCCTGGCAGGCCACGCACAGGCGCACGCCCTGTATGGCGGTGCGCCGCGCCTCCGGGATCGCGCTGCCGCAGGACTCGCAATGGGTCAGCCCTGGCCCCTGCGGCAGTCTGCTGCGTGCACGCTTGATGCCGTCCTTGACGGTCGCCTCGATCTGTTCGTTGACGGCGCCGTCGCCGGCCCAGCCTGTCGCCATGATTGCCCTGGTCCGTGCGGAAAAGGGAGATTTTACACCCTCAAGGGGGGAGGCGCAGCGCACCGGCGCTGCAGCTCAGCGATGCGTTCCAAGCCGTGCCGATACGGCGTCGAACAGGCCGCGCAGGCCGAAAGAGACGTCGAAGATCCGCCCGTTCACGTAGAACCCCGGCGTGCCACGCACGTGACTGCGCCTGCCGCCCTCCTGGTGCTCGCGGATGCGCTGCAGATAGACGTGATCGTCCATCTCCGCCACGTAGCGCGCCAGGTCCAGGCCGATCCGCTCCGCATAGCTGCGCAGGTGTTTGGGCATCAGCCGGTCCTGGTGTTCGAACAGCAGGTCGTGCATCTGCCAGAAGCGCCCCTGCTCGCCGGCGCACTCCGCCGCTTCGGCAGCCGACAGGGCAAAGGGATGCGCCTGTTCGAGCGGGAAGTGCCGGTACACGAAGCGCACGCGGTTGGTGAAGTGTTCCAGCAGCAGTTTCACGGTGGGGGCAGCCTGCTTGCAGGTGGGACACTGGTAGTCGCCGTACTCGACCAGCACCACCGGGGCGTGCTCGGGCCCGAGGATGTGGTCGGTGGCAGCGACGGGCTGTGCGAGATCAGTTCCTGCAGGGTGGGCATTGGACATAAGTGAGTGCCACCATAGCGCGACCGCGGCTGCACGGAAAGCCGCGCAGCGTGCGGCACGATGGCAGAATCCGCAGCCGGTGAAGCGCCGGAGGCACGGGATGCAGGAACCTCGGGAAGTCTGGCGGGAAGAGGGTGGCGCGGGCAGCGACACGGTGTTGCTCCTGCACGGCCTGGGCGCGACCGCCGCGGTGTGGGCCCCGCTGGTGGGGCAGCTCGGCGCGCGGCGCTGGGTCACGCCCGATCTTCCCGGGCACGGTGAATCCGCGTGGTGCCACACCTACAGCGTCGGACAGATGGCGGCCGCACTGGCCCCGCTGGTGGCGGATGTACCGCGGCTGTACGTCGTCGGGCACTCCCTGGGGGCCTACGTCGCCCTCGCCCTGGCCAGCGGCTGGTTCGGCGTGGCGGTGCAGGGTGTGGTGGCGCTCGGCCCCAGGATCAACTGGACAGCGGCGGACCTGGCGCGGGCGCGCGAGGTCGCGGCGCGGCCGGCGGGCCGCTTCGCGACCGCCGCCGAGGCCCTGACGCGTTACCGCCGGGTCAGCGGACTCGGCGGCGAGATCGCGCCGGGCGAGGAGCTGCTGCAACGGGGCATCGCCGGCGTGCAGGGCGGGTGGCGACTGGCCCAGGATGCGCGCACCTTCGGTGTTGCCGGCGCGCCATTTCGCACCCTGGTGCAAAGTGCCGGCGCTCCCGTGGTGCTCGCGCGCGGCGCGCACGACCCCATGGTCACACTGGCTGAGCTTGCCCACCACGGCCAGCAGGTGCGCGAGATCGCCGGCCGCGGGCACAACGCGCACGTCGAGGACCCGCGCGCCGTGCTGGAACTGGTGGACCAACTGACCGGAGAGCATCGTTGAACGAAACCCGGGACCCGGCCTGGCGGGCGCAGCACTTCGATCCCGCCCGGCCGCCGGCGGGATTCTACGCGGACCCCTATCCCATGTACGCCGCGCTGCGTGGCTTCGCGCCCGTGCATCGTTGTCCGGATGGCAGTTACTTTCTGACGCGCCATGCGGACCTGGACGCGGTGTACCGCGACCGCGCGCATTTCAGTTCCGACAAGAAGGTGGTGTTCGGCGCCAAGTTTGGTGTTGGGACGCCGCTGTATGAACATCACACCACCAGCCTGGTGTTCAATGACCCCCCGTATCACACCCGCGTGCGCCGCCTGATTGTCGGGGCGCTCACTCCGCAGGCGCTCAAGGCGCTGGAGCCGGGCGTCGTCACGGTGGTTGACGGCCTGCTGGAACACCTGCGGGAGCTGCGCCACTTCGACCTGGTCAGCGACTTTGCCGCCGCCATCCCGGTGGAGGTCATCGGCAACCTGCTGGGTGTGCCGCGCGCGGAACGCGAACCGTTGCGGGACTGGTCGCTCGCCATCCTCGGGGCGCTGGAGAACCAGCTCGATGAGACCGGGCGGGCGCGCGGCAACACGGCGGTGCGGGACTTCACCGCCTATCTCGAGACCCTCATCGAGCGTCGTCGCCGCGAGCCCGGTGACGAGCACGACCTGTTGACCCGCCTGCTGGGTGAGCCGGAGCTGACCGCGACGGAGCTGCTGCAGAACTGCGTGTTCCTGCTCAACGCCGGCCATGAAACCACCACCAACCTGATCGCCAGCGGCCTGCAGCTGTTCCTGACTCACCCGCAGGCAGCGCAGCGGCTGCGCACTGAGCCGGGGCTGGCGGCGACCGCCGTGGAGGAGTGCCTGCGCCTGGAGAGTCCCAACCAGCTCGGTAACCGCCTGGTGGTCCAGCCGGTGTCGGTCGGCGGGGTCGACTTCGCCCCCGGGGACTACCTGACACTGTGTATCGGCGCCGCCAACCGGGACCCAGCGGAGTTCGCGCGGCCGGACGAGTTCGACATCGCGCGCAAGCCCAATCGCCACCTGGCCTTTGCAGCGGGCGCGCATGCCTGCGCCGGGATGGCGGTGGCACGCCTGGAGGGACAGATCGCCCTCACGCGGGCGCTGCAACGATTGCCGGGGCTGCGCCTGCGCGACGGGGCAGTGCGGGCGGCGCGTGCCCGCTTCCGCGGGTTCGTGTCGCTGCCGGCGGAGCTGTAGGACCCCGGGGGCGCAGGATTTCGCGGCACCCGTTGGCAAGGTGCCTGCTGCCGGCGGTGCGCGCTGCCGGTGGTAGACTCGGGACATCGGCAGCACAGCAGGGGTACCCATGAACCGCGCGCGCATTCTGATCGCAACTGCAGCATTGCTGCTGGCCGGTGCAGCCTTCGCCGGCAGCTATCGCGACACCATCGCACTGTTCCGCAATGCCGGAGAAAGTGGCAGCTTCTTCAACACTGCTTATGGCTATGCGGTGTTTCCGACCATCGGTCAGGCCGGACTGGTCGTGGGCGGCGCGCACGGCAGCGGCCGCGTGTATCTGCACGGCAAGTATGTCGGCGACACTTCCGTGACGCAGGTGAGTGTCGGCTTGCAGGCCGGCGGCAAGGCCTACAGCCAGATCATCTTTTTCCAGGACAAGCGCGCCTTCGAGGAATTCACCCAGGGCAACTTCGAGTTCGGCGCCGGCGTCAGCGCGGTTGCCATCACCGCCGCGGCGGGCGCCTCGGTGGGGACCAGCGGCGCCAGCGCGGGCGCCAGTGGTGGCAAGAAGGACGCCGCTACGGTCGGGGGCTATTACAAGGGTGTGGCCGTGTTCACCATCGTGAAAGGCGGCGCGATGTACCAGGCAACGGTTGCGGGCCAGAAGTTCAAGTACACGTCCAGGGAAAACGAGTAGCGGCGCCGCGCCACCGCGTATAAGGCAGCAGGCATCAGCCGGCGCGACCCGCAGTCGCCGCGAGCGGATGCCGGGCGTATACACCGTAGCCCAGGATCACCGCATAACAGGCTGCCGGTACGGCCAGTGCCGCGGCGAGCGAGGTCAGGTCGGCGACCCAGCCGGTGAGCGGTGGGATGACGGCGCCTCCCACGATGGCGGTGGCGATGACCCCGGACCCTTCGGGCGCGCGGCGCCCGAGCCCCTCGCAGGCCAGCGCGAAGATGGTGGGGAACATGATCGAGTTGCACAGGCCGACCGCCAGCAGCGACCACCCCGC
Source organism: Pseudomonadota bacterium (assembly GCA_018241445.1). Taxonomy (GTDB): domain Bacteria; phylum Pseudomonadota; class Gammaproteobacteria; order Steroidobacterales; family Steroidobacteraceae; genus 13-2-20CM-66-19. The sequence goes on from JAFEDT010000010.1 coordinate 38,658, forward strand.
CAGCGCCCCGTGCGAATGCGAGGAGACCGTCAGCAGGACGAGTGCGGCGGCAGCAACGAAGGCCAGGACCTTGCCGGGTGAGACCGCGCGCATGACGCCGGAACCGACGAAGCGTCCGATCAGTGCGCCGCCCCAGTAGAAGGGCAGGTGCTGACCCGCCTGACGTTCCCCAAGGTGCAGCACCGAGGGTTGCATCAGGTAGTTCACCAGCAGTGAACCGATGGCGACCTCCGCCCCCACATACAGGAATATGCACAGCGCGCCGATTCCGAAACGCGGGCGAAGCAGCAGGTCGAAGGCGTGCAGGATGCCCGCGTGGCCGCGCATGTCCAGCCGCAGGCGGTGGCGGCGCGACCATACCAGCGCCGCCCCGACCGCGAGCGCGATGGCGAGGCCGAGATAGGTGCGGCCCACGACGTGGGCCTCGGCGATGCGATAGGCCTGCAGGGCTGCGCCGCTCAGGGTCTCCCGATCGACGGTAGCCAGCGATCCCAGGATCAGCAGCGAACCGAAGTACGGAAACACGGTCGTGCCGAGCGAATTGAACGCCTGGGCAAAGGTCAGGCGGCTGGAAGTCGTGGCCGGGTTGCCCAGCAGCGAGATGAGCGGGTTGGCCACGACCTGCACCAGCGTGATGCCGCTGGCCAGGACGAACAGCGCGCTCAGGAACAGCGCAAACCGGGCGGACGAGGAAGCCGGGATGAACAGCAGGCAGCCGGCCGTCATGGTCAGCAGGCCGTAGGCCGCCGCACGCAGGTAGCAGACCCGCCGCACCAGGGCGGCGCTGGGCAGGGACATGAAGAAATAGGCTGCGAAGAAGGCGGTCTGGACCAGCATCACCTCGGCGTAGTTGAGCGTGAACAGGTCTTTGAGCTTGGGGATGAGTACGTCGTTGAGGCTTGTGATGCCGCCAAACACGAAGAACAGTCCGAAGACGAACAGGCGCAGGCTGCGCGAGTCGTGGCCGTCGGCGATGGGCGCGGCCACGGGATTCGCGGGCGTGCCCTGGATGTCGGCGTGCATGAGGCCTTTCTGGTGCGTGAGGTGGGGCTTCCCGCGCCCCGAATGAGGGTACCATGCGTACACTCAACACGAGGATGGGGCAGCGTAGTTGTGTCAGCGACTGACAGACCCTGTTCGACAGGTGCAGATATGAACCAGAGCATGCGCCGCCCGGTGCTGACACTGCTGCTGGCGCTGGCTGCGCTGGCGAGTCTGCCGGCCTTCGCGCAGCAGCCCGACAGCCCCAACATGCACGTGACACTCGTGCCGCAGACCGCGACACCGCGGCCGGGCACGACCATCACGCTGGCGGTGGTGATGCAGCCGCGTGCCGGCTGGCACGGCTACTGGCGCACGCCGGGCGACACGGGCTTTCCCACGCGCCTCGCCTGGACGCTGCCCGACACCGTCACCGCCGGGGAGCCGGCGTATCCCGTGCCCGGCACCCTGGTCATCGGCGGGTTGATGAATCATGTTTATGAGCGGGAGTTCGCGCTGCTGGTGCCGCTGCGGATTGCCGCAGGTGTTGCGGACGGCACGCGCCTGCCCGTGCACCTGAAGACGGACTACCTCGTGTGTTCCACGGAGGTGTGCGTGCCGGAATCGGCCACGGCCGACGTGCTGCTCACCGCGGGTCAGGGGGTGCCGGATGCGTCCGCCGCGGCGCGATTCGACGCCTGGCGCCGCGCCATCCCGCGTGCCCTGTCACAGCCGGGCAGCTATGCGGTGAGCCAGGGTCACCTGCGCCTGACACTGGACCTGCCGCCGGATGCGGTGCTGACGGATCCGCACTTGTTCGTCGACACGCCCGACGCGGTGACCTACGCGGCGCCCCAGACGTTCAGCCGGCAGGGCAGCCGGCTCCTGGTTGAGACCGCCGCCTCCGGCACACCCGCGCAGCTGCGCGGCGTGCTGCGCACGGGCCCCGATAGCGGCTACGAGTTCACGGCGAGCCCCGCGGCGGCGGGCGCTGCGCCTGCCCTCCCGACGCCAACAGCATCCGCTGCATCGGACGCGCGGCACGGGACGCTGTTCCTGACCCTGGCGGCGTTCGCGGGTGCGGTGCTGGGGGGGCTCATTCTCAACGTGATGCCCTGCGTGTTCCCGATCCTGAGCCTGAAGGCCCTGAGCCTCGCGCGCAGCGGTAGTGCGGATGAGGGTGCGCGCAGCGAAGCGCTGGCCTACACGGGGGGCGTGGTGCTGGTGTGCGCCGCGCTGGGCGCGCTGATTCTGACACTGCGGGCCACCGGGATGCAGGTGGGCTGGGCATTCCAGCTGCAGAACCCGGCGGTCATTTTCGCGCTCATCCTGCTGACGGCCGCCATCGGCTGGAACCTGGCCGGACTGTTCGAGCTGGGAATGGTGACCGCGGGCTCCGGTCTTGCGGCGCAGTCGGGCGCACGCGGAGCGTTCTGGACCGGGGCGCTGGCGGCCTTCGTCGCGACGCCCTGCACCGGGCCCTTCATGGCGGCCGCACTGGGTCTCGCGCTGGTGCTGCCAGCGGCGGCCGCACTGCTGGTGTTCATCGGCCTGGGCCTGGGCCTGGCCCTGCCGTTCCTGGCAATTGGCTTCGTACCGTCGCTGCGGCAGCGCCTGCCGCGGCCGGGCGCCTGGATGGGCACCTTCCGTCACATTCTCGCGGTGCCGATGTTCCTGACGACCCTGGGGCTGGCGTGGGTGCTGGGTCACCAAAGTGGTGCGGACGGGGTGATCGTCTCGATGGGCGCGCTGCTGGTCATGTCACTGGGCCTGTGGATCACGGGCCTGCGCCAGCAGGCCGCGAAGCCACACCCCTGGTGGCCGGCGGTGATTGCGACGCTGCTGGCGCTGGCAACGCTGGTGCTGTTGCCGCACGGCACCGGCACGGCGGCGCGTGCCAGCGAGACGGGGATGACCGGGAGTACGGCCGGCCGCGTGGAGCGCTTCGATCCGCAACGCCTGGCGGCACTGCGGGCGCAACATCGGCCGGTGTTCCTGTACCTGACGGCAGACTGGTGCCTGTCCTGCAAGGTCAACGAGAAGGTCGCCATCGAGCGCGAAGAGACCCAACAGGCCTTCGCCCGCGCCGGTGTGGTCACCATGGTGGGCGACTGGACAGACGGCAACGCCACCATAGGGGAGTTCCTGGAGTCGTTTCACCGGCCGGGAGTGCCGCTGTACCTGTGGTATCCGCCGGGCGGGGAGCCGCGCGTGCTGCCGCAGATTCTCACACCCGGCCTGCTGATCGACCTGGCGCAACAGGGTCGATGAATTGGCATCGGCCCCGGAGAGCCCGCGGGTATCTCAACCGGCGGGCTTAATGAACCTGAGCGTCATGCGGTCTGATTCGCCGATGGCGAGGTAGCGCTCGCGGTCCTTGTCGCCCAGGGTGAGTGTTGGCGGCAGCGTCCACACGCCCTGCGGGTAGTCCTTGGTGTCCTTCGGATTGTGATTGACCGGAGACTCCGCATCGAAGCGGAAGCCCGCCGATGCAGCCAGCTTCTTCACGTACGCCTCGTCGACATATCCCCACTTGCGCATCTGCTCGAGGCTGGTACCCGGGCGGGCGCGGTGTTCCACCACGCCCAGTATTCCGCCGGGCTTGAGTGCCTTGAAGAAGGCTGCAAACTGCTCCGGCGCGTTGCCTGCCTCGAGCCAGTTGTGCACGTTGCGGAACGTCAGCACTACGTCGGCTGTGCCCGGCGGACAGATCTCGGTCTGCTGCGGCGGATGCAGTTCGGTGATGGTCACCTTGCCCAGGTGCGCAGGGTCTTCCGTCACCCGCTTGTGCAGGTAGGCCGCGTCGGCCTTCGCCTCGCGGTCCGCGTCCGGGACATCCGGCGAGGCGATGGCGGCATAGTAGTGGCCGTGGTCGCGCAGATACGGCGCCAGGATCTCTGTGTACCAGCCGCCTCCCGGCCAGATCTCCACCACGGTCTGGTCCGGCCGCAGGTGGAAGAAGTGCAGGGTCTGAAGCGGGTGGCGGTAGACGTCACGCTTCACGTAGGCGGGCGTGCGCGACGGGCTTGCGATTGCCGCGACAAGCGGATCCGCGTGGCCCTGCGCGGCAGCGAGGGTGGTGGTGATCGAGGCGCCCAGCAGCAGCAATGCTGCGCCGCCCGCCGGAGTAGTGAAGAACCTCAGCAGTTGGCGCTGTGACATGGCAATTTCCCCGGTGGCTGGACGCAGAACCCGCGCAATTGTAGCGGGTCGGTGCGGGCAATATCTCATCCGGCCTGTTCATCAAAGCGGAAAATCCGCTGCGCCCGCGCGTGATCATGACGCAGTTTGCGTTTACGTTCTGAAGGGGCCGGCGGATACGCATCTGTTATCCTCAGGCGCACCGAAAACTTGGGGGGTTTGATATGCGAAGTGCGCTCCGCTGCGCGATCATCGTGCTGGCGGCGTTGACGGCCGGTATTGCGCAGGGCCGGTCGGCGACGCTGATTCTGATCAACGGCAAGGTCTGGACGGAGAACCCCGCACAGCCGCAGGCGCAGGCTGTCGCCATCGACGGCAATCACATCCTGGCGGTCGGCTCATCGGATGCCATGCGCAAACTTGCAGGACCGGACTGCAGGATCATCGACCTGGGCGGGCGCCGGGTGGTGCCGGGATTCAATGATTCCCACGTTCATTTCATCGATGGCGGCGACGCACTCGCCAGTGTGCAGCTGGGGGATGCCAACAGCGCCGCGGAGTTCCGTCGGCGTATCGGCAAATTCGCGAAGTCGCTGCCCAAGGGCGCGTGGATACGCAACGGCCTGTGGGACCATCAGCGCTGGACGCCGGCAGTCCTGCCGACCCACGAACTGATCGACCCTGTCACGCCGGACAACCCGGCATTCGTGTGGCGCCTGGACGGGCACATGGCGCTCGCCAATGCCGCCGCGATGAAACTCGCCGGCCTCGACCGCAACACCCGGGATATCCCTGGCGGGGAAATCGTCCGTGACCGGGACGGCAATCCGACCGGCATCCTCAAGGACGAAGCCACTTCGCTGGTGGAGCGCGTCATGCCGCCACTGTCGCAGGCGGAGCTCGATGCGGCGATGAAGGCCGCGATGCAGGAGGCGGCCCGCCACGGTGTGACCAGCGTACAGAACATGTGGGACTCCACCGCTGATCTATATTCGGCGGATAACTTCCGTGAATTCCAGAAGTTCGCACGCGACGGGCGGCTGACGGTCCGCATCTACCATGCCAACCCGCTGCGCGGCTGGAAGTTGCTCGCCGACACCGGGGTGCAGGCCGCCTTCGGCAATCCCGTTCTGCGCATGGGCAACCTCAAGAGCTTTGCCGACGGTGCACTGGGATCCGAGACTGCATGGATGGAAGCGCCCTACGCGGACCGGCCCGGCTACAGTGGGCTGGCCAGTTCCGATCTCATGGATTCAGCGGGCATGTACGCCAGCATCCAGGGTGCCGACCGGGCGGGCCTGCAGATCTCCATCCATGCGATCGGCGATCGCGCCATTCACACCGTGCTCGACCTGTTCGAGCGAGCCGAGCGCGAGAATGGTCCCGCGGACCGGCGGTTCCGGATCGAGCACGTGCAGCACCTGCTGCCCGCTGACGCGGCGCGATTTGCGCCACTGGGCGTCATCGCGTCCATGCAGCCTTATCACGCCATCGACGACGGGCGCTGGGCCGAAAAGGAGCTCGGACCGGTTCGCATCCAGTCCAGTTACGCCTGGCGCCTGTTGCTCGATCACAAGGCGGTACTCGCTTTCGGCTCTGACTGGCCCGTTGCCCCTCTCGATCCACTGATGGGGATCTACGCGGCCGTCACACGACGGACGCTCGATGGCAGGAATCCCAACGGCTGGGTGCCGCAGCAGCGGATCACGGTTGCGGAAGCGGTGCACGCCTATACGCTCGGGTCAGCGTTTGCCGAACACCAGGAACAGGTCAAGGGCTCCCTGGAACCCGGCAAGCTGGCCGACCTCGCAGTGCTGACTGACGACATCTTCGACATGGCGCCCGAGAACCTCGACAAGGCACGGGTGTACATGACGGTGTTCGACGGTGGTGTGGTCTACCAGAAGGGATCGTAGCGGATCCGTCAGGGACTGAAGAAAGTTCCCGCTGCGAGAGCGAAGAGTCGGTGCCGCGCAGTCTGCGGTCGTCCGTTGCCGCGGCATTAGCAGCTTGCGGCTGAGCGTCTGATGTAATACACTTTTGGCAAATGAGTCATACAATAACAGTCCGTCTGACAGATACTCTGGCCGACTGGCTCGAGGATACGTCGCGGCGCACGGGCAGGTCCCAGGGCGCTATTGTCCGGGAGCAGCTGCAACGCGCGCGAGGGGAGAAGAACCAGCGCCCGTTCATGCGTCTGGCCGGCTGTATCGAGGGTCCGCGAGATCTGTCCTCGCGTAAGGGCTTTTCCCGGGCATGAAGGGGATCGCCGATACAGGCCTGCTCGTCGGTTTCGCAAATCGGCGGGACCAGCATCACCAGTGGGCCGTGTCAATCGCCAAACAGGTGAGCGAACCACTGTTGACCTGCGAGGCAGTGTTGGCGGAGGCCGCCTTTCACCTTGGTAGTTGCTCAGTCGTCTTCGATATGGTGAGCGACGGCTTCGTCGATCTGGCGTTTGATTGTACGAAGCACTTGCTGCAACTGCAGGCGCTGGCCAAGCGGTACTCGGATCGAAGGCCTGACCTGGCTGATTTGTGCCTCATCCGCATGAGCGAGTTACATCCCCGGCTTCCCGTGATCACGGTCGATCGGGAAGACTTCAAGGTATACCGCCGGAACAAACGGGAAGTCATTCCGCTCATCTGCCCCTCAAACGGTTAGCGGGCGGCTTGAGTCACGGCAGTTTTCGCCCGGATGCCACGGGCGCTGTGCGCGGTGTCCTTTAAAAGGGCGCGTACAGGCCCCAAAATGCCAACTAGGATATCGGCGCGAAAAGATTAACAATCCCGCCGCGAGCGGCCTTTCAATGGCCGCCCCTCATCCTGAAGTCACTTTTATTATTGGATCTAATCTATTGAATTATAATGTGTTATTGGTGCCCGGAAGAGGACTCGAACCTCCACGGTGTTACCCGCTAGTACCTGAAACTAGTGCGTCTACCAATTCCGCCACCCGGGCAGGCGAGGAAGGCCGCGCAATGTACGCAGGGGTAGGGAGGCTGTCAATTGACCTCGCGTAACAACCGCTTCGGGCGGCGCCGGGCGCGCCACTCCGACGCGCCGGCGGCGGGGCACAAACCCCGCGGCAAAGGAGCAGGGCCGCGCCAGGGGCGCAGTCCGCAGCCCGCCACGTCAGGTGCCGCGGTTAGTCGCAAGGCGGCGGCACTGGTCAGCGCCGCGCACCGCAGTACCGCAGGTGCCGTTACGCCGCTGAAGCCCGGTGCTTCGGTCGAAGGTACGGTCAGCGCACATCGCGCTGGCTATGGCTTCGTGCGCGTGGACGGCGCGCGCGAGGGCGTGTTCCTGCCGCCTCCACAGATGCGCGGCGTAATGCACGGCGACCGGGTGCGCGTGAAGGTGTCGCGCGATGCCAGCGACCGCTGGTCCGGGGTGATCGAGCGCGTGCTGGAGCGCGGGGTGACCGCTTTCCTCGCCACGGTGGAGTTCCAGGGACGCAGTGCCTGGGTGGTGGCGGCAGACCGCCGGCTGCAACTGCGGTGCGCGGTTGCGCCCGCCGACCTGCACGGGGCGGGGTCGGGCGACTGGGTGATTGCGCGCGTCACGCGCCACGCCGGGCCCGCAACCGCGGCCCAGGCGGTGGTGGAGAAACGCCTCGATCCCGACCGGCCGGTCGACCTGGCTACGGAATCCGCCATCGCACGTTTCGGCCTGCCGCAGGAGTTCCCTGCCGCGGCGCTTCGTGAGGCGCAGGCCTGCGGCACCGAGGTCGATCCGCAGGAAACCGCAAGCCGGGTCGACCTGCGCCCGCTGCCGCTGGTGACCATCGACGGCGAGGACGCCCGTGACTTCGACGATGCGGTGTACGCGGAAGCGCACGCCCAGGGCTTCCGGCTGATTGTCGCCATCGCCGACGTCAGCCACTACGTGCGCCCGGGCATGGCGCTGGACAGCGAGGCACAGGCACGCGGCACGTCGGTGTACTTCCCGACGCGCGTGTTGCCCATGCTGCCGACGGCGCTGTCGGATCACCTGTGTTCCCTGGCGCCGCATGTCGACCGCCTGTGCTTCGCCGCCGACATGATTGTCAGCCGCAACGGCGCCCTGAGAAGTGCGACGTTCTACCCGGCGGTCATGCGCTCGGCAGCGCGCCTGACGTACACGCTCGCCAGCCAGGCATTGTTCGAGGGGCTGCCCGCAGCGCGCACGCAGCTCGGCCACCTGCTGCAGCCCCTGGGCGTGCTGGTGGACGTGTACCGCGCACTGTACAAGGCGCGCACGCGCCGGGGCGCGCTGGACTTCGACGCCGCCGAGGCGAGCTTCGTCATCAGTGATGAGCGGGTGCGCGCCGTGGAGTTGAAGACGCGCAATCACGCCCACCGGCTGATCGAGGAGTGCATGATCCTGGCCAACGTCGCGGTCGCGCAGGCGCTGCAGGTCGGGCGCACGCCCACGTTGTACCGGGTACACGGGCAGCCGGAGGACGAGAAACTGGAACGCCTCACCAGCACGCTGGCGGCGCTGGGCGTCGAGGCGCACCTGCCGCAGTCGGTCACGACGCGCGACCTGCAGGGTATCGCCCGCCGGGTGGGCAATGCGCCGGAGCGCGCCTTCATCGAGTCGCTGGTGGTGCGTGCCATGCCACAGGCCGTCTACCAGCCTGCCAACATCGGGCACTTCGGCCTGGCGCTGACCCACTACGCGCACTTCACCTCGCCCATCCGGCGCTACCCGGACCTGGTGGTTCACCGCACGTTGAAGGCCATGATCAATGCACGCGGTGGGGCCGCGGTGCGCTACACCGAGGGCGAGCTGTCCGCCCTGGGCGAGAGCACCTCGCGGTTGGAGAAGCGCGCCGACGAAGCGGACCGCTACGTCGACAACTTCCTAAAGTGCACTTACCTGAAGGAGCGCATCGGCCAGACCTTCGAGGGCCTGATCACCACGGTCGTGGAGTTCGGCTGTTTCGTGCAGATCCTGGATGTCGCGGTGGACGGGCTGTTGCACCTGGACAACCTGCGTGACGATGATTACGTCATGGAAGATGACGGGCACGCCTGGGTGGGTGAGCGCAGCGGCCGACGCCTGCGCACCGGCAGTCACCTGCGGGTCATCGTGACGGCGGTCAACCCGATCGAGGGCCTGGTCGACCTGAGCCTGGTGCCGGAGGTCCCCGGGGCGCGGGAGCCGCGCCTGACCGGCCGCTCGAAGCGCTCGCGATGAACGCAGCCGGCGGCACCCAGGTCCTGTACGGACTGCACGCGGTGCGGATCGCGCTCGAGCGCAACCCCGCGCGGGTGCGGCGCGTACGGCTGGCGGCCGGGCGCGACGATGCGCGCGTGCGCACGGTGGAGGAGCTGGCGCGCCGCCACCAGGTCCGCGTGGAGCGCGTAGAGGCGAGGGTGCTGCAGCAGGCGCTGGGGGACGTTGCGCACCAGGGCGTGGTGGCCGACATCGAGCCGCTGCCGGCATGGGATGAGGACCAGCTGCTCGAGGCGCTTGCCGGTGAGCGCTCACCGCTGCTGCTGGCGCTCGACGGCGTGCAGGATCCGCACAACCTCGGCGCCTGCCTGCGCACGGCCGATGCCTGTGGTGCGCTTGCGGTCATCGTGCCGCGCGACCGCGCCGCGCAACTGACACCCACGGCCCGCAAGGTTGCCGCCGGCGCGGCCGAGTCCGTGCCGGTGGTGAGCGTCACCAACCTGGTGCGCACGTTGAAGTTGTTGAAAGAGGCAGGGCTGTGGGTGGTCGGGGCAGATACCGCCGGCAGCAGGCCGGCGCAGGAGCTGGACCTGACAGGGCCCGTGGTGCTGGTGCTGGGCGCGGAGGGCAGTGGACTGCGGCACCTGACGCGCGAGCACTGCGACTACCTGGCGCACCTGCCGCAGCTGGGCACCGTGGAGAGTCTCAACGTGTCGGTGGCGGCCGGCATGCTGCTGTACGAGGCGGTGCGCCAGCGACGCGGCGCCGCTGGAACCCCTGCCACCGTAAACGCTGCCACCGCGACTGCTGCCACAACCGCGGTGCGAAAGACTTCCACATGAAGGCAGTACTGGCCCGCAATTTCGCGCCGCTTGATGCGCTGCAGCTCGCCGATGTTCCCGCGCCGCCGCTGCGCGAGGGCGAGGTGCGCATCGACGTGCACGCCTGCGGCATCAATTTCATGGACGGCCTGATCGTGCAGGGCAAGTACCAGCTGAAGCCGCCGCTGCCTTTTTCTCCGGGTGCGGAGGTGTCAGGCGTCGTGAACGAGGTGGGCGCCGGTGTCTCCGGCCTGGCACCCGGCACGCGCGTGCTGGCGTTCACCGGCTACGGCGGCTATGCGCAGCAGATCGTGGCTGCTGCCTGGCGGGTGATCCCGCTGCCGGCGAGCATGGATTTCACGACCGCGGCCGCTGTGCCGATCGCCTACGGCACCTCTTATCACGCGCTGAAGGACCGGGCGGCCCTGCGCGCGGGAGAGACGCTGCTGGTGCTGGGCGCGGCCGGCGGCGTCGGGCTCACCGCGGTGGAACTGGGCAAGCTGATGGGCGCGCGGGTCATCGCCTGTGCGTCCGACGATGCCAAGCTGCGGTTGTGCCGCGAGTACGGCGCCGAGGTCACGATCAACTACGCGGCGCAGGACCTGCGCGCCGCGATCCGCGAACACACCGGCGGCCGTGGGGTTGACGTGGCGTACGACCCGGTCGGCGGCGCCAGCGCAGAGCCGGTGGTGCGCAGCATGGCCTTCGGTGGACGGTACCTGGTGGTCGGCTTCGCCAGCGGCGAGATTCCGAAAATCCCGCTCAACCTGCTGCTGCTGAAGGTCAGTTCACTGGTCGGAGTGTTCTGGGGCGCGTGGGCCGCCGCCCAGCCGGCGCACAACGCGGCCAATTTCGCCGAGCTGCTCGCCTGGTACGAAGCGGGCCGGCTGCGTCCGCATGTTGGCGCGAGCTACCCGCTGGAACGGTTCCGCGATGCGCTGGATGAAGTCATGAACCGGCGCGCCCGCGGGAAGGTCGTGCTGACGGTCCGCTGATCATCATCTGCACCTCTGGCGCAACGCCGGCACCTCTGGCGCGCGGCCAGGATTCCTAACGCGTCGCGGGGCCCGGCCGCAGGTAGACCTGGCCGCCCTTCATGACGAAACGCACGCGGCGCACCGCGCCGATGTCGGACAGGGGATCACCCTCGACGGCCACCAGGTCCGCGAGCATCCCGGCCGCGATCCGGCCCAGCCGGTCGTCGAGGTGAAACGAGCGGGCGTTGCCCGAAGTCGCCGCCACCAGCACCTGCGCCGCCGGCATGCCGGCGGCCGCCATGGCCTCGAGTTCCCGCGCGTTTTCGCCATGGGGAAACACCCCCACGTCGCCGCCCACGCACAGGATCACGTGCGCCGCGCGGGCCAGCGCGAAGGCGTGACGTGACTGCAGCACCATGGCTGGCGGCGGATCCGTGCCATTCCAGCCGCGGTAGCGGGCGATGGCTTCCGTGGCTGCCAGCGTCGGGCAGTACACCACGCCATGCTGCTGCATGAGGTGAAACACTTCTGTGGTGCCTTCATCGCCGTGCTCGATGGTGTCGACACCTGCCAGCGTGGCGCGGCGCATGCCCTCGGCAGTGTGGGCGTGAGCTGCGACCAGGCGCCCGGCGCTGTGTGCGGCCTCCACCGCGGCGCGCATTTCCGCCTCGCTGAAGGTCGGCCGGCTGGGCTCGCCTGGTCGCCAGCGATAGTCCGCGTACAGCTTTACGATGTCTGCACCGGAGCCGATCTGGCGCCGCACGGCGCTGACCAGTCCCGGTCCGTCGGCTTCTTCCGCACCCTGCGGCACGGCGACGCCGGGTTCGAAGCCCTTGGGGCCGTAGGCACCCGTGGCCACCAGCGCGCGCGTCGCCACCAGCATGCGCGGCCCCGGCACGATGCCCTGTTCGATCGCCTGCTTCAGGCCGACGTCCGCAAAGCCCGCGCCCTCGGTGCCCAGGTCGCGCACCGTCGTAAAGCCGGCGAGCAGTGTCGCGCGCGCGGCGACCGTGGCGCGTGCCGTGCGCAGGGCGAGTGGTTCGTGCAGCACCTGCTCGTCCCAGGAGGTTTCGTTGTAGGGATGCAGGAACAGGTGCGAGTGGCCCTCGATGAGGCCGGGCATCAGCGTCATGCCGGGAAGCTCGATCACCTCTGCGTCGGCGGGCGGCCTGATATCCGCGCCCGCCGCCTCGATGCGTTCCCCGCGCACCAGCACCACCCAGTCCGTGTGCGGCACGACGCTGACACCGTCGAAGACGCGTGCCGCCCGCAGCAGCCAGGCCGCTGGTTGCGCCGCCGGCGCACTTGCCGTCAGGGCAACCAGCAGCACCACGCACAGCAATCGCCTCACGGCGCGTCCTCACCGGCCTCGATGTGGTAACGGCGCTCGATATGACCTGCGAGCTCACCGGGATAGTAGTAGATGCGGCGTAGCCGGCCTTCGGTGTAGCGCTGCACCTGGTCCGTGAAATGCGCGGAGGCCGGATCGCCGCTCTGGCCGCCGACCTTCACCGCCCAGGCGCGCACTTGCGGGCCGAACTCCACCACCGCCACGAAGCTGTTGCCGTCGGTGCCGTAGTAGCGGCGTGTCCCCGGATAGCGCCTGGCGCCGAAGGAGGCGAGCGACCCCCATCGTGAAGACGTGAACGGCACCGGCGTGCTGGGCTTCGCGTCGTCGAAGGTCTGCACGATCGCCCCGTCGTTGCGCTGGAAACGGTTGATCTCCCCCCAGGGGACGGACCAGCTGCCGAAGTCTGCGACCAGGCGATCGACGGCGTCCCCGAGCGCGGTCAGATGCTGTTGGGCGTCGAGGTGCTGCCCCATGTAGTCCCACACCGTCATGCGGGCCGCGCGCGCCGGTGCCGCCGCGAGCTGCCACAGGCGCTCACCCCAGAACACGGCCAGCGACGTGGCGGTGGAATCCAGCGCCCAGTGCAGATCCCAGGCGCGCAGCAGCGCGACCGGTCCGCGCAGGCGCCCGATGCGCGGGTCGCCGGCGGGCAGATGGTCCCAGGCGGACAGCAACTGCGGCAGCAGCGGCGCAAAGGCCGGCAGATAGCTGTCGTACGCGGCTGCCATCAGTGACTGCGGCGTGAAGCGCGCCGTGGCGGTGAGCACACGCTGCGCATGCAGGCCGCGGGGGTTCTCGCCGACCTGGTCCATGTAACGCGGGAAGTCCCGCTGCCGCGGACTGTCGGCGCCGGCGGCCGTCCAGGGTGCATTGTTGGTATTCATCACCCAGCCGTTCGGCGGGTCGATTGCCTGCGGCAGGCTGGCCAGGTCGTGCAGGCCGTGCCAGTCGGTGGCGGGATCGCTGCCATCGACGGGTGCGCGGTAGTCGAAGCGGTCGTCCCGCCGCGGCACGAACTGCGGATGCAGGTAGGCGATGTCGCCGCGCGCATCGGCGAACACGGTGTTGTTGGAGGAGTTGGCGCGCAGCTGCGCCACCCTGAGATAACCGACGAGATCCCGCGCCCGGGTGCGCAGGAACGACTGCTGCAGCGCGGCGACCGGACGGTTCATCAGCGCCACCGTGATCCACCGGCCGGCCGCCGAGCGCACCACCGGCCCGTGATGCGTGGCCCAGGTGGTGAAGTGGCGCTGCGCGAGGGTGCCGTCGCCGGCGCGGTAGCGCAGCACGATTTCCCGCCGTGCCACGGGCCGCAGCTTCCCGCCGTAGCGGTAGGAAAGCGTGCCGCCGGGGCCGGTAACGACATCCTCGGCGAACTCGTCGACGTTGTCGGCGCCGGTGGAGGTGTGCATCCAGCCGGCGCGCGAATTGAATCCCTGGTAGATGAAGAACTGACCCCAGGTGGCGGCGCCGTAGACGTCGAGCCCCGCATCGCTGCTGACCTGCTGCTCGCTGCGGAAGAAGAAGCTGGTATGCGGGTTGATCAGCAGCAGCGGATAACCGCCGGCCGTGCGCGATGGCGCGATGGCGAAACCGTTGGAACCCCCTGGCTCGCGGTAATCCTCCGACGGGTGCAGCGCTACGACAAGCGTCCGCGCCGGCACGGGTTCATGCGCCTTGCCCGGCGCAGCCGGCTTCGGAGCGCGCGGCACAGTCGGCTCAGGCGAGTGCGGTGCGGGTGGTTGCGCCTGGCCGTAGAAGGCCTGCAGTGCCGCGAGGTCCACGTCCTCGATGTCGCCGCCGATGCTGCCCTCGCTGAAGCTCAGCGCCATCCACGGCTCGAAGTGCCGCAGCACACGCGGCTGCACCTGCGGATGCGTGGCGAGGAAGCGATTCAGGCCTGCGGCCCAGGCCTGCATCAGGTTGCGCAGCCACGCCGGACTGCGGCGGTATTGCGCCTGCAGGTCCTGCGGATCGATGAACAGGCGCTGGCGCAGGTCCTGCATCAGGGCGCCTTCGCCCTCGGCCTCGGCCAGCCGGCCGAGACTGACGAGGTAGTTGGTCTCGATGCGGTTGAAGTCGTCCTCGGCCTGCGCGTACATCATCCCGAACACGGCATCCGCATCGGTGTGGCCGTGCACATGCGCGATCCCCCAGTCGTCGCGCACGATGCTGGCTTGCCAGGCGGCGGCAGGCGCCGCTGCGAGTGTCTGCAGCGCCAGCAGCAGCATGGTCGCTGCCAGCTTCGCGGCTGGCGGCAGCGCGGCACGCTGCGGCGCGGCCCCCGTGCTGCGCACCTTTACTGCGGGGAGCATTCGCCGCCCGCCGCCCGCGGGAGTTGCGGCTGGGGGACCGGGCCGTACAGCGTCGTGCGCTGGCGCACCGGGCGGCCGATACCTTGCGCCAGCGCCGCGATCTGCGCGGCGTCGAACTCCTGGCCGTTGACCCCGCCGGCCGCGCGGGTGATCGATTCGTTCATGAGAGTGCCTCCCAGGTCGTTGGCGCCGGCCTGCAGGCACAGCGCCGCCCCCTGCGGGCCCATCTTCACCCACGATGTCTGGATGTTGGTAATGTGCGGATACAACACCAGACGCGCCACGGCGTGCATCAGCAGCGCCTCGCGCAGGGTCGGGCCGGACCGCGCCTGACCGCGGCGCCAGATGGGCGCCTCCATGTGGACGAAGGGCAGTGGCACGAACTCGGTGAAGCCGCCGGTCTTGCGCTGCAGGGCGCGCACCGCGAGCAGGTGCCGCGCCCAGTGCAGCGGCGTCTCCACGTGACCGAACATGATGGTGGCGGTGCTGCGCAGCCCGACCCCGTGGGCTTCGCGCATGACCGTCAGCCACTCTCGTGTGGTGAGCTTGTCGGGGCAGATGACGGCGCGCACTTCGTCATCCAGTATCTCGGCGGCCGTACCGGGCAGGGTGGACAGTCCTGCGCTGTGCAGGCGCGCGAGGAAAGCGCGCAGGTCGAGCCCGAGTGTGCCGGCGCCGTGGCTGATCTCCAGCGGCGAGAAGGCATGCACGTGCATGTCCGGTACCGCCTCCTTCACCGCCGCGACGATGTCCAGGTAGGTCTGGCCGGTGTAGCGGGGGTGGATGCCGCCCTGCAGGCACACCTCGGTGGCGCCCGCGGCGCGCGCCTCCACGGTGCGCCGCGCGATCTCCGGCAGGTCCAGGTCGTAGGCGGGCCCGCGCAGGCTCGCGGCGCTGCGTCCCTTGGAGAAGGCGCAGAAGCCGCAGCGGTACAGGCAGACGTTGGTGTAGTTGATGTTGCGGTTGCGTACGAAGGTCACGGTCTCACCGCAGGTTGTGGCGCGCAGCCGGTCGGCGGCGCGCAGCACCCGGGTCAGTTCGGCGCCGTCGACACTGAACAGCCGCTCGATTTCGCCGGTTGTCAGTTCCGCACCGCGCGCGGCGCGGCGCAGGATGGCGGCCAGGATCCCCGTGCCGCGCGGCGCGGCAGTGGTGTCGGCGCTGCGCTTGCTGGCCGTATCGCCGGCTAGCAGGCCGCTTGCACCGCGTGCTTGTTTCGCGGTGCGCCTGCGAGTCAGCCAATCCTGCGCGGCGGCTGGCAACGCGCCCGCGGTCCCGGCGTACCAGCCGTCACTGCGCGCCCGCCCCAGGCTGTCACTGGCGCGCAGCACCGCGGTGCGCAGGGCCGGGTCGAGCCAGCGGGCCGGCTGGCGCGCAAACGCGGGCGTGACTGCCAGGCGCTCGCCGAGATGCCTGCCGCAGGCTGCAGTTTCCTGCGCCAGTGCCTGCAGATGCGGCCAGGGCGCCTCGGGATTGACATGATCGGGTGTGACGGGCGAGACGCCGCCCCAGTCATTGATACCCGCCTGCAGCAGGGCCGGCAGATGCCCGGGCTGCAGGTTGGGTGGCGCTTGTACCGACATTGCCGGGCCGAAGACCAGGCGCGTCGCGGCAATGGTCCACAGGTGTTCCTCGAGGGGCGGTTCCGCGGCGCCGGCCATGCGCGTGCCGGGCTTGGCGCGGAAGTTCTGGATGATGATCTCCTGCAGGTGGCCGTGCCTGCGGTGCAGGGCCCGCAGCGCCAGCAGCGATTCGAGGCGTTCGCGGCGCGTCTCACCGATCCCGATCAGCAGGCCGGTGGTGAAGGGCACCGCCGCTTCGCCGGCGGCGTCGATCACAGCCAGGCGCCGCGCGGGCTGTTTGTCCGGCGAGCCGAAGTGTGGCCCGCCGCGCTGCGACAGGCGCTCGCTGGCGCTCTCCAGCATCAGGCCCATCGAGGCCGAGACGCGCCGCAGCCGCGCCAGGTCCGCGGCGCTCATGATGCCCGGGTTGAGGTGCGGCAGCAGCCCGGTCTCGTGCAACACCCGCTGCGCGCAATGCTCCAGGTAGTCGAGCGTGGTGGCGAAGCCGAGTTGCTGCAGGGCGCGCCGCGCCGCCGCGTAGCGCAGTTCCGGCTGGTCCCCGAGCGTGAACAAGGCCTCCTTGCAGCCGGCGGCGGCACCCGCACGGGCGATATCCAGCACCTGGTCCGGTGTCAGGTAGGCCTGCGGCAGCGCGCGGGGCGCGCGGGCGAAGGTGCAATAGTGGCAGACGTCCCGGCACAGCTGCGTCAGCGGGATGAACACCTTGCGCGAGTAGGTGACGAGCGCGCCGTGGCCGGCGAGCGTGAGCGCCTGCGCCACCGGCAGCAGGGACGCCAGTGGTGCGTGTTCCAGCAGCAGTGCGTCGCTGTCGTCCGGCAGGCTGCCCGCCGCGGCGGCGGCCACAACGTTGGTGACGTCCTGTCGCGCGGGCGATGTCATGGGGATCCCTGGTGCACGCCCTGATGATACGCGGATGACCGGCGCGCCAGATCCTCCAGATCGACAGGCTCGTCCACATCGAAGGCCAGTCCCGCGCGCTGCACCAGTACCCCCCCCAGGCCGGCTCGCCGCGCCTGCTGCAGATGCCGTTTGAGACTGTCGTGGCCGAACTGCGGGCTGAAGCGGCTCGGCAGGTACAGGGACAGTGCATTGGTGCCGCGGCCGCGCGCGTCAGGTGCGATGGCCACCGCCTCCGCGGCCGCGGCGCGCACCAGTTCGCTCACCTCGTCCAACGTCAGCTGCGGCAGATCCGCGGCTACGATGGTGACCTGCCGCGCGCCGCGTTGCTGCAAGTCCCGCAGGCCCGCGGCCAGAGCGGCATTCAGGCCGGTACCCGGATCCGCCAACAGCTGCACCGCCTGCGGCAGCAGGTCGCGCTCGGGAGTCAGCACCGCGACGTCCGATATCTGCGGGCATTCGGATACCACACCCAGCACGTGACCCAGCATGTCGCGCACCAGATGGATGCGCGCCGCCGGATCGAGGACGGCGGCGAGCCGCTGCTTGCCTGCGGCGCGGGCCTTGACGGCGATGACGGCCCAGGAGCTCACGCCGGCGAGCGCCGCGGGCGCGCCAGCGCGTCGGCGAATTGCAGCACCTCGCGCGCGAGACGTTCACGATCCTCGAGGCTGCTCATCAGCGTGTTGGTGACGCGCAGCGAGAGGTCCAGGGAGCCGGCAAGGTCCGCATCGCGCTCATCCAGCACGAAGCCATCGATCAACCCGGCGTAGTGATTGGCAATCGTGAGCGGCGAGGGCGGCAGGCCCAGCTCGCGCATGATCTTGGCGGTCGGGCCCTTGACGGCTTCACCGCCGATCAGCGGGGTGACCGCGATCACCGGCGCGCCGGCGGCGCGCAGCAGCGCCCGCATGCCCGGTAGCGCCAGGATGGGGTCGACGCTCAGATACGGGTTGGAAGGACAGATGATGATCGCCCGCGGTGGGCTCGTCTGTCCGGGCCGCAGCGCGTCCTGCACCTGCGGCGCAACGCGGGCTTCGGGCGCGCCGTGGAATTTCACGGCGCGCAGCGGCGGCGCGCAGCGGCGGCGCACGAAGTAGTCCTGGAACGCGAGTTCCCCCTCGGCCGTCACGATCCGCGTGCGCACCGGGTCATCGCTCATCGGCAGGACTTGCGCACGCACCCGCCAACGGCGGGCGACGTCGGCGGTGAAGGCGGTAAGGCTGTCCCCGACGTGCAGCCTGCGGGTGCGCTCCACGTGCAGGGCCAGGTCGCGGTCCCCCAGGCGGAACCAGGTCTCGCCGCCCAGGCTCTCGAGCGCCTGCATGAAGCTCCAGGTTTCATCACGGCGGCCCCATCCGAGCGTGGGATTGGCCAGCCCCGCCAGGGTATAGAGCACCGTGTCGATGTCGGGACAGATGCGCAGCCCCAGGTGATCGAAGTCATCGGCCGTGTTGACGATCACAGTCAGGCCGCCGGGTGGCAGGACCTTGCAGAGCCCCAGCGCCAGCTTGGCTCCGCCGATCCCGCCTGACAGCGCGATCACCGACGCCGTGCGGCTGTCGCTCACCGGAACAGGTCCTCCTGCAGGGGCCGGATCAGCGCCTGTGCCGGACGCGCCTCGCCGGGAGAGCTGAAACCACGGATCAGCACCGCCGGGATACTCTCGGCGGCTTCGCCCATCACCAGGCCAGCCGCGGCCGCGAGTGCGTCGCCGAGGGCGACCTCGGTTACCTGCAGGGGCCGGCCGCGGCGGTCGCCCTCGCCGCGACGGTCGTGCAGCGACGCGACTCCCGCCGCACCGAGCGCGATGTTCACCACGCCGCGCCGCCACGGGCGCCCGAAGCTGTCGCTGATGATGACGCCGGGCGCGACGGCGAAGCGCTCCCGCAGCGCAGCGCGCAGGGCGGCCGCGGAAGCGTCCGGGTCACGCGGCAGGAGCAGCACGTGCTCGGGCCCGGGGCCGCTGGCGCTGCCAGTGGTGCTGGCCGTGCCGTTGTCGACGTTGGAACGATCGATGCCCGCGTTCGCCATCACGAACCCCAGCCGGTGCCGCACGATCAGCACGTCAGTCCGGGCGCGCAGCACCTCGCTCGATTCGGCCAGGATCAGCTCCACCAGCCGCGGATCCTTGCCCGTGGCGCGCGCCAGCTCCAGCGCCCGCGCGCCGGGTTGCACAGTCGCGAGGTCCACCAGGCGCCCTTCGGCCTTGGACACGATTTTCTGCGCGACCACCAGGATGTCCGCGGCGGTGGGCCTGAGGGCCTGCCCGACCAGGGCATCGCCGAGTAGCCGCGCCAGCGGGCTCGTGGCGCGCACTTCCGGCAGGCCGTGCAGCGCGTACAGCGTCAGGGCGGCTGTGCCGCTCATTCGCCGCCGGTCAGCGCACCGGTGATGCGCAACCCGGCGCCATCCACCGCGTAGGTCTTGTTGATGAATATCAGCACCGAGGTCAGTGCCTCGGTCGCCGCCGAGTTGGCCAGGGGCCCGCCGTGCAGGCCACGCAGGCCGGCGGCGCGCGCCAGTCCGATGACCTGCTGGCGTGTCTCGCTGCGGTCGGCGAACACCAGCACGTCACAGTCGATGGTCTCGTCGGTGGCCAGGCGATGCGCGGCGACATTGTGAAAGGCGGATGCGACCGTCACCGACTCACCCAGCAGGCGCGCGGCCCGCAGGGCCGCGCAGCCCTCCGGCGGAAGCTGCACGCGCATCACCCGCGGTGGCACCAGGGGTACGGTCGTGTCGACAACCAGCTTGCCGGCGGCGGCCGTGCGGATGTCGGCAAGGGTGCGTTCCTGGGCGTCGTAGGGAACACAGACCACGATCACCCCGGCCTGCGCCGCGGCCTGGCTGTTGGTGCCCGAGGCGATCTGCACGCCTGACTCCCGTGACAGCCTTGCCGCGGCTTCGGCGGCCCGCCCGGGTTCACGCGAGCCGATGGCCAGCGGGATCCCGGCACGCGCCCAGCGGCGCGCCAGCGCGGCGCCGAGCTTGCCGGAGCCGCCTATCACCGCAACCGTCTGATGAGCGTGCGTCATGTCCGCAGTCTAGTATGAAGCGCCGGCCGCCGGCCCTGCCCCGAACGGACGGGTTACCGCTGTGGTCCCTGTGGCAGACTGCCAGTCATGACGCAGATTGCCATCGGCCTGTACGGCGCGCAGCAGTGGTTTGGCGGTGAGTTCGCACCGGTGGGCGAACTGGCGCGCGTCGCCGAAGAGCAGGGCGTGGACGCGATCAGCCTGACCGACCACGTCGTGATGGGCGAGAACCTGCAAAACTACCCCTACGGCCCGTTTCCAGCGCCGCTGGACTTCCCCTGGTTCGAACCACTCACCGTGCTGGCGATGCTTGCCGGCGTGACGCAGCGCATCCGGCTGTCGACCGGCGTCCTGATCGCGCCGCTGCGGCCCGCGGTCTTGTTGGCCAAGCAGCTGGCGACACTGGACGTGCTGTCGCGCGGACGGGTGAGCATCGGGCTGGGCGTGGGCTGGCAAAAAGAGGAGTACGACGCCAGCGGCATTCCGTGGGAGGGCCGCTATACACGTCTGGAAGAGCAGATCCAGGTCTGCCGCCTGCTGTGGAGCCAGGCGCCAGCCGACTTCTCCGGCAGCACTGTGCAGTTCCGGCGGATCCATGCCTGGCCGCGCCCGCAGCAGCCACAGGGCATCCCGATCTGGCTCGGGCTTGCCCCCAGCGAGCGCAACATCGAGCGCATGGCGCGCTATGCCGACGGCTGGATCCCCATGGAGCAGGATCCGCAGCGGCTCGCGCCGATGATCGCCGCGCTGCATGCGGCCTTGCGGCGCCACGGGCGCGACCCGGCGCAATTCACAGTGCGGGTGGTACCGCGATTCGTCTTCAGCGCCGGCGCACCGGACCTGGAGGCGACCCTGGCGGCAGTCCCCGACCTGGTCCGCGCCGGTGCGACCATGATCGAATTGTTTCCGAGCGCGTTCTGCCGTGGCGCCGATGACTTCCCGGCCTTCTGCCGGCGCTTCGCGCAGATCCGCGGGGAGTGATGGCGGACGGCTACAGCTGCGACAGGAACCGCAACAGCGCCGCGTTTACCGCAGCCGGGGCTTCCTGCTGCACGAAGTGGCCGGCGCCCGGCACCAGTACAGTGCCGCGCAGATCCGGCACGCGACGCTGCATGATCTGCAGCGCATCCGCTGGCAGCATCTTCAGCACCACGTCTTCCTCGCCGGCGATGAACAGCGCCGGCTGGGTGATATCAGCGTCCGCATAGGCTTCCCCCAGTTCCCAGTTGCGATCGGCCATGCGATAGGAGTTCAGCCCGCCGGTGAATGCTGCCCCGGGACCGGCGCACAGGTATTCCCGCAGGTAGTGCTCGAACTCGGCCTCGCTCAGCCAGCTCCACGGCAGCGGCGGCGCGGGCGCCAGCACGTCGAGATAGCCGGTCCCCTCTGAGGGGAAGCGTGACCAGTCGAGCAGGTGACCTTGCGCGCTCAGCGCGTGGAACAGCCGCAGCAGGAACTCGCGCGGTTGGGCGCCGAGTTCGCGCTCCGGCGGGCCCACGCTCTGGAAGTAGTGCATGTGAAAGAAGTGCTGGCGCGCCGTCGCCGCGAAGGCCACGCTCGGCCGCACGCCCGGAACCGCAAAACTTCGGGAAGGCTGCGCCGGGCCGCTGCCGCCTGCGCCCTTGCCGGCGTCCGGCCTCTCATCGGGCGCAGCGCGTCCCGAGCCGCCGCGACCGGCGAGATCGAAGTCATAAGGGCAGCTCATGATCACCACTGCCTGCACGCGCTGCGGGTGACGTACCGCCAGGTTGCACACCTGCTGTGCGCCGAAGTCGTGCCCGACGAATACCGCCTGCGGTTCCGCCAGTGCATCCAGGACCGCCAGCATGTCGTTCATGACATGGTCGGCGTCGTACTGCCGCGGATCCAGCGGGCGGTCGCTGCGGCCATAACCGCGCTGGTCGGGTGCCACCGCGCGCCAGCCCGCATCGGCCAGCGCCGCGAGCTGATGGCGCCAGCTGTACCCGAGGCCCGGAAAGCCGTGGCAGAAGATCACCGGCGGCCCCGAGCCCTGGACGGTGACATCCAGGCTGAGATCGCCGGCCCGGACACGCTGATGAGTGGCAGTATTCATATCCTCCTTCATCATAATGCAGGCAGTCATGGCCAGCTCCGCATCAACACGGCCGCGCGCCACCCGGCCTCCCCTGGCGCTGTGCTGGGGCACCGTGCTCGGCGCGCCCCTTGCGACGCTGATCGAGGCGGCGTCCCGGCACGCCTTTGATGCCATCACCTTCACCAGCCCGATGTACGAGAGTAATCGCGCCGCGGGTTGCAGCGATGGGCAACTGCGCCGACGCCTGGCGGATGCCGGGCTGCGCGTGCACGCCATCGAGCCGTTGATCAGTCCGCTGCCCGGAATCCCTGCGCCGGGGGACGTGCCGGCCGGGTTCCGGCAATACTTCGAAATCACTGAAGACGACTGCTACCGGGCAGCGCACGCCGCTGGCGCCGAGACCATTAATCTGGCGCATTTCGGCGGGACGCCGGTGCCGGAGGCCGCGCTGGTCGACTGCCTGGGTCCCCTGGCTTTGCGCGCCCGGCAGCACGGCGTGCAACTGACACTGGAGTTCCTCCAGGGCGGGGCGATCGAAGACTTCGAGACTGCCTGCCGGATCGTGCGCGCCGTCGGGTCGCCGGACCTGGCGGTGATGTTCGATACCTGGCATTTCGCGCGTACCGGCGGCACGCTGCAGCAGCTCGCAGACCTGCCACCCGGCCTGATCGGCGCCCTGCAGATCAGTGATTACGTCGAACCTGCCCCCGGAACGGTGTTTGCGCCCATGACCGGGCGGCTGCTGCCGGGTGAGGGCGAGCTGGCGCTGGTGGAGATGCTGCGCATGCTGCTGCGCGTTGAGCCGCAGCTCACCGTCGGAGTCGAGGTCTTCAGCGAAGAGCTGCAGCCCCTGCCGGCGGACGAGGTCGCGCGGCGTGTGGCGCTCAGCGCCGGCAGGGTGTTGGCACAGACCCGGCCGCGGGCGGCGACGCAGTCGGCTGCGGAACCGGGGGACACGCAGTATTAGATGCTTAAGTATGATTGACCGCATCCCCGGCGGTTCGTAGCCTCGTTGGAAGGAATCCGACGCACCGGGCACCCGGGAGAAACTCATGAATGCATCGATTCGCGCCGTCGCACGCACTGCCGCCGCCAACGACCTGTCACGCATCAGCGCAGCCAACGCCGCGTTCCTGCGCCGGCCGGGCCGGCTGCTGATCAACGGCGAATGGATCGGGGCCGCCGGCGGGCGCACCTTCGAGGTCCGCGATCCCTCCAGCGATGCGGTCATCGCGCATGTGGCAGAGGGGGACGCGGTCGACATCGATCGGGCCGTACAGGCTGCGCGCGAAGCGTTCGAGGATTCGCAGTGGTCGCGCATGAAGCCGGTCGACCGCGAGCGGCTCCTGCACCGGCTTGCGGACCTGATCGAGCAGCATGCCGATGAGCTGGCGGAGCTGGAATCGATCGACAACGGCAAGTCGGTGCTGATGGCGCGTCACGTCGACATCAAGCACGCCATCGATGTGTGGCGCTACATGGCCGGCTGGCCGACCAAGCTCGAGGGCCAGACGCTGCCGGTGTCCGGCAATCTGATTCCGGGCCAGGAATATGCCGCATTCTCCCTGCGGGAACCGGTCGGCGTGGTGGGCGCCATCATCGCCTGGAACTTTCCTTTCCTGCTGGCGACGTGGAAGGCGGCGCCGGCGCTGGCTGCCGGCTGCACCTTCGTGCTCAAGCCCGCGGAAGAGACGCCGCTCAGCGCGCTGCGCTTGGGGGAGCTGGTTCTGGAGGCGGGATTCCCGAAGGGCGTTTTCAACATTGTCACGGGCATGGGTCCGACGGCCGGCGCCGCACTCGCGGCTCACGAAGGCGTCGACAAGATCACCTTCACCGGTTCGACCGAGGTGGGGCGCCTGATCGTGCGCGCTGCCGCCGGCAACATGAAGAAGGTCACGGTTGAGCTGGGCGGCAAGTCGCCGGCCATCGTGCTCGATGACGCGGATCTCCCGACCACGATCCCCGGGGTGGCCGGCGCTATTTTCTTCAATCACGGCCAGACCTGCTCTGCCGGCTCGCGCCTGTTTGTCGCCCGCCGGCACTTCGACGAGGTGGTGGAGGGCGTGGCGCGGCAGGCCAGTTCGATTCCCCTGGGGCCGGGGCTGGACCCCAACGCACAGATGGGACCGCTGGTGTCCTCGGTGCAGCGGCAACGGGTCATGAAACTGGTGAACGACGGGCTGTCCGCCGGCGCCAAAGCCGTTACCGGGGGCAAGGCCCTGGACACCGCGGGTTACTACGTGGAACCGACCGTGTTCACGGACGTCACGCCCGCGATGGCGGTGGTGCGCGAGGAGATCTTCGGGCCAGTGCTGGTTGCACAGCCCTTCGATCGCATCGAGGACATCGCGCGCCTGGCCAACGACAGCATCTATGGCCTGGGCGCCAGCATCTGGAGCCGCGACGTCGGTAAGGTCTTCAGGCTGGCCGGCAAACTGCGCGCCGGCTCGGTATGGGTGAACTGTCACAACATGCTCGACCCGGTCATGCCATTTGGCGGTTACAAGCAATCGGGATGGGGCCGGGAACTCGGACGCGAAGCCGTCTATTCGTGCACCGAGAGCAAGTCGCTGTGCATCAATGTGACGGGGTGAGGAGCCGCGCGTGACCAGCGCGCCATTCGGGCCGGCAGCGCGCCAGTTTCTGCGGGCGCGTGACAGCCTGCTGGCCGCGCGCGCCGACTATGCGCGCGCGATGCGCGAGTTTCGCTGGCCGGATCCCGTCGGGTTCAACTGGGCCCGCGACTACTTCGATGTCATGGCGGCCGCAAGTGAGCGCCTCGCGCTGCGCGTGGTCGATGATGGCGGCTCGCGCCACGAGCTGAGCTACCGCGAGCTGGCGCAGCGTTCCTCGCAGGTGGCCAACTACCTGGCCTCCCAGGGCATCGCTCCGGGCGATCGGGTGCTGGTCATGCTCGGCAATGTAGTGCCGCTGTGGGAAACCATGCTGGCGATCATCAAGCTCGGCGCGGTCGTGATTCCAGCAACCACGCTGCTGCAGCGGGAGGACCTGCTCGATCGACTGGAGCGCGGCGCGGTGCGGGCGGTGGTGACCGATGCGCAGTGCGCCGGGCGCTTCGACGGCCTGGCAGGAGCACCGGTGCGCATCCTGGTCGGCGAGCCGCATGTGGGCTGGCTGGATTACGCCGATTCCGCGGCGGCGTCAGCCGAGCTGCCGCCTCAGGCGGCGCCGCAGCTTGACGAGTTGCTGATGCTGTATTTCACTTCCGGGACCACGTCGAAGCCCAAGCTGGTTGCCCACACCCACCGCAGCTACCCGGTGGGGCACCTCAGCACCATGTATTGGGTGGGGCTGCAACCCGGTGACGTGCATCTCAATCTCAGCTCGGCAGGTTGGGCCAAGCACGCCTGGTCGTGCCTGTTCGCCCCGTTCAACGCCGAAGCGACCGTGCTGGCCTGGCAGTACGAGCGCTTCGATGCCGGCCGGTTGCTTGCCGTATTGGAGGAGCAACGCGTTACCACCTTCTGTGCGCCACCGACGGTCTGGCGTATGTTGATCCAGCAGGACATGCGCGGTCGACGAGGGGCGCTGCGTGAACTGGTCAGTGCGGGGGAACCCCTGAATCCGGAAGTCATCGAGCAGGTGCGCCGGGCCTGGGACCTGACGGTCCGCGACGGCTACGGCCAGACAGAGACGACGGCGCAGATCGGTAACAGCCCGGGCCAGCCATTGCGGCCGGGCTCGATGGGACTTCCGCTGCCGGGCTATCGCATCGTGCTGCTGGACAAGGGGGGCCAGGCGGCCGAGGAGGGCGAGATCTGCATCGATCTGGCCCAGCGGCCAGTCGGGCTGATGCGCGAATACCTGGACGACGAGGCGCGCAACAGCAGCGCCATGCAAGGCGGTTACTACCACACCGGGGACGTGGCGAGGCGCGACGAGGATGGCTACCTGACATACGTCGGCCGCATGGACGACATCTTCAAGTCATCCGACTACCGGATCAGCCCATTCGAACTGGAGAGCGTCCTCATCGAGCATCCGGCGGTGGCCGAGGCGGCGGTGGTACCCAGTCCCGATCCCGTTCGCCTGGCGGTCCCGAAGGCCTACGTGGTACTGGCCGCGGGTCATGCCGCAGATGCCGCAACGGCCCTGTCAATCCTTGAACACGTGCGGTTGCGGGTCTCGCCCTACAAGCGGATCCGCTGCGTAGAGTTCAGCGCCTTGCCGAAGACGATCTCCGGGAAGATCCGCCGGGTCGACCTGCGCGCCGCCGCAGCGCCTGGCGGGTCGGCAGCGAAGCGACATCCAAACGAATTCTGGGAGTACGACTTCCCCTCGCTCAAGGCTGGGTCGCGTTCCTGACGGCGGCGCGGGTCGGTCGCATGGCTGTCGCAACAATCCTCACCCTGGGCACTTCGGCGCCGGATGAGGCGCAGGCGGTCGCTGAACTCGCCGGAACAGGCGCACTGTCGCGTGTCGGCCTGACGATCCTGTTCATCACCACCGGATACGACATGGCCCGGCTGGGCAGGCTGTTGGTGCGGCACGGTGGCAAGCGGGTGATCGGGGTGGCTACCGGCTGCGCCTTCGGGCCCAGCGGGTTTTTCCGTTCCGGCATCACCGGGGTGAGCCTGCCGGCGCCACGTTTCGTCGTGGCCGACGCGCTGATAGAGGATGTCACACACTTCGGCCTGCCGGAGGCTCGCAAGCTGGCCGCAAGCCTGCGCGGCAAGCTGCGTCGTGCCTGCGGCGGTGGCGTGAGCGCGCAATTCGGCCTGGTGTTCACCGACTCCAGGTCGCGCTGCGAGGAGCGCCTGATGGCCGCGCTCGGCATGGAGTTCGCCGGCCTGCCGATCGTCGGGGGCTCCGCAGGGGACGTCTACTTCAACTACTTCAACACTTCCGCCCAGGCCCCCGCCGCCATGAACCTGTTGTACCGTGGACGCGCGGTGCGCAACTGCGCGGTGTTCTGCCTGGTGGCTTCGCAGTCACCCGTCCTGGCGGTGACGCACAATCACTATCGACCGGGCAGGCGCAAAGTGGTGATCACGGAGGCGGATCCCGAGCGTCGCCTGGTGCGTGAGATCAACGGGCGCCCGGCGCTGCCGGAGTTCGCCAACGCCTGCGGCTATCGCAAATATCCGGTCGACGCCAGCCATTATGTTTCGCATCCGCTTATGATCCGGGTGGGCGGGCAGTACTTTGCTCGCGGCATGCAGCGGGTGTTCGACGACGGCAGCATCGAATTTGCCTGTGCGATCGAATCCGGCGTGGTCGCGGCCGTCGGCGAGCCGGAGGACATGGTGCAGCGGCTCGAGGGCATGTTCGCCGACGTGCGGCGCAGCCTCGGGCGGCCGGACCTGGTGATCGGTTTCGATTGCGCCGCCCGTACGGTGTACATGGAGCAGAGCAATATGACGGCCGCGATTCTCAAGGCCTTCGAGGCCAACCGGGTTGTGGGGTTCTCCGCCATCGGCGAGCAATTCAACACGGCGCACGTGAACAATTCCTTCACGGCGCTGGCTATTGGCGCGGGCGGCTGAGGGTGGCCGCCCGTCGCACCGCCGCCGGCACTGCGACACGGGCGGCGCGCGAGCGGCGGCAGCTGCAGCGCCTGCGGGAGCAGAACCGCGCGCTGCGCAAGACCGTGCGGGCGCTGATGGCGCGCGTGGAGCGGGAATTCGACGAACACGCCGGGGCCTTCTCCTGGTTCCAGGCGGCGGCGCGCCTGGAAGATACGGTGCGCCTGCGCACCGAACAGTACGAGTCGCTCAATGCGCAGTTGACCCGCGAGCTGGAGTCGCGACGCGAGATCGAGCTGGCGCTCAAGCAGGCCAAGCAGCTGGCCGACAGCGGCAACCAGGCAAAGACACGCTTCCTGGCTGCTGCCAGCCACGACCTGCGCCAGCCCCTGAACTCCGCGGTGTTGTTCCTGGAGTCCATGGATGATGGGCCGCTGGCGCCCGGCAACCGCGAGCTGCTGCAGCGCGCCAAGGTAGCCCTGGCATCGCTGAACAACCTGCTGGGCACGCTGCTCGACAGCGCCCGCCTTGACCTCAACGGCATCGCGCCGCGCCCGGCGGACTTCCCGATCGGTGCGCTGCTGGATCGGATCGGCCCGGAGTTCGGCAGCGTGGCGCGTTCGGCCGGGCTCGAGCTGAAGTTCATTCCCTGCCGTGCGTGGGTGCGCACCGACCTGCACCTGCTGGAGACCATCGTGCGGAATTTCGTCAGCAATGCCATCCGCTACACGCCGCGTGGCCGTGTGCTGGTGGGCTGCCGGCGGCGGCGCACCGGGCTGGAAATCTGCGTGTACGACACGGGGGTCGGTATCGAGCGGCAACACCTGCAACGGATATTCGACGAGTACTACCAGGTCCCGTCCGCCGGGCGGCCGCGCGATGCCGGCATTGGCCTGGGGTTGTCGATCGTCAGCCGCCTGGCGCGCCTGCTGACGCTGGAATGCGCGGTGCAGTCGCGTGCCGGCAAGGGGTCCCGGTTTTCCGTGCAGGTTCCCTACGGCAGGGCCACGGCGGACGGCGACCATCTCGACATGTGGAATCCGGCCACCGGCAGTGTCGGTGAGCGTCGCGCACTGAATGTAGTCGTCATCGACGACCACCCGGATGTGCTGCGTGGCATGGCGGCCATCCTCGGCAAGTGGGGCCACCGCGTCCTGGCCGCCTCGGCCGCGACCGAGGCAGTGGTGCAACTCATCGCCGCCGACCTGCAGCCGGACCTGATCATCTCCGACTACCACCTGGCGGCCGGTGCCAAGGGCGACCAGGCGATCCATGAGGTGCAGCGCGAGTTCGACTCCGTGCCGCCGGCACTCATCATTACCAGCGACCCGGATCCGCTGCTGCGGGATCAGCTGCAGCGGCGCGGCATGACGGTGCTGGCCAAGCCCCTGAACCTGGGCAAGCTGCGCGCGATGCTGGATCGTCTGCCCGGGCGGACACGCGCCGCCGCCACAGTCACTCCGGCAGCCACTTATGCGCCTCCAGGGCCGCCTGCACGCGATTGTTGACCCCCATCTTGCGCAGAATGGAGGAGACATGCGCCTTCACGGTGATTTCGCTGATCTGCAGGGCGAGCGCGATTTCCTTGTTGGACTTGCCGTGGCCCAGTAGCTCCAGCACCCGCCGCTGGCGCGAGGTGAGGGCGTCACGGCCCGCCTCGTTGTCGGCCACCGCCAACGAGGGCTGGGAATCGCGCAGTGCGATCATGCCCTCCATCGGCAGGTAGGTCCCGCCTCCGAGGATGACGCGGATGGCATCCACCAGCATCTGCCGCTGGGCCGACTTGGGCACGTAACCGGTGCCCCCTGCGCGGATGACGTCGCTCATGGTGCCTGGATCATCCAGCGCCGACACGATCAGAATCGGTGTCAGCGGCGCGGTCTCGCGCACCCGTGTCAGGCACGACAGGCCCACGGCGCCCGGCAGGTTCAGATCGAGAATGATGAGATCGAACGCGGCGTCCGAGGTGACCTCGCGCAGCACTTCGTCCTGGCAGGCCGCCTCGCGCAGGTCCGCATCCGGGCAGGCCTGAGGGACGATCGCGCGCAGCGCGTCCCGGTAGAGCGGATGGTCGTCCGCAATCAGCACGCGCTTGGCGGCCGTTGCGAATGCAACAGAGTCGGTCATCTGTGGGCATCGTACGCCGCGTGCCGAGCCGGGGGGAAGGCGCAATACTTAAGTAGGGGTGAGGCTGCTGCCAAAGGCGAATGTTCTTCGCCCTGCACCGCGGCCATACTCGGATGCGTCCTGCAGACCGCATAATTCCGACGACCAGGGGGATCCATGAGCTCAGCGCGCTGCTTTCATTTCCGGCACCTGCGGAGCGCCATCGCCGTAGCGCTGACCATCACCGCGGCGGCGGCCGCCACGACCGCCCGCGCCCAGCAGGAGCAAGGCGACACCGCCGCCCTGCAGGAGGTGCTCGTCACCGCCCAGAAACGCAGCGAGAATCTGCAGAGCGTTCCGGTCTCGGTCACCGCCCTGACGTCCGGTCAGCTGGGCTCCATGAAGCTGGACAGCGCCTCAACGCTCGCCACGCAGATACCCAATCTGCAGGTGAACGGCATCGTGGGCGAGGGCTCGCCGCTGTTCTCGCTGCGTGGCGTGTCGATGTTCGACTACAGCCTCAGCCAGTCGAGCCCGGTGGCCAGCTACATCGACGAAGTCTACAAGGGCAACTTCGTGCTGTTCGGCGTGGAGATGTACGACCTGGAGCGGGTCGAGGTGCTGCGTGGCCCGCAGGGCACCCTGTATGGCAAGAACACCACCGGCGGGGCGATCAACTTCATCACCCACAAGCCCGGGTTCAGTACCGAAGGCTACCTCAAGGTCGGCGGCGGCAATTACAATCGGCGTGAAGCCGAGGGCGCCTTGCAGACCACCCTGATTCCCGAGCGCGTAGCGGTGCGCATTGCGGCAACCTACACCAAGGCCGATGGCTTCGTGCGCAACATTCTTCCCGGGCATCCGGACCTCGAGGGCGTCGATCAGTATGGTGTGCGTGTCAGCGTGCTGTACCGCGCCACCGACGCGCTCGACTTCACTTTGCGTTACTCCAAGAGCATGCAGGACCCGCAAAACTACGCCATCATTCCCGGGCGCGTCAGCCCGTTGGGGATCGGGCTGGTGGGCGCCTACTATCCCACCAGCGACGGCACGGCAACCGGCACACCGCTGGGCAACGACACGGTGGCGCAGAACTACACGCCGCGGCGCCGACAGGACAATCAGGCCGTATCACTGACGACCAACTGGGCGCTGAGCGACGCCTACGCGCTGACGGCGATCAGTTCCTGGGACGAGGGTTCGCTGTTCAACCCCGAAGGTACCGACGGCGCGGCCATCGACATCTTCAAGATCCCGTATATAGGCAAGACGCGCCAGGTCACCCAGGATCTGCGTATTGCGACCACCGGCACCGCGGCGCTCAACTACATTGTCGGCGCCTACTACCAGCGTGAGGTCATCTTCAATTCCACCGAGAACCAGTTCTACAACTTCCTCGACTACAACGGCGACGGCAGGATCAACTATCAGGATTGCGTTGATTCCAGTTACAACACGCCTGGGTCCGGTTACCAGGCGGGCCTGTTCGTCAACGCGGATTGCCGTTACTACAACTCCTTCGACCAGATCAAGGACAGCTGGGCCCTGTATACCGACGGCAGTTACAAGCTGTCCGACCTGTTCAAGCTGCGCGTCGGCGCGCGCTACAACCACGACATCGGCGCGCAGAAGAATGCGCTGAACCAGCTGCGCGGGCCGGATGAAGTACCGATCGCCAATATCCTGGCGAGCGACGTTCCGGTGCTGGCGCTGCCCGGTACCCCCGGCTATTCCCAGAAGGTGGGACAGACTTTCCGTCAGGATTTCCACAACTCCTCTGTCACGGGACGCGCGGGCGTGGATTACACCCCGTCCGCCGACAGCCTGATCTACCTGAGCTACAGCCGTGGATACCGTGCCGCCGCGTTCAATGCGCAGTTCCTGTTCACCAATGGTGACTTCACCACGGTGAAGCCCGAAACCCTGGACTCCATCGAGGCGGGGTTCAAGACCAGCTGGCTGGGTAACCGCCTGCAGGTGGACGGCGCGGTCTTCCATTACCAGTACCGCAATCAGCAGATCGTGAACGTCTATCCGACCGGGCAGCAGCCGCTGATCAACCTCGGCAAGTCGAAGATCGACGGCGGGGAGATCGAGGTGGTGACCCGCCCGGTGCGCTCGTTAACCGTGCGCCTCGGCCTCGGGTTCCTTGATTCCAAGGTGCAGGAAGGCCAATTGGCCAGTGGCAGCATAAACGGACAGAAACTGCCGAACGCGCCCGCAGTGTCAGGCAACCTGGGCGCCGATTGGGATGCGTGGAGCGGCCCGACGCTTGGACTGCGGCTGCACGTGGATGCGAGCTACAGCGCGAGGCAGTACCTGGCATTGCCACAGGAGGAAGCGATTTCGCAGAAAGCGTATTCGCTGCTGAACGCGCGCCTGGCATTGCACGGCGCGTCCGAGAACTGGGAGGTCGCGGCGTGGGGCAACAACCTGGGCAATACCTTCTACCTGACCAACGCCGTGGATTTGCAGGGCCTGGGCTACGACTACCGCCACCGCGGTGTGCCGCGA
This sequence comes from Pseudomonadota bacterium, assembly GCA_018241445.1. Taxonomy (GTDB): domain Bacteria; phylum Pseudomonadota; class Gammaproteobacteria; order Steroidobacterales; family Steroidobacteraceae; genus 13-2-20CM-66-19. The sequence goes on from JAFEDT010000010.1 coordinate 71,086, forward strand.
ACCTACGGCGTGGACGCAACCTACAGGTTTTGAGCGCAGACGGCCGATGAGCGCCCTGGCCAGCTACGTGTCGGGAACCAGCGGGCAACCGCTGCTGTACCGCAGCGTAGGGGGGGTGCTGTCGGATGCGGCTGCCCGGTGGCCGGACAGTCCGGCGCTGATTGTGCGCCATCAGATGATTGCCTGGAGCTACCGGGAGCTGGATGAGCGGGCCACGGCCATTGCCCGCGGGCTGCTGGCCCTGGGGCTCGTGCCCGGCGACCGGGTCGGAATCTGGTCGCCAAATAATGCCGAGTGGGTGCTGACCCAGTTTGCCACGGCGCGCGCCGGGCTGATCCTGGTCAACATCAACCCCGCCTATCGCTCCTCCGAGTTGCACTACGCGCTGCGCAAAGTTGGCTGCCGCGCCTTGATCATGGCGACCGCCTTCAAGGGCAGCGACTATATTGCCATTCTCAACACACTGATTCCGGAGCTGGCGGCGTCGCGGGGGCCGCAGCTGTGCTGCGCGGCGTTTCCGCAGCTGCAGTTCGTGATCCGCCTGGGCGCGCAGCGCGCGGACGGCACTCTCGCCTTCGATGAGTTGCCGCCCCTGGGCGCCGGGGCGGATGAGGCACTGAGCACAGCCCAGGCGCAGGTCGACCCGGACGATCCGGTGAATATCCAGTTCACCAGCGGCACTACCGGGCCGCCCAAGGGGGCGACGCTCAGCCATTTCAACATCGTCAACAACGGCTACTTTGTTGCTCGTGGCATGCAGACCCTGCCAAGGGACCGTATCTGCATTCCGGTCCCCCTCTACCATTGCTTTGGTATGGTGATGGGGGTGCTCGGAGCCGTGACGCACGGCGCAACGATGGTATTTCCGGCGGAGTCATTCGATCCGGAGTCGACACTCGCCGCCATCGCCGAAGAGCGTTGTACGACCCTGTACGGCGTACCGACGATGTTCATCGCTGAGCTGGAACATCCGCGCTTCGCGCAGTTCGACCTGAGCTCGCTGCGCACCGGCATCATGGCGGGCGCTCCCTGCCCGATTGCGGTCATGCGGCGGGTGATCGCAGAGATGCACATGGGCCAGGTCACGATCTGCTACGGTATGACCGAGACCAGCCCGGTCAGCTTTCAGTCCGACGTGGATGATCCGCTGGAGCTGCGCGTGTCGACTGTAGGTCGCGTGCATCCGCACATCCAGGTAAAGCTGGTGGACACGACCGGCAAGACCGTGCCGCGCGGCGCACCCGGGGAGCTGCTGACGCGAGGCTACAGCGTCATGCGCGGTTACTGGGACGACCCGCTGCGGACCGCCGAGGCGGTGGATGCGGCGGGCTGGATGCACACCGGGGATCTCGCGGTCATCGACGACCAGGGGTACTGCAGCATCGTCGGCCGCGCGAAAGACATGATCATTCGCGGTGGCGAGAACATCTACCCGCGTGAAATCGAGGAATTCCTGCTGCTGCATCCCAAGGTACTGGACGTGGCGGTGGTCGGACTGCCGGACCGCAAGTACGGCGAGTCTGTGTGCGCGGTCATCCGCCTGCGCGAGGAGGTGTCCAGCAGTGAACAGGAGATCATCGACTACTGCCGCGAGCGGATCGCGCGTTACAAGGTGCCCAGGTTCGTGCGCTTCGTGGACGCGTTCCCCATGACGGTAACCGGCAAGGTCCAGAAGTACCTCATACGCGAGCAGCAGGTGAGTGAGCTGGGACTCGACGCGGAGCGCACCGGGTGAGCGCCGCGCGCCGTGAGCGCTTCGACGTCCTGGTACTGGGAGCCGGCCCGGCGGGGGCTGCTGCGGCGCTGGGTGCGTTGCGCCTGGGGTATCGCACTGCAGTGATCGCTCGCGCGCTGCCCCACGGGGTCGAGGGGCTGTCCGCGCGGGCGCTCGCCAGCATCCGCGCGGCCGGATTTACCGCGCACGCCGCCGATTGGACCTCGGCGCCCGCCGCCCGCCTGGTATGGTGGGCCGGCGAGCGGTCCTGGCGCGGTCAGGAAGCCATCGTAGATCGCAGCCGGCTTGCCAGCTGCCAGTGCGCAGCGCTGCAGGAGAGCGGCGTGCAGATGCTGCAGGGCACGGTGCGTGAGGTCCAGTCTGCCGGGCAGGCGTGGCAGGTGAGCACCGACGCCGGCGCATACCAGGCCCGGGCAGTGCTGGATGCGCGCGGCCGGCGCGCGCGTGGCAGCGAGCAATGCGGACCTGCGCTGGTTGCCTGGAGTGCAACACAGCCGACGGGCCGGCTGTTGCCGGCCGGCACCGCGGTGGTCGCCCTCCCCGAGGGCTGGGTCTGGTTCGCCCGCACCGCGAACGGGATGCAGTCACTGCAGTTCGTGGGCGCGGCCACCGAACGGGGAGCGCGCCGACAGCTTGTGCACAGGCTGCAGGCCGCTGCCCGGCTATTGCCGGAGTTCGGCCTGGAAACGCTACAGCTCACCGCTCTTGAGGGTGTTACTGCGCGCGCGGCTGTCGCCCGATATTCGCGCCCGTCGCGCGGCTGCGGCTGGCTGCGCATCGGCGATGCCGCCGTCGCCATGGACCCGCTGTCGGGCAATGGCATTCACGAGGCCACCGGGTCCGCCCGGGTAGCAATCGCCGCGATCAACAGTTACCTGCAGGGCGCGCGCTGGCCGATGCTGGCGCAGTTCGTCGATCAACGTGCCGCCGAGCTGTGGCGGCGCAGCGTCACCACGGCAGCGGCATTCTATCGCCAGCAAGCCAGGCACGATGGCGGCAAGTTCTGGCGCGACGCAGCGGCAGTCTATGAGCAGCTCGGCGCCGCCGCGCGGCCGCCCCAACCGGGGCCGGGCAGATTCGAGGTGCGGCCGGTGCTCGATGGCTCGCGCATCGTGCCGGGCCGGGTGTGGGTCGATTCGCAATGGCCTCGCGGCATATGGCAGGTCGACCGTCATGTTCTCGCGCAGCTGCCGCCAACGTTGCTTCCATCCGTCCTGCGGCGCGCCAGCCGCGCCGCACAGCATGAGGGTCCCCGATGATCACGCGCACCAGGTCCAGTCTCATGCATCTGCTCGCTGCCTGCATCGCCAGCCTGGCTGCCGGCGCCCCCGGCCAGGGCGCCGCGGCGGCAGCCGTGCCCACGCCTCCGGGACCGGAGCTGCTGCGCGGCCGGTGCGGCGGGTGTCATCTGCAGTCCGGCGGGGATCATTTCGCCCGCATCAGCGATATCCGCAAGACGCCGGAAGGCTGGTTGATGACCATCGTGCGCATGCAGCACCTGCACCAGGCGCAGCTGTCGGCGGAAGAACGGGACACCCTGGTCCGCTATCTCGCTGACACCCAGGGTCTCGCACCTGCGGAGACCGCGCCTGCGCGCTATGCGCTCGAGCGTCGCCCCAACGTGAAGGATTTGCAGCTGCCGGGGGATCTGCAGACGATGTGCGCGCGGTGTCATTCGGCGGCGCGGATCGCGCTGCAGCGGCGCGACGCTCAGGACTGGCTCAAGCATGTGCACTGGCACCTGGCGCAATGGCCAACCATCGAGTACCAGCAGAACGCCCGTGACCGGCTGTGGTGGCAGAAGGCAACCACCGAGGTGCCGCAGGAGCTCGGCAAGCTGTTTCCATTGCACTCCCAGGCCTGGGCGGACTGGAGTCAGCGCCCACACGCGGATCTTTCGGGAACCTGGCTGGTGCATGGTCACGAGCCGGGGCAAGGGGACTACTGGGGCGTGGCGACCATCGCTCGTACGGGTGACGATGAATATCGCCAGACCTATGCGCTCGACACCGCCGCCGGAGAACACGTGAGTGGTGAATCGAAAGTCATCCTCTACACCGGCTTCGAATGGCGCGGCAGCGGCACGCGCGCCGCCCGTGAAGTACACGAGGTCTACGCACTGTCGGAGGACGGCGGGAGCCTGTCGGGCCGGTGGTTCGAAGCCGCGCACCCGGAAATCGGTGCCGACTGGCAGGCGGTGCGCGCCGGCCCCGCCCAGCTCCTGGCCGTGAATCCGTCCGCTCTGCGCACCGGAGCCGCCGCGCGCGTCATCGTGCTCGGCTCCGGCCTCGACGGCGCGGTGAGCTTCGGTCCGGGTACCCATAGCAGGGTTCTGGAGCGAACCGCACACAGCCTGAGCGTGGAAGTTCGGGTGGACGCCGCCGCGACGCCTGGCTACCGCCAGGTCTCGGTTGGCAGGTTGAGTGCCGGACAGCTGTTCGCAGTGTACGACAAGGTCACGAGGCTGGAGGTATCGCCGGCATTCGCCATTGCCCGGCTCGGAGGCGGGCGCATTGACCCGGTCGCCGCCCAGTTCGACGCGCTCGCTTATACCGACCTTGCTGGCGCAGACGGCGTCACAGCGGTGCGCCTGGGATACCTGCCGGTGCGCTGGAGCGTGCAGCCCTACGACCAGCAGGCGCGGGCAGCGCAGGACGAGAAGTTTGCCGGACGCATCGATGGCACCGGTCGTTTCCTGCCGGCGGCTGCCGGCCCCAATCCGCAACGCAAGTTCAGTGGCAACAACGCCGGTGATCTGGCCGTCGAGGCCAGCCTCGAAGACATGGCGCCGGCCGTGACCGGCAAGGCGCACCTGATCGTCACGGTGCAGCGCTGGAATAATCCGCCCATCTATTGAGTCCGGCAAGCGAGTAACCAATGCCATCAGAAGTAATGAGTTACAACAGCGCCAATGGGCACGTCGTACGCTTCGACGGCCGCGCCATGCTGCTGCATGTGCCGACCACGGCGCTGTTCGAGCTAGACGAACTCGGTCAGACCGTCATTGACGCAGCGTGCAGTGAACCGCGGATCGAGCGCGACTCGCTGCAACAGACGGCGGCCGCGCGTTTTGCCGCGGCGGACGTGGCGCAGTTCATCAGCAGGCTGCAGGAACTCGGGGTGCTGCAGGTTGCGGGGAGCGAGCAGGCGGTAAATCCGCGTCCGGCGCAGGTACAGGACTATCCCCTGAGCACACTGGTGCTCAATGTCAACACCGGCTGCAATCTCGGCTGCCGCTATTGTTACAAGGAGGATCTGCAGACCCCCGCGCGTGGCGAGCGCATGGACTTTGCAGTGGCTTCCCGCAGCGTGGAACTGCTGCTGCAGCAGGCCCGCGATCGCGACAGCATCAATATTGTGTTCTTCGGTGGTGAACCGCTGACCAACATGCCGCTCATCCGCCAGGTGGTCGATTATGCACAGGAGCGCGCCGCCGCTGTCGGCAAAAACGTCGATTTTTCCCTGACCACCAACGCCACCCTCCTGACGCCGCAGCTGGTTGCCTTCTTCGAAGCGCATCGCTTCGGTATCTCCATCAGCATCGACGGTCCCAAGGTGATCCACGATCGCAACCGGCGCACGGTCGGGGGCAAGGGTACCTACGAGGTCGTGGCCCGGAAGGCCCGCATGCTGCTGGAGAGCTACCGTGCCAGGCCGGTCGGTGCACGCGTCACGCTCACCGCCGGCACCACGGAAGTCGAGGAGATCCATGCGCATCTGCGGGGAGAACTCGGGTTTCACGAGGTGGGTTACGCCCCGGTGACATCGTCGGCGAACGCTGCGCACGCGCTGTCGGTGGAGGATCTGGAGGCGGTGCACGCGGCGTTCGAACGCCTGGGCGAGCAGTATCTGCGGCTGGCGATCACCGGCCGCAACAACGGCTTCTCCAACATGCATCAGCTCATGACCGACCTGCACGAGGGGCGGCGCAAGACTCTGCCGTGCGGTGCCGGCGTCGGTCTGCTGGCGGTCGATCACAAGGGCGGCCTGAATCTGTGCCATCGCTTCACCGGCTCAGAGCTGCCCGTGTTCGGCACTGTGCAGGAGGGCATCGACAGCGCGCGCCTGGGGGAGTTCCTGGGCCGCGCTGCGGATCGCAGCGGCACACACTGCGCATTCTGCCGGATCCGCAACCTGTGTGCCGGAGGCTGCTACCACGAGTCGTACGCGCGCTTTGGCGATCCGCTGCACCGCACGTATCACTACTGCAATCTGCTGCGCCGCTGGGTCGACTTCGGCGTGCGAATTTACAGCGGGATCATGACCCACAATCCGGGATTCTTTCGCAGCCACATTGAAACGCGGAGGGCGAACGCATGAGCGGTATGAAACCGACCAACAGGAAGGCCGAGCTGCTGCTGGATGCCGCGGCTGGCGGACACGTGCCAGAGGTGGTCGCGATGGAATCGGTCGCGGGCTGTGCGACCACCTTTGATCCCGGCTGGGAAGTGGATCCCTTCGGCGGCGTCGCTTCACTGTGTCAGCCGATGGAGGCAGACCTCTACGGATGTTCGGATCCGTGCTGGTGGCCGGCGCAGGTCCCGGACACCATGAATACCTATCCGGACTGGGACGCCGGCAAGCCCTCGGCGCAGGGTGACTGGCGCGAGCTGGATTCGGTGTTTCCAAAGAAGTAGGGGTTTGTTCATGGCCGCAATCGCAAGTATTCGCATGCCAGGCATGGTGCTGCTGGCGCTCGTCGCGACCGGCGCGGCCTTGGCGGCGCCGCGGCGCGACTACCTGATTACCGGGGCCAAGCCTGACCGGCTGTTTGTCATCGACGCTGCCGCCAGGACGATCAAGTCCGAATGGAGCATCCCCGGAGCCAACGACCTGGTGGCGACCATCGTGCCCTCACCGGACGGCCGCATCGCCTACGTACTGGTCAACAAGATGGAGAGCATCTCGGGCATCGACCTTGACACGGGCCGGGAGGTGTTTCGGGCCGACCTGTCAACCCCGGGCGAGCGCGTCAAGTGCATGTTCGGCTTCGACGTGACGCCCGATGGCAGGGAACTGATCGTCTACGAGCTGCCGGTCAAGCTGGGCCTGAGCGAGTACCAGGTCGAGGACACGCGCTTCGCGGTATTCGACACCGCGGCGGGGCTGGACGCGCGGCCGGTGCGGCAGTTCCCGGCGCCGCGGCGGATCCATACCGTGCTGGCGCGCAAGGACGGCAAGTCGTTTTTCGCCTTCGGGTTCGATCTGTACGAGTTCGACCGTGTCAGCGGCAGGCAGTTGGGTGAGCGGGGCATCCGCAACTGGACTTATGCGCAGCACTCCATCCCCGACCTGCTGGCGTTCTGGCCCGCCTCGGAGCCCACCGGCGTGTTTTCCACGCCCGTCTACAGCAGCGTGCCTGCCGCGGACGGCAAGGGCGAGGTGCCGAAAACCGCGCTGCTGACCCTGGATCTGACCAGCGGCAAGCTCGACTACCACGACTTCGAGGATACCGCGGCGCTGATCTTTTCCACCGTCCTAAGTCCGGACCGCAGCGAGGCCTTCGGCGTGTATTCCCAGCTGTCCAGGATCGATACCCGCAGCAACGCGCTGGCGAAGAGGGTCGATCTGGATCACACCTACTACTCCGTAGCGGTGTCGACCGACGGCAAGGAGGTGTACGCCGCAGGCGCGATGTGCGACGTGACGGTATTTGATCCCGTGACACTCGGCAGGCGGGCCAACCTGAAGCTGCCTGGATGCCCTGACCAGTCGCTGGCCTCTTTGCGTGTCGTGCGCCGCTGACAGCGGTCGATCGGGGCGTGCCGGCGGCAGGCGGCGCTGGCTGTGGCATCACGCCCGGCCGCAGTTACCGGCCCTGTGCCTGGTGCTGGCCCTGGCGCTGCTCGCCTCTGCGCTGTCCATCACGCTGCCCTATCTCTCCAGGCTCATCATCGATCGTGGGCTGCTCGGCCGCGATCCGCATGCCCTGCTGATCCTGTGCGGCGCCATCGTCGGGCTCGCCGCGCTGTCGTTGGCCGTTGCTGGCCTGATGCGCTGGATCTACGTGCGCGCCTCCGCGGGCATCCTGTTCGCATTGCGCGAGGACGTGTACCGGCACCTGTTGGCACTGGCGCCGGAATTCTATCGGCGCCGCGCCGTCGGGGATCTGGTGACGCGCCTGGATGGCGACGTGGCGGAGGTGCAGCGCTTCAGCACCGACAGCGTGCTGGCCTGCCTCAACAGCCTGCTCCTTCTGGTGGGCTCGGTGGCGGTGATGGGGGCGATGAGCTGGCGGCTGACAGTGGTGGCGGCGGCAGTCCTGCCGTTCCAGTTGCTGGTGCGACACGTGTGCCGTCCCCTGCTCACCCGCCGCACGCGTGCCGTACGTGAGCAGACCGGGGAAATCGCGCAGTTCCTGTTCGAGACCCTGGGCGCGGCCAAGTCCATCCAGGCGGCGACCGCCGAGGCGCATGAGCAGCTGCGCCTGCGCGCCCTGAACCGCGGGTTCCTGGAGCGGCTGCTTTCCCTGCAGCTCGTCAGCTACGGCACCGGGGCGGCCGCCGGGCTGCTGTCACACCTGTCCACGGCGGCGGTATTCATCTATGGCGGCTACGCGGTCATCGCCGGTTCGTTGACCCTCGGTACGCTGGTGGCCTTCGTCGCCTACATGGCGCGCAGCGCCGGCTCGGCCGGCTCGCTGCTGGGCCTGTACACGGCTTATCAGCGCGCCGCGGTCAGCTTCGAGCGTGTCGAGGAACTCTTGGCCGAGCCGGTGAACTCCCGCCCCCGGCTCGCACCCGGCGTCATAGCGGGTCAGAATGCCGGGTACGGCCTGCGGCCGCGGCCGGCGGACAACGCAATTTCCTTGCGTAGTGTCAGCCTGGGGCGGGCAGTGTGCGGCAATGCGCTGCTGGCCGACTGTTCGCTGGAGATTGCGGCGGGCAGCAAGATCGTGATCCACGGGGCCTCGGGTGTGGGCAAGTCGACCTTGATCGACGCCCTGCGTTGCTTCGTTCCCCTGGACAGCGGCGCGATCCTGCTCGGGGGTGTCGACATCAGCGAGTGCGATCCGGCGCTGCTGCGGCGCGCGGTGGAAGTGCTGGTCCCGGATCCGGTCATCTTCAGGGGCAGCATTCTCGACAACCTGCGCTTCGGCAACTTCGACGCGTCGGAGGCGAGCCTGGTGGACGCGGCACGGCGTGTCGGTCTCGAAGATCACGGCCAGTTGGCGGCGGGCCTCATGACAGCGGTCGCCAGCGGTGGCGCGGGGCTGTCCGCCGGCCAGCGTCAGCGCCTGGCCCTGGCGCGTGTCCTGCTGCGCCAGCCCGAGGTCCTGATCCTCGATGAGGCGCTGACCCATCTGCATGCCGCCGCCGCCCAGGAGCTGCTGCGGCTGATCGATACGCAGTTCAGCCGCTGCACCCGGATCATCGTGAGTCACTCGGCGGCATCCATCCCGCAGCCGGACATGGTGCTGGAGCTGCGGGACCGGCGCCTGCTGCAGGCGCCGAGAGCCTTGCGTGCCTGAGCGATGGCGGGTGGCGGTCCTGGACAGCGGCCTTGCACCCGGGCACGCATGGCCGGTCATCGCACGGCAGCGCTTCAGCGATCACGGTGACGCAGTCCGGCCGCACGCCGCGCAGCCGGATCCCAGCGGGCACGGTACGGCGGTGTGCGCTGCGATCTGCAGCCTGGCAGCCCCGGTTGATCTGATGCTGGCGCAGGTTTTCAGCGGGCGCTCGCCGGCGACCGCGGCGGCGGTGGCCGCGGCTCTGGACTGGGCCGTGGCCGGGCGCGCCCAGCTCATCCACATGAGTCTGGGACTGCGTGAGGACCGGCTCATCCTGGCCCAGGCCACTGCAGCGGCGGTGGCTGCCGGATGCATTGTCGTGGCGTCGACTCCCGCTCGCGGCACGCCCACGTTCCCCGCCCTTTATGCCGGCGTCATCGGCGCGACGGCCGATGCCCGCTGTGCTGCCGGTGAGATCTCCGCGCTATCGACCGCCCAAGCGGACTTCGGTGGCTGTCCGCGGTACGCCGCTGCTGGAACAGATGCGACCAGAGCCGGTGGCGCCAGCCTGGGCGCGGCGCACCTGACTGCGTTTCTGTTGAGCCACGTCGAACCGGGCACACCGGTCGACCAGGCACGGGAGCGGTTGATTGCATTGGCCCGCTATCGCGGTCCGGAGTGCCGATCCGCGCGCCCGGCCGCGCGCGACCCATGAGAGTCCGGCCGCGGCTGCCATGGCAGGCGCGGACCCGCTGCAAGTCCCTGATTCCCAAGCACGTCGCCGGCTTGCAGGCATTGCAAGGGCGCAATCCTTTCAGTATGCTGCGCGCCCCCTTTGGATCCTTGCATCCATCGGGCAACTCCTTGCCGCACCGGAACGACCTCGAAACCGGGCGGCTTCAACCCACGGGGAGACACTGATGAGGCATTACGAAGTCGTATTCCTGGTGCATCCGGATCAGAGCGAGCAGGTGCCCGCGATGATCGAGCGCTACAAGACCATGATCGCCAGCGGCGGCGGCCATGTACACCGGCTCGAGGACTGGGGACGGCGCCAGCTGGCCTACCCGCTCGCCAAGGTGCACAAGGCGCACTACGTGCTCATGAACATCGAGACCGACCAGAAGACCCTGGCCGAGCTGACCGGCGCGTTCCGCTTCAGCGACGCGGTGCTGCGGCACCTGGTGGTCAACATGGACTCCGCTGTCACCGACCCCTCGCCGATGGCCAAGGCCGCCGACGAGGAGGGCGAGGGAGGCGGCGGGCGCCGCCGTGACCGCGCGCGCGACGACAGCGGCCCGGCCGCTGACGACGAAGATAGCTCCGCAGGCGAAAGCGCCTGATCCGCAACAGCATTCGAGGAATTCCAATCATGGCAATGGGCAACAGGTCCGGTGGCGGCGGCGGCGGCGGCCGCTTCTCGCGGCGCAAGAAGTTCTGCCGCTTCACGGCTGAAGGCATCAAGTCGATCGACTACAAGGATCTGGGGATCCTCAAGGGCTACGTCACCGAGACGGGCAAGATCGTTCCCAGCCGCATCACCGGCACCAAGTCCTTCTACCAGCGCCAGCTGGCGGTGGCGATCAAGCGCGCGCGCTTCCTGGCGCTGCTGCCGTACACCGATCAGCACTGAGGATAAGCCGCAATGGAAGTCATCCTGCTGCAAAAAGTGGCCAACCTCGGCAACGTCGGTGATCGCGTCAAGGTCCGTTCCGGCTTCGGCCGCAACTTCCTGCTGCCCAAGGGCAAGGCGACGCTGGCGACACCGGACAACGTGGCGCGCTTCGAGGCGCGGCGCGCGGAACTGGAGCGTGCGGCGCGCGAGCACCTGGCCTCGGCCGAGGAGCGCTCGGGCGCGTTGAAGGAGCACAAGGTGGTCATCCGCGCCAAGGCGGGCGCCGAGGGCAAGCTGTTCGGTTCGATCGGCACCAGCGATATCGCCGAGGCTGCGACCCGCGAGGGCTTCAAGCTCGAGCGCAGCGAGGTACGTCTGCCGAACGGTCCGCTGCGCATGGTGGGCGAGCACGTCGTGAATCTGCACCTGCACGTCGACGTCGACGTGCCGCTGCAGATCTCGATCGTCGCGGAAGAGTAGCCCGCACCGGCGCGCCACGCGGTGGCCGGTTCCGCCAAGTCGCGCGGCGAGGCAGGGGTGACCCGGCTCGACGCGCCCGTGCCGCCGCACTCCGTGGAAGCCGAGCAGGCGGTGCTCGGCGGCCTGCTGCTCGAGCCCTCCGCCTGGGACAACGTTGCCGACGTGCTCAGCGACCGCGACTTCTATCGTCCCGACCATCGCCTGATATTCGGTGCCATCGCCGCCCTGGCCGGCGACGCCAAACCCTGCGACGTGGTGACGGTGTCGCAGCAGCTTACGGCTACCGGCAAGCTGGAGGCGGCTGGCGGCCTGGCCTACCTGGCGACGGTGGCGCGCGACACGCCAACCGCGGCCAACGTGCGTGCCTATGCCGACATCGTGCGCGAGCGCTCGCTGCAGCGGCAGCTGGCGCAGGCTGGCAGCGAGATCAGCGCCTCGGTGTACAACAACGAGGGCGAGGGCGCGCGCGAGCTGGTCGACCGGGCCGAGCAGAAGATCTTCGAGATCGCCGAGGGCAGCTTCCACAAACGCGACGGCGCGCAGCCGGTGCGCACCCTGCTGCCGGCGGTGATCGACCAGATCGACGAGTGGCACAACAACCCCGACAAGCTGCGGGGCTTGCCAACTGGATTTACCTCCTTCGACAAGCTGACCGGCGGGCTGCGCCCCGGAGATCTGGTGATCGTCGCCGGCCGTCCTTCGATGGGGAAGACGACGCTCGCGGTCAACATGGCGGAGTACGCCGCTGTGCACCCCGGCACCCGGGCCTCGGTAGCCATCTTCAGCATGGAAATGCCTTCCGAGCAGGTCATCACCCGCATGCTGTCCTCGATCGGCGGCGTGCCGCTCAACAGCCTGCGCACCGGCCAGATCACCGACGATGACTGGGTGCGCATCACCAGTGCGACCAGCCAGCTTTCGGAGGCGAAGATCTTCGTCGACGAGTCGCCGGCACTGAATCCCACGGAGCTGCGCGCCCGGGCGCGCCGGGTGAAGCGCGAACACGGCCTGGACCTGGTGGTGGTGGATTACCTGCAGCTCATGCAGGTGCCGGGCACGCAGGAAAACCGCGCCACCGAGATTGCCGAGATCTCACGCGGACTGAAGGCGCTGGCCAAGGAACTGTCGGTGCCGGTGATCGCGCTGTCGCAGTTGAACCGCGGCGTGGAGCAGCGCGAACACAAGAAGCCGGTAATGTCGGATTTGAGGGAATCTGGTGCGATTGAGCAGGATGCTGACATGATCCTGCTGATCTACCGCGAAGAGGTCTACGATAAAAACACTACAAAGAAAGGCATCGCGGAGATCGACCTCGTCAAACACCGCAACGGCGAGATCGGCACGTTTCTCCTGACTTTCCAGGGCCAGTTCACCCGCTTCGCCAACTACGCACCGGATTCCTACGCCGAGGGCGTGTTGCGGTGAGCCGCCTGATCCGGGCAGTCATCAATACCCAGGCCCTGCGTCACAACCTCAGGATCATCCGTCAGCGCGCCGCCGGTGCACGCGTCATGGCCGTGGTGAAGGCCAACGCCTACGGGCACGGCCTGGTTGCCACTGCGCTTGCCCTGCCGGGGGTGGATGCCTTCGCGGTGGCGCGGCTGGAAGAAGCGCTGGCGCTGCGCGCCGCAGGCGTCATGACCCCGATCGTGCTGCTGGAGGGCGTGTTCACCGCGGAGCAATTGCAGGAGAGCGCGCGCCACGGGCTGGAACTGGTGGTGCACGATGCGCTGCAGATCGAGCTGCTGGAGCGCATGAGCGGCGCGCACCGCTTCGTGCTGTGGTTGAAGATCGACACCGGCATGAACCGGCTGGGATTCCGGCCGGCGCAGTTCGCCGCGGCGCTGGCGCGGGTACGTTCGCTCAGGCCCGCGCCGCTGGAGGTGCGTCTGCTGACTCACCTGGCCTGCGCGGATGCGCGCGACAATGCCATGACGCAGCGGCAGCTCGCGCTGTTCCGCGACGCCATCCGGGGTTTGACCCGCCCGGTGAGCATCGCCAACTCGGCGGGCTTGTTCGGCACGCTGCCGTTGCAATGCGACTGGGTCCGCCCCGGGCTTGCACTCTACGGCGCTTCGCCCTTTGCCGACTGCGACGCCGCGGCGCTCGACCTGAGGCCGGTGATGACCCTGACCAGCTCGGTCATCGCGGTGCGTGACGTGGCGCGCGGGGAGACCGTGGGCTATGGCGCTGCGTGGCAGGCGGGCCGTGACTCGCGGATTGCCATCGTCGCCGCCGGCTACGGCGACGGCATCCCCCGCAACCTGGCCGAGGGCACGCCGGTGCTGATCAACGGCCAGCGCGCGCCGCTGGCCGGGCGCGTGTCGATGGACATGATCGGCGTGGACGTGACCGGACTGGAGCAGGTCCAGGTGGGCACGCCGGCGGTGCTTTGGGGCGAGGGCCTGCCGGTGGAGGAGGTAGCGCGCCACGCGGGCACCATCCCCTACGAGCTGCTGTGCAGCGTCAGCCAGCGCGTCCCTATCGAACTGGGTTAGACCTGGAAGCCATGAGCGACCGCCGCATAGACCTAAGCCACGTCATCGAACACGGCATGGTCACCTACCGCGGAATTCCCGCGCCGTACGTGTGCGACTTCATGAGCCGCGAAGCCTCGCGGGCGCATTACGCTCCCGGCACGACCTTCCACATCGGCCGCATCGACATGGCGGCCAACACCGGCACCTACCTGGACAGTCCGTTCCACCGCTTCGAGGACGGCGAGGACGTGTCGCAGCTGGCGCTGTCGCGCCTGGCGGGGCTGGATGCCGTCGTGGTGCGGGTCACCGGGTCGGGCGTGCGCGCCATCGACGCTCCGGCTTTTGCGGCCTGCGATGTGTCCGGCAAGGCGGTTCTGGTCCATACCGGCTGGGCGCGCCACTGGCGGACCGAGCAGTATTTCGAGGGCCACCCGTACCTGAGCGCCGCTGCGGCGATCTGGTTGCGCGATCGGGGTGCCAGCCTCGTCGGCATCGACTCGCTCAACATCGACGATACGGCCGACGGCCAGCGTCCCGTCCACACCACTCTCTTGCGTGCCGGGATTCCGATCGTGGAGCACCTGCGCGGCCTGGAGCAACTGCCGGCGGCCGGATTCACCTTCACCGCCGTGCCACCGCCGGTAAAGGGTATGGGCACCTTTCCCGTGCGGGCCTACGCGACGATCAATTGACGAAGAACCCCATCTTCACGCCCGCGAGCTGAATCACGTCGTTGTCGTTGAGCCGCGTGACCTGCGCGCCGATGGAGGTGCCGTTGAGCAGCGGGTAGTCGTCGGCCTTGCCGCTGTCGACGTGCACGATGTAGTAGGCATCCGCGCGCCGCGTGATCGCCGCCACCTGCACTCCCGGCCGTCCGAGCGTGGTGAGCGCCTTGCTGAGCTCCACTTCGCGCCCGGCAAAGGCCCCCGACAGCACCTGCAGCTTCGCCTTGCGCAGCGTGCCGCCCTCAGCCAGCGCCCGGGCCTTGCCCGTGGCCGACACCGTGGCGGCCTCGGCGCTGGCGGCGGCCTCCGATGCGGTACGCAGCTTCTCCACCGGGCGGGCGGAGGGCTGGATGACCATGGTTTTTTCGAACTCGTCCTGCTGCTCGTCGTCCTCGACGAAGCGCAGCTGGTGGTGGCCGACGGTGATGACGTCGCCGTGCTGCAGCGCGTGCTTCTTGATCAGTTTGCCGTTGACGTAGGTGCCATTGGTGCTGTTGAGATCCTCGAGGAACGAGTCGTTGAGGATATTGATGATCAGCGAGTGATGACCGCTGACCGCGGCATTGTCGATGCGGATGTCATTGTCAGGGAGGCGCCCGATCGTGTAGCGCTCCTTGTTCATGTTGTATTCCGCCATTACCTGGCCGTCCAGGCTCAAGACCAACCTTGCCATGTGAATTCCTCTACCGCTGCAGTCAGCCGAACCAACCGAGAATCCTGTCGAAGATCCTGGTGCGCGCCGGGAAAGACTCCACCACCTGCGCCATCACCACCGAGACGTTGTCACGCCCCCCATTGTCGTTGGCCAGCTGAATCAGGTGCTTGGCAACAGTATCCAGATTAGCACCAAAGGTGTTTATCGTTAAATGGATATCTTCATCCTCGACCATGTCGGACAGGCCGTCCGAGCACAGGATGAAGTATTCGCCCTTGCTGACCGGGATCTCCTGGATTTCGACCTCGACGCTGGGCTCGACGCCCAGGGCACGGGTGACGTAGTTCTTGTTGCCCGCCCGCTGCGCTTCCTCGGCCGAGTAGAAGCCCCGGTCCACCAGTTCCTGCAGCAGGGAATGATCCATCGTGACCTGCTCCAGCTTCTGCGCGCGCTGCCGGTACAGGCGAGAGTCCCCGACGTGGGCAATGGTGATCCGGTTGTCGAAGAACAGCGCCGCTACCACCGTGGTGCCCATGCCCTCGCAGTTGGGCTGGGTGCGCGCGGTCTGGTAGATGATCTTGTTGGCGCGGCTGATGGCGTCGCGCAGGATGATGTTCGGGCGCGACAGGCCCGAGCCGGGATCGGGCACCGACAGGTCCTCGCGGGCCACGTGCTCGCGCACCAGGTTGACGATGGTCTTGACGGCGATGCCGCTGGCGACCTCGCCGGCGTTGTACCCGCCCATGCCGTCGGCCAGCACCAGCAGGCCGATGTCGGCATCGTGGGCGATGGTGTCCTCGTTGTGCTCCCGGACCCTGCCGGTGTCGGACGCGCCGACGAAACGCAGCTTGCCTTTCAGGCTCATGCCTCGCCCTGACGTTCCTGCCGCCTGCTGAATGTGATTCGCGTCACTTTCCCGTCCCCGATCCGAGCCCGCGTAAGCTAGCATCGCGGGCGGGAGGGGCTGCGGGGCTTTGGTCACAAAAAGCCGCCCTCGGGCACCCCCCGGCCGGAATCCTAGCTGAAAGTCGGTTCAAGGCGAGAGATGGCACGCCCGAGCGCGGTCTTTGTCTGTGGCGCCTGCGGTGGCGAAACCCTCAAGTGGCAGGGGCAGTGCCCCCTGTGCGGGGAGTGGAACGCACTGCAGCAACGGGAGGCGCGCACGCGCCCGGCAGCTGCGGCGCCGGCAATGGCGGTTGTGCCCCTGTCCGGTGCCGGCCTTGCGGGGTCCGCCCTGACGCGGCTGGCCAGCGGCTCGGGGGAGTTGGACCGGGTACTGGGGGGCGGCATCGTTCCCGGTGGCGTGATGCTGCTGGGGGGCGATCCGGGGATCGGCAAATCGACGCTGCTGCTGCAGGTGGCGGCTCATGTCGCCGCCGCCCACCCGGTGCTCTACGCCAGCGGCGAGGAGTCCATCGCGCAGGTGGGCCTGCGTGCGCAGCGCCTGGGCCTGGCAGCCGATTCGCTGGCGCTGCTGGCGGAGACCGACCTCAGCGGCATCCTGGAGCACACGCGCGAGCGGCGCGCGGCGCTGTTGGTGATCGACTCCATCCAGACGGTGCAGTCGGCCTCGGCGCAGGCGGCCCCGGGGGCCATATCGCAGCTGCGCGAGTGCACCGCGGAGCTGGTGCGTTTCGCCAAGACCAGTGGCACTGCGGTGGTCATCGTCGGCCACGTCACCAAGGAGGGCGCCATCGCAGGACCCCGTCTGCTGGAGCACCTGGTGGACACGGTGCTGTACTTCGAGAGCGATGCCGGCAGCCGCCATCGCATTGTGCGCGCCACCAAGAACCGTTTCGGGGCGGTCAACGAACTGGGATTCTTCGCCATGACGGGCACGGGACTGAAAGAGGTCAGGAACCCCGCGGCGATCTTCCTGGCGCGTGCGCCGGTGCCGGCGCCGGGCAGCATCGTCACTGTCATCCGCGAGGGGGGACGGCCACTGCTGATCGAGCTGCAGGCGCTGGTGGATCGCATGCGTTTTGGCGCGCCGCGGCGCGTGGCGCAGGGCCTGGATGCCAACCGCCTGGCGATGCTGCTGGCGGCGGCCAACCGCCACGCGGGCGTGTCCCTGCAGGAACATGACGTGTTCGCCAATGTGGTCGGCGGCATCGAGATCAGCGAGACCGCCTGGGACCTGCCGGTGGTGCTGGCACTGGCCTCGAGCCTCAACGGCCGCGCTCTGCCGCCGGACATGGTGGCTTTCGGGGAGATCGGGCTCACCGGCGAAGTGCGCCCCGTTCCCTACGGTGACGAACGCCTGCGTGAAGCGCTCGCGCAGGGTTTCCGCCGCGCCATCGTGCCCGCGGGCAACGCGCCGCGCTCGCCGCCCGCCGGGCTGCGGGTGGTGGCGGTGGCGCGCATCGCCGAGGCGCTCGAGGCCGCCTTCGTTTAGGACCCGGCCGCGCTGGCGGCGGGCAGGCGTACCCGGACGGTGCGCACGGCGTTGTCGGCCACCTGCAGCACCTCGAACTCGTACTCCCCCACGCGGATCATCGTGCCGGGGTCCGGGATGGTCTCCAGGTGTTCCAGCAGCAGGCCGTTGACCGTCTTCGGGCCGTCGGTCGGCAGGTGCCAGCCGAGCGCGCGGTTCAGCGCGCGGATGGTGGCGCTGGCGTTGACGATGAAGACCCCCGCACCTGCGCTCAACACGTCCTTGTGGGTCACGGTCGCCGGGTCGGTGGTGAATTCGCCGACGATCTCCTCCAGCAGGTCCTCCAGCGTCACCAGCCCCTCGATGTCGCCGTATTCATTGACCACGAAGGCGATGCGCCGCCGGTCGCGCTGGAACTGAGCCAGCTGGGTGTTGAGTGCGGTCCCGGAGGGCACGAAATAGGACTCGCGGTCGCGCGCCAGCTCGATCAGTCGTTCACGGGTGAGCGAGCCGCGTACCAGCTCGTTGGCGACGCGCTTCATGTGCAGCAGGCCGATGAGGTTGTCCAGCTCGCCCTCATACACCGGCAGGCGGGTATGGGGTGTCTGACGCAGCCGCGCCAGGATGTCCTCCCAGTTCTCGCTGACGTCGATGCCGGCGATCTCCTGGCGCGGGATCATGATGTCATCCACCGTGATGCGCTCGAGGTCCAGGATCGACAGCAACATCTGGCGGTGGCGCGGCGGGATCAGCGGGGCGGCCTCGGCCACCACGGTGCGCAGTTCCTCGGCCGACAGCGAATGCTGCGCACCCGTCCCGCGCCCGATGCCAAACAGCCGCAGAAAGCCGTAGGCCAGTGTGCTGGTAAGCCACAGGGCAGGGCGCGCCAGCCAGACCAGCACGCGGTAGATGCCCGCGGCGTGCAGTGCCACGCCCTCCGGGTTGGCGGCCGCGTAGATCTTGGGTGCAAGTTCGCAGAACACGATCATGACCAGCGTCAGGGCCGCGCCGGCAATGGGCACCGCGTAGGGGTGGCCGGTGCGCACCGCCAGGATGGTGGCGATGGCGGAGGTGAACACGCTGGCCGCGGCCAGGATCACCAGGTTCGCGCCCAGCCAGTCGTCGGGCCGCCGCAGCAGCTCATCCAGCACACGCGCGGTGGTCGATCCCGACTGCGCGCGGTGGCGGATGCGGTAGCGGTTGACTGACAGCATCGCCACTTCGGTGCCGGAGGAGAAGGCCACGATCAGCAGCAGCAACAACAGCAGGGCCAGCAACAGCGGCGTGGAGGGGATGAAGTGCACGTGCGTTGAGTCCCGTAGTGAGAGGTCCGGATGCGGCCCTAGCATACTTCCATCGCCGGCATCCCAGAGCTTGCGGTCGCGTTCGCGGCCGGTACCCAGGCGGCGGTGCGCCTATAATCCGCCAATGTTTGACAATCTGACCGCGCGCCTGTCGCGCACTCTGGAGAGCCTGCGCGGCCGCGGCCGCATCACCGAGGACAACATCGCCGAGACCCTGCGTGAGGTGCGGGTTGCGCTGCTGGAGGCCGACGTGGCCCTGCCGGTGGTGAAGACTTTCATCGAGGGGGTCAAGGCGCGCGCGCTCGGCGCGGAGGTATTGAGCAGCCTCACGCCCGGGCAGGCCTTCATCGGTATCGTCAACGAGGAGCTGGTGCAGCTGATGGGCGGCGCCGGGGCACCCTGGCGGTTGCGCGCCCAGCCCCCGGTGGTAATCCTGCTGGCCGGCCTGCAGGGCGCCGGCAAGACGACGACTGCCGCGAAACTGGCGCACTACCTGATCGGGCAGGGGCGCAAACGCGTCCTGCTGGCCAGCACCGACGTGCGCCGCCCGGCGGCAATGCTGCAGCTGGAGCGCCTGGCAGCGCAGGTGGGCGCCGAATACTTCCCCGCCAGCAGCGAGACTGCGCCAGCGCAGATCGCGCAGGCGGCCCTGGAGCGGGCGCGCAGCGGCGTATTCGACGTGCTGGTCGTGGATACGGCCGGCCGCCTGCACGTGGACGCGGAGCTCATGGAGGAGATGCGCCGGATCGACGCAGCGGTGCCCGCCGCGGAGCGGCTGTTCGTAGTGGATGCGATGGCGGGGCAGGACGCCGTCAACGCCGCGCGGGCCTTCGGCGCGGCGCTGGACCTGACCGGCATCATCCTGACCAAGGCCGACGGCGATGCCCGCGGCGGCGCCGCCCTGTCCGTGCGACAGGTGACCGGCAAGCCGATCGTGTTCCTCGGAGTCGGCGAGAAGACGGAAGCCCTCGAGCCCTTCGATCCCGCCCGCATGGCATCCCGCGTGCTGGGGATGGGCGATGTGGTCAGCCTGGTGGAGCAGATGCACCGCCAGGTCGATACCCAGGAGGCCGAACGGCTGGCCCGCAAGGTCGTCAAGGGCCAGGGCTTCGACATGAACGACCTGCGCAGCCAGCTCGAGCAACTCCAGAAAATGGGGGGCGTGGGGGCGCTGCTGGACAAGCTGCCCGGTACCGCCAGCCAGAAGGCCGCGGCCTCCTCCGGCCAGGGGGACCAGCAGCTCAGGCGCCAGATCGGCATCATCAGCTCCATGACCCCGCGCGAGCGGCGTCATCCCGGGATCATCGACGGGTCGCGCCGCCGGCGTATTGCCGCGGGGTCCGGGGTCGCCGTACAGGACGTCAACCGGCTGCTCAAGCAGTTCCAGGACATGCAGCGGATGATGAAAAGCATGAAGGGTGGCGCCCTGCGGCGCATGATGGGCGCCTTGAAGGGGGGTATGCCCCCGGGATTCCCTGGCCCAGGCCGGGGCTAAGGGCCAATAAAATCATGGCGCAGCACCCGCAGGTTGCGTAGAATCCGCGCTCTTTTTTTGGGGCCTCCCGCGGGAGCGGGCCTGAGGTCCGCCTACCGGATGATCAAGAGCGTACGAGCATGGTAACCATTCGACTGACGCGGCGTGGGGCGCGCAACCAGCCCTTCTACCACGTGGTTGTGACAGACAGCCGCAAGCGCCAGGGCGGCCCGAGCCTGGAGCACGTGGGGTTCTTCAACCCGATTGCCCGGCGCGGCGAGCAGAAGATCAAGCTGGATCTGCCCCGGATCGATTATTGGGTCGGCAAGGGCGCGCAGCCATCCGAGCGCGTGGCCTCGCTGGTCGCCTCCTACCGCAAGCAGGCGACAGCCTGAGGTAAAGACCGCGGTCCTGTTCAAGACCGCGGCGCAGGCTGATGCAGTGGGTCACGCTGGGCAGGCTGGGCGCGCCCTATGGGGTACGGGGCTGGAGCCACGTCGAATCGTTCACCGATCCGCCGCAACGGCTGCTGGAGTACCCGCAATGGATGCTGCGGCTTGCCAGCGGCGAGCGCATCAGCCGGCATATGGAGCAGGGGCGCCCGCACGGCGGGCACCTGGTGGTCAAGCTCAAAGAGGTGCCGGGGCGCGATGCGGCCGCGGCGCTGGCCGGGGCGGCGATCGAGGTGCAGCGCGACTGGCTGCCGCCGCCCGCGCCGCGCGAGTACTACCGCGCGGACCTGGAGGGTTACGCGGTGCGCAACCTGGAGGGCGCAACGCTCGGCACGGTGAGTCACTTCGTGGACGCGCCGGCCGGTGCGGTGCTGGTGGCCCGGGACAGCGCCGGCCGCGAGCACTGGATTCTGGCGCAGCCCAGGCACCTGCGCCGGGTGGACACCGCGGCCCGCGTGGTCGAGGTGGACTGGCCGGTGGACCAGGACTGAACAGGCCGTGCGCATCGAGGTCGTAACGCTGTTTCCGCGCATGATCAGCGCGGCGCTGGAGTACGGTATTGTGGGTCGCGCGCTGGCGCGCGGCCTGCTGAGCGTCGGGACCGAGGATCCGCGTGAGCACACGCAGGACGTGCACCGTACGGTGGACGATCGGCCCTACGGTGGCGGTCCCGGGATGGTGATGAAGCCCGAGCCGCTGCTGGCGGCGCTGCACGCCGCGCAGGCGCGGTTGCCGCAGGGCAGCCGCAGGCTGTACCTGTCTGCGCAGGGTGAGCCCTTCACCCAGGAAATTGCGCAGCGGCTGGCCCGCGAGCCGGGACTGCTGCTGCTGGCGGGCCGGTACGAGGGTGTGGACGAGCGCGTGATCCGCCGCGGAGTGGACGGCGAGCTGTCCATCGGCGACTACGTGCTCTCGGGCGGGGAGTTGCCGGCACTGGTGGTGATCGACGCGCTGGCGCGGTTGCTGCCCGGGGCGCTCGGCGATGAGCGTTCGAGCGTCGAAGAGTCCTTCGTGGAGGGACTGCTCGACTGGCCGCACTACACGCGGCCGGAAGTGTTCGAGGGCGAGGCGGTGCCCGGCGTGCTGTTGTCGGGTGACCATGCCGCCATCGGGCGCTGGCGCCGCCAGCAGGCGCTGCTGCGCACCGCGCGGCGGCGCCCGGACCTGCTGGCGCGGGCAGCGCTGACGCCGCAGGAGCGGCGGCAGGTGGAAGCGGAAATGCACAGCGGTGACGCGGGCGTCACCGAAGAGCGAGGTAAATGAACATGAGCAACATCATTCAGGAAATCGAGAAGCAGCGCATGACCCGCAAGGTACCGGACTTCAAGCCCGGCGATACCGTGGTGGTGCAGGTGAAGGTCGTGGAAGGCGACCGCGAGCGCGTGCAGGCCTATGAGGGCGTGGTCATCGCCATCAGCAACCGCGGGCTGAACTCCTCTTTCACCGTGCGCAAGATCTCGCACGGCGAGGGTGTGGAGCGCGTGTTCCAGACTCACAGCCCGGCGATCAGCGACATCAGCGTCAAGCGCCGCGGCAGCGTGCGCCGCGCGAAGCTCTACTACCTGCGCGACCTGTCGGGCAAGGCGGCGCGCATCGAAGAGAAGATCTGAAGACAGGCACGCGCCGCGGCTGCGGCGCGCTGGCATCGACGGAGGCTTAGGCCGTGCGGGCAGGTGTGTTCTTTGCGGGTCTGTGGCGCGGCCTGGATGGCCTGCGCAAGGTGTTGAGCCTGATTCTGCTGCTGGCGATCTTCGGCTTCGTCATCGGCCTGCTGCGCGTTTCCACGCCGCGCATTCCGGCGAAGGCGGCGCTGCTGATCGCCCCCGATGGCACGCTGGTCGAGCAGCTGTCCGGTGATCCGCTGCAACGCGCCGTGCAACAGGCGCGGGGCAGCGGGCATTCAGAAACCCTGCTGTGGGACCTGACCGACTCCATCCGCGCCGCCGCGACCGATGAGCGCATCCGCGCCATCGCGCTCGACCTGGAGAATTTCGAGGGTGGTACCCAGCCCACGATGGCGGAGCTGGCCGGTGCGCTGCGTGAGTTCCGCGCCACCGGCAAGAAGGTGTTCGCCTACGGCACCGAACTGACGCAGGAGCGCTACTACCTGGCGGCGCAGGCGGACGAGGTCGACGTCGACCCGCTGGGCTTTGTCCTGATCCAGGGCTACGACCGTTATCCGACTTACCTCAAGGGTGCGCTCGACAAGCTGGGCGTCGACATCAACGTCTTTCGCGTCGGCGCCTTCAAGAGCGCGGTCGAGCCCTACACCCGCACCGACATGTCGCCGGAAGATCGCGAGGCCAGCCGCGAATACCTGGGGTCGCTGTGGTCCAGCTACCAGCAGGCAGTGGGGCGCGCCCGCAAGCTGGACCCGGGAGCCGTCGGCCGCTACGTCGATAACCTGGCGACCAGTGTGCCGGCCGCCGGTGGCGATGCCGCGAAGGTGGCCCTGCAGGCCGGGCTGGTGACGGCTGTCAGGACGCGGCCGGAGTTTGAGCAGCGGGTGGCGGCGCTGGTCGGCAAGGACGAGGACACCGGGTCGTTCAACACGGTGACGGTTGCGGACTACCTGCGCTACGCGCGCGCCCAGCGCAGGCAGCTCACCGATGGCAAGCCGCGCATTGGCGTGATCGTGGCCGCGGGTGAGATTCTCGACGGCGAGCAGCCCCCCGGGACGATCGGGGGAGATTCCACGAGCCGCCTGCTGCGCCAGGCGCGGCTGGACAAGGACGTGAAGGCGGTGGTGCTGCGCGTCGACAGTCCCGGCGGCAGCGTGCTGGCGAGCGAGCAGATCTACCGCGAAGTGCAGGCGCTACGCACCGCCGGCAAGCCGGTGGTGGTCTCGATGAGCGGCTATGCGGCCTCGGGCGGCTATTACATTTCCGCACCCGCGGACGAGATCTGGGCGGATCCCGCCACCATCACGGGTTCGATTGGCATATTCGCCATCGTTCCGACGGTCGACAGGACGCTGGGCAAGATCGGTGTGAACGTGGATGGCATCGGCACCACGCCGCTGTCGGGGCAGATGGAGGTAGGCCGGCCGCTGGGCATGCAGGCGAAGGCGCTGCTGCAATCGCAGGTCGATCGCGGCTACGAGGAGTTCCTGCAGCGCGTCGGCAAGGGCCGCAACAAGAGCCGCGACGAGGTGGACAAGATCGCGCAGGGTCACGTCTGGAGTGGCGTGGACGCGCAGAAGCTGGGGCTGGTCGACCACCTGGGCTCCTTCGACGATGCGTTGCACGCCGCGGCGCGCCGCGCAAAGCTCACGGACTTCGCGCCTTCCCTGATCGAGCCGCAGCTCACCTGGCCGCAGGAGCTGGCGCTGCAGTTGAAGTCGCGCGCGGTGCGGGCGCTGCTGACCGGGGTCGCCACGCCGCAGGAGCGGGCGCTGGCGCAGCTGCGCGAGCGTGTGGATCCGGCGCTGCGCCTGGCGGAACGCCTGGCGCGGTTCGATGCGCCGCAACGCCTGTACGCCTACTGTTTCTGCGAAGTCAACTGATCACCTGATCATCTGATTTGTTGAACATGCCGGACGGCCGGCACGGGTCGGCAGGGGATACGCCGCCCGCGCCAGCCGCCGCCTCGACACGGTTCGGCTACAACCACCACCAGGACTGATACCACGCCTTGCGGGCGCCGTGGCTACTGGCCCGCTGCCTCCCGGCCTCGGCGGTGTTGTTGGCCAGGGTCTGTGCCGTCAGGGCTGCGTTGACTGAACCATGTACGCTTGCTGAAGCGCGTGCTGCGCGACCCGTCCGTGCGCCCGCATCGTGAGCAGACGACCGCGCTGCTGGCTGCGGTGGCGCAGTACCGTTACGCGAGCTCTGCGGGAAGCGGTCGTGCGCCTGCAGCTGTGCGGTGCGCGCGTCGGCTCGCCCGCGTCCATCAAAACGTGCGGTCCCGGTCGCGTCCTGCTGCCCGCCCAAGGCCATCCTGTCGCCCCGCATGTCGCTGCGATCCCGGGCAATGTCCGCCCGCTGGTCCTGAAGTTGGGCGTAGTCGTGACGGATGTCGCGACGGTCAGTGCGCAGGTCCTGCCGGTCATGCGTCAGGTCACGCTGCTGCGCCTGGATACTGGCGCGATCGCGGGCGATATCGGCCTGCTCGTCCTCGCCGCCCTGCTGCTCGGCGATTTCGCCACGCAGATGGCTCCGGGTTGTCTGCAGCCTGTCCTGGTCACGCTGCAAGTCGGTGCGGTCGGCGCGCAGGTCGGCGTGGTCGCGGCCCATATCCTGTTCAAGACCGTGCTTACGCGCATAGTCACCTCGCATGTCGCCGCGATCGCGACTCATGTCCTGACGCGGGTCCTGGTGCGTGCCATCGTCCTCGAGGGCCTGGCGGTCGCTGCGGATGTCGAGGCGATCATGGGCGATGTCCACGCGCTGGTCCTGCAGCTGGGTGTAGTCGTGACGCATGTCGTGGCGGTCGGTGCGCAGGTCCTGCCGGTCACGGGCCAGGTCATGCTGCTGCGCCTGGATACTGGCGCGATCGCGGGCGATATCGGCTCGCTCGTCCTCGCCGCCCTGCTGCTCGGCGGTTTCGCCGCGCAGTTGGTCCTGGGTTGCCTGCAGTCTCGCCTCGTCACGCTGGATGTCAGCCCGATCCGCGCGCAGGTCGGCGTGGTCACGGGTGATGTCCCTTTCCAGCGCGCGCTGGCGCCTGAAGTCCGCACGCACGTCGCGTCTGTCAGAGTGCAGGTCATGGCGCAGGTCGTCCTGATCGGTGTTCGCCGCAGAAGTCGGGCCCCCGGTGTCGCCGGGCGGCACGATGCCCGGAGGCGGTGCGGTTGTGCCCGGGATCGAGCCGGACGCGCTGCCGGTGGCTGATCCCTGCGCCGAGCCAGCGGCGCTGCCAGAGGCAGTCGTCAGGCCCTGCGGCAGCGCGGTTGTCTGCGGCGTGGGCTGCTGCGTGGGCTGCTGCGTGGGCTGTTGTGTGGGCTGCAGAGGTGACTGAGCGTCGTCGGCGCGCGCACCTGGAAATGCAGCGAGGCCGAGCGCCGCGGCGATCGCCGCGCAAATGAGTGTGTTGGGTTTCATGGATACCTCCTTGTCCGCTGGCGGGATTGCCAACGATTGTGTTGATTGCACCGAAGCAATGATGGATAACGAAGCAGGAAAGATCTGTTAAGGCGAGCGCGACGCCTGAGCGGGGCCCGCATGCTCCGCCCGCTGCTGTTGCGCCACGCTCTCCTGGTGCGCGAATTCCCGTACCAGTCCGAAGAAGCGGTCATAGAACTGCGGGTCCTGGATGGTCTCGCGCCGGATGGTCCCCAGCACACGTGCTGACCCCGATGGCAGCGTCAGAGTGGCCGGCCCGATGCCCATGCTGGTGGACTGCTTCATCCGCTGCAGGGCACTGTCCTCGCGCGTGGCGGTCACGAAGACGATGCTGGTGCCGTCGCGGTTGTCCGCGCACGTCGTCTGCAGGCGATAGCTGACGTTCAGTTTCGGGCTCGGCTGGTAGTCGCGCGTACCGGTCAGCACGCCAGACTCGGCGGCGCGATCCAGCATGTAACCCTGGCTTAGCAGGGTGCGCTTGACGCTCCAGCACACCGTGTCGCCGGAGCCGGTGAAGATCCTGCTGAAAGGGGCGCGCGCACTGAGGCTGTCCTGCGCCAGCTCGTGCCGGTGTGTGGCGCAGCCGCCGGCCAGCAACGCCACCGATAGTGCGCCGAGTCCGCCGCGCGCATGATCCATGAGAGCAGTGCTCATGTCGGAGTCCTCCAGGGGCTGCCGCCGCAAAATGCGATGACCTTCAGTGGCTGTGACCGCCGCTGGAGGTGGAGTTCCCGGTCAGCAGACTTGACGCGCGCCCAGTGCGTCGGTGTACTGCGCAGCGTGACGTAGGAAATCCCCTGCAATGGTGGCAGCCGGTCCAGATCGGCCGCGGAGGCATACCGAAATGACTGACACAGCTTGCGCCCTGAACCTGCGGTCCGCGGCGATTCCCCGGCTTTGCCCGGGGCGCGCTGGCGCCCGCGGCGCAGCGCAAATCCTGGCGCTCGCCGCATCGCTGCTCGGGGCGACCTGCGCCCATGCGGCCGACGCGACGGTGGCGCCGCTGATGGCGCGCGACCTGATCGGGTTGCCCGGCAAGCAGGTGATCGTGGAGACCGTCGAGTATCCCCCGGGCGGCAAATCCCCGGCGCATCAACATCACGCCCAGGTGTTCGTCTACGTCCTCAGCGGATCGCTGCGGATGCAGGTGCAGGGCGGGCCGCTGGTGACCCTGGGACCCGGGGCGACCTTCTACGAGGGCCCTGACGATGTTCACTCCGTCTCCGCGAACGCCAGCCAGACGAAGCCGGCGAAATTCCTGGTGATGATGGTGAAGGACAGGGACCCGGCCAGGGTGGCGGCCACCGCCGCGGCCGGACAGCAGGATGAGTCGGGGCAGGGCCGTGCAGAGGCTGCCGGCCGGGAGCTGCTGGGCACGCCGGGCCCGAAGCTTGCGCTGAGGACGATAGACGGCGCGACGATCGATCTGGCGCAACTCTACGGTCACAAGCCTGTGTACCTGAAATTCTGGGCAACCTGGTGCGTACCGTGCCGCCAGCAGATGCCCGGCTTCGAGAGTGACTACGAAAAGCTCGGCGACCGGATCGCCTTTGTCGCCGTCAACACCGGGTTCAACGACAACGAGAAGGCGATCAGGCAGGTACAGCACCAGACCGGCATGCGCATGCCGATCGTCATCGACGACGGTCGCCTTGCGGCCGCGCTCAACCTGCGGGTGACGCCGCAGCACGTCGTGATCGGGCGGGATGGGCGCATTCTGTACGTCGGCCACCTCGCCGATGAGCGCCTGCACCAGGCGCTGGACACGGCCATGGCCGAAGAACCACACGCGGCCACCGCGGGCAGCCCGGTTCGCGGCGCAGCGGTCTTCGGCGTAGGCGACGTGCCGCATGACCTCAGCGCGACCACTACCGCGGGCGAGAGCTTTCCTCTCACGGGCCCGGCGCCGGATTCCCGGCCGCGGGTGCTGGTGTTCTTCTCGCCGTGGTGCGAGTCCTACCTGGAGAAAAGCCGTCCGGCGGCCTCGCAGGCGTGTCGTCGCGTGCGTGAAGAGGTCAACGGACTCGCTGCACAGGGGGACGCCCGCTGGCTGGGAATCGCCTCAGGCCTGTGGGCCTCGACCAAGGACCTCGCGGACTACCGTGCAAAGCCTGGTAGCAGTATTCCCCTGACGCTCGATGCCAGCGGCCGGCTGTTCCGGTCGTTTGGCGTGCACGACGTGCCGACAGTCGTGTTGCTCGATGCCAGCGGCCGGATCGTCGCCAGGCTCGGCCCGCAGGATCGCGGCCTGAAGGCGGCTCTGCAGGGCATGGAAGCGAAGCGGACCGCTTCCTGAGTGGGTTGGTGCGCCCGCCCACCCCCGCAGTTACCTTACCTCCGCGGCATGTGTGTATATCGATACACACTTCGCGGGAGGGAACCTGTAACCGGCGCCGCCCGGGGCAGCCGCGCGGGCTGCGCGGCCGATGCTGCCGCGGCTGTACGCGCTGCGGCCGGGTCAGTTCAGCGTCGACCAGTCCAGGATGACTTTGCCGGACTTGCCCGAGCCCATGGTCTGAAAGCCCTGCAGGTACTCCTGGATGGGGAAGTGGTGTGTGATCACCGGGCTGAGGTCGAGTCCGCTCTGCAGCAGGCTGGTCATTTTGTACCAGGTCTCGAACATCTCGCGCCCGTAGATGCCCTTCAGGGTCAGGCCCTTGAAGATCACCTGGTTCCAGTCAATTGCGGTGTCCTCCGGCGGAATGCCCAGGATCGCCACCGAACCGCCGTGGTGCATGGTGCGCAGCATCTCGCGCAGGGCCGCGGCGTTGCCGGACATTTCCAGCCCGACGTCGAAACCCTCCTGCATCCCCAGGTCTTTCATGGCCTGGTCGAGAGTCTCGCGCTGCACGTTGATGGCGCGGGTTGCGCCCATGCGCCGCGCCAGCTCCAGCCGGTAGTCGTTAACGTCGGTGATGACCACGTGGCGCGCGCCGGTGAAGCGCGCGATCGCCACCGCCATGATGCCGATGGGGCCGGCGCCCGTGATCAGCACATCCTCGCCGATCATGTTGAAGGCCAGCGCCGTGTGAGTGGCGTTGCCGAAGGGATCGAGGATGGAAGCGATGTCGTTGCCGATCGAGTCCGGCAGCTTGAAGGCGTTGGCTGCCGGAATCGACAGGTACTGGGCGAAGGCGCCCGGGCGGTTGACGCCCACACCCACGGTGTTGCGGCACAGGTGACGCCGGCCGGCGCGGCAATTGCGGCAGTAGCCGCAGGTGATGTGGCCCTCGCCCGAGACGCGGTCGCCGCTGCGCAGACCCGACACCTCTGATCCGGCCTCCACGATGCGTCCCACGTACTCGTGGCCCACCGCCATCGGCACCGGGATGGTCTTCTGCGCCCAGGCGTCCCAGTTGTAGATGTGCATGTCGGTGCCACAGATCGCGGTCTTGTCGATTGCGATCAGCACGTCGTTGGGTCCGACCTTCGGCTCGGGGATGTCTGTGAGCCAGATGCCCGGCTGCGCCTGCTGCTTGACCAGTGCTTTCATGATGGATTCCGTGGCGGCGCGCGGCCGCGTCAGCTCAGTACTTTCAATTCGCGGCCGGTGTCGATGAAGGCCTGCACCGCCCGCTCGAGCTGCGGGCGCGTCAGCGCCGCGGACATCTGGGTGCGGATGCGCGCCTGGCCCTTCGGCACCACCGGGTAGGAGAAGCCGATGACGTAGACGCCGCGTCCCAGCAGCTTTTCCGCCATGCGCGCCGCCAGTGCGGCATCCCCCAGCATCACGGGGATGATCGGGTGTTCGCCCGGCTTGAGGTCGAAGCCGGCGTGCGTCAACTGCTCGCGGAAGTAGCGGCTGTTGTCGAACAGCTGTGCGCGCAGGCTCTGGTCCCGCTCCAGCAGGTCGAGTACGGCCAGGCTGGCGCAGGCCACCACCGGCGGGATGCTGTTGGAGAACAGGTAGGGGCGTGAGCGCTGGCGCAACCAGTCGATCACTTCGGCGCGCGCGGCGACGTAGCCGCCGCTGCCGCCGCCCAGGGCCTTGCCCAGGGTGCCTGTCAGTATGTCGACGCGCTGCATGACACCGCAGTGTTCGTGCGTGCCACGGCCGGTGGCGCCCATGAAGCCGGTGGCGTGCGAGTCGTCCACCATCACCAGCGCATCGTAGCGCTGCGCCAGGTCGCAGATGTCCCTGAGGCGCGCGATGAAGCCATCCATGGAGAACACGCCGTCGGTGGCGATCAGGCGGGTGCGCGCCCCGGCGGCGGCCTGCAGGCACTGCTCCAGCTCCGCCATGTTGCCGTTGGCATAGCGGTGACGCTGCGCCTTGCACAGCCGGATGCCGTCGATGATGCTGGCGTGGTTGAGGGCATCGGAGATGACGGCGTCGCGCTCGTCCAGCAGGGTCTCGAACAGGCCGCCGTTGGCGTCGAAACACGACGAATACAGGATGGCGTCCTCGGCGCCCAGAAAGCGCGCCAGCCGCCGCTCCAGTTCCTTGTGATCCTCCTGGGTGCCGCAGATGAAGCGCACGGAGGCCATGCCGTAGCCGTAGCGGTCCAGAGCCTGCTGCGCCGCGGCCCGCACCGCCGGGTGATTCGCCAGTCCCAGGTAGTTGTTGGCGCACAGGTTTATCACTTCGCGCCCGCCGGCGCGCACCAGCGCCCCCTGCGGCCCCTGCAGTACCCGCTCGTTCTTGTAGAGACCGTCGTTTCTGAGGGCCGCGAGATCGGCCCGCAGGCGATCCAAGACTGCCTGGTTCATCGTGCCTCATTATACTTGCCCGCCTGTCCACGGTCGCTTTTAAGCCGCTGCGCGTCGCGGCGGAGCACGTAGTCGCGGCACGCAGGCGGGAGACTCGACCCATGACTTTGAGCGTTTTCGACATCTTCAAGGTCGGCATCGGCCCCTCCAGTTCCCACACCATGGGTCCCATGCGGGCGGCGTGCGCCTTTGTCAGCCGGCTGCGCGATGCCGGGCAGCTCACGGCCACGCAGGAGGTTGCCGTGCGCCTGTACGGTTCACTGGCGCTGACCGGGGTCGGGCACGGCACCGATCGCGCGGTGCTGATGGGTCTGACCGGGGCTGACCCGGAAACGGTGGATCCTGACGCCATCGCGGCCACCGTCGGCGCAATCCGCGCCAGCGGCCGCATCCGCCTGCTCGGGGAGCACGAGGTGGCGTTCGACGAACCCATGCAACTGCTGTTCATGCAGCACGAGCGCCTGCCGCGCCATTCCAACGGCATGCGTTTCACCGCGCTGGGGGAGGGCGCGTCCGTGCTGCGTGAGGAGGACTATTACTCCGTCGGTGGCGGCTTCATCGTGCGCGGCGACGAACAGGAGGCGGCCGGGGTGGTCGAGCGCGCCGCACCGCCGTACCCATTCACTTCCGGCGCGGACCTGCTGACGCTGGGCCGCGAGCATGGGCTGGAGATGTATGAGTTGATCCTTGCCAACGAGCGCACCTGGGCGAGCGAGGCCGAGGTGCGCCGCCGGCTGCTGCATATCTGGGAAGTGATGCGCGCCTGCGTGGAGCGTGGCTTCCGCCAGACCGGTCTGTTACCCGGGGTCCTGAAAGTGCGCCGCCGCGCCCCGCGCCTGTACCGCATGCTGACCGAAAACGGTGCGCCGAAGCCGCTGGACGTGATGGACTGGGTCAACGCCTACGCGCTGGCGGTCAACGAGGAAAACGCGGCAGGCGGCCGGGTCGTGACTGCGCCCACCAACGGCGCGGCCGGCATCGTGCCGGCGGTGCTGCACTTCTACCATCGCTTCGAGCCCGGCGCCAACGAGGCGGGCATCATCCGCTTCCTGCTGGTCGCCGCGGCAATGGGCATGCTCTACAAGCGCAACGCGTCCATCTCCGGCGCCGAGATGGGTTGCCAGGGCGAGGTGGGCGTGGCCTGCTCCATGGCGGCCGCCGGCCTGGTGGCGGCACTGCAGGGCACCAGCGAGCAGATCGAGAACGCGGCCGAGATCGGCATGGAGCACAACCTGGGGCTCACCTGCGATCCGGTTGCTGGCCTGGTGCAGATTCCCTGCATCGAGCGCAACGCCATGGGCTCGGTCAAGGCCATCAATGCGGCACGGCTGGCGATGCGTGGCGACGGTTCGCACAAGGTGTCGCTGGACCAGGTCATCGCCACCATGCGCCAGACCGGCGCTGACATGTCGACGATTTACAAGGAGACCTCGCAGGGAGGGCTCGCGGTCAACGTGCCGGAGTGCTGAAGCGGTGAATAACGATCAGGCCGCACTCGCACGCCTGCTGGACGAGGCGGCGCTGCGGCGCACGGCGGAACTGTATGCCCAGGGCGCCGACCGGCGCGACAAGGCCGTGTGGGCCGCAATCGTCACGTCCGATTGCGTCATCGAGGCGCCCGGCATCGTGCTCAGCGGCCGCGCACAGATCGTCGCCGCGCTCGACATCATGGCGGAGCTGTACGTCGCCACCCAGCACCGCGTGCACAACCAGGTCGTGAGCATCGATGGCAACAGCGCCAGCGGGGAAACCTACTCGACCGCCGGGCACCTGAGCGTTGCCGGGGCCAGCCGGACGCTGCTGACCTGGGCGATCCGCTACCAGGATCGCTGGCGGCGCGAGGCGGCAGGGTGGCGCTTCGCGCACCGCCGCTTGATCCTGGACTGGACCGAGACGCGCACGCTGTGAGGGGCGCGTTCAGCGCAGCAGTCCGAACAGGCGTCGCGGCGGTGTCTCCACCACCACCTCGCGCATCTGCCCGGGAGCGAAGTCCAGCCACTCGCCACTGAACACGCCCGAACAGATGGCGGCTGTCGTCAGTCCGTCGCCCTGCACTGCGGGGGAGAGTTGCTGCGCAAACTCGCTCAGGCCCGGATTGTGGCCGATCATCAGCAGGTGGGTGATGCGCGGTCCCGTCGCGCGCACGATATGCAGCAGTTCCGCCGCCGCGCACAGGTACAACCTGTCCTCGCGCACCACCAGCCGTGGCGCCAGGCCCAGGCACCGCGCGACGATGTCGGCCGTCTGGCGTGTACGCTGTGCCGGGCTGAACAGCAGCAATTCCGGCGGTGGCTGCTGCCGCGCCAGCTGCCGCGCCATCCCCTGGCAGGCGGAGATCCCGCGGCGATTCAGCGGCCGCTCCAGGTCCGCCAGCTGCGGGTCGTCCCACTGGGCGTCGCCATGGCGCATCAGCGTCAGGCGCTTCATGGAGGCGCTGCCCGCGATGCTGTGACCGCCATCGTCCGCTTCATCCAGGGTCAGGGACTTCCAGCTGCAGCCGGCCATCCTCACTGCGCACCCGGTAGGTGCGCAGTGGCTCGTAGGCAGGAGGCGTCAGCGCCTCCCCGGTGCGCAGGCAGAAGTGCGCCCCATGGCGCGGGCAGATGACCTGGCAATCCTCCAATGGCGCCTCGCCCAGCGGTTCGCCGTCGTGTGTGCAACGATCTTCCACCGCGTACAGATCCTGGCCGCAGCGTACGATGATCACCGCCAGGCCGTCGACCTCCACGGGCAGGGGCGAGCTGTCACTGGCCGCATCGGCGGGGCCCACGTCGACCCAGCGCGCTGTCATGTCCGGGGGGCTGTGCACCTTCAGAACATGCCGGTCTGCAGCCGGGCCGCCTCGGTCATCATCGACTGGCTCCAGGGCGGGTCGAACGTCAGTTCCACGCGCGCCACCCGCACCGTGGGGATGCGCTCGATCTTGTCGCGCACGTCCGCGACCAGGATATCGCCCATGCCGCAGCCGGGTGCCGTGAGGGTGATCTTCACGTCCACGTTGCGGCTGCCGTCCTCGTTGGCGTTCACATCGCATTCGTACACCAGGCCCAGGTCGACGATGTTGATCGGGATTTCCGGGTCGTAGCAGGTGCGCATCTGGTCCCATGCCAGCTTGCGCACGTCTTCCTCGGTGGCATTGGGCGGCAGTTCCGGCGGCGCGACGGTTTCCTGACCGATGGCATCGGCGTCCGTGCCGCTGATGCGGAACAGGTTGCCGTCGATGTACACCGTGAAGCTGCCGCCCAGGGCCTGGGTGATGTAGCCGGCCTGGCCCGGCTTGAGATTGACCTCCTGGCCGGCGGGCACGATCACCGCGCGCACCTCGCGGTTGACCACGAAAGGCTCGTTCTGGCCGCCGCGCATGGTCACTCGGTGGAGGCGGCGGCGCCGCCTGCCAGCGCGGCGTTGAGGGTGTGCCAGCACAGGCTGGCGCACTTCACGCGGGCGGGAAACTCGCGCACTCCGCCCAGCGCGGCCAGTTTGCCGAGCGCCAGCTCCGCCGCGTGCTCGCCGCTGCCGGTCAGCAGGCCGTGCACGTCGTCGAACAGGCGACGGATGGCCGCGCGGTCCCGGCCGCGGACCGCCTCGGTCATCAGGGACGCCGAGGCGGTGGAGATGGCGCAGCCCTTGCCTTCGAAGCGGATGTCCGCCACGCGCTCGCCGTCCAGGCGCAGGAACACCGTCAGGCGGTCGCCGCACAGCGGATTGTGGCCCTCCGCCTGGGCGTCGGCCGGCTGCAGGCGGCCAAAATTGCGCGGCTGGCGGTTGTGATCGAGGATCACGTCACGATACAGGTCTTTGAGGTCCATCAGGCAAACACGGCGCGCGCGCGCCGCAAGGCGGCCAGCAGGCGTTCGATGTCCTCGAAGGTGTTGTAACAGGCAAAGGAGGCGCGCGCCGTCGCCGGCAGGCCGAAGAAGGTCATGACCGGCATGGCGCAGTGGTGGCCGGTGCGGATCGCCACCCCTTCGGCGTCCAGGATGGTGCCCAGGTCGTGCGGGTGCACATCCTTCATGGTGAAGGACAGCACCGCGGCCTTGTGGGGCGCCGTGCCCACCAGCGTGAGATCTGGCAGGCGCTCCAGTTCCGCCGTCGCGCGCTGCAGCAGCGCCTGCTCGTGTGCCGCCACGGCCTCGATTCCCAGGCCCTCCAGGTAGTCCATAGCGGCCGCCAGTCCCACGCTGCCGGATATGTTGGGAGTTCCCGCCTCGAACTTGAACGGCAGTTCGTTGTAGGTGGTCTTCTCGAAGGACACGCTCAGGATCATGTCGCCACCGCCCTGCCACGGCGGCATGGCATCCAGCAGCTCCTCGCGTCCGTACAGCACGCCGATGCCCGTCGGACCATACAGCTTGTGGCCGGAGAAGGCGTAGAAATCCGCGCCCAGGGCCTGCACGTCAACGCGCAGGTGCGGCACCGCCTGCGCCCCGTCTATCAACACGCATGCACCGTGGGCATGCGCTGCGGCGATCATCTGCTGTATCGGCAGCACGGTGCCCAGGGCATTGGAAACATGCGCCAGCGCCACCAGCCGGGTGCGCCGCGACAGCAGTTTCAGGAACTCCTCCTGGATCACCTCGCCACGCCGGTCGATGGGGGCCACCTTGAGCGTACAGCCGGTCTGCTCGCACACCATCTGCCACGGCACGATGTTGGCGTGGTGTTCCAGCGCGCTGATCAGGATTTCGTCGCCAATGCCCAGTCGTGGCCGCGCCCACGACTGCGCCACCAGGTTGATGGCCTCGGTGGTGCCGCGCACGTAGATCACCTCGCGCACCGAGCGGGCATTGATGAAGCGCCGCGCCCGTTCGCGCGCGCCCTCGTACGCTGCCGTGGCGGCCTGGCTCAGGGCATGCACGCCGCGGTGCACGTTGGCGTGGGTCCGGGTCTCGTATTGCTCCACCGCGCGCAGCACGGCCAGCGGTCGCTGCGCGGAGGCGGCGCTGTCCAGGTAGGTCAGCGGTCGCCCGTGCACGCGCGTGGCCAGGATCGGGAAGTCGGCGCGCACGCGCGCGGCGTCATAGCGCGCGGCCGCGGCGCGCGGCCCGGCCAGGTTGTCGGTGGCGGCGGTGTTCACAGCAGGTCCTTCAGGATTTCATCGCCCAGTGTGCCGATCAGCTGTGTCTCGACCTGCCGCCGCAGCTGCGGGGGCTCGATCTGCGACACGACGTCCTCGAGGAAAGCCCACTTCAGCAGGCGGGCGGCGCTGTCCGGGTCCAGGCCGCGCGACAGCAGGTAGAAGAGCATGTTGTCATCCAGCTTGCCGCTGGTGGCGCCGTGCGTGCAGCGCACGGCGTCGGTATGGATCTCCAGTTGTGGCCGCAGGTCCATTTCCGCCTCCGGGCCAGCCAGCAGGCCACGCAACGACTGCTGCGAGTCGGCCTGGGGCGCCTGCGCAGTCACGACGATACGGCCGTTGCAGGCGACGCGGGCCCGCCCGGCCGCGATGCCGCGGAAGGTCTGGGTGGTGCGTGCCTCGCGGGCATGGTGGGTCACCTGGGCATACAGGTCCTGCACCTGCTGGCGCTCGCCGAGCGCCGCCGCCGACAGGCTGGTGCTGGCCTGCCGCCCATCCAGGTGCACCGCGGCGGTGGTGCGGGCGGACTGCGCGCCGCTGGCGACGTGATGCAGGTCGTAGCGGCCAGCGGCCGCCACGCGCACCGCCAGCGTATCCACATGAGTGCTGTGGGTGTTGAGATCCTGCAGGCGGTAGTGCGTGAGCTGCGCGCCACGCGCCAGCTGCGCCCGCACGCTGCTGACGACGAGACTCGGCTGTTGCGCCACGCCCAGGTGCCGTTCAACGAGCTGCAGTTGCGCCGCTTCGCCTAACTGCACCTGCAGACGCGGGTAGGAAGCGCCCTGGGCCGAGTCGCAGCTTGCCAGGAACAGCAGCTCCACCCGCGCGGACCCCCGCGCGGCGACCTCCAGCAGCGGGTCGCCGGTGGAGAAGGCGGCAGTCAGGAGCGCAAAGCGCTCGTCTGCCGGCACGGCCCGCGGGTCGGTTGCGCCGGTAGCGGCAGTGGCACTGTCCAGGTCACTCAGGCGGGCAGCGCCGGTATCGACGGCTGCTGACAACCCCGGCAGCGGCGTGCCGTCGAGAAACACGTAGCGCGCAAATCCATCCAGCGCGGGCGGCAGGAGTTGCTCGGCAACGGAGGCCGCGCCCACGCGCGCCGCGGGCACGAAGCGCGCGCGCTCCAGCGCACGCAGGTTCGCGTAGCGCCAGTTCTCCTCGCGCTGCGTAGGCAGGCCGGCCGCGGTCAGGGCCTGCAGCGCGTGGCGGCGGCGCGCGGCAGCGCGTGCCGGCCCCGCGGCCGGGAAGGCGGCGGTGAAGTCCTCTGCGATGCGCGTCATCAGGGGGCTGGCCATGACTGCCTCAGGCGGCCTCACCGGTGACCCAGTCGTAGCCGCGCCGCTCCAGCTCCTGAGCCAGCGTACGGTCGCCGCTGCGCACGATGCGGCCACGCACCAGCACGTGTACGAAGTCGGGCACGATGTAATCGAGCAGCCGCTGGTAATGCGTCACCAGGACGCAGGAGCGCTGCGGCGAGCGCAGCGAGTTGACGCCGGCCGCGACCACCTTCAGCGCGTCGATGTCCAGTCCGGAGTCGGTCTCGTCGAGGATCGCCAGCCGCGGCTCCAGCACCAGCATCTGCAGGATCTCGTTGCGCTTCTTTTCCCCGCCGGAGAAGCCTTCATTGACCCCGCGCGACAGAAAGCTGTCGTCCATGCGCATCAGCTTCATCTTCTCGCGCACCAGGCCCAGGAACTCGAATGCGTCCACCTCCGCCAGGCCGCGCTGCTTGCGCGCGGCATTGGCCGCGGCCTTCAGCAGATAGACGTTGTTGACGCCCGGGATCTCCACCGGGTACTGGAAGCCCAGGAACAGACCGTCGCGCGCGCGTTCCTCCGGCGGCAGCGCCAGCAGGTCGCGTCCCTGGTAGCGCACTTCACCGCCGAGGACCTGGTAGCCGGGACGCCCGGCCAGCACGTGGGCCAGGGTGCTCTTGCCGGAGCCGTTGGGACCCATGATGGCGTGCACTTCCCCGGTGCCGACCGTGAGCGACAGGCCGTCCAGGATCTGCTTGCCCTCGACTGCGACCTTGAGATCGACGATTTCCAGCATGTTCATCCCACCGCTCCCTCGAGGCTGACCGCCAGCAGGTTCTGTGCTTCCACCGCGAACTCCATGGGCAGCTCCCTGAACACCGACTTGCAGAAACCGCTGACGATCATGTTGACCGCGTCTTCCGCGCCAATGCCGCGCGCCAGGCAGTAGTACAGCTGGTCCTCGCTGATGCGCGAGGTGCTGGCCTCGTGCTCCACCGTCGCGGAAGGGTTTTTCACCTCCAGGTAGGGGAAGGTGTGCGCGCCACAGTCCCCGCCCATCAGCAGCGAATCGCACTGGGTGAAATTACGCGCCCCGTGGGCGCCGGGCAGGATCTTCACCAGGCCGCGGTAGGTGTTCTGGCCGTGGCCGGCCGAGATGCCCTTGGAGATGATGGTGCTGCGGGTGTCCCGCCCGATGTGGATCATCTTGGTGCCGGTGTCGGCCTGCTGGTAGTTGTTCACAGTGGCCACGGAGTAGAACTCCCCGCGCGAGCCCTCGCCGCGCAGCACGCAGCTCGGGTACTTCCAGGTGATGGCCGAGCCCGTTTCCACCTGCGTCCACGAGATATGCGCGTTGCGGCCGCGGCACTCGCCACGCTTGGTGACGAAGTTGTAGATGCCGCCGACCCCCTTGGCGTCGCCGGGATACCAGTTCTGCACCGTGGAGTACTTGATACGCGCATCGTCCAGCGCCACCAGCTCCACCACCGCCGCGTGCAGCTGGTTCTCGTCGCGCATGGGCGCCGAGCAGCCCTCCAGGTAGCTCACCTGGCTGCCGGTGTCCGCGATGATCAGCGTGCGCTCGAACTGACCGGTATTCAGGGCGTTGATACGGAAGTAGGTCGACAGCTCCATGGGGCAGCGCACCCCCGGGGGTACGTAGACGAAAGAGCCGTCGGAGAACACCGCGGAGTTGAGCGCCGCGAAGTAGTTGTCGCCCGCGGGCACCACGGTGCCCAGGTACTGTTCGATCAGTTGCGGATGACTGCGCACCGCCTCGGAGAACGGGCAGAAGATCACGCCGGCCTCGGCCAGCTTCTCCTTGAAAGTCGTCGCCACCGACACGCTGTCGAACACCGCGTCCACCGCCACGCCGGCGAGGCGGGCGCGCTCGTGCAGGGGCACACCCAGCTTCTCGTAGGTCTCCAGCAGTTTCGGGTCGACCTCGGCCAGGCTCTTCGGCCCGTCCTTGCGGGTCTTGGGGGCCGAGTAATAGGAGATTGCCTGGTAGTCGATGGGTGCGATCCGCAGCTGTGCCCAATGGGGCTCGGGCATGGTCAGCCAGTGACGCAGCGCCTTCAGGCGCCATTGCGTCAGGAACTCCGGCTCCTGCTTCTTGCGCGAAATCAGCCGCACCACGTCCTCGTCCAATCCGGGCGGGACCGTGTCGGAATCGATCTGCGTGACGAAACCATGCTGGTAGCCCCGCGCGATCAGCGACTCGATCTGGCTGGCGTTCTCGCTCATGATCTGGCCGGCGTGCGGGTGATGGCGGTGCGGGTCTCGCGTTCCAGCGCCGGGAGCCGCAGTGAACTGCTCTCCAGTCCCGCAAGTTGCGCCAGGCTGACGTCGTGCAGCGAACGGCGGATCGCCAGGTTCAGCCGCTGCCAGGCGCGCCCGACACCACAGGTCTGCTCGATCCCGCAATGGCCGTGGCCGGCGGCGCAGTCGGTGAGCGCTACCGGGCCCTCCAGTGCGTCCAGGATGGCCGCGGCGCTGATCTGCGCGGCGGGGCGGGCAAGCTGGTAGCCGCCGTGCAGTCCGCGCGTCGACACCACCAGCCCGGCGCGCTGTAACTGCTTGAGAATCTTGCTCACGGTCGGTGCGGCAATGCGGGTGTGCGCCGCAAGCGCCGCCGCGGTCCGCACGCGCTGCGGCTCGCCGGCAAGCGCGGCCAGCAGCACGGTGGCGTAGTCGGTGAGTCGGCTGATGCGCAGCATGTTGACCGCCTGGTTCGGAAACTAGGACTAGTTTAGTACTGATTATGGCGGGATCCAAGTCGCGATTTGCTATCCTTCGCGCCCCGGTAACCTACGGTTTTCATTGCGGGCGAAGGAGACTCGATGAACGCGACTGAGCTGGCGCACACAGCGGGCGCCATGGTGGCCAAGGGCAAGGGCATTCTGGCGGCCGACGAGAGCTCCGGTACCATCAAGAAGCGCTTCGACGGCATCAGGCTGGAATCGACCGAGGAACACCGGCGCAGCTATCGCGAGATGCTGTTTACTGCCCCAGGCGCGGCCGAGTCCATCAGCGGCGTCATACTCTACGACGAGACGCTGCGGCAGAAAACCCGCGATGGCACGCCGTTTCCGCAGTACCTGATGAAGCAGGGCATCATCCCGGGCATCAAGGTTGACCTCGGCGCCAAGGCACTGGCCGGCTTCCCTGGTGAGACCATCACGGAAGGGCTGGATGGTCTGCGCGAGCGCCTGGTCGAGTACCGCAAGCTCGGCGCACTGTTCGCCAAATGGCGCGCGGTGATCGATATTGCCCAGGACATCCCCAGCACCTACGCGATCCGGGCCAACGCCGCCGCCCTGGCGCGCTATGCGGCACTGTGCCAGGAAAATGGCATCGTGCCGATCGTCGAACCCGAGGTGCTGATGGACGGCGCGCACTCCATCGAGCGTTGCGAGGCCGTCACGGATCTTGCCCTGTCGGCCGTGTTCAGCGAGCTGTCGCGGGCACGCGTGCTGCTGGAGGGCATGGTGCTCAAACCCAATATGGTCATCTCCGGCAAGAAGGCCGCGCACCGTGCCGGTCCCGAGGTTGTGGCGGAGGCGACCCTGCGCACCCTGAGGCGCCACGTGCCGCCGGCAGTGCCGGGCATTGCTTTCCTCTCGGGCGGACAGTCCGCGGTGGAGGCGACGCTGCACCTGGGCCTGATGAACCGGATCGGCAAGCCTTTGCCCTGGGCGCTGACCTTCAGTTACGGGCGCGCGCTGCAGGACGATGCGCTGCGTGCCTGGGGGGGCCAGACGGCCAACTTCG
The DNA here is from genome assembly GCA_018241445.1 of Pseudomonadota bacterium. Classification (GTDB taxonomy): domain Bacteria; phylum Pseudomonadota; class Gammaproteobacteria; order Steroidobacterales; family Steroidobacteraceae; genus 13-2-20CM-66-19. Next base: position 111,710 of record JAFEDT010000010.1, read on the forward strand.
GCGCCGGGCAGAAGGCGTTCTCCAAGCGGGCGCGCCTGAACGGACTGGCGGCGGACGGCCGTTACAACGCCGAGATGGAGAACCAGGCCGCCTGAGGCCTGCGGCTGCACTGCGTGACGATGGCTGACGCGGCCACGGCGGTGATCGAAGTTCGCGACGTGCATTACGCCGCGAGCGGCCGGCCGATCTTCGCCGGCCTGGACATGGTGGTGAGGCGTGGCCGAATCACCGCCATCATGGGCCCTTCCGGCAGCGGCAAGACCACGCTGCTGCGGCTGGTCACCGGGCAGGTGAACGCCGACCGCGGCTCGGTCAGCGTTTTCGGACACGATATGGCAACCCTCGATCGCGAACAGCTGTACGCGGTGCGCCGGCGCATGGGAATGCTGTTTCAGAACGGCGCGCTGCTCACCGACCTGGATGTATTCGAGAACGTCGCCTTCCCGGTGCGCGAACACACCGACCTCAGCGAGAGCCTGCTGGCACGCCTGGTGTGGATGAAGCTGCAGGCGGTGGGCCTGCGCGGCGCGGCGCGGCTGATGCCGACGGAACTGTCCGGCGGCATGGCACGCCGCGTGGCGCTGGCGCGCGCCATCGTGATGGACCCGCAGCTGCTGATCTATGACGAGCCCTTTGTCGGCCTGGACCCGATTTCCATGGGCGTGGTGCTGCGCCTGATCAAGCGCATGAACGACGCCCTGGGGATCACGAGCATCGTCGTGTCGCACGACGTGCAGGAGCTGGCGACCATCGCCGACGACAGCTACCTGATGGCCGGCGGCAGGATGACCGCCAGTGGTTCACCAAGGCAGCTGGCCGACAGCAGCGAGCCGGCGGTGCATCAGTTCATGACCGGCGGCGAGGAAGGCCCGGTGCTGTTCCATTATCCCGCCCCGGACTACGTCGGCCAGTTGCTGGGGACGCCGGAATGAGCGCCGCGGGCAACGGGCCGCTGGTGTCGGGCCTGCGGCGGGCGGGTTCCACCGCGCTGTTCCTGCTGCAGGTGTTGGCGCAGTGCCTGCCGGCACTGGCAAGGCCGCGCCAGCTTGCCATGCAGATCTACAACACCGGTGCGCGCTCACTGGTGATCATCATGATGTCCGGCCTGTTCGTCGGCATGGTGCTGGGCCTGCAGGGCTATGACCTGCTGCACCGCTTCGGCTCGGAGGTGGTGCTCGGCCAGGCGGTGGCGCTCGGACTGCTGAAGGAGCTCGGGCCGGTGATCACCGCGCTGCTGTTCGCCGGGCGTGCCGGCACCGCGCTGACTTCCGAGATCGGGCTGATGCGCGCGACCGATCAGCTCACCGCGATGGAGATCATGGCGGTCGACCCGCTGCGGGTGGTGGTGGCGCCGCGCTTCCTGGGCGGTGTGATCGCGATGCCGTTGCTGACCGCCATCTTCAGTGTCGTCGGCCTGTTCGGCGGGCAACTCGTGGGGGTGCAGCAGATGGGCCTGGACGGCGGGGTGTTCTGGTCGCAGATGCAGGGAGCCGTCGATCTGCACGACGTCGCCGAGGGCATCTGGAAAAGCCTGGCGTTCGGGGCGGCCTGCAGCCTGATCGCCGTGCACGAAGGATTCACTGCGGAGCCGACCGCGGCCGGGGTGGGACTTGCGACCACGCGCACGGTGGTGGCCTCGTCGGTCCTGATCCTGTTGCTGGATTATGTGTTGACTGCCCTGTTTATCTGAACACAGCCTGAAGGAACTTAAAGCCATGCGTTCCAATCCAACCCTGGAGATCGGCACCGGACTGTTCGTGCTGCTGGGTTTCGCCGCGCTGTTGTTCCTGACCACGCAGCTGCCGTCCAGTGGCCTGAAACTGGGAGCCAGCAAGGCGGGCTACCACGTCAGCGCCGAGTTCGACGACATCGGTGACCTGAAGGTGGGTTCGCCCATTACCATGTCGGGGGTGCGGGTGGGCGACGTGACCAGCATCAGTTTCGATGCGCAGAACTTCAAGGCGGTTGTTGGCATGCGTTTCGACCCGCGCTACAACCGGATTCCCGACGACAGCTTTGCCAGCATTCAGACGCAGGGGCTGCTGGGCGGCAAGTACATCGGATTGAGCCCGGGAGGTTCGGATACCTATCTGAAGAACGGCAGCCGGATTGAGCAGACGCAGAGTGCGATCGTACTGGAGAGCCTGATCAACAAGTTTTTTGCCAACTACGCCAGCAAAGGCAGCGGGGACTCTTCCGCGGCGCCGGCCGGCGCTGCTGGCGCCAGCAAGGTGGAGCCCACGAAATGAGACAATCAGGATTGCTGATGATGACCGTGTTGCTTGCCTGTGCGTCGGCGCAGGCGCAGGAGGCGCCCGCCGCCGCTCCCGCTGCGGCACCCGCCACCGCACCTGCGGCCACGCCCGCCGGCCCAACGGAGGTGGTGCAGGCCGCAGCGCAGGGCATGCTGGGGGACCTGGATCGCGACCGTGCGTTATACCGGCGCGAGCCGCAGCGCGTACGTGAACTGGTGAACAAGTACCTGCTGCCGCACTTCGACACCGAGTACGCGGCGCGACTGGTGCTGGGCCAGTACTGGCGCACCGCCACGCCCGAGCAGCGCCAGCATTTCGTCGACGCCTTCTATCATTCGTTGCTGAACAATTACGGTAACGCGCTGGTGGAATTCACTTCCGACCGCCTCAAGATATTCCCGACCAGGGTCGACGACAGCGCGCTGCGCGCCACGGTGCGCACCGAGGTCAAGCGCGACAACGGCGATCGCGTCTCGGTGAATTACTACCTGCGCCGCCCCTCGGTGCAACAGCCCTGGAAGGCCTGGGACGTGGTGATCGACGGCATAAGCTATGTCAACAGCTATCGCGAGGACTTCGGGCCGCAGATCCAGCAGCAGGGGCTGGACGCGGTCATCAAGCGCCTGGAGTCCGGCGCCGCGCCCAGCGGCATCAAGAAAGGCTGAGCATGGCCGCAGGCGATCCGGTCCCGGGTGGCGCTGCGGCGCCGGCGCAGCTCGTCCTGCAGCCGGACGGAAAGTGGCGCGTCAACGGGGCGTTGACCTTCGCCACGGCCCGGCGCGCGGCGCGACAGGGTGTGCTGGCGCTCGGCGCGCAGCGCCTGTCGGGGAATACGATGGTGGATTGCAGTGGCATCGGCGATTGCGACAGCGCCGGCCTGGCGGTGCTCATCGACTGGATGGCGCACGCGCGCGCCGCCGGCGGTACGCTGCGTTACAACGCCTTGCCGGCAAGACTGCTGGCGCTGGCGCGCATCAGCGAGGTCGAGGAAATCCTCTGCGGCCAGCCCGCCGCGGGGTAACGGCGCTTTACTGGCGCGGTGGCGGCTGCGGTGGCTGCGGTGGCTGCGGTGGCGCGTGGCTGCCCTTGGCCGCATCGGCGTCGTCGTCGAGGCCCGCATCCTGCAGCATCTGTTCCTCGTGGTCGTCGGCTTCCGAGCCCTTCACCTTGAAGTCGCGGTTCTGCAGGTAGGCGTTGCGCAGGAAGGCGTACGGATCATAGGTCTCCTCCAGCAGCCTGGTCGTGTCGAGCACGCTGGCGCGCCAGTCGACCTTCTGCAGCCCCCACAATCCCCAGTTCCACCAGCGGTTGTGGATGTACATGCGGGGCGTGCTGTAGGCATCGCCCAGTCGCCCGAAGGAGTCGCGGACGTCCGAGGGCCCGAAGAAGGGCAGCACCACGTAGGGTCCCTTGTGCATGCCCCATTTGCCCAGTGTCTGTCCGAGATCGCGGTCGTTCCTGTCCAGGCCCGCGGCGGTGGCCGGGTCCAGCAGCCCGCCCAGGCCCACGGTGGTGTTCAGTACAAAACGCCCGGTGTCGTTTGCGAATGCCTTGAGCTGCCCCTGGAGCAAATCGTTCAGCATCACGATCGGGTAGTCGATGTTGTCGAAGAAGTTGTGGATGCCGGTGCGCACGAAGCCCGGTGTCACCTTGCGGTAGCCGCGGGCCACGGGCTGCAAGACCTTCCGGTCCAGGCCGTCATTGAAGCGGAAGGTGGCGCGGTTCATGCGCTCCCACGGATCGCGCGGATCGCGCTTGCCGGGCGGCAGCGTGGCGCAGGCGGTGAGCAGCGCCACGCAGACAATCAGCAGCAGGCGGGCGGGTGTCTTCATGGTTCAGCCAGGGGATGAATCAGCGGATTGTAACAGCGGCGGCCCGCGACATTGGCGCAGGCCGATCGATTCAGGGGAGCGGGGTCAGCCTCCGCCGCGGCCCTGTCCCTGGGCGTCGAGGCTTTGGCGCTTGCGCTGGCTCGCCAGGAAGTCGCGTACCTCGTCCAGGCGCGCCTGGTAGCGCTGGCGCTGGATGCTGCTGATGTGCGGCGCTGCCAGTGCGAGTTGGTACTGCTGCGCCGCCAGCATCAGGTCACCACCTGCGACCTGGTACTCCCCCATGTAGAAGTAGGCATCACCGGCGTCGCCGGCGGCGCTCGCCGCCAGTGCCGTGAGGCGGATCTGCTCGGGAGTCGGCGGCACATTGTTGAACAGGTCGAGCAGCAGGTTGTGCGCGTCCATCGGCCGGCCGGCGGCCATCAGCGCCTCCCCGTAGCGCACCGTCACCGGCACGTTGCGCGGGAACAGTTCCTCGGCGTGCCGCAGCGTCGCCACAGCCTCCCGGGTGTGGCCGGCTTTCTGCTGTGCCTGGCCAAGGGCCGTGTGCAGCAGCGTCAGTCCCTGGTGCTGCTGCACCAGCGGTGCCAGGATTGCGGCGGCCTCGTCGCCGCGGTTGGCGGCGGTCAGCGCCAGCGCCTCACCGTAGAGCGTGCCCAGGCTGTGGTCGCCCTTTGCCACCTTGTTGGCATACATCCGAGCCAGGTCGTTGTCCGCAGTGGCGGTGATGACCCGGACTCTTTCCCGGATCAGCTCGTAACTCTGCGAGTCCTTGCCGGTGCGCGGCGGGAATTGCGCGGCCCGTGCGCGCGCCTCCGCTACGCGGTCACGCGACATCGGATGGTCGATCAACATGGCCGGGATGTAGGTGGTCGCAAGCCCCTCATGGCGGCTCATGAGCTCGAAGAAGCTGCCCATGGCGTTGGGGTCGTAACCCGCGCCCGCCAGGTAGCCGATGCCGACGCGGTCCGCCTCGATCTCGTTCTCGCGCGAGAAGTTGATCTGCGCCTGCGCTGCCAGCCCCTGCGCCGCCACGATGCCTCCCTCGATCGCCTGGCCGCCGCCCATGGCGCCCAGCAGGATGGCCGCCAGCATCGCGGCTGCCGTGGCGAGACTCTGCTGGCTCTGCGCGCGGATGCGGCGGGCGACGTGGTGCTGGGTAACGTGAGCAATTTCGTGGCCGAGGACGCCGGCCAGCTCCGACTCCGCCGTGGTGGCCAGGATCAGGCCCGCGTGCACGAAGACGTAGCCGCCCGGCACGGCGAAGGCGTTGATGCTCTGGTCCCGCACCAGGAAGAACTGGAAGCCTTGTCCGCCCATGGTGCTTTGCGCAGCCAGGCGCATGCCCATGCCCTGCAGGTATTCAACTGTCTCCGGATCCTCGATCAGTGCGCCCTGGTCTCGCAGCTGGCGGGCCACCATCGCTCCCAGGCGATACTCATCACTTTGCGACAGCATCTGGGACGCCGGGCTGCCCAGGTCCGGAAGATCGGCGCCGGCCATCGGTGTGCTGAGCACTACGGCGCGGTTGTCCTGATCGGCGAATGCAGCCCCGGTGAGCGTGAGGAGCACCGCGGCGAGTATCGGTAGAAGTCTGCGCATGGCTTGCCTTCGACCGCAGTGGCGGTCGCAAGTTTCCCTGCCTTTACAGGGACTTACAACTGGAGCGACTTGTCACGTCGCCAAGCCTACCGCGAGACGGGGTTCCATGCGACCCTTCCCGGGCGCTGCGCGCCACTTTTCACCCGGTTCGCTGCGCGAACCGGGTGCAATGCAGCCGCACACGAAGGGCAGGAGCGTTCAGTGCGCTCAAAGACTATCAGAGGCGAAGTCCGCCAGCCGTGAACGCTCGCCGCGCACCAGGGTGATATGTCCCGAGTGCGGCCAGCCGCGGAAGCGGTTGACGGCGTAGGTCAGGCCCGAGGTCATCTCCGTCAGGTATGGCGTATCTATCTGCGCGATGTTGCCCAGACAGGCGAGTTTGGTTCCGGGGCCGGCGCGCGTGATCAGCGCCTTCATCTGCTTGGGCGTCAGGTTCTGCGCCTCGTCCAGGATCAGGAAGCGGTTGAGGAAGGTGCGGCCGCGCATGAAGTTGAGGGAGCGGATCTTGATGCGGTTACGCAGCAGATCGTTGGTTGCCGCGCGGCCCCAGTTGCCGCCTTCCTGGGTGCCGGTCAGGACCTCCAGGTTGTCCATCAGCGCGCCCATCCAGGGCTCCATCTTTTCTTCCTCGGTGCCCGGCAGGAAGCCGATGTCCTCCCCCAGCGGGATGGTCACGCGCGTCATGATGATTTCGACGAAGCGGTTGGTTTCCAGGGTCTGGGTCAGGCCGGCGGCGAGGGCCAGCAGGGTCTTGCCGGTGCCGGCCGGCCCCAGCACCGTGACGAAGTCGATCTCCGGGTCCATCAGCAGGTTAAGGGCGAAGTTCTGTTCGCGGTTGCGCGCGGTGACGCCCCAGACGCTGTGGCGCTCGTTGCGGTAATCGCGCGTCAGTTCAATGGTGGCCTTGTCACCATCGAGCTTGCGCACGATGCCCTCGATGCCCTGCGCGGAATCCTCGTAGACGCCCTGGTTGGGCTGCCACTCGCGCACGGCCGGCCCCGTGATCTCGTAGAAGGTGCGGTCGGACTCCTTCCAGGAGCGCATGTCCTTGCCGTGGCGATCCCAGAAGTCAGTCGGCAGCGGTCCGATGCCGCTGTAGAGGACGTCGGAGTCCTCCAGTGTCTTGTCGCTGTAGTAGTCCTCGGCATGCACGCCCAGCACCGCGGCCTTGATGCGCAGGTTGATGTCCTTGGACACCAGGATGACGCGCACGTCGCGCTGTTCGTTCTGCAGCGCCAGGGTCTGCGCCAGGATGGCGTTATCGCCGCTGTGGCTCGGCAGCGAGTCGGGCAGGGAGGTCTGAAGCTGGCGGGTCTGGAAAAACAGCCGCCCGGTCGAGGGCCGCTTCCCATGGTTGCCTGAATAGCCGCTCGGCAATTGCAGGCCGCGGTCGATCTGCTCCTTGCTGGCGTCGCGCATCATGTCGTCGAGGAAACGGCTCACCTGCCGCACGTTGCGCGCTGCCTCGGACAGGCCCGTCTTGTGGGCGTCGAGCTCCTCGAGCACCACCATCGGCAGGTAAACGTCGTGTTCCTCGAACCGGAAGATCGACGTGGGATCATGCATGAGCACGTTGGTGTCGAGCACAAACAGGCGGCGCCCGGCGCGCGAGCGGCCCTTCACTCTGGGGGTCTCTCCGCTGGCTGCATCGGGGCCACCCTCATGTACGCTGCGCTGCTTCAAGGACTTCCTCCGCGTGACCGGGCACCTTAACCTTGCGCCATTCCTGCCGCAGCCGGCCCTTGCCGTCCAGCAGAAAGGTACTGCGTTCCACGCCCAGGTACCTTCTGCCGTACATGCTTTTCTCCTTGATGACATCGAACAGCTTGCACAGCTGCTGGTCGCTGTCCGAGAGCAGCGGGAAGGGCAGGGCGTCGCGCGCCACGAAGCGGTCATGGGAGGCGACGCTGTCGCGCGAAACGCCGACGACCATGACGCCGGCCTTGCGGAATTTCGCGTACAGGTCGCGGAAGTCCTGGGATTCGCGGGTGCAGCCCGAGGTCATGTCCTTCGGGTAGAAGTAGATCACCAGCTTGTTGCCGGCCGCATCCTTGAGCCTGAAAGTGGCGCCGCCACTGGCCGGCAGCGAGAAGTCGGGCACCCTGGCGCCAGGTTGCAGCTTTGCCATCGTTTCCTTCAGGACTTCACCGGTTCGAGAATTGCATCCAGGTTGAGCGAGTCGCAGAACTCCATGAATTCCTCGCGCAGGTGCGCGACGTGAATGCGGCCAGGCACGTTGACGATCATCTGCACCGAGAACATCGGCGCGCCGGTATGGGCGGCAGGGTAGCTGCGCGTGGACACCTCGGCGATGTCGATGCTGCGCGTGGCGAAGAAACCCGCCAGCCCGGAGACGATGCCCGTCTGGTCAAGGCACACCACGTCGATGGAATAGGGCAGCATGTCGGCACGCGGAGCGCGTGCCTCGGTGCGCTTGAGGTGGATGCTCAGGCTGCTGGTCTCGGCCAGCCGCTTCAGTTCCGTCTCCAGCCTCGCCAGCGCGTGCCAGTTGCCCGACACCAGCAGCAGCATTGCGAACTCGGTGCCGAGGCTGGCCATGCGGCTTTCGCTGATGTTCCCGCCCGACTCGCTCACTATGCGCGTCAGCTCGTGCACCATGCCGGTGCGGTCGCTGCCGATCGCCGATACGGCGAGGTGCTGCTTCATTCTGTGGTGGGCAATTCAGCTATGGCGTCCCTTGGTGGGCGAGTGTACCGGGAGCCGGCGCCGCTTGGAAACCGCCGGGGGGCGTGGCTCCAGGGGCTTGCCTGGCCGCGAGCGCGGCCCGTAACATCATGCGATTCCCCCGCAGTCCCCGCGATCCAGGAATCAGGCCTCCATGTTCTCAGGCAGCCTCGTTGCCATCGTCACCCCCATGTCCGCGGACGGCGCAGTGGACTTCGCCGCCTGGGATCGCCTGCTGTCCTGGCACCTGGAGCAGGGTACCAGCGGCATTGTCGTTGGCGGCACCACGGGCGAATCCGCAACCCTGGCTGATACCGAACTGGTCGAACTTGCACGCCGCGCGTGCGAGTGCGTAGACGGGCGCGCCGCCGTTCTGGTGGGGGCCGGCAGCAGCAGCACGGCAGGCACGGTGGAGCGGGTCGGCCGTCTCTGCGCGCTGCCCATCGATGGTCTGCTGCTGGTGACGCCGGCGTACAACCGCCCGACGCAGGACGGGCTCTACCAGCACTTCGCGGCCGCCGCCGCGGCTGCCGCCGGCAAGGCGGTGGTGCTGTACAACGTGCCTTCGCGTACCGCGGTGGACCTGCTGCCGCCCACCGCAGCACGCTTGTCGCGCCTGCCGGGGATTGTGGGACTGAAGGAGGCGGTGCCGCAGGCCGCACGGGTACGCGAACTCATCGCCGCCTGTGCCCCTGGTTTTGCGATCCTCAGCGGTGATGACGCGACGGCGCGCGAGGCCATCATCGCCGGGGCGCGCGGGGTCATTTCGGTCACGGCGAACGTCGTGCCGGCCGCGATGTCCAAGATGGTCGCCGCCGCGCTGCGCGGCGATCCACAGGCGGCGCAGCTCGATGAGCCGCTGCGCGGCCTGCACCGCGACCTGTTCCTGGAGGCCAACCCGATCCCGGTCAAGTGGCTGCTGGAGCAGATGGGGCGCATTGGTCCCGGTGTAAGATTGCCGCTCACGCGGCTCTCCGCCGTTCACCACGAGGCAGTGAGGGCGGCCGCACGGGCAGCGGGAGTGGGCGGATTACGAGGGATTTCCACTGAAATGGCGCGAGGTGTCTACTGAAATGGCGAGTGGTGTCTTAAATACAAGGACGAGGTGGCTACGTACTGTGGTGGTGCTGACGATGGCCTGTGGAGTCTTGAGCGGTTGCCACCACCTGCGCCTGAATCCGTTCGCCAGCTCGGCCAAGTCATGCCACAAGCCGCAGCCCTACCAGAAAGCGCGGGATGTCCCTCCCCTGAAGATCCCCGAGGGCATGGATTCGCCGGACAGCACCACGGCCCTGCGGCTGCCGCAGCTCAAGGCGGTCGCGCCGCCGGCGCGCTCCGGATCCCAGCCCTGCCTGGATGAGCCGCCGCCGTTCAAGGTCGCCAAAAGCCCCGCGACCTGATAGCCGCAGCCACGCCGGCGCTGCGCCTGCGGCCGCTGCGGCCGTTACTGCGCGCTGACCGTGAGTTGTTCGATCCGGCCGTCCGGTACCAGGCGCACCACCACACGCAATTCCGTGTGCCTGAAGGAAACCTTATATACCCGTGTCGCCAGCCCGCCGCGGAGCCCGGAATTCACCAGGGTCACCTGCTGCGGCTTGCCCAGCGGACCCAGGCTGCTGTGGAAGTCAGCCAGCGCCTGGGGCGAAAAATAACTGCGCGCGTTGGCGGTGAGACGCTGCGCATCGATGTGGCCCCGCTGCAGCGCGGTGAACAGTTGCTCGACGTCCGCGGTGGCGCCTGCGTCGTGGCGCTCAAACAATACTTGAGCCAGGTCGTCGGCGATGATGCCCGGGGCCCCGGTGGCGTCCTGGTTCACCAGCACGACGATGGCCAGCCCGGCATCCGGATATACGCGGTTCTGCGCGGTGAAGCCGCCCACCTCGCCGTCGTGCTGCAGCACCCGGCGACCGGACACCAGCGACACATCCAGGCCGAGCGCATAGCCGGTACCCACGCCGTTCTGCAACAGCACCTCCGAGGTAAGATCCCGATAGCTGTCGGCACTGAGCAGCCGGCGCTGCATGAGCGCGATGTCCCAGCGGGCCAGGTCGGAGGCGGTCATTGCCAATTCGCCCGCGGCGAACAGCCATCCGCGCCCTTCCTTCGCCGCCGGGCGCGGCGGTCCCAGCGCGTAGCGGGTGTAGCCGACGGCATCCGGCGCCTGCAGCGGGGCGGCGTCGAAGTCGTAGACGCTGGTCATCGCCAGCGGTGCGAAGATCCAGGTGCGCAGCATCTCAAACAGCGGCGCGTGCCCGACGCGCTCGGCGATCATGCCGGCCACCGTATAGCCGGTATTGCTGTACTGCCACGCTGTGCCGGTGGCGAAGTCCAGTGGCTGATTGGCCCAGCGATCCAGGATCGCCTGTGACTGCACCGGTTGGAGCATTTCCGGCGGGTCGTAGTCCTGCGGCCAGAAGTCCCGCAGGCCCGAGGTGTGTGAGAGCAAGGATCGAATGCTCGCCTCACGTCCCGGGCCCGTCAGGGACGGCAGCCATTTCCCGGCGGCGTCATCGATCCTGAGAGCGCCGCGTTCCTGCAGCAGCAACAGCGCCGCGGCCGTGAACTGCTTGCTGACGGAGCCGATCGCGTAGCGGGCCTGCGGCGTGGCGGCCCGCCGCGATGCCAGGTCGGCCCAGCCGAACGCCTGCGCGTACGCGATCTCCCCATCGCGCACGATCGCGATCGAAGCGGACGGCACGCCGGTTCGTGCCAGGTCGGCCGTGACGCGCGCCTCGATATCATGCTGCAGGGATGGCGGCAGTTGCGGATCGGCTGCCAGGCACGCAGTGGCGGACATGCACAGCAGCAGCGCCCAGACGAGGCGGGCGCCGGCGGGCGGCCGCGCTCGCGTGCGGGGCTGCATGGGTGAGTGTGGGCATTCCCGGCGGGGTCGTGTCATCGTGACACGATACCCGACCCACGCCATGCCTTCAGATAGTGATTGGACATTGACCGGGCCGAAGCGCTCGCGGATCATGCGGCCCCTCCTTGAGGCGAGGATGCGCCACCGGGGAGAGGCTTCCGAGGAGATTGGGGAGCTGAATTAGCCCTCAACATATTGTTTTTGCTGGTTAAATTGCGGAGAGGTGGCCGAGCGGTCGAAGGCGCTGGACTGGAATTCCAGTAACATCTCAACGGGTGTTCGTGGGTTCGAATCCCACCCTCTCCGCCAGTTGGCATGAAGGATCGGTAGATTCGGAAGATGGAAGCGGCGGACAAAGAGCGACGGGGATTCGAACCCACGAACAATGGACGATGGGGTTCGACGAGCCGCCGCAATTGCGGCGGCGAGGACGCCGGCTCGGCCGGCGGCCCCGCAGCGGAAG
>JAFEDT010000011.1 GCA_018241445.1 Pseudomonadota bacterium
GAAGCGCATCCGCGGCCGCGTCAAGGCGCAGATGGAGAAGAGCCAGCGCGAGTACTACCTGAATGAGCAGATGAAGGCCATTCAGAAGGAACTCGGCGAGATGGACGAGGGCGGCAACGAGATCAGCGAGCTGGAGCAGAAGATCACCAAGGCCGGCATGCCCAAGGAGGCGCGCGACAAGGCCATGGGCGAGCTCAACAAGCTCAAGATGATGTCGCCGATGTCGGCCGAAGCCACGGTGGTGCGCAACTACATCGACTGGCTGGTGAAGGTGCCGTGGAAGAAGCGCACCCGGATCATCAAGGACATCGCCCGCGCCCAGAAGGTCCTGGACGAGGACCACTATGGCCTGGACAAGGTCAAGGAGCGCATCGTCGAGTACCTGGCCGTGCAGCAGCGCGTCGACAAGCTCAAGGGCCCGATCCTGTGCCTGGTGGGACCGCCGGGCGTGGGCAAGACCTCACTCGGACAGAGCATCGCGCGCGCCACCAACCGCAAGTTCGTGCGCATGTCCTTGGGCGGCGTGCGCGACGAGGCCGAGATCCGCGGTCACCGCCGCACCTACATCGGTTCCATGCCCGGCAAGCTGGTGCAGAACATGGCCAAGGCGGCGGTGCACAACCCGCTGTTCCTGCTGGACGAGGTCGACAAGATGTCGATGGACTTCCGCGGCGATCCGTCCTCGGCGCTGCTGGAGGTGCTGGACCCGGAGCAGAACTCCACCTTCAACGATCACTACCTGGAGGTCGACCTGGACCTGTCGGAAGTGATGTTCGTGTGCACCGCGAACAGTCTCAACATTCCCGCACCGCTCCTGGACCGCATGGAAGTCATCCGTCTGCCGGGCTACACCGAAGACGAGAAGATGAACATCGCGCGCCGCTACCTGGTGCCCAAGCAGATGAAGAGCAACGGGCTGAAGCCCGACGAGCTCAAGGTCGCAGACGGTGCGCTGCTGGATATCGTGCGCTTCTACACGCGCGAGGCCGGCGTGCGCAACCTGGAGCGCGAGATCGCCAAGATCGGCCGCAAGGCGGTCAAGCAGATGCTCGAGCACAAGAAGGAGCAGAAATCAGTCAGCGTCACTCCGCGTAACCTCGACAAATTCCTGGGCGTGCGCCGCTTCCGTTACGGCAAGGCGGAGGACATGGACCGGGTGGGGCAGGTCACAGGTCTCGCCTGGACCGAGGTCGGTGGCGAGCTTCTGACCATCGAGGCGGCGGTGGTGCCGGGCAAGGGCAAGCTGCAGCACACCGGGCAGCTGGGCGAGGTGATGCAGGAATCCATTCAGGCAGCCATGACCGTGGTGCGCAGCCGCGCGCAGGGACTGGGACTGGACCCGGACTTCTACCAGAAGCTCGACGTGCACCTGCACATCCCGGAGGGCGCAACCCCCAAGGACGGCCCCAGTGCCGGCATCGGCATGTGCACGGCGCTGGTATCGGCGCTGACGCGCATCCCGGTGCGCTCGGATGTCGCCATGACGGGCGAGATCACCCTGCGCGGCGAGGTTCTGCCCATCGGCGGCCTGAAGGAGAAGCTGCTGGCGGCGCACCGCGGTGGCATCACCACCGTGCTGATTCCGGACGAGAACCAGAAGGACCTGGTAGAGGTGCCCGACAACATCAAGGGCAACCTCGCCATCAAGCCCGTCAAGTGGATCGACGAAGTGCTGGCGCTGGCGCTCACCCGCCAGCCCATGCCGCAGGAACGCAGTGATCTGCCGGCGGCGGCCGTCACGACCCCGGCGACCGTGCAGGAGAACGAGGACAAGCCGGCGCGCCGCGCGGGCCGCCGCGGCAAGACGGAAGCACCGCCGGCGCATTGAGGGGTCTTCTGGCAGCCGGCGGGCGGCTGCATGAGGCTCAATCGTGGGGTGCGCGCCCCGTCTCGACGTTACTCGCCTGCGGCCGGCTGTTTGCCGGCGAGAAAGCGCAGCACGGTCGCGTTGAATTCCCTGGGTCTTTGCCACATCGCGAAGTGGCTCGCGTGCTTCAGGAATATCAGCTGCGCGCCCGGGATCAGCTGCGCCATCTCGCGTGTGTGCTCGGGCCTGATCGCTTCGTCGTACTGGCCATCCATGATCAACGTCGGTACATGAATCGAACGCAGCTGCGCCGCGGAATACCGTGGCTCGTTGGCCCACATCGAGGAGATCTGCTTGATGAAGGCAGCGAATTCACCGGGTGTTGGCGACAGGACGGCGTACTCTTCGCGGGCGCGCGCGATGTAGGCGTTGAAGATGGGATCTGCGGCGACGTCCCGGGTGCCCTCGGGCGTGTAGTTGGCGCCGAACGCCAGCAGGCGGCTCAGCCGCTGCGGATGGCGGATTGCAATGTCCAGACCGATGATGCCGCCATCGCTCCAGCCGACCAGCGCCACCCTGGGGATCTTCAGATAATCCAGCAGCGCCAGGTAGTCATCGGCCAGCAGCGTGTAGTGGAAGGGTCGGTCCGAGCGGGTGCTGCGCCCGTGACCGCGGCTGTCGGCGACGATCACCTCGTGGTCCTTCGCCAGTGCCGGCACCTGGAAGCCCCACATGTCGGCGTTGCCGAGTCCGCCGTGGATGAGCAGCACCGGCGGCCCTGCGCCGTACACAGCGTAATACATGCGAATGCCGTTGACTGGCGCCATACCGCTTTCCCGCGCCGCAGGCATGGGAGGCGGCCTCGGCAGGGTCTTCCAGGGCTCCGCACCGTGGGCGTTGCTGGCGAACAGCAGCCCCGCGGCCAGAGTTGCCGGCAGCATTTTCATCGCAGCATTAGTGCGCATCAGGTGTGGCCTTGCGAAAATTCGTACGCGCGCCGGTGCGGCTCAGTGTCCTGCCGGACAATCCCTACAGTAAGGAATATCCTTACCCATTGGATAGCAGTCAATGATCACAAGCAAGCTTACCAGCAAGGCCCAGACCACCATCCCGCAAAACCCGGGCCTATGTTGTTTCCTCCGCGGAACTGGAGGATTCGCACGGTCTGCTTTGGGTGCTGATGATTACCAGCGCGGAGAACCGTGGTTGGCCGGGTGACGTCGCAATCCCGGACCTGGAAACAGCGGGGTTGCCGGCAGCCTCCGTGATCCGCGCGGCCAAGATTGCAACCATCGAGGCGTCCGATGGAGCGAAGCTCGGACGTGTGCGAGATTCTGTGCTGAAGCGGGTAATGGGGCGGATGGAGCGGGAGCTGGGGGCCTCGCTGTAGTCGAACGCCGACAGCGTGTTGGCCGCGACGCACCCGGGTCGGGCCCATGCCATACTCGCGGCCTCGCAATTGAAGGCTGTCCGCGCTGATCATGACCCGCACTGAACGCCTCCTGGCCGCGGTATGCCTCGTCGTGCTTGCAAAAGCCGCGGTGGGCCGCGGCGTGACCCCCTACCTGCCCCTGAATCTCGAGCCGGAGATGGAATCCGAGATCGAGCGGGTGCTGATTCTCGCCGGCAAGCCGGTGATGCGCCGGCCGATTGCCGCAGCGACGGTGCTCGATGCCCTGCCGGCCGCCTGTGAGCGCGACCGCGTGCTGTGCGAAAGGGTAGGGCGCTACCTCGCCCGCTTCACCCATGTATCCGACCTGACCCACGCCAGTGTGGAGGGCGCCAGCACCCACGGCGCCGACCTGACCCTGCCGGACAGCTACGGACTGCACAACCGCAGTGTCTGGGACGCGTCGCTGACGGCGTACGTGCAGCCGAGCGACTATCTGCTGGTGAATATCGGCGCTGTCGCTTACGACGGCCGGGAGAACTTCACCAACTCCTACCTCAGCGTGGGATTCAGCAAGGCGCAGCTGGACATCGGCTACAAGCCGCACTGGCTGTCACCCTTCACCGACCGCAGCATGCTGATGAGCACCGAAGCGCCGACCATGCCCTCGGTCAGCCTCTCGAACTACGAGCCGCTGACGCGCATGAACATCTCCTACGAGATCTTCGACGCGCGCATGTCGAAGTCCGACCGCATCGTGTGGCAGGCCTCACCCACGGGTTATACCAGCGGCCGCCCGTTCCTGGGCGGCGTGCAGCTCACCGCCGAGCCGGTGAGCGGCTGGTCCTTCGGGGTCAACCGGCTGGTGCAGTTCGGCGGCGGCGCACGCGGCGGGGCGTCCATCACCCGGCTGTTGCAGGCCATGTTCAATCCGTCGCGATACTCCAACACCAACGCGCAACTGAGTGTGGACCAGAAGGCGACCAACCAGGAAGCCTCGTTCATCAGCAGCCTGGTGATACCGGGCCCGGTGCCGTTCTCGGTGTACGCGGAGTACGCCGGCGAGGACACCTCCCGCGGACGCAACTACCTGCTGGGCGACTCGGCGCTCTCGTGGGGCATCCATTTCCCCCGCATTGCACGCCGCTTCGACCTGACGCTGGAAGCCACCGAATGGCAGAACGCGTGGTATGAGCATTCGGTCTGGCAGGACGGCATGACCAACTACGGCCTGGTCGTCAGCAACTGGTTTGGCGACGAGCGCGTGCGCGGCGACGGCGTGGGCGGCCGCAGCGCCATGGCGAAGCTCGGCTGGGATCCGCAGTTCGGCGGGCGCTTCGAGCTGCGTTACCGGACCCTGCAGAACCAGGTTTACGGCGTGATCCCGTATCACCATTTCAACCAGACCTCGCTCAGCTACTCGCACCCCTGGAAGGGCCTGGTGCTGGGCGGAGAATTCGACACTGGCAGCGACGTATTCGGCAAGAGTTTCAGCCGCCTGGCAGGCTTCGTGCGCTACGACACACCGGGATCACTCGCGGCGCTGGGCTTCGGCGGGCCCGAGGACGAGACTGGCAGCACCGGGGCCGAAAGCAAGGACAGCGAACTGTTCGTCGACCTTGGCGTCAGCAGGCTGCGCGCGCGCATCGACCTGGCGTCCCTCATCGGGCCCCAGGGTCAGCTCAACAAATACTCCGGGCCCTCGCAAACACACCCCTCCGTGGGAATCGGCGCGCGCCGCATCACTGGCGGACACAGCGATGTCGGTGCGCGCATCGACCTCGACGAACTGGACCACCGCAGCCTGATCGGCGTGCGCCTGATTGATTACCGCTACCGTTTCGACAGCAGTCCGCTGGCGATCGGCGCGTTCTTCGGCGCGGCCCGCTACGCGCTGGTTACCCCGGCATACGGCATCTACTACGGCGCGGGGCTGCAGTGGCGCGATATGCTGCCGCACCTGGACCTGGGGCTGGAGGGCCGCTTCTATGACAGTGTCGCCCGGCGCCACGTGCTGCCAACCGACCCTGCGACGCAGCGCCCCGACGATTTCTTCGACATATCAGGCGCCGTCTTGTCGGCCAGCTACCACTTCTAGGCGGCCGCGCGCGCCGCTGCAACCCCGGCCCGGGCCGTGAGCATGCGCAAACCCACCGCCGTCGTGCCGCTGGTGCTGCTGGTGTGCGGCGCGCAGCTGATCAATTACGTCGATCGCGGCAACCTGGCGACGGCCGTGCCGCTGCTGCAGGGGGAGTTGCACCTGACGGGCACGCAGGTCGGCGTGCTGCTGTCGGCGTTCTATTACAGTTACGTGGTGGCGATGGTGCCGGTGGGCGCCCTGGCGCAGCGCCTGGGCGCGCAGCGCGTGCTGGCCGCGGGGATTGCGATCTGGTCGCTGGCAACCCTGCTGACGGGATTCGCCACCGGCTTCGTCACCCTGTTGCTGTTGCGCCTGCTGCTGGGTATCGGCGAGAGCGCCTCCTTCCCGTGCAGCTCGCAGCTCTTTGCCAGCCGCCTGACGCTGCGGCAGATCAGCACGGCAACGGGCTTCATGAGCTTCAGCTACCTGGTCGGCCCTGCGGTCGGCACGCTGCTCGGCGGGCTGCTGATGCCGCACTTCGGCTGGCGCGCGGTGTTCGTCATGTTCGGCGCGGTGTCGCTGCTGTGGGTCTGGCCCCTGATGCGCATCCGCCTGCCGCAAGCAGGGCCTCCGGGCACGGCCGCGGCACCTGCGGGCACTGCCGCTGCGCCGCCAACCGGTCCGACGGGGCCTTCCTTCGCGCGCATCCTGCGCGAACGCGGCCTGTGGGGCGCCTCCCTGGGACACTTCGCGGGTAATTACAACTACTACCTGATCCTGTCGTGGCTGCCGGCATTCCTGGTGAACGAGCGTGGCCTGTCGATGCAACGCATGGCGGTCGTGGCGGGCAGTGCCTACCTGTTGAATGCACTGAGCGCGGTGGCGGCCGGTTGGCTCGCGGCCCGGCGCAGCGGTCCGGGGCGTTCTCCCAGCGGCTTTTACAAGGGCATGATGGCCGTCAACCACGTCGTCTCCCTGGTGTGCATGGTGGGCCTGGTGGTGCTGCCACTGGGCGCGTGCCTCGCCTGCCTGGTGTTGCTGCAGGTGGTCACCGGGCTGTCCTCGCCCGGCTACTTTGCCATCCCGCAGATCATGGCGGGTCCGACGGCGACCAGCCGCTGGGTGGGGGTACAGAATGCCTGCGGCAACGTGGCGGGCCTCACCGCACCGCTCCTGACGGGACTGCTGCTGGATGCGACCGGGCACTTTGCCGCCGGCTTCGTGCTCGCCGGCGCCATCAACGTGCTGGGACTGATCGGCTGGCTGTGGATCCTGCCGCGCATCCAGCCCATCGACTGGTCACGGCCCGCCGGCGTGTCCAGCCCCTCCCGGGTGGTCGGCGAGCCTCTGTGAAGATCGAGCGGCCGGGGATTTGGGCTAGAATTTGCGGCAGGCAAGTTGTGCCAGACAGGCCAGGGTGCTTAGCTCAGCTGGTAGAGCGTCGCCTTTACACGGCGAATGTCGGCGGTTCGATCCCGTCAGCACCCACCATCCATGCCGCCCCGAAATCCGCCGGCCCGGCCCACCGGGCGAGACCTCTTAAGCTCAAGTGAAAACCCTCGGCCAGTACCTGATCGAAGCGCTCACCGCCCGGGGCGTGCGCCATGTGTTCGGCATTCCCGGCGTCCACAACCTGGAGCTGTATCGCGGGCTGGCGCGCAGCCCGATTCGTCATGTCAGCGGCCGGCACGAGCAGGGCCTGGGTTTCATGGCCGACGGCTACGCGCGGGTCAGCGGCCGCCCCGGGGTGTGCTTCACCATCACCGGTCCCGGGGTGACCAATATCCTGACCGCGATGGGGCAGGCCTACGGCGATTCCGTTGCGATGCTGGTCATTTCCAGCCAGAACCGCCGCGGTGAGGCGGGCAGCGGCCGTGGCTTCCTGCACGAGTTGCCCGACCAGCGCGCCATGGCGGCGGGGGTGGCCTGCGCAACCTTCGCCATCGGGGCGCCGGCGGAGTTGCCGGCGGCACTGGTCGCGGCTTTCGAAATTTTCCGTTCCGCACGCCCGCGCCCCGTATACATCGAGATCCCGCTCGATGTGCTGGCGCAGGATTCCTCAGGCCTGGCGCTGCCCAGCCCCGTGCGCCAGGCGCCGCGGGCGGATGGGACGGCGCTGCAGGCAGCGGCGACACGACTGTTCGATGCGCGCCGGCCGGTAATCCTGGCCGGCGGGGGCGCGGTGCGCGCTGCGGCGCTGGTGCTGGAAGTGGCGCAGCGGCTGGACGCGCCGGTCGTCATGACGGCGAACGCGCGGGGGATCGTGCCGTCCGGGCATGCGCTGGCGGTGCCCTGCAGTCCGACGCTGGAACCGGTGCGCGAGCTCATCGCCGCGGCTGACTGCGTGCTGGCGGTGGGCACGGAAATCGGGCCGACGGACTACGATGCGTATGGGATGAAGGAGTTTCCGAATCCGCCCGGGCTGGTGCGGATCGACATCGACCCGGCGCAACTGAATCGCAGCGCCCGGGCAGCGGTAGCCCTGTGCGGGGATGCTGCGCAGGCGCTGCAGGGAATCATTGACGCGCTTGCCGCCAGGGCGGCCAGCAACGGCGCCGCCCCCAACCAGGTGCGCCGCGCAGAAGGCGCGCGGCGCGCGGCGGCCTGCCGTGAGGCCGCGCTCGCGGCAATCAGGCAGATCTCGCCCGCCCTGGAGCAGCACGTGCAGGTGCTGGACATGATGCGCGACACGCTGCCGCAGGCCTTGCTGGTCGGGGATTCCACGCAGCTGGTCTACGGCGGCAATCTCGGTTTCAACACTGCGCGCGCCGGCTCCTGGTTCAACTCCGCGACCGGCTACGGCACGCTGGGCTACGCCCTGCCGGCTGCCACCGGTGCGAGCCTCGCCGATCCCCAGCGACCGGTGATCTGCCTCGTGGGCGACGGCGGCGTGCAGTTCTCGCTGGCAGAGCTGGCGGTGCCGGGCGAGGCGGGCGCCTGGGTTGCGATCGTGGTGTGGAACAACCGCGGCTATGGCGAGATCAGGACTGCCATGATCGCCGCGGGCATCGATCCGGAGGGCGTGGACGTCGCGCCGCCGGACTTCGCCCAGCTGGCGCGCGCCTACGGCTACACCCACCACCTCATCCGCTCGCGCGCGGCACTGCGCGCCGCGCTGGCGAGCTTCGGCGCGCGCCGCCAGGTGGTGTTACTGGAGATCGACGCCGCGCACTTCACCTGAAGCCAGGAGAGCATGTAGTGAGTGAAAGTCTGCAGCAGTTGTTGGCGGGCTGGCAGCCCGGCCATGCCCTCCCCGGCGGGCTGTACGGCAATCCGCACACCTACGAGCGTGAGCTGGATGCCATTTTCCTGAAGTCGTGGCTGTGCATCGGGCATGTCAGCCAGGTACCGCGCGTGGGCGACTACTTCCTGTTTGACATTGCGCGCGAGTCGGTGATCGTGGTGCGCGGAGGCGAGGGCTCGGTGAACGCGCTGCTCAACGTATGCCGGCATCGCGGCTCGCGCGTCTGCGATGAGGCCACCGGTCACGAAACCCGACTGGTGTGCCGCTATCACGGCTGGTCCTACGGCCTGGACGGCACGCTGCGTGCGGCCGCGCGCATGCCCGGGGACTTCGATCGCTCGCGCCATGGCCTCAGGCGCCTGCAGGCGCGGGTGTTCGCCGGGCTGATCTTCGTCAACTTCGCACCCGAGCCCCCGGACTTCTCGGTCATCGAGCGTGACCTCGCCGCACCCCTGGCGCCGTACCAGCTCGATCGGGCGAAGGTGGCGCACCGCCAGACCTACGCCATCGACAGCGACTGGAAGCTGGCGGTGGAGAACTACTGCGAGTGCTACCACTGCCAGCCGGCGCACCCGGAATACTCGGTCGGCCACTCACACGCGCTCAGTCCGCAGGAGGAGGCCGCCATGCTGGGGCCGGTGAAGGCGCGGGCCGCGCAGGCCGGCCTCACCGACATTTTCTACGTCCGCAACTCCTGGCTCGCCGCCGGGCAGCTGGGCACCGACCGCGGCTACAAGCGCTACGCGCTGATGCGCGGACACAAGACCGGCAGCCGCGACGGCGGGCAGCTGGCGCCGTTCCTGGGCAGCATCCGTGACTTCGACGGCGGCGCCACCGATCTGCACTTCGGACCGATGATGTTCGGACTGGCCTACTGCGACCACGTGGTGCTGTACCGCTTCACGCCGCGCGGTCCGCGCAACACGGACTGCGAGATCCTGTGGCTGGTCAACGGCGAGGCGCAGGAGGGCCGTGACTACCAGCTCAGGGACCTGATCTGGCTGTGGGATGTGACCACGGTGGCGGACAAACGCATCATCGAGCGCAACCAGGCGGGCGTGGACTCGCGCTACTATCGCCCCGGCCCGATGTCGGAAATGGAGGAGTTCACCCAGCGCTTCCTGGAGTGGTATGTGGCCACCCTGCGCGCTACCGGCGCCTGACCGGCCCGCCGGGCCAGTCGCTGCCCGCGCCGGGGCCTGTCGGCGTCAGATGCGGCGCTCCCGGCGCCTGCGTTATGGCGCTGCGTGGACCGGTGAAGTACTCAGGATCTGCACCGCGGTCTGGTACAGCAGCGAGCGCACGGCGTAGCGCTCGCCGGCGCGGGTGACGTAGCGCACCGCGATCTCCACGCCCCCCACCGCCGGCCGGACCGAGACACCCGGCTTGGCGCTGAAGGTCGCGTCGCGCGGGCCGCGCGAGGCGCGCCGCCATTCCTGCTCCGCCTGCGCGGTGCTGTCAGCGGTCGCCGTCGCCACTTCCTTGAGGATCGCGTCCGCGACGGCGTGCGGATCGCGGTCGTAGGGCACCACCACCCGCACCTCGTCCCACAGCCACTGCCCGGTGGTGGAAAAGTTGAAGTAGTGGCCCTCGATGGCGAAGCTGTTGGTGAATGTCACGTGGCGGCCGGTCGGGTGCCCGGCGTCGGCCCAGTTGCCGGTCTCCAGCAGCACGGTCTGGAACAGGCCCAGTTCCACCACCTCGCCGCTGACGCCGTTGATCTCCACCCAGTCGCCCACGCGCATGCCGTTGCGCCCCATGAGGGTGAACCAGCCCATGAAGGCAACGATGAAGTCCTTCAGCGCCACGGTCAGTCCCGCGCCGGCGAGCCCGAGGATGGTGCCGAGCTGGCCGGGCACGCCGATGAGCATCAGCAGGATCAGCAGTACCGCGACGACCTGCAGCACGACGCTGATGACGCTGCGCAGGGTGCCCAGCTGGCGGCGGTCGACGTGAGTGCGCTCGAGCAGCCGGCCGATCCAGCCGTCGACGAACAGCAGCAGCAGCAGGGCCCCGATGATGATGCCGGCCGCGAGCAGGGCCTGGTGCAGCAGCGCGCGGGTATGGGCACGCAGCACCTGCAGCCACTGGTCGTAGGTGCTGACCAGGCGCCGTCGTGCATCGATACGCTGGTCGCGCGCCGTCAGGCGCCGCTCCTGCGCGGTGATTTTGCGCGTCAGCGCCAGGCGATCGGCGCCCGTGGCCACGGCGCCCTCTTTCAGGCTGGCGCGGGCGGCGGCGAGATCCGCGGCGATCTGGCCGCGGCTGGTCGACAGTTGCACGACGCTGCGCGCGACGTCGGCGCGCGCAGACTCCACGGCCTCGCGCCGCTCGCGCAGTGCCAGCCACTGGCGCGTGCGTCCGACCACACCCTGCGCGCTGGCCAGCGGGTCGGGCGCGAGCGCCGCCGCAGGGCGGTTCTTGTCGCCGGCCTCGATCTGGCGCTGCATGGCCTGGATGCGCTGGTGCACGTTGCCGCCCGCCTGCAGCAGGCTCTCATCCGCCTGCTCGACGGCGTACTCATCCAGGTCGACCTGGGCCTGTGCCAGGTCCAGTTGATCCTGCAGCGCCGGCTTGTCCGCGTCCGCCGCCGCGGCGAGGGTCTGCGTCAGCCGCTTGACCGTCGCGTTGTCGGCGTCGAGTTGCTTTTGTGCCTGGGTCAGTTTTTCCTGGATGGCGCGCGCCTCGCCGGACAGCTCCGGCGGGTCGGCCTCCAGGTGGCGCAGCACGCCGGTGAAGGCCAGGTCCAGTTCGTGATCGGCCAGCTCGATGGCCCGCTGCGACAGCGGCAGTTCCTCGGGCAGGGTGACCTGCCGCGCCAGGCGCTCGACCGTGAACAGGGTGTCCTGGTCGATGTGCGGAAATCCCGCGGGCGTGCCCGCGACGCTCAGCGCGCCGCCGGGCGGCAGCGCTCGGGTGGCCCACAGCCCGTAGCCCACCGCGATCACCAGGGCCAGCAGGATGGCACCGGCGGTCCGGGCCAGTGAACTCATCGGCAACTGTCCCGCAGCGCGGCCGGATTGCCCCTCACCGTGAATCCGACGCGCACGGGCAGCTCAACAGCGCTCAGAATGCCGTATAGGGCCCGGTGCCGCCGGACGTGGTGGCATTCTCGATGGCCGTGAATACATTGCGGCCGTAGAAGAAGGTCAGGCCGCCGTCGAAGGAAGTCGCGTCGGCGATGGGCCCGCCGAGACTCGGCACCGCGGTGAAGGTCGGGTTGGTGTTCAGCACATTGTGCGCGTTGTCCACGATGAAGGACACCCCGGCCGTGCTCGCGCCGGTGCCGAAGGTCACGTTCAGATTCAGGGCCGAGGCGGGGCAATAGAACCCGGGGGCAATCGGGTCGCTCGTAGGACAGGTCGCGATGCTGGTGTCGTGGAAGTAGGTGGCGTTGGAACCACTGTCCAGATAGCTCTTGGCAGCGGCCACGCCCTTGTAGGTGGCATTGATATAGCCCTGGCCGTCAGCCGGCAGGACGACGGCATTGCCCAGCGCGTTGTTGCTGCGCGTGCCGATGCCGAACACCAGCGCGCCGCTGGTCGTCGCGGCGCCGCTGCCGACGGCGGGCAGCTCCACGATCACGCCGTTCTTGTCCATGGGGAACAGTGCCACCGGGTGGGGTATCTGCTGGCCCCCGGCGACGCCGTTGCCGGCCTGCGCCGTTGAGGCGGCGCAGGTCGAGGCATTCCCGGTGCAGGTGTAATAGGTGCCGGAGTTGCTGGCGGTGATGGAGCCGCCAACGGTGTAGCTGGTGTTGGTGTTGCAGAAGGTGCCGCAGTCATCCAGCCAGAAGCCCACGCCGAGGATGCCGTTGGCGCCAAATTTGGCCACGGTATTTTCCGGGCGGTCACTGCAGCTGGTGGGCGGCGCGACGGGGCTCGCGGCGGTACCGAGCAGGGTCGGGTCGCCGATCACCTGGACGTTGATGTTCTTGGCATTGGCGCTGGACGCACCGCTGTC
Source organism: Pseudomonadota bacterium (assembly GCA_018241445.1). Classification (GTDB taxonomy): domain Bacteria; phylum Pseudomonadota; class Gammaproteobacteria; order Steroidobacterales; family Steroidobacteraceae; genus 13-2-20CM-66-19. Next base: position 12,485 of record JAFEDT010000011.1, read on the forward strand.
GGAGGTCTGCATGCTGATGTCCGCGACGCGCACCGAGCCGAAGCTGGTGCCGTCCGCGAAGGCGGCGCAGGCCGCCAGGGGCGTGCCGGTCTTGGTCAGGGGCGGAAGGTTGAGGGTCAGCGCCGAGGCAATGATCCGCAGACCGATCGAGCCCGTGTCTACCTCGATGTTGTCGATGTTCTGGCATGTCGCGGTGCCTGGCACGCACACCGTGACGGTCACGAAGGACGTGTTGACAGAATTGGCCGAGCCCGCATTGACCGTGAGCGGGGCCACGTTGACCGCCGGTCCTGCGATCACCTGGCCGGGGGGCGGGGGCGGGGGAACGATGGTGCCGCCGCCACCGCCACCACCACAGGCGGTGAGTGCGGCCAGTGAGGCCAGCAGGAGCAGCGGGAGGCAGATCCGGGTGGGGTTTTGCACGGGGATGTTCCTTGGATTCCGTTGGGCAGGCCGGGATGCGGTCCGCCGATTCCCTGTCAGGTTGATGCGGGTCTGGACTTCAGGTGATATCGGCCAGGGAGAAGCCGGCCGGCAGCAGGTCCGGTGCCCAGGCACGTGAGAACCAGGCGCGGGTCCTGCCCGTGGTCTGCACGACCAGGCCGGGCTGCTCGATGGAAAAGTGGTGCTTGTCGGGGCGGCCGGCGGGCGGCGCCTTGGCGTACTGCGGGTAGTACTTCGACAGTAAGGTCGCAAGGTCCGGCGGCGAGGCGCTGCGCCAGCTCACCGCGAAGACCTTGCCGGCGCCGGAAACGTACTCACGGATCACGGTCTGATTGGCGGCCGTGATCTCGTGGACCGTGTATGCCGGGGTGGTTTCGACGCGCAGCTGGCCTTTCATGTGCACCAGGTCGGACGCCACCGACGACGCGTCGTCTCCCAGGCCCGCCAGGGCCGGAAGCGACAGGCAGGTGGCCAGGAGCGCGAACCAAATGGGGCGGGGGCTTGCCATGGGAGTCCCTTCGACAGAGCGGTGAAGTATTGTGCCTCATCGTCATCAGCCCGACACCACGGTGTTGTAAATCAGCGAACTGTGTCGTAGTCCAGCGACAAATAGCCGGATGCCGATGAACCCGCGCCATTGTGTCCTGGGTTCAGCGCCGGTTAAGGTCCCAAATATTCCTTGTCGCCCCGTCGGGCAATCCGCTAGGATGCGCCCCCCAATTCGGAGCGGTAGTTCAGCTGGTTAGAATACCGGCCTGTCACGCCGGGGGTCGCGGGTTCGAGTCCCGTCCGCTCCGCCAGTTATCTTCTGATGAATCATCCAGCTGTTCCGGCTTTACTGCTGGAAGAAAGCAGGTCCGGCTGCGGCTGGACAATCGGTGGTTGAGTCCCGGCGCATAAAAGCATATAAGCATATCCATGCGCACGACTCTGGATTTGCCGGACGACCTGATGAAGCGGGCCAAGATTGCCGCTGTCAAGCGCGGATCCTCGCTGCGGGACCTGGTGGCGGAGGCGCTGCGCTGTCTGCTGGCCGCGCAGTCCGCGCCCGCCCGGAAGCGCATGACCGAGGCGCCCATCAAGCTTCCACCGGGGCACGCGATTCCAGTTCGCTCCAACAGGGAGCTGGCGCAGCTTTTCGACCAGGAAGACATCAAGCATCTCAATGACGTGTATCGCGGACGTTAATGTCCTGTTTCCGCTCCTGGTAAGGGGGCATGCCGCACACGAGGTCGCGATGGCCTGGTGGGTCGAGCAGCCGGATGGCACCGTCGGCACCTGCCTGCTTACGCGACTTGCGGTGCTGCGACTATTGACCAACAAGGTGGCGATGAACGGGGCACCTGTCGGTCCCACCGAGGCGCTCAAGGCCTGGCGTCGACTTGCAGACGATCCGCGCTCATTCCACATCGACGCTCAACCCGAGGAACAGGAAGCGAGATTCGCCGCGTTCGTGGAGAGCCGGGAAGCGACACCGAATCTATGGACTGATGCCTGGCTCGCGGCGCTGGCCGTGTCACTCGACTACGAGATGGCAACGTTTGACCGCGGCTTCAGGTCATTTCGTGGCCTGAGATTGCAGTTGCTGCAGGTGAACCACGGCTGAGGTGCAACTTTCCGGCGGCGGCACGGTGGGCTAACCGGCGCCACGCATCGTCGCGGCATCAACAAACTGGAACTCGCCCCGCTCCCATCGCTCCTTCAGTACAAACTTCTGGATCTTGCCCGACCCCGTCAGCGGGAACTGCTCGAGGAATACCCAGTAGCGCGGCGCCTTCGGGCCGGCGAGCCGGGACCGCACGTGTGCACGCAGGGCATCGATTCCCGGCGGCTCTGCGGCTACGCGAATGAATGCGGCCAGTTCCTCGCCCATGATGCGGTCCGGCACGCCGATCACCGCGGCGTCCGTGATCGCCGCATGCTCGACCAGGACCGCTTCTATCTCGGCCGGAAACAGGTTCTCGCCGCCGCGGATCACCATGTCCTTGAGTCGGCCCGCAATCCGGCAGTAACCACGGGCATCCATCGTCGCCAGATCCCCCGTGCGCAGCCAGCCCTCGCCATCGATCGCGGCGGCGGTCGCGTCGGGCCTGTCAAAGTAGGCGTGCATGACGTGGTAGCCGCGCGTGCAAAGCTCCCCCACGGTGTCGACCGGGACGATTTCACCGCTCGCAGGGTCAATTATCTTGACCGCCACCTGGGGTACGGGCTGGCCGATGGTGTTGGTCCGTTGGTCGGGACTGTCTTCGAGCCGGGTCTGGGTAATCAGCGGCGACGCTTCGGTCTGCCCATAGACCACGATGAAGGTGACACCGGGCCGCGACTCGATGGCACGCACCAGCTCCGGAGCGACGCTGGCACCACCGGAGGCCACTACGCGCAGTGCCGACAGGTCGCGTCGATCGATATCCGGATGCTCCAGAGCAGCAACCAGCATGGTCGGCACGCCGAGGCAGTGCGTGGCGCGCTCCCGCTCCACCAGCTCGAGAAGACGGCCGGCGTCGAAAGCCGGCAGGAACGCGTGTGTGGCGCGTCGTTGTATCGCCCCGAGAACGGCCATGGCGCAGCCGGCCGTATGAAAGAACGGCATGGCGTGCGCATAGACGTCGCCGTCGGTAAGCCCGATGAGCCCGGCATAGAACCGGGCGTTATTGGTCAATCCCCGATGGCACAGTAGCGCGCCCTTGGGCGAGCCAGTCGTCCCCGAGGTGTACTGGATCTGCACCGGGTCGTCTGGCCTGACGGCAGGCAACGCAGCGTCACCGGCAGCGCCATCGAGAAAGCCGCGCCAGTCCTCGAAGCGGAGCACCTCGCGCAGGGCGGGCAGCTGCGGACGCACCTGCGCCACCCACTCGCTCAGCGGATTGCCGCGGAATCCATCCACATGAAACAAGCCGACGGCTCGTGACTGGCGCAGGATGTAGTCCAGTTCACGCGCACGATTCGCCGGGTTCACAGTCACCAGGACCAGTCCCGCGAGACCTGCGCCCAATTCCAGCAGCAACCACTCGGCGCTGTTCGGCGCAAATACGGCAACATGTTCCCCGGGGGCGAACCGCGCCAGCAGCGCCCGCGCGGTGCGCTGCGCCTCGTCGAGCAGTGCCGAGTAGGTCCAGGTGCGGCGCTCGCCTGGGCCGTTGCCCCAGGCGACGACGGCTGTGCGGTCGGCTGCGGCCTGTGCGGCGTCGCGCAGTACTGAACCGACGGTTGTTTCGAGTACCGGGTGGCGGGTATCAGCCGGCCAGTAAGAGCGCGCCACAGGTTTCATGGATTGGGACCCCTCGCCAGTTCGTACTGGCAGATGCTCACCGTCGCCGCGACATTCAGCGAGTCGATCAGCCCGGTTCCTGCAATGGTGAACGCGGTGGCGTGCATCGCCGCCAGCACCTCGCGCGGCAGGCCCCGGGCCTCGTTGCCATAGACATAGCAGTCGCAGTCCCGGAACCCGGGAGCACTGATCGGCTGGCCCTGCAGGTCAAGTGTGGCGATCCGGCGGTAGCGCCCCGGCAGTGCCTGCAGCGGCACGTCGCTCTCCACCGGCACGTGAAAGATGGCGCCCATGCTGGCGCGCACCGCCTTGCCGTTGTGCAGGTCCACGCTGCCCGGCCCGAGCAGGCAGCGGAAGCCGCCGAACCAGGCGAGCGTGCGCAGGATCGCGCCGAGGTTGCCCGGGTCCTGGACCTGGTGCAGGTAGACGGCGCGCTCGCCGGGCTGCGGTGCGGGCGCCGTCAGCAGGGGCACGACCGCCACAATACCCTGCGGTGTACGCGTTTCACTGATCTGCGCCAGCTGGCGCGCAGTGATGATGTGCATGCGCAGCGGGCTCACCCACTGCGCGTATTCCCGCGTCAGATAAATCTCGCTGCCGCAGAGCCCTGCATCATGGGCAGCCGCCTTTTGCAGCTCCTGCACCAGGTGCTCGCCTTCCACCAGGAAGCGGCCGGTCTCCTCGCGGAACTTCTTCTGGTGCAGTTTCCTGATGTCGGCGAATTTCACGACAGGCTCCGGGCAACCGCTTCGGCCACCTTGATGCCATCGACGCCCGCGGACAGGATGCCGCCGGCATAGCCCGCCCCCTCACCGCAGGGGTACAGGCCGCGTACGTTCAGGCTCTGCAGCGACTCGGCGTCGCGCGTGACGCGCACCGGGGAGGAGGTGCGGCTCTCTACAGCGGTCAACACCGCATCGTCCCGGTCGAAGCCGCGGATCTGACGGCCGAAGGCGGGCAGGGCCTCGCGCAGGGCCTCGATGGCGTAGGCGGGCAGGGACTGCGACAGGTCGCCGAGCCGCACGCCGGGTGTATAGGAGGGGACGACCGCGCCGAGCTGCGTGGAGCGCTCACCGCGCAGGAAGTCGCCCACCAGTTGCCCGGGTGCGCTGTAATCGCTGCCCCCCTGCGTATAAGCGGCGGACTCCAGCGTTTCCTGCAGCGCGACGCCCGCGAGCGGGCCGCCGGGAAAATCGGTCGCCGGATCGATGGCCACCACGAGACCTGCGTTGGCGTTGCGCTCGTTGCGGGAATACTGGCTCATGCCGTTGGTGACCACGCGCCCGGCTTCAGAAGTGGCGGCCACGACGGTGCCGCCGGGGCACATGCAGAAGCTGTAGACGGAACGCCCGTTGCGGGCGTGGTGCACCAGCTTGTAGTCCGCGGCGCCCAGTTGCGGGTGGCCCGCAAAGCGCCCCAGGCGGGCGGCATCGATCAGCGACTGCGGGTGCTCGATGCGAAAGCCGATGGCGAACGGCTTGGCCTCCAGGTGCACCCGCCGCTGCTCCAGCATGCGCAGGGTGTCGCGCGAGCTGTGCCCCGGCGCCAGCACGACGTGATGGCTGTGCAGGGTCTCACCGTCCGCCAACACGACGCCTTCGATCCGGCCGTGTTCGACAGCCAGGTCCGTGACCCGGCTCTCGAAGCGCACCTCGCCGCCGAGTGCCACGATCTCCTCGCGCATCTTCGACACCACGCCGGTCAGGCGGAAGGTGCCGATGTGCGGCTTGCTGACGTACAGGATTTCCGCCGGTGCGCCGGCGCGCACGAACTCCTGCATCACCTTGCGGCCGTAGAACTTCGGGTCCTTGATCTGGCTGTAGAGTTTGCCGTCGGAGAACAGGCCGGCGCCGCCCTCGCCGAACTGCACGTTGGATTCCGGCGTCAGGATGTGCTGCCGCCACAGCGCCCAGGTGTCGCGCGTGCGGCGGCGCACCTCGCGGCCGCGTTCCAGCACGATCGGCCGGAAGCCCATCTGCGCCAGCAGTAGCGCCGCGAACAGCCCGCAGGGGCCGAAGCCGATGACCAGCGGCCGCTCTGTGAGCTGTGACGGCGCGCGCGCCACCGGGTGGTAGCTCGTATCCGGGGCGAGGCTCACCTGCCGGTCGTGCGCCAGGCGCTGCAACACCGCGGCTTCGTCGCGCACCGTGGCGTCGACAACGCAGACGAAGACAATCACGCGGCCTTTGCGGCGCGCGTCATAGCTGCGCTTGAACAGGGTGACATCGACCAGCTCCGCCGCGTCGATGCCCAAACGCCGCACGACTGCCTGGTGCAGCGCATCGTGCGTGTAGTCGAGCGCCAGCTGCAGCCCGGTAATGCGGATCACCGCTCTTCCTGGAGGGTGCCCGAGCTCAATCGATTGCCCCTGCAAGAATCTGCGTCGCGGGCACCACCGAGATCTTCGCGTGAGGATCGAAGGCTCTTGAACCGTTGTAGACGACAAGGCCGCGATGGATCACTCCGTCGGCGATGCCGCTCAGGAGATGCTTCCAGTCAGTTGCGTCAGTGGCAACGCCGGCCTTGAACTCCAGTCCGATCCGCTCGCTGCCCCGATCGATCAGCAGATCGATCTCGGTGCCCGCATGCGTACGAAAGAAGTAGCAGCCACTGCCGGGACGGCGCAGCGCTTCGAGCGCCAGGATCTGCTGGATCATGAAGCCCTCGAAGCTGTTGCCCCGGCCGGGTGAGGTGAGCAGCTCGTCGGCGGTGCTCACGCCCAGCAGGTAATGCAGCACGCCGCTATCGCGCAAGTAGACCTTCGGTGCCTTCACGAGACGCTTCGAAATGTTCGTGTGATAGGGCGCGAGCTGGCGCACCAGGAAATACCCGCCAAGCAGGTCGACGATGTTTTGGATGGTATGGTAGCTGTAACCGAGCGACCGCCCGAGGCTGGAGTAGTTGAGCAGCCCGCCGTGAGAATGCGCCAGCATGGTCAACAGCCGCCGTATTTCGGCTGCGGATAATTTCAGCTGATGACGGGCGATGTCTCTCTCCACCAACGTGCGCAGGTAGGCTTCTTGCCATGTGCGCCAGCGGTCTGCATGGCGCTCCAGGAAGGCATCGGGGTAACCTCCACGCAGCCACAGGCTCTCGAGCTTTACGCCGCGACGGCCAGCGACTTCCGGATACAGGAAGGGCGTCAGCTCAAGCACGCCTACGCGGCCGGCCAGGCTCTCGGAAATACTCTGCAACAAATCGGGGCTGACTGAGCCCAGCAGAAAGAATCGTCCGTTCTTGTGCCGGGCCGCGTCGATCACTGCACGTAGTACCGGAAAAAGGGCGGGCAGGGTCTGGGCCTCATCCAGGATCAGCGGTCCCGGCAGCTTCTGCAGTGCATACTCGGCATCACCGGAGAAAACCTGCAGATCTGACGGCCGCTCGAGGTCGAAGTAGCGCCCATCGACGAAATGGCGGACCAGGGTCGTCTTGCCGCATTGGCGCGGCCCGAGCAGGAGCACCGCGGGGAACTGCGTGGCCAGCTTCTTCAGGTGCGGTTCGGCGTCACGAGGGATCATGATGTTGTGAAATATAGAACTGTCATTTCTATATTGCAAATCGAGCAGCCGCCACCGCCCTGGGGGTAGTAGACTCCACGCACGCAGCGCGTCACTCCTGTACGAAAAAGATGGCCCGGACCAAGAGCAGCGCCAGCTGGCTGTCGCGACACCTCAGCGATCCCTTCGTCAAGCAGGCGCAGAAGGACGGCTATCGTTCGCGCTCGGCCTACAAGCTGCTCGAGCTGGATGAGAAGGACAGGCTGATCCGCCCGGGCATGCGGGTCATGGACCTGGGCAGCGCGCCGGGTGGCTGGTCGCAGGTGGCCGGCAGGCTGGTCGGGGAGAGGGGGCGTGTGCTTGCCACGGACATCCTGCCCATGGACCCGCTGCGCAATGTCGATTTCATCCAGGGCGATTTCACCGGGGAAGCGGTGGTGCAGCAGGTGCTCGACTGGCTCGGCGGCGCGAAGTTTGACCTGATTATTTCCGACATCGCACCCAACATCACCGGCATCGATTCAGCGGACCAGGGCAGGTCGATCCATTTCCTGGAGCTGGCGCTCGATACCGTGCGCCAGACCCTGAAGCCCGGCGCGAGTTTTGCCGCCAAGATGTTCCAGGGCTCCGGATCGGAGCAGTACCTGAAGGAATTGCGGACGCACTTCGCGAAGGTGCTCATCCGCAAGCCCGCCGCCTCGCGCAAGGAGTCGCGCGAGGTCTACCTGGTGGCCAAGGGGTTCAGGGGGTGAGATGGTCCCTTCGGCTTCGCTCAAACCGGTGGATTGGTGTAAACTAGACCAACTAAACTTAGTTTAACGGAGGAACGCCCATGAAGACGGTCAACATTCATGAAGCGAAGACGCACCTTTCGCGGTTGGTCGATCAGGCCGCTGCCGGCGAGCCTTTTGTCATTGCCAAGGCAGGCAAGCCCATGGTGAAGGTGGCCCCCCTGAGTGCCAGGCAGGGTGCGCAGGTCAAGCGGCTGGGATTCCTGGCGGGGCAGATCACTGTACCGGACGATTTCAATGAAATGGGAGCGGCAGAAATCGAACGCCTGTTTGGCGATGTCCCATGAAGCTGTTGCTGGATACACACCTGCTCCTGTGGGCGGCCGGCAAACCGGGCCGGCTCCCGAAGGCGGTGCGTGCCCTCATTGACGCGCCGGAGAATGAACTGTTCTTCAGCGTCGCGAGTCTCTGGGAAGTCGTGATCAAGCGCGGGCTCGGTCGCGAAGACTTCAAGGTCGATGCGCGATTGTTGCGGCGCGGACTTCTCGACAACGGCTACAGCGAGCTGCCCATCGCGAGCGAACACGTGGTCGCGATCGAGAGCCTTCCGCCAATCCACAAGGATCCCTTTGATCGGGTGCTGGTGGCTCAGGCGCAGGTGGAGGGCATCACATTGCTGACTGCCGATCCACGCGTGGCGAAATATCCTGGACCACTGCGCGCTGTCTGAAGCGCCCGAATCATCGCAGGCATGGCTATCCTGGCGTTCCGACCTGGGTCGGGTAGCCGGCCTCCCGCCAGGCCTGCATGCCGCCATCCAGCGCCACGGCGCGCTGAAATCCCATCTCGCGCAGGGTCGCGGCCGCCAGGGTCGAAATGCGGCCCAGCTCGCAGTACACGACGATGCGCAGGGTCGGGTCGGGCAGGTCCTGGTTGACCCGCAGTTCCAGCTGCCCGCGCGGCAGCAGCTTCGCGCCCGGGATGCGGCCGCCCTCCCAGGCCTCGCGCTCGCGCACATCCAGGACGATCAGCCCGGGATGTTCCGCTTCGATGCGGGACTTCAGTTCGGCGAGGGCCATGAAGGGTACGTGCTCGGCGGCCTCCGCCAGCATCTGCGCCACCGTCTTGCCGCCACTCATGTTGGTTCGCAGCGCCTCGGTGAGATGCGTGGGCATGCCGAGGTTGAGGCTGCGCATCATTTCCACGAACTGTGCCCGGTCGCGCTTCTGCAGCCGCGGGTTGGCTGCCAGTTCGTCGCCGATGGTAGTGTGGCTGCGGCCCTTGTATTCGTGGGCCGGGTGCACCCTCAGCGCCGGGTCCAGGCGCAGCAGCGAGTTGAACAGGCTGTCGTAGAGCGCCTCGGGGTCGCCGCTGGGCAGGTCGGTGCGCCCGGTGGCGCCGATCAGCAGCGTGTCGCCGGTAAACACGCGGTCCTCCACCTGCAGGCACATGGAGTCGCGGGTATGCCCCGGGGTATGCAGCACCCGCAGCCGCAGTTTGCCCACCGCCAGCAGCTCGCCGTCCTCCAGCGTCAGTTCCACGCCGGGAGCCGGGCTGGCGCGGTGCATGGCGATGGGCGCATCCAGGCGCCGCGCGAGCTGGCGGGTCGCCGAGAAGTGATCGGCGTGCGTGTGGGTGTCGATCAGGTAGTGGATGCGCAGTCCGTCGCGTGCCGCCAGCGCCAGGTAGCGGTCGATCAGGCTGATCTCCGGGTCGATCAGCGCCGCGGCGCAGGTGTCGGCGCAGCCGACGAGGTATGACTGGCAGCCGCCGGCACTGAGATGCTCGAAGATCATTGTCCCCCCTGTTGTCGCCCGGTGACCCGGCCGGTCACTCGCCTCGATTGTGTCCCACCTCGCTGGCAATTTCCGCTTCGCCCGGCCGGAACCAATGCCGCCGGCCGGCAACCGGGGCTCGGCCCTTGCCGGGGGGATTACGCCGGATCGATTGTGCGATAATCCTTGGTTTGCCCACATCATCTGCCCGGAGATCACTTCCGCATGCTTCAGCGTATCGGTGACAGCCTTCATACCCACCGCTGGTTCTGGTACGTCATGCTCGGCGCCCTGGCGCTCGTGTTTGCCGCCTGGGGCGCCTATGGCGTCGTCAACCTGAATGTCGGCAGTTCCAGCTACGCCGCCGAGGGCGGGGGAGCGAAGATCCCACTGGAGGAGGCGCGCAACGCCTGGCTGCGCGAGCAGACGGACTGGCAGCAGCGCCTGGGTGGGGCGGAGATTCCGGCGCAGCTGCGTGAGCGCCTGCAGGACCAGGTACTGGAGCGGCTGATCACCAATGCGCTCATGACGCAGCGCACGGGCGAGCTGGGCTATCGCGTCACCCCTGCTGCGCTGCGCGATGCGATCCAGCGGGAACCCGCCTTCCAGATCTCCGGCCAGTACTCGGCCGAGGCCGCCAAGGCGGCGCTGTCGCAGGCGGGCATTTCACTGGAGGCCTACCAGGCCGACCTGAGCGCCGCGTTGCAGCGGGCGCAATTGCAGGGCGGCATCCGTGCTTCGCAGTTCCTGACGCCCGCGGAGGTGCAGCACCTGGGCGCACTCGAAAACGAGGAGCGCGAGGTGCGCTACCTGACCTTGCCGGCCGATCGCTTCAAGGCCGCGGTGAAGGTGGACGATGCGGCGATCGCCGCCTGGTACAAGGCCCACCAGGCGCAGTACATGACGGTCGAGTCGGCGCACCTTCAGTACGCGGAGCTGCGCCTGGACACACTCGCGGCACAGCAGACCGTGTCCGATGAGGACCTGCACGCCGCCTACGACAAGCAAAAGAGCCAGTTCGTGGTCCCGGAGCGCCGCCATGCGCGGCACATCCTGATCACCGGCAAGGACGACAAGGCCGCGCAGGCGCTCGCCCAGCAGGTGCTTGCCCAGGCCAAGGCGGGCAAGGACTTCGCGGCGCTGGCGCGCCAGTATTCCCGGGATCCCGGCTCCGCCCAGAACGGGGGCGACCTGGGCTGGGCGGATCGCGGCAGCTTCGTCGCGCCCTTCGCGGATGCGCTGTTCGGCATGTCGGTGGGCGAGATCCGTGGCCCGGTGAAGACCCAGTACGGCTACCACATCATCCGGCTCGACGAGATCCAGCCGGGCAAGACCCGTTCCTTCGACGAGGCGCGCGCGGAGCTGGCGTCGCGACTTGCCCATGATCGCGCCTCGGACCGCTTCGGGGAGATCCAGGAGCAGCTGCAGAGCAAGCTGCAGGAGCCGGGCGCGGACCTGGCTGCCCTGGCGCAGCAGTTCAACCTGCAGCAGGGCGACATCGCCGACTTTGCCAAGGGCGCCGGCGCCACCCCGCTGGGCGTGGCCAAGCCGATCCAGGACCTGGTGTTCGGCGATCCGCCGCTGGCGACCGGGCGCATCGGCGGTCCGGTGCTGCTGGCGGATGACCGGCTGGTGCTGGTGAAGGTACTGGAACTGCGCAAGCCGCAGCCCGAGCCGCTGGCGAAGGTGCGCGACAGCATTGTCGCGGCCATCACGAAGGAGCAGTCGGCCAAGGCGGCGCTGGCGGCCGCCACTTCCGCCCGCGAGCGGCTGGCCGGCGGGGCGAGCTTCGACGCCGTGGCCCAGGACCTGAAATTGACGGCCGAACCGGCGCACTTCATCGGGCGGCAGGATCCGTCGGTTCCCGCGGCGGTGCGCGACGCCGTGTTCGCCACCGCGCCCCCTGCGCCCGGTAAGCCGGAGTTGCGGGCCATCGCGCTGCCGGATGGGGGAGCAGCCGTGGTGGACGTGACGGCTACCAGGGTTGCCCGGGTCACCGACCAGAAGGCGATCAATGAGCGCCTGTCGAAGGAAGTGGACTCGCGGGGAGTGACCGACGCGCTGGCCTACACCGAACAGGTGCGGCGCGAGACGCAAGTACGCAAGAACCCGAAGGCGTTCGAGTAGGTGCGCCGCGCGCCCGGTCCCTCGCGCGATGCTCTCCCGGCAAAATTCGCTCCGGTGCGAAGAAGTGGCATCAAGTAGGAATAAGTACGAACAAGTAGGAATGCTTCGCACCGCAGCCAAACTGCGGACTCGTACACGCGAGCAGCCCGGGCCTGCGGTCGGGTAGGGCGCCTGATCTATGCGAGAGAATCGGCGACCCACCGGCACAGGGCGCTGCCGCTGTCGGCAAAGCCTTCGAGGATCGAGAAGTGGTTGGTGCCGGGCACCGCGCCGAGCCGTGAGCGGTTGCCCGCGGCCTGCCAGGCCTCGTGATAGACAGTGGACTGGCGGGCGAACTCCGCCGGCTCCGACTCCCCCCAGGTGATCCATAGCGACGCGCTGCTGTGCCCGATGCTGAACAGCGGCGAGCAGTCGCGCACCAGGCGCTCATCGAGCCGCAGGTCCGGCTGCAGGAAACTGTGGCGCAGGGGCGCCAGATCGTAGATCCCCGATAGCAGCGCCGCGCCGCGCAGCGGCTCTGTGGCGATGCCGTACAGGTCCCGCCAGGGTGTCTGCAGCGTCATGGCTGCCAGGTGGGCGCCGGCGGAGTGTCCCCCGATGGCGATACGCCCGGGATCAGCGCCGTACGCGGCGGCGTGGCCCACGACCCAGGTGAGCGCGGCACGGGCCTGGCGGATGATTTCCCCGATCCCGACCACGGGGCACAGGGCGTAGTCCGGCAGGATGGTCGTGATGCCCAGCGGCCGCAGCCCGGCGGCAATCCAGCTGTGCATCGCGGCCGAGCCGCCGCGCCAGTAACCGCCGTGCAGGAACACGAACACCGGGGCGTCCGCTTGCGCCGCCGGGAAGACGTCCAGCGTCTCGGGGCGTGACGGGCCGTAGGGCACGCCCAGCCTGTGCGGCAGCCGCGCGCGGGTGCGGGCGGCCTCATCGCTCCAGCGGCGCAGCAGTGCGTCCTCGTCCGCCACCTGCCGCGACACGTCGTACTGCGCGTCGAGCCAGTCCTTCGCCGTCCCGATCAAAAAAGGTGCCTCAGCCCTCGCTCTCCAGCGGGAAGCTCATGCCCACGGTGCTGAAGCCGCTGTCGACGTAGAGGATCTCCCCGGTGATGCCCGCGGCCAGGTCCGAGCACAGGAACGCGGCGGCATTGCCGACGTCCTCCGGGGTCACGTTGCGACGCATCGGCGCGACCTCGGCCACCCGGCTGAGCATCTTGCGGAAGCCCGGGATCCCGGCGGCCGCGAGTGTCTTGATCGGGCCGGCGGAGATGCCGTTGACGCGCACGCCCTTCGGCCCCAGGTCGGCGGCCAGGAAACGCACGTTGGCCTCCAGACTGGCCTTGGCCAGGCCCATGACGTTGTAGCCCGGAATGGAGCGCACCGCCCCCAGGTACGACAGGGTCAGCACGGCGCCCTGGCGGCCCGCCATCAGCGGGTGCGCGCGCTGCGCCAGCGCGGTGAGCGAGTAGCTGGAGACATCGTGCGCAATGCGGAACCCCTCGCGGCTGGTCGCGTCCAGGAAGGTCCCGGTGAGCGCCTCACGCGGCGCGTAGGCGACCGCGTGCACCACGATATCCAGCGCGCCCCACTCGCGCTGCAGCAGCGCAAAGGCGGCGTCCGTCTGTTCATCGACGGTGACGTCGAGTGGCATGGTGAGGGTCGCGCCCAGCGACTGGGCGAGCGGCACGACGCGCTCCTTCATCTTGTCGTTGACGTAGGAGAAGGCGAGCTGCGCGCCCTCGCGGTGCATGGCCTGGGCAATGCCCCAGGCGATGGAGCGGTCGGTGGCGACGCCGACGATGAAGGCGCGCTTGCCGGTCAGAAATCCCATGTTGAGTTCCTCCGGCTGCGGATTATGCCGCAACGCCTGCCCGCCCGGGCGCCGCCGGGCTTGCGCAGCCCCCTGCGGCGGCTGTCAGCCGCTGCGCGGCGTGAAGTGAATGCGCAGCTTCTGTCCTGCGTGCAGCCTGGAGCCTGAGGGCAGGCCATTCCACGCCAGCAGCTGCGGCACGCTGCACTGGAACAGGCGCGCGATCTGCGAGACGGTGTCACCCGTGCGCACCGTGTAGATCACACGGCGCTTGCCGTGCCTGGCATGCGAGCGGCCGGAGCCGGCCCCGGAGGTCAGGCGGATCCTCTGGCCGGCGCGCAGGCGGTCACCCGGTTGCATGCCGTTGAGCGATGCCAGCGCGTTGACGTTCATCCCGTGGCGGCGCGCGATGCTCCACAGCGATTCGCCGCGGCGCACCACCTGCACGCGCACGTGCAGGCGCCGGTGACGCAGCGAGCGGCCGGCGCCGTCGGCACGCGCGGCGGCCAACATGACTTTGGGCGGCAGGTCGGGCACCGCGCTGGGCACGCGCAGGTCATCGCCGACGGCGATGCCGCCGGTGGGCATGTCGTTGAGTTCGCGCACCAGCTTGACGGTGGTCTGGTACTGCCGCGCCACCGAGGCGACCGAGTCGCCGCGCTCGACCGTGTGGTGAGTGACCCCCAGGCGCTGGTCGGGCGTCAACTGCGTGATGTTCTGCCCGAAGACGTCCGCGGCGTCCTGCGGCAGCAGCAGGTAGAAGGGGCCGGCCGGATCGGTGGCCCAGCGGTGGAAGGCCGGATTGAGCTCGTACACTTCCTCGGGCGTGATGCCGGCGATCTGGGCGGCCAGCTTCAGGTTCATCTGGCTGTAGGTGGCGACGCGCACGAAATAGGGCTGGTTGGGAATCGGGCTGATCGACAGGCCGTAGGTCGCGGGGTTGGCGACCAGGCGCTTCATCGCCAGCAGCTTCGGCACGTAGGCGCGGGTTTCGCGCGGCAGGCGCAGGCTCCAGAAGTCCACGGGCCGGCCCGCATAGCGATTGGCAGCGACCGCGCGTTCCACGGCCGCCTCGCCGCAGTTGTAGGCCGCGATCGCCAGCAGCCAGTCGCCGTTGAATTCATCGTGCAGCGACTGCAGGTAGTCGAGTGCGGCGCGGGTGGATTCCACGATGTCGCGCCGGCCGTCGTACCACCAGTCCTGCCTCAGTCCGTACTGCGAGCCGGTGCCGGGAATGAACTGCCACAGCCCCGAGGCGCTGGCGCGGGAGTAGGCGTAGGGCTCGAAGGCGCTCTCCACCACCGGCAGCAGCGCCAGCTCCAGCGGCATGCCGCGGCGCTCGAGCTCCGTGACGATGTGATAGAGGTACAGGTCCGCGCGGCCGAAGGCGCGCTCCAGGTAGGCGGGATTGCCGGCGTACCAGCGCAACTGCTGGTCCACCGCGGCGCGGCCGTCGGCGTCGTCGAGCTTGAAGCCCACGCGCATGCGGTCGAACAGATCGCCGTACTGCTCTGGCGAAGGGCCGGCGACCGGCGCCACGGCGGATGCATCCGCGTTGTCAGGCGCCGCTGGGGCTGCCTCGCCCGCCGGGGCGGCTGGGGCGGGCGCCGCGGGGCCTGCGGCGGGCACGGCGGCGGGTATCGGGGCAGCGGGTATGGCGGCCGCGCGCCGCGGCGCATGCGCGCACGCGCCCAAGGCCAGCACGGTGATGGCCAGTGCGATACTGCGCATGCGTTGGAATTGAAACAGGCCCAAGTCCGTACCCCTCGTATGGAATAGTGCTACCTTGCGCCCTGCGCATGCGGCCCGCAGGCCTCCGAAGCAAGGCGCGACTTTAACCGGTAGATTCACAGCATTACCAGCCTTTCCATGTCGCCAGTTCGCACTTCGCACGTCGCAGACCGTGACGCGGCTCTCACTACCTGGTGGCAGGGCCCGCTGGGACGCACGCTGCTGGCCGCGGAGTCCGACCTGCTCGCGGCCGCCATGGAGGATGTATTCGGCTGGGAGCTGCTGCAGGTGGGCGCGTGGGGTGGCGCGCGCGAGCTGCTGTCCGGCAGCCGCACGCGCCACAAGAGCGTGATCGCAAGTGGCGGGCTGTCGGCCGGGGCCGACGTGGTGGCGCGCGCCTCGCAGCTGCCCGTGGCCGCGGACTGCATCGACGCCGTGCTGCTGCCACACACCATCGAATTTGCCGCCGATCCCTATTCGATCCTGCGCGAGGTGTATCGCGTGATGGTGGGCGAGGGGCAACTCGTCGTGCTGGGTTTTGCGCCCTGGAGCCTGTGGGGACTGCGCGCGCGCGCCAGCCGCACAGGCTTTCCGCCGGGGCTGCGCCGGGTGCTGTCGGCGCACCAGGTGCGCGAGTGGCTGGTGCTGCTGGGTTTCGAGGTGCTGCGGGAGGAGGGCTACCTGTACCGCAGCCCCTGGAGCCACCGCGAGCCGGGTGCCGGCATGAGTGCGCGGATGCTGCGCGCCGGCCTGACCTATCCGCTGCCGGCGGGGGCTTACCTGCTCAAGGCGCGCAAGCGCCTGTACACCGGGACCCCGATCCGGCCCCGCTGGCGCGAGAAGCCCGCGGTCATCGGCGCCCTGGTGAAACCCACCACGCGCCAATGATCGAGATCTACACCGACGGCGCCTGCCGCGGTAATCCGGGTCCTGGCGGCTGGGGCGTGCTGCTGCGCCACGGCGAGCACCATAAAGAGCTCAGCGGGGCGGAGCCGCACACCACCAACAACCGCATGGAAATGACCGCCGTGATCCGCGCGCTGGAGGCGCTCAAGCGTCCGGTGCCGGCGCGGCTGTACACCGACTCGAAGTACGTGCTGCAGGGAATCACTGAATGGCTGCCGGGCTGGAAGGCGCGCGGCTGGCGCACCGCGCAGCGCAAGCCGGTCCTGAACCAGGACCTGTGGCAGCAGCTCGATGCGCTGGCGGCGCAGCACCGCGTTGACTGGCAGTGGGTCAAGGGGCACGCCGGCAACCCCGGCAACGAGCGCGTGGACCGGCTCGCAAATGAAGCCATCGATGCCTTGACCGCGCGGGGCTTGGGGTAGACTCGCACCTGCATGCGGCAGATCGTCCTCGACACCGAAACCACGGGCCTGGAACCGGGCCAGGATCACCGCATCATCGAGATCGGCTGCGTGGAACTGGTCAATCGCCGCGCCACGGGCCGTACTTTCCACCGCTATCTCGACCCGGAACGCGCCATCGACGAGGGCGCCCTCGCGGTGCACGGCATCTCGCGCGCCAACCTGGATGGGCAGCCGCGCTTCGCCGACATCGCCGCGGAGCTGCTGGAGTTCATCGCCGACGCGGAGCTCGTGATTCACAACGCCGCGTTCGACGTGGCTTTCCTGGATGCGGAGCTGGCGCGGCTGCCGGGCGAGGCGCGCCAGGTCGGCGGCCTGTGCCGGGTGCTGGACACCCTGGCGCTGGCGCGTGAGCTGCACCCCGGCCAGCGCAACAGCCTGGATGCCCTGTGCAAGCGCTACCAGGTGGACAACTCGGACCGCAGCCTGCACGGCGCGCTGCTGGATGCGCGCATCCTGGCGGACGTTTACCTGGCGATGACCGGCGGCCAGAGCGCACTCGCCCTGTCGGTCGGCAGCGAGGCCGCAGCATTGCAGCAGCAGGGCGGACCCATCCGGGTGGCGGCACGTACCGCGCCGCTGCCGGTCTTCGCAGCGGACGCCGAGGAACTGGCCGCCCACGAGGCCATGCTGGCGGTGATCGCCAAGGCCAGCGGCGGCTGTCTGTGGCTCAGTACGCCCTCTGCGGGCGCCGCTGTAACGCAAGCCGCGGCCGTGTAATTGCAGGCAGTCCCGATCAAGGAGTTCCGTGAAGATCCTCGTCACCGGCGCCGCCGGGTTCATCGGTTCGCACACCGCGCAGCGCCTGCTGGCGCGCGGCCACGAGGTCGTGGGCCTCGACAACCTCAATGACTACTACGACGTCACGCTCAAGCAGGCGCGCCTGAAGCGCCTGACGGGGCAGGCGGGCTTCCGGTTCGAGCGGCTGGACCTGGCCGACGATGCGGCCATGGCGGCGCTGTTCGCGCACGAGAAGTTCGCGCGCGTGATCCACCTGGCCGCCCAGGCCGGCGTGCGCTATTCGCTGGAGGCGCCGCACGCCTACGTGCGCAGCAACGTCAGCGGCACGCTCAACGTGCTCGAGGGCTGCCGCCACAACGGCGTCGAGCACCTGGTCTACGCCTCCACCAGCTCGGTGTACGGCGCCAATACCAACATGCCGTTCTCCCCGCACCGCATCGCCGATCACCCGCTGTCGCTGTACGCCAGCACCAAGCGCGCCAACGAGCTGATGGCGCACAACTACTCCGCGCTGTTCGGCCTGCCCACTACCGGCCTGCGCTTCTTCACCGTTTACGGGCCCTGGGGGCGCCCGGACATGGCGCTGTTCATGTTCACGCGCAACATCCTCGAGGGTAAGCCGATCGACGTCTTCAACAACGGCCACCACAAGCGCGACTTCACCTACGTCGACGACATCGCCGAGGGCGTGGTGCGCGCCTGCGAGAAGATCGCGCAGCCCGACCCGAAGTGGGACAGCGCCAACCCGGATCCCGCCACCAGCTTCGCGCCCTGGCGCATCTACAACATCGGCAACAACCAGCCGGTGCCGCTCATGCGCTACATCGAGGTGCTGGAGGACTGCCTCGGGCGCAAGGCGCAGAAGAACATGCTGCCGCTGCAGCTCGGGGACGTGCCGGAGACCTTCGCCGACATCCAGGACCTGGAGCGCGAAGTCGGCTACCGGCCAGCCACTCCGATCGAGACGGGGGTGCGCAACTTCGTCGACTGGTTTGTCGGGTACTACGGGTACAAGCGCTGAGGCGCTCGCCGGGCGGGTACTCGACGTCAGCCGCGCTCGTCGCCCTTACGCGGTGCCTCGCCACCATTGCGGCGCAGGAAGCGCAGTGCCCTGGACTTGTCACCGCGAGCAGCACGATCGGCAAAGTATTCGGCGGTCTTCAGCGCCGCCAGCTTTTCCGCCACCGCGGTGACAATGAACTGGTTGAGGGTACTGCCATCCTCGCGCGCCGCGGCCTGCGCGGTCTTCTTCAGCGACGCCGGCAGCCGCAGCGCGTAATTGCTTGGCGTCTTCATAGCAGAGGCTCCTTCAGAATCTGTCCCGGCATCAAAGGCCGTACTCCAAACCGCTCGGCGACCCCGGTGAAATCCTCGACGTTGAACGTAGCCAGATAGCGGGCGCCGCCGTTGGCGGCACATTCAAGCACCATTTCATCGTTGGCATCGGTCAGCTGCGGACGCCACAGGTAGTGAATTTCAACCGGGCGAACCACCCCGGCAAGCACATCCAGCAAGTTGCGCACATCCGCGACAGTTGCGCCGGCGGCTTGCAGATGCCCGGGTCTTGTCATCACCGCCTCGTATTCCACGAACAGAGGCACGCTGGCCAGGGCCAGACGTTCTCCGACCAGGACCTGCCGCAAAAGTTCGGCCGAGGCGCCTCGCGGGCTGCGCAGGGCGGCCACCATCACGTCCGTATCCAGGACCAGTGACATATCGCCGGCAATATATCATGCATGACCGACACTGGGGAATTCTTGCAGGGCGGGGGAAAATACAGAACGCTGTCGCAGCTTGCCGCTAGAATTGCGGGCCGCTTGACGCGCTCCCGGGAGATTACTTGACCCACGCCACACCCCTGGCCGCCAAGACCACGCCACCCATGCAGGTTCCGCTGCTGGACCTGAAGCCCCAGTACGCGCCGCTGGCGCGCGAGATCATGGCGGCCATCGAGCGCGTCTGCGCCAGCCAGCACTTCATCCTGGGACCTGCGGTGAAGGAGCTGGAAGCGGCGGTGGCCGCCTACAGCCAGTGCCGCTACGGCATCGGCGTGTCCTCCGGCACGGATGCGCTGCTGCTGGCCCTCACGGGTCTGGGTATCGGCAATGGTGATGCGGTGATCACCAGTCCCTTCACGTTCTTCGCCACCGCCGGGACCATTGCCCGCAGCGGAGCACGGCCGCTGTTCTGCGACATCGATCCGGACACCTTCAACCTGGACTCACGGTCCGTCGCTGCGCTGCTGCAGCGCGAGTGCGAGCGGCGCGGCGAGCATGTGTTTCATAAGGGGAGCGGCACCCGGGTGCGCGCCGTGATGCCGGTGCACCTGTACGGACAGCTTACCGACATGGCAGCGCTCATGCCGCTGGCGCGCGAGTGGGGCCTTGCGGTGATCGAGGACGCAGCCCAGGCCATCGGTGCGGCGGATGCGGCCGGCAGGCGCGCCGGCAGCTTCGGGGATGTCGGCTGCCTGTCGTTCTTCCCCACCAAGAACCTCGGCGCTTTCGGCGATGCCGGCATGTGCGTGGCGCAGGATTCAGAATTGGCATCGCGCATGGAGATCCTGCGCGTGCACGGCGGCAAGCCGAAGTACTACCACGCATTGATCGGCGGCAACTTCCGCCTCGACGAGATCCAGGCGGCGGTATTGAACATCAAGCTGCGGCACCTGGACGAGTGGACGGCAGGCCGTCAGCGCAATGCCGCCATCTACGATGCCGCCTTCGCGCGCGCCGGGCTCGGCGGGAAGGTGACGACGCCGCGGGCGCAGCCCGGCGTGCGGCACATCTACAACCAGTACGTGATACGAGCGCAGCAGCGCGACGCGCTGCGCACGCACCTGGCGGGGGCGGGGATCGGCACCGAGATCTACTACCCCGTGCCCCTGCATCTGCAGCAGTGTTTCGCCTACCTGGGCGGCAAGGCCGGGGACTTCCCGCACTCGGAACGGGCGGCGGCGCAGACGTTGGCGCTGCCGATCTTCCCGGAGCTGAACCAGGGACAGCTGGAATACGTGGTGGAAAGCATCCGCGCTTTCTATCAGGCCTGATTCGCCAAATCAGGCAAATGGCATTAAACTAGATGCCAAATTGCAATCCGGGTTCTCGTTCATGACGCCGAATGTAATCTCAGCTCTGGGCGGTCCGCAGGTCTTCGGCGCGCGCGCCGCACACCTGGATCTTCTCGAAGAGGTTGAGCAGGGCTTGCCGGTCCGCGCCTATGAGGCAGTCGCCGAAGCGCTGGAGCTGACGCCCGTCGAAGAGGATCGGCTCCTGCAAGTGAGCTTGCGAACCCGTGCCCGCTGGAAGAAACGGGCCCGGCTGGATGTGGCCACCTCTGATCGGCTCGTTCGTTTGGCGCGCATCCTGGCGCTCGCCGTAGCAGTGCTCGAGAACCGCAAGCACGCCGTGTCCTGGCTGCGCGAACCCAGCCCGGCACTGGGGGGGCGATCACCCCTCGCGGCGGTGGCCAGCGATCCGGGAGCGGAGAGGGTCTCGAACATGCTTCACCAGATGGAACATGGGGTCTATGCGTGACCTTGACGGTTTACCGTCTCGGCAAACGCGTCTACCGGGACCGGCTCTTCAGCGGGCAGGGCGGCCTCTACGCGACTGGACGATGGACGCCCAGGGGCAGACCGGTCGTCTATACCTCGGCCAGCATCTCCCTGGCTGTCCTGGAATACACCGTCAACTATCGTCGCCGCGGCTGGGTCCCCGCCTCGGTTCTGGGTCGTGCGATGATCCCGGGTACCGTGCGCGTCGAGACGATCTCGATCGAAAAATTGCCGGCCAACTGGTTCGCGGCGGCGCCGCCGCCTCAATTGCAGGTACTTGGCGGCGAGTGGCTGGAGCGCGGCCAGACTGCAGTGCTGAAAGTACCCTCCGCGGTCGTGATCGAGGAGTGGAACTACCTGCTGAATCCGCTTCACATGGACTTCGCTGAGTTTCGCATCACGGCACCGAAGCCTTTCGATTTCGATCAGCGCGTAACGCGTTCCAGGAAGACATAGTTGCCACCCGATGGCTACTGCGGCGCCCTGAGGCGCCCGTAGACCGACATGCCCAAGGAGGAAAGCTGATGGCGGTTCCATTCTCCCCGGGACCTGAGACTTCGGTCTGGCCCGAACTGTCCGCTCTCGCGCAACGGCTGGGCTCGGCCGCGGTGGGCGAGCTGTTCGCGCAGGACAAGGATCGCTTCGGGCGCCTGTCACGCCAGAGCGCCGGCCTGCTGCTGGATTTCTCACGCCAGCGGATCGACGGCCGTGCCTTGGGCAAGCTGTGCCAGCTGGCAGATGCAGTGCAGTTGCGGGCACGTATCGATGCGATGTGGAACGGCGAGCACATCAACACCACCGAGGATCGCGCGGTGCTGCACGTGGCGCTGCGCCAGAATGCCGGCGACGGCATCGGCGGCGCAGCCATCGAGAAGACAGTGCTAACCGAGCGCGAACGCATGCTGGCCTTCGCCGAAGGGGTGCGCGGCGGCGCGATCCGCGGCAGCAAGGGCCAGCCCTTCAGGCTCGTGGTCAATATCGGTATCGGCGGCTCGGACTTAGGTCCCGCCATGGCCGTGCAGGCCCTGCACGCCTTTACCCAGGGCGCGCCCGGCTGCGAGTTCGTGTCCAACGTCGACGGCGTGCACCTGGCGCAGGTGCTGGCGGGGGCCGACCCCGCCACGACCCTGTTCATCGTGTCGTCGAAGACCTTCACTACGCTGGAGACGCTCACCAACGCCCGCACCGCGCGCGCCTGGCTGGCGGGCAAGCTGGGTGAGGCGGCGGTGCCGCAACACTTCGCCGCGGTGTCGGTGAACCAGAAAGCGATGGACGAATTCAAGGTCCATCCGCAGTACCGCTTCCAGATGTGGGACTGGGTCGGGGGGCGCTACTCCGTGTGGTCTTCCATCGGTGTGTCGCTGGCAATTGCCGTAGGGCGGGCCAACTTCCAGGCCTTCCTGGCTGGCGGGCACGAAATCGACGAGCACTTCCGCAGCACACCCTGGCCGGACAACCTGCCGGCCCTGATGGGCCTGCTGGCCGTGTGGAACATCAACTTCCTGCGCCTGCCGACGCTGGCGGTGCTGCCCTACGACGATTCGCTGCGCCGGTTCCCGGCCTACCTGCAGCAGCTGGTCATGGAGAGCAACGGCAAGTCCGTCATGCTGGACGGCAGGCCGGCGCAGAGCGAGACCGGGCCGGTGGTGTGGGGCGAGCCCGGCAATAACGCACAGCACTCCTTCTTTCAGCTGCTGCACCAGGGGACGCCGCGCGCCGCGCTGGATTTTCTGCTGCCTGCACGCTCATCCTGCGGCAACCAGCCGCAGCAGAACCTGGCCATCGCCAGCTGTCTGGCGCAGGCCGAGGCTTTTCTGCACGGCCAGTCAGCGCAGGTGGTCCGGGAGGCCCTGCTGCAGCAGAAGGTGCCGCCGGCGCAGGCCGACGCGCTGGTGCCGCACAAGGTCGACCCGGGTAGCCGGCCGAGCAGCATCGTGCTGTTCCGGCAGACCGACCCGGCAACGCTGGGCAGACTCATTGCCCTGTATGAACACAGCGTGTTCACCCAGGGTACGGTGTGGGGGATCAACTCCTTCGATCAGTGGGGTGTGGAACTGGGGAAGAGGATCACCGAGCAGTTCGTGCCGGCGGTGGAGGATCCGGGGAAGAACCGGGGGGCGCCGGGGACGGTACTGAAGTTGCTGGAGGCGGTGAAGGCGTGGCGGGGGTAGAGTCGGGCGTGAGCGATTGGCCAATGAAGAGGTGGCCCTCAAACCTGCGGACCAGCTATGGCCTCGCAATTGGACGCCGCATCGGTGAACATACGCAGATATTCATGATGCAGAGCCGGCAATAAGATAGATGACGCGGAATTTCTTGGTACTCGTGTGCGCGATCGGGCGCGTGCTCCCGGCGATCGTAGTCTCGGCCCTGACGGTAGTGGCCCTCATTACTCCTTCGCCGCGGGTTCTGGCACAGAGTGCGGGCACATCGGATCTGCTGCAGACCTATCAAAATCTCACTCCGGACCAGCAGCAGGCCATTCTCAAACAGCTGGGCGGCGGCGCCGGCGGGCTGAGCTCGATTCTTGGTGGGCAGAGCGGAGTGGCGTCGGGCTCGGTGCCGGACCGGCAGGGAGCCCTCAATCGACTGCGGGAGGCGGCTGAAGCCAGTCGATCGTTGACGGAGTCGGAGGAATCGGAGGTAGGCGCTCTCAAGGGTGACGACTGGGTGGTCGTCGAGGTGGCGCTCTTTGGATCACCTGGACTGGGCGTGCTGCAGGGTTCGCCCGCGAGTACCTCGGGCACGGGGAGCCCACAGGTCACGGCCGCTTCGCCACCGCAAGCGGTAATCCCGCCGGAAGCTCTACCGGCCGGTGCGGCGCTGCTGGGTGCGAATTCTCGCATCACCGGGTCGAGGCCTCAGTTTGGAGAACTCGCGGCGGCAATTGGCGTACCGCCTGCGGAAGCTTTGCCACAGAACGCTTCAGCGGACGAGTCGCGGCGAGCCGGCGTGGTGGCGCTGATCCGCTCCCGCAATCCGTACCAGCTCTCGCACAGCGGGGAGCTGACGTTACCCGGGTTTGCGCCCATGCCGCTGCTGGGGCTTGACGAGGAACAGGCAACACTGCGTCTGGCTGTGGAGCCCGGATTGCAGGGCTTGAACGTGCGCCTGATACGCCTGCCGCTGCACAAGGCCGGAGCGGCGGGGCTCGAGCCCTTCGGCTACGGCATCTTCAGCCGAAGTGCGCCCACGACGTTCGCACCCGTAGCGAATGTGCCGGTGCCGTCCGGATACGTGGTCGGGCCCGGAGATGAATTGAGCGTGGATCTCTACGGCAGCCAGAACCGCTCGCTGCGCCTCGTGGTCAGCCGTGATGGCCATGTGAACTTGCCCGACATCGGCCCGGTCAATGTTGCGGGCCAGACTTTCACTGCGGTAAAGGCGGGGATCGAAGCCCGGGTCGAGCGCCAGATGATTGGCGTGCACGCCAGTGTCTCCATGGGGGATACCCGCTCTCTGCATGTATTCGTCCTGGGTGAAGTGCGCCAGCCGGGCACTTATACCCTCAGCGCCTTTGCAACCATCACTTCCGCGCTCTACGCTGCCGGCGGCATCAAGCGGGTCGGATCTCTGCGCCAGGTGCAGGTCAAGCGCCACGGCGCTCTGGTGCGCACCCTGGACCTGTACGACCTCCTGATTCGCGGCGACACTGCCAACGACGCCAAGCTCTTGGACGGCGATGCCATCCTGGTGCCCTCGGTAGGTCCCACCGCCGGGATCAGCGGCGAGGTGCGCCGCCCGGCCCTCTACGAGCTAAGGGGTGAGTCCACGGTGGCCGGGCTGGTGCAACTGGCCGGCGGCCTCACGCCGGAAGCGGATGCTTCCAAGGCAATGCTGACCGGCTTCGACGATGATCACCGCCGGGTGGTACGCGGGGTCGGCTTGTCTGCGGACGCGCCCGCTCAACGCGTGCGTAACGGGGATCTGCTAAGCGTCGCCCGCATGCACCCCACGCTCGACTCGGGCGTGATGGTACAGGGTTACGTGTTTGCTCCGGGCGCTTTTGCGTGGCACCCGGGTGTCCGCCTGTCAGGTGTCATCCGCTCCGTCGACGACCTGCGGCCGAATGCGGATCTGCACTACCTCCTCATCCGGCGCGAGGCGCCGACTGACCGGCACGTCAACGTGCTGTCAGCGGATCTCACGGCGGCCCTCGCCGCCCCGGGTTCCGCGGCCGATCCGGAACTCCAGCCCCGCGATCGCATCACCGTGTTTGATCTGGCTACCAGCCGCGACCAGGTGATCCAGCCTCTTCTGGATGAGCTGCGCTTGCAGGGGCACGCAGATCGGCCCGCCCAGATCGCGCAGGTACAGGGACGCATCCGGGTCCCGGGTACGTATCCGCTGGAGCTTGGAATGACGGTGCGCGATCTGGTCCGGGCCGGCGGTGGAACCGCCGACGAAGCCTACGGCGCCAGTGCGGAACTGGTGCGCTACCGCGTCACCGCGGATGGGGCGCGACAGACCGAGTTGTTCAATGTCGATCTGAACGCGGCGCTGCGCGGCGACCCGGCCGCTAACATGCGGCTGCAGCCGTTCGACACGCTGACTGTGAAGGAAACTCCGGAGTGGGGCCGGCAGGAAAGCGTGTACCTGAACGGTGAGGTGCGCTTCCCGGGCAGCTACACGATACGTCCCGGTGAGTCGCTCAAGTCCGTGCTGGCCCGCGCCGGGGGATTGACGCGGTTCGCCTTTCCGGAGGGCAGCGTGTTCACCCGGGACGAACTGCGCGTGCGCGAGCAGGAACAGCTCGACATGCTCGCCGAGCGCATGCAGCGAGACATCGCTCTGTTGGCACTGCAGGCGGCAGGGGCGGGGCAGTCCGGCGCAGCGGGCGCACTCTCGGTCGGGCAGTCGCTGCTGTCGCAACTCAAGGCGTCCAAGGCCGTGGGCCGGCTGGTCATCGATCTGCCGCGCCTGGAGGCCTCTCGAATCGGCTCGCCCTACGATGTGATTCTTCACGGTGGCGACACGATCAGCGTGCCACGCTACCAGCAGCAGATAACGGTGATTGGCGAGGTGCAGAATGTCACTTCGCACCTCTTCAGTCCCGGCCTGACGCGCGATGATTACATCTCGAAAAGCGGCGGATTCACCCACCGTGCCGATCGCGGCCGGATCTACGTTGTGCGCGCCAACGGGTCGGTGGTGGCGGCAGAAGGAAGCCGCTGGTTCCAGCGCGGCGGCAACGTGCCCATCCGGCCGGGGGACACCATTGTGGTACCGCTCGATACGGAGCACTACCCCGCGCTGCCGTTCTGGCAGGCGGTGACGCAGATTCTCTACAACGTCGCCATCGCGACGGCGACGATTCGTACGATCAAATGACCATGTGTGCGGTTGCGCAGGCACCTGCCGATCGCGGCGGTGGTGCTTTCCTTCAAGTAGGCGAGACGTCGACTCTGAAATATCAGCATAGGCGCATGCGGTTATAAAGCCCATGCGTTGACATGACGTCAAGTGGTGCATACACTCTGTGTGTTCAAAGGGTGAACGCATGTTTCGAAATACGCGGTCCGGCGCGCCAAATACCCGGCTGACATCATCCGTAAGGGTCTACGCCGTGGGCGTTAACACCACTTCGGAGACGGGATACTAGCGTGGTTGCCGACGAGACCCATTACAAGCTCATGCGGCTGCTCGAGGCCAACCCCAAGATGAGTCAGCGCGATGTGGCGCGCGAGCTCGGTGTAAGTCTCGGTAAGGCCAATTATTGCCTGCGCGCGCTAATTCGTAAGGGATGGGTCAAGGTCGCGAATTTCAAGACCAGCAACAACAAGGCTGCGTATCTGTATCTGTTGACGCCGTATGGTGTCGAACAGAAGGCCAGTCTGACTTTGCGGTTTTTGCACAGAAAAATGCGCGAATACGAGGAACTGCGCGCCGAGATCAGGCAGATGCAACAGGAAGCCGCGGGGCACAAATGACAGCGGAGCAAGGTGTCCGCCAACGGCGCGACAGCGCTCATGCTCGAGGTTGGTTGAGCGGCATTGGGTTAGATTCGTGTAGCGAAGAGGTTACTTGCAGGCGGTAGCGTGCCTGCGGTAACGGCTCTTGCGGAGCCTGGATTGATCGGAAGCTCCGCCCGGTAAATGAGGTTGGGTTTGAACAGCCGTATAGCGCGTGTCGACGCACACGACGAAATTGACCTTCGCGAGACCCTCTTCACGCTTTGGGCAAAGCGATGGCGGATAGCGATCAGCGCTGCGGCATTCATGTGTCTGTTTGCCGCCGCGGCATTCGTAATGAAGCCCGTATACCGCTCTTCGGTGCTGGTAGTGACCGCGTCCATGGAGCGTCAGGGATTGAGTGGCTCGATCGGGGGCTCCATCGGGTCGCTGGGTGGTTTGGCTTCGCTGGCAGGCATAAATCTCGGCGGGAACAGCGCCGAGATGGAGGAGGCGCTGGCGGTCCTGAAATCGCGCCGGTTCACGGAAGCTTTCATCCGCGACAAGCAGCTGCTGCCGAAGCTCTACCCATCCAAGTGGGATGCGGGCAAGCAGGCCTGGCGGATCGACACCAAGCCGCCGACTCCCGCCAAAGCCTACAAATATTTCGATAAATCCATCCGCAGCGTCATCCAAGACAAGAAGACCGGCCTGATCACCTTGCAGATTGACTGGGAGGATCCGGTTGAGGGAGCAGCTTGGGCGAACGAGCTGATACAGCGGCTGAACGCGGAGATGCGGGACCGGGCGCTGGCGCAGGCGAACGCCTCGCTCGGTTATCTGGAGAAGGAACTGGAGAAGACCTCGGTGGTGGCCACGCGCGACGCGATCAGTCGGCTAATCGAGGTGCAAATCAAGCAGCGCATGCTGGCGAACGTGACCGAGGAGTATGCCTTCCGAATCGTGGATCGGGCGCTACCGGCCGACAAGGATGATCGGCTGCGGCCACACAAGGTGGTCCTGAGCGCCGCGGGCCTGGTTGTAGGGACAATCATAGGCATTTTGGGAGTGCTCGTGAGCAACTGGTTTGCGGTGGGCTTAGCACTCGCAAGGGGGCAGAAATGACCTTGCGGTTCGCACTGGTTGGTTGTGGCCGGATTGCCAGGAGGCATGCGGAGCTTTTGGGCGGGAAGCAAATCGAGCATGCTGAACTGACGGCCGTTTGTGATGTCGTGGCTGCCAAGGCCGAGCACATCGGCAGGCAATTCGCGGTGCCCTGGTTCACCGATTTGCACGAGATGATGCGGTGTGTCCGGACCGACGTCGTAGTTGTGCTGACGGAAAGCGGCAATCACGCGGAGAATGTGATTGCGCTGTCCTCTTACGGACGCAGCATTATTGTCGAGAAGCCTATGGCGCTTACGCTCGATGACGCCGACGCAATGATACGAGCGTGCGACAAGGCCGGAGTGCGCTTGTTCGTGGTCAAACAGAACAGGTTCAACGTGCCGGTGCTCAAACTGCGCGAAGCATTGGAGCAGGGCCGGTTCGGCCGGCTGGTGCTGGGAACTGTACGAGTTCGCTGGTGCCGCCCTCAGTCCTACTACGATCAGGATGCCTGGAGGGGAACCTGGGCGCTCGACGGTGGGGTGCTGAGCAATCAGGCGAGCCACCACGTGGATTTGCTCGAATGGATGATGGGGGAGGTTGAGAGTGTCTTCGCGCAGAGCTCGACTGCGCTCGTCAACATTGAGGCCGAGGACACAGCGGTGGTCGTCCTGCGCTTTCGCAACGGCGCGCTTGGTGTCATCGAGGCCACCACCGCCGCCAGACCCAGGGACCTCGAAGGCTCGATATCCATCCTCGGGGAGCACGGCGCGGTCGAAATCGGCGGCTTTGCCGTGAATGAGATGAAAGCCTGGAACTTCTCCCAGCCCCATGAGGACGATTCAAGTGTCATGGAGCGCTTCTCGGTCAATCCACCTAATGTGTACGGCTTTGGACACCAGTCCTACTACGAGCATGTCGTGGACTGCATTCGCAGCGACAAACAGCAGCTGGTCGATGGTCTGGAGGGGCGGAAGAGCCTGGAGCTGATCAGCGCGATCTATGAATCGATCGAAACCCGCAGGGAAGTGACACTGCGCTTCCGACCGAATCATTGTCGCCTGGGAGTTCGCGCATGAGTGGCCCGACTCTGCGCCGCGCCGGGATTGTGAACGTCACCACCGGTAAGAACGTCATCATCATCGAGCCGGCGAACGTGTACGCCTGCACCTTGGCTGACGACGTGTTTGTCGGGCCGTTCGTCGAGATTCAAGCAGGTGTCAGCATCGGCGCGAGGTCCAGGATACAGTCGCATTCTTTCGTGTGCGAGCTGGTAGAAATTGGTGAGGACTGCGTGGTGGCGCATGGCGTGATGTTCATCAACGACATTTTTGCCACAGGAGGTCCGGCGCGGGGCCGACGCGAACTCTGGAAGGCAACCCGCATTGGATCGCGCGTCTCGATAGGATCCAACGCGACCATTCTGCCCGTCTCGATCTGTGATGACGTCGTCGTCGGAGCGGGCGCGGTTGTGACGCGCGACATCACGCAAGCCGGCATCTATGCCGGCAATCCGGCCCGGCTGCTTCGCGGATCGGCCCCCAAGCTTCCCGCCTGAGGTTATTGATGACTGATACCAGGACTTTCGTCGTGCCATTCGCGGACCTGCACGCCCAATATCTGGGCATGCAATCCGCGATCGATGCGGCCATTGCGGGGGTTATCCGGACCTCGGCATTCATTCGCGGGCCGTTCGTACAGAAGTTTGAGGAGGAGTTCGCCAGCGCAATAGGCGCGAAGCATTGCATCTCCTGCGCGAATGGCACTGACTCACTCTACATTGCCCTGCATGCCTTGGGTCTCAAACCCGGGGATGAGGTCATAGTGCCGGCGCTCTCATGGATATCGACGTCCGCGACGGTAACGCAGGCGGGCGGCCAAGTGGTGTTTTGCGACATCGAGCCCAGCGGCTTTACAATCGACCCAGCGGGTATCGAGGCCAAAGTCACGCCGCGCACGGTGGGGATCGTCCCTGTCCATCTGTACGGTCACCCGGCAGACATGGATGCCATCATGGCCATCGCCGCCAAGCGCGGACTGTGGGTGTTGGAGGATTGCGCGCAGGCACACCTCGCTCGATTTAAAAGGCGCAACGTCGGCACGTTTGGAGTTGCGGCGTCATTCTCCTTCTATCCCGGCAAGAACCTCGGCGCCATGGGCGATGCCGGTGCGCTGCTCACCAACGATGCCGACCTGGCGCGGCGCATGGCGATGTACGCGAGGCATGGGGGGCTGGTCAAGGGTGACCATCAGTTCGAGGGAATCAACAGTCGATTGGACGGAATGCAGGCGGCCATCCTCTCGGCGAAGTTGCCGCACCTCGCCGGCTGGACGGCACGCCGCCAGGCCATCGCGGCGCAATACAGCTGTCTCCTGGCCGGTATCCCGGGTCTGGAGCTGCCGGTGGTTTCGGCGGAGTGCGAACACGTTTACCACTTGTATGTCGTGCGCCATCAGCGTCGCGACGAGCTCACCAAGTATCTCGCCGCTCGCGGCATACAAACAGTCATCAACTACCCGATGGCGCTGCCCTTCTTGCCGGCGTACCGCCGCCTGAAGCACAGCCCGCGCGACTTTCCTGTGGCACACCGCGATCAGTCGCGCGTCCTCTCGCTGCCCATGTTCCCTGAAATCACGCCGGAACAAATCCGCATAGTGTGTGATGCGGTCAGATCGTTTGCCGCGGAAGCGACATGAAGCTGCAAGGCAGGAAAGTTCTCGTCACCGGAGCCGACGGCTTCATCGGCTCGCATCTCACTGAGTATCTCGTGAGCCAGGGAGCCCAAGTGCGCGCTTTCGTCTACTACAACAGCTTCAATTCCTGGGGCTGGCTCGATGAGGTGGACGACCGGATCAAGAGATCGATCGACGTATTTAACGGCGATATCCGCGACCCGCACGGCGTGCGCATTGCAATGCAGGGGTGCACCGTTGTATTCCATTTGGCTGCGCTTATAGCGATCCCCTATTCGTACCATTCGCCCGACACATACATCGATACCAACGTGAAGGGCACGCTGAACGTTGTTCAGGCGGCGCGCGATCTCGATGTCGAGCGCGTCATCCATACCTCGACGAGCGAGGTATATGGTTCTGCACGGTTTGTGCCGATCACGGAGGAGCATCCGCTGCAGGGTCAGTCCCCTTACTCGGCAAGCAAGATCGGTGCCGATCAGATCGCAACCAGTTTCTTCCTGTCGTTCCAGACACCTGTAGCGGTCATTCGGCCGTTCAATACCTACGGACCCCGGCAGTCGGCCAGGGCGGTCATCCCCACCATCATCACGCAGATCGCCTCGGGCGCGCGCCAGATCCAGCTAGGCGCGACGCATCCCACCCGCGACTTCAACTTCATCCGGGACACAGTGCGGGGATTTGTCGCCGTGGCGGAGTGCGACGCCGCGCTAGGCCGGGTGATCAACATCGGCAGCAACTACGAAATCTCGGTGGGGGACACGGCGCGCATGATCGGAGAACTGATGAACCGGCAGATCGAGTTCAAGGCCGAGACGCAACGCTTGCGTCCGCCGGGCAGTGAAGTCGAGCGCTTGTGGGCCGATAACTCTCGCGCCAGGGAGTTGACCGGCTGGACGCCGGAGTACGCAGGGATCGATGGATTGCGACGGGGACTGCGAGAGACCATTGCATGGTTCGCCGATCCGAATAATCTGCGGCGCTACAAGGCCGGGTCTTACAATATCTAGGTCCATCGCAATGACCGCAATGGCTCCAGCGAAACGATCCGGGTTCGCACTGGTGAATGATGTCGTGGCGGCGGTGCGCGACGTACTGGGACGGCCGTCCAGCGCGGTCGCGCTGCACGAGCCGGAGTTCGCCGGCCGCGAATGGCAGTACGTCAAGGAGTGTCTGGATACCGGGTGGGTGTCATCAGTGGGCTCATACGTGGATCGCTTCGAACGCGATTTGTCAGCGTATACCGGTGCGGCGCATGTCATTGCGACCTCAAATGGCACATCCGCACTGCACACCTGCCTGCTGTGCGCGGGGGTCAGAGCGGGGGACGAGGTGTTGCTACCGACGCTGACCTTCATAGCTACAGCCAATGCGGTGTCGTATGTTGCCGCGACTCCTCACTTCGTCGACTCAGAGCCGGTATCGCTGGGCGTGGATGCGGCCAAGCTTGATGCATATCTGCGTGATATCGCGCGTCTGGATGATGGCGTTTGCGTGAACCGGCAAACCGGTGCACCCATTCGTGCCCTCGTTGTAATGCATGTCTTCGGTCATCCGGCGGACCTTGATCGGCTGGACGAAGTCACTCGTCGTTGGCGGCTGGTATTGGTGGAGGATGCCGCTGAGTCGCTTGGTTCGAGCTATCACGGGCGCCATACCGGCAACGTCGGATTGGTATCTGCCCTCAGCTTCAATGGGAACAAGGTGGTGACGACCGGCGGTGGCGGCGCGGTGCTGACCAATGACGCAGCGCTCGGACGCCGCGCGAAGCACCTGACGACAACGGCGCGTACGCCGCACCGGTGGAGTTTCTTGCACGACGAGGTGGGCTATAACTATCGACTGCCTAACCTGAACGCCGCGCTCGGTTGCGCTCAACTCGAGCGCTTGCCGTCAATGCTGGAGCGAAAGCGGGCCCTTGCCGCCCGTTATGAGCGGGTGCTCGCCAAAGTGGAGGGCGTAGAGTTTCTGCGTGAGCCTCCCGGTACTTTGAGTAATTATTGGCTCAATGCCGTCGTGCTAGATGCGGCGCACGCCACGCTTCGCGACAGCGTGCTGGCCGCGCTAAACGACGCAACATACATGGCTCGGCCGGTGTGGACATTGATGCACAAGTTGCCCATGTATAGTGGGTGTCCGCGCATGGATCTGGATCTGGCCGAGTCGATGGAAGCGCGGATCGTCAATCTGCCTTCCAGCGCCAGGCTCGGAGTCTGAGGCATGGGCAAGCGCATCTGTGTGATCACTGGCAGCCGGGCCGAGTATGGTCTGTTGTACTGGGTGCTGCACGATCTGAAGGCCGACACCGCGATCGAGTTGCAGTTGGTCGTTACCGGCATGCACCTCGCCCCCGAGTTTGGTCTGACGGTGGGCGAGATCGAGCGGGACGGGTGGGCGATTTCGCGTCGAGTGGAAATGCTCCTGTCCAGCGACACTCCCGGCGGCGTTGCCAAGTCGATCGGGCTCGGTGTCATCGGCTTCTCCGACGCATTCGAGCAGCTCCAGCCCGACGTCGTTGTCGTCCTCGGCGACCGTTTCGAGATACTGGCTGCCGTGCAGACATGTCTTGTGCACAGAATCCCCGTGGCGCACATTGCTGGTGGTGACACAAGTGAGGGCGCTTTCGACGAATCGATCCGCCATGCCATCACAAAGATGGCACACGTGCATTTCGTGACTAACGAACAGTCGGCGCGCCGCGTACGTCAGCTGGGCGAGGACTCTCGGCATATTCACATCGTAGGTAGCCCCGGGCTCGATCATCTGCGCCGCAAGCCGCTCCTAGAGCGAGCCGAGATCGAGGAGGCGCTGGGGGCTCGCTTGGGTGCCCGAAATCTGCTCATTACATTCCATCCGGTCACCCTTGAATCAGGGGGTGGCGAGGGACAGTTCGTCGAGTTGCTCGAGGCACTCGACGAACTCGAGGCCGATATCACATTGTGGTTTACGCACTCCAACGCGGACACCGGCGGCCGCGCAATGGCATTGGCGCTCGATACCTGGGCAGCGAAACGACAGAATCGCGCTCACGTTTACCCTTCGCTTGGCCACTTGCGATATCTGAGTCTGATGTCGCACGTCGATGCAGTGGTGGGCAATTCGTCCAGCGGGCTCTACGAAGCACCGTCGTTTGGCGTACCTACCGTAGATATTGGTGAGCGTCAGCGGGGACGGCTCGCGGCGGCATCAGTATTGCACTGCGCGCCGGACCGATGTGCGATCAGCGCCACGATTCGGCGCGCGCTCGCGTTTGATGCCACTGGAGTCATCAATCCCTTCGGAGACGGCTACTCGTCAGGACGTATCGTTGAGGTGTTGCGCGCGCTGCCACCGGCCACACAGCTGGTAAAGAAGGCTTTCCATTCACTGAAGGTCGACGGTGGCTAAGTCAACTCTCGTCATCGCCGAAGCCGGCGTCAATCACAACGGCTCGCTCAAATTGGCCCTGGAGCTGATCGACGTCGCGGCCGACACCGGCGCGGATGTCGTGAAGTTCCAGACGTTCAATGCGAGTCGTCTGGTGACCACAGTGGCAGCCAAGGCCGAGTACCAAATTGCGAACACTCAAGCCGCGGGGTCTCAGCTTGGGATGCTGTCGCAGCTGGAGCTTTCGCACGGGAATCACAAGCTGCTGGCTGCGCGCTGCCAGGAGCGCGGAATCCGCTTCATGTCCACAGCTTTCGATGCTGAGAGTCTGGCGTTTCTCGCGACGCTTGATATGCCTGCGGTAAAGATTCCTTCTGGTGACATTACCTGCGGCCCGTTACTGCTACAGGCGGCGAGGCTCCGCAAGCCGCTGATCGTGTCAACGGGCATGTCGACGTTGGCCGAAATTGAGCAGGCGCTCGGTGTCATCGCCTTTGGCCTCATCACCCAACGGGAGCCGACGGGTCGGGCCGATTTCGAAGCTGCATATGCTGAGGCCGAGGGCAGGCACGCTCTCGAGTGCAATGTCACGCTTCTGCACTGTGTGACTCAATATCCGGCTCCGCCCGAGTCGATCAATTTGCGCGCGATGGATACCATGGCAGCCGCGTTTGGTTTGCCGGTCGGCTACTCTGACCACACTTCTGGGATTGAGATTTCGGTCGCGGCTGTCGCGCGCGGTGCGACCATTATCGAGAAGCACCTTACGCTGGATCGTGCGATGCCGGGACCCGATCACGCGGCGTCACTCGAACCGGCGGAGTTCGCGCGGATGGTCGCAGCGATCCGCAATGTTGAGCAGGCGCTTGGCTCGCCCATTAAGCAGCCGGCACTGCAGGAATTGAACAATCGCTCGATTGCTCGACGTGGCGTGGTGGCGGCGCGCCACATTCAGCGCGGTGAGATTCTGGTTGCGGACATGCTGGCCGCGAAGCGACCCGCCCGAGGTATCTCGCCAATGGACATCTGGAGCATTCTCGGCCGCGCGGCGACTCGGGAGTACCGGCCGGACGAGCCGATCGAGCTATGAAGCTTCCGATCCTGATAATTGGCGCAGGAGGACATGCGGCAGTCGTTGCCGATGCGCTGTTGGCGGCTGGTGAGCGAGTGGTTGGCTTTACGGATGCCGATGTCATACGACACCAACGGGAGCTGTGTGGTCTGCGCATACTGGGCGACGACCACATACTCGACGGGGAAAATCCAGAAAGCCTGAACCTGGCTAACGGTATAGGTGGCGTTGGCAGCGTGGCGGGACGCCTAACCTTACAGCAACGTCTGCGAGGACGTGGGTGGGTTTTTGTGAGCGTTCGTCATCCTACTGCTGTCGTGTCGCCGTTCGCGCGAATCGCAGAGGGCGCGCAGCTGCTTGCGGGTAGTGTGGTGCAGGTGGGTGCCGAAGTCGGCGAGGGTTGCATCGTGAACACGGCGGCGGTGGTTGAGCACGGGGTTTCACTGGGTGCGTGGGCGCACGTCGCGCCGCGTGCGTTGTTATGCGGCGACGTATCCGTTGGCGCCCGAAGCCACATTGGCGCTGGTGCCGTCGTGCGTCAAGGCGTTCGGTTGGGCGAAGATACCGTCGTCGGAGCGGGTGCCGTGGTCGTTAACGACTCCGCCGGCGGGGAACTACTGGTTGGTGTCCCCGCACGTCTGGTGGAGCGCGATTCGTGAAGAACTGGGAGCAAACGCTGGTCAGTGCTGGCGCTACGTTGCACGAGGCTCTGGGGACCATTGACAAGGCCGGCTGTCAGATCGCCTTGGTTATCGACGAGCAAGGTCACCTGCTCGGGACGCTCAGCGACGGCGACGTGCGGCGGGCCTTGCTGAAGGGGCTGACACTAGGTGATAGAGCCGTTGCCGCTATGCATCCGAGCCCGACTTGCGCCAGGGTTGACGAGGACCGCCAGTCGATCCTCGGGACGATGCGGCGACTGGGACTGCACCAGATTCCGATCGTCGACCGGCATGGAGTCGTCGTCGGACTTGAGGTGGTCGATGATTTTCTCACGGCAAAGGTGCGCGATCATTGGGTGGTCGTCATGGCCGGTGGCATCGGCAGTCGGCTCGAGGATCTTACACGCCACACACCCAAGCCGATGTTGAAGGTAGGGTCACGACCCTTGCTGGAGACGATCGTACGTGGGTGCGCCGACCATGGCTTTCGCCATTTCTATTTCGCCGTCAATTACCGGTCTGAGCAGATCGAGGCGCATTTCGGGGACGGTAGTGAGCTGGGTGTAGAAATCCGCTACCTGCGCGAACAGCAGCGCTTGGGCACAGCAGGAGCGCTCAGTTTGTTGTCCGAGGCGCCGTCACTGCCCATCGTCGTCACCAACGCTGATCTGCTGACGAGAGAAAACTATGGCGATATGGTTGATCGCCACGTCGAGTCGGGGGCGGACGCTACAATGGCGGTGCGCGCCTATGAGATGCAGGTACCGTTCGGCGTTGTGCGCGAGCGCGACGGTTCAATCGAGTCCATTGAGGAGAAACCGGTACAGCGTTTCATCGTCAGTGCCGGGATGTACGTTTTGTCGCCTCAAGTTCTTCGGCTGGTTCCGCATGGTCAGTTCTTCGACATGCCTTCGTTATTCGAGGCGATGGTGCGGGAGGGCATGAGCGCAAGGTGTCACCATGTGGATGGCTACTGGATCGATATCGGGCGACTCTCGGACTACGAGCGCGCAAACATGGAGTTTGACAAGGTATTCCAGTGCTAGATGGTCGCAGCGTACTTGCGCTGATTCCTGCGCGCGGTGGCTCGAAGGGACTTCCCGGCAAGAATATTCTCCAGGCGCGTGGCCGCCCGTTGCTGGCATGGAGCGTTGCGGCCGCACAGGCGTCGCGCTTCATTGATCGTGTTGTGTTGTCGTCCGAGGACGAGGCAATCATGGCCGCTGCGCGCGCATGTGGTTGCGAAGTTCCGTTTCAGCGACCGAACGAGCTTGCCTCGGATGCGACGCCCACCATCGATGTGGTTTTGCACGCTCTCGACGCGCTGCCCGGTTACGACGTTGTAATCCTGCTTCAGCCGACTTCCCCGTTGCGAACCGCGGCGGATATCGATGCCGCCTGTGAGCGATTCGTTGCCAGCGGCGCGTCGGCGTGCGTTTCCGTCAGCCGGGCCGAGCAGAGTCCCTATTGGATGTTTCGCTTGGTTGCAAATAATGCCCTCGTGCCCATCATTGAGGCCCCATTGGAGACCACGCGACGTCAGGACTTGCCCGAGGTCTATGTTCTGAACGGAGCCATCTACGTGGCCGATGCTGCGTTGCTGCGCCAGACTCGAACTTTTCTGACTCGGGACACTGTTGCCCACGTGATGCCCACCGAGCGCTCGTTGGACATCGATACAGAGTCTGACTTTCAGGCTTTCAAAAAAATGGTAGCTGAGGATGTCAATGCATAGATATTCGCGTCGCCGGGATGTCGATATGGGACCCTACGAGCAGGACGCATCCGCTAGCACCCGCTACGGCTTGCCTGCGCGAGTCGCCTTCTGCAGGCACTGCGTGATCTCCAACCAGCGGCCGAATTCGGCGGTTGAGTACCAGCACACGAAGAATAGCAGGAAGAGCACCATCAATTTCGATCAGGAAGGTGTTTGTGACGCCTGCCGGCTGGCCGAACAGAAGCAACTTCAAATCAATTGGCAGGAGCGCGAGCAACGCCTGCGCGAACTGTGCGATTGCCATCGGAGCCAGGATGGCTCCTATGACTGTATCGTTCCGGGATCCGGCGGCAAGGACAGCTTCTATGCCGCTCACGTCCTCAAACACAAGTACGGCATGCATCCACTGACCGTAACTTGGGCGCCCCACATCTACACCGACTGGGGCTGGCGCAATTTCCAGTCGTGGCTGCACGCGGGGTTCGATAACATGCTGTGCACGCCCAACGGGCGTGTGCACCGGCTACTGACGCGCCTGGCGGTGGAGAATCTGTTCCATCCTTTTCAGCCATTCATCTTCGGGCAGAAGTCCCTCGCGCCGAAGATGGCGCTGCTGCACAAAATCCCGCTCGTGTTTTATGGAGAAAATGAGGCCGAATACGGTAATCCCATTGCCGATACACAGTCGGCCAAACGCGATTGGTCCTACTTCACCGCGCAGGACAAGTCGAAGATCTTCCTCGGCGGCACTTCGGTCTCCGACCTGCAGCGCTACTTCGGCGTCGACGCATCCGAGCTGCAGCCCTATCTGCCGGCCAACCCGGAGGATGTCGAGCAGCAGAAAGTGGAGGTTCACTACCTCGGTTACTATCTGAAGTGGCATCCGCAGAGCTGCTATTACTATGCTGTCGAGCACGGCGGCTTTCAGGCCTCGCCCGAGCGAACACCGGGAACGTACAGCAAGTACAACAGCATCGACGACCGTATTGATGACTTTCACTACTACACGACGTTCATCAAATTCGGAATCGGCCGTGCAACATATGATGCAGCTCAGGAGATCCGCTCTCACGATATCACGCGGGAGGAGGGTGTGGCGCTGGTTCGGCGCTTTGACGGCGAATTCCCCGAGCGCTTCGCGGACGAGATATTCCGCTACCTCAGCATTCCCCCGAACGAGTTTCCAGAGGCCGCGAAGATGTTCGAGCAGCCCGTAATCGACCGTGCGTACTTCGACGAGCTAGCCGACTCGTTCCGCTCACCGCATCTGTGGAAGTACGAGGGCGGTAAGTGGACCCTGCGGCACACCGTGTGGCTCGGGAGTGACGGATGACCAGCGTTCGTCTGATCGCCCGGCTCGACATCAAAGGCCCCAACCTCATCAAGGGCGTCCATCTGGAGGGATTGAGAGTGATGGGCGATCCGCAAGAACATGCCCGACGCTATTACGAACAGGGCGCGGACGAGCTCATTTACATGGACATCGTCGCAAGTCTGTATGGGCGCAGCAAACTCACCGAGATCGTGCGCCGCGCAGCTCATGATGTCTTTGTGCCGATGACGGTGGGTGGCGGTATCCGCAACGTCGACGATGTGCGTGACTTGCTGCGCGCCGGCGCCGACAAGGTGGCGATCAATACGGCCGTTGTGCGCCGTCCTGAGCTGATTACCGAAGTGGCGCGTCGTTTCGGTTCGCAGTGCATGGTCTTGTCGATCGAGGCGAAACGGCAGGCCCCGGGCCGCTGGGAGGTCTACACCGATTGCGGTCGGGAGCGTTCGGGTGTGGATGCGCTCGAGTGGGCTCGTCGCGGCGTAGATCTCGGCGCGGGTGAAATCCTCGTCACATCCATAGACAGAGAAGGCACGCGGAGCGGATTTGATATCGAGCTCACCCGGGCTGTTGCGACCGCCGTTCGCGTTCCGGTAATCGCGAGCGGCGGTTACGGTGAACCAAAACATCTGCTGGAGGTTATCCAGGACGGTGCCGCGGATGCCGTGGCGTTCGCGGATGCATTGCACTACGGAAGGGCCGCAATCGGCGAACTTCGCGAGCACGCACAACGTGCAGGCATTAATGTGAGAATGACGTGAACGATAGGCAGGTGGCTGTCGTTGACTATGGTATCGGTAACGTTTTCAGCGTATGCCGTGCCTTGGAGCGTTGCGGGGCAAAGGTGATTCTGACCGGCGACGTGTCCCAGATCGAGGCGGCGTCGCGTCTGGTTCTGCCCGGTGTGGGTGCCTTCGCGGATGGCATGCTTGGTTTGCGGGAGCGAGGGCTGGTTGAGCCGATTCGGCGTTTTGCGAGATCGGGCCGGCCGTTGCTGGGCATCTGCCTGGGCATGCAGATGTTGGCGACCGTCAGCGAGGAATTCGGCCGGCACGAAGGGCTGAATCTGATTCCGGGACGGGTCGTGGCGGTACCGGACAGGGCGCTGGAGGGGCACTTGCAGAAAATTCCGCACGTAGGTTGGAGCGCACTGGTGGCCGCGCCCGGCGCGATTTGGAGCGAGTCCCTCTTGCGTGACACGCCGGAGGGTACCGCCGTGTATCTCGTTCATTCGTTTTCAGTGGTTCCGGACGATCACCGACATGGCCTGGCCGACTGTCTTTACGGAGGGCATCGAATTGCGGCAGCCATGCGCAGTGGCCGCATCGTCGGCTGCCAGTTCCACCCGGAGAAGAGTGGGGAGGCGGGGTTGAGAATGCTCGCGCAGTTCCTTGACGCTTGAGCCGCGACCAGGTGGTCGCCGTGCCACACCAGCTACATGAGTTTTCACCTGTTGCGCGCGAGCGCGATTTACGGACTGGCCAATGCTCTCTCGGCCGGTGTGCCATTCCTGTTGCTGCCCATCCTCACACGTGTACTGCCGCCTGGGCAGTACGGTATGGTCGTAAGCTTCTTTCTGTTGATCTCGGTCGCCAATTCATTGGCCGGCCTGAACGTCCACGGCTCGGTTGCGGTTAAATGGTTCAATCGCGAGCAACTGGATTTTCCGCGTTACGTCGGCTCGGCGTTGGTGCTGGCAGGCTCCAGCAGCGTGCTGTGCGGCATGTTGTTCCTGGGTGCGGGATTGATATGGCGGGAGCGCCTTGGGCTGGAACCCGCGCTTTGGCCTCTTGCCGCTCTGTACGCAGGCTGTACGGTAGTGATGGGGTTGAGGACCACTCTTTGGCAAAGTCAACAGCGGGCAGTGCCGTCGGCTGTGTTTCAGGTTCTCACCGCGCTGCTGAACATGGGACTTTCCCTGTTGGCGGTACTGGTGCTGGGGATGGGTGCCGAGGGGCGCATCCTGGGGGCATTTTGGGCGTGGCTCATGGCGGCCGGCGGTGCGGTGTGGCTTCTCATCGCCGCAGGGGATGCGCGATGGTCTTGGTCGAGAGTGGACCTGCTGAAGCTCTTGCGATTCGGCGTGCCGCTGATTCCGCACGCACTGGCCGGGGCCGTGCTGGCCGGCGCCGATCGGTTCGCTGTGTCCGCGAGTTTGGGAACGGACGCACTCGGCGTTTACGGCACTGCAGCCCAGGTTGGGATGGTCATGAATGTACTGGGAGATGCGATCCAGAAAGCGCTCTCGCCATGGATGTATGCCCAGTTGGCCTCCGGTTCCAGCGTCGGCAGTCTGCGGGTCGTGGGCGCCTTTTATTTGCTGATGCCGATGTGGTTGCTGATTGCGCTGGTCGGGTGGCTGATATTCTTATTGGCGGGGCCGATTATTCTCGACGCGCGCTATCACGCGGCGGTCGGATTGTCGCTGTGGTTCCTGGCGGGCGGCGCGATGTCGGCGTCCTACTGGACTATCGCCGGACTGTTCTTCTTTACCTCACGTACGGAGTGGCTGAGTTTGGCAACTGTGTCAGCGGCGGGTATCGCGGCAGTGCTTGCACCCGTATTGGTTGCCAGACTTGGCGTGCAGGGAGGGGCCGTCAGTTATTTTTGCGCGCAAAGTGCGATGTTGGTGCTGGCGTGGGCGGTGTCCACAAAAGTGCAACCGATGCCTTGGACCCGGCCCGTGCTTGCATTGAGGGCTCTCAGGCATTCCGGTGACCCTTGAGCAGTCAGGATCTGCCAGTGCGGCAATGATGGACGATCCTGTATACGAGTCGCCCGCTGCAGCGACCGTCGTCGGGACTGTCGTCTCAGGACCGCCTCGCTCATCCGATCTGATGCGGGCGCTCGCGGAAGTCGAATCTCGTTTTCCGACGCACGAATGGCGCGTTGCTGGTGTGGCCGTCTGGCCCCTGGTTCGACTACGTTGGTTCTTTCGTGAATGGGCGGCTGGCTATGCAAGCTCTGCGCAGCAGGAAGCCTCGGCCACGGGCGCGGCGCGGTATGCAAAGCAGGCCCTGGCAGGTGCTGCAGCCGCGGCGAAGGCTCGTTGGCGCGACCCCAGGGCCATTGACTGGGGAAGGGATCGCCGCGACCTCGTTTATCTGTCCGATGGACTCTCGTTTACCAAATTGGGAGGCCGATGGGTCGAACGGTTCTGCGATCCGCTCATAGCTGCGGCGAAACGCGCGGGACTGAGCAGCTCGTTGTGGACGCCGCTGCACCTATATCATGTGCCACGCTACACTCCCTCCCGCCTTCTTCAGTGCGGTATCGACCGGGCGAGCATGGCGGGCGCCTTGCATGCCAGACGCGCGGCGGCGGACAGCGCAAGCTTGCCAGCGCAGAATGAAGTCGTGAATTGGATGGCTGCGGCCGGCTTCGGCGTCGAGTCATTGCGAGCCGCCCAGATCATCTCCGACGGTTGGCGTGTCCGGATGGTTGCCAATTTGCATCGGCGCAGGCTGCGCCGCCTCAGGCCGCGAATGGCCTTCATTGTCAGCTTCTACAGTGTCGAAGGAATGGCGTTTGTGCTGGCATGTCGGGAATGCGGTATTCCGGTGATGGACATTCAACATGGGGTTCAGGGCGAGATGCATCCGGCCTACGCGGCATGGCCGAGGCCGCGGGGCGATCGGCACGAGCTGTTGCCGGACCGCTTCTGGGTTTGGTCCGATTGGGAGGCGGATGTCATCGGTAGCTGGAGTGGCGGCACTGGCCATTCACCTTTTGTGGGAGGCAATCCATGGAGTGATCTCTGGCGCTCTGACTCACGGTGGCAGGGGGTCACGGAGGCAATGGCCCGTGCGAGGGCGCTGAAGGATAAGGCGGGGCGGCGCTCCGTAGTCTTGATTACGCTTCAATATGGCCTCAGCGCGTCGGAGCAACTAGAAGGGGTTGCCGGCTTGCTCCGCTCGCGCGGCGAGAAAATGGCCTTCTGGGTTCGCTTGCATCCCGCGATGCTCGAACGACGGGAGGAGATTCGCAGCTACCTCGGCAGCGCCGGGCCCTGCGAACTGGACGAGTGCAGCGACTTGCCTTTGCAAGCGCTCCTTCCGCATGTGGATGTCCACGTGACTCACAGCTCGAGCACAGTGATTGATGCCGCACAATTTGGTGTGCCCTCGGTGATCACTACGATCTATGGCGCGGAAGTGCACGGACGGATTTTGTCGACGGGATTCGTGCAGGTGGAAACCGGTGGCACGCCGGAGCTCGAAGCGACGCTCATACGCTTGGCCGCCGGCGGCAGGCGCCCAATCATCGCCGCACCGCCCGCGGACGCGGCCCTGGCGAGACTGCTTGCGGACGCCTCTATCAAAGCCTGAGGATTAGCTTGATTACCATCGTTGACTACAATATGGGCAATTCCGGTTCCATTAGGAACATGCTCAAAAAACTCGGGTTTGATTCGCAGATCACCTCCGACCCGCGGCGTGTTGCGGCCGCCGGCAAACTAATCCTGCCCGGAGTGGGGGCATTCGATGCGGGAATGGAGAATCTGGAGCGCGGTGGACTGATACCGGTGCTCAACGAGCGTGTGCTGGCGGCGCGTATCCCAGTCCTGGGTATTTGCCTGGGTATGCACTTGATGAGCCGCAGCAGCGCCGAGGGCGAGCGACAGGGTCTCGGCTGGATCGACGCCGAGGCGGTGCGATTCCATCCCGGCGGGAATGCCTTGAAAGTGCCACATATGGGATGGAACGGGGTCACGGCGATGCGGTCGGAGACTTTGGTGCAGGACCTGCCGGTCGATTCGCGCTTCTATTTCGTGCATTCGTACTTCATTCGATGCCGTCGGGAGGCGGACGTGCTGCTGACCACGTCCTATGGTGGGGTGTTTCATTCAGCTTTTCAGTGCGACAACGTCTGGGGCGTGCAATTTCACCCGGAAAAAAGCCACAAGTTCGGCATGCGCCTGCTTAAGAACTTCGCGGAGCGGTGCTGATCATGTTGCGGGCCAGGGTGATACCATGCTTGTTGCTGAACGGCGCGGGACTTGTCAAGACGACGCGCTTCAAGGATCCCAAATATGTCGGTGATCCGATCAATGCCATCAAGATCTTCAATGAAAAAGAGGCCGACGAGCTCGTCCTGCTGGATATCGGTGCGTCGGCGCATGATCGTGGGCCGCCGTACTCCATCATCGAGGAGGTGGCGAGCGAGTGCTTCATGCCTCTGGCCTATGGCGGGGGTATTCGCTCTGTGGAGGAGGCGCGCCGCATTCTACGGCTGGGCGTCGAGAAGGTTGTTTTCAACACTACGGCCTGGCGCAACCCGGAAGTCCTGCGGGTTGCGTCTCGCGAATTCGGCGCACAGGCTCTGGTCGCCTCGGTCGACGTGCGGCGCAAGGTGTTTGGGCGCTACGAAGTGTATGTTGACAACGGCACGACGGCCACCGGCGCGGATCCCGTCGAGTACGCGAAGCGTATGGAAAACCTGGGCGCAGGAGAGCTGCTCCTGACCGCCATCGACCGTGACGGCACTATGCGTGGCTACGATGTCGAGCTGCTCCAGAAAGTCTCTGCCGCCGTGAGCATCCCGGTGATTGCTTCCGGTGGTGCCGGCTCAGTGCGGGATTTCGGGATGGCGGTGCGAAGCGGCGGCGCATCAGCTGTGGCGGCGGGCGCGATGTTTGTGTTTCATGGGCCTCACCGTGCGGTGTTGATTACCTACCCCTCGGCGCTGGAGCTACAGCGCGAGTTGCCGGCGGGCTGAGCCCACTTCGATGCACGCAATCTCGGCCA
The DNA here is from genome assembly GCA_018241445.1 of Pseudomonadota bacterium. Classification (GTDB taxonomy): domain Bacteria; phylum Pseudomonadota; class Gammaproteobacteria; order Steroidobacterales; family Steroidobacteraceae; genus 13-2-20CM-66-19. Next base: position 57,117 of record JAFEDT010000011.1, read on the forward strand.
TTCCGCAGGCTCCTCATCAGCGTGCCACGCAGGTGCACACCCCCGTCTTCGTCGCCGTCCTGCTCTACTATTGGGCCTATTTGTACGTTCGCGTACTCTTGCCCGCTCCGGAAGACTCAGCGCTGGCCTATGGCTTTACGGCCATTCCCGTGGCTGCGGTCGCCGCCGGCGCGGTGCTTCTCGGCATTGCAGGCTCGTTAGCGAATCGCCTGACATTGTTGCTGTGGGTATTCGTTTTGGTCGCCGTAGCAGTTTCCGCGCCGCGCAACGATCTCGCTACCGTGCGCAGCGCGGGGCTGCTCGGGATCACACTGATCTGGCTGAGCAGCACGCGTAGCGACGTGTCGGTAAGACTGTTGAACGGTTTTTTCGCCGCCTCCATCGTGGCCGGAAGTCTGTGGTACCTGTTTGGGCTCAGTGATTACGGGTTGCTCCCCGGGCAGAACGTGACCGGCGTCGACACGGGTCTGGCCTGGCGAGTTTCGTTGTTTCCGTTTGTACCCGAGAGCGCATTCCTGTCGCTTATCGTCTTCCTCGCGAATCAACTGCAGAGCCGTGGTCTCAGCAGGCTGATATGGTGTTCCTTGTCGCTTTACTTCCTGGTCTTCGGCGGCGTAAGGTCGGCGCTGCTCGCGCTGATTCTGTGCGAGGCGTACGTTCTCCTCAACGCGCACACATTTTCGGCCCGGCGCCGCGGGCTTTGTTTGTTCCTGCTGCTCGTCGTTTTCGTGATCGCGATCGCGGCCATCACACTGGTGACACTCCTGCCCGCGCTGCGCGAGGGGGCGCTGGGGAATTATCTGTTCCGCACCGAAACCGTGGGTGAATCGGACGAGGGCCTGGAGAAGACGGTATATCGCCCCTGGTTGTGGCTGCAGCACTTTGATCTGTTCATGTCCTCGCCGCTCACAGGCATCGGCACCTTCGAGCTCTCGTCTGTCATGACATCCAACACGACAGCCGGAAGCGGTGACACTGGCGCGGAGGCGTTCATTACCGGATGGCTCGCGCGGCTTGGGTTGTGTTTTCTGCCGTTCATCCTGTATCTGGTTCTCCTGGGGCGCCGCGCCGCTAAGTCGCTCGATCTGGTTCCGGGCTCGCTGTTCCTCATTCTCGGCGTGGCCTGCCTCGCCTACGGCAGCTTTCTCGTTCCCTACAATTTCATTTTTCTCATACTATTTCGCCTTCTGCTGCAGCGTCGCTCCCCGGGCTCAGCAACCGGCCGCACGAAGGAGATTGCTCCGACCATGCCTCGAGGAAACCGATGACCATCTGCACCAAGTGCATCATGGACACAACCGACCCAGATATCGTCTTCGATGACATGGGCGTATGCAGCCATTGCCACCACTACGCCGGTCTCGCCCGGCAACGCGTGATTCCCGACGCGGAGCGGCACAAAGACTTGGATGAGCTAGTCACGCGGATCAGGAGAGCGGGTCGCGGCAAATCGTACGATTGCATCATAGGCATCAGCGGGGGTGTCGATAGCACTTATGTGGCCTGGCTGGTGAAGGAGCTCGGCCTGCGTCCCCTCGCGGTGCATCTGGACAACGGGTGGAATTCCGAGCTGGCGGTCGCCAACATTGAGAAGGCGCTGAAGGCGCTGAACATCGATCTATATACGCACGTAATCGACTGGGAAGAGTTCCGGGACCTGCAGGTATCGTTCCTCAAGGCTTCGACGCCGGATTCCGAGGTGCCCACTGACCACGCGATCTTCGCGCTGCTCTATCAGCTGGCCGCCCGGCATGGTTTGCGTTATGTCCTCACAGGAGTGAACGTTGCCTCGGAGGGAGTGTTGCCCAAGCGATGGGGTTACGGGTACTTCGATTGGCGCTATATCACGGATGTCCATCGACAGTTCGGCACCGTCGAACTCACGACCTATCCGCATTTCTCGTTGCTGAAGCTTTTCCAACACCTCTACCTGCGTCGCGTGCGCCTCGTGCCGATCCTCAACTACGTGAAGTACGACAAGCGGGCAGCGATCGAGTTGCTGCAAAGTAAATTGGGATGGACCTACTACGGTGGCAAGCACTACGAATCAATCTACACGCGCTTCTTTCAGGCCTATGTACTGCCGCGCAAGTTCAACATCGACAAACGCAAGGCGCATTTGTCGAGCCTGATTTGCGCGGGACAGATCACTCGTGAGCGGGCGCTCGAACTGATGAAGGAGCCGGTATACCCGGAGCGTCTGCTGCAGGAAGACTGCGAGTACGCCGTCAAGAAGCTGGCCCTAACTGCCGGGCAGTTCGAAGCCATCATGCGGGCACCGCTGCGAACCTTTCGCGACTATCGCACGAGCGACGTATTGTTTGAGCTGGCCAAGCGGTTGTTGAAGCCCAAACGAGGATATCTTGGGTGAGGCCGCTCCGGGTTCTCTACTTGCATTTCTTCGGCGCCTTTGGTGGTGCTTCACGCAGCCTCTTCGAAGCAATCCGCGCCTTTCCGCCGGGGGCAGTGCAGCCGGCGTTCATCACGCAGCGTGGCACGGTCTGTGCGTTTTTCTCGCGCCTGGGTGAGGTAATTGAAACAAGAGGTCTGACACAGTTTGACAACACGCGGTACAGCTACTACCGCGGCGTGCGATGGCTCGTGCTGCTGCGCGAGGTTGCGTACCTGCCGTTCACCATGGTTGCTCTCGCTCGGGCAAAGCGGCGATGGAGGGAGGTGGATTTGATCCATCTCAATGAGGCCGGAGGCTTGTTTACCTTGTGGTTGGCCCGTCACTGGTTCGATGTGCCGGCGGTCGTGCATGTCAGGTCGGTTCTGCGTGTCGCGCCGCGCTCCTGGCGCACGCGGTGGGGAAATTGGATGCTCAGAAACCGGGTACAGGCTGTGGTGGCCATCGATGAGAACGTGCGAGCCAGCCTTCCGCCGGATCTGTCCGTCCAAGTGATACACAATGGTTTCGTGCCGAAGGTCGCGGCGCCGTCGGATGGAACGCTGGAAGGCAAGCTCGCGCGGCTGCGCGAGGGTTCGTTCAAAGTGGGGTTTGTCGGGAATCTGCTGCGGGTCAAAGGCGTCCACGAGTTGGTGGAGGCCGCGCGCTTGACGCGCGATCGAGGGTTGGATGTGGAGTTTATCATCGTGGGCGATGAGACCCGCTCGTCGCGCGGGTTGAAGGCGTGGCTGCTGAGGGCTCTTAGTCTGCAGCAGGATGCGCGCGCCGCGATGGAGGCGGCGCTGGCCACATACTCCCTTCGGGATCGATTCCACTTCCTCGGCTTCACCCAAGACATCGCGCGCGCCTACCCATACATGAACGTTCTCGCATTCCCTTCTCACTATGACGCTCCCGGGCGCCCAGTGTTCGAAGCGGCTTTTTTTGGGGTACCGAGCATCGTGGCGGTGCGTGATGCCAGGCCCGACACGCTGATCCACAACGAGACCGGCCTTGCCATCGCACCGCAATCGGCCGAACAGTTGGCACAGGCGATCGCCCGCATGGCTCTCGATCGCAAGGCGACCTCCAATATGGGCGAGGCCGCCCGGTTGATGGCCGAACGGAATTTCGATGCGCGGCTCAACGCCGCCGAGCTGCTGCGGACCTACCACAGGGTGATTTGCCGCGGCGGTTCGCCCGCGAGAGGGGGCGGTTTACCGACTGGCTGTTGATCTATTTTGCTACATTGGGTTTGACAGGCCGGCCCTCAAACCCTTTACCAGAACGGGTAGACCGCGCGCGGTCGGGACCGTTTCAACCATGTCCTGGTCACGCGCTTAAACAAAACAACACTTCGTTATGCGCTTACAGTTCTTAAGATTTTGAGCGGATTCATTATGCTATTCTGACTTATGTTGCAACTAAGTACACTCTGGTTGGCTAGGTTGATCACGCAGCGGATACGGAGTGGTTGCTCGGACTTACAAATGCAGGGTGATTAATGACTTGGGCACGGGATGTATTATTTTCTCTGGTGGCGCCACTCGGGGTATTATTGAGTGGATGCAGCGGCGGGCAATCCACAGCGTTGCCGAGAGCGCTCTCATACTCCCCGGTGACCAGCACTCCTGGCGACACCCTCTTGCATGCGGAGACACCGGGGCTGCAGTCCGCCGCCATCGATGGTTGTGGCACCGCCGGGTTCTATGACACGGGCCACATTGTCTACATTCTCGTTGATCGGGCCTGCGCATCCGTGTTGGGGAACGGAAGCCAACCGGTAGGTCAGCTGACTTGGGGCACGTCGAATTCGACCACCGTGCACTCTGTGGTATTCCCGGCTTTCGACACGCCGGTCACGGTCGAGTTCGAGCCGGGTGACTCGCGAGCGGTATCGGTTCACAGACGAGGCACCTGGCGGACATTGGCGAATCAAAACACCTGGCACTGGCGCGACAGCGCGGGGCTGTTGGTGAAGGACGGGGGCTTGTACCTGCTCGGAGGATGGGCCGACGACGATCCGGGCGACACCGGGTTTCACGATGTTTGGTTTACGAGCGATCTGCAGAACTGGAAGCTGCTGACACCGGCGGCGCCGTGGGAAGGGCGTCACGGAGCTGCGTGGCTAGTACACAACAACCGGTTGTACGTCATGGGCGGGGATCTGATCCCGGATACGTGGTCGTCAGCCGATGGTATAGATTGGCGGCAAGAGAACGGGGCGGCGCCGTTCGGCAAGCGCTATACGCCAGTGGCCATATCGGACGGCAGCCAAATCATCCTGTATGAAGGCCAGTACTGGTCGCCATACGACTGGTGCGCGTTTCAGCCGGAGTGTGCAGCTGTTGGCCTCAACGATGTATGGCGGAGTCCTGACGCGGCCTCGTGGGAGCAAGTGACCGCGCATGCGCCTTGGAGCGGCAGGGGGCTTGTTCACGGCGGCGCGTACTTCCGCGGCCGCATTTACGTCATTGGAGGTGGCCTGAAGCTGGCAGTGCCCGGCGCGACCATCAGCGAAACGGTCGCGCAGTTCAGCGACATTTGGTCATCGGGTGATGGAGGGGCGACCTGGAGACTCGAGGCCACGCATTTGGGATTCCCACCACGCACACATTTCGCCCTTACTGCCGCGCCTGGCGGCTGCTATGTTGCCAATGGTTCGATCGACCGGCAGGAGAACACTTCGAGCGATGCTTACTTCGCGCCCGATTGCATACACTTCAGCGCTCTCCCTCCGTCAAATATGCCACCACGGCATGCAAGCTCCATAGCGTATTTCAACGGATCGATCGTAATTATGGGTGGTCACACCGATACCTCGATCTACCAGTACTTTCCCGAGGGCATTGAAACGGGCCCGACCAGGCACTAGCCAAGAACTCACTGCGTCGAGGCGCCCTGTGTGAGGGCCTTGCGCGCCGTGGCGCAGTATCCTCTTGACTCGGGCTGCAGTAAAATCCTTGGCCTCGTCCGTCATTCGTGGCTTACGTTAGGGGTTTGCAGCTTCTGTCTCCGTCATTCATAGCCGCCCATTTGCCCCGGTATCGGGACCCGCATGTTCTCCAATAGAGTCCTTCTGATCACGGGCGGAACGGGGTCCTTCGGTAACGCCGTATTGCGTCGCTTTCTTGCTTCCGATGTGGCGGAGATCCGCATCTTCAGCCGGGACGAGAAGAAGCAGGACGACATGCGCAGGCGCTACGATCACCCGAAGCTGAAGTTTTACATCGGCGACGTTCGTGATCCGCGCAGCGTGGCGTCGGTCATGCGTGGCGTGCAATGCTGCTTTCATGCGGCGGCCCTGAAGCAGGTTCCCTCGTGCGAGTTCCATCCCATGGAGGCCGTGCGCACCAACGTCGTGGGTACTGAAAATGTACTCGAGGCGGCCATCAATGCCGGCGTCAGCCGGGTCGTCTGTCTTAGCACCGACAAGGCTGTTTACCCGATCAACGCCATGGGTATCTCCAAGGCGATGATGGAAAAGGTGATGATAGCGGCCTCCCGCAATCTCGAGGGAAGCGGTACCGTCATCTGCGGAACGCGCTACGGCAACGTGATGGCTTCGCGCGGCTCAGTGATTCCCCTGTTCGTGGAACAGATATTTGCCGGGCGGCCGATTACGATCACCGATCCTGCAATGACCCGCTTCATGATGACACTGGACGATGCGGTCGAGCTCGTTCTGTACGCATTCGCGCACGGTGGCAATGGCGATATCTTCGTGCAGAAAGCGCCGGCAGCCACCGTGGCTGTCCTCACCGACGCCCTGCTCGAGGTGCTCGCACGCCCGGGACACGAAGTTCGCGAAATTGGTACACGGCACGGGGAGAAGCTCTATGAGGTCCTCCTTAGCCGCGAGGAGCGGGCCCATGCGGAGGATCTGGGAGAGTACTTCCGAGTGCCTCCCGACGGACGCGATCTTAACTACGCGAAGTTTTTCGATCAGGGCGAGCGCAGAAGCACTCAGGCGGAAGAATACACTTCGCACAACACCCACCGGCTCGACGTCGCCGCCATGAAGCAGCTGCTGCTGAAGCTCGAATTCATCCGGCGGATTGCTGGCGGCGAGGTCGTCGCACCGGAGGATTGAGCGCCGTGCGCATCGTAGTCACCGGCGCGGCCGGCTTCATCGGCAGAAATCTGTGCGTGCGCCTGCGTGAGTCAGGGTACGGTGATGTCCTCGGCATCAGCAACCACACCCCTCGTGAACAGCTCGATGCGGCGCTGGCGAAGGCGGATTTCGTCTTTCACCTGGCCGGTGTAAACCGACCGCAGCTCGACTCGGAATTCGTGAGCGGCAATGTGGACTTCACCGAGGCTGTGTGCGCCTCCCTTGCGGCGAGCGGCCGCAGGACGCCGGTAGCCTTTGCGTCGTCCACTCAGGCGACGCTGGCAAGCGCCTACGGCCGAAGCAAGCGCGCCGCGGAAGCAGTGCTGTTGCGATATGGCCGCGAGAGCGGCGCAGCGGTCAGGGTCTTCCGGTTGACCAACGTATTCGGCAAATGGAGCAGGCCTCACTACAATTCTGCCGTGGCGACCTTCTGCTACCAGATCTCCAGGGGCCTGCCGATCACGGTCAATGATCCCTCGAGCAAGCTTCGGCTTCTGTACATCGACGACGTCGTGAACGCGCTGATTGCTCTGCTGGGTATCAATGACCTCTCAACTGGCTATGGCGCGGTCGAGCCTATATATGAGACAACGGTGGGCGAATTGTCGATTCTGTTGGAAGAAATCGCCAACTGTCGCAGCTCATTGCTGATACCGCGCGTCGGGGTAGGGCTCACACGGGCTCTTTATTCCACCTATATCAGTTTCTTGCCGCCGGAAGGCTTCGCCTACAATGTCGCGCGTCATGTCGATCCCCGCGGCACGTTCGTCGAGATGCTGAAGACGCCAGACTGCGGACAGTTCTCCTATTTCACGGCGCACCCTGGTGTCACCCGCGGCGAACACTATCATCACACCAAGACGGAAAAGTTTCTGGTCGTGCGCGGCACGGCGCGCTTCGGCTTCAGGAACTTGCGCACCGGCGAGACACACGAGCTGGTCGTCCGTGGCGCGGAGGGCAGCATTGTCGACTCGGTGCCCGGTTGGGTACACAATGTCACCAACATCGGAGATGACGAGCTCATCGTGATGTTGTGGGCAAACGAGATTTTCGACCGTTCGCGACCGGATACCATAACGATGAAGGTAGTCTGTGAAAAAGCTTAAGGTTGTCACGGTCATCGGCACGCGGCCGGAGATAATCAGGCTGTCCCGCGTCATGGCCTGTCTGGACCGTCACTGCGAGCACGTGATCGTGCACACCGGGCAGAACTATGACTACGAGCTCAATCAGGTATTCTTGGAGGACCTGGAGGTTCGCAAACCCGATCATTTTCTGAACAGCGCCGGAGACAGTGCGGCGCGGACCATCGGGAACGTCATCATCAATGTTGATGGCGTGCTCGAACGCGAGCGACCCGAGGCTCTCCTGGTGCTCGGCGACACGAACAGCTGCTTTGCGGTGATCCCGGCGAAACGGCGCAGAATACCGATCTTTCACATGGAGGCGGGTAACCGCTGCTTCGATCAGCGTGTTCCGGAGGAGATCAATCGGCGCATCATCGACCATACCGCTGATGTGAATCTCACCTACAGCTCCATCGCCCGTGAATATTTGCTGCGCGAGGGCTTGCCTGCCGACATGATTATCAAAACGGGCAGCCCGATGTTTGAAGTGCTCGATTACTATCGCGATCGTATCGAGCAGTCGGACATTCTGGACCGGCTCGGACTGACCCCTGCGGGCTTTTTCCTGGTCAGTGCCCACAGGGAGGAGAATGTTGATGACCCGAAATCGCTCACGCGAATCGTGGATATCCTCAACGCGCTGGCGGGCGATCACGACCTGCCGGTGGTCGTCTCGACTCACCCTCGTACCCGCAAGCGCATGGACGCGGCCGGAGCGAAGGTTCATCCGCATGTGAGGCTGCTCAAGCCCTTCGGATTCAGCGACTACGTGAAGCTGCAGCTGGCTTCGCGGGCCGTGCTCTCCGACAGCGGCACGATCAACGAGGAGGCGTCCATTCTGAATATCCCCGCGCTCAATCTTCGTGAGGCGCATGAGCGGCCCGAGGGCATGGAAGAGGCCGCGGTCATGATGGTCGGCTTGGAGTTGGACCGGATACGTCAGGGTCTGGCGATTCTGGCCGCGGGGCCCGACTCCGGCGGCCGCTATATGCGGGAGGTTGCTGACTACACCGTACCCAACGTGTCCGAGAAGGTGGTGCGTATCGTCCATAGCTATACCGACTACATAAATCGGGTCGTTTGGCGCGAATATCATTGAGGAGGCCCAGGGCATTGCGTCTGCTCGTCGTCACCCAATATTTTTGGCCAGAGGATTTTCGCGTCAATAACCTCGTGGCCGAGCTGGTGAGGCGCGGCCACGAGGTGACCGTGTTGACCGGACTGCCCAACTATCCCAGTGGCGCGGTTTACCCCGAGTACCGGCAAGAGCCCGGGCGCTTCGGCCATTACGCGGGTGCAACGATCGTTCGCGTGCCGCTCCTGCCGCGGGGAAAGGGCCGGGTTTCGCTCGTCCTCAACTACCTGAGCTTCGCGGCGAGCGCGGCGGTGCTGGGACCCTGGAAGCTGCGTCGACGCAAGTTCGATGCGATCTTCGTGTACGAGCCATCGCCTGCGACCGTTGGACTGCCGGCAGTGGTGCTGCGCGGTATCAAAAAAGCCCCAGTCGCCTTTTGGGTGCTCGATCTCTGGCCGGAAACCTTGCAGGCGATCGGTGTACTACGTTCGCGCGCGCTTATTCGGATGGTCGGTCGGCTCGTATCGTTCATTTACAATCGTTGCGATCTGATTCTCGCCCAGTCAAGGAGCTTCATCCCACAAATCGCTGTGCATTGTGCGCAGTCGGGCCGGTGCACCCGCTACTTTCCGAGCTGGGCCGAGTCTGTCTTCGATTGCACCAGCCGCCGCAGCGAAGCTCCGGCGCCTGAGGTTCCGGTGAAGCAGGCGGCGTTCAACATTATGTTCGCCGGAAACATCGGCGAGGCGCAGGACTTTCCTGCAGTGCTGACGGCTGCGCAGCTGCTGAAGACTCATTCGCAGATCCGCTGGCTCCTGGTAGGCGATGGCCGGATGGCATGCTGGGTCAGCGACGAGATCCGCCGCCGTGGCCTGGAAGATTGCGTACTGATGCTGGGGAGGCATGCCTTGGAGAGAATGCCCGCATTCTATCAACATGCCGATGCCCTGCTGGTCAGCCTGAAGGATGAGCCAATATTTGCCATGACCATTCCAGGCAAGCTGCAATCGTACCTGGCTGCCGGGATTCCGGTGGTAGCCATGTTGAATGGCGAAGGTGCCGAGCTCGTGGAGCGCTCTGGTTCCGGTGTCAGATGCCGGGCCGGCGACGCCCGCGGCCTTGCGGAGGCTGTCCTCGAGCTGGCCGCAGCGTCGCCGGAGCGCCGGGCCGAGATGGGCCGGAATGCGCTGGCCGTGAGCGCCAGCGAATTTGATCGCGACAAGCTGATTACACAGCTGGAAATCTGGCTCGCGGAGCTGGCCGCAGGCACTGGCACGGCCAGCTAACGCGGGCGTATGGCGGCTGGCAGCGGCATCGTGAGCTAAGGTAGCATCGATGGCTCTTGGCAGCGCAGCTAATTGAATTCGTTGGGTGGAGATGGCGAGGATGCGTCGAAAAATAGAAGCACTGATCCAGAAATGGGTGTTCTACAACCCGTGGCTGGAACCCCTCGTCTGGTATAAGTATTACACGCCGGACGCGCGCGCTCCTGAGGTACCAATTTCTCAGCGTGCGCAGTGCCACCTGCAAGAACTGCGCGAGAATGGCGTAACCATGCTCCATGGTTTCGAGTCAATTGCCGAGCACATCGAGCGTACGTATTTTCCTGTCATCGAGGGGCACGCGCAGCAGACTCCTCAATCCATGGAGAAGATCAGCTTTGGGGGTCGCGACGATGTGACCAATACAGATAACTATCGCATTTCATTCAAGGATCCTGTTCTTGCGCCATTGTTATTGGACCCGGATGTTTGTGGCATTCTCTACAACTACTATCAGCGGCAGCCGTTCTATCGGGAACAGCCCTGGGTCATCAGGAATGCGTTGATTGCGGACTTGCCGAATGCCGAATTTTCAAGGCTCGAGATTTCGGCAAAGTTTCATACGGACTGCTATCGCCAGATCACCATGATGCTTCTAGTCAGCGACCTGGCAGAAACGGATACACACCTGGAGTACGCCGTCGGATCGCACAGGTTCCGCAATACGTGGAAGCGTTATAGCTACCAGGATGAGGCTATCGCGCAGCAGTTTCCGATCATGCACTGTGTGGGCCCCAAGGGGACGCTGATCATCATGGACGCCGGCAGTGGTTTCCATCGGGGTACGCACAAACGGGGCACCGTGAGGAAGACGCTTCAGTGTGTGATCACCGCCGGACATTACTTCCCTGCGCAAGAACAGAAGATGACAGTGACGGACTGGCCGTCGTTTTCCCACTATCCGCAGCACGTGCGCCGTATGCTTGAAGACTTGCGGCTCGACTGACCGCCGGTAGATGGGCCAGACCCAAGAGGGTATTGCAGCCAACAATGCGTGTTTTGGTTACTGGTGCCACGGGCTTCGTCGGCGAAGCGCTATGCACCGCTCTCTGCGGGGCGGGCCATACAGTGCGCGCGGCCTTGCGCCGCGAGAGCCCGCTTTCCCACTCGGTCGCAGAGCGCGTAGTCGTCGGCGAGATCGGCGCGGCTACCGATTGGAAGGCTGCACTACGTGGCGTCGACGCCATCATGCACGCCGCGGCGAGGGCGCACGTTGTGCGGGATGACCCGGGCAACGCGCGCCTATATACTGAAGTGAATGTGAACGGCACGCGGCACCTCGTTAAGACCGCGGCACAAGCGGCAATTTGCCGCTTCGTGTACGTCAGCAGCATCAAGGTGAATGGCGAGGAAACACCTGCTCGTTCCTTCACTCCAGACGATGCCCCCAATCCGCGGGATATCTACGGCATTTCCAAGATGCTGGCCGAGGAGGCGATCCTCGAGACTGGGCAGCGTACCGGGATGCAGACAGCCATCGTGCGGCCGCCTCTGGTCTATGGGCCTGGTGTCCGAGCGAACTTTCTGCGCCTCATGCGCTGGGTTGACAAAGAGTGGCCATTGCCCCTGGCATCTGTTCGCAACCGGCGCAGCTTGGTAAGCATCTGGAACCTGTGTGACCTGCTCGTCCGCTTGCTGAATGACCCGTTGCCGACAGCCGGTACTTGGCTGGTGTCAGATGGACAGGATCTATCCACACCCGACTTGTTGCGCCGGATCGGCACCGCGATGGACCGCCGCGTGAGGCTGTTGCCCGTGCCCCCGGTTGCGCTGCGTTCAGCGGCCGCGCTGCTGATGCGCAAGGCCGAAGCCGCCAGGCTTTGCGGTTCGTTGACACTGGACATTTCGCAGACCTGCCGCGCATTGGGGTGGTCGCCACCCATGGGTGTGGACGAGGGTCTGAAGCGCACTGTCGATTGGTATTTGTCGAGGGACCGGTCACATGAATCTTGAAGTGGCGGGCGCCACGGTGGTCGCGTTGCTTGCGGCGTTTGCATTGACAAGCGTGATGCGGGCCGTCGCGCTGACCCACGGCGTGCTGGATGTCCCCAATGAACGCAGCTCGCATCGCACTCCGACGCCCCGGGGCGGAGGAGTGGCGATTGTACTGACTACTACCACTGGGCTCATCGTCCTCGCGTCACTGGGCATGCTCGGCACGCGGCTATTCCTGGCTCTGCTCGGAGGCGGGATCCCGGTGGCCGTCGTCGGCTTTTTTGATGACCGTCTGCGGGTCTCCGTCCGCATCCGGTTCACGGTGCATGTGGCGGCCGCCATATGGGCTGTGGTGTTGCTGGGTGGCGTGCCGACTCTGGGATCCGGCGCGCACCTGTTTCAGCTGGGATTCGCAGGCCATATTGTTGCGATCCTGGGCATCGTCTGGGCGCTGAATCTCTTCAACTTCATGGATGGCATAGATGGTATAGCCGCCGCCGAGGGTGTATTCGTAATGTGGGGTGCCGCGCTGGTCGGCCTGTTGGTCGGGAGTGCAGACTCTCTCATGTTATTGGAGGCGATAGTGGGCGCCGCCTGCCTGGGCTTCCTGATTTGGAATTGGCCACCCGCGAAGATCTTCATGGGCGACGTTGGCAGCGGCTATGTTGGATATGTAGTCGGGGTAATCGCGCTGGCGTCGGCGCATGATGGTCAACTCCCCTGGAGCGCATGGCTCATCCTCGGCGGAGCCTTTCTGGTCGATGCGACCGTGACACTTGTGCGCAGAGCAGCCAGAGGTGAACGCGTACACGAAGCTCACCGCAGCCACGCGTATCAATGGCTCGCGCGCCGGTGGGGCAGCCACCTTCCGGTCACTGTAGCAGTAGCAGCCCTGAATGTGTTCTGTCTTCTGCCCTGCGCGCTGGTGGCCGCGCTACATCCGGCCAGCGGGTTCTGGATAGCCGTTACCACCTTGGCAGCGCTCGCTGGGCTTGCGGTCATAGCGGGCTCGGGGCGTCTTGAGAAGGCTTAAGCCCGTGCACCCTGCAAATATGCCGCGGCGTTGCTATTTGGATCTTGCGGGGGATGCGCGAGACTGCACCGTGGCGACCGGGGGCTGGACGGAGAGCCGCTCGAGCCTGCTCTGCGTCTGAGCGGCTTTCGTCGTCATTTCCGTGATGACTTCGTGCCAGCTGCGCAAGTTTGCGCCGCTCAGCTCCGCCCGACGCAGGTGCAGAAGCGCAGTGCGCACCCCCGGTAAGGTGACTTTCCGGTAGCTCTCGCCGATGAGCAGCTCACGATGCGCTCCGATGTCCGAGATGTAGGATTCGTCGGCGAGAAAAGCCCCTTCCGCGGCGCTGTTGTATGCATTCTCGATCTGTGTTGTGGACAGGTAAAAGCGGGTGCGACGCAGGCGCTCGATCACCGCGGTGCGATTCAGGGCTCCCAGGCACGTCACGTCCCCTCGGCCGGTGAGGGAACGTGGAACCTGCCGGGTGTCGCCGATGATCTGCAGTGTCAGCCCGGGGTTTGTGCGCTTGAGCGTCTCGAACACCAAAACCGACTCCTCTAGGGCCTTGTATTTGTAGGTGCCGACCACAGTGGATGTGTTGTCCTTCAGTCCGCTCGCCCGGCCGCGTAACTCGCCGATCTCGTCATCGCTGCCGTTGACGGACAGGAAGAGGTTGCCGAAACCCGCTGCGGCGAGCAGTTCCAGAGAACGGCGCGACTCGGCCGAGATCACATCGGCATTGGCAAAGCCCCAGGTGGTTCTGGCGCCCAGGTAGAGGAATTTCAGGCGATCGCGCATGGAAAGCGTGACTCCCCGGGTGCCCAGGAGCAGCACGTTGCTCAGATGCGACCAGTTGATGCGTCCGAACTGCCGATATAGGGGAATCCCATAGGCAAAATACAGCTCGGGCCTGCCGATGCTCTTACCGATTTCCCCCAGATATCCCCAGTCGTCATACAGGCGCTGCAGGTGAGAGTGGGCGATGACGAAGTACTGATTGTTCGGAAAATCTGCGAGCAGGTGGCGGCAATGAGGGTGGATTGCGAACCAGGCGCCGCCGCGTGCATCGAACCACTTCGCGTACTCATGCAGGCGCTTGTAACCCCCTCCGGAGTAGGAGGCGGAAAAATTGAACAGGAACCGGTTTGCGACTGGCATCTAGCTGGTAAGTCCCCTCGGCCCACGCCGCGGTTCAGCTCCCCTTGACACGCCCCTATATAGTGTTCCCAGAGGCGAATGTGCGGTCCTGAGAGGCGAAAGCTTATGCATCGTCGCGAATTTGCCGCAGAACTGCTGGCTGCCATTGCCGGTTCGGCCCTCACGGTGCAAAGCTTGGGCGCGACCCGAGCCGGCGAACCCGCAAGCGTGGACGTGCGGCGGTTCGGCGTCCTGGGAGACGGCAATGCGGACGATACAGAGGCCATGAGTAGGGCAATCAAGTCCGGTCGGCCGCTGGACATCGGCGGGCTCACCATTCGCATCACGACGAAGCTCAGATTCCACAACGACAGACAACTCATCGTCGCGCGTGGCGGCTCGTTCAAGTTCGATGGACCTGCCAACGATCGCCTGCTGGACATCACCGCTTCCGGCGTGTGCTTCCTAGGGGTTAAGTTCGACGGCAACGGCAAGCAGGTGAATGCGTGCCTGCTCTACGTCGCATCCAACGCCGCAGACCCGAAATTCGTACGCTGCGGGTTTACGAATATCAAAGGAACTCACTCGGGGGGTGTAGTCAGCGATCACTCGAACGCGCAATACGCAGTGATGATAAGTCCCTACGGGGTGGAGGGATTCAACTTCGATAGTTGTGAGTTCACAGAGATCTACAATGATAATTCCGGATTGAGTGGAGTGACTCCTTCGGTCGGTTACGGGTTCGCGGGAGGTGTGTTTTTCCTGACGGATGACTTCGCGAGTCCTGTGGCGCGGCAGACCGTCGTGACTTCCGGGCAGTTCCGCTCCTGTGTATTTCGCAATATCAGGACTCTATTGAGTCCAGGACTTTCGTATGCCAACTCCATTGACTACCAGGATGCGGATGGAATCCGGTTCTACGGCGACCTGCAGGGGGCAACGACTCTGAACGTCACCGTACGGGATTGCCACTTTCAGGACTGTGCCAAGCGGGCCGTGAAGGTTGCGCTTGCCAAGGGTGTAACAGTCTCCGGAGTCACGGTGATAGCCACCGAAGCGCTGCCGTATCCAATGGTCACGGCCGTCAAAGTCGACGGCGACAACTGCCAGGTGCACGGATTGCGGGTTTTCTCGCCTGCGAACGCACCGATTCGCATGATCATCCAGACTCATGACTGTAAGGATATACGCATAAATGACGTGTTTGCGGATCGTTGCAACTTGTTCTGGTCCATCGCCCCCAGGTCCCGATCAGTAGTGACGTCCGGATGGCGCGTCACAGATCTTCGGTGTGCATCGATCGTGGCGCCCGCCGGAGCGCCATGTGGTGGCGGTATCTGCGTCGAGACTCTTCCGGAGCGGTTTGAGGACTGCACGTTCGAGAACGTCGACTTCCAATGCGACGGGAGCTCGCACTCGATGCTCGCTGGCTTCTTCGCGGCGGCTACGCGATGCGTGGGGGTGGATCTGCGAGGTTGGCGGATCCGCAACGGCGATCTCAAAATCTCGGGGTTCGGATATCTGCTCGAGGACATGAATCAGGAGATTGAGGACGACCGCTATGTGAGCAGCGCTCCGGGGCGCGGGCCGCTGGAGGCAGGTCAACCGGTTGGTGTATTGGCCACGCGCGATTCGCGGATCGAGGGGTACACGCTGAATGTCAGAGCTATACCCAAGGGTTACCTCAATTCGCGCTTGCGGTATTTAGCATTGATCTGCGGCGATCACACCCATGTGTCCGGGCTGCACTTATCAGTACCTGACTCACTAACAAAGCAGACGAATGTGGAGAAGTTCATCTCTAATTCGTGCCGCGGATGATCCGTTTCGCTCTTCGGTGCCATGGGGACGTCAACGCCTGGAACAGACAAGCGTTGATGAACCGCAACTCGGGGTGTGGCGGGGGCCCGGCACATCTGCATCTCCCCGGCTCTTTGCCTTAGAATGGCCCCCAACGGAGGCGCACATTGGAGGCGGCATGAGGGACAGTGCGGTTGGTGCGAAACAGCTAGCCTTGGGTCGTAGCGCCGCGGAGCGTGTTCTTGCGCTTCCCCGTCAGGCCAAGCGGCTGATCATGGCGTTGGCGGACGCGATCGCCATCCCCACGGCCCTCTGGGCGGCGCTCGCGCTGAAGTTCGACCGCTTCGATCCCGTCATTGACCGCACCCTGGCTTACTTCCTTATCGCCACCGGTTCGGCCCTGTTCTTCTTCTGGGCCTTAGGCTTGTACCGCGCGGTGATCCGCTTCATGGGGCCGCGGGCCATGGTTACCGTGATCGCGGGCGTCACGCTTTCCGCGCTGGTGCTGGCGCTGTTCGACCGCTTCTACTCCAGTCACCAGATCCCGATAACAGCCCTCGGCATCTACTGGGCCCTGGCCTTGCCCTATGTCGGGGGCAGCCGTTTCCTCGCCCGCTACCTGTTCCTGCGGCGTTCCGGCGCTGGCCGCCGGCCTGCTGCGCGGGTGGTGATCTACGGCGCCGGAACCGCCGGGGCCCGTGTTTCCACGCTGTTGCTGGGGGGCACGGACTACCAGCCCGTGGCCTTCGTCGACGACAACCGCTCGCTGCAGGGCGGCAATATCAACGGGATCCGGGTCTTCGATCCGGATGCCTTACCCGACCTGGTGCGTCAGCGGCGTATCGACCGCATCCTGCTGGCTATGCCTGCAGTGTCGCGACGGCGCCGGCGCGAGATCCTGTCTCACCTGGAGCCCTTAGGCGTCCACATCCAGTCGCTGCCCGACATGTCGGACCTGATTTCCGGCAGGGCGCAGATCAGTGAGCTCCGGGACGTCGAGGTCAGTGACCTTTTGGGCAGGGACCCGGTGCCGCCCAGGCCCAAGCTGTTCAGCTCCTGCATCCGCGGCAAGTGTGTGATGGTCACGGGGGCGGGGGGGTCGATCGGTTCGGAACTGTGCCGCCAGATCATTCGCTTGAGTCCCACGCGCCTGATCCTGTTCGAGATGTCGGAGCTCGCGCTCTACAACATCGAGCGGGAGCTGGAAGAGCTGGCAAACCAGGAGCGGCTGGAAGTGGAGATCATCCCGCTGCTCGGCAACGCCCATCACCGCCACCGGGTGCGCGAGGTGCTTTCGACCTTCGGCGTCCAGACCGTCTACCACGCCGCGGCCTACAAGCACGTGCCGATCGTGGAGCACAACGTCATCGAGGGTGTGCACAACAATGTGATCGGGACCTGGTACACCGCCGAGGCCGCGCTCGAGACGGAGGTTGAGACCTTCGTCCTCGTGTCCACCGACAAGGCGGTCAACCCGACCAACGTCATGGGCGCCACCAAGCGCCTGGCGGAACTGGTGCTGCAGGCCCTGCAGGAGCGCACCACCCACACGCGCTTCTGCATGGTGCGCTTCGGCAACGTGCTCGCATCATCCGGCTCAGTGGTGCCGCTGTTCCAGGAACAGATCCGTCGCGGCGGCCCCGTGACGGTGACCCACCCGGACGTGATCCGTTATTTCATGACCATCCCGGAGGCGGCGCAGCTGGTCGTGCAGGCCGGCTCGATGGCCAAGGGCGGGGACGTCTTCGTGCTGGACATGGGGCGCCCGGTGCGCATCGATGACCTGGCGCGGCGGCTGGTCAACCTGATGGGACTCACGGTCCGCGATGCCAGCAATCCCGACGGGGACATCGAGATTCAGTACACCGGGCTGCGCACCGCGGAGAAGCTGTTCGAGGAGCTGCTGATCGGCTCCAACGTGGCCGGCACGGACCACCCGATGATCATGCGCGCCATCGAGCATCGGTTGCCCTGGGCGCGCATGGAGGAGATCCTGCAGGAGCTGCTGGTGGCGCTCGCCAGTTTTGACTGTCACCGCGCGCTGGACCTGCTGTCGGCGTCGGTGGTGGAGTTCCGCTCCGAACCGCAGATCTCCGACTACGTCTGGACGCGCAAGGCGCTGCTGCCGCACGCCCCGGCCGCGAAGGTCGCCGACTTCGCCGCCAAGCGGCGCCTGTCGGAAGCGGGCAAGACCTCGACCGGGCCCGGTCCCACGGGCGGATGATCCGGCCCCAGGGCCGCGAGTGGGGCGGCCTGTGCCCGGCTCGACGGTTTCAGGGGAGGGTGCTTGAGACCTGCCACGGGTTCCCGTAGGCTGCCTAATCTTTCTTACTGCTCAAGAACTTAGCCTATGCGCGTGACGATTTTCGGCTCCGGGTACGTGGGCCTGGTAACCGGCGCCTGCCTGGCGGAAGCCGGCAATCACGTGATCTGCGTGGACGTGGACGCCGGCAAGATCGAGCGCCTGAAGCGCGGCGAAGTCCCGATCCACGAGCCGGGCCTGGACGAGGTCATCAAGCGCAATGCGGAGGCCGGGCGGCTGGAGTTCACCACCGATGCGGCCCGGGGCGTGGAGCACGGCCTGTTCCAGTTGATCGCCGTGGGCACGCCCCCGGGAGAGGACGGATCCGCGGACCTGCGCTACGTGCTGGCCGTGGCCCGGACCATCGGCACCCACCTGAACCGCTATGCCATCGTCATCACCAAGTCCACCGTTCCAGTCGGCACGGCCGACAAGGTCCGGGAGGAACTGGCGCGCACGCTCACCGCTCGCGAGGCGAAGCCGGAGTTCGACGTCGTCTCCAACCCCGAATTCCTGAAGGAGGGTGCGGCGATCGCCGATTTCATGAAGCCGGACCGCGTGGTGGTGGGCACCGACAATCCCCGCACCACGGAACTGATGCGGGCGCTCTACGAGCCGTTCATCCGCAACCATGACCGGCTGATCGTGATGGATATCCGGTCCTCCGAGCTGACCAAGTACGCCGCCAACGCCATGCTGGCGACCAAGATCAGCTTCATGAACGAGCTGGCCAACATCGCCGAGAAGGTCGGCGCGGACATCGAGAAGGTGCGCGTGGGTATCGGGTCCGATCCGCGCATCGGCTACAGCTTCATCTACCCCGGCACGGGTTACGGGGGCTCCTGTTTCCCGAAGGACGTGCAGGCACTGATCCGCTCGGCCCACGAGGCCGGCCATGAGCCGCAGATACTCGATGCCGTGGAGGCGGTCAACGCCCGCCAGAAGGAGATCCTGTTCCGCAAGATGCAGCAGCACTTCACGCAGGGCCTGAAGGGCCGCGCGATCGCCCTGTGGGGGCTGGCATTCAAGCCCCAGACCGACGACATGCGCGAGGCGCCCGCGGTCACCCTCATCAACCTGCTGCTCGCTGCCGGCGCCACGGTGCGCGGCTACGACCCGGTGGCAGGCGCGGAGGCGCAGCGCCTGTTCGCCGGCCAGAAGGGCTTTTCCCTGGCTAAAAATGCCTACGAAGCAGCCCAGGGGGCCGATGCACTCGCCATCGTGACCGAGTGGCAGGAATTCCGCAGCCCGGACTTCGATCGCCTGCGCGAAGTGCTCAAGACCCCGGTGATCTTCGACGGCCGCAATCTCTACGATCCGGCCATGGTCCAGCGCCTGGGTCTCACTTATTACGCCATCGGACGCGGCCGGGTCGCGGGTTAGCAGATGCTCGTTCCAGTCATTTTGTCCGGCGGCGCCGGCACCCGCCTGTGGCCCCTGTCGCGGGAGCTATATCCCAAGCAGCTGCTGGCCCTGACCGGCAATCGCACCATGCTGCAGCAGACGGCGCTGCGCATGAGCGGCCTGGATACCGCGCCCCCGGTGGTGGTGTGCAACGAGGCGCACCGCTTCCTGGTGGCCGAGCAGCTGCGGCAGTTGCAGGTGGTGCCGCGCGCCACCGTGCTGGAGCCTTTCGGTCGCAACACCGCGCCGGCCATCGCGCTGGCGGCGCATGCAGCCTTGCAGGGTGGGGCGGCGTCCGCCGAGCCGTTGCTGCTGGTGCTGCCCGCCGATCACGTCATCCGCGACGTTGCGGCATTCCAGGGCGCCGTGCGGCTGGCGCTGCCGGCCGCACGCCAGGGCCAACTCGTGACATTCGGTATCGTGCCGGGCTCTCCCGAGACCGGCTATGGCTACATCCAGCGCGGCGCCCCGGCCGCGGATGCCACCGGTGTGTTCCGCATCGCGCGCTTCGTAGAGAAGCCGGATCTCGAGCGGGCGAGCGAGTTCGTGGGCGCAGGTTCCTACTACTGGAACAGCGGCATGTTCCTGTTCGGCGCGCAGCGCTATCTTGCGGAACTCGCGAGATGGGCGCCGGACATCGCGCGCGCCTGCGCGGCGGCCTTCGCCGGCGCCAGGGCGGACCTGGACTTCACCCGCATCGACACCAGGGCCTTCGAATCCTGCCCGTCGGATTCCATCGACTACGCCGTGATGGAGAAGACCGACGCGGCGGTGGTCGTGCCACTGGATGCGGGCTGGAGCGATGTCGGCTCCTGGTCGTCGCTGCACGGCGCCAGCGACCCGGACGGCAGCGGCAACGTCAGCCACGGCGATGTCATCGCCGAGGACACCCAGGGCAGTTATCTGTACTCCGAGAGCCGGCTGGTGGCGGCCGTGGGGCTGAGGGATCACGTGGTGGTGGAGACCAAGGACGCGGTACTGGTCGCCCCGCGTGAGCGCGTGCAGGACGTGAAGAAGCTGGTGACGCGGCTGAAGGAGCAGGGGCGCTACGAGCACTCCCTGCACCGCGAGGTGTTCCGTCCCTGGGGCAGTTACGACAGCATCGAGAACGGCGCACGCTTCCAGGTGAAGCGCCTCAAGGTCAAACCCGGCGCCACGCTGTCACTGCAGATGCATCACCACCGCGCCGAGCACTGGGTGGTGGTCGCCGGGACCGCCCGCATCACTCGCGGGGATGAGGTGTTCCTGCTGGAGGAGAACCAGTCCACCTACATTCCCATCGGCGTAAAGCACCGGATCGAAAACCCGGGCAAGGTGCTGCTGGAGGTCATCGAGGTGCAGTCAGGGTCATACCTGGGAGAGGATGACATCGTGCGCTTCGAGGACGTATACGGGCGCAAGGGGACCACGACGTGAATGTGGCTCGCGCTACGGCTTGCGCGCGACGACCCGACCGTTTTCCCAGAAGTACAGGGGTGTGCCATACATCCGGGCGGTCTTGCGCGCGCTGCGCGCGGCCATCCGCAGCCCCCGGGCGACGCCGTCGGCGAAGGTCTCGGGTTCCTTGCGGCGCGCTTTCTTCTTGACGATCCTTCTTACGGCCATCGCTCCACCAGCTGCAGCGAACTTCCTGAATTGTCGTACACGGCCCATTCATCCGCCAGCGGGCGGTACGCCTTCAAGAAATTTTCCCATCCACGAGTGAATCGCCGCAGCACGTCCGCTCGGGGTACATCATGCCCACCCTGGCGCACACGGGTTTTACGAACTGCACCACCCCGGCGACCTTCGGCAGATACTCTTTAGCAAACGTCGTTTTCCCGGCGCCGTTCGGACCGGCAATGACGATACAGCGGGGTTGTGGTCGCGACGTACCCATGAGTCTCCCGCACAGACAATACCGTAATATACGGGCTACGGAGACTTCCCAATGACCAACTTCAACGCCTTCAAGGCCTACGACATCCGTGGCCGCATCCCCGACGAGATCGACGAGTCGCTGGCCTACGACGTCGGGCGCGCCTATGCCGCTTTCGTCAAGCCGCGGCGCGTCGCGGTCGGCTACGACATCCGCCTCTCCAGCCCGGCACTTGCCACCGCGCTCAAGCGCGGCCTGATCGACTCGGGCGTGAACGTGTTGGACATCGGTCTGTGGGGCACGGAGGGCAGCTACTTCGCCACTTTCGCGGAGAAACTTGACGGCGGGATCATGGTGACTGCCAGCCACAATCCGCCCGACTACAACGGCATGAAGTTCGTGCGCGAAGACGCGCGCCCCATCAGCGGCGATACCGGGCTCATGGACATGCGTGACCTGATCGCCTCCGGCACCCTGCCGGGGAAAGCCGCCAGCCCCGGCACCGAGCGCCAGCTGGACATCCGCGAGAAGTACCTGGATCACCTGATGGGCTACGTCGATGCGGTCAAGCTGCGGCCGCTGAAGGTGGTGGTCAACGCCGGCAACGGTGGGGCCGGCGTGATCATCGACGCACTGGAATCGCGCCTGCCGTTCACCTTCATCAAGGTCAACAACAAGCCCGACGGGACTTTTCCCAACGGGGTGCCCAACCCGATGCTGGAGGAGAACCGCGCCGCGACCGCGGACGTGGTGCGCAGCAGTGGCGCGGATGTCGGACTTGCGTGGGACGGGGACTACGACCGCTGCTTCTTCTTCGACGAGACCGGCCAGTTCATCGAGGGCTACTACCTGGTGGGCCTGTTGGCGCAGACTTTCCTCAAGCGCGAGCCGGGCGCGCGCATCGTGCACGACCCGCGCCTGACCTGGAACACGCTCGACATCGTACGCCGCCTCGGCGGCACGGCAGTGCAGTGCAAGTCAGGCCACGCCTTCATCAAGCAGAAGATGCGCGAGGTGGATGCCGCCTATGGCGGTGAGATGAGCGCGCACCACTACTTCCGCCGCTTCTCCTACTGCGACAGCGGCATGATCCCCTGGCTGCTGGTGCTGGCGGTGATCAGTGAGAGCGGGCAGTCCCTGTCCGCCCTCGTGGGCGAGCGCATGCGGCTGTTCCCGGCAAGCGGGGAGATCAACCGCCACCTGACCACCGATGCGAAGTCGATCCTGGCGCGGGTGAGGGCGAAGTACGAGCCCGGCTCCAGGTCACTGGATCTCACCGACGGCCTGTCGCTCGAGTTCGAGCAGTGGCGCTTCAACCTGCGCGGGTCCAACACCGAGCCGCTGGTGCGCCTCAACGTCGAATCGCGCGGCGACGAGTCACTGATGCGCGAGAAGACAGCCGAGCTGCTGAAGCTGATTGACGGCTGAGGGGACTGCCGGGCGCGCGGCCGGCGGGACCGTCGGGCCGGCCTCTGGCGCCGCCCTCGTGTATCTCGTGCCCTGACTCGACGAGGCGCAGCGGGAAGAATCGGGCGATCACGCTGAAATCCCGGTCGCATGCCAATAGTGTGTAGCCCTCGCGCAGGCATTGCTGCGCGATCAGGCAGTCGATGGTGGAGCGGGGCGTGAAGCCTCGCACGCGGCAGGTACGGTAGATAGTGGCTGCGGCCTCGTAGTCGCTCCGCCCCAGTTCAGGCGCCATCTCCAGACGAGCCAGATGCGCCTTGACGGGTTCAGCCTGCGCGTCATCCCGCATGCCCTGCAGGATTTCGGTCACCACCAGTCCCGACAGGACGACTACGTTTGCTTCAGCGAGACATAGTGCCAAGTAGTCGGTCTGTAGTGTCCGATCACCTCGGAAGTGGTCGATCCAGACCGAGCTATCGACCAGGATCATTGGGGCGCCCCACGCGGCTGGCACGCATCTGGTCCAGGTCGCCGATCCACTCGACTTTGCCACGCATGGCCAGCAGGCCCTGGCGCGCCAACAGGTTGGCGTACTGCGTCAGGGCCGCTTGGACCGCCGCTCTCTTTGTGGTCAAGCCGCCCAGTTCCATGACCTGCTTGAGCAGCTTCTCATCGATGTCGATATGCGTCTTCATGCCGCCGATTGTACCCGACAGGGTGAGAACTTTGTACATGGAAATCTACGTTTTATGTACAAAATAGCCGTGAGATGACCCTGATGAACTCTGTCCGCGGCTGGCGCCGCGGCCGTTACCCCGGTTTGAGCCGCCTCCGCAGGCTGTGCGCCGCCCGCCCCGCCGCCTTGCCGTCCCACAGTTCGGGCCTTTGCCCGCGCGGCCACTTGCCCGCCAGCGCCTCGCGCGCCGCCGGCAGCAGCGTGGCGGCCGTCAGCAGGCGGTTGGTGCCCTCGGTCACGGTGATCGGGCGCTCGGTGTTCTCGCGCAGCGTGGCGCAGGGGATGCCCAGGTAGGTCGTCTCCTCCTGCACTCCTCCGGAATCGGTGATCGCCAGTGTGCAGTGCATGATCAGGCTCATGAACTCGATGTAGCTCAGGGGCTCGGTCACGCGCACGGCGGCAGCCGTGCTGATGGCATTGAGCAGCCCGAAGTCACCGAGGCGCTTGCGGGTGCGCGGGTGGACGGCGAACACCACGGTCATCTCGTGCGACAGGTCCAGCAGCGCCCGCACCAGGGTGGTGAGTGTTTCGCGGTCATCGACATTGGAGGGCCGGTGCAGCGTGACCATGGCGTACGGTGCGCTTCCCAGGCCGAGGCGCTGGCGGGTGTCGGTGGCCTCGATCCGCCCGCGCAGCATCTCGAAGGAATCGAGCATGATGTTGCCGATGCACTCGATGCGCTCGGCCGGTACACCCTCGGCCAGCAGGTTGGCATCGCCGTCGCGCGAGGGCGTCCACAGCAGGTCCGCAATGGCGTCCGTGACCAGGCGGTTGATCTCCTCGGGCATGCGCCGGTCGCGGCTGCGCAGGCCGGCCTCCAGGTGCACCACCGGGATCCACAGCTTCGCGCCCACCATGGCGCAGGCGGCGGTGGCGTTGACGTCGCCCACGACCACGATCGCATCGGGCCGATGGTCCTGGCAGACCGCCTCGTAGGCGATCATGGTGCGGCCGGTCTGCTCGGCGTGGCTGCCGCTGCCGATCTCCAGGTGGTACGCGGGCTCGGGCAGGGCCAGGTCGCGGAAGAACGCGTCCGACATGTTGGCGTCGTAGTGCTGCCCGGTGTGCACCACCCGGGCACTGCACCAGGCCTCGCCGCTCAGGGCGTGGTACAGCGGCGCGACCTTCATGAAGTTGGGGCGGGCGGCGGCGATCAGGTGGACGATTTTCTGGCTCACGCTCGGTCACTTTCGGGGTGGTTTTTCTATGATAGCGTGAATGGTTATCATCCATTGTGACGGCACGGCCGGCGGGAACGAAGGCGATGTCTGCGGGAGGCGAGCCGGAGTCGCGCCTCTGGCTCGCCGGCTGAAAGGGCCGAAGGCCGCTTTCAGCCATCGAGGAAGCGCCGCAGGCCAACACGGCCAATTGGATTAGGGGAGTTGCATGAGACCTGCACTGATCGCAGCGGCCATGGCCGCGATGCTGATGTTGGGCGCCACACCGGGGCGCACCGCGCCCGTCTCCACGGACGAGGCCGCCTTCCGCAGCCTGTACAAGGAACTGGTCGAGACCAACACCTCGCTGTCCTCAGGCAGCTGCACGCTCGCCGCCGAACGCATGGCCGCCCACCTGCGTGCCGCGGGCTTCCCGGACTCCGACCTGCACCTGTTCAGTGTGTCGGAGCACCCGAAGGACGGCGGACTGGTCGCAGTGTGGCCTGGGCGGGACGCAAAGCTGAAGGCCGTCCTGCTGCTGGCGCACCTGGACGTGGTGGAGGCGCACCGCGAGGACTGGACGCGCGATCCCTTCACCCTGGTGGAGGAGAACGGCAACTTTTACGCGCGCGGTGCGGTGGACGACAAGGCCGAGGCGGCCATCTGGGTGGATACCCTGGTGCGCCTGCGCAGCGCGAAGTTCCAGCCGCTGCGCACCATCAAGCTGGCGCTCACCTGCGGCGAGGAAACCAGCGGCGCCTTCAACGGCGCGGAGTGGCTCGCGAAGAACCGACGCGACCTCATCGACGCGGCCTTCGCGATCAACGAGGGCGCCATGGGAGAGCTGGATGCGCAGGGGCATCGCGTACTGCTGGAAGTCCAGGCCGGCGAGAAGCTGCCGCAGGACTACCTCCTGGAGGTGACCAACCCCGGCGGCCACAGCTCGCGTCCGGTGAAGGACAACGCCATCTATCACCTGGCGGGCGCGCTCAAGAACATCGAGGCCTACGAGTTCCCGCCCCAGTTCGCAGACGGCAACCGCGCCTATTTCCGTGGCATGGCGAAGATCGCCGCCGCCCGCGGCGACAGCCAGACGGCGCAGGCGATGAATGCCTTCCTCGCCAACCCTGACGACATGCAGGCGATAGCGCTGGTGGCTGCCAAGGACCCGAGCTGGAACGCCACCCTGCGCACGACCTGCGTGGCCACCATGCTCAATGCCGGCCATGCCACCAATGCGCTGCCGCAGCGGGCGCGCGCCATCGTCAACTGCCGCATCTTCCCCGGGGTATCCGCCGAGAGTGTGCGGACGAAGCTTCAGGAGCTGGTAGCCGATCCCGAGGTCAAGGTCACCCTGTCCGAGGACTCCGGCCCCGCCTCGCCACCACCTCCCCTGACGCCACAGATCATGGGCCCGGTGGAGAAGCTGGCAGCAAAGTTCTGGCCGGGCGTGCCGGTGGTGCCGATCCTGCAGGCCGGCGCGACCGACGGCAGGTTCCTGAATGCGGCCGGCATCCGGACGTACGGCATTGAACCCCTGTTCCTGGGCAAGGACCTGGGCCATATCCACGGCCTCAACGAGTACGTGGGTGTGCAGTCGCTGATGGAGGCGCGTGCCTTCCTGTACGAGCTGGTGAAGATCTACGCCGACCAGAAGTAGGGGGCACGCCGCCCGAAGTTGAGAGGCGCGGCATGCTGCGGATGGGCCGGAGCGACTACACTCCGCCCTGACCGTACCCGGCTCGGCCGGCGGGCGCCGTCCATGGGGCGGGCGCCCTGTCGGTACAAGGAGACACTGGTCGCGGGCCGGATCGGCAGGTAAGTTCAGCTCTCAATTCACACAGGACCACTACCCATGGCGCTTTGGAAAGACTCGAGCACCGGCTCCGCCGCCCCGTCCACCCTGCCGCCCAGCCCGGCCATCCAGCCGGCCCCGATACATCCCCGGGAGCCTGAGAAGACCAACGTGGCACCGCTGTCGCCCGAGGGTGCCCGCCGCGCCCCGGCTGCGCGGGCCGAGGTCAGGGAATCCCACATCGCCGCCGATCTGACCATCGAGGGCAAGATCGTCGGCACCGGCCACGTGCGCATCGCCGGCAAGTTCAAGGGCGACGTGCAGGTCGAGGGCAACCTCAGCCTGGAGGCCGGTGCCCGCCTGGAGGGCCACGTAAAGGCCGGTGTGGTCAGTGTCGCCGGTGAGCTCATCGGCAATATCGAGAACGCCAAGCGTGTCGAGCTGCTGGAGAGCGGCGTCATCAACGGCGACGTCAAGGCCGGTTCGCTCACTGTCGCGGCGGGTTCGCGCATGCGCGGCCAGGTCGAGTTCGGCTACGAGGGCGAGGGCCGCGCCAAGGCCGAGGCCAAGGGCTTCGGTAACGCATGAACGTCGCTTCTCGCCCGGCCCAGCCGGGCAGAACGCGTGCGTGCCCGCACTGCAAGGCGACGATCCTCGAAAGCCTGAGCATCTGCCCGGGCTGCCTGCACCACCTGCGCTTCGACCAGGAAGCGGCGAAGCGCCAGGTGGCGGCCAGCTCCGCCCTCAAGGTGGAGGGCCTGATCCGTCACCCGCCCCTCGATGAGCCCTGGGAGTACTTCGTCGTCATCTCCGTGCGCAACGACCGCGGCGAGGAAGTGACGCGGCAGGTGGTCAACGTCGGTGCCCTGCAGGGCAGTGAGAAGCGCACCTTCACGCTGTCGGTGGAAGTGCTGCCGAGCCAGGCGGTGACCGCCACACCGCCGGCGCAGCGTGCCGCGGCCCCGGTCAAGCCGGCCGCGCCGGCTGTCACCGTAAAGCCGGCCGCCCCCGGCGCCAGCGCGCCGGCGCCTTCCTCGAGCGGGATTTTCAAGCGCCCGAACTGATCAGGCGGCCGGGCGGATCAGAAGCGCTGCTCCGTCTGCACCAGGAACTGCACCCGCTTGATGTTGCCGTCCCCGTTGAAGGGGAAGGCCAGGTCGACGTGCACCACGTTGCCCAGGCCTGAGCGGGCATTGCCGAATCGCAGGCCGAACCCTGCGTCGGTGAGTATTCCCAGGCTTTGCGTTGCGAGCGGCGCGCTGCCCCAGGTGCGCCCGGCGTCGAAGAAGATCGCAGCGCCGACCCGGAACAGGCGGAACGGGTACCAGTCGGTGAAATAGCGCTGCTCCACCGTCCACAGCGCCCGCGTCGTACCGTCCTGGTAGCGCAGCGGGTAGCCGCGCAGGCCATTGTCGCCCCCCAGCAGGATCTGGTTGTCCAGGTCCAGGTTCCAGCCGCGCGTACCCTGCAGCGTCGTGAAGAACAGCCAGTTCTTGCTCTGCTCCACGTAGTAGCGCACGGCGGCGTCGGCGACGGCGTTGCGCAGGCTGCCGTTTTCCACCCGGCCGGAGAAATCCGCATTCAGCAGCAGCGTCGCACGCCCGCCGCTGTTGAAACCTCGCGCAGCTGAGCTTGAGAACATCAGGGCGCTGCGGCTGGAACCGAAGGCGGAGTCGGCCCAGCCGAGCCGCAGGCTGGCGGCCGTGCCGGTGTAGAAATCCTCGGTGCGGGCGATCTGGTCATGGTTCCACAGCCGCAGGTAGCTGTCCTGCAGCACGTCCATCTCCACCCAGGGGTAGAGGAAGCGGCGATCCTGCGGCAGTACGGTGACGCCGGTCCATTGCCCCACCGGCGCGAAGCGATGCTCATCGTAGGTGACGCCGCTGCTGAAGCGCCGCACCCAGCCCTCGCGCAGGCCGGCGGACCAGCCGCCGTAGGCCCGCAGGTAATGATGCAGGTCGCTGAACTGGTCGATGATCCGGCTGCGGTCATACAGCGAGTCGGTCTGCAGGTCGTCGTTGGCGGCGAAGCCTGCGGCCCAGCGCGAATCCAGCGCATAGAACGGGCGCTGCACCAGCAGGTCCCGCAGCCGGCCGTCGCTGGCCTGCGCATAGGTGGCGCTCGCCTGGATCCAGGTGCCCGGCAGGTGCATGTCCGAGACGCGCAGGCGCGTCTCGCGGCGGTCGATGTTGGATTCGCGGGTGAGCTGCACGTCGACACCGGTGCCGAGCAGGTTGCCTTCCTCCAGCTTCACGCCGGTCGAATTGCTGCCGCCGCTGCGTCCGAAGTTGAATCCCGGGTTCAGGGTCCACACGTCGCGCGTCGTCACGCGCAGGTCGACGATGCCGTCGTGCCAGGCGACCGCGCGGATCCAGGCGTCGTAGAAGTAGCTGTTGTCGCGCAGGATGCGTTCGGTCTCCTCCACCAGCCGGCGCGAGTAACGCTCACCGGGGGCGAACAGCAGCTGGCCGCGGATGACGCGCGCGCGGGTGCGGGCGTGCAGGTGGTTGGCGAGGCGGAACAGCCCGGTGTCATCCCTGGGATCGGCCAGGTCGAAGATGTTCTGGTTGTCGATCAGCACCTTGCCGATCCGCGCGCCTGCGGTCTCCAGCTCCTCGGGCGTGGGGATGCCCGGCGCCTCGCCCGGCGGGCCGTAGGCGGGCTTGCGGCCGTCCGCCAGCAGGTCGGCCAACAGCGGGTCCGCGCTGCCCGAATCCGCCCACACCGCTGCGGCAAACAGCAGCAGCGCCAGTCCCGGGGCGATCCCGCGTCCGTAGTTCCTCAAGCGTGGCGATCGGCCTGCCATGGCCACGCGGCGCCCCCGAAGCTCAAATGCGCGCAGATGCGCACCGTGGCATTCTGAACGAGGGCGCCCGCGGTGAGGGTGCGCAGGTAGCACTTCCTTACGGCCGGCGTGCCAGGACGTGACGCAGTTCCGGCTGGACGGGCGCCCGTACCCTGCGCCCACGGGGTGCCTTGCGTTTGAGGAGCTGACGATGGAAGTGACTATAGCCTGCATGCGGCGCGCGACCGCAGTGCTGACCCTGCTGGGCCTGGCGGCGCTGCCTGCTGTCGGCCAGGACACGCCGGCCGCGCCAGCGCAGTCGGGCGGCAGCTCCACACCGGGGGCCACCCGGGCCCTGGTGATCTTCGCCGCCGCTTCCGTAACGGAGGCGCTGGAGGCGGTCGATGCGGCCTTCACGCAACACACCGGTGTTGCCGTCAAGGCTTCCTACGCGGCCAGCTCGGTGCTGGCGCGCCAGATCGAGGCCGGCGCCGCGGCCGACGCCTTCCTGTCGGCAGATGAGCCGTGGATGGACTACCTGCAGACACGCGGCCTGCTCGCCGCAGGCACACGCGCCAACCTGCTCGGCAACACATTGGTCCTGATTGCGCCGGCCGACAGCGCCACTCGGCTTGCGATTGCGCCGCACTTCGGGCTGGCCCAGGCCCTGGGGACCGGGCGGCTCGCGGTGGCGGATCCCGACTCCGTACCCGCGGGCCGGTACGCGATGGCAGCACTGCGTTCCCTGCAGGTGTGGGACGACGTCAAGGAGCACCTGGTGCGAGGCGAGAACGTACGCGCCGCGCTTGCCTACGTCGCCCGCGGCGAGGCCCCGCTGGGCATCGTCTACAGTACCGATGCCCGCTCGCAGCCGCGTGTGAAGGTGCTGGCCAGTTTCCCCGGGGACAGTCACCCGCCGATCGTCTACCCCGTGGCCCTCACCAACGGCGCGCAGCCCGCCTCAGCCCAGTGGCTGCAGTTCGTCCGGGGCGATGAGGCGTGGCGGATCTTCGCGCGGTACGGCTTCAGCCGCCCGCCGCGCGACTGACCGGGCATCCCAGCCGCTTCAGAACTTGCCGGTCTGGAAGTCCTCGAAGGCCTGGTGCAGTTCCGCGTTGCTGTTCATCACGAACGGCCCGTAGCGTGCGACCGGCTCACGCAGCGGCCGGCCCGCCACCAGGATCGCGCGCGCGCTGCGGCCGTCGGCGCCGGCGCTGACGCCCGTCAGGCGGATCTGGTTGCCTTCACCCAGTACCGCCAGCTCGTGCGTGGCAACGGGTTTGGCGCCGGCATCGGCGCCCACGCGCACCGCACCCTCGAACACGTACAGGAAAGCGGCATGATCGGCGGGCAGCTCCTGCACGAAGCTCGCTCCGGGCTCGAGCGCCACGTCGAGGTAGGTGGGATCTGTTGCCGGCTGCTGGATGGGGCCCGCTACACCGGCCACGGTGCCGGCGATCACGCGCGCAGTGACGCCGGCGGCTGGCTGTGCCACCGGGATGCGCTCGGGTCCGAACTCCTGGTATTTCGGCGCGGTCATCTTGTCGCGCGCCGGCAGGTTGAGCCACAGCTGGAAGCCGCGCATACGGCCCGCCTGCTGTTCGGGCATCTCCGAATGCACCAGGCCGCGGCCCGCCGTCATCCACTGCACGCTGCCCGGCACCAGCACACCCTCGTTGCCGTGGTTGTCGCGGTGGCGCATCCGCCCGTCGAGCATGTAGGTCACGGTCTCGAAGCCGCGATGCGGGTGATCCGGGAAGCCGGCAATGTAGTCCTCGGCCTTGTCGGTGCCGAACTCGTCGAGCATCAGGAAGGGATCGAGGTCCGGCAGCTGTGGCTGGCCGATCACGCGGCGCAGCTTCACGCCTGCGCCGTCTGAGGTCGGCATGCCCCTGACGATCTGCCGTACGGCACGGGTGCCGGTCTCGGCACTCGGACGGGGTGAAGTGCTCGACTGCGTCATGGTGTGCTCCGGGGTTGGAGGGCCCTCGAGGGCCCGTTCATGTGCGCGGATATGGGGCCGATGGTGGTGTTGCGCAAGGGCCCGATCGCGGCGCCGGGCCAGGGCCTGGTCGTGGCGCCGGGCCAGGGCCGATGATGCCGGGCCGGGCCGATGATGCCGGGCCGGTGGCCTCAGAGCTGGCGCGCCGCGAACAGGGACAGCAGACGCTTCGTCACCGGGGGTGTGGATAGCAATACACACTTGGTCAGGGCGTCTGCCACCATCGCGCTCGGCGCGAGGACCGCTGCATATTGGCCCGCCACGCAGGCCGTGCCCCGGGCGGCGTGCGGCCGCGTGCGATCGTAGTAGCCGCGGTGCTGGGGTGGCCGCTCGCTGGCATCGACCTCGCTCACCGCCAGTGCGGCATCGCGCAATACCAACATGCCACGGGTTTGTGGTGGCCCGTGCGCGAAACCCGCCCGCCGCAGCATGACGGTGTACTCGCGCGGGCCGAATGCGCGCAGGTCCCCGCCGGCGTTCACCAGCCCCGAGACACAGCCGGCAGAGCGCAGGGCCGCGACCGCGCAGTCGACAGCGTAGCCCTTGGCGATACCGCCGCAATCGAGCGTCACCCGCTCCTGCAATTCGACCCACCACGGTGGCCTGCCGTTGCGCGCGGGCGGGCTCAGCCGCAGCGCCGTGAGCCCGGCCTCGGAGGAGGGGATGCAGGGATCGAATACTCCACCGCTCGCCCGGTGCAGCCGCACGGCAAGCGCCAGAACTTCCCAGGTCCGGGAATCGATCGTGACGCGCTTTCCCGCTGGCGCCTGTGCGATGCGCGTGAGATCGGAGCCGGGTTCCAGCGGGTGCAGGCAGTGCCCGACGCTGCGGACCGCCTCGAAGGCGCTTTCGATGGCCCGCAGGCCCTGTTCACGTGTCGCGCAATGAGCTTCGATGCTGACCCAGGTGCCCAGCAGGGGGCGCAGGCGCTGGAGGCTGACAAGAGGTCCCGCAAACGCTGGGGCCGGTATCTGAGCCGTTTTCATTATCCGGACCGGGACTGGCGTTCCCTCAGGTTGTCGCCACAGCGCCAGTCCCACTATGCTACAGTAACTAAGAATCATTCGCATTTGCCTTGGTGCCTGCCCATTCGCCCCCCCGCATACCCATGAGCGCACGACTGCCAGGACTCTCCGCCGCGGCTGTCGGCCTTGCACTGGCGCCGGTGCAGGCCGTGGTGGCCACCGACTACCTGTCGGTGCAGGAGGCGCAGCGGACCATGTTTCCGCAGGCCGACGCCTTTACAGAGGTGGTGTTGTCGCTCAGCGCGACGCAGCGTACCCGGGTCGCCGGGCTCGCCGGCCCGCAGCCACCCCATCGCAGCCTGCGCGCCTTTCGGGCCACGCGCGGCACCCAGGCGCTCGGCTACGTGTTCGTCGATGAAGTTATAGGCAAGGAGGACTTCATCACTTACGCCATCTCCATAGACGACGCCGGACGCCTGGGCACGCCGGAGGTGCTGAGCTATCGCGAGAGTCATGGCGGTGAGATCCGCAACAGCGGATGGCTGCGGCAGTTCACCGGCCGCAACGACCTGGCTCAACTGCGGGTGCAGATCGACATCAAGAACATTGCCGGCGCGACGCTCTCCAGCAGCCACCTGACACAGGGCGTGCGCTGGATTGTCGCGCTGTGGCAGGTGGCATTGCGTTCCGCGGCGCAGGGTTGAGGCCAGGCCACGATGTCCCGCGCCCTGCGCACCGCACTGCTGCTGGTGTTCGTGCCGTTGTGGGCCTCCGGCTGTGTGTGGCTGCTGTTGCACCTGGCCTTTCAGCAGCAGGGGCCGTTCGGCCCTCTGCCCAACCCCGCCGAGGTGCAATGGCTTCGCGTCCACGGTGTAGTGGCGGTCGCGGCGGTGTTTCTGTTGGGCTGCGTGGCCACGGCGCATATCAATGAGCGCTGGCGCAGCGGGCGCAGCCGTGGATCGGGCCTGACGCTGGCGGGCAGTGCGCTGTTGTTGGTGTTGAGCGGCTACGCGCTGTATTACACCACCGCTGGCCTGCACGATGGCGCGGCGCGTGTCCACGAGGTGCTCGGGGCGGCAGCAGTCCTGCCAGCCGTGATCCACTGGCTGCGGCGGCGCTCCGTTGCCCCGCGCCTGCCCCGGCACGGACATCCGGCTCCGGGCGGCCACGCCCATTCTCACCGGTTCACGGGGGGTTCAGGGCCGCAGCCGCATAGATAGGACCGTGGGTCCCAAGGGTAAGATGGCAGCCATGGATATCGCGGTCTCGCTCCCTGTTTCTTCCCGGCGTGCCGTGGCGCGGACCGGTGGGCGCCCGCTGTGGGGCGCCATCCTGGCGCTGCTGCTGGGCCTGGCCGGTGTATGCGCCGCGCAGGCCCAGGAAGCCGACCCGCCGGGTCGCGTGGCGCGCCTGAGCGACGTGGAGGGTTCTGTTTCGCTGCAACCGGCGGGGACGCAGGACTGGACCGCGGCGCAGATCAACCGCCCCCTGACCATCGGTGACAAGCTGTGGGCCGACCAGGGATCGCGTGTCGAACTGGATCTGGGTACCGCCGTGATCCGCGCCGGGGAGGGCACGGGCTTTTCCTTCCTGAACCTGGACGACAGCATTGCCCAGGTGCGCCTGACCGCCGGCACCCTGATCGTACGGGTGCGCGACCTGCAGCCCTCGCAGACCTACGAGATCGACACCCCCAACCTGGCGGTGACATTGCAGCAGCCGGGTGACTACCGCGTGGAGGTCAACGACGCCGGCGATGCCACGGTCGTCAAGGTCAGCCAGGGCCAGGCGCAGGTGAACGGCGCAGGCCAGTCGACAGTGATCGGCACGCAGCATTTCGGGGAGTTCACCGGCACCCAGGAGCTCAGCTATCAGGGTGGAGTACTCGGCGGGCCGGACGACCTGGATGAGTGGTCGGCGCAGCGCGAGCAGGTGGCTGAAGACTCGCCATCGCGCCAGTACCTGCCGGAGCAGATCGCCGGCGCACAGGACCTCGACGACAACGGACGCTGGCAGGACACACCCGATTACGGCTACGTGTGGACGCCGACCACGGTGGCCTCGGGCTGGGCGCCGTACCGCTTCGGACAGTGGGCCTGGGTTGCGCCCTGGGGCTGGACCTGGATCGATGCCGCATCCTGGGGCTTCGCGCCCTTCCACTACGGCCGCTGGGTGCAGTGGGGCGGAGCTTGGTCGTGGGTGCCCGGACCGCGCGCCATGCGGCCGGTGTATGCGCCGGCGCTGGTGGCATGGTGCGGCGGGGAGGGGCCGGGCGCGGCCGGCGTGGGCTGGTTCCCGTTGGGGCCGCGTGAGGTGTTCGTGCCGGGCTACGCGGCCAGCCAGACCTACGTGCGCAACGTCAACATCACTAACACCACGATCGTCAACAACACCTACATCACCAACGTCTATAACAACACCACCAACATCCGCTACGTCAATAACACCAGCGCCGGCGTCACCGCGGTACCGCAGGGGCAGTTCGCGGCCGGCCGGCGCATCGGCGGGGCGGCCTTCACCATGCCCCGCACGCTGCAGACCAGCGCCACGCCGCCGGCCATCGTGCCCACGCGCCAGGCAGTCCTGGGCACGGGCGGCGGCCACGTACCGCGTCCGCCGTCGCTGCTGGCCGGTCGCCAGGTGGTGGCGCGCACGCCGCCACCACGCGCACCGATCCCCTTCGATCGCCAGGTGGCCGCAATCGCCGCCAACGGCGGGCGGCCGCTGCCGCGCGCAGAGCTGCAGCGCCTGCAGCCCGTCACCGCCGCCGCGCCAGTGCGGGTGATTCCGCGCGGCGCTGCTGTGCGGCTGGCCCCCACGGCCAGTGCCCCGTCGGACACCGACATGGCCCGTCGCGCGCGCGTGATGGAAAGCCCAGGTCTGCCGGCAGCAGCCACCCCGGGCAGTTCACCTTCCGCGCCGGCCGCAGCGCCGCGCGTGTGGCGCGGTGATCGGCCCACGCCGGTGCCCCAGCCACGTCCGGCATATATGCCGCCGCGCGCGGCCGAAGCCATGGTCACGCCGCCGCGTGAGGTGCGTCCGCCAGTGCAGTATTCCCCGCCGGCGCAGCCGCAGTACCGCGCACCGCAGGAGTACCGCGCCCCGCAGCAGTATCGCGCCGAGCCCCAGCCGGTGCAGCCGCAGTACCGCGCACCACAGGAATATCGCGCGCCCGTCCCGGAGTACCGCGCGCCGCAGGAATACCGCGCGCCGCAGGAATACCGCGCGCCGCCGCCGCGGCAGGCCTCGCCTGCCTCGCCACCGCGTCAGAGCGAGGCGCCGCGCACCCAGCCATCGCGCGAGGCGCGGCGGCAGGACTGACAGCCGCCCCAAGAGCTCACGGGTGGCCCCAGGGATTCAGGATCGGCACTTTCAGATCCTGGAAATGGCGGACGTTTCGCGTCGCGATCGACGCCTTGCGCGCCAGTGCGATTCCGGCAATCTGTGTGTCGCGCATGTCGACCGGCAGTCCGCGCTTCTGTCTGGCCGCTGCCAATATGGCTGCGGCGCGGGCGGCACCTGAATCGAAGTCGAGTATGCGCTTCCCCAGGTCACGCGCTACCAGGTTCTCGAGGGCCGTTGCCAGGAGGAGCTGCCGCTTTCCTTTGGGAAGCAGGGCAACGCCCAGATGCGCTTCGAACAGCGTGATGCTTGTAATCCAGATGGAATCCGCCGGCTGCTGATCAAGCCAACTGACCACGACTGCCTGCGGTGCGGCCTGCATCAACTCTGACAGTACGTTGGTGTCCAGGATGATCATCGGCCGACGTCCGCACCTCTGGGGGGCTGGCCGCGAAGTTCGGGCAGCTGTCGACGCAGGCCCACACCCCGGAACCGGGCCGCGATGCGCGAGCCCAATTCCGTGACCGGGGCGGGATCCTCGTAGACAGCCTTGCGCAGGATGTGGCGGATTTCCGCCTCGACACTGCGTCCGTTGCGTGCGGCACGCCGCCGCAGGCGTTCCTTGACATCCTCGCCGAGTTGACGGACGACAACCTGGGCCATGATATCGTCTCCTGCAGGAACAGGTGATATCATGATATCACAATCTGTAACACGGCTGGTTACCCCTCGTGCTGCAGCGCCTCGCGCTCCAGCTCCCTGAGGAAGTCCCGCACCTCCTCGCGCGTGCATTGACGCGACTGCAGCAGCGCCTGCAGCAGCGCCTCCAGGTGCACCCGCAGCGCCACCGCCAGCGTCGTCGGCGCATAGCGTGTCTGTGCGCCGATGAACTCGTTCACCTCATCCAGGCATTCCTCCAGAGACCCGTCGTCGTGTGCCAGATCGGACAGAGACATGTGCTGCTCCTGATTGCATGGCGAACGGACTGACCATACACCACTGCCACGTCACTGCGTGCGCCAGCGCGGTCATTTGCCGTGTTTCTGCACGAACGCGCGGTCTGCCGCGATTCCAACCACGGCCGCGGTCAATAGACTGCCTCACACGCCGGCGCACGGCGCACCCAACACCACGCAGGGCACGGCCCTGGAGGACAAGGCGATGAACAGTTTCAGACTGACTGCTATCGGGCATCTGGCGCGCGACCCGGAGTCGGCGAGCAAGGGCGACACCCGTTACACCCGCTTCTGCCTGGTCGGCAACGACTACGCGGGCAAGGACGGGGAGGGCGAGGCACGCGAGGTGGCCACCAGCCTGTGGTTCGTTGCCTTCGGGCCATTGGGCGAGACTCTTGCGCGCAATACCCGCAAGGGCGACCAGCTGCTGGTGGAAGCGCACATACGCAGCAACAACTGGACCGACCCGCAGGGTGAGAAGCAGTACGACCATTCCTTCATCGCTGACGGCTTCCGCTTCGGCGCCCCGGGAAAGCTCACGCGCGAGGAGCTGCAGGCGCGTCGCGCTCCTGCGGATGGCAACGGTCATGCCACCACGCACGCGGTCGGCGAGCCGTAGCGCCCGGAGCTCACCATGACAGTACTCACTCTGGCCCGCGGGGCGCGGCGCGTTGCCGCGGTACTCACCGCGTCACTGCTGCCCACCCTGGCCTTCGCCCAGGCGGCCTCGCCTTTCATGGTCGGCGCTGCCGCGCTGCAGGCCAATATATTGGCCTGGTTGACTCCCATTGCCGTAATTCTGGTCATGGTGCTCGGGGCCATGGCGATGGCAAACCGAATGAGCTGGGGATGGTGCCTCGGCGCGATTCTGGGAATTGCCATCGCCTTCGGCGCGCCGCAAATCGTGGCCTGGGTGCGCGGGATGTTCGGAGTCTGAATGTGGCATCGCGCAACCAGGGGCTGTGCGCCGATCCGCTCTTCATCGGCGCGACGCGGCCACCGATGCGCTGGGGCGTCACCTACGCCGCACTGCTGTGCAACCTGGTGTTTACCCTGGAAGTATTCCTGGTGACGCGCAATCTGTTGACGCTGCTGATCTGCCTGCCTGTCCACGGGGTGTGCGCGCTGTTGTGCGCACGCGATGTGCGGTGCTTCGACCTGTTGCTGCTGTGGGGGCGCACACGTCTGCCGGCGGTCGCCGGCACGCTGTCGCTGTGGAGGGCGAGCAGCTACAGCCCGCTGGTGCTGGACCTTCCGGGCCGGTGCGGCCGGCGCCGGGCTGCATTTCCGGTGATCGTGGTGGTGACGGCGGGCGTGGGAGGGTCGCCGTGCGCAGCCTGACGCGGCGAGCAGCCGTGCGCCGCGAGCGGGAAGCGGCAGAGCATATTCCCTATACCACGCACGTGAGCGAACACGTCGTGGCGACGGCCAACGGTGATTTCCTTTGCGCTTTCCGTCTCGGCGGCAAGAGCTTCGAGAGCGCCGATGACCAGCAGCTGAACACCTGGCACGAGCAACTCAACCTGCTGTGGCGCAATGTGGCCTGTCCGCAGCTCGCCCTGTGGACTCATCTGGTGCG
Source organism: Pseudomonadota bacterium (assembly GCA_018241445.1). GTDB lineage: Bacteria > Pseudomonadota > Gammaproteobacteria > Steroidobacterales > Steroidobacteraceae > 13-2-20CM-66-19. Next base: position 95,316 of record JAFEDT010000011.1, read on the forward strand.
TCGCGCGCACGTGGCACTGGTTCCCCCGCCAGGGCGCGGACAGTTTGCGCAGCGGCTCACGCAGCGCTACGCGCGACGGATGGCCGCCGAGACGCTGATGGTCAACGAACTGTATCTCGCGGTGTTGTACCGGCCTGCGGCGGGGCTGGCTGCCGGGACTCTCAGTCGGCTGCTGTCGCGCACCCGGCCGGAGGATTTGCCGCTGCAGCTGCGCGACGCCCTGGATCGTTGCGCCAAGCTCACCCAGACGCTGCACGCATCGCTGGCGCGTTACGAGCCTGAAGTGCTGGGTACCTATCGCCAGGGGGATGCCTGGTATTCCTCATTGCTGGAATACCTTGCGCTTTTGGTGAATGGCGAGTCGCAGCCCGTGCGCTTGCCCGCAGGCCCGATACGGCAGGCGCTCGTCAGCACGCGCCTGCTGTTCGGCAGCGAGGCGATCGAGTACCGCCTGGCGGGGCGCAGCCGCGCGGGCGCCATGCTGGGCATCAAGGAATACCCGTCGCCATCGTACGTCGGCATGTACAACCGGCTGCTGGCCGCGCCATTTCCCCTGGTGCTGACCCAGTCCTGCGCTTTCCTGTCGCGCGGCGCGGCGCAGTCATTGCTGCAGCGCCAGCATCACCGCATGCACAACGCCGGCGATTTCGCCGTCTCCCAGGCGCAGCAGCTCACGGAGGCGCTCGACGGACTGGCCAGTGGCGGCTTCGTCATGGGCGACCATCATTTCTCCCTGCAGGTGCTGGCGGAGCTGCCGCCACCCGACAGCGAGGGGAGCGATGCCTGGCGGCTCAAGGCCCTCAACGACAATGTCGCCCTGGCGCGCAACATGCTGGCGGACACCGGCATGGCGGTGGCGCGTGAGGACCTGGGGCTGGAGGCGGCATTCTGGGCCCAGCTTCCCGGCAATTTTGCACTGCGACCGCGCAAGGCACCGATCACCTCGCGAAATTTTGCGGCCATGGCGCCGTTCCACAACTATCCGCAGGGGCGCGCCAGCGGCAACCACTGGGGCGAGGCGCTGGCGCTGTTATGCACCGCGGCGCGCTCACCCTACTACTTCTCACTGCACGCCAGCAGCCCGGCGGACGGGGACGGCGGGCGCAAGGACACCGGGCACACCTTCATCTGCGGGCCCACCGGCTCGGGGAAGACCGCGCTCATCGGTTTCCTGATGACCATGCTGGACCGGCAGGATGCGACCCAGGTGATCTTCGACAAGGATCGGGGGCTGGAGGTCCTGGTGCGCGCGCTCGGCGGCGAGTACTTTCAGCTTTGCCACGGCGTGCCCACCGGCTTCAATCCCCTGCAGCTGCCCGACGGCGGACAGCACCTGGAGTTCCTGCGCGCCTGGCTGCAGCTGCTGGTCCGCCCGGCGGATGGACGCGGACTGTCGGCGCGGCAGCACGCGGACCTGGAGCAGGCTCTGCGTGGCACGCTGGCCCTGGAGCTGTCTGCGCGCCGCCTGTCGCGACTGGTCGAGTTTCTCGATCCCACCGACCCGGAAGGGCTGTATGCACGCCTGGCGCGCTGGTGCGAGTGCACGCGCGGCGAATATGCCTGGGTGTTCGACAACGCGGCCGACCGCTTTGTGGACAGGATCGCGGCGCTGCGGGTGGCCGGCTTTGACGTGACCGATTTTCTGGATCGGGAACAGACACGCACACCGATCACCCTGTACATCTTCCACCTGGTGCGCGGCCTGCTGGACGGACGCCGGCTGGTATGCTGGATGGACGAGTTCTGGCGACTGCTGGGCGATGCGGCATTCGCACAGTTCGCCAAGGATGGACCGAAGACCTGGCGCAAACTCAACGGCGTCATGTGCCTGGCGACCCAAAGCGCCAGCGACGTGCTCGGCAGCCCGATCAGCCGCACCATCGTCGAACAGACCCCGACCAAGATCTACTTTCCCAACAGTGACGCCGACCCCGCCGAGTACATGCAGGGACTGGGGCTGTCGGAGCGCGAGTTCCGGCTGATTCGCGAGCAGCTCCAGCCTGGCGCCCGCATGTTCCTGGTGAAGCAGGGTCAGCAGAGCGCGGTCTGCCGGCTCGACCTCAAGGGTTGCGAGGCGGAACTGGCCGTGCTGGCCGGAGGCGCCCGTCACCTGCAGGTGTTGCATGAGCTGATGGCGCGACTGGGTCCACAGCCGCAGCAGTGGCTCGACGATTATCTCGTGCGGGTTGTACCCGATCCGCTTTCCCCGTCTCCCCAACGTGCATCTCTTCAACCTTAAGGAGCAGCGCGCATGACTCACCGTTACCGTTCCCTGTGGTGCCTGTTCGCCATCCTGTGTGGCGGCGTGTCGGCCGCGCACGCGCAGTTCGCGGTGATCGACGTGGCGTCGGTCGCCCAGTTGTTGCAGCAGCTGCAGACACTGGAGCAACAGGTGCAGACCGCGCGCCAGCAACTGGGGCAGGCGAAGGCGGAGTTCCAGTCCATCACCGGCGATCGCGGCATGGAGCAGCTGTTGGCGGGCACGGTGCGCAACTACCTGCCCGGCGACTGGTCGACGCTCCGGGATGCCATGGGCGGTGCCGGCGGCTATCCGCTGTTGACCTCGGCGGTACGAGGTGCGCTGACGGAGGACACGGTACTCAGTGCGGCGCAGCTTGCGCGCCTGGGTCCGGCGGGCTCCGCCCAGATCCAGTCGGACCGGCGTGCCACTGCCGCGCTGCAGGGACTGAGTCGCGATGCGCTTGCGAACGCCAGCGCCCGCTTCGCCACGCTGCAGCAGCTCATCGCCGCCATCGGCGGCGCGCAGGACCAGAAGGCGGCGCTGGACCTGCAGGCGCGCATCGGCGCCGAGGCAACCATGCTGCAGAACGAACAGAACAAGCTGCAGGCGCTGTTCCAGGTGGCCCAGGCTGAAGCGGCCGCCTCGGCCGGCCGTGCGCGCGAGCGGGCACTCGTCGGGCAGGGCCAGTTCGACCTGCGTTTCCGTCCGCAGCCCTGACGGGTCTGCAGGAGAGCGGCCATGGGATTCTTCGCCACCTTCTGGTCGTGGCTGCGCCTGCAGCTTGCCAACTACATCGGCACCAACACCGCACTGGTTGCGCAGACGCTGGAGCCGGCCATTGTCACGCTGGCCACCGTGTACGTCATGGTGTGGGGATACCTGCAGCTCACCGGGCGCATCGAGGAGCCCTTCGTCGCCGGCCTGAAGCGGCTGATCACCCTCGCGGTGGTTCTCGCGGTCGCATTGCACCTGTGGCTCTACAACAGCGTGATCGTCGATACCTTCTACAACGCGCCGGCACAGCTCGCCGCCGCCATCGTGGGGGTCCGCAATCCCGTCCAGACCATCGATGCCATCTGGAACAGCGGCGGCGCGGTTGCGGGGAACCTGTGGACCCAGGGACACACGGTCACCGGCACGATCGGCTATCTGATTGTCGGGGCGGTGGTGTGGGTGATGATGGGGCTGTTGTGCGTCTACGTCATGTTCCTCATCGCGCTGTCCAGCATCGCGCTCGCGGTCCTGCTGGCACTGGGGCCGCTGTTCATCGCGCTGGCGCTGTTCGAGTCGACGCGGCGCTTCCTGCAGGCCTGGCTGGCGCAGCTCGCGCACTACGCACTGGTCACCATTTTGACCGTGCTGATGGCGGCACTGTTGCTGCAGATCGTACAGAGCTATGCGCAACAGACCGCCGGACGCGGGGCCGCACTGCAGACAGTGGACGCACTCGACATGCTGCTGGTGGCAGTCCTGGTGTTCCTGTTGCTGCGGCAGGTGATGCCCATCGCTGCGGCACTCGCCGGTGGCGCGGCGCTCAGCACCTTCGGGCTGATGAGTCGCACGCTGAACTGGGGCATGGGTTCCGTGGCTCGTGTATCGCGCAGGCGGGTGGAGCATTACGTGGTGGTGGAGTCGGCGCCGGCAAGCGCGGCGAGTGCCGCGGGTGCGGCCGACGCTACGGGCGTGCCGGGCCTGGCCGGCAGTCCGGGTACGACGGGCGTTGCAGGTCGGAGCGTAACGCTGCGGCCCAACTGGCAGGAGGGGTCATGAGACGTGTGACGAGAGCCGCGCTGATCGTGTGTGCCGCAGTGGTCCCTGGAGCCTGCGCGCAGCAGACGCTGCGCTGCGAGGGCGCACTGGAGCCGATCAACCCTCCCACGGCGGCCTCAGCTGCACGGGCTGACAAATTGGCAGATGTGCGCAGCAGGGCGTCCCGCTCACCGGCACCTCAGGCCGGGGTACGGCCGTGAAAGACGCGACGCTGGAGCCCTATTTCCGGGAAGCGGCGAGCTGGGACGCCGATCGCGTGGAGCAGACGCGCCGCTCAGCGCGCCGCGCCTGGCTGGTCGCGGGCGCCGGCTGGATGTGCGCGGTTGCCAGCTGCGCGGCGCTTGCGCTGCTGACGCCGCTGAAGCGGGTCGATCCGTTCCTGATTCGGGTTGACAACAGCAGCGGCGTCGTCGACGTGGTGCCCGTGTACGCGGGCAACAGTGACGCAGGCCCGGCGGTGACGCGGTACCTGCTGACCCACTACATCAGTGTCTGCGAACGTTTCAACTTCGCCACCGCGGAAAGCGACTACGAGGAGTGCGGCGCCTTCCACTCCGCGCAGCGCAACCAGGCGTGGTATGCCCTGTGGAATCCCGCCAATCCCGCCTCACCGCTCAATATCCACAAGGACGGCAGCACCGTGCGGGTCCAGATCGAGGCGGTCAGCTTTTTCAAGCGCGCCAACGGGGTGTCTGACCTTGCCCAGGTGCGCTACCTCAAGGCCGAGCGCTCCGGCGCCGGTGGCGACGAGCGCGCCACGCACTGGATTGCCACCATCCAGTATGCCTACGCCGCGCCTTCCCAGGACGCACGGGTGCGGCGCTGGAACCCGCTGGGTTTCCGGGTGGTGGATCTGACCGCGGAGCCGGAAGTGCTCACCCAACCTGTCGCCGCACGCGGCGCCCAGCCATGAGGCGGCGGCATGCGATGCCCATCGCGGCAATGCTGTGCGGGTTGGTCGCGCTGTGTCTTGCCCGGGCAGCACTGGCCGCGGTTTCCGCGCTCGATCCTGCCGCAGCAGAACGCGACGACAGCCGCATCCGTACAGTGCCGTACAGCGCAGAGCGCGTCTACGCACTGCGTGGCTTCGTTGGCTACCAGATTGATCTGCAGTTCGAGCCAGGCGAGACCTTCGTCGGCCTGGGGGCGGGTGACATGGAGAGCCTCACCTTCGCCGCACAGGACAATCATCTGTTCCTCAAGCCTCGTGCCGCGCAGGTCGAAACCAACCTTACGGTCCTGACCAGCCGGCGCGCCTACCAGTTCACCTACGTGGCCAGCGGCCACCCGGAATTGGCGGCCGCACGCGACGCGATATTTGCCGTGCGCTTTCTGTACGCGGCGCCGGCGCCTGCGGCGGCCGTCCGACTGGATGCGGCCCTGGCACAAGCCAGTGCAATCCGGCCCCGCAACCAGTCGTATGGCTTCTGCGGCAGACGTGAGTTGAAGCCCGAGCGCGCCTGGGATGACGGGGTGCAGACCCACCTGCAGTTCGGGGCGCGTCAGGAACTGCCTGCGGTATTCGTGCGCAACGACGATGGCAGCGAGTCGCTGGTCAACTTCACCGTGCAGGCGGACGAGGTAGTCGTGCACCGCGTCGTGCACCGCCTGGCGCTGCGCCGCGGCCAACTGATCGGCTGCGTCGTCAACCAGGGCTATACGGCCAGCGGCGAGCAACTCGGCAGCGGCACGGTGAGCCCCGTGGTCGAGCGCGGCAGTCGCGGGGCAGCGCCATGACGGCCGGCTTGCGACCTGCTGCGCACGATCGCGAATCCCCGGACGACCGATCGGCACTCGCTGACGGGAGACCGGCAGTCGTGGCAGGCGAGCGTGCGGCGGCGCTCGTCGGTGTTGCCCGGAGCCTGCAGTCGCGGCTCAGCAGCGTCATGGCCGCGGCGCTCATGATCGCCCTGGGGGTTGGGGGTCTGACCTGGTACTACGCACATGCCTTTGCCCACTCCGGCCAGACACAGCGGGCTGCCCAGGCCGCGGTCGCGGCGCGGGCGCAGGGAGAGATGTCACTGCCGTCCCTGGGCCGCATCGATCCACCCGCAGTTGTCGCGACAGCGGCTGCGGCGCAGCCGGGCCCTAGCCTGACGCCGACCGGTGGCGAGCAGGGCGAGGTGCCGCTGACCGAGAACCCGGCAACGCCGTCGGCTGCCGCGCCATTGAGTGCGGGTGGCATCGGTGGGGGCCCGATACCACAGGTACAGGGGGTGGGTGAACCACACGGTGACCGAAGGCTCGCGGGCGATGTGTTTGCACGGGAATCGCGGGCCGTCGCTGCGCAGGGCTCCGCCGGGCTCGGGGCCGAAGGCGCTGCTGCGGCGGCGGTGGCGGGCGCAGGTGGAAATGATCCGCGCGCGACCGGGGCGCCTGCCGGTGAGCTCGCGGCGCTGTTGCGCACCGATCCGCCGTCCCTGGTGCGGGCGCGGCGCCTGCCCGACCGGCACCTGCTGCTGCCGCAGGGAGCGTTCCTCGACTGCACGCTGGAGACCGCCATCGATTCCACTCTTCCAGGAATGACAACCTGCCTGACGGCAGCCGACACTTTCGGTGCCGACGGCTCCGTGGTGCTGCTGGAGCGCGGAACCCGGCTGGTGGGCGAGACACGTGGTCAGGTGCGCCAGGGGCAGGCCCGCGTTTTCGTCGTGTGGACCCAGGCGCGCACGCCAGGTGGTGTGGTAGTGCCGCTGGATTCTCCCGGCACAGACGAACTGGGTCGCAGCGGACTTGCAGGAGAAGTGCAGCGTCATTTCTGGCAGCGCTTCGGTGCGGCGCTGCTGATCTCAACCATCGACGGCGCTGTTCAGGCCGGAGTTCAGGCGGCCGCGCGCCCCGGGGGCACTGTCGTGTACACACCCTCCGGGTCACAGGAGATCGTGGGTGAGGTGCTGAAGGAGACCGTGCGCATCCCGCCGACTGTGGTCAAGAAGAACGGTGAGCGCATCCAGGTGCTGGTTGCCCACGACGTGGACTTCCGCGACGTGTATGAGCTGCGCGCAGCCACAGCATCGGGTCACTGACGGCAGCCCGTGTGTGGCGGGGCCGGCCAACAGCGCGCTCGAGCTGACACTGCGTGCCTTGCGGCCGCTGTTGGCCCGACCGGGAGTCACGGAATTGTGCATCAACCGCCCGCATGAGGTGTTCATCGAGACCCACCAGGGATGGCGGCAGGAGTCCCTGGGATTCGCGGACTTCGAGTGGTGCAGCCGCTTTGCCAGGCTGATCGCCAACGCCACCCGCCAGCGTGTGGATGAGACCTCGCCGCTGCTGTCCGCGTCCCTGCCGGACGGCGAGCGGGTGCAGATCGTTTTACCGCCGGCGACCACCCTGGGCTGTGTGGCGATCACCATCCGCCGCGCCGCGGACCGCGTCTGGTCCATCGAGGAGCTGGGCGAAGGCGGGATCTTCGACCGCGGGCATGATGCCGCCGCGGTCGAGGCGTTGGATGCCGAGCTGCTGCGCCTGCATGCCGACGGCCAGCACGCCGCGTTCCTGCGGCTGGCGGTGCGCAGTCGGCGCAACATCGTGGTGTCCGGTGCCACCGGTTCCGGCAAGACGACCTGGACCAAGGCGTTGATACGCGAGATTCCTGGCGACGAGCGCCTCATCACCATCGAGGATGCGCGTGAGCTGGTGCTGGATACCCACCCCAATCACGTCAGGCTGTTCTACAGCAAGGACGGCCAGGGACTGGCGCAAGTGACGCCCAAACAACTGCTGGAGTCCTGCCTGCGCATGCGGCCGGACCGGATTCTGCTGGCCGAGCTGCGTGCCGAGGAGGCCTACGACTATCTGCGCAACGTCAGCTCCGGGCACCCGGGCTCGATCACCAGCGTGCACGCCAACAGCGCGGAGCTGGCGTTCGAACAACTGGTACTGCTGGTCAAGCAGAGCCCCGCCGGCAGGGGACTGACCCGCCGTGATATCAGGGTCCTGTTGTATCTGCTGGTGGATGTGGTCGTGCAGTGCGCCCGCGAGCGCCACCGTCGCGTGATACGCGAAATCTGGTTCGATCCACAGCGCCGGGCGCGGCTGGCACGATCGTCAGGCGGGGTTCGCCGGACATGACCGGGCCCTTCGAAACACTGGCGGCCCTGCGCGGCACGGCGTCACTGGTCGCCGCATTTGCCGCGGTGCAGTTGCCCATGCTGGCGGGGCTGGTGCGATCGCGTGCCTCGCTGGGGCGGGTCCTGAAATCCCCGATACTTGCCGCCCCACTTACTGTCGCAGCAGGGGTGGCGATCGGGCTGGCGGTACCGTTTCTGCAGGGATTGGGTCTTACGAGTGACGCGGCTCGAGCGGCCTTCGGTCTGGGAACCTTCGTGTTCGCAGGCTACGCGGCGGGCCGCTGGGTGGGTATGGCCGAGGCGCGTGCTGCGGCAGGTCCCGGGACCGTGCCGCGCCGTGGTGCCGCGGTCAGTGAAGTGATCCCGCAGCCGGCTCGCGGCGCCGCGGCGTGGCGCAGCCACGCGTTCAGTCCCGGCCGCAGCAGCAGTCGCGGCCGCGGCTCGGGCAGCGCGGGGATCGTAACCCTCGCCGGCGTGCCACTCGATGCCGCCGATGAGACCCGACATTTCAAATTGATTGGCACGACCGGCACCGGCAAGAGCACCGGCATCCGTGAGTTGCTGGAGGGCGCCTTGCGTCGTGGCGACCGGGCAGTGATCGCCGATCCGGACGGCGGTTACCTGCGCAGTTTCCATGACGCGCGGCGGGGAGACGTGATTCTCAATCCCTTTGAGGCAGGTTCGGTGCGCTGGGACCTGTTCGGCGAGATCCGCGCGCCCTACGACGTGCAGCAGCTGGCGCGGGCGCTGGTACCGGAGCACGACGGCGCTGAGCGCAGCTGGCGCGAATACGCGCGGACCTTCCTTGGGGCTGTCATCTCCCAGGCGCATGCCGCGGGGACACGCGACGTGAAGGATCTCTACCGCCTGCTGGTGGTTGCCGACACTGGCGAGTTGCGCACGCTGCTGGAGGGTACTCCGGCCCAGCCTTTCCTGGAGGAGCACAACGGACGCATGTTCGACTCCATCCGCTCGGTGACCAGCTCCGCGGTGGGTGCCCTGGATCACATCGCGCGCCAGGAGGGCGGGCCTAATTTTTCCGTGCGCGACTGGGTGAGCGGCACGCGCGATCGGCACGCGGCGGACCGCGGCCAGGGCGGTGTGCTGTTCATGCCATACCGGGCCGGGCAGATCCCCGCTCTCAAGTCGGTGATCTCGGCGTGGATGCGGCTGGCGATATTCGAGGCCATGAATCGTGATGAGGGGGACCAGCGCCTGTGGTTTGTCGTGGACGAGCTGGACGCACTCGGGCAGATCGACGGGCTGAAGGATGCGCTGGCGCGCCTGCGCAAGTTCGGTGGCCGCTGTGTCCTGGGCCTGCAATCAATTGCCCAGGTATCCGGCACCTATGGGAACGCTGAAGCCCAGACTATCGTAGAGAATTGCGCCAACACTCTGATCCTGCGTTGTTCGGGCAGCGAACGCGGCGGGACCTCGCGTTTCGCCTCGAGTCTCATCGGCGAGCGGCAGGTCGTACACATGACCCGCTCGCTTTCCCGCCGGCCGGGTGAGCTGCGCGCTTCCATGACCCAGTCCGAACACCTGAGCATCGAGCCCGCAGTGCTGGGAGCGCAGATCGAGCAGCTTCCGGACCTGCAGGGCTATCTGAAACTCGCCTCCGATCCGGTGTGGCGGCGGGTTCAGCTGGCGGCGCCGCGGGCGCAGGAGGTTCAGCCCGCGAACGCCCGCTGGCGCCCCCGCTGGCGCCGCGGCGCGGACCGATCCCTGCCGCCCACACCCAGCGCCGGGCTGGATGGCTACGGGCGCGAGTAGTTCAGGATGGAGGACCTGACACTCAAGCTCGGCCTGCTGATGGAAGCGGCGCAGGGCCAGCAGGCGGTGGCGGCGACGGCGCTCGAAGGGCTGCGGGCGCACACCGCCGGCCTCGACGCCGTCGTTCGCGATGAGATCCGCGCCACGCTGGTGGCTGAGTTCCGCGAGTTGCACCAGGATACCCAGCGCGCCGCCCAGGCGCTGGCGCGCCTGCGGCGGGTCGCGGGTCTGCGCACGGTGCTGTGGAGCGCACTGCTGTCCGTGACGACCGTCGTCGTGCCGTTGACATTGGGGCGAGTGTTGCTGCCTTCGCCCGCGCAGGTCGAGGCCCTGCGTGCGACCCGTGCCGGCCTCGAGGCCTCGGTCGAGCGTCTGCGCCAGGCAGGGGGCCGCGTCGACCTGCGCAAATGCGGCGCCACGCGGCGCCTGTGCGTGCGCGTGGATCGCCAGGCACCGGCCTACGGCGAGGCCGGCGACTACCGGGTCGTCCAGGGCTACTAGGCGTGTCAATGTTTCCGGCGCCACCCGACGAGTACAGCGCATGGCTGCTGTGGAGTGTTCTCGGCCTGGTACTGGCGGGGGTGGTGGTCGCATCGAGCCGCGCCGTGCAGACCCACAAGCGCGGTGCGCGTGTACTGGAGGGCGCGGCCGCCTGGCGCGCCGCGCGGCGGCGGCGCGGGGCTGGCCTGATGCTGGCGGGTGTGCCGATCGCAGCCCAGGAGGAGGCCCGGCACTTCAAGCTCATCGGCACCACCGGCACGGGCAAGACCACTGCCATCGCCGGCCTGCTGGAAAAAGCGCTGGCACGTGGCGATCGCGCGGTGATCAGCGACCCTGACGGGGTCTACCAGGCACGCTTCTTCGATCGACGCCGTGGGGATGTGATCCTCAATCCCTTCGAGGCGCAATCCGTGCGCTGGGACCCGTTCGCCGAGGTTCGCGCACCCTGGGATGTCGAGCAGCTCGCCAGCGGCCTGATTCCCTCGACCGACGACCCATCCGGCCGCGAATGGCGTGGCTACGCGCGCACTTTCCTGAGCGCCGTCACCCGCAGTTGCGGTGAGGCAGGTGTACGTGACCCGGGAGAGCTGTGGCGTCTGCTGACGGTGGCCAGCGGCGCGGAGTTGCGGCCGCTGGTCGCCGGTTCGCCGGCGCAGCCGTTTCTCGACCCGGAGAACGCGCGCATGTTCGGGTCGATCCGCTCGGTGGCAGGCTCGGCGGCGGCGGCGCTGGAGTATGTACAGGCTCAGCGGGGCAGGGGCTTCAGCGTCCGCGATTGGGTGAGCGCCGGCCATGGCGTGCTGTTCATGCCCTACAGCGCGCCGCAGATCGCGGCCCTGCGCTCGATCATCGCAACCTGGGTCCGCCTGGCGATCTTTGAGGCCATGACGGGTCCGGGGCAGGACCGGCGCCTGTGGTTTATCGTGGATGAACTCGATTCGCTGGGCGCCATCGATGGCCTGAAGGATGCGCTGGCGCGCCTGCGCAAGTTTGGTGGCCGCTGCGTGCTGGGCCTGCAGTCGATTGCGCAGGTCTCCGGCACCTATGGGAGCGCTGAAGCCCAGACTCTCGTGGAAAATTGCGGCAACACCCTCATTCTTCGCTGCTCGGCCAGCGAGCACGGCGGGACCTCGCAATTTGCGGCGCGCCTGATCGGGGAGCGCGAGGTCATCCGGCGCCAGACCTCGCGCGGCCGCGATCGCGAGCCGTGGTCCCTGCGCGGCGGTCGCCAGTCGCGCAATGTCAGCGAGCAGCACGTGCTGGAGGCGGCGGTACTGGCGGCGCAGATCGAACAATTGCCGGACTTCACCGGCTACTTCAAGAGCGCGACCCAACCGGCATGGCTGCGGGTGGCCTTCGGGCCGTAGGAGTTGATCCATGGCCATCTTTCAGATGCAGATCAGCTCGCTGGCGCGCAGCGCCGGGCGGCGCGCCACAGCCGCGGCCGCCTACCGATCCGGGGAGCGGCTGCGCGATGAGCGCAGTGGCGAGCTGGTGAATCACAGCCGCCGACGTGACGTGACCCATACTGAGATCTTTCTGCCGGCGCAGTTCGACGGGCAGCCCGTCGCCTGGGCCCGCGCACGCGAAAGCCTGTGGAACGCCGCCGAGCACACCGAGAAGGGGCGCAATGCGCGCGTGGCGCGCGAGTATCAGGTGTCGCTGCCGCACGAGCTGGATGCGTCGCAACGCGTGGCGCTGGCGCGGCAGTTCTCGCGCGAGATCGCCGAACGCTACCGGGTGGCCGTGGATCTTGCAGTTCACGAGCCGCGCCCCGGCAGCGATCCGCGCAACCACCACGCACACCTGCTGACTACGACGCGCGAGGTGACCCCAACGGGGCTGGCGGCAAAGGCGGGTATCGACATGTCTGCGGCCGAGCGCCGGCGCCACGGGCTGCCCGATCACTCACGCGAATACGTAGCGCTGCGCGAGCGCTGGGCGCAGCTCACCAACGAGGCGCTGCGCGAGGCCAATGTCAGCGCGCGGGTCGATCATCGAAGTCTGGCCGCACAGGGCATCGATCGCGAGCCGCAGCCGCGCATTCCCCTGATGCAGTTGAAGATGGAGCAGCGTGGCGTACGCAGCGAACTGGCCGAGCGTTTGCGGCAGCAGTATCGCGCCCGCGTGGAGCAACGCACCGAGCGCACAGAGCGCGCCGCCCAGGCCGTTGCCCGGGGGCGGGAGGCTGGTGCGGATGCGGCCTCTCGCCCGCTGCCTCCCGCCTGGGCCAATCGCGAGCCGCGTTCGCCTGCACGCGACCTGGAGGAGGTGCGCAGGCAGGCGCGGGAGGCATGGCTGAAACTGCGCGCTGCAGCCGTCGCGCAGCCGGCCCGGGACAGCGCCACTCGCGAGTCGCCTGCCCGGGCCGCGGTACGCGACGACCAGGCGCGTGATTCCACGGATGATCTGGCGCTGTAGCGCGCGGCGCGCGTGGCGGGCCCCCCGGCAGGTCGGAACGAGCGGCGATGGCTGCCGACGTACCGCGGGTATTGGCAGCAATCCGCGCCAGGACGGGCGCCCGCGATTCCCGCGTTGGCCGGCGCGGATCTGGTGCTTGCATCGGTGCCCTTCATTTCCTGTTTTGCCTATCGGCCTCACGCGCCGGACTGGGTTGCCGAGGAAGCCCGTCTTCTGTGCCGCAATCTCAAGCGCGCCCAGCCGCTGCACCTGGCGCAGCTGGCGGCGGCGGTACTGCGCGTGAGCCTGCAGCATCGATGCCTGGACCAGTTGCTGGCGGTGCCGGCCGTACTGGTGCCGATCCCGGGCAGCAGCAGCGGGACATCCGCACCCTGGCCTGCTCACCAGATTGCCGTGGCGTTGCGCGCGCTCGGATTCGGGTCCGGCGTGTGGCCCGGACTGCGCCGCGTACAGGGCGTACGCAAGTCCGCCACCGCGGCGGCGGGGCAGCGGCCGACGGTGGCGCAGCATGTCGAATCACTGGCAATCGTCCATCGCGCCGCGTGTCCACGAACAACGCGCTTCGTGCTGGTGGACGATGTCATTACGCGCGGGCGGACACTGTTGGCCGCCGCGGCCTGCCTGCGCCGCGTCTGGCCGCAGGCCGACATCCGGGGCTTCGTGCTGCTGCGGACGCTGGCGGCCGACGATCCGGCTCGGCCGCTCGCGGACCTGTGCCAGGGTTGCGTGTACTGGCGCGGCGGCGATGCGCGGCGTGTGCCGTAGGCCGGGCGCCAGCCGCGGCCCTCGCGGCCTGCGCTCCCGGCCTGCGCAGGCGGCTGCAGTGCAGCGCTGGATTAGTCCGCTATGGTTAGCTAAGATCTCCTGCCATGAGAGACAAGATGGTCAACATTCACGAGGCAAAAACGCAATTGTCGAGACTGGTGGCGCGGGTCGAGCGCGGTGAACGTATCGTCATTGCCCGGGCCGGGAAACCGGTAGCACAACTCAGTCCGCCTGCCAGGCCGCGGCGCAGAACATCAGTGCTGGATGATCCACTGCTTCGCGTCGATGAATACAGCTTTGGCGGGCCGGCAGGCCCTGCCGACAACGAGGCAATCGACCGCACCGTCTATGGCCTCTAAGGCCGTCTTCGCCGACACCTCCTTCTTTTTTGCACTGGTCGCAAGGCGCGATCCCGTGCATCAGGCTGCCGTGGCTGCTTACACGAAAGTGCTACGCGGTCACGGCCGGGTGTTCACCACCGACTATGTCATTGACGAGACACTCACTTTGACGAAGGCGCGTATCGACATTGCGACCGCCCTTGCCTTGCTGGACCGCATCGAAGCCTCAGAGGCCGTCGCGATGGAGGACATTGCGCCGCAGCGCTTCGTAGCTGCCAAGGCGTATTTTCGCAGGCACGCCGATCACGGCTATTCATTTACGGACTGCACGAGTTTCGTGCTGATGCGCGAACTGAAGATCGCCGCCGCTTTGACCACGGATCGCCATTTCAAAGAGGCCGGATTCGAGGTCCTGTTGCCGACCGCGTGACGCGATGGTCAGACCACAGTCCGGTCAGTCCATAGTGCGGCTGTAGGTCAGCATCGCACCGCCCTGGACCGGGGTCACCGACCATGCCTGTGGCGATCCCGGGCCTTCGTGCCGGTTCATGATGAAGTGGGCCGTGGCGATGCCGAGCGCCGAGCCCGCCACGGTGTCCGACAGCCAGTGGGCGTTGTGCTTGAGACGCTCGTAGCTGGTGGCGGCGCCCAGCCCGTAACCCAGGATGCGGCGGATCCAGCGGTAGTCGTCGTTACCTGACTCCGCCAGTACCGTGCCAATCGCGAAGGCGGCCGCGGAGTGCGCCGAAGGAAACGAGTCCCCGCCGCCCTTTTCCCAACCATTCGGATCGCTGCTCTCGTTGGGCCGCTCGCGGCGCACGGCGTACTTGAAGACGTAGGTGCTCGCCACGGAGAACCCCGCGGACTCCAGCATATCCCAGGATTCCCGCCGGCCGTTGCTGTCGTCAATAAGCGAGGCATAGCCCCAGGTCCCCAGCAGCACTGCTACGGCGGGCAGGGCATCCTTGCCGTCATGTGTGCTCGCATCCTTGATCTGTTGCGGTGTCAGGTTGGCGGTGAAGTGGGTGCGGACCTGTGTGTCGTAGTGGTGCGATACCCCGATGGCGACCGCGGCGGCGGCAAACCACGCCCAGTCGTTGCGGTCCCAGTGAAGCGGCGAGGTTACGTAGGCTTTGATATCCGCGCCGAGCCCGGTGTCCGGGGCGGCCGCGCTGTCGGCACCCTGGCTGGTGTTGGCAGCGGGCGCGGGCCTGCGGCTGTACCAGGCGTTCGCGTGGGACGCCGGCTGTGCCGGTGCGCCCTGAACCGGTGCACCCTGGACCGGCGCACCCTGTGCCGGTGCGGCTGGCCGCGCGGACTCATTGCCCGGCGGCAACACGGGCGTGAAGGGCTCCGGCGTCGGCTCCGGTTCGGGCTGTGGCTGCTGGCACCACGACGGCCCGGCCGCGAACAGCAGCCATCCGGCAAACAGACACTTCACTACGTTTGAATCCGTCACTCGCATGTCTACCTCATGCGCCGGCGCCTGCCGGCGGTTGGGAATGGATGGCTCACCGTTCCGGCAGCAGTTCCTGCAGCGCGTAGAGTGTCTTTTGTGGGAAGCGTTCGACGGGATAGTACTGCGTGATGATCCCTGCTGCCTGCTCATACGAACGGATGTCCAGCAGGCGCAGCAGAAAGCGCACGTCCTGCTCGTCGTGAAATTCGGCCCCAATGCGCATGGCAAGGCACTTCATCGCCAGCAGGTACTGCGGCTGCGCCACCATGACCCGCAGATGATCGAGTTCGAGATAAGGAGCGAACTCTCCGGCAGGACTCAGGTAGCCCTTGACCGCATCGTTCAGCCAGTCGCTTGCAATGCCCGCCCTGGTGGCGGCGCGCGCCGCTGCCTTGCGAACGGCGTCGGCCGGACGAAACAATGCGTCGACGTCCGCCGTCGACGCGCGTGCGTCGTACGCCAGGCACATCACCGCGCCCCCCGTCAGGTATAGCTCGCCCTGCGTGCCCGCATCGCGCAACTCTGCGTTGAGCAGGTCGAACAGCCGCCGGATATCTGACTGTGTGAGCGCGGACACTTCAGACCTGGTCGCCCACGCTGGCATCGATGAAGATATTGCGGCGCCGGAAAGGAGCGGGTGAATGGGTGAGCAGGTGCAGCCTGAGCGACTGCAGCGAGGTTGCAAACACGGGGCTCGCCAGCGCTGTTATGCCCCGCGTCCAGGCGGGTGCCGCCACATGGCGCCGATGACAGGCGGTCTCCACCATCGCCGCGAGATAGTTGGCGAGGTAGGGCGACAGGGTGGCGGGTGGGGGTGAAGCGATGGCATCCGGCAGTTCGGTCGCTGTCAGGCGCGACAACAGCGCGTTGATCCCGGCGAGGGCGAAGGCAGGGGCGTCGGCCGATTGCAAAGCCGTCATGGCTTGCTGGAACTCCCGTGCAGGTACCGACAGGACGCGGCTGAGGACGTAGCTGGACATATCCATGGATGCCCTGCGCGCTGCGGCACGGATTGCCGCCTTTTCCTGCGCGGACACCCGTATCTGGAGCTGCTGCAGCTTGGTTGATGATCTCACTGACCAGTGAGCATGGGGGCTCGGGTCAATATTGTCAATACGATTGTATTGACAATGCCGGCTGCCGCCTGCGCCAGGTTCTGCACGAACGCGCCGGCTCAGCCCCTACCGTACCAGTGGACCCCCTGCGCGTCTGTTCGGCGTGCCGCCAGATCGCGGCCGATCAGGCAGTTGAGGTGCGCCAGACTTTCCCCGGTGGCCATCATGAGCATGTCGTGGCCGACCGCGCGGCGGAACAGCACACTGAACAGATCCACCGCGCGCCGGGGCTCGCGCAGTTCGTCATGCACGCGGCGCAGGCGCTGTTCATGTCCATGGGCCAGCGAATCGAGTCGTTCGTGCAGGCCACGGAACGGCTCGTTATGCGAGGGCAGGATCAGCACGTCATCCGGAAGGCGCTGTTTCAGGGCTGCGAGGGATTCCAGCCAGTCCTTCAACGGATCGCCG
Source organism: Pseudomonadota bacterium (assembly GCA_018241445.1). Classification (GTDB taxonomy): domain Bacteria; phylum Pseudomonadota; class Gammaproteobacteria; order Steroidobacterales; family Steroidobacteraceae; genus 13-2-20CM-66-19. Next base: position 112,184 of record JAFEDT010000011.1, read on the forward strand.
TCGGGCTCGGTGGGAAACACCGACACGTTGGATGTGATGCGCGGCAGCACCTGGTCGCCCGAGATCAGCAGTTGCAGCTGCGGACTGTGCAGGCACAGGTGTTCCGGTGAATGGCCGCGGCCGATCACGGCGTGCCATTCATGGCCTCCGATCATCAGGCGCTCGCCATCCACGACCCGGCGGTAGCTGTCCGGCAGCGTGTATACCGCACGGCCGAAGCCGCCGAAGCGGCTGCGATAGTGGGCGATGGCTTCCTCGTCCCAGCCGGCGGCGCGATAGAACTGCACGCCGTCTTCGGGAGCCTCGCGTCCGGTGTCCGCCACCAGCATCCGGCAGGTGATGTACTCCAGGCGGGTCATCCACAGGCGGCAGTGGTGTTGGTTTGCCAGCCAGCCGGCCATTCCTGCGTGGTCGGGGTGCATGTGGGTACAGATAACGCGGTGGATGGGCAGGCCGCCCAGGGCGCCGACCACGGCTGTCTGCCAGTCCGCGGCCGTCTGCGGCGTGTTCATGCCGGTGTCGACCAGCGTCCAGCCGTCGCGGCCGTCGCACTCATCGCGCAGCGCCCAGACATTGATGTGGTCGAGTCCGGCCATCGGCAGCCGCATGCGCAGCCACAGCACGCCGGGCGCGACCTCGATGGCGCCGCCGGGGACCGGGGTGGTATCGAAAGGGTAGATCACGACTCTAAGTGGCCCGCGACCAGAGGCTGGTATCGACGAACGCAGTCAAGAGCGGGAGCGGCCGGACCTGTAGTGGTCGAGCGCCCGCTCAATCAATCCAGGGTCAGGCGGAAGGTTTATGGACGTGTGTAACACTCTACACACTACTCTACGCGAAGCAGAGATAGCCGGCTGGCCAAATTTGGTGTCACAGGCAGCCCTGCGCTCCGCCGGTGTGCCCGGCGTCAGGCTTTGCCAGCCCCGCGGGCACCCGCTCCTTCCCGGCTGGCCGCGGCAGGCACATCCGCAGCCAACTCGCGGGAACCGCAGCGTAGCGGTACAGTTACTCCCCGCATGCAGCCTCTGTTCATCTCGTACCGGCGCAGCGACAGCGAGGCCTACACCGGGCGTCTGTACGACCGGCTGGTCGTGCAGTTCGGCAAGGATGCGATCTTCAAGGACGTCGATTCGATCCCGCTCGGTATCGACTTCCGTTCACACCTGAGCGCCGTCGTCAGCCAGTGTCGGGCAGTCCTCGCGGTCGTGGGTCCCCACTGGCTGGAGGCCCGCGATGAGTCCGGTGCGCGCCGACTGGACAACCGCGATGACTTCGTGCGCATCGAGCTGGAGGCGGCGCTGGCGCGCGAGGTGCCGCTGATCCCGGTGTTGGTGTCGGGCGCCGTCATGCCGACAGCCCCCCAGCTCCCCGAGAGCCTCGCGGACTTCGCCTTCCGCCAGGGTACCGCCGTACGGCCCGATCCGGACTTCCACCGCGACGTGGACCGGCTGCTGGCCTTCCTGCAGCCATTGGTCGGCGGCAGCGCCGTCATCCCCGCCGGCGCACCCGCCGCACAGCGCAGCAACCTGCCGCGCAACCTGCCGGGCTGCATCGGCCGCACCGACCTGGTGGCGGGCGTAGTTGCGGACCTGAACAACCACCCGGTGGTCACACTGGCCGGTTTCGGCGGCATCGGCAAGACGCGCATCGCGCAGCAGGTGGGGCTCGAGCTCGCCGCGCAACTGCCACATGGGGTGTGGTTCGTCGATCTCGCCGGACTTGCCGCGGAGGGCGAAGTGCTGGCGACGGTGGCCCGTACGCTCGGGGTGCGCGAGCACACCAGTGAGAGCCTGGCCGTCACGCTCACCGAGGCACTGCGTGAGCGCGAGCTGCTCATCATCCTGGACAACTGCGAGCGGCTGCTGCAGGGGATCGCCGCCCTGGTCGAACAGGTGGCGGCGGCGGCTCCGAATGTCAGGATCCTGGCCACCAGCCGCGAACCGCTGGGAGTCTACGGCGAGAAAATCGTCCGCGTGGCCGGGCTGGACGAGACCGCCGCCGTGGCGCTGTTCGAGGCGCGCGCCGCGCAGATCCGCACCGACATGAGCTTCGATCGGGCGGTGCTGGCGCAGCTGTGCCGGCGTCTGGATTTCGTGCCACTGGCCATCGAGCTTGCCGCCGCACATGTGCGCTCGCTCGCCCCTGCGCAGATCCTGGCGCGCGTGAGCGAGCGCGTTGGCGTGCTGCGCGCCACCGACCGGCGCGCCGCGCGGCACCAGACGCTCGAGGCCCTGGTGGCCTGGTCGTACGATCTGCTCACCGCGCCCGAGCGCACCCTGTTGAATCGCCTGTCGGTGTTTGTCGGATCCTTCGACCTGGCCGCGGCCGAGCAGGTGAGCGCCGGCGCCGGCATCGATGCGCAGGCCGTGGTGGAACTGCTCGACCGGCTGGTTGACAAGTCATTGCTGTCCGCCGGCGCGGCCCGGGGTGCGACGCGCTTTCGCCTGATGGACACGGTGCGCCAGTACGCTGCGGGCAAGCTCGAGGCGGCCGGTGAGCAGGCCGAGATGTTCGACCGGCACGCGCGCCATTTCTCCAGGCAGGCGCAGGCGCTCGGGGAGCGCATCCGCGACCGGGATACCCGCGACAGCTCGGCGGCGCTGCTGTCGGATATCGACAACCTCAATGCGGCACTCGACCGGCTCGCCGGCCAGGGCCAGCACACTGAGAAGGCAGGCGTGGTGGTGGCGCTGAACCTCTTCTGGCAGATGAACGCCCCGGGTACCGGCCGGCGCCGCTACGAGGAGCTGGTGACGGTCGAGGCACAACTCGCCCCCGAGATGCGCTTCCTCACACTGCTGGAGGCGGCAAGCTTCTTCTCCAACCTGGGATTTGCGACCCGCGCCGTACCGCTGCTGGAGCGCGCGCGCGCGGCGGCGCAGGCGCACGCACTCGACCTGCCGCCTTACTTCTACTATGTCGCTGCGCAGGTAGCGGAGATGGATGGCCGCGCTGCGGACGCCCTGTCGCTGTGCGCAGCGGGCACCGCCGTGCTGCAGCCGGAGGATGACTTCAACGCGCTCAGTCTGCGCTCGCGGGCGCTGACCTCGATCCTGAAACTGCAGCCGGCGCTGGCGCTCGAGCACGCACGCGCCACGCTGCGCTCGGCGCAGGAGACCGGCATGGACCTGTTCGTGAGCGTCGCGCATATGCTGATCGGCCTTACGCTGATGCTGCAGGGGCGCCTGGAGGAGAGCCAGCCGGAGCTGCTGCGCGCCATCGAGCTGGCCGACCAGGCCATGCCGCAGGTGACCATCTCGGCCCTGGTGGCACTGGCGGCCGGCTATCGTGCCGTCGACCCGGCGCGTTCCATTGCCCGCGCCCGCGAGGCGCTCGAGGTCGAAGCGCGCTCGGACATCATGCCGTGGTTCCGCGTGATCGCGGCATACCTGCTCGCCTGGCAGTGGGCCGCGGCCGAGCGGGCCGAGGACGGTGCACGGCTGCTGGGTGCGATGGACGAGATGCGGCGCCGTTGCGGATTTGCCGGTATCTGGTGGGGGCAGGAGATCCGCGATGAGGCCCGGGAGCGCCTGTGCGGCGCCCTGTCCGCAGCACGGGTGCAGGAACTTGCCGGACAGGGAAGTGCGCTTACGGTGAGCGAGGTACGCCAGCTGCTCGCGGCCCCCTGAAGTTGCGGCTGCCTGCCCGCCTGAGGCAGCAGGCTGAGCACCGCCGGCCGGTCACTTCAATAGGTCAGGTCGAGCGCCGCCGACAACACCTGTACGCGGCTGAGCATCGCCTGGTGCCGCAGCAGCGTCATCATGGCGCCCTTGACGCGCACCTTGCCCAGCATCACCGCCGTCTGGTTGGCGATCTCCCCGCGCGCCAGGCGCGCGGCGGTGTCGTAGCTGCTGCGCACTTCAGCATCGCGCTGCGGCACCTCGCCGCGCGCCATCGTCACTTCGCCGTCGGCGAACTTCAGGTAGTAGCTGAAGTCCCCTTCCGGGCTGTTGCTGACGTAATAGACGATGATGAGCTGCGCGCCCTGCGCCTCGCGCCGCAATTGCTCATCGGCGCGAAATGCAGTGGTGGCGGCGGTGCAGTGTTCTTCGGACAGGAAACGCATGGGTATCGCTCGCCTACAGGTGGCGCATGAGGGCATGGCCCAGGTGCGCCAGCCGTTCGGACACACTGCGCATGGGGAACATGAACTCCTGGTAGAAGATCTCGTACATCGCCCAGGCCAGCGGGTGCAGCCCGGTCAGGGGATAGCGTGCGCCGCAGGCCCAGTTGGCGATGATCTCTCCGGAGATGAAGGCGTGCTCCAGCGAGTCGGCGGTGGTGTTGTTGCCGGCGAAGTAGATGCCGGTGTCCAGCTGTCCCGGGTAGCTGCGCGCCGCGCCCTTGCCCTGCGCCATGTGCAGGGCGCGTTTCGCCTGCATCATGAAGGTCGGCAGCCACATGCCGTGCTGCCAGTCTTCGGCGAACAGCACCAGGTCCTGGCGTGGCACCACGTGACCCTTGCCGGGATCGGGGATGTAGCCGTACATGGTCAGGTACAGTCCTGCTGATTCGGGCGTGTTGTGGATGTTCTGCTGCAGGTAGGTGGTGTAGGTGTGGAACATGTCGTAGTACGGCGGCGCGGCCTGCGCGGCGTAGTACGCGGTGAACTGCAGCGTTTCCTGCTGCTGGCGCAGATCCGGGGACAGCAGGTTGACGTCACTGTGGATGTAGCACTTGCCCGGCTGGAGCTGCCAGTCCTTCTTGTCGAGATACTTCGAGTAGAGGCTGTCCCACAGCGGTCCGCCGCCACTTTTGAGCAGGCCTGCCGCCGTGAGGATGTCCGTGGTAATGATCACCTTGTCGAACTGCCGGGTGATGATCGGCCCCTGGCCGCTCTGCCAGGTGACGGTCACCGGACCGGGCAGGTGCCCGGCCGGCGCGACGCTCAGCACGGTGGTGTTCATCCAGGCGGTGGCGGGCTTCAACTGCTGGGCCTGTGCGGCGAGCGCCTCGACCAGCGAGGAAGCCCCCTGGAGGAAGCGCCCGTAGCCGGCCCCGGGGTTGGTGAAGCTGCCGAGCCCTGGGTACTTGCCCGGCAGGTTGGCGAACAGCGGCACCAGGTCGTCCATCGTGACCTGGTTGGATAGTGCCGCCCCGTAGCCGTTGATGATGCTCAGGTACGGGTCGATGAAGTAGCTGAGGAACTGCTGCTGCTGCTCGTACGGCACCGTCAGGCCACCGAAATATTCGGCGACGGTCTTGGAGCCGTCCCCGTCCAGCAGCGCCCCATCGATGGTGTCCTGGAAGCGCTGCGCGTTGCGGTACATCGCTGGCGTGTACATGGCGAAGTCCGCGCCGCCGCGGTAGGCGTCGAAGTTGCCCCAGTTGCGCGCCGCGCCGTTGAGGCGCGGGAAGCCGCAGGCCACCTTGAGCGAGTCGTACCGGGCCACCGGCACGCGTTCGGCGATGCCGGGGCGGCCGGTGAGCACGTCGATGTTGGGGTAGAACATCGGCACGTAGAACTGCACGCCGGTGTCGACCAGTGTCGTACCGCCATTGTGTGTCACCGGCACGGTGAGCGCGTGGCCGCCGAAGCGCGCCGCGTCATGGATGATGGTGACGTCCCACTGGTTGCCGGGCTGGTCAGGCTGGGCAAGAGTCCACCACGTACCGACTCCGGCGATGCCGCCGCCGATGATGCAGACGCTCTGGTTGGCCACGCAGTCTCCGTTCGCGGTTGTTATCCGGGTCGTGCGGCACTAAAGACTAGCACGAACGGCGGTGATCCAGTCACTCAGGCCGCGCCAGGATCACCCCGCTGGTGGGCACCCCCGTGCCGGCGGTGACCAGCACGTTGGCGGCGCCCGGCACCTGGTTGCAGGACGTGCCGCGCACCAGCCGCACGCCTTCGGCGACGCCATTCATACCGTGAATGTAGGCCTCGCCGAGCTGCCCGCCATGGGTGTTGGTCGGCAGGCGCCCGTTCAGTTCGAGGTTGCCCTCGCGGATGAAGTCCTTCGCCTGGCCGCGCCCGGCGAAGCCGAAGGCCTCGAGCTGTGGCAGCACGAACGGTGAGAAATGATCGTAGAGAATGGCCGCGTCGATGTCCGCGGCCGCAAGCCCCGACTGGGCGTAGAGCTGGGCTGCGACCAGCTCCATTTCGGTGAGGCGCGTGATGTCGCGGCGATAGTAGCTGGTCATCATCTGCTGATCGTCGGCTGCGCCCTGCGCGGCGGCGCGGATCAGCACCGGCGTCTGGCGCAGCGACCTGGCGCGTTGGCTCGAGGTCACCACGATCGCCACCGCGCCGTCTGACTCCTGGCAGCAATCCAGCAGGTGCAGCGGCTCGACAATCCAGCGCGAGGCCTGGTGCTGCTCGAGCGTGATCGGCTGCTGATAGAACCAGGCACGCGGGTTGCTGGCGGCGTGTTTGCGGCATACCACCGACACGCGGCCGAAGTCTTCCGACGTCGCGCCGTGCTCGTGCATGTAACGCCGCGCCGCCATGGCGACCCAGGAAGCCGGGGACATCAGCCCGAAGGGCACGTAGTAGCCGTAGTGGGCCGACTCCGCGGTCGGCAGCGGCGGCGGGGTGTAGCCGCTGCCGAAACGGTATTGCGAGCGCTCGTTCATGGCGCGGTAGCAGACAACCACGCCGGCGATGCCGGCGCTCACCGCCAGCGCGGCCTGCTGCAGCGGCGCGCCCGCAGCGCCGCCGCCGTAATGGATGCGGCTGAAGAACCGCAGCTCCCGGCCACCGATGTTGCGGAAGACCTCGATCTCGGGATTGTTGTCCATGGTGTAGGTGCACAGGCCGTCGACCTCAGCCGGGTCGATGCCGGCCTCGGCGAGCGCAGCCGTGACCGCCTCCACCGCCAGCCGCAACTCCGAGCGGCCCGAGTTCTTGGAGAATTCCGTGGCGCCGATGCCGACGATCGCAGCCTGATCGCGCGGGAAGCCGCTCATGGCGCGCCTCGTCCGAAGCCGAGTGTCACCGTCGCGGCCATGTGCTCTCCCAGCCGAGTGTCACCGTTGCGGCCACGTGCTCTCCCAACCCATTGCGGCCGCTGACCCGGATCTGCGCCAGGCGCTCGGCGCCGTCCACCTGCAGCACCTCGCCGCTGAGTTTCATGGTATCGCCCGCGAAGTTGGGAGCCCCGAGGCGAATGGCGATCCTGCGGATGCGCGCCGCAGGTCCCGCCCAGTCGGTCACGAACCGCTGCACGAGGCCGTTGGTCGTCAGGATGTTCATGAAAATGTCCGGCACACCCTTGGACTGCGCCGCCGCCTTGTCGTGGTGTACGTCCTCGAAATCGTGGCTGGCCATCGCGCCCGCGACGATCTGGCTGGCGCTGATGGGGATCAATAGCTCGGGCAGCGTGATGCCGGGCCGCAGGTCATCGAATGTCATCGGTCGCCCTCACGCCAGCGCAGCCGTGTCGCCCGCGGCGATTGCCCGCCCGATGTCCGCGAGCATCGGGGTCGCGCCGCCCAGTGCCGCACCGATCTGCTTTGCGCGCAGGAAGAAGTGATGGATCGGATACTCGACATCCGCGCCGATGCCGCCGTGCAGGTGCTGTGCGGTGTGCACGACGCGATGTCCCGCGAGCGCGGCCCAGTACTTGGCGGCGGCCACCTCGGCCGCAGCGTTCTCGCCCTGCGCCAGCAGCCACGCAGCGCGCAGATACGCGCTGCGCAGGGCCTCCACGTCGATGAACGCATCGGCGGCGCGCTGCTGCACGGCCTGCATCGACCCGAGACGGCGCCCGAACTGGATACGCTCGCTGCTGTAGGCGGCGGTGCGCCGCAGCGCCTCGGCGCTCACGCCGACCTGCTGCGCCGCGAGCGCAACGCGGCCGTGCTGCACGATCCAGCGAGCGATGGCCGCTCCCGCCGCGGGGGCGCCCAGCAGCGCATCCGGCCCCACGGCAACACCGGCCAGGTGCAGCTCAGCGTGCGGCTCGCCGCTGCTCAACTCCTGGACAGACAGTGTGACGCCCGCGGACGCGGGATCCACGAGGAACACCGCCACGGATTCCTCAAGGCGCGCCGGCACCAGCAGGCACGCCGCCTGTTTGCCGTAGGGAACCGTGACCTTCGTGCCGCTCAGTCGCCACGACGCGCCGTGCACCTCAGCGCGGGTTGCAATGGGCAGTGCGGGGTCGGTGTTGCCGACCTCTTCCAGCGCCCCGGTTACGATCGCCTCGCCGCGTGCGATGGCCGGCAGCCACCGGTCGCGCTGCACCTGTGTGCCGAAGGCCTGCAGCGGCAGGGCGCCGAGCACCAGGGTTGCCAGCAGTGGCACCGGGGCCAGCGTGCGGCCCTGCTCCTCGAGCAGCAGGCCGAGTTCCATGATGCCGAAACCGCTGCCGCCCCAGTCAGCGCCTATCGCGGCGCCGAGCAGGCCCGCATCGGCAAGGGCGCGCCACAAGGTGCGATCGTAGGGCTCACTGCCACGCGCGAAGGCGCGCAGCGTTTCGTCGGTGCTGCCGTCGCTGAAGATGCGGCGGCCCAGCTCGTGGATATTCGCCTGGTCCTCGTTGAGCGAAAAGTCCATGTGTGCGTCCGTCGGGCGAGCGTCAGGCGAGCCGGAACGCCGGCAGCAGGTAGCCGGGCTCGACTTCCACGAAATCGAGCGCGACCGCCCGGCCGATCTGCAGCTGCTGCGCCCCCGCCTCGAGCAGGTTGGCGACGACGCGCACGCCCTCGGCGAGTTCGACCAGCAGGATGGTAAGCGGGTAGTGCAGGGCGGGCAGCCGTGGCTGGTGCATCACCACGAAGCTGTGGATGGTGCCGCGGCCGCTCGCCTCGACCGTACGCCACTCCAGCGAGCGGCACTGTGGGCACATGGGACCGGGCGGATGACGCAGCCGCCCACAGGCCGCGCAGCACTGGACCAGGAGCCGGCGCGCCTTGATCCCCTCCCAGAAGAACGCATTGTCATGCGTGACCGCCGGCCGCGGATGCGGGATGCTCTTCGGGACGGCGGCCGCCTGCGCCGTGGCCGCCTGCGCCAACGGCGGCCTGAACTTCAGCACCCGGAACAGCATCCGTCCGACCGCATCGCCCGCATCGTCGGTGAACTCGTAACGCAGCGTGACGAAGTGACCGACGCCCAGCGCCGTGCGCTTCTCTTCCGAGACGTCCTCCACGATCGCCGTGCAGTGAACCCGGTCGCCCTCGTGAAGATAACGATCGTAGTCCTGCTCGACGTTGGTGGCGACCACACCCGTGAAGCCCGCGGCATCGAACAGCTCCAGCACCTGCATGCGCTCGGTACTCGCCCGGCCTCCGGGTCGAAACGGGCTCATGGTCCACACGTCGAGCATGGCGGGCGGCGCCACGATACCGTCGAACCCGGCAGCGCGGGCCGCCGCCGCATCCTGGTAGACCGGGTTGCGGTCCCCCATCGCGTCGCACCAGCGGCGGATCGCCGGCAGGTTGACCGGATCGCGCGCCGCCACGGGCGTAGCCGCGGGCTTGCCGACAAAAGCGCGCGCGCGGGTCACGAGGTCGGTGGCGTCACTCATGCATCACTCGTGTGCCGCTCAGCGCCGCTCGCGCGGCATGCCCAGGCCAACCTGGGCGACCATGTCGCGCAGCACTTCCGCCGTGCCGCCGCCGAAGGTGTTGATCTGGCACTTGCGATACTCCCGCTCGATCCGACCGCGCAGCACCGCGCCGGCCGAGCCCTCGCGCACGAGCCCGATGGGCCCGAGCACGTCCAGCAGCAGCCGCATCACCTGGATGACGCTCTCGGTGCCGAAGACCTTGAGCCCCGCGGCCAGGTCCGGGCGGGTCGAGCCCTGGCCCACCTCCCAGGCGACGCGGTTGCCCAGCGTCGCCACCGCGGTCAGCAGCGCGTAACACTCCGCGAGCGCCATCTGCACCCACTCCACTTCGATCAGCCTGCGGCCACCGCCCGCCTCGATGCTACGCGCCCATGCCACCACGTCGTCGAAGCAGCCGTTGGCCCCGTAGGTGAGGGCGGCCAGCCCGATGCGCTCGTGGTTGAGCTGCTCGGCGATCAGCCGCCAGCCGCTGTTCTCGGCGCCGAGCATCATCGAGGCCGGCACCCGCACGTGATCGTAATAAGTGATGTTGGTGCGCACGCCGCCGACGGTGTGGATCGGCGAGAAGGAGAACCCGGGCAGGCGCGTGTCCAGCATGAAAATGGTGATGCCGCGGTGCGGCGGCGCCTGCGGGTCGGTGCGCGCCGCGAGGAACACGTAGTCCGCGCCTTCCGCGCCGCTGGTGAAGACCTTCTGGCCGCTGATCACGAACTCCTCACCGTCGCGCACGGCCTGCGTGCGCAGCGACGCCAGGTCGGTGCCGGCGCCCGGCTCGGTATAGCCGATCGCGAAGATCAGCTCACCGGCGGCGATGCGCGGCAGGATGTCGCGCTTCTGCTTGTCGGTGCCGAGCCTCATCAGCGCCGGTCCCACCGTGTTGACGGTGACGAACGGGAATGGCGCCTCGGCCAGCACCAGCTCTTCGAGCAGGATCTTCTGCGTCAGCGCATCCAGCCCGCGCCCGCCGTACTCGGCCGGCCACCCGGGCGTCAACCAGCCGTCTTGCCCCATGCGGCGGATCACCGCCCGGTAAGCGGGCCCGCTCTCCAGGCTGCGCGTCGCCGCGCGTACCGCGGGCGTCATGATGCCTTCGAGGTACGCCCGAAACTCGGCCCGCAGGGCCCTCTGGCCGGCGGTGTAGTCAACGTACACCGGCAGCCCCGCTGTCAGCCGCGTAGGCCGCGATGTCCAGGCGCGCGAGCGCCGCCTCGGTCAGCGGCACGTATCTGCCCGCCGCGCCATCGGCGACGAACAGCGCATCGCCGTTGGCGAGCGCCGGATCGTAACCCTGGCGCTGCAGGTCCACCTTGCGCAGCTTGAACGTGGTTGTCATGTCGGCGGTGGCGCTCAGGCGCACGAACAGCGGCACCGCGTGCGGCGCCAGGTGCGCGCTGGCAAAGGCGTAGAAGGCGGCCGGGTCGAAGAGCCCGCCCGGCGCATAGGTCAGCGCTGCCATGCCCGCACGGCCCTCGGTTCCCGGCACCCGCACGCCGTAGACATTGATCACCGTTGGCCCGGCAAAGGGCGCCAGCGTGACCTCGACTTCCTGCGTGGAGACATTCTCGCCCTTCCAGCGGAAGGTATCGCCGACCCGGTCGACGAAGTAGAAATAGTCGTCGGCGTCGAAGCGCACCAGGTCTCCGGAGCGGAACCACACGTCCCCGGGCTGGAACACGTCGCGCAGCAGCTTGGCCTCCGTCGCCTGCGGCGACGTATAGCCTTCAAAGAACCCCATCACTCCGCTGCCGCCCAGCACCTCGGCGATGAGCTCCCCGGGCTCCCCGGGCCGCGCCAGCACCAGGTGGCCCTGCGCGTCACGCACATGCGTATCCTGGTCGACATCGTAGCGCACCACGCGGATGTTGCTGTGCTGCGGGTAGGGCAGGCGCCCGACCGACCCGATCCGGTTGTCGACGTTGCTGATGCCGTAGTTGGCCTCTGTTGAGCCCAGGCCTTCGACCACGTCCGTGACGCCGAAGCGCACGACGAACTGCCGCCATACGTCGGGCCGCAGGCCGGCGCCGCCCATGGCGCGCAGACTGTGATCCCGGTCATCCGGCCGCACCGGCGCCTCCAGCAGGTAACGGATGATCTCGCCGATATAGTAGACCGCCGTGATGCGGTGGCGGCGCACGTCCTGCCAGAAGCCGCGGGTGCTGAACTTTCTGCGCAGCACGAACGGCACGCCGAAGGCCAGAGCCACCGACGGCACCACCATGCCGCCCGCGCCGTGATACAGCGGCAGCACGCAATAAAAGACATCGTCCGCTCCAAACCCCAGCAGCCCGCCCATCATCTCCCCGGCGTTGATGAAGCGCATGTGGCTCACACGCGCCGCCTTGGGCAGCCCGGTCGTGCCCGACGTGAAGATGTAATAGAGAGGGTCGGCCAGCCTGACACCCGCGCGCACCGCGCGGTCCGGGTCACGGTCACTGGCCGCGCGTAGCGCCGCATCGAAATCGCTGCCGTACGCGCCGCCCTCGCTGCGCAAGCTACTCCTGCTGCGCCCGCCGCCGCTGCTGCCCCCGCCGCTCCTGCCCTCGACACTGCTGACACCGCCGCTACTGCCTTCCGGCGCCGTCTCGGCCTGCTCCCAGATCACGGCCGGCCGGTCGGCGGGATCCAGGCCATCCAGTGACGCCACCAGCTCCGAGCCGACGATCAGCGCGCGGGGAGCGACCTGCCGCAGCGCGTGACCCAAAACGTCCCCGGTGGCGCTGGTATTGATGAGTGCCGTCACGATCCCCGCCTTGGCCAGGCCAAGCCAGATCAGCACGAACTGCGGGCGGTTGTGCATGAGCAGCGCCACCACATCGCCGCAGCGAAGACCAGCCGCGAGCGCCGCGTTCGCCACCTGATTGGCCCAGCAGTTGGCCTCGGCGTAAGTGACGCACTGATCCTCGAACAGAATGAACGGCCGCGCGCCGCTGTCCCGCGCCCGCTCCTCCAGCCGGTCCGCAACCGTGTACGGCATGTCCCGGGTGAACCCGGTCACGCGCCTGGCGCCGCGCATCAGGCGGGCGAGCGTCTCTTCGCGGCTGGGAACCTGGAAATCCTGTATCGCAGGTGGCGCGTCGGCGGGTCTCACCGCCGCAGAATGCCCGTTCCCGGATCAGCGGCAATCGTCTGTTCGGGGGCGGCCACCCGCAATCAGGATGGTGGGTTCGAGGTGATCGAGGGGGAAATCGGCGGGGTCGAGCAGGACATCCTGCGGATGCTGGCCGAGGTGACGGGTGGGCACCGCCGAGATGACGTACATTGCCGGCGTCTCCGACAGGAGTGTCGACAAATTCGTAGATTTAAAACGTCGGGTCTTGCACATAATCCCCGACGTTTCATACCATAGCGGGCATGTCGCCGACAGCCAGACAGCAAGCCCTCCAGATCATCGGGCGGACCGGGGTTGCCCGGGCGCGCGAACTCGAAGCCCAGGGCATCACCGGGGCGCTGCTTGCCCGACTCGTGAAGGAAGGGCTGGTGCTGCGTCAATCGCGTGGGATCTACGTCACGGCTGGGCATGCAGCGACCCCCGCGCACACGCTCGCTCAGGTGGCTAAACGTGTTCCCGACGGGGTCTTCTGTCTGCTCACAGCGCTTCGCTTCCACCGACTCACGACCCAGGCCCCGGCGGAGGTCTGGGTCGCACTTCCGGAGAAGGCACGCCGGCCGCGGCTGGACTACCCACGCCTGAGAGTTGCGCGCTTCTCTAACGAGGCGCTCACGGAAGGCATCGAGGAACATCGCGCGGAGGGCGTCACGCTGCGTGTCTATTCGGCCGCCAAGACAGTTGCCGACTGCTTCAAGTATCGCAACAAAATCGGTATCGACGTCGCCGTGGAAGCACTGCGCGACTTCAGCCGCAAACATCGCGGCGGCGCAAACGACCTGGCCCACTACGCCCGGATCTGCCGGGTTGCGCGCGTCATGCAGCCGTACCTGGACGCGATCGCGTGACGGGCAAGACCAACCTTGCCGCCTCGGTCGCGGCGCGTCTGCTGAATCGGGCGCGACAAACGGGCGATGATTACCAGACGCTGCTGACCAGTTTCTGTCTCGAACGCTTCCTCTATCGGCTCGCCGTCTCCGATCGGCGCGAGCGTTTCGTGCTCAAGGGCGCAATGCTCCTGCGACTCTGGTCGGAGCAGCCCTACCGGGCGACGCTCGATCTCGATTTGCTGCGCCGGGGCGACGGCTCGATTGATTCGATCCGCGAAGATCTCAGGGCGATCGTCGCGACGCCGGTCCCACCGGACGCCGTCGCCTTCGACGGTGAGCACATCCGCCTCGAGGCGATCCGCGCCGAGGACGAATACGTCGGCACGCGCGCCATACTTCCGGCTCGGTGCGGCAACGCGCGCCTGCATCTGCAGATCGACATGGGCCTGGCCGACGCGGTCTGGCCGGCCCCACGGACCTGTCCCTTTCCGACGCTGCTCGACTTCCTGGCGCCTGAAATACTGGTGTACCCGCGTGAGGCCGTGGTCGCGGAGAAGTTCGAGGCGATGGTGGTGCTCGGCGAGCGCAACAGCCGGATCAAAGACTTCTTCGACCTGCACCATCTCGCGACTCACTTCGAGTTCGATCGTGCGACGCTGGTCGAGGCGGTTCGCAGGACGTTCGAGCGGCGTCGTACGCCCATTCCCGAGCGACAACCGATCGCGCTGACCCAGGAGTACTGGAACAGCCCGACTCGCCCCGCGCAGGTGCGGGCGTTTGCCCGCCGGGCGCGGATTGAGGTCCCCGAGGACTTCGCGGAGGCCTGCGCGCGAATCCTCGACGCTTTTCTTTCGCCCGTGCTGGAGGACCTGCGGAGCAACCGCACGCCCGAAGGCACGTGGCCACCCGGAGGGCCATGGCGATATCTGATCGCACAATCCCGCTAACTCTCTACTTCTGGGTGGCCCGGAAAAACGAGGGGGTTACAGTGAGCGGTCCCCCTCGTCAAGCACGACAGCGAATAGCGTTCACCAGTCGTCGGAGGCGAACCTCTGCCAATCGGTCCGGGCCAGCGCCGTGACGGCCCTCTGTCCGATGGATTTTCCGAGCACGCCGGCGAGGACTTCACTGCGTTTCCGAAGGCAGAGTTCCCGGAACAGTGCCGCTCGCGATGCGCCCGGCAGGCACTGCGCCTGCCGCAGTTCCAGCGTCGACGTCATTACCCCACTGGGCTGCGAACAGCGGGTCCCGTAGTGCTTCAGCGATCAAGGGGGCGAGGCGGTGATCCGGCGGGACACCGGGGACTTCATTTTCAACCGCCACGATCAAACCTCAAGGCTCAACCCCGCTCAACCCGATCGTACCGTTCTTCCTTCAGGCCAGAGTTCACCTCGCAGCGGGGCATCTCTGCGATCTGCAGAATTTTTCCGTATTTTTCCCGTACAGAGAGAGTTGAATCCAGGTAAGTTTTTGATTTTTGGTGGGCGGTGCAGGGCTTGAACCTGCGACCCCTGCCGTGTGAAGGCAATAAGGCAGCCGAGACCACTTTTCAGTGCGCCAGGGGGCTCCCGCCCCCTGGACCCCCGGTGGATGCGTTCGGCACGCGGAGGGAGCTGCTGCGCTGGATGTGGGTGGTGTGCGTGAGTTGCTGGGAAGGGATCGCCCACGTGCTCTCCGTCGGGCTAACGCCCGACGGATCGCGTGGGCTCGAGAGCCGGATCGCGCGCCCTGGCGGGCGCCCGATCCGGCCAGAGGAGAGCGCGTGGTGGCTTGTGATGCGAAAGATGCGGAGCCGGTCGCGCCGGACGCCGCCACCGGTTCCGGGCCCCACGCGTGATGGTTCTGGCGGAGGCGTTAGTTCGTGGCGATCTATCACTTCTCAGTCAAGCCGGTGACGCGCGCAGCGGGGCGCAGCGCGACCGCATCGGCCGCCTACCGGGCCGCCGCGCGGATTGCGGATCGCAATAGCGGGGAGGTGTTCGACTACACCCGCAAGCGAGGCGTGGATCATCGGGAGATCGTATTGCCGACGGCGGCGGCGAAGCGCGACATCAACTGGGCGCGCAACCGGGAGGAGCTGTGGAATGTCGCGGAAGCGTCTGAGCGGCGCCGGAACTCCCGCGTGGCGCGCGAGTACGAGGTGGCACTGCCCCATGAGCTCAGCCGTGCGCAGCGCCTGGAGCTCGCCCGCGGCTTCGCGCACGACCTGGCCGATCGCTACGGGGTGGCGGTCGACATTGCCATCCATCGCCCACATCGCGCCGGCGATGCCCGCAATCACCATGCGCATCTCCTGACCACGACGCGGGTCATCGAGCCCGCGGGCCTGGGGGACAAGAGCGCGATTGAATGGTCGGACACCAATAGGCGCCGGGTCGGGCTGAAGCCCGCACGAGAGGAGATCACGGTCCTGCGGGATCGCTGGGCGGAAGCGACCAATCGGGCCTTGGCGCACGCGCAGCGGCGAGAACGCGTGGACCATCGAAGTCTTGAGGCTCAGGAGATCGACCGGGAGCCCACCCGGCACTTAGGACCTGCGGTGTCGGCGCTGCTGAACCGGGGCCACTCGTCATGGCTCGCGCTGCGTTGGCAGGAGGAGGCGCGGGAGCGCCTGCAGCTTGCCCGGCAAGCCGGAGAGCTGGAGCGGGAACACGCCCAGGTCAGCCGCAGCATCCTCGATCTGAGCAACGATATCGTCGCGAGCTTGAAGGCGCGCGAGCGGCAACGGGAGCGCGATCTCACGCGTGTCGCGCAGAAGGATCGCGAGCAGCGCAGGGATTTCCTGGCGGAGGCCAAACAGCAGGGCCGGGATGCGCTTGCCGAGCTGCGCCGCCAGGTGGCGGAGGAGAAACAACATCTCCAGGACCTGACCCGCGAGCGCGAGCAGGAGCTTGAGCGGGAGCGGGAGGCGGAAAAACAACGCAAGCGTGACCGTTCCCGGGACCTGGAGCAGGATGGGCCGGAGTTCGATCCCCTGAAGCGTTGAAAGAATAATCAAGTGAGGCCCCGATGACCCTCGACGGCGACGAACGCAAGATCGCGACGCTGCTCGCGGCGTTTGATGAAATCCAGGGCCGGGTAGAGAGCGCGACCAAGCGGTTCGAGGCCTCCGTCGGGGATCTCGACCCGGTGGTGCGCTCGGCGGTCCACGAGGTGTTGAACCAGGAATTGCCGGCGATCGAAGCCCAGGTCGATGAGACCGCCGCCGCGCTCGAGCGGCTGCAGCGCACCGCCCATTGGCGCTCGGTGCTGTGGGCTGCCGGCCTCACTGCCCTGGCACTGCTCATCACCCTCGGCGGGTTCTGGCTGCTGACGCCTTCAAGGGAAGAGATGAAACAACTGCGCGCCGAGCGCGCGCAGCTGCAGGGGGAGATCGATCTATTGGAAAGTCGCGGTGGCCGTGCGGACTTCAAGCCATGCGGTGCCGGCAACAAGCACCTGTGCGTACGGGTGATTCCGCAACTCGGAAGGTTCGGGGATTCGAAGGACTATCTGGTAGTGAGAGACCATGAATGACCGGCGTTCTCGCCAACTGCGCGGGTCTCCAGCACTTACGGCTACCATGAAGCTCGGACGATCGTGGAAATTGGCGGCAACACGCTGATCCTCCGCTGCTCGGGGAGCGAGGGCGGTGGGACCTCGCGCTGCGCCAGCCGGCTGATCGGGAACAGCAGATCCTTAGAATCCAGCAGTCCCGCTCGACACAGCCGCGGGAGTGGAGTCCCAGTACGACCTACAGCGAGCACCTCTCGACGGAACTGGCAGTGCTGCCGGCGGAGATCGAACAGCTACCGGACCTGCAAGGATTCCTGAAGCTGGCGTCCGGCCCGGGATGGATGCGCGTGAACCCGGGGGTCATCGCCGCGAATTACTTACTCTTCGATTGACTCAAGATGACGGGCCAGTTCCGCCAGCTGAACCGCGTAGTGCCGCCATCTGCCGACCGAACTCGCGTAGATGGGACGACGAACCTGCACAGCGCTGGCTGTGGCCACGGGGTGGTCCTGCTGGTGGAACATCAGACTCGCATCTTCCCAGTCTAGGCCACAGTGGCGGAAGATGTTTCGGCTGACGACTTCCTGGTTTGCAACGAGCTCTTCGTATCGAATGACCAGCAAAGCCTCGCCCAGGACGCTTTGCCAATGGCGCATCAGGCGGTGCCAGGCGCAGTAGTAGCGCCCCAGGTCGCTGAGGTCATACGTAAACGGATAGGCCCCGGTGAAGAGCGTCTTATACATTGCATAGCAGCTGTCCATGGGCGATCGGACCAGCGCCACCATTCGCGCCCGGGGCAATGCACGACGAATAAGGGCCGCGTACAGATAGTTGAGCGGCAACTTGTCAACGAACTTGGAAGTATGCCCGGTTTGCGGACGGGTTTCGCTCACATACCGTTGGCCCAGTTCATACGGATCGACTTTGAGTGACAGTTCGACGAGTTCGAACTTGGGCACTACAGTGCCGCTTCGCTCCTTCACTGCCTGCACAACCTGACAGGGGAAAGTCGGCAATTCCCCAGCACCATAAACCTGGCTGTGTGCTGACAGAATCCTTTCTACCAAAGTGGTGCCACTGCGTGGCAGGCCGAAGACAAAGATGCACTCAGGGGATTCAAAACCGCGATCCGTTAGTGACAGCGCGCTGCCATCGTGGCGCTCAATTATGCGGTCGATCGTAGCGATATCCGACACGACATCGTACGTCATATGAGCCCGCTGCAGATCGCAGCCTCGCTTCAGAAGGGCAAACGAGCGCGCATAGTCGCCTATGTCCTCCAACTCCTTCGCCAGGGCAAAGCACATTGGAACTTCGGCCGACCAGTGGGGCGGGCCGCTGCCGAGCGCACGCAACATTGCGTCGATGTGATTTCGCGCTGGCGTCTGCGTGCGCAGACCCGCGCGTGTGTAGTAGGAGCCCCAGTCGTCAGGCTTTCTGGCTATTACGGCGTCCAGACTGGCTTCTGCCGCCTCCATGTCGCCCGTCATGCGCTGAGCCGTGGCGAGGTTATAGCGATAAGCCATGTTGTCTGGGCGCAGGATCACGGCGGAGTCGAACAGCTTGATCGCCCGAGCGGGCTCGTCGCAGAAGCTGAAAAGCGTACCCAGGCCGTCGCGCAAGGCAGGGTCCTCGAGAGCCTGTCCGGCCACGCTTTCAGCCACCGCCAATGCCTCACGGCGCCTGCCAATTCGCGCCAGGCACTGACCGTACAGGATTTGATTACCCAGGTCGTCGGGCGCGCAGGCCAGCGATCGCTTGAGGCTGGCAGCGGCTTCATCTGCCTGTCCGAAGCGCAGATGCACTGTGCTCAACAGCTTCCAATACCGCGGATCTCCGGGCCAGCGGCGCGCAAGTTCTCTCGCTAGCTTGAGGGCTTCCGGCAAGCGTCCGCGTTGCAGAAGGACCTGGGCTTGTTCGAACGGCTCTTGCATGCTTGCATGAATGCTCACACCAGCCTGGTGTCAACCGGGGCGCGAGGCCGTGCAGCCCCTTGGGACAAAGTAATGAGTCTGTAAATCTACGCTACTGAGCCAGTAGTCGAAGCGCTGTCTTCATGTCCACCCTGCGAAGTCGCTCCGTCAGGCTTCCCTGCGCGATTGCCTCGGTCAGCCGCCCCGAGATGCGCAGTGCAACTGGATTCGAGCAACTGACTTCGTTGAGTCGGTCGCGCATGAGGCTAATGTACCGCCGCGCATCGTCTCCTGCAGGAGATCCCGGGCGCAATCTATTGTCCTCCGAGAGTTGCTTTTCACGCAAGGCCAACGTGCCTTGCAGATCGAGGGTACGTTCGAAGTTGCGGAGCACCTCTGGCGAAGACGTCGCCAGGGTGACGTCTGCGTCGTCCGCTGCGCCGTCGGGCCCATAGAGGTAACACTGCCTTATCCGGTCGATCGCTTCTTCCGGCTCCTTGTAACGATAAGTGATTTCATGCTCTATGCCGGCCGGCAGAGCAAGGTGGGTCACGGCGTGAGCATTCACAGCCTGGAGGATGTCACTGGGAGCGGAAGAAGTGAAAATCTCCTTGCGGTCCGGCCAGAAATCAAACTCGCCGCAGAACCCCCAGCGGCCACCCACATGAAACAGATAGATCGACGGGTAAAGAGGACGCAGGCGCCGCTTCTGTTTTGGCACGTCATAGAAGGCGCTGACGCATAACAGAGTCAGCAGCCCTGCGTTCAGTGCCCCATACGGACTGGTCACAACTACGCCGAGCCGATCTCGCGCGTCCCAGTGGAGCAAGTCATCTCGGGTGGAGACTTTCCCGCCCACCGTCACGGCAAACATCGACTCCTTGATCTCAAACGCGGTATGCACGCTTACCTCGTCATGCGCGGGGCGCCGGCTGCGCCTCGCGCAGCGGCGCGGTGACCGTTCACCAGGCGCCTCTCCCAGTTTACGGGAAGAGGCTTGACCTGGTTGTCATTCCTATTATAGTACGACGACCTAATATGTCCAAGAGGGGGACGAGGAACATGAGAAACAAGATTGCTGGGCGGTTGCGGCCGCGCTTAAGCGTGGCCTCGGCCCGCCAGGTTGGTGCCCATCGCGTGCACGAACAGCCAATCCCGATAGCCGCTGCCGTCAGTTTCATCCTCGCCAACACACCCACGGCTTTCGCCCAGGAAACACCAACTGCGGGCGCAGATGTCTCGAGCAAGGTCGAGTCCATTCAGGAAGTCACGGTTACCGCACAACGTCGCTCGCAGACTGTGCAGGACATTCCCTACAACATTACCGCAATGACCGGGGACGACCTGGAGAGATCAGGAACCACGTCATTTAACCAGCTCGAACACATCGTTCCCGGCCTGCTCACGGTCGATGCGGGACCGGCGGCGCGCGGCAATACCAACGATTTCACACTTCGGGGACTCAGAACCGACGGTCCCGGCGGGGCTGGTGACAACGGCACTGACATTCCCTCGCAGAGTGTAAGCTCGGTCTCCACCTACTTCGGTGAAACCCCTGTCTTTTTCCCGATCGCCCTATACGACATCGAGCGCATCGAGGTGTTGCGAGGCCCACAGGGCACGCTTTACGGCTCCGGTGCGGAAGCGGGTACCATCCGCTTCATCCCGAGTCGCCCACAGTTCGACGCGTTCCGAGGGAGCGTCGGCGCGAGCAGCGGCGTCACAGCGCACGCGGGCGGCAATGCCAGCGGGCAAGCCGACGGCGTGTTCAATGTTCCCTTGTCCTCGCAGCTCGCACTGCGGGTTGTGACGGGGTTCGAACACCTCCCGGGATTCATCAATCAGGTGGACCTGTGGCAACGCCAGGGGTCTGGATACCTGGCTCCAGCGACACGCAGTGTCGCGGGCGACATCTACAGCGGTCCAGTTCTCCTGCCGCCGCGGCGGGGCACCAACTCTTCAAACCAAGTCTATGCGCGCGCTGCTCTGCGGTGGCAGCCGGCCGAACGGTGGGATCTGCAACTCGATTATCTGCATCAGAACACCAAGGTTAATGATGTGCAGACGTCGAACCCCCAATTTCCAGGGGGGGTCATTGATCTCGGTGTGGCCGGAAATTTTCCGAACTCCGCCTTTGTCGCGCGGCCAGGTGGAAGGTATGAGGCCACCAATGCCGCCCTACAGCCGTATGCCGACACGATCAATCTAGGCAGTGCAGTCGCGACAGCTGACTTTGGTTTTGCCACCTTCACCAGCGCCTCTTCCTTTTATCAGAATGAGTCCTATGCCGCGACGGACGTCATCGGTAACTTCGTCGTTCCCGCCGGTACGAACTTTCTTGCACTTCCGTACTACGCGAATTACCCTCGGGCACTCGCGCTCGAAACCACGCCCGTCGACGAAAACTCCTTCACCCAGGAATTTAGGCTGGTGTCCAAGCAGTCCGGTCTCCTGGACTACGTGGTGGGCGCGTTCTATCGTAATCAGCGGGTGAGTTCCGACACGCACCAGGTGCTGCCCGGGATCACCCAGTACCGCAACGACATCGGCACACCACAGGCGTATCAGGGGCTGCCGGATCTGATATATGGGTATGATCGGCGCACGCGGTTTGTCGATCGGGCGGTATTTGGCGAGTTGACGCTACATCCGACCGCAAGCTGGCAGGTAACTGGCGGCGCGCGTTTTTTCTGGCAATCCTTTGACAATACGACCACGGAATTGTTGCCTGTGTGCGGCGCTCCTTGCGCAGCGGACGGCGTGGATCCGACCGGCCTGAACCAGACCACGGCCCAGACCAAGGTCACGGACCACATCTTCAAGCTCAATACGTCTTATGACCTGAGCCCGCACGCCAAAGTATATGTGACGTTCTCTCAGGGGTTTCGACCGGGTGGCGCCAATGCCATACCGACGACCGGGGTGTTCGCCTCGCTGCCGGCATACCAGACCTTCCGTCCGGATTTCGCCAAGAACTATGAGATCGGATTCAAGGGAACCACCTGGGACCAGCGGGTGCGATTCAGTGCTGACGCTTTTGTCATCAAGCTCACGGATTTCCAGTTCGCCTTCAGTACCCTTTCCGGCATTCCCGCGACCTTCAATGGCAGCAATGCCCAGTCGAAGGGCACTGAGCTCGAATTGCGGGCGCGTCTGACCACTCGCCTGGATGTGTCCTTTGGACACACCTATACGGATGCGACCGTAAAGGACCCTGTGCGCCTGTCAGACCTGGGTTTCTGCGGCACTCCGCTCTGTCCGCTGACGGCGCTGCCCTCGGGCGCGCGGTTGCCCGGTGTCCCGAAGAACACGCTGACCGCGGCCGTAGACTACAAAGTGCCTCTCACATCTGGTCCGGCTAACAACTGGTTCGTAGCATTGCACGCCGATGCTGCTTACCGCGATGAGTCCGGGTCGGTGATCGATCCGACCTCGCGCAGTTACTGGGTGATCCCCTCTAGCACGCTCGTCAACGCCTCACTATCGCTCCTGAGAGGTTCGGCCTGGCGGTACGAGCTGTTTGCCAACAATCTCACCGATGCAGCCGGTTACACCGGTGGTCGCGGTACGGCGCAGGATCCGGCGACCTTGCGCCCATTGCCGAATTTGACCGCGACGCGCGCCGTAACACGCCCACGCACAATAGGGTTGCGCATCCGCTTCGATTTTTGAGCGTCACAAGTATTTCGTTCGAGGTGCCCCTAGTGAAGCACGTAGAGCATGACAACGTGTAAACGGAGGTCGAAGCCGACCCGCCCGGCAGCACGCCAGGTGCGGCGTAACGGCCCTAAAGGCGAAAGCACACGTCAACGCATTATCGAGACAGCGCGGGCGATTCTCGTGGATGAGGGGTACGAGAACTTCGTGGTGCGCCGGATCTCGGCGCGCGCCGGTGTCAAGCCGGGAAATCTACAATACTATTTTCCCAACAAGAAGGAGCTTCTGCAGGCGGTACTTACGCCCGAGCTGGCTCGGTACCAGGACGCCTACGCTGAGGTGAACAAGAGTACGGTCGGCAAGAACGAAATCATTCGTGCTGTGATTGTCTTTCTGCTCAAGGAGATTACTCTCAAGTCGACCTGCAACATCTGGTACACCGTATGGGCTCTGGCGCCTCAGGACAAGCAGATTGCCGCGCTGATGGACGATTGGTATCAGAAGTACATGCAAGAACTGCAGACGGTCATCCTGGCCGCCAATCCGACGCTCGGACCGCGCCGTGCCGGTCATATCGCCTCGATCCTGACAGCGCTGATGGATGGGCTGACCATGCAGATCGGCTACGGCAAGGTTCCGCACGCCATCCACGAGCATCTGGAGGACGCCGTGCGTAAACTGTTTGTGGAGTTGGTGCAGTAGGCGCGCCGTCACCCGATCGAGCTTTTCTCATGAGCGCAACATCCACGAATCTACCGGCGCGCATTGGGTGGTCGCCCGTCGTACTGGGTTGTCTTGCCGCAACCTGGTTCATTTGGGGCTCGATGTATCTGGCGATCAAGTGGGCACTGGTGAGTTTCCCACCGTTCTTTCAGATGGGCACCGAGTTTGTGACCGCCGGCGCGCTGCTAGCACTATTTGCTCGCGTTCGTGGAGCCGCCTGGCCCAGTAGAGAACAGTGGTTCGGCGGCGCTATTTTGGGCCTTCTGCTTATCGGGGTGGGCTATGGCTTCACTGCCGCGGCAGAGATCAGCGTCGGTTCGGGGCTTGTGGTCACCTTTATCGCTGTCGTACCCGCTCTCATCGCACTTCTCGAATGGCCGTATGGGGTTAGGCCGACCAAGGGCGCGCTCGCTGGAATAGCGATTGGATTCGTCGGAATTGTGATGCTGACGCAAGGGCAAGGCTTCCGCGCCGCACCGAGCGGTCTGGCCGCCATCAGCCTTTCATGTTTTGTCTGGGCACTGGGAAGTGTATGGGCGGTTCACGGACTGCCAGGTGGCGCGAAACTCCGACTCGCTCCGGGCCTGATGGGGCACGCAAGTCAAATGCTGCTGGGCGGCTTGATTCTGTTGGCCGGATCCTGGGTCATTAAAGAAGCACCCACCTGGCCCCCACAGCCGATTGCCGTGGCCTCGTGGATTTACCTGGTTTTTGCCAGTGCGCTCATCGGTTACACCGCATACATGGAGCTGTTGGCACGCACGACACCGTCCCTGGCCGCGAGTTATACGTATGTCAACCCGGTGGTCGCCCTGGGCCTTGGCGTACTGGTTGACCACGAGGTCATCACTGCACGTGAATGGGTCGCCGCAGGTCTTGTACTGACGGGTGTAATGCTGTTGCTTTTGCGTCAACGTTGAACAAACCTTGATAGATGTCATTCACGGCGACTGTCGTCTACGGCGGGGTTACACTGCCACTGAGGCCTATTCCGACACAGCGCGGCGTGTCTCGGTTCAACATCGCGGGCCAGCCGGTGCGTCGCGGGAGCGTTGGGCCGCCAATGAGAAGGGGCAGGCTTGCCTCTCGCCGATTGTGCCACTGCGTCGGGTAGCAGCAGCGCCTCACAGCGCTGCTGCCCTCTAAGAACCGGCCGTGCGGGTCACCCCGCATCCGGCTCAAGCTTCAGTCGAGGGCGGGCCAGCTCGACTGTACCAGCGACCAGTACATGTCCGGGTAGGGAACGGCTGATGGAACAGCCGGTTTCATCTGGGCATATATCTACCTCCGTGAAACACAAATTCATGAATTCATGCGACTTCAGGTCGCACGTTCTCGCCGTCAATGCCTGCGCGTGGGCCTTCGGGCCATGCTCACGAGCGTCTGCGGCGGCCTTGACGGCTGCGTTGTGGCACGGCCTTGAGGCCGCGGGCAATCCCGCCCCACGCAGCCAAAGCGACGTGTACGACGACAGGAGTCATCGATAGAATTGATGAGATCGGGGTAACCGGACAGGCCCCAGATCTTGCGGTCGCCTGGCGCGTCCACGAAGCTAACTACGGGATGCACGCGTCCTCGAATCCTCGAGCCGGGTAGCCGTCGCTCGAGGTGTATCTTGATCAGAACCGTGACGACTGTGACCTTGGCCGCCATTCACATTGGCAGATCGTTCAGACTGTGGCTCGGCTCCAAATCCGTGGGCTGGGGATCGGACACACGTACGGCGGGCCGCTCGGGCGACGAGGGATGCGGGGTTTTGGTAAATGGCCGGCGAGACCGATCGGCAAATTGTTGAGACGCTGGAAGGGCGGCTTCCAGTCCTGCCCGCAATGCGTCCGTATTCCGGCTTTGCGGCCTTCCTGTGGACGAGCGCTGCCCTCGGCAGCGCAAGCTATGCGTACCTGGTCGGCAGCTCGCTCGCCACCATTGGGAATACCTGGGCTTCAGTGATCGGCTACTGGATCGGGACGCTCATAGGCATGGCGCTGGTGAGTCTCGCCGTGGGCATCCCGTCGTTCCGCACCGGCATTGACACCGTTGATGCGGCAAAGTCCGCGCTCGGAGTGCGCGGTTCCCTCATCTTCATGGTTGGGATTGTGTTCTCCTGCGTGGGTTGGGGAAACATTCTGGTCGCCATGACTGCCCGCAGCGCTGCGGTTCTCGCCCATTCGCTGCCGCTGAGGGTCGGGTCCCAGGATGAGGGAATCGCAATCGCCGTGGCGGTGGCGCTCGTCATCACCATCTGGTGGCTTGCTTCCAAGGGCCCGAAGGCGGTCGAACGTCTTACGCGGTGGTGCGTACCCGGTCAGTTGCTGGTTGCGGCGCTGCTCCTGATCCTGCTGTTCGTCAAGTACTCCGCGGCGACCGTGGCGCAGGCGCACGTTCCGGTCGCCAGGATGCTGACGACCGATCATCGCCTGCAGGTGATGCTGGCCGTCGAATTCGGGCTCAATAACGGTTTCACGATGACGCCCTTTCTCGGCGGTCTCACGCGGCTCGCCGCCAGCCGCCGCATCGTGGTGACACCGCCAGTTCTGGGGTACGCGACGGGTGCCGGGTTCATCTCGGGCGTCGCCGCGCTTGCAACAGCCGTCACTGGTACGACCAGCCCGCTCGATTGGCTGACCGTCGTAGCAGGCCCTGCATTGGGCTCCGCCATCATGCTGTTTCTGGTGGTCGCAAACGTCGCGGCCCTGGTCGCCTTCATCTACCTCGGCGGCATATCGATCCAGCAGATCGGGCATCTCTCGCGCATGCCCTGGAAGTTCACCACGGCGCTGCTGCTGCTGCCGAGTGTGTTCGTTGCCTTTCGAACGCAGTGGATGCTGGACTCCGTCATGGATTTGTTGACGTATAACGGGGTCATGTTTGTCGGTATCACCGGCGTGCTGCTCGCCGACTACTATGTGCTGCGTCGTACGCACGTCGACGTGGCCCATCTCTTTACCCGCGCCCATCATGGACGGTACTGGTACCAGGGAGGAGTCAATTGGGTCGCGATGGCCGTCGTGGTTGACACGACAGCCGGCTATTTCCTCATGTTTAATCCCGTGACCCTCGCGGTTGCGGCACCGTTTAGATTCATGGGGGCCGCGGCGCCACTCCTGATGGCGACCGTCCTCAGCTACGTCGTGCTCAGCCGTCTGGTGCACGGACGCCAGCCACTACCCGAGGTCCGGCGCAAGGTGGTCGAGGTTGAGTTGTGAGTGGCGATCCGAAGGAGCCGCGGCCGGTTGACGCGGAACTCAAGGCAGCCGAGCACGGATTCTGCACGCGGGCCGGCGCACCAGCTCTGGACCGTGATTTGCGCGATGCGCTCATTGCGCTGGAGAGCCCCGAATACCTCCAGAGCGACTGTGCGGGATCACTGCGCCGTCCGCTGCTCGAGGCCTGCGGCTGGCTGATCGCGGGCGTGGCCCTCTGGGTGGTTCTGATCATACTATTCTCCTGAGCACGTTCCCGGGCCACTTTGATCAGCGTGGCCGCGCGCCACCTTCCCGTGACCTGGCCGCCCCTGTCGCGGCCGCGAGCACTCCCCCTATGCTCGCCCTGCGCTCCGGAGCCTTGCCGAAGTTCTGCGGGACAGCGGTGTCGGAGCCTCAAGGCTCGAACGGGAGGGAGAAGAGATGGCCGCTCAGGTTGATCTGCAACGCAATCACCACCTGATGCTGCATGGCTACGTGGAGCTGGCTACGGAGCGCTCCGCAGGTAGCAAGCGAATCGTCGGTGGCAGCGGTGTGTTCGTATACGACCAGTCCGGCCGACCATACCTCGAGGCCGCCGCGGGGATGTGGTGCACAATCCTGGGGTTCAACGAGCCCGAGCTCGTGGACGCTGCGATCGAGCAGATGCGCCGCCTGCCGTACTACCACACCGTCGCCTACAAGACCGTTACTCCCGCTGACGAGCTCGCGGACCGACTGGCCGGACTCGCACCGATGAAAGCGGCACGGGTGTACTTCGGTACCACTGGATCGGATGCCAACGATTTTCTCGTCAAAGCGATCCGTTATTACAACAACGCGGCAGGTCGCCCGCGGAAGAAGAAGATCATTGCACGCCTCAACGGTTACCACGGCTGCACGCTCGCTGCGAGCGCGCTCACCGGGATAGCGGTCAACCGGACGGCATTCGACGTCGACATTCCGGACATCCTGCACGTCTCCGAGCCGAGCTACTTCAGTCAAGCCCAACCGGGTGAATCCGAAGCCGTATTCACCGAGCGCCTGCTGAGGGAACTTGAAGACACCATCCTTCGCGAAGGGCAGAACACCGTCGCGGCCTTCATCGCCGAGCCGGTCTCCGGGGCAGGAGGCGTGGTGATCCCGCCGGCCGGGTATCACGAGGGCGTGCGGCGGATCCTCGACCGTTATGACATCAAATTCTTCGCTGACGAGGTGATCACCGGCTTCTACCGCACGGGCCGTCTGTGGGGTTCTCAGTCCACGAATCTCGTCCCCGACACGATGACTCTCGCGAAGGGTCTGACCTCCGCCTACTTGCCGCTCTCCGCGGCGGTCGTCCCGGAGGACATTTACGAGGGACTCGAGAGCGGCTCCCGGTCGCTCGGATTCTTCGGCCACGGATCAACCTACTCCGGTCATCCAGTGTGCTGTGCCGTCGCGCTCAAGGTTCTCGACATTCTCGAGAAGCGAAATATCGCGGCCCACGTCGCCGATGTATCAGTTCATTTTGCGCAGCGCCTGCAGCAGCTTCGCGAACATCCCGCGGTTGGCGATGTCCGCTCCATCGGACTCATGGGTGCCATCGAATTCGTCGCGAGTAAGTCACCGCGGCGAGCCTTTGAGCCGGTCGGGAGCTTTTCCAGGCAGGTTCGCCAGCATGCGGAAGACTCCCATCAAGTGATCTGTCGGTCGCTCCCCGGTCGCGATGCGTGTGCTTTCTCGCCTCCGCTGATCATCACCCGGGCGGAAGTGGACGAGATGTTTGAGCGATTCGGGCGGGCTCTCGATGAGACCTGGAGGCTCTGGGGCAAGTGAACACAGGCAAGGGGCGGCCATCGATCGCCGCCTGGAGAGGATGAGACGTGAGGAACATGAGACTGGCGATCATTGGAGCGGGGACGGTCGGATGCGGGGCCGCGCGGCGTGCCGCCGAGCTGGGCGTCAAGGAACTCGTCGTATTCGAGCGGCGCACCCCGGCAGGTGCGTCGTCGGGCCTCTCGGCCGGTGTCTTCAACGTGCAGACCCTGGATCCGCTCGACATCGAGCTGCGGATTCGCGCTCGCGAGATCATGGTGCACCTGCAAAAGACGCGTTCGCTGCACCTGTCCCGCATCGGCGCCATTCGCATGACCACCCAGGAGGCCGATATCCCGCGGTTCGAGCGTTCCATCGAAACACAGCGAGCCCTCGGGGCCGACGACTCGCGCATCATCTCCCGCGCAGAAATTCACGCCCTCGTTCCCGACGTCAAGGTTGACGACATTGTTGCCGGTTTGCACGGACCCAACGAGGGACACCTCGACGGATATACCTACTGCGCGGCATTGCTCGATGACGCGAAGGATTTCGGGGCACGCGTTCGTGTTAACACCGAGGTGACAGGGTACCGCAAGGCTCAAGGCGTTCACTACCTGAAAGCCGGGGACGGGGAACTCGCCTTCGACGCCGTCATCAACGCGGCCGGCGCGTGGGCCGGGAAGGTCGGGCAGCTCCTGGGACACCCCGCTCCAGTTCGGCCGGACGTCCACGAAGTGATCATCGCGAAGCTCGCGCGAAAGCTGCCCTACACCATGCCTTTCTGCAACTTCTACATACCGGGTGCTGAAGGGGAGAGCGTGTACTTCCGCCAGGAGGCTGCGGATACGCTGGTCACCGGAATGCACACCTATGTGAACGTCCCGGGATCAGCGGTGAAGGACTTCGACCACTACAGTCCGATCAACAGCGACGACTACCTGCAGACGGTGGCCGAGAAACTCTACGAGCGCCTGCCGCTCGACGATATCGGCCTGAAGTCGGGATGGTTCGGGCTGTACCCGATCAGCGCCGACAACCGCTTCATCATCGGCCCGTACCGGGCCGACCCCACGGTCATTGCCGCCGCGGGCTTCGGGGGTGTGGGGGTGACCTCGGGCGCGGCGGGTGGCGCCTGTGCGGCCGAGTGGGCCGTCCTGGGGCGCCTGCATCAGGTTCCGGCCGCCGAGGCGTTGTTGCCGGATCGGCCCTCGCTCGCCGGGCTGTGGTGAGATCCGGGGGCGCATGAGCGACTCGCAGGGACCCGCGCCCGCATCAACTTCGATCGGCGACCGCGATCTGGTCTTTGAGGTCGCGCCGGACGTGGATGCGGAGCACGCTGAGCGAGCGCGGACGCTCCTCGCAAGCTGGCGCCTGCCCGAAGGGCGCGGCCCCATAGGAATCGGCTGCCTCGCGGGCGGTGCAAACAACATCAATTTTGTTGTCACCCGCAATGGCATGCGCTACGTCCTGAAGATGCGATCCGCCCACGGCGCGAAGCTCACGACGGGCCTCACGGCGGCCGTCAACGCTCAAGAACAGGCCGCGGCGGTGGGGGCAGCGCCCAGAGTGCTCGCGAGCAACCCGGGCGGTGATTTCCTCAGTGAGTTCCTCGTCGGTACGACCCTACGGCCCGAGGTATTGCGAACGACGGACTGCCTGCCGCAGATCGCGCAGGTCCTCAAGACGATCCATCAACTGCCTCCACTCGAGCGCCGTTTCGACATCTTCGAGGACGTGCGGGTGTTCACGGCGGAGGTCTGCGGGCTCGGGGGACGGATGCCTGACTACTTCGAATCATTGCAGCGGGTTGCAGCGCGATTTCATGCCGCGCTCGAACAGTCCGGAGCGCCCACGAGCTTTCTGCACGGCGACCTGGTGCCTCAGAATATGCTCTTGACGAGTGAGGGCGTTCGGCTCGTCGATTTCGACTACTGCGGGACAGGCATGACGGCGGCGGATCTTGCTATCGTCGCCGCGCAGGCCGAGCTCAACTCTGAGCAGACCGAGCGGTTACTGCGGCTCTACGATTCCGGCATCGACGCAGGACAGCGCGCCAGGATTCTCGGAATCCAGTTTATCAACACGCTGCGCGAGATCTCCTGGGCCTGCGCCGCGGAGAGAAAGGTCGCCGAGAGCACGACCCTGTTCGGCGACTGGAGCTACGAGTATCACGCCCGGATCAACCACGAGCTCGCACAGCGTATCCTGAGCGTTCATTCAGTCGATGAGCTCGAGCGCGACATGAGAACCGTACGGCCGGGAGCGCTGTTCTAGCGGCCTTCTTCCGCGTCACTCATCGAGCAGCTTCATCAGGCGCGCCTTCAGCAGGGGGCGCAAGCGCGAGAAGGCAGGAATGCGGGTGCCTCCGCGGAACTCGAAGAACATCATGCCGTCCATCTGGCTCGTAAAGATGGTCGCAAGCTCGGCGGCCCTGTCGCGGTCCAGGCCCGGCTTGTGCATGCGCAGCATCTCCGCGACGACATCGACGTATTCGGCGTAGTGCCCCTCGACGATCCGACCAACCGCTGGGTCGTGCGCGGCAAGGGCGAACGCTTGGAAGATGAAGCCGCAGACGTAGGGGTCAGAGACGGCCTCGAGCGTGTCATCGACGAGCAGCTCGAGCCTTCGCCGCGCCGTAAGTGAGCCGTTATGGAGCATTGCGCGGTAGCGTGCCGGATACAGTCCGACTAACGAGTCGATCGCCGCGAGCCGCAGGCTCTGATGCGTCGCGAAGTAGTGCTGCAGCGTGCTCAGCGTCAAGCCCGCTACCGCGGCGACCCGGCGGCTGGAGAACGCGGCATGACCGTCCTCTACAAAAACCGTCCGGGCGGCTTCGAGGATCAAGCGAACCCGGTCCTCACGCTGCCGCTGGCGAAGTTTGCCGGGTTCGCGCGGCTTGAAGCGTCGTGGCTGCGGCGCACGAAGCGAGCGGGATTTCCCAGGACGCGGGGCGGACTTCATGACTTGTGGCACGGCGCGTGATCCCCAGCTGAGTCGCAGCTCACACTAAACATCATAACAATCAAAAGATTACCTGTCGCCCAGACTTTTCCGTGGCACCACTCGACAACTGCGGTGTGGTGATCGTACACTAGGTCACGTGACCGAAGTTCGGTCAGACGACCGGCTCTTATGCGATTAACTCACCAGGGGCGCTGAATGCAGCTTATACGGCCGGGATATCTCTGGGATCCATTGACGCGCTGTCACGGCACGGCGGAGCTCTGGAACATCGTGCAGTTCGCGGCGGAGTCCAGGTTCGATGTCGAAGCGCGCCTCATCGGCGGGCCTGTATGCCGTGAGGCACTGAGCTCGAACGCGACGCTCATCTCGTTTGCGGATCAGCTGGCCGCGCAACGCGTCCTGGCATTGCCGTCACAGGACTGGGCGAGCCGGGCCGCGGCCCGCCTTCACCCTACGAGCTTCGGGCTCGCCGGACTTGGGCTGCTGTGCAGCGCTAGCGTCGAGGCTGCGCTGCGCTTCTGCGCGCGCTTCGCACGGCTCTTTGCCTTGAAGCATGTCTGGGATGTGCGGGTGGAATCAGAGATGGCAGTACTCGCGTTTCAGCCTGGATACGCTCTCGCGACACTTGGTGCAAGCGACTACGAGACGCACGAGCTCATCAAGGCACTGACCTTGCTACGAGATATCACCGCGGGGGGATTCGCACCGCGTGCCGTACATCTCGCCGGTGGCAGTACAGCGCGCACGATCTGCGAACTGTCGAATCTTTGTGGCTGCACGGTCGTACCCGATGCCACATCAAGTCGCATTGAGTTTGCTGCCGATATTCTTCGTACTCCGCTGCCCCAGCATGAACCCCGTACGCACGCCAGTTGCCTCGAGGCCTGCGAGAGCCAGCTGCGCCGCCTCACCAGCTTCAATCGAATCGCCGGTCGGGTGCGCGCAAAACTCGCAGCCACGCTGCATGCGATGCCGAGTATCGATGAGGTTGCGCGGTCGTTGTGTCTGTCCGCCCGCTCGCTTCGGCGTCGACTAGACGCCGAAGGAACCTCCTTTCAGCTCCTGGCAGAGGAAGTGCGCAAGGAGGCGGCCGAGCGTCTGCTGGGAACCACCCGATTATCGACGGAGGCGATTGCCGACGCGCTCGGCTACGGAGACGTCGCGAACTTCCGCCATGCCTTCAAGCGCTGGAAAGGCGAGACGCCGCGTCGCTACCGGGACCGGGCGCAGTCAAGCTCGGTGATCGAACTCGGTGCCGGTGCAGTCTCCCTCCGCGCCCCGAGGCCGAGACTGACTCACACGCTGAATGCTCACCCCTTGGCCCCACGCGCAGCAATGGGCGCGCCGTGACGGCTATCGTCGATCAAACAGGAGTCTTGCGCGATGTGTGACTGCAAAGTGAATTGGGACAAAATCCGGCGCGGCGTAGAGCGCGAGAAGGGCCGCATGATCTGGCGGCCTTACGGTGCGCCGCAGATCCTGAGCCTGGAGCGCTCCGCACTACATGACGCGCCGATTTCGGTGCCGTGGAAGATCCCCGAGAAGCTTGCCGTATCGGTCGCAATTACGGGCGCCTTCTTCCGACACGATCAAAACCCTAACCAGCCCCTGACATCAGATGCCATTACGCAATCGGCACTCGCGGTGCTGGCAGCGGGGGCGAGTACGGTTCACATTCACGTGCGGGACGATGAGGGCTTCAATGTCGTCTCCCTCGAGCGCTTCCGGGCTGTCATCGAACCGCTGAAGCGGCAATACCCGGAGCTGGCAGTCGACGGCTGCCTGGTACCTGCCCTCGACGGGGAATGGGACGAGATGCGCAGAGTGCTCGATGCCAGGCTCCTCGACGGTGCACCCGTCAATGCGACAGCGACCTACATCGGGGACTCGCTGTTCGCGAAACCCGCACCAATTTTGATGGAAAAGACCCGCCTGATCGTCGAGTCGGGAGCGGTACCCGAGATCGCCGTGTACACCGATGGCGACGTATCGAATGCCGACCGATTTCTGATCCGCAGCGGGCTCGTGAAGACTCCCGCCGCATGGCTCGTATTGCCGGCGCTCCCCGGCTGCAGCCCCATGGACAACCCGCGGCAAATGATCGATGGCCTTACGCGAAGCGTCGCCGCCATCCGCGACATCGACCCGAACGGAATGATCATGGTATGTGCGGCCGGTCGCGCCGCTCTCTACGTCGCGACGCTGGCGTCCGTCATGGGTCTGCACATCCGGATCGGAATGGAGGACACCTACTGGCTATGGCCTCATCGCGACGATCGCATCCAGTCGAACGCCCAGGTCTTCGATCTCGCTGCGAAGTTGTCCACGGTTATCGGCCGACCCATAGCAAGCCGCGCGGAGTACCGCCAGATGCTGGGCGCCCCGGCGGTAGCAGTGACCGGCGCCTCGGGCTGACGGGCCTGCACGACTCGGGTCGCGCGACTGCTCTCGGAAAGCACGGCAATGAATCCACGCAATCGCGTTGCAATGGTGACGGGCGGTGCCTCAGGTCTCGGCCGGGCCTGTGTCGATCGGCTGCGGCGTGACGGGGCGATCGTCGCGGTGGTCGATCGGGCCCCCAAAGGCATAGAGCGGCTGACGTCCGACGGCGTCACCGCGTACCAATGTGAGATCGCTGATCCCGCCGGGCTTGAGCTCGTCTTCAACGAAGTGCGGGAGCGTTTCGGCAGGGTTTCGATCCTGATCAACTGCGCTGGGATTGCGACGCCGGGCTCGGTCGTACGTCGCGGGGCTCCCATGCCGCTCGAGGAATTCCGGCAGGTGGTGGCCGTGAACCTCCTCGGGACCATCAACGCGATCCGCTGCGCTGCGGCGCAGATGATCGAGTCCCACGCCGCCGATCCGGCGGAATGCGAGCACGGCGTCATCATCAACACCTCCTCGATCGCGGCGACCGATGGTCAGGTGGGGCAGGCGGCGTACGCGGCCTCAAAAGGCGGCGTATCGGCGCTGGTGCTGCCTCTGGCGAGAGAACTCGGTGAGTACGGGATCCGCGTCAACGCCATCGCGCCCGGCGTGTTCGAAACGCCGATGACCTTGGCCTTGCCTCAGAAGTCGCGCGAGGTCGTGTTTGCCGCTGTCCCGCCGTTTCCAAAGCGCCCCGGGCGACCGGAGGAATTTGCCGATGCGGTGTCCTTCCTCGTCACGCAAGCTTTCATCAATGGTGCCGTGATCCGCCTCGATGGCGGGTTGCGCATGCCGGCGCGTTACTGAGGGTTAACCGATGCAAGTCTGCGGTTCGCTGTGCGTCGTCACGGGCGCGGGATCTGGACTCGGGCGCGCGACTCTCGAGCATCTTGAGGCGCTCGGGGGCCGCGTTGCCGGTCTCGATCTGCGCGTCGAGGCGATCCGCACAGAAAGGTCTGCGGACCGTTACGTGCGTGCGGTCGATGTGACGTCGGGTCCTGATCTGGAGGCGGCGTTCGACGAGATCGAGCGAACCCTCGGGACTCCCCGCGTCCTCATCAATTGCGCGGGGGTTCTGGGCTCGGCCCGCGTGGCCAAGCGCGATAGGGAAGGGCGGATCCGGCCGCGAGACCTCGCTGCGTTCGCGCGCGTCCTCGAGATCAATCTCATCGGTACCTTCAATGCCATCCGCTTGTTTGCAGCGCGGGCCTCGGTGGCACCAGCGCAGGCGCACGGGGAACGCGGAGTCATCGTGAGTACTTCGTCCATCGCTGCAGAGGAGGCGCTATCCGGCCAGACCGCCTACGGAGCCTCGAAAGGCGCCGTCGCAGCCATGACGCTGCCGCTCGCACGGGAGCTCGGTCGCTTCGGGATTCGGGTGCTCGATATCAAGCCGGGAGTGTTCCGCACCGCTCTCTACGAGGATATCCCCGAAACGACCCGCGCGTCGCTGAATGAGGACATCCCGTTTCCGAGCAGGCCCGGGGAGCCTGCGGAGTTTGCTCGGCTGATCGAGCATCTGATTACGAACACTATGCTGAACGGGACCGGTGTACGCATCGATGGGGGCGCCCGGATGCGCGAGCCCCAGGTGCGGGCGGGCGACCGTGGCGGCCGATGAGCTGCAGATACTGCATTGTGCCGTGGCCGTTCCCCACAGTTCGCCGGCCACTTTCGACCTGTCGAGTGAGCGGACCCAATCAATACATTCCACTTGTGGCACTGCGGTGAGGGCGCACCGCGTTGAGCGCCTGGCTGTGACGTCCATGCGGGGACCCTGGGATGCCGACCTGGCCATCTGAGCACTGCGCGTCGAAGGCGCTCTACGATCGGGCATTGCGGGTGCTGCCCGGCGGCATAACACGCATCCAGCCGTGGCAGGATCCGTTCCCGGTCTATGCGTCGCACGGGGAGGGAGCCTACGTCGTCGACGTCGACGGTACCCGGCGGGTCGACTTCCTGAACAATTTCGCCTCGTTGATTCACGGTCACGCGCCACGTCTCGTCGTCGAAGCTGTGCAGAACCGGGTGGCGCGCGGGACGGCATTCACGCTGCCGACCCGCGAGGAGGTCGACCTCGCCGAAGCCATCTCGTCCCGGGCCGAGCGCCTGGAACAGCTGCGCTTCAGCAATTCCGGGTCCGAGGCCGTCATGTGCGCGATCAAGGCCGCTCGCGCGCTGACCGGCCGCCCGGCGATCGTCAAGTGCGAAGGGGCGTACCACGGCAGCTATGACTTCGCTGAAGTGAGCCTCGATTCGACGCCTTCCGACTGGGGTGCTGTGCCGGCCTCGATCGGATATTCAAAGGGAGTCCCCCGGGGCGTGCTGGCGGACGTGATCGTCGTACCGTTCAACGACCCGGCTGCCGCTGAGCGGATCATTCACGCAGAGCGCGAGCGGATCGCAGCCATCCTGATCGACGCGTCTCCGAGTTACATCGGGCTGATCGCCATCTCTCCGGAATTCGCAGCGACTGCGCGCCGGCTGGCCGACGAGATCGGTGCCCTTCTCATCCTCGACGAAGTCATCTCGTTTCGCGTTCATCATGGCGGTGCGCAGACGCTGCTCGGGATCCGACCAGATCTGACCGTGCTCGGCAAGATCATCGGCGGGGGGTTTCCGGTTGGGGCTGTCGCAGGACCTGCCGAATACATGAAGGTCTTCGACCATCGAAAGGGCAAGCCGCTCCTGCCCTGGAGCGGCACGTTCACGGCCAACCCGGTGACCATGACGGCAGGGAAGGTAACGCTGGACCTCCTCGACGCGGAGGCCATCGCCCGCATTAACGAGCTCGGCACACGACTGCGTCGCGATATCGCCAAAGTATTCGAGGAGTACGCCTGGCCCGGCCAGGTCACGGGTTTCGCCTCGATGTTCCGATTCCTCGGGCACCGTCGCCCTGTCACCGACTATCGCAGTTGCTATCACGACAAGACGGAGTCGCTGCGTGTCGAAGGGCTTCAGGCCGCGCTGCTTCGCGAGGGATTTCACATCAGCGCCAAGGGTATGGGCTTCCTCTCGACGGCGATGGGCGAGAGCGAAATCGACGCGCTCGTGCAAGCGACGGCCCGCGTCGTCTCCCGAGCCGCATCCCCCAGTCCGCCCGACGCTACGACCCGTCGGCCTAACTCCTAGGGAAAGCGATGCGCGTCCTTCTGGCCAACGATGACGGAGTCGAAGCGCGCGGCCTGGCAGCCGCGCGTGAGGCGCTGATTGCCGCGGGCATCGGCGTCGTGACCGTGGCACCCGACCGCCCCCGCAGTGGCACCGCGCGCTCGGCGACCTTCCGGCGACCGGTGTCGATGCGCCCCCATGGAGGCACGGACGACAATCCCATCTTTGCTGCAACCGGCACTCCGACGGACGCCGTGCGGGTGGCACTGCTGTCTGGGCGTCTCGGTGCCGTCGATGCCGTGGTTTCCGGCATTAACGAGGGCGCCAACCTCGGTGACGACGCCACCTACTCGAGCACCCTCGGGGCCGCGATCGAGGGGGCGCTGCTCGGGTATCCGGCGATCTCCGCGTCCCAGCAGACCGTCGATGGTCGGTTTCGCCTCATCGATCTCACGGGATATGACTTTGCGGTCGGGGCCCGCGTCCTGGCACATCTCGTCCGGCAACTCATCGACGGGCGTCACGAGATTCCCGGCCGCTCGGTGCTGAACCTGAACGCACCCGGAAAACCCGCGAAAGCGGTCAGGGTCGTGCATTTCGACGAACGCGACTGGTCTGTCGGGACCGTGCACGAGGTGACCGGCCCGACCGGAGAGGAGAGTGGCTGGATGATCTTCGGCACCCATCCGGAGCGCGACCCGGTGTTCCGCATGCAGATGGGCACCGATACCTGGGCGCTCTCGCAGGGCTACGCTGCCGTCACGCCACTGAACTTCAGGTGGGGAAATCGCAGCGCGCTCGGACGGCTCAATCAGTGGACGCAGCGCGCCGTCACCGCCGTCAATCGCGATCTGTTCGCGCACATCGACTCCTCGTCCTGACGACTCGCCCGGAGCTCACTCACCGATGCATTCGAAGCAGTTCTACATCAAAGGCAACTGGCGCGAACGGTCATCATTGCCCGAGCGCGTGATCCTCAATCCCGCAACCGAAGAGCAGATCACATCCATTGCGCTCGGCAGCACAGCGGACATCAACGAGGCCGTGGTGGCGGCGCGCGCCGCGTTCCCGGCCTGGGCCGCCCGGCCGCTGGCGGAACGCCTCGACTACCTCCGTCGGCTCGCCGCGATCTACGAGCGACGCAGCGCCGAGATGGCCGTCGCGATCTCGGCCGAGATGGGCGCGCCCGTGACGCTCGCGAAGACCGCGCAGGCGCCCTCGGGGTTGAGCCACCTCAAGCAATTTCTCTCGGAGGCACCGCGGCTTGAGCTCGAGCAGGCGTATCGCCCCGACCAGCCCACCGACCGGATCGTGCGCGAGCCTATCGGTGTCTGCGGACTTATCACGCCCTGGAATTGGCCGATGAATCAGGTCTGCCTCAAGGTACCCGCTGCACTCCTGGTCGGTTGCACCGTCGTCCTGAAACCGTCGGAAGACGCGCCACTCTCCTCCTTGCTGTTTGCCGAGTTCGTCGCAGAAGCCGGATTTCCACCCGGAGTCTTCAACCTGGTGAACGGCGAGGGAGCCGTCGCGGGGGCGGCGCTCTGCGCGCATCCGGACGTTGACATGATCTCGTTCACGGGATCTAGCCGTGCCGGCGCTGCAATCAGTGCAGCAGCCGCACCGACGTTCAAGCGCGTCGCGCTCGAACTCGGGGGCAAGAGTCCCAACCTGATTTTTGCTGACACCGACGTCGAAGCCGCCGCGAAACGCGGCGCGCGCAGCGTCTTCACCAATACCGGTCAATCTTGTGATGCCCCCACGCGCATGCTTGTCGAGCGCTCGGTCTATGCGCGGGCGGTCGCGGCGGCGGCCGAACAGGCGCGCGAGACCGTGGTGGGTGACCCGTCGGTCGAAGGGGCGCACATCGGGCCGGTGTCCTCCCGACGCCAGTACGAGACGGTTCAGCGTTATCTCGACGCGGGGACGCGCGAAGGGGCCCGTCTCGTCGCCGGCGGCCCGGGTCGCGCGCCCGGGCGGGAGCGTGGCTGGTTTGTGGCACCGACCGTGTTCGCCGACGTGCGTCCTGAGATGCAAGTCTACCGCGAGGAGATCTTCGGTCCCGTTCTCACGATCACTCCGTTCGAAAGCGAAGCGGAGGCGATCCGGCTCGCGAACGACACGGTCTACGGTCTTGCCGCGTACGTCCAAAGCGGGGACGCAGAGCGCTGCCGCCGCGTCGCCCTTCAGTTGCGCGCCGGGGTTGTTCGCCTCAACGGCGCATCACGGGGACCGGGGTGCCCCTTCGGCGGCTATAAGCATTCGGGCCTCGGACGCGAGGGGGGACGCTTCGGCCTCGAGGAGTTTCTGGAAATCAAAGCGGTGTCGGGCTGGCCGGTCGCCAGCTGACCACTCGATATTCGAATTACGCAGGGGGAATTTATGATTCAGATCCGCTCTCACATCCGTCTTCTGCTCGGTATCGCGCTCTGCGGCAGCTCCTTCGGTATCCCGGCACTCGCGTCGGCCGCGGCCGCGGGGGCTGCGACTGCCGAGGGCGAGCTGACCGAGGTCGTCGTCACGGCCGAGAAGCGCGAGTCGACCGTCCAGAAAACACCCATCAGCATGACCGCGATCAGCGGCGAGGCGCTCGCCGCCCAAGGGGCAGTGAGCCTCCTCGACGTCGCGCAGGAGACGCCGGGTGTCTCCTTCCGCACCTCCGGTCCGGGACAGACCGAGTTTGAAGTGCGCGGCCTCTCCTCCTCGGGCGGTGCGACGGCCACGGTGGGTTACTACCTCGATGACATTCCGATCTCGCCCCCGGCACTCGGGGACATCGGAAAAGTCGTCATCGACCCAAATCTCTACGACCTTAATCGCGTCGAGGTGCTTCGAGGGCCCCAGGGCACGCTGTACGGCGCAGGTTCCATGGGCGGAACGATCAAGCTCATCACCAATCCGGCCAAGCTCAACGTCTGGGAGAGCGCTGCCGATGCCTCCCTCTCCTCGACTACGCGCAACGGCGGAACCAATTGGGGCGTCAATGCGATGCTGAATGCGCCGCTCGCGACCGGCCGGGCGTCGTTTCGTCTGACCGTCTCCAGCGCCTATACGGACGGCTGGATTGATCGAATCGTCGTCAACCCCTTTCCGTTCCCCACGAACAACGGCTGCACGCCGACGACGTTCCAGGGCTGCGCGCGCGGCAACGTGGCCGCAGGTCCGTTCAACAAGATCATACCGCGCACCAACCACTCGCAGATGGACTCGGCGCGTCTCAACCTCCTGCTGCGCCCGACCGATGAGCTCAAGATCACCCTAATGTCCATGTACGAGCGAACGCAGACCGGTGGCTATAGCACCTTCGATGTGCCGCCGGGCCCGAGCGGGATCCTCGCGCACTACCAGCCATTCGATACCCGCGAGCCCACGAGCGACTACGTCCGGCTGTCGAATCTAAACATCACGTATGATTTCTCGAACTCGCAGCTGACCTCTTCGACGAGCTACTGGAATCGCTCGCTGCAGCAATTCCAGGAGCTCTCCGAGGGGTTCCAAAATCTCTATTTTTCGCCCGCCTTCTATCCGAACGAAGGCACCCTCGAGACCGACGACATCGAGCAGTTCAGCGAAGAGCTGCGGCTCGCCTCGGGGGGCAGGGGGCCGTTCCAGTGGCTGGTTGGAGGCTTCTACAGCTCGCTGCGCACAGCGTGGGATCAATCCTCGATCGATCCGGTGCTCACCGACTACGTCTACAGCACCGGGTTGTACGCGCCGGTGACGTCCGCCGATAACCCGAACGGCTACATCTACGTCGGGCACATCCCCTACAACATGAAGCAGTACGCGGCATTCAGCGAGCTGTCCTACCAGTTCACACCGGCGTGGAAGGCCTCAGTCGGGGCGCGCTACTACAAGTACGACACGGAGGTCCACGCATCGCAGGCGGGAATATTCACGCAGTCGGTGAGTGCAGTACCCACGATCGTCAGGTCCTCGACCAGCGCCAACGGATTCAATCCGAAGGTCAACCTCGCGTATACGCCGTCGGACGATCTCACGGTCTATGGCACGATCGCCAAGGGCTTTCGTCCAGGCGGCGTCAACCTGCCCCTCCCGGCGGCGGGGCCGAATTCCTGCACCGCCGCACTCGCGGCGATCGGCGCGAACTCCCAGACCATCAGTTACGGAGCCGATTCCGTGTGGAGCTACGAGCTGGGCGAGAAGGCGCGACTCGCCAATGGCAGGGTGACCCTGAATTCCGCGCTCTACTACATCCGTTGGAATGACATTCAGCAGCTCGTGCCGCTCGCCTGCGGCTACTTCTTTACTGTTAATGCCGGCCAGGCGCGCTCGTACGGTTCGGAAGTCGAACTGTCGGCCAATCTTACCCGGGACTGGTCGATATCCCTGAGCGGCGGCTATACCAACGCTGAAATCAACAGCCCTAACCCGACGCTCGGCATTGCGCCCGGCACGCCCGTGCTCAACATTCCGAAATATACCGCCAGCGGCTCAATCAACTATGGCCATCAGCTCGGTGCGAATCTCAAGCTCACGGCGCGGGTTGCGGCGACTTACATGGGTGCGCTCACGGACGAGTCCTTCACCTACGTGAACCTCCCGGGCTATACGCTCGTCGACGCCCGCATCGGCCTCGTCGCGGACCACTGGACGGCATACCTGAGCGCCACCAATCTCACCAACAAGATTGCCGAGCTTACGGCGAACAACATGTCCCTCACCTTCAACCAGCCGGATCTGACGCGCGTCTCGACCAACCAGCCCCGAACGATCGGGGTCAATGTGGGCGTCAGGTTTTGAGCTCTCCGGGAAATCACGATGTGCCAGCAATCCGCGCTTCAGTGGGCCTCGTGATTTCCCGGGGATCCTTGTCCGGCCAGCGCCGGGTCGGCCTCAGGGCTGGCAACCTGTCGCCATGGGGCTGAGATTCTGCGAGCCGGCGGCCGCGGCGTATGCGTACCCGTTGATCCTGCGCCACGTGCTGCGCTCGGCGGTCACGCTTGCCCCGCAGCAGCAGATCGTGTACCGGGACCGTCGGTTCAGCTATTCCGAGCTGGCGGCACGGGTGGACCAGCTGGCCCTTGCACTCGCCAGGCTCGGCGTTGGTCCGGGCTCCATGGTCGCGGTGATGGACTGGGACAGTCATCGCTATCTCGAGGCGTTTCTCGCCATCCCGATGATGGGTGCGGTACTGATGACGGTGAATGTGCGTCTGTCGGCGGACCAGGTCGGTCATACGCTGCGGCACTCTGGAGCCGAGGTGCTCGTCCTTAACAGCGAGTTCGCGGCGGCCGCCGCCGCATTGCTGCCTTCGCTCTCGTCGTTGCAGCACATCATCTGGATCAGCGATGAGGGCGCAGCCCCGCCGTCCTCGCTGGCGGTTGCCGGCGAATACGAGGCGCTTCTTGCGCTCGAATCGGGGGCCTACCCCTGGAAG
The DNA here is from genome assembly GCA_018241445.1 of Pseudomonadota bacterium. Taxonomy (GTDB): domain Bacteria; phylum Pseudomonadota; class Gammaproteobacteria; order Steroidobacterales; family Steroidobacteraceae; genus 13-2-20CM-66-19. The sequence goes on from JAFEDT010000011.1 coordinate 154,311, forward strand.
GACTTCGACGAGCAGGCCCAGGCGGTCCAGTTCTATACCACGGGCACCACCGGCCTACCGAAGGCCGTGGGGTTCAGCCACCGCCAGATCCTGCTCAAGGTGCTCGTGACCTATGGCGCCTGGGCGGCCCAGGCGCCGGGCCAGAGCTTCCGCCAGGGCGATGTCTACATGCCCATCACGCCCATGTTCCATGTCCAGGCGTGGGCATTTCCCTATGTCGCGCTGCTCCTCGGGGTGAAGCACATCTACCCGGGAAAGTACGATCCGCCGACACTGCTACGACTCGTGAAAGAGGAAGGGGTCACCTTCTCGCATTGCGTGCCGACGCTCCTCGATATCATGCTGCACGCTCCTGAGTCACGCGATGTCGATCTCGCGGGTTGGAAGGTCTGTGTCGGCGGAGCGGGACTTAGCCCCGGCCTCGCCAAAGCGGCGCTCACGCGGGGCATCGATGTTTTCGCCGGTTACGGGCTGTCCGAGACCTATGCCGGGACGCTGCTGACCGGTTTCGGCGGAGACTACGGACTGCTCCCTGAAGACGCGCAGCTCGATCTGCGCTGCAAGGCGGGCAGGGCACTCCCGCTTGTCGAGGTGCGCGTGGTCGATGAGCGCATGCGTGACGTCCCCCACGACGGTCGTTCGGCCGGGGAGCTGGTGGTTCGGACCCCATGGGCGCTCCAAGGCTATCTCGGGATGCCTGACGATTCGAAGCAGCTTTGGCGCGATGGGTATCTGCACACTCAGGATCTCGCGACCATCGATCCGGGAGGCTACGTCACCATCGTCGACCGTCTGAAGGACGTCATCAAGTCGGGTGGCGAATGGATCTCCTCCCTCGAGCTCGAGAGCCTGCTGAGCCGGCATCCCGAGGTCGCCGAAGCCGCGGTCATCGCCGTCGCGGACGAGCGTTGGGGCGAGCGACCAGTAGCGCTCGTCGTCGCACGCCTCCCGTCTTCTGCGGATCTTCCGGACCGCCTGCGGACCTACTTGAGCGCCCTCGCCGATGAGGGGCATATTTCGCGTTATGCCATTCCGGCCCGCATCGACCTCGTCACCACGCTCCCGAAGACGAGCGTTGGCAAGCTCGACAAAAAAGCCCTGCGGGCCTTGCACAGCTAGCGGCACGGCCACACGAGAAGAGGTCATCGATGACAAGTCGAACTCCTGAACGGGTTATCGTGACGGGGGCCACGTCCGGCATCGGCCATGCGATCGCCGTACACCTCGCCGCACGCGCCACGGTGATCGGGGTCATGGGCCGGCGCCGCCAGGCGGCAGAAGCGGTAGCGGAAGAGGTGCAGGCCGCGGGCGCTACGCCGCAAGTGTTGCTTGCAGATGTGGCGAGCGCCCAGGAAGTCGAGGCGGCAGTTGCGCGCTTTGTCGCCGATCACGGCGGCATCGACACGGTCGTCTCTTGCGCCGGCATCGCCTACGCGCAACCGGTGGCCGAGGTGTCGATCGAAGATTGGTGGCACTTGATCTCGACCAATCTCAGCGGGACCTTCTACCTCGCGAAGTTTACGCTGCCCGCGCTTCTTCGCTCGCAAGGCACGTTCACCGCGATCAGCTCGGATGCGGGCACTCAGGGGGCCGTGGGCTACGGGCCCTACTGCGCCTCGAAGCACGGCGTCAACGGTTTGATCAAGTGCATGGCGCTCGAGTACGGCCCCCGCGGCGTGCGGTGCAACGCGGTCTGTCCCGGTTATGTTGAGACGCCGATGGCCGACCGGCTCTTCACCGGAATGTCCGCCGCCGAACTCGATTATTACCGCCGCAGCGTGCCGCTCGGGCGATTTGCGCGGGCCGAGGAGGTTGCCGCCGTTGTGGCCCACCTGACGTCCCGGGAGGCGGCATACACGAACGGCATGCTGTACGCGCTCGATGGTGGGTCGACCGCCGGGTATTTCTCGAGTGTACCCTGAGCGGGGCGCATGCGAACCTCTTGTTCAGGCGGGGCTCGCGGCAGCACTGTGGCGAGCGCGCCAGTCGACCGGGTAGAGCACGTAGGCTACCTTTGCATCGAGGCCCTCATAGGCGAGAGTGGTGCCGCGCGGTACCCAGAGCACGTCCCCCGGAATTGCCTCAAACACAGTGGCGCGCCTTCGCAGGCGAAACGTCCCTGACACCACGATCAGCACCTCGTCGTACAGCACGGTCCACGCAATCGAATCTCCCTCGCCGACGGCAAGATACCCGACGCCCATGGAACTGCTGTCCGCCGTGCCGATGAGGCGGCCAAGGGCGCTCCGCGACGCGCCTTCCCCCCACGCAGTAAAGCTCGTCTTTGTGACGGAGAAGTGTCGTATTCCCGCGGCCATAAACTTGGACTCTCGAGCCGATCCAGTATGCGCAGTGTAGGGCGTCGCGAGTCCTGATCTTGGAGGTGCGCCGCGGCCAGTTTCGTATTGCCTGCGGCCATCCGTTCACGGCCACGTCTCGAACGGGTTCCCGCCCCCGAGGAGAGTCTTGATAATACGGGCTCTAACGAAGCAACGGATACCGTGCGCATGCCGATCGATCTCACCGGGCGAGTCGCCGTCGTAACCGGCGCAGGTAATGGACTCGGGCGCGCTCATGCCATCGCGCTTGCGCGTCACGGGGCGCGCGTCGTCGTCCTCGATCTGCAGCCGGGCCAGGCCGACTCGGCAGTGGAGGAGATACGTCGGGCTGGCGGTGAGGCGCTCGCCTGCATTGCCTCGGTCATGGACTACCCGGCAATCGAGGCGATCGCCGCGCGTGTGCTGCGGGACTGGGGACGGGTGGACATCCTGGTCAACAATGCAGGCATTCTTCGCGACAAGACGTTCGCCAAGATGTCCGTCGAGGATTTCCGCTTGGTCGTCGAGGTGCATCTGATGGGGGCGGTTCACTGTACGAAGTCGGTATGGGGGGCAATGCGGACACAGAAGTTCGGTCGCATCATCATGACCTCATCCTCCTCGGGGCTCTGGGGTAATTTCGGACAAAGCAACTACGGCGCCGCGAAGATGGCGCTCGTCGGGCTTATGCAGACCCTGGGACTTGAGGGTGAGAAGCACGGTATTCATGTCAATGCGCTCGCGCCCACCGCTGCCACGCAGATGACCCGGGGAATTCTCACCGAGCAGCAACTGCGTGAACTCGCCCCGGAGCGGGTATCGCCCGCCATTGTATTTCTCGCGAGCGATCAGGCGCCCAATCGGGCGATTGTGTGCGCAGGCGCTGGTAGCTTCTCGCGTGCGAATGTCACGATGACCGCTGGCGCGTTTCTGGGCGATGACGAGGATGCGGCCGAAAGACTCGCCGAGCAATTCACCGCCATTTCAACCCGCGATGGCGACTTCGTCCTGCACAGTGGGCTCGAGCAGAGCACGCACGAGATTACCCGTCGCCGAGGGAGTGGATGCCGATGAGCCCGATTCCGCCACCGTCGTCGGACGAGTAGGGGCAGAAGCGTGACCGATGCTGTCATTGTGTCGACCGCGAGGACCCCGATCGGCCGCGCCTTCCGCGGCTCACTCAACAACGTCAAGTCGCCAGCGCTCATGGGCCATGCGATCCGCCATGCGGTGGAGCGAGCGCAACTGGCGCCCGATGAAATCGACGACGTTGTGGTCGGTACCGCGCTTCCGGCAGGTACCGCCGGCATGAACCTCGGCCGCCTGGCTGCACTCGCGGCCGGCCTCGCTCCCTCGGTCGCCGGCCAGACCGTCGACCGTCAGTGTGCCTCGAGTCTCATGGCGGTGTCGATCGCCGCCAATCAGATTGTCGTCGACGGCATGGGCGCGGTCGTTGCGGGCGGGCAGGAGAATATTTCCGCCCTCAATACGCCCTTCATCGATTGGGTTATGCGCGAGAGCGACGCCGCGCTCGTCGACCGGAGTCCAAACTCATACATGCCGATGCTCGATACCGCCGAGCATGTCGCACGGAAGTATGGAATCTCCCGCGAAGCCCAGGACGCCTACGCGCTGGAATCGCAGCGTCGCACGGCGGCGGCGCAGAGGGAGGGTCGCCTGGCGGCCGAGATCGTTCCGATCAACGCGGTTCGGGCACTCAAGGACAAGGATACCGGCGTCGTCAGCTACTGGGCCATCACGCTTGCCGTCGACGAAGGCAACCGGCCCGAGACCACGCTGGCGAGCCTCGCGGCACTGCGGCCCGTGCGCGATGGCGGGGTGGTAACGGCCGGGAACGCCAGTCAGCTCTCGGATGGAGCCTCGGCGTGCGTCGTGATGAGTGAGCGCCAGGCCGCCCGCCGCCATCTCGATCCACTCGGCCGATACCTCGGCATTGCCGTCGCCGGCTGCGCCCCCGAAGAGATGGGCATCGGACCCATCGTTGCCGTGCCAAAGCTCCTTCGGCACCATGGACTCTCCATCGCCGACATCGGTCTCTGGGAGCTGAACGAAGCCTTTGCCGTGCAGGCACTGTACTGCCGCGATCGATTGGGGATAGATCCGGGGATCTACAACGTCGATGGGGGCGGCATCTCGATCGGTCACCCGTACGGCATGAGCGGTGCACGCCTGGTCGGCCACGCATTGCTCGAAGGGCGGCGGCGCGGAGCTCGCCACGTCGTCGTTACCATGTGCGTGGGTGGCGGCATGGGCGTGGCAGGGCTCTTCGAGGTCTTCTAGCGCCATGGCCTCGCTGCTCGTCTCGCGGCGCGATATTGAGTTCCTGCTCTATGAGTGGCTCGACGTATGCGCTCGTGCGAGACGATCCGGGCTGTCGGATCACACCCGTGAGACGCTCGACGCTGCGCTTGATATCTACGAGGCGGTTGCTGAGGCTGAGTTCGCCCCGCAGAACAAGCTGAGCGATCAACGGCCACCGCGGCTTGAGGACGGGGCGGTGACAGCCAACCCGGAGCAGCGCGCGGCACTCCAGGCATTTGCCGACGCCGGACTCCTTGCAGCCTGCCTCCCGGAGCGATGGGGCGGCATGTCTCTTCCGTATTGCGTTGAGCGTGCAGGCATGGCCTTCGTGATCGCCGCCGGGGCGAGTACCGCAGGTTACGCCTTCCTCACTATGGCGAATGCCAACCTCTTGCTCGCGTATGGGTCGGAGGCACAACGCCGACGCTATATCACCCCAATGCTCACGGGGAAGTGGATGGGTACGATGTGCCTGTCGGAACCCCAGGCAGGCTCGTCGCTCGCCGACATCATGACTCGTGCCGAGCCGCAGTCCGACGGGCGTTATCGTCTGCGCGGCAACAAGATGTGGATTTCGGCCGGAGATCACGACCTCGCGGAAAATATCGTGCATCTGGTTCTCGCGAAAGTGCCCGATGCGACGGGAACGCTACCAGCGGGCACGGCGGGCATCTCATTGTTCGTCGTACCGAAATACACCGTCGATGTGGAGGGAAGGCGTGGCGCGCGCAATGACGTGACGGTTGCCGGGCTGAACCACAAGATGGGCTATCGCGGCACCAGCAACTGTCTGCTGAATTTCGGCGAAGGGCGGCACTTGCCGGAAGGGAGCGCCGGTGCGCTCGGTGAGATCGTGGGCGAGGAAGGCCGCGGGCTCGCCCTCATGTTTCACATGATGAACGAGGCCCGCATCGGTGTCGGTATGGTCGCGGCAGCACTCGGGTCCACCGGGTATCTGCACGCGCTCGAGTACGCCCGCAACCGTCGTCAAGGCCGACTCCCTGGCGCGCGGGACATGCGGGCTCCCGCGGTGCGGCTCATTGAGCATGCGGACGTCCGGCGCATGCTGCTTGCGCAAAAGGCACTTGTCGAGGGCGCGTTAGCCCTGGTTCTCTACTGCGCGGGCCTGGTCGATGACCTGCGGTCGGTGGATGCCACTACGCGAACCCGCTCGGGTCGTCTGCTGGAACTGTTGACGCCCGTCGCCAAGAGCTGGCCGTCCAAGTGGGGCGTCATCGCCAATGATCTCGCAATTCAGATTCATGGGGGTTATGGGTACACGCAGGATTTCAACGTCGAGCAGTTCTACCGCGATAACCGGCTGAATCCGATTCATGAAGGGACCGTCGGGATCCAGGCGATCGACCTTCTCGGTCGGAAGGTTCGTTCCGGAGATGGCGAGGCCCTGGCGGACCTGGGTGTCGAAGTGCGCGCGACCTTGCGCGAAGCGGCGGCCCACCCCGCGCTGGCCGAGCTCGGCAAGATGCTGGAATGCGCGTGGGAGCGCCTGGTGGTTGCCACCCGGGTGCTGCAGGACATCGTCGATCCCGTCGAACGCCTGGCCAACGCCTGCTGCTATCTCGATGCGTTCGGACACGTGGTCGTCGGGTGGCTCTGGCTGCAGACGGCAAGTGTTATTCAGAGGCAGTCGCTCCGCGACGCCGATCCTTACTACCGGGGAAAGCTCGCGGCCTGCCGGTACTATTTCCGCTGGGAAATGCCGCGGGTCGATCGGTGGCTGGCGCTGCTGCAGCCCGTGGAGAGAACGCCCCTCGAGATGCGCGACGAAGATTTCTAGGCAAATCGCTGCACTGCGTACCGAAACCCGGGACGCCAGCTGAGGTGATGTTGGGAAGCGCGAGGAGGTCAGTGTGTCAGAGAACCAGGCGTGCGCCGATCAGGTAGCCGTGATCACCGGTGGCTCCCGAGGACTCGGATTCGCGGCGGCGCGTGTCCTCGGTCGGGCCGGAGCGCGCGTTGCAATCACCGCCCGAAAGGAGCCAGAGCTCGATGCCGCCCGCGCAACTCTTGAGGTGCAGGGCATCGAGGTCTTCACCCTAAAAAACAACATCGGTCAGGCGGGTTCCGCAGAGGCGCTCGTCGAGGCGGTGCTGGGGCACTTCGGGCAGATCGACATCCTTGTGAATAACGCCGGGGCGACCTGGGGTGAGCCCGCGGAGAAGCACGGGCTCGACGCCTGGCTCCGCGTCGTAGACGTCAACCTGAACGGTACGTTCGAGCTGACTCAGCGCGTTGCGGCTCAAGCCATGATTCCGCGGGGGCGGGGCGCGATCATCTTCGTTGCTTCGGTCGCCGCCTTCGGCGGCAATCAGATCGGCGGGGTTCCCACGGTGGCCTACAACGCGACGAAGGCGGCGCAGGTGAACCTGACGAAGTCTCTTGCGGCGGAGTGGGGGCCCCATGGTATCCGGGTGAACGCACTCGTTCCCGGATGGTTCTCGAGCCGGATGACGACCGCGACGCTCGAGGCAAAGGGCGGAGCGTTTCTTCCTCGGATCCCGCTCGGCCGGTTCGGCGATCCGGAGCTCGACTACGGCGGCCCGCTCCTGTTCCTCGCCTCGCAGGCATCGCGATACGTGACCGGGACCACGCTGGTGGTCGACGGCGGCATGACATGCACACTGTGAAGGCGCTTTTGAATTGCATCCAACGGGGACAACCGCTATGACCTCATTGGCCGTCATCGGTACTGGTCTGATGGGCCGTGCGCTCGCGACCTGCTGGGCTCGCCGCGGACACTCCGTCACGGTGTGGAATCGAACCCGAGCGCACGCGGCAGCCCTGGAAGGAGCTGGGATCCTGGTTGCGCACGACCTGGACGCCGCCATAGGTGTTGCCGACCTTCTGTTCGTCATCGTCGCGAATTACGACATCGCGACGGCGATATTGGAGCCGCTACGGGCACAGCTGCGCGGCAAGTCCGTCGTGAGTGGAATGACGGGGACTGCGGCAGAGGCGAGAGCGATGGCGGATGCGATGCGCGCCGCCGGTGCCTTGTACCTTGACGCAGGAATCATGTGCTACCCCGCCGACATCGGTACCGCTCACGGGCTGATCTCGTACGGGGGCGATGAGGCCGCGTGGCTCGCGCATCGACAAATCCTGGTCGAGCTTGCGGGAAAGTCCACCTATCTCGGGTCGGCCCCTGGCTTGCCGAACATCACGGACGCTGCTATGGCAGGGGCGTTCTACAATGTCGCGTTGGGAGCTTTTCTCGAGGCAGCGGCGTTTGGTACTCGAGCCGGCTTATCGGCCGCCACCCTCACCCCGATTGCCATACACATGATGGAATTGTTGGCGCGTGTACTCTGTGAGGAGGCGGTACCCGCAATCGATCAAAATCGTTATGGAACGGACCAGGCCACTCTCGATGTCTACATCGAGGCGGTGCGGCATTGGCGCTGCGAGATGCTTCAGGCCGGTCAGCGGGCAACTCTGATGACCGCAAACCTCCATAACCTCGAGATCGCCCAAGCAGCGGGTCATGGGAAGGAGTCGATTTACACGCAGTTTCTCACCGCGAACGCGAATCCAAGAGCCGGGAAGCCTGAGTGAAGAAGGGGTGGGCTTGCCTCTCGCCGATTGTGCCACGCCGTTCTCGCCGTCAAGGCCTGCGCGCGGGCCGGACGGCCCGTGCTCGCGAGCGCCGCGGAAGCCGCGGCGGCCTTGACGGCTGCGCTGCGGCGTGGGGCGTTGGGCTCGGGCAATCCCGCCCCAGGCCACTAAGGTAGATCACCATGACTCACGCACAGCCTCTGCCGGCAGCGACGCCGGATCCCACTTCTCGCAATCTTATCCGTCGACTAACCATTGCCCACGGCACGCGCAGCGTTCGTGAGCCCAGCGGGCACTCGACGCCCGTGCCGATGTTGCGCCTGCAGGGCGCCTGGCTCAGACGTGCCGGGTTTGCGGTCGGCGTCCCGGTGATCGTGCGCGTCAGCGGCGGGCGGCTGGTCATCGAGCGGCCCGAGCCCGAGCGGGACCACGCTCATTCCTGACTCATCAGGCTCTCGGGATTGTCGGATCCCGGGAGCCTTCACTCCCGTTCAGGCGCCGCCGAGCTGGTTGGCTTGACACAAAATGCCGGCATCTAGCAACATGTGCCGACGTTTTGAGTTGACCAGCGGCCGGATCCGGCGCAATCTGTCGGCATGTCACCCCTGCATGCCAACAATTAGAGGCATCCATGCAGCCTCTAAGCCCCGAGGAGCTGCTCCGAGGGGCGGGACTCGGTGCCTTCTTCCGTCCGAGCCAGCTGGAGGGCGCAGGGCTGACTCGCGATCAGCTTCCAGCTCTGTTGCGTGCGGGAAAGGTCGAGCGGGTCGGCCGTGGTCTCTATCGCTTTGCCGACGCCGAGCCGACTGAAAATTACTCGGTTGCCATGGCTTGCACGCGGGTACCGAACAGTATCGTCTGCCTGCTTACCGCTCTGCAGGTTCATGAAATCGGCACCCAAGTGCCACGTGCCGTCTGGCTCGCGATTCCCCACAAGGCGCGTGAACCGCTCCTGCGGGGACTGAAGCTGCGCATCGTGCGCTTCAGCGGACCAGCCTCGACGTACGGCGTACAGAAAACCACGTTCGAGGGGGTGCCGGCGAGAATCACTTCTCCCGCACGAACCATTGTCGACTGCTTCCGGTTCGAACGGCTCGTCGGGCCGGAGGCCCCGATGGAAGCGCTGCGCGACGGCTTGCGGCGACGCAAGGTCACGATCGACCAGCTCACGCGCGTACTGGACGTCCTGCCGTCGCGTCGTCTCGACGCTGCGCTCGACGTACGATCCATATGAGTCCTGACTCGGTGACCCAGGCACGTTCCAATTTCTCGCACCTCGCGCGCCTGGAGCCGGACTTAGCGCGCCTCGGCGTCGCGGCGGAGCGCTACTTCCCTGACGACCCCAACACCTGCCTGCTGAAGCTGCGCCAGTTCGCCGAGCTCATGGCGCAGCAGGTGGCGGCCCGCGCCGGCGTCTTCGTGGCTGGCGAGGACAACCAGGCCGCGCTGCTGTCGCGCCTGAAGGCCGCCGGGTGGTTGCCGCGCGAAACCGCGGACCTCTTTCACTGGCTGCGCAAGACCGGCAACGAAGCCAACCACCAGTTGCGCGGTGATCATCGCACGGCCCTCGAAGGCCTGAAAATGGCCAATCAACTGGGCCTGTGGTTCCAACGCACCGTCGGGCAACACCCGGACTTCAAAGGGGGCGCCTTCATCCCGCCGGGCGCACCGCCGGATGAATCCGCGGCGCTGAAGCAGGAACTGGGAGACCTGCGACAGAAGTACCAGTCCGAGGTCGAGAAATCCCAGGGCGCGGGGCAGCAGCTTGCCCAGGCGCAGGAAGAAGCGAAGGTCTGGGAGGAACTGGCGCAGGAGACCGGCCGCACCGTCGCCGCGCTGCAGGCGCAACTGGCACAACTGCAGGCGAGGGCCGTGGCGCAAGCTCCTGCGGAGCTGCTGGAGCTCCAGCAGGCCGCGGTTCAAGCCGCCGGTGAAATCACACTGGACGAACGCGCCACCCGCGAACTCATCGACCAGCAGCTGCGCGACGCGGGCTGGGAGGCCGACACCCGCACGCTGAGTTACGCCAGCGGCACTCGTCCCGAACCTGGCCGCCACCTCGCCATTGCCGAATGGCCCACGCAGAGCGGGCCGGCCGACTATGCGCTGTTCCTCGGCGCCGAGTGCGTCGCCGTGGTGGAGGCCAAGCGCGCCAGCCGCAACGTGTCCGCCGCCATCGACCAGGCCAAGCGCTACGCGCGCGGCCTGCTGGATGAAAACGGCAAACTGGTGCGCGCGCAATGGGGGGAGTTCCGGGCGCCGCTGGTGTTCGCCACCAACGGCCGGCCCTTCCAGAAGCAGTTCCGCGAAGTCAGCGGCATCTGGTTCTGTGACCTGCGGCGGGCACAGAACCTGCGCCGCGCGCTGGACGGCTGGTACACCCCGCAGGGCCTGCGCGAGCTGTTGAAACAGGATGTGGACACCGCCGAAGCGAAACTGCAGGACATGGGATTCCAGTACGGCTTCCCGCTGCGCGACTATCAGCGCAAGGCCATCCTGGCGGTCGAGGACGCCATCCGTCGCGGCCAGGAAGCGGCGCTGGTGGCCATGGCCACCGGCACGGGCAAGACCAAGACCTGCATCGCGCTGGTGTACCGGCTGCTCAAGGCGCAGCGCTTCCGTCGCATCCTGTTCCTGGTGGACCGCAGTGCGCTCGGCGAACAGGCCGCCAATGCGTTCAAGGAAACGCAGATGGAGTCACTGCAGCGCTTCGCCGATGTCTTCGGGATCCGCGAGATCGACGTGCAGCAGCCCGGGGCCGATACCAAGGTGCACATCGCCACCGTTCAGGGCCTGGTCAGGCGGGTGCTGTTTGCGGAAGAGGGCGGCATCCCGGTGGATGCCTACGATTGCATCGTGGTGGACGAGTGTCACCGCGGCTACCTGCTGGATCGCGAGATGACCGACGCCGAAGCCGAGTTCCGCGACCAGGCCGACTACATCTCCAAGTACCGCCGCGTGCTCGATCACTTCGACGCGCTGAAGATCGGCCTCACCGCAACCCCGGCATTGCACACCACCAGCATCTTCGGCCCGCCGGTGTTCGTCTATTCCTACCGGGAGGCCGTGCTGGATGGTTACCTGGTGGACCACGACCCGGCGTACCGCATCCAGACCCGGCTGGGAGAGCAGGGCATCCACTACAAGGTGGGCGACGAGGTTACGGTCTACAACACCCGCAACCGCAATCTGGACCTGTTCAACACCCCGGACGAGCTGGACTTCGAGGTCGCGGAGTTCAACCGCAAGGTCATCACCGAGTCCTTCAATCGCGAGGTCTGCAAGGCGCTCGTCGAGCACATCAACCCCGCCGGCCCCGACAAGACACTGGTTTTCTGTGCCACCGATACCCACGCCGACATGGTCGTGCGCCTGCTCAAGGAGGCCTTCCACGCCCGCGGCATCGACATCGAGGATGATGCGGTGCTCAAGATTACCGGCAGCGCCGATAAGCCGCTGAGCCTCATCCGCCGCTACCGCAACGAGCGCAATCCCGTGGTCGCGGTCACCGTGGACCTGCTGACCACCGGTATCGACGTGCCGCCGATCTGCAACCTGGTGTTCCTGCGCCGCGTCAACAGCCGCATCCTGTACGAGCAGATGCTGGGCCGCGCCACGCGCCGCTGCGATGAGATCGGCAAGGAGGTATTCCGCATCTTCGACGCGGTGGACCTGTACGCGGGCCTGGAGCCGGTCAACAGCATGAAGCCCGTGGTGCAGAATCCGGCCATCGGTTTCGCGCAATTGGCGAAGGAGATCGTCAGCCACAGCGGCAAGGACTTCGCCCAGGATGCCCGCGAACAGCTGCTGGCCAAGTGGCAGCGCAAGAAACGGCACCTGACTGATTCGCAGGGCAACGCCCTCAAGCAGGCCGGCTGTGATCCCGAGGACTTCGCCGCCTTCCTCAAGCGCCCCGATATCGGCCAACTGGCGAAGTGGTGGGCGAGCCATCCCGACCTGGGTGAAGTGCTCGACCGGCGGCGCGATTTTCCCGCCGAGCCCGTGGTGGTCTCCCGGCACGAGGACCAGCTCATCGGCGTCAGTCCGGGCTACGGCAAGCCGGAGGACTACCTGGAGCGCTTCACCCAGTTCATCAAGGCCCAGGGCAACAAGCTGCCGGCGCTGATAGCGGTGGTGCAGAGGCCGCGGGACCTGACCCGCCGTGACCTGGTACAACTGGTCACGGCCCTGGAGGGCGCTGGCTTCGACGAGCGCTCGCTGACATCGGCCTGGGCGCAGAAGGCCAACCACGAGATCGCCGCCCGTCTGTTGGGCTTCGTGCGCCAGGCCGCACTCGGCGATCCCCTGATTCCCTATGACCAGCGCGTGGACGCCGCCGTGCAGACCCTGATTGCCAGGCGCGGGCTGAACGCGGTCCAGCAGGGCTGGCTGAAGCGCCTGGCCAGTCAGATCAAGGCCAATATCGTGCTCGATGAGGCCTCTATCAATGACGGGCCGTTCCGCGAGCAGGGCGGGTTCCGCCGCCTCAACCAGTTTTTCGACGGCCGGCTGAACGAGGTGCTGGCCGACATGAACGAGGCGATCTGGCAGAAGAAGGCATGAACACTCTCACTACTGATATCGTCGCCAAGCTGTGGAACCTGTGCAACGTGTTGCGCGATGACGGTGTCACCTATCACCAATACGTCACCGAGCTCACCTACCTGCTGTTCCTGAAGATGGCCAAGGAGACCAGCGCGCAGGGCAAGTTGCCCGCCGGCTACCGCTGGGACGACCTGGAACGGCGCTCCCCGCCGGAACGGCTGGAGTTCTATCGGCAGCAGCTTCTCTACCTGGGCACTCATGGCGCCACGATTACGCAGGAGATCTTCGCCAACGCCAGCTCCTTCATCAAGAAGCCGACAACGCTTACCTCGCTGGTCAGCGCCATCGACGAGATCGACTGGTATTCGGCCAAGGCCGAGGGTCTGGGCGACCTGTACGAGGGTCTGCTGCAAAAGAACGCCAACGAAAAGAAATCCGGCGCCGGGCAGTACTTCACCCCGCGGCCCCTGATCGACAGCATCGTCCACCTGGTGCGGCCGCAGTTGGGGGAGATCATCCAGGATCCCGCCGCGGGCACCGGGGGTTTCCTCATCGCCTCCAACCACTACATCCGCGAACACACCGACATCGAGTCCCTGAGGGAGAAGGAGTACCGCCTGTACCGCCGCCAGTTCCACGGCATGGAGCTGGTGCAGGACACCCACCGCTTGGGGCTGATGAACCTGATGCTGCATGACCTCGACTCCGACGAGAACAGCGGTATCCGCTACGGCGACACTCTGTCCAACGACCACCAGAAGCTGCCCGCCGCGGATGTGATCCTGACCAACCCGCCCTTCGGCACCAAGAAGGGTGGGGGCCTGCCGACGCGCGATGACTTCACCTGGCCCACCAGCAACAAGCAGCTCGCTTTTCTGCAGCACGTCTATCGCGCGCTCAAACCCGGTGGTCGTGCCGCGGTGGTGCTGCCCGACAACGTGCTGTTCGAGTCCAATACCGGCGCTGATATCCGCCGTGACCTGATGGACAAGTGCGACCTGCACTCCATCCTGCGGCTGCCCACCGGCATCTTCTATGCCCAGGGCGTCAAGACCAATGTGTTGTTCTTCACTCGCGGCCAGAAGGACAAGGGCAACACAAAAGGAGTATGGGTGTACGACCTGCGCGCCAACATGCCGGCATTTGGCAAGCGCACCCCGCTCACCCGGGAGCATTTCAAGGAATTTGAGAAGGCCTACGGCGGCAAGGCGGACGGCAGTAGCAAGCGTACCGATACCGGTGCGGAAGGCCGTTTCAGGCATTTCACCCGCGAGGACATCGCCGCCCGCGGCGACAGCCTGGACATCAGTTGGCTCAAGGACGACAGCGACACCGCCGCCGGGCACCTGCCGGAGCCTGAGGTGATTGCCCAGGAGGCGATCGGCGAGCTGGAGGGCGCGCTGACCGAGCTGCGGGGGATATTGAAGGAGCTGGGCGTGGAAGCGGAGGAAGCGTGAGCGAGCTTCCGCCGGGTTGGACCGAGATTTCTTTCGGAACGCTCAACAGCTTCAGTTCCAAGGCCCTGGACCCCTCTGATTCCCCGGACGAGACATTCGAGCTCTACAGCGTGCCCGCCTTCCCGACGGGAAAGCCGGAGCTCGCAAAGGGCATGGCCATAGGCTCCACGAAACAGGCCGTAAATACTGGCGACATACTGGTCTGCAAGATTAACCCCCGCATTAATCGCGTATGGGTAGTCGACGAGAAGACCGGCACGCGTCAGATCGCGTCATCGGAATGGATCGTCATGCGCGCTACCGGCCACAATCCACGTTTCCTGTGCCGCTACTTCTCAAGCCCAGAGTTCCGAGAGTTGCTCTGTACAGACCTGACAGGTGTTGGCGGCTCACTCACACGAGCGCAGCCAAAGCGAGTAGCGACCTACAGAATCCCGATTGCACCCGAATCCGAGCAAAGGCGCATCGCCGTCAAGCTTGACGCCCTCCTGGCCCGCGTCGACGCCACCCGTGCCCGCCTGGATCGCGTTCCCGTCCTGCTCAAGCGCTTTCGCCAGTCCGTCCTTGCCGCTGCCACCAGCGGTGAACTGACGGAGGAGTGGCGCAACAAACAGGAGCCTCAATACAAATGGACTGAATGCTCTCTGGGTGAGGTCTGTGAGAGCTCCTTTTATGGCCCTCGCTTCGGCAAAGATGAATACACAGATCACGCCGATGGCATACCCACAATCCGAACTACAGACATGACGGATGACGGGCGAATCAGCATTACGGCAGATACTCCTAGAGTCAGGGTTCCAAAGGAAAAGCTTGAAAGGTTTCAGGCCAGCCGGGGAGATCTACTCATAACGCGCACCGGTTCCATAGGGGTAATGGCGGTCTTCAATGGCAACTACGCCGCAATTCCAAGCGCCTACTTGATTAGGTTCCGGTTTAAACCGGTGGTGCTTCCTCGGTTTGCATTCTTTTGCCTGATGGCTCCTACTGGACAGGCCAGCATGGGAATGTCTGCAACGGCCATTACGCAACCGAACATTAATGCCGACTCGATCAAAGCAATCAAAGTCGGACTTCCAACTATTGAAGAACAACACGAAATCGTTAGTAGGGTCGAATCCCTGTTCGCCTTGGCCGACCGCCTGCAAACCCAATACGAGCGCGCTGGGTCTCAGGTGAACAAGCTCACGCCGTCACTGCTGACCAAAGCCTTCCGCGGTGAACTGGTACCACAGGATCCGAACGACGTGCCGGCACAGGCGCTTCAGGAGCGCCTACGCACAAACACGGTCACCGTGACTGTCGCCACTCGCAAGGGACGCAAGGCGAAGGCGGCTGTTTGAGCTGCGAGCCCCGGTCCGACAGTAGCTTTCAATAATGACGAAGTTGGTTATGGACACTTGGAATTGGATTCAAGTCCACGATCTCCCGAACTGGATCGCCATGCTCATCAGCGTGATCGCTTGGCCATTAATCGTGATCCTCTGGCAGCATCGTAGAACGAATGGAGTTCCGGGATTGGAGGTTCACTTCTTTGCGGGAAAAATCAAAATAGGCGGCAAAGAGTACAGCGCGGTCGATGTTCAATTCACAAACCACACCGGCGCGGTAACCTACGTGAGCAATGTGCGCGTGCGATCGTTGACAGAGGCGTTCTGGGTTCCTCCAGATGCCGCGCGGGACATCAACCAAAACTCCTACCACCTTAAGTTTATCGACGATGCGGGCGGCTTCACCCGTCGGGAAGCAACATTGCAGACCAGCGGATCCGCTAAGACGTGCATGCCGTCTGGTATCATGCCCTTGGAATTCTACCAATACTCTCCGCGCGCAATCCGTCGGTGGTTTCGCCGTCCGAAATACTTTGTGCTGGAATACACGGTGATGGTTGGGACGTCGCGTCACCTCGTCGCGACGCTTTACTAGTCGCAGCCGCAACAGGAACTCCGCGGGCTGCAGGGTCCGGCGGCAGCCGGTCAGTAACGGTGGGATGTGACGCAATACGGCCACGTAGAACACATGGGGAATGACATTGCCGGATAGCCCGGGGTAGAGTGGCCGCCCATGTCAGGTTTCATCTGCCTGCTGCTTGACTGGCAGGATCTCATCGGGGCCTTTGTCGGTGGAACGCTCGGTATCGTGGGCGCATTCATTGTTGCTACCAGTGTGGGGCGGCGAGAGCGCCGGGCCGCATCGAGAATGTTGCAAGGGACGTTGCTCGGCGTGACCGGCGCAGTTTACGCCATCACCTATCATAGGAAGATAACCCTGGCGACTTTTGGCAGTGAACAACTCGCAGAGACTCTGTCGTTTTTTCGTCCGCAAGTCCCGCCGACCTTTGAAGCGCAGATGGCGGCGCTAATCGATAAGGATACAAGTCTGGGTGCCATGCTCGCCGGATTCCAGCACGCTTACAGAGCAGTTGAGTATCACATGGCGCACATAGAGCGGGCGAACAACCCTGCCGAGCCCAACGCCAGACGAGCCCGCGCGGTGCTGCCTGAAACGCTACAGGCTGCGGACGACTACGCAAACGCAGCTCTGTATCTTCTGGCACTGCAAGAGGTCGGTGCCGTGCGACGCTGGTTCATTCGGCTGAGGAGATGGCTCGCGCCGAGTCAGCATGATATGAACATGGCCGCGCTGGTGGACCGGATGCTAAAACCTGCGGACAAGGATGCCGCCGAGAGAGACGCCTCGACGCAGTGAAGCGTTACGCACCCGCGCCGCAAGCCTGGCGCAGTCGCCGCTATCTCCCGCCTTGAAATCCCCTCGCAATAGCAAGCGTGGTCTGCATTGCGTCGCTGTACGCAGGACGGTCGCCATACACCATGTCGCGCTGAAACTCGGCGTAGCGCTGCACGTACCTGGGATCGCCGGCGAGGGCCTCGACAGCGCGCCGGGTTTCGGCGGCCGGGTCGTCGCGGTAGGCGGGAAACTGATTGCCAAAGACCTCGGCGTCCTGCCGGGCGATCTCGAGCGCCAGGGATGCAACCTCGGCGACGTCAAAGTGATCCCGGATGATGTGCAGGTCGTAGATATGGCGGGCCAGGGTGGGGTCGCGCGGCCCGACAGCATCAGCAAGTTCGGCCGCCGTCTTGCGGGTCAGCGCCACGAACTTCTCCGCCGCGGTCTGCGTGATCGAGACGCAGCCGATGCTTGCTATCTCCGCCGGCGCCTGGCGCGCCTCGGAAAAGAAAGAGGCGACGGGCAACTGAAGCGCCGGCCGCCATAGTGGCCACACGGCGACCTCTATCTTGATTTCGGGGCGCAGCGCGCCCTGCCCGCGCGCGAGCGGCTCGTAGGGCAGCCGGTAGACCGTGTAGCGGTTCTGGTTGCCCATCTTGAGGTGTTCCGGATTGGCCGGGTCGAATTGAAAGCCGGCGCGCAGCAGTGCGTCCGTCATCGTTTCGCGGAGCCGGCGCAGCCCGCCGCGTGTCGGCGTCTTCTCGCCAGTGACCTTTAGATCGATGTCCTCGGACATGCGGCGGATCAGCCGGTGCGCGCGGCCAAGTGCCGTGCCCCCGCCGAAGACAAGGCTGAGTGGCGCCGTGTTGATTGCGGCGATCGCGGCGAGCGCCCTGACAACGTAGAAATCCTTTTCGACCAATGCCGGGCTCGGCAGTCCGAAATACGCCTGGACTTCGAGCAGCTCCCGCAGCGTGATGTCAGCGCTCAAGAACCAGCTCCGTGTTCCCGTATCGTAGCTGGCGGGAAAATCGTCCCTTCACGCGCACGACGGGGTTAACCGGTACCTGCGTCGAGCGGCCTTGGTTGTAGGCCTGCTCGGCCGCCGTCGGCTCCCATTGCACGCCGAGCTTCGTGAGGGCTTGGCGGACGGCGCCGGCAAAGCCGTTCGGGCTGTCGAGAACGGGCGCGCCCGACAGCCTGGAAACGAAGGCCCGACCATAGACGCCGTAACCGAGGCGAAGCAGCCGCTTTTCACGCACCAGCTCGCGCAGGGCGCGCAGAACCTGATCCTCCCCGCCCAAGTCGCGGAACTCGCGCGTCAGGAAGACAGCGTCTCGTCGGCGGGCTATCCGCGCCTCGACCTTGTCGCGCAATGTCGCTCTGTCCCGCATGTGCGGCCTATGCAAAAACCCGACAATGATTATATGCAAAAACCCGACATTAAGCAACAAAAAAGTATTAATAAATCAATGTCTTAGGACTTATGTAGCTTGACCTTTCATGGCGTCTCAGCCTTACCTGCAGGCGTCTGCAAGAGAAGATCAAGTCCTGGCGAGGAGCGGCCTGAAGACCTTGTCGAAGGCTTCGAGCTTCAGGCGCAACCACGCGAATTGCTCTTGCCAGGTTTCTTCTCTGTATCCGTCTGCTGACTTGAAGAGAACGATGCGGGATGCCTTCTTGTCCGGCATCTCACGCCAGTCGAGTGGCTCCCCAATGGCTCTTTCGATTATGTCCTTTCGCCCATAGAGGTCATGGAAGACTTCCTTGGCGTCGCTGTCGTTCATGGCAAGTTCGACGGCAATTTTGTCGTCCCGAGTAATCAGGAGGGCCGCTGTATGTGCTCGGCTGGTGCCTATGCCGAAGCTATACCAGTGATCGCGCGACGGTTTCTGGGGCCGTAATGTGCTGTGGTGTTCACGCAGGTAATCGCGGAATGCTGTCCAGTATCGGATTCTGAGCTTCTGGGAACGATTGCCTTCCTGTGCGCCGATTGCGTCCTTGGCGTCGTCAACGGTCGCTTCCCATTCGTTGGGCTTGCAGACGACGTTGAATCGGGGCGCGGCAACAGAGTCCCCAATTTTCCAGAGCTCGATTTCGAGCCCGAAGAATCGCACGGAACGATTGGCAATCCGGTTCAGCCAGTCGATCGCGGCGCGATGCTCCTCGCTGATCTGCGACGAAATCCAGACGATTGTCTTAGCGTGGAGCCCAGACGCATATGTTAGAAGCTGCCCGAGGTGTTTGTGATCTGTCTTTTCGATCTGGTTCTCGATGACGACCCAGCTGTCTTCCTCGGCTGTGTTCTTGCACAACAGGTCGGCTCGAAACGGCCCGACGTCCTTTTCCTGTGCTTCGAGCTGCAGGTCAATGCCCAAAGCCTCGCCGAGGAGCTCGAGGTTTTCCGCCTGTGCTAGCCATGGCGTGAAATGCTTGTCTTCACTCGTCCAGATTTCGCGCAGCTCCACAGGGCTTATTCGACCCAGCCTGGGCGTTGCCCTCACTCGATTGGGAGGTGCGGGCGCCGTCGATGAGGCCTGTGGAGTTTCTGCGGCCATTGTGCGGTCTCCTTCACCCGATATCATCTATCAAAGTTCATGTAGTCCGGGGGCATATGTACATCTTCGATGAGATTTCAGTTGAAGAGAAGCCTTTGGGGATCCCGTACTTCCGCTCAGAGCCGGGCTCACACAGCTACGTGAACCTCCGGGAGGAACCCGGCGAAATCGATCTGCTGCCGGAGCTGACCGATTGCCCGCCATTGCGCGACTTGGTGATGGCGCTCAATGCCCCGACGGGTCCGTTTGAAACCTTCGGATGCGAGAAGTGGATCAGGCCCTGGGCGGACGAGGCGCTTCCCGGCTACCGCTTCCGATTCGGTTGCTATGTGGACCTCGCCTTCGTGAACAAGGAGGCCCGCGTCACACAGACATTCTACCGGCGGCTCATTGAAGCCTTTCGGCAATACGCTGTGGTCCATCGCGTGTACGACCTGATGCACGTGGGGTTCGAGCTTCGACCTACCATCAGCGGGGATGCGACCTGGTGGACGCTGGGGATCTGGATTTTCGGAATTGGCCGCGATGAGGCCGATGCAAAGCATTGGTGGCAAGAGGCCGTGAAGTATATGAAGGCGTTTCTGATCACTCAGACTGAACTGGTAGTGGGGTTCTGATGCGTCAGCGCCGGACTTGTAAGCGTTACGCTGAGGTTGGCAGGCGCGCTAACTTTCAGGTGATGCCGTCTGCCGGATTTTTCCGTATTTTTTCCGTACGGGCGAAGTAGAGATATTCTAAGCTATTGATTTATGGTGGGCGGTGCAGGGCTTGAACCTGCGACCCCTGCCGTGTGAAAGCAGTGCTCTACCGCTGAGCTAACCGCCCGTATTTCGAGGGACCGGCAGTCTATAGGTGCTTCATCCTGAAGGCAAACCGGGTAACATCCGCGCCCCTATGACCGTCGTGACCCGATTCGCCCCCAGCCCCACCGGGCTGCTGCACGTGGGGGGCGTGCGCACCGCGCTGTTCAGCTGGCTGTACGCCCGGCGCATGGGCGGCAAGTTCATCCTGCGGGTGGAGGACACCGACCGCGAACGCTCCACGGAGGAGGCGGTGCGGGTGATCCTGGACGGGATGGACTGGCTGGGGCTCGCCGCCGACGAGGGGCCGTACTACCAGACCCGCCGCTTCGATCGCTACAAGGAAGTGCTCGCCGGCATGCTGGCCGCCGGCACGGCCTACCACTGCTATTGCACCAAACAGGAACTGGACGCCCTGCGCGAGCAGCAGATCGCCCGCAAGGAGAAGCCGCGCTACACCGGCATCTGCCGCGAGCGGCGCGAGCCGCGCCCGGGAGTGAGCCCGGTGATCCGCTTCCGCAATCCCATCGAGGGTGCGGTGGTGGTGCATGACCTGGTGCACGGCGACGTCACCTTCCAGAATACGGAACTGGACGACCTGATCATCGCCCGCTCCGACGGCACGCCGACCTACAACTTCTGTGTCGTGGTCGACGACATGGACATGGGCGTCACGCATGTCATCCGCGGCGACGATCACCTCAACAACACGCCCCGGCAGATGAACATGCTGCAGGCTCTCGGGACTGCGCCGCCGGTGTACGCGCATGTGCCGATGATCCTGGGTCCGGACGGCGCCAAGCTCTCCAAGCGCCACGGCGCGGTCAGTGTGCTGCAGTACGAGGAAGAGGGGTTCCTGCCGGACGCGCTGCTGAACTACCTGGTGCGGCTGGGCTGGTCGCACGGCGACCAGGAGGTGTTCACCCGGCAGGAGATGATCGCCGCCTTCGACATCCACGACGTCAACAAGGCCGCCTCGGCCTTCAACCCCGAGAAGCTGCTGTGGCTCAACCAGCAGCACCTGATGCGCGCCGAGCCGGCGGCCGTCGTGCCTTACCTGCGGGCCCAACTGCGTCGCATCGGCTGCGAAAGCAGTGACCAGGCGCTCCTGGAGGGCGTCATCGTCGCCCAGCGCGAGCGGGCCAAGACCCTGAAGGAGATGGCGCACAACAGCCGCTTCTTTTTCGTGGACCGCATCGACATCGACCCGAAGGCCGCGGCGAAACATCTGACGGCGGATGGCCGGGCGGCACTTACGCAGGTGCGCGCTCGGTTGGCGGCGCTGCCGGCCTGGGATGCGCCATCCATCCACTCAGCGCTCAATGCCCTGGCC
The DNA here is from genome assembly GCA_018241445.1 of Pseudomonadota bacterium. GTDB lineage: Bacteria > Pseudomonadota > Gammaproteobacteria > Steroidobacterales > Steroidobacteraceae > 13-2-20CM-66-19. The sequence goes on from JAFEDT010000011.1 coordinate 175,905, forward strand.
GAAGCCGCCGGCACGGGGCTGGGCAAGATCGCCCAGCCGCTGCGGGTGGCCGTCACGGGTACGGCGGTGTCCCCGCCGATCGACCAGACCCTGGCGCTGCTGGGGCGCGAGCGCGCGCTGGCGCGCCTGGATGCGGTCCTGGCGGTCAGCTGAACTGGGGGGCCGCGCCGGGGCTCGGCCCTGCTTGACTTCCACCGGGGGGCTGCGTAGCGTGCGGCCCCTTCGCGTGGGGCCATAGCTCAGCTGGGAGAGCGCTTGCATGGCATGCAAGAGGTCGGCGGTTCGATCCCGCCTGGCTCCACCAGATTAACGTCCCCATCGTCTAGAGGCCCAGGACATCGCCCTTTCACGGCGGTAACAGGGGTTCGAATCCCCTTGGGGACGCCATAGAATCAAGAAGTTACCGGGCCGTGCGGTGACGGCGCAGTTACGACGGGCCTCGCACGAAGCCGCCGCAGTGGATCAGATGCGGCGGCTGGCGCAGTATCTCAGAAGCGATACTCGACACTGAGCCTCGGCTCGATTCCCGCCACGGCGAAGCCATAGGCTTCGTAGTAATGATGGTCGAGCAGATTGTCGATGGCGAGCTGTAGCTGGAGGCTTTTTGTCGGACGCCACTGCGCATTCACGTCCAGCCGGGAATATCCGCCGAGCATCACGTTGCCGACGGGAATCGAGAAATCGTACACCTTGCCGGTGGCCAGCCACCCCGCGTAGAGCGACCACTGTTCGGACGCGGCCCAGTTCAGCTCCAGCCCCCCGCGCCATTTGGGGCGCTGCGTCAGCGCAACGCCGCTATCCCGGACATCGAGCTGCACGTAGCTTGCCTGGCCCTTGAGAGTCAGAGACTGGACGGGCGAGGCGGACAGCGAGAAATCAGCGCCGCGGCCCGTGACCATGGAACGGTTCACGAACTTGAACAGCGTGTTGTCGAAGTCGATCAGGTTCACGAAATGATTGTCGAACACGGACAACTCGGCCTTCAGCCGCCGCGCCATCAGCCAGCGCGTCAGGCCGAACTCGGTCGTACGGCTGCGCTCGGGCAGCAGCGCGGAATTTCCGACCAGTGCGTTCCCCAGCGCCCACAGGCTCGGCAGCTTGAACCCCTGGCCCCATTCGAGCCGCACTTCGGTGGTCCCGCCGTCCGGCGTGTAGACGGCGCCGGCTTTTGCGGTGCTGTCAGACTGGGCGCCACTCGGCGCGTCGCGGCGCAGACTGCCGTTCAGCGTGAGCCCGTTGCCGCCGGCGTACTGCGCCTCGACAAACACACCGGTGTCGTGGCGGCGCAGCAGATAGCTGTCGGGCAGCGAAAAGCCCGGGAAAATCTCGATGTAGCCGTCGACTGATCCCCGCTCGCGCAGGTAGTCCGCACCGAGGATCGCCTTTACGCCCGGTAACAGGTCCAGCGTAGCGTGCGCGGCGGCGTAGTCGCGCGCCAGACTGCTCATTTCGCCACGTCCCGGGATGCCGATATTTCCACCGGGCACAAGCACCGCCGGGCTGGTGAAGTCGACGTCGTGATGATAGGTGCTGCCCAGCACGTTCAGGGTCAGGAATCCGGTCGGTTGAAACTGCCCCTGCACGTCGAAGCCAGACTGCCGCGTCGAGCGCCGATCCCGCGCATTGCTCAGTGCGAAGTCCGGTCCGCCGCTTTGGGCTGGGTAGTCGGTGCCGTGGGTCTTGGCGTAGCGGCCATGGAGGGTCAGGTCCCATCCCTCGCCCTGATCCAGACGTACCTTGGCGGAAAAGTTGTCGGCGCCGTAGGTCGCGCCCGGCACCACCGCGCCCTGGTCTGTGGTCCCGGCCCGCAAAGCAACACCGCCACGCGCCTGTAGCGGCCCTTCTACGGCGAGCGACGTCGCGTAGGACGAGTTGAGGCCACCGGCAAGGGCGGCGGTTCCCTGCCACTGCTCGCCCCGTTGGCGGGTGATGAAGTTGACGACGCCGCACATCGCGTCGGCGCCATAGACCGCCGACTCGGGGCCGCGAATGACCTCCACGCGTTCGATCTCCCCGGGCGCTACGCTCGAGACATCGAACGAGCCTCCGCGCGAGTCGTTGGAATCGTTGACCTTGACCCCGTCGACCAGAAACAGCACGTAGTTCGGCTGGCAGCCGCGCAGGTAGACGGAGACGACGCCCGCGCCGCCGCCGGGCTGCACGATCTGGATGCCCGGGACGTTGCGCAGCAGGTCGACGGTGCTGGTCTTGTTCTGCAACTCGATCGCGGCCCTGTCGATGACGGTCACCGAGCTGGGCAGGCTGTCGGGGGACTCCGGAATGCGTGTGCCGGTGACCACGACTGCTTCCAGGGGCAGCTCGGAATTCACGCCTGCACCCGTGGCCGACTGGGCGTGGGCAGCGGCCAGAGCCATTGCGCCAACGACTGCCAGCACCACCCTGGCAACCCCGATGGTCCCCTTGCCCGCACGGGCGGCCGCGCCGCGCGGGCCTGTGCGGGCCGAATGATCGAGACTCGCTGACTGCAGACTCATCGTGTTGCTCCTGAAAACATTGAAGGGGATACGGTCGAAGCTGTCGGTGAACCGGCGGGCGCGGCCGGCGCGCCCGGTCCGGCTGGTGCGGCTGGCGAGGCGGGTGGGGCGGGTGGGGCGGGTGGGGCGGACTTGACCAGGCGGCCGGTCGCAGTGACGACGATTTCCACCGGCGTGCCGACGGGCGGCAGGCGCGCGCTGTTGCCGCGGACCGAGCCGTAGGCACCGATGCCCAGACCCAGCCGATGGTCGATCAGGCAGCCAGGATCATGCACGAATCCAATGAGCGTACCGCCAGAGTCAGCGGCGAAACGTCCATCCGGTGGATTGATGAACGATCCCAGGTATACCCAGACTGCCGGTGCGATCGTCTTGCGCTGCTCGTCTGACAGCAGTGCCTCGTCAGCGGAGATCTCGTTATTGCCCCAGCGGATTCGGATGGTCGCGGTCTGACCACCCGGCAGATTGCGATCGAACTGGAACGCCAGGTGCGAGCTGAGCTCTGCATTGAAACCAAGCAGGATGAGCGCCAGGTTGAGCTCGGTGCCGCTGGCGTCGGCTTCGAGCAACGTCTCGTAGGCTTTCAGCCCGCCTTTCGTTACCGCAAGATACTCGAGGGGCGCCTCCCCGAGATGCGCCACGTGAGCAGGAATGACCAGGCGATGGACAGTCTTGTCGAGGACGATGGCGCCGATCTGGTAGCGGTTTTTCCCCAATGACCTGAGCGTCGGGCCCGCGGGCCCGGCGCCTGTCGCAGCAGGCGCGGCGTGGGCAGCGATGCTGAATGTTATGCAGCCAGAGGCGATCGACGCCAGGGTCGCGGCCCGAAGGGCTACCAGCAGTGAGGCGACAGTCGGTGCCCGGTGTCGCGCAGGACAAAGTTGCATGCAGGCTTCAGCCTCGCTTTGTCCCTCCTTGATTGAAGCGCCCCGGCCCGCGCCAGGTGACACCCCGACCGTGTTGTTGTAGGGCGAGCGCTCCAGCATCCCCCCGGTGCCGGGCACTCGCCGCGGATTTCGTATTCTTGTTTTGCTTTTTTCTTGTCTGTTTCTCAGTTCCGGGAGTTATCCGCACTCCTTATGCCGTGTCAGCATATCACGGCGGCCCGAAGGTCAACGGCCCGGGACTCGGGACGGGCTCACGTAGATACGGCGCGGCCCGTCGGGAGTGTCGACTCCGAGGACGGCGACGCCATTCCGCAGCGCCCCCTGCAGGCTGGCCACCGCCTGCCCGGCGGACGTGACGGGCGTGTCGTTGACGGACAACAGCCGTGAGTTATCGGGAAGGCCGAACATCGGACTAACCTGTTCGGCGACGAAACGCCCGGCATCGGTATGAGAGGGCGCTGCGGGAACCCCGTTGACGAGCAGCAGGTTCAACGTCGCGGGCGGGACCAGGCGTGTCTCCGCGGGCGGCACGACATTGTCGTCGGGCATGCGCGGATGTCCGTGCGTGCCGCGCGATATCGTCGGCAGGCCAGCCGCAGCCGAGTGCAGTGAAGCCCGTGCGCTGGGGTCGCCGGGGGCGCCTGCGAGCGCCAGGTCGACTGAGTGATCGGGAAATGAAAGACGTACGTGCCGGGCCGAGATCTCGGTGACCTTGCCGCCGTCAACGGTGGAACCCATGCGCACCAGCACCTGGCCGCCCTGGGGCATCTCGATGAGGCCCATCGCGCCACCGCCGACCGCTATTACACCGGCCAGGCGATATCCGGATGTCGTTGATACCGCGGCGGTCCCTGCCGGCGCAGCCGTGCAACAAACAAAGGCGGCGACAGCTGCCGCCGTCACCGCCCGAAGATCTGCCGCACTACGCCGCGGCCACAGCCTCATAGCCTGCCCCGGGGGATCAGGCCTGGCTGCGCCGCCTGCGCAAACCAAACACAGCCCCCAGCAAGCCGAGAGCCATGAGCGCGAGCGTCGAGGGCTCCGGCACACTCACCGATCCGAACTTCAGCAGGACAGGGAACGGGCAACTGTCTGTTGCAGCGATTCCGTTGCAGACGGGATCGAGCAGTCCGGTCACCTGGAACTGCGGATTGCCGAAATCAAACCCGAGAGCCGAGGTGCCGCTCGACAGCAGCGGCGTGGCCGTGAAAGAGGCCAGCAGCACGGAGTCGCCCTGATTCGCGACCAGCGTCGCGTCGCTCGCGAACGAACCCATGGCCAGCTCCAGCACCCCGGTTCCCAGGTTCGAGAACGTCAGCGCGTCGCAACCCGGGGAGCAGGTCGCGTCGGTAAATGGCGCAGTGGGCTGCGAGATGCCGCCCAGTGACAGGGCGGTGTTGTCGAAGGAGATGAACAGATCGTAGCCCGAGACGGCCTGGCTGGCCGCCGTCAGCCCGGAGACGGTCACGTTCTCGACGACCGGCCCGCCGGCCAGGTTGATCGTTGGCTGTGAGAAGTCAATCGAGATCGCCCCCGCCTCGGTCGTGAACGCGGCCGCGGCGATCATCGCGGCCAACATCTTGTACTTCATTTGCATGGCAGTTTACCTGTTTAACGTGATATTCCGTGTTCGTTCGGTTGATTCCGCATCGCGGCCGGGTCTGACCCGGCCGCGGTGGCGGCCGCTCAGTTGGCGCAATTCGTCTTGGTGCACCTCAACGAGCACGCGCGCACGTCCTGGGCCGTGATGATGCCGGCACGCATTGGGTCGGCCGCCGCCGGGGCGGGACCCGCCGGCTGCACCTTCTGCCCGAGCATGTGCATGATCGCGGTGATGTCGTACTGACTTACCTCACCGTCCGGGGACCCGTTCGGGCCCGAGACGTCGCACATCAGGATCGCGGCCTTGGTAAAAGTGACCTGGACCTGGGCCTGGGCATTCTGCGAGCCCGCCGAGCAGGTGACGGTGTAGGTATACGTCCCGGCCACCGTCTCTTTGACGGGCAACATGCCACTGGCCGCAAGAGCGTTGCCCGTCCAGCCATCCCCCGCCGTGCCACCCGTAGCCGCACAGGAATTGGCATTCTGCGAGCCCCAGGTCAGGTGCACCGTCGTCCCTACCGTGGTGTTTGCGATGTCCGTGGTCAGCGTGGCGGTTGGCAGCACCACCCCGGTCGCCCGCTGCAGGACCAGCAGACCGTAGGACTGCGTGTCCCACCTGGCCCACCCTTGTCCGGAGGGGTTCGTGGCACCGCCGGCCTGAGCAGCCGCGCTGCAGAAGAAGCTGCCATCGGCGCACTGGTACGACAGGATCGAGTAGGCAAAGTCGAAGTACTGGGTCTGGCTCTCGGCCGAGTAGAACCCGGCGCCCCCGGCGCCAAAGATGGGCACTCGCTGTACCGTTGCCGGGTCGCGGTGCAGCTGGCGATCGGTACAGGCCGGGGCACTGGCCGGAGCGAGGGTTCCGTAGCTCGTTATTCCGAGATTCCCGGCGCTGGGCGCGATGCCCTGCTGGGCGATGAACTCCATGCCCTTGAAGGAGCTCCACAGGTAGTAGAAGTACGTGTAGGGCCAGCTGTTGTAAAGATTCCCGGCGCCGTTGACCCCGCCAATATCCGTGTACCGGTAATGGTCGTAGACCCAGCGCATGTAGCCCTGCACCATCGGGGTGTTGACGTTGCCTCCCCCCAGGAGCTGCACGAACGCACCGGAAGCGGTCTGCTGCAGGCTGGGCGGGTAGTTCTCGCTCGGGGAGTGATAGCCGTGACCGTAGGCGTTGGGGTCGCCGGGCACCCCGTTTATTCCCCCATTGGGGGTCGTCTTGTAGCCCGGATCGCAACCGGGATCCTGTGAGCCCTGCGCCGCATCGGTTGCATACACATGGGCGGCAGCAGCCAAGGCAGCCGCCATCTTGGGCAGGCGAGCCCCGGGATCGCCGAATGTCGGATTATTATACACCGCCTGGGCCGCAGACAGGCCCAGCGCAGCATACTGGGTGGTCGAGGAGTCGGTGCAGCCGCCGTTGGTGTAGCACCAATACCCGACGTTGGTATCGTTTGGGAATCCGTTCGCGACGGTGCGCTGGTTGGCGAGTGTGTTGTCCACCATGTTGTTGATGGCGTCCACCAGGGAATGAGGCAGCCCCTGCAACTCGACCGGCGTCGAGGGGTACGCGCTGCAGGGGGTACGGGGATTGGGCGCTGGGCCGCAGGAATCCGGTCCGCCCGTCAGGGTGTACAGGCTGAGAGCCGACAGGAACCCGCCATCCACGTACGCATAAAACGGACCGGCCGCAGCGTAGCCGCTGGACAGCAGGTACGCGACGGAACGCCTCAGTCGCGCCTGGTCCGCGGCCGATGCGCCGTTATAGCCCTGCGGAGGATCACTGGGGTTGCCACTGGCGCGTTTTTCCAGCAGCGCCAGTGTAGTCAGGCCCGCCGCATTTCCCGCGGAGCTGGGGTTCTGGAAGGCATTGTTGGTGTCGAGATAATTCAGACCGTTGGTGATCGCGGTCCCCACGTCCGTCTGAAACGGTGTAACTGCGGCTTGTGCTGTGACGAATGCGAGCGAACCCGCCGCCGCCAACAGAGCCAAGCACTTGAATTTCCTGAGCATCGCAATCCCCTCCTTCAATCCAGACTCTTATTGCTGCCTGACTCGCTGCCCACGACTCCCCCCGGAGTCGTGCCCGAGTCCTCGCGCTTATCGCGCACTCTGTCAGAGAGGCTGCAAGAACCGTACCTTGTGTCAGATGTGCGGGTAACAGGTTGATAATCTTCAACTCTTCTCCTCGCACCGCTGGGTGCCGCGAGCGGCAGTGTAAAGACCGGCGACACCTGCCGCGGTGCAGGCAAACGAGTTAGGCTCGTGCGGTGCAGACACGAGTGCCGCTGAACGTTCGGCTCATGGTGGCCGCCCTGGCACCGTTGGCGGCGGCGGGTGCTTGCGCGTACTTCATTGCCACGGCCGTCATCACCCGGACGCTGGAAACGCATACCCGACTGCAAACTGAGCACGCAGCGCGGGTTCTGTCGTCCGCACAGCTCCCGCTCACGCCACAGCTGCTCAACCGGCTTGCCGCGCTGCAGCAGGCTGACTTCTACCTGCTCGACGGGGCAGGCAGGGTCGTATCGGGGTCGGCTGCACCGCCGATCGGGCTTGGCGAGCAGCTCGCTCACGTTCGCGCCGGCAATCCGACCGTTCGATTCGAATTGCTGGGCACGCCGGTGGTCGCAGCAGCAGCCTCTCTCGTCGGCGGTGATGATCGCTACCGGACCCTGGTGGTTGTCAGCCCGCTGACTGAGGTCCGTGCGGCGGCCCGGCGCGCCGCCTCAGGACTCGCTGTGGCTGTCCTCGCGGCGACTGCGCTGCTGGCCGCACTGGTCCACGTGCTCATGGGCAGCATCACCCGCCCGCTGCGGATGCTGGGCGCCTTCGCCGCCCGGGTCGGGGCGGGCCAGCGTGGCCTGCAGGTTCCGGTCGGCGGCAATGACGTACTGGCCGACCTGGCGCGCGCACTCAACGACATGGCGCTGCGGATTGACCAGTATGAATCGCAGCTCGCGCAGTCCGCGCGCCTCTCGGCGCTCGGCGAGATGGCGGCGCGCATCGCCCACGAAGTACGCAATCCCCTGACGGGTTTGAAGATGCATCTGCAACTTCTCGCGGAGCGCCTGCCGCAGCTCGAGCGGGCGCGCGTGCGGTTGCTGTTGTCCGAAGTGCGCCGGCTCGAGCTGGTCGTCGATGCGTCGCTGATGCTGGCGCGCGAACCCCGGCCGAAGTTCGAAACGGATGATCTGGCCGGGATCGCCAGCGAAGTGCTCGACCTGATGCGCCCGACGCTCGAGCACTGCGGCATCGAGGTCCAGGCCCGTTTGGTGTCCCGGCCGTGCCTGCGCCTGGACCGGTCGCTGGTCAAACAGGCGCTCCTCAACCTGTTGGTCAACGCGGCGGATGCCCTGCCGGGCGGAGGGCGGGTGGTGCTGAGCGTGACGGACGATCCGGGAGCTGGCGTGGCGGAGCTGGTGGTGGAGGATTCCGGCGCGGGCTTCGATCCCAAGGTGCTGGAAGATCTGCAGTCGCAGCACGCGGCGGCGCCCTCTTTCAGCGGCGGGTTGGGGCTTGGCGTGTGCCGCGAGGTGGCGCGCATTCACGGTGGTGCGCTGTCCCTCGGGCGTTCGCCTCAGGGAGGCGCGAGGGTAAGTGTCAGCTTTCAGATGGACCCTGCCGTCGCCGCCAGCGACGCGGCCGCCCAGGCCGTGGCGGCCGCCGGCCCATAACCGCACACAGGGGCTTCTTCCAACATGGCCAAAGTCCTGGTTGCAGACGACGAACGCTCGATCTGCGATGCCTTCCGCGCCCTGCTGCTCTCCGAAGGTCATTCACCGCTGATCGCCGCCACCGGTCTGGAGGCGTTGCGACTGGTTCGCAGCGAACGACCGCAGGCCGCGTTCATCGATATCCGCATGCCCGGGCTGGATGGCCTGGCGGTGTTGGAGGAGATCGCATCCATCGACCCGACGCTGCCTGTGACCATCATGACCGCGTACGGAACCCTGGAGAGTGCCGGCCGGGCGCTGAAGAGCAATGCGTTCGACTATCTCGGCAAGCCGCTCGAACTGGAACAGGTGCGCCAGGTGCTGCGGCGCGCCCTGCACCGCGCGGTGCCGCGGGGCGTTGACGGCGAAGCCGGCGGCGCCGGCGAGCCCCGGGACGTGACGCAGCCCGCCTCGGCTCCAACCCTGGTGGGACAGAGCCGCTGCATGCAGGACCTGTTCAAGCTGATCGTGCTGCTGGCAGCCAACGATCTGACCGTCCTGATACAGGGGGAGAGCGGGGTAGGCAAGGAACTGGTGGCGCGGGCAATTCACGACGGCGGCAAACGTGCGCGCGAGCCGTTCATCGCCGTCAACTGCGCGGCGATCCCCGCGACGCTGATCGAGACGGAGCTGTTCGGCAATGAGCGCGGCGCATTCACGGATGCCCGCGAAGCGCGGCGCGGGCGTTTCGAGGCCGCGGGCAGCGGTACGCTGTTTCTCGATGAGATCTCGGAGCTGCCTTTGAACCTGCAGGGCAAGCTGCTGCGCGCCCTGCAGGAACGCACCTTCGAGCGTGTCGGCAGTGCGTCACCGGTGCGCCTCGCGGCGCGCGTCGTCGCCGCTACCAACCGCGAGCTTGCCGAGGAGGTCAGGGCCGGGCGTTTTCGGGCAGACCTGTTTCACCGCCTCAATCTCGCCACACTGCGGGTCCCGGCGCTCAGGGAGCGCAAAGACGACCTGCCCGTGCTGGCGGCAGCCATCCTGGCGCGCGCCAACCAGGACATCGGCCGGGCATTCACCCACATCGAGCCTGATGCAATCGAGAGACTGAAGCGTCACGAATGGCCCGGAAACGTTCGTGAACTCGACCACGTGATCCGGCGCTCGATGCTCACGGGCCGCAGTCCCAGCCTCTCGATACACGACCTGGTGATCGATGAAGCGGGGGAGGCTCCCGGCAGTGCGACGTCCGACACGGTGGATGCACTGCTGGCGCGCGCTGCGGGCGCCTGCGTCGCCGGCGCCCTCGAGCAGTCTGCGGCGGGGCGCGAACCCACTCAGCTTTTCGAGCACGCCGTCGCGACTCTCGAGAATGCGCTGGTGCGCGCCGCACTCGAGGTGACTCACGGCAACCAGGTGGCCGCGGCCCGGCTTCTGGGCGTGAGCCGCACGACCCTGCGGGCGAGGCTGATCGAGATGAAGTTCCCCGGATCAGGCTCTGTACAGGGATGATCAGGATCTGGACAGTTCCAGTGCTGCCGTAGCCGGTCTGCGGGCACGAAGCTCACCGCTGCCGGAATCAACTCCTTGTCGCTCAACGGAAATCACACTCTGCGGCAGTGAACGCGTTGCGCGGCACGAAACTTGCTGTATGACCCGTGTAGAAAACCCGCCCGGATTCCTGCGCGCACTGGTCCCCCCGATTTCGTGCCAGTGGTGACAGGAGGCGACCCCGACCCTCCTTGGGGTGCGCTGACGGGTGGTGCGGAACGCGGTCCCTGACGGGCTGGCCGTCAGGGGCTTTGCGTCATCGGCCGCCGGTGGCAGTTGCGGGCAGCCCAAGAACAACAAGTACACAGACATGACTCGCGTATCAGGGCTTATTGGGGGACATACCGTTGCTTTGGCACTGGCCAGTGCGGCCGTGTTCTACGTGCTCGATGGGCTCGCTGCCTCCCCCGCGCTGGCGCTGACCGTGAGCGGCGCGACCGTCATCGCACTCACACCAGTTTTCTGGCGCCCGGGCACGGCGCTGGTTCAGCTCGCAACCTGGTGCCTGGTGGTGACCGTGTTGGCTCTGGGATTGGCGCTGATCGCGGCCCCGGTCTCAGCGGCTGCGGTGGCGCGCACCGGCCTGGTGGTGTTGCTCGTGGCCGCGATCGTGCAGGCGCCCTTGTGGCTGCTCGCCGTAAAGGCGGCCCGCGTCACTGCCGCGTCCTGCCGTGCTGGCGGCCAGGAAGCGGCCATCGGCCCTGGACGCATCCTGCTGATGACGGTGCTTCTGACGCTCGCAGCGGCACCCGTGTGGCTCGGGCCCACGGCGGCGGTCCTGGGCGAAGGATCCGCGGCGGGCGCGGTGGCTCTGGCGGTATCGCCGCTGGTGCAACTCGCGGTCGCCGCCGACGCCGACCTGCTGAGGACTCCATGGTTCTACAGTCATTCGCTACTGGGTTCCGTGCGGTTCAGTTATCCGGATTACGCATACGTTGTTCTTGGCGATGCGGCCGTCGCCGTGGCAGTGTGGCTGGGTGTGTTGCGGATCGCGACTGTCGGCCATTCGCGCGCGCGAACCTTTGTGTGACAAGCGTCCAACCTGGGGAGGATGAGTCTTGAGCCTACGATTACTCAGCATTCTGACAAGCACCTGCCTGCTCGCCCTTGGCGTTTCGCAGTCGCGGGCTCAGGCCACGATGAGCCCGCAACTGCGGGGCGACACCGGGAAAGCCATCGAGCACGGCCTTGCATTCCTGCGCACCCGCCAGGCGGCGAACGGCTCCTGGTCAAAATCGGTGGGCGTGACGGCACTCGACGTGCGTGGATTCCTGGAGAGCCCGAACGGACCGGCAAAGCAGGACGGCCCGCTGGTTGCGCGCTCCATTGCCTTCATCCTCGGCAAGCGTCATCCCGACGGTTCGATCAGCGAAGCGCACGTCAACAGCGGTTACAACACCTCCACCTCGCTGCTGGCACTCGCAGCGACGCGGGATCCGAAGTATCGCCCGGTCATCGAGGCCGGGCAGGCTTACCTGAAGCACATCCAGATCGGCGAGTCCGAGGGCTACGGGCCAGATAAACCGTGGTATGGCGGCATCGGCTACAGCGACGACGACCGGCCGGACATGTCGAATCAGTACCTGGCCCTGCAGGCGCTCAAGGCTACGGCGCTCGATCCAAAGGATCCCGTGTGGCAAAGAGCGCTGAAATTCGTCAACCGCTCGCAGAATCGCAGCGAGAGCAACGATCAGAAGTGGGCCGGCAACGACGGCGGATTCATCTACATGCCCGGCATGAATACCGCGCCGTTCAAGGGCACCGAGTCCTACGGCACCATGACATCGGCGGGACTGGTCAGCCTGCTGTACGCCGGGGTCGACCGTAAGGACCCGCGCGTCCAGGACGCATTCAAGTGGATTCGCAACCACTACACGCTGGATGTCGTGCCCGGCACCGAACGTAAGGACGGTATCTACTACTTCTACTATGCGTTCGCCTATTGCATGGGCGCCTATGGCGATGCAACGGTCACCGACGGCAAGGGACGGCCGCATAACTGGCGTGAGGATCTGGCGCGCAAGCTGCTGGCCTTGCAGCGCCCGGACGGCTCCTGGATCAACACCGACTCCTCGATGTGGTGGCAGGACAACCCGGACCTGGTGACGGCCTTCAGCGTCAACGCGCTCAACCAGACCCTGAAGTGATCCAGGGCGTGTACGCGAGCCCGGTCACCGCAGTGCTGGCGGCGCTGCTGATCGCAGTGGCTGCCCCGGGCGCACCGGCAGCCGCGGCGGGGCCCGCGCCACTTGAACTGTCGGCGGCCTGGGGCGGCGTCAGCCGCCCCGGCCGCATGACGGAGCTGCGGGTGAGACTGTCGTCACCGGCGGCCGGAACCGTGCTATTGCGAATCGCATCCGCCGGTGCAGTGATCGAGAGCGCGCTCGCGGTGCGCCGCGCTGAGTGGCAGGAAGTCACGGTTCCCGTGCCGGCCTCCGAGACCGTGGCAGTGCGGGCGCAATTTCCCGACGGAACTTCCGCCGCCGGCAGTCTGCCGCTGCGTCTGGCCGAAGAGCCGTTGCTGGCGGTCGCTGCGACCTCGCTCCGGCCTGCCGCGGTGTCGGGCGCCGCAACCGGCCGGACCGCACGGGTCGAAGTGAATGCGGGCGAACTGCCGAGGCAGCACCAGGCGTACCAGGCCGTCGATGCAGTCCTGGTTGATGCGGGTGCGCTGGCGCAACTCGATACCGGTCAACTGCAGGGGCTGGTTGATTACCTGGGACGTTGCGGCGCGTTGGTCGCCATCGCGTTGCCGCAAGCCGCGAGCGACCTGCTGCGCAAGGAGGCGGGCTGCGGCGGACGTACGCTGATGCTGCTGGCAGATGACGCATCAACGGATGCGGCCGTGCTGTCGGTGCTCGCTGCGGCGCCCGCCGAGCCCGTGGGCAGGGCGCTGCTGCGACCCTTGTTGCCGCAGGCTGCCGGACCGTGGCCGCTGGTGGTCGCCGCGGTTCTCGCGTATTTCGCGTTGGCTGCCGTGCTGCTCGCGTTCGCGGGTCGCCCGGCCGTACTGGTGACTTGTGCCTCGCTCGCGACCCTGGCCGTCCTGGTGGGCCCGCATGTGGTCCAGCCGAAGCCACGACTGTCAATCTGGGCGGAATCCGAATCGCAGGATCATCGCGGACGCTACAGCGCACTCGCCGAGACCACCGGTGCCGGACGAGGAACGCGCACGCAGGTGCTGCCGGAACTGCTGCAGGGGGCCGGGCCTTGTGCCGTGGCCGATGCCGATTCCGATGATGCGACGGGCAGCGCGGATTCCACACCGCCGCCGCACTGGCGCTGGGATCCGGCGCACTCCCGGTTCCTCACCGTGACCTTCGAACAAAGACTGTTCGCCACGGCCGCCGTCTGCTGGCACGGCGGATTTCCGCTCACGCGGTCTGCATCGACGCGGCGGCTGGGTTCCGGCGGGATTCTCGTGACCAATCGCGGCGCGGGTATCTGGCCGGCCGGGGTTGCCGTGCAGGACGGCAGGCGCTACGTCCTGCCTGTGGTTCCCCCGGGCACAGCCCGGGTGCTGTCAGCCTCCGCGCAGGTCCCCGAGTCGCCGGCGACGGATCTGGCAGCCATGAGCGGCGATGGTGACAGCGCTGTTCTGTTGTGGCCGCTCGAACTGTCAGCGCGGGGTGTGGAACACCTGCCGGCACGCGCCTTTCTGGCCCTGCGCGCCGCCCATGACATGGGAGGCAGTTGATGTTTGCCGCCGCAAGCCTGGCGGGCTGGGTCGCTGCGGCCGCGGTGGCGATATGGTGGCTGGGAGAGGTTGCACTGGCGCGCGGCAGCGGTTCGTCAACGGCTCTGTCGACGAGCGCGCTGCAGGCACTTGTCATGGTGCAGCTGTTTTCGATCGTGACCTTCGGGCCGTGGCTCGGGGCAACCACGGGACCCCGCAGCGCGCGCCTGACACTGCTGTGCTCGCTTGCGCTGCCCTGGCCCCTGGTGGCCCTGGTCTGGTCGGCGACACCGCTGCCGGGGTGGACCATGGTTCAGATCGAGGCGGCCCTCGCGGTACTTGCGCTCCTGTTGCCGTGGGCTGGCGCAGCGGTGAGGATGCGGGCGCCCCAGCCTGTTGCGGCTACCCTGGTGTCGCTGGCGTCGGTCATCGCGGTGTGCGCGCTGTGGAGCGTGCGCGACGTGTTGTTGGAGCGGCTGTCGTGATGGCCGCCGCTCCGGCAGTCGTCAGCCCCGCGGTGGCCGATCTGCTGCACCTGAGTGCGCGACGTCTCGGGTATCAGCAGCTGGTACGGGCGATCGGTGTCTGGGGTTGGATCACGGCCGCCGCCGGCAGCGCGCAGGCCGCGCTCTACACCTTCTACCGTCCTGTCGCGCCCGCATACTTCGTGGTGCTGAGCGTCCTCGCGCTGGCGGGGCTGTGCGGCTACCGCCTGGCGAACCGGTCCTCGCGGCTGGCGGCGGCCCGGTTCGCCGATGAGCGCCTGGGAGGAGGCTGCGCCTACCGCACGGTGCTGGAGATCGCAACGGCAGGCAACTCGCAGCAAGCCGCCGTGGCGCGGCTCATGCAATGGCTGCGGGGCCACGAGCCGACGGCGCGTCACAACCTGCAGGCCCTGCCTCGAGTACGCTGGCCAGGCGCTGCGCTGGCGAGCGCGCTGGTCTCGATGGCGCTCAGTCTGACACTGGTCCACATACCGGGTATTGCCGCGTACAGGTCCGACCCGGCCGGGTCTTCGCCCGCCGAAAGCTTTGCGGCAGATTCCGGCGGCGGCATCCGTGAACCCACGGCTTCGGCTTCCCGGTCGCCGTCGTCCGTACCCCCGCTGCGCGTCGGCGGCAGGCAGCCGGCAACGAGTGGCGCAACCGCCGCCGCGGCCGCCCTGGCGCCGGGAGCGCCAGAAGATCCGGAACACACAGGTGTGAATATGTCACGCGACAACGTCGCGGATGCCGCGGATCGCCCGGGTGGCCCGGGACTTCTCGCGGGCGCGGCGCACGATGCGGAGCTGGCGGCCCGCCTTGCACAGACCATCCGGTTCGCTGCAATCGAGCGCTACCAGCGCGAGCGCCCGGGCGGGGAGATGAGTGGCCAGCACGCCGGCGCGGCGTTCGAACCCGACTCCGGGTCGGGCCCAGCGGCGGGCCCGGATGACCGGCGAGGCGTTGTCGACAGCGGGCGCGCCGCGGTCCGGCCGTCACAAGCGCTCGAGTGGGCGCCACCCCGGCCCACGGCGCGCGTACTGGTGAGTCGCTATCTGGGCGAGCGCGACCGATGAGTTCCCTTCCCCAGTCGCACAATGCATTCGAACAGGGCCAGCAGCGGTTGCGCTCGCTGTGCGAGGCGCTCAGCGGCGTGATCGTGGGGCAGCAGGCGACGATCGAGGCGCTGGTGATCGCGTTCTTTGCCGGCGGGCACGTGCTGCTTGAGGGTCTGCCGGGGCTCGGCAAGACTCATCTCGTCAAGGCGCTCGGGAGTCTGCTGGGACTGACTACCGGGCGTATCCAGTGCACGCCCGACCTGATGCCCGCCGACATCACCGGCAGCGAGGTGGTGGGCCGGACGGGCAGCGAGGGCCTGGTATTCAGAAAGGGGCCGGTGTTCACGCAGCTGCTGCTGGTCGATGAGATAAATCGCGCGACCCCGCGCACCCAGGCTGCGCTGCTCGAGGCGATGCAGGAGCGTCAGGTCACCTGCTTCGGTACGTCGCACGCCCTGCCGGCGCCGTTCACGGTGATAGCCACGCAGAATCCCATCGAACTGGAAGGCACCTTTCCGCTTCCCGAAGCACAACTCGACCGCTTCCTGTTCAAGCTGCAGGTGGGCTATCCCGATGCGGGCGCGCTGCAGGCGTTGCTGGCCATCTCGCTCGATGCCGAGCCGGCCCTGACGTTGCAATGCATGTTCACGGCGGCCGAGGTGGACGAGGTGATGGCGTTGTGCAGAAGCGTGCTGATTGCGACCGATTGCAAACGCGCGGCAGTGGACCTGGTACTGGCGACCCAGCCGGGCGCCGCCGCAGCCAGCGAACTGGCGCGCCGCCACCTGCGCTACGGCGCAAGTCCGCGCGCGTTGCAGGCGCTGATCAGGGCCGCGCGTGTGCGGGCCGTTCTGGCGGGGCGGGCGCACGTCGACATGGACGATCTGGCCGAGGTGGCGCTGCCGGTGCTGCGGCATCGCGTGCTGTTGAAAGTGGAGAGCGAACTGGACGGCATCACCGCGGACGACCTGTTGCGCGATCTCGTGGCGCAATGGCGCAGCCGCGCCTGAATGACACGCCATTTCCGCCGCAGGCGGAGTTGGCGGCCTTCGCGCGCGTAGCCGGACGCTGGCTCACCGTCGACACAGCGCTGGCCGGCGACTCGCGGGCATCCAGGCGCCAGCGGGGCAGCGGCCTGATGTTCCTCGAGCACCGCGACTACCAGCCCGGCGACGACATCCGCCGCATCGACTGGCCGCTGACCGCCAGGCTCGAGCGGCCGATCCTGCGTGAATTCCAGGCGGAGCGGCGCGCCGACTGGCTGTTGTGTGTCGATGCGAGCTCCTCGATGGCCGTCGCGCACGGCGCCAAGTGGCGCTGCGCCGTGGGGCTGGCGGCCGCAATGAGCTATACGCTGCTCGAAGTCGGCCACCGTGTCGGGGTTGCCGTGTTCGCCGATACAGTCATGAGCGCCTGTCTGCCCGGCCGCGGGTCCGCGCAGTATTTGCGGATCTGCCGGGCGCTGGCGGCGCATCACCCGGGCGCGCGCGGCGCCGGTGCCCGGCTCGCCGGGTGCGCGCGGCAGCTTGCCGGGATTTCGACAGCCATGATTTTCAGCGACTTCCTCGTGGCCGATTTCATGGCCGGCGACCTGCGGCGGGTGGCTGCGTCATGTGTCGAGACTCATGCCATCCAGGTCGGCGACCCGCGCGATTGGGATCTGCCGCGTACGCGGGCACTCGAACTCATTGACGTCGAGAGTGGCGAACGGACGATCTGGACCCGGGACGCATCTGCGGCGCGACGTATCGAGGTTGCCGCCGCACAGCACACGCGCTCCCTGGCAAGGCTGTGCGCTGCGGCGGGGATCCTGTTCAGTACCGCGGATGTCTCCACGCCCTGGCAGCACAGCCTGCTGCGCCACCTGGGGCGCAGGTCACCGCGATGAGCATCGCATTTCCGGCCGCACTTTCCCTGCTGGCGCTTGTGCCGCTGCTGTGGTGGCTGCATCGTGCCCGCAACCGCGCAGAGCCGCTCTATGTCGCGAGTGTTCTGTTCGCCGAGGCAAGCCGGACGTCGCCCGACACATCCACGCCGCAAATTCCGCGTCAGGCCGACTGGACGTGGCTGCGTCGTGCGTTGTTGGTCGTGGTGCTGTGCGCGGCGCTGGCCGGTGTGCGACGCACGCCGGGGGCACAACCGATCGTAGTCTGGGTGGACGGCTCGGCGAGCCTGCAGACTGCGGAGTCGGGCGCAAGCCGCCAGGTGCGTGCGCTGGCCCGATTGCAACAGGAGCTTGCCGCCCGCAGGGGGGCGGATATCACCGTGCGCTCCCTCGCCCAGCCCGGATTTTCCATGCACGTCGACTCACACTTCGACGTGGCATCACTCGCTGCACGGTTGCCGCGTGGCCCGCCGGTGCTTCCGCAGGGCGCGAGTCTCGATCCGCGTGCCGGGCAGTGGGTCGTCACCGACGGGGCGAATCCGCGCCTGGCACGGTGGCTGGCGAGTGCACCCATCGACCGCGTCATTCGCGAGGGTACCGCGACCGAAAACGCCGCCGTTGTGCTGCTGGCGCTGCGGCCCTCGCTGCGCAACCCCGCGCGTAGTGACGTTCTCGTCAGCGTCCACAATGCCGGACAGTCGATTGCGCACCGGCGCCTGGATTTTTCGGATGGCCCGTCCAGGAGCTGGAGCATGCTGACCCTGGGGCCGGGCGAAACCCGCAACGTTCACTTCCAGACCGGTAATCCGCCGCTGACACTGACAGCCCGACTCTCTCCGGCCGACGCCTTGCCGGATGATGACGCGCTGACGCTCGGCGTGCCTCGATCCCTGCGGGCATCCGTTGCCGTCGATCCAGCCTGCGGCCATTCCCTGGGCGCCGCGGTACAGGCCAACCCCGCGGTTGTCGTCAGCGCAGCGGCCGGTGCAGAGCTGCTGGTTGACTGCTCGGACCGCTGGCGCGAGAGCAGGCAGCCACGCCTGGTCGTGCGGCGCGCGTCCAACCCACAGCCGGTGCGGGAGTCCGCCTTTTGGGTTTCGCGGCTGCAGTTGCCCGAGATATCCCCGGCCGTGGGGCTGCGTGCCACGGGTGAAGCGCTCACGCCAGCTGCGGGGGACGAGGCCATCCTGACAGCCGGCGGGCGGCCGCTGGTCGCGTTGCGCACGCACCCGCGGCGGGTCGATACCCGTCTCGATCTGCTGGATCAGGATCTCGCGGCGCGCGCGGAGTACCCGCTGCTCATCAGCACGCTCCTGGATCTCACGGTCGGCGAGGAGTTGCTCGGGCGGGTGGCGGCCCGCTCGCGTGCAGTGGAAGAGACGGTCATTGCGCCGGCGTTGCCTGTCGCCCGTGAATCGCAGGCGCGTAACTCTCCCCGGCAGCCGGCCCGAGGCGGCGCGCATGGCCTGCCCGCCCGGACTTCGGGGGTCGAAGCGTCGACCGGCGTCCGCGACCTGACGCCAGCATGGCTCGCCCTCGCACTGCCGGTATTGCTGTGGGAGACGCTGGCAGCGGCCGGGGCGCTGTGGCGCAGCCGGCGCTACTACGCCGTGCGCTGACCGATGATGCGCTATCTCGCGGCACCGCTTACGACCCTGGGCCTTCGGGTGATCGCACTGTTGCTGCTTGGCGTCGCGGTGTTTGCACCCCAGTGGGTGGCGCGCGAGCTGCCGGCGGAGGTGATCGTTCTGCTTGACCGCTCCGCGAGCGTGCCGGAAAACCTCGGCCTCGCAGCGTGGCGCACGGTCCAGCACCAACCGCGCCCGGCCCACCTGCGCACGCTCGAGTTCGCGGGTTCTTACGCCTGGCGGCCTGGTGCGCCCAGGGCATCGGCCGATGCGAGCCTGGCAACCGACTCGACAAACATCGCGCAGGCCCTGGGGGCGGGTCTGCAGGCTGCGGCAGCTGTGCGCGGCGGCGCGCCACAACTCGTGCTGATCTCGGATGGCTATTCAACGCTCGGTGACCCTGAAGCGGCCCTGCGGACCATTCACGCCGCGGCAGTACCGCTGTGCTGGATTCCCATCGAGAGCCCCCCGGCGCCGACGCGCATCATATCGCTCGAATACCCCGGCACGGTTGCCGTCGGCGAGGCTTTTACCCTCACTGTGCGGCTCGAGGCCGACGACGTTCAGCGCGTGCGGGTGGATGTTCGCGGCTCCGACGGCAGCTACAACAGTGCTTTCACGACGCTGCAACCCGGGCGACAGACCGTCGCGTCGCTGCCACTGACCGCATCGGGTGGCGGAGTCCTGGCGCTGTCCGTGTCTGTCCATGATGAGGCGAGTGGCGAACCCCTGCCTGCCGCATCAGCCGCGGCACTGGTTGCTGTCAGGGGTCCCGCGCACGTGCTGTATATCAGTGACACTCCGGCGCCGCTCGCGACCAGCCTGGTACGCGGCGGCTGGCCGGTGGAGCGGCTCCGACCTTCGCTGGCGCCGGCGAGCGATGCCGCCCTGCGTCGCTTCCAGGCCGTGGTTCTCGATGACGTGTCGATCAGTCAGGCGCCCGAGGCATTCTGGGCGACACTGGCGCGCCAGGTGCGTGATCGCGGACTCGGACTCGTGGTGCTCGGGGGCCCGGGCGCATTCGCGCGCGGCGGTTACCGCGGCTCACTGCTCGAGACACTCCTGCCGGTCACTTCGGAGCCCGACGCGGGCGAGCGGTCCGAAGCGGTGGGCTTCCTGGTGGACAAGTCGGGGAGCATGGGCCGCTCCAGCGCCGGCGTGGATCGCCTGACGGCCGCGCGCAGCGCGGTGATTGCCGCCGCGGGCGCCCTCGAGCCCGAGGACGAACTGCTGCTCGTGGCCTTCGACGTGGAGCCGCGGCTGCTGGTGCCGCTGCAGCCGTATCGCGCCGCGCGGGCCGCTCTCGAGGCGCCGTGGCCCATTCACGCTGCCGGAGGCACGCGCATGGTGCCGGCGCTTGCATACGCCGCTGAGCAACTGGGCGCTGCGCGCAGCCGACGTCATACACTCGTGCTGGTAACCGACGGCTACATCAGCGGCGAGTCCGCGGCAGCCGTTGCCAACACGCTCAAACAGCGTTCTGTCGATCTCGTGGTGCTCGCGATCGGCACGGACGCCAACGTAGGTGCACTGCGCGAGCTGACCAATGCAACCGGCGCGCGGGTGATGCGTGTCGCGGACGTCGCCCAGCTGCCGCAATTTGCACGCGCCGCCGTGGAACGGCGCCGCGGCAGGGTTGAATTCGCGACCACCGCCGTTCGCGAGCGCATGCCGTTGCCGTTTGCTGCGGCGGGCGCCTGGGCTGGCGCCGCGTGGCCGCCGGTCGCAGCCTACGCGGTGACGCGCGCCCGTGCGCAATCGCAGCTGTTCCTGGTCTCGGCACACGACGATCCGCTGCTGGCTGCGGGCCGAGCCGGCAGCGGCCGGGTAGTGGTGCTGCCGGCCGGGCTCAACGAATGGGCGCCAGCCTGGGTGCAGGCGCGCTGGTGGCCGCAGCTGGCCGGCTCACTGATCGAGTGGACCAGCAGCGCGGCCGACGATCCCGGCCTCGGACTGCGGGTCAGCGATGGGCCCGACTCCTACTCCGTTCAGGCGGAGCTGATCGGCTCCGGCGAATGGAGCGATAGCGACCAACTCACACTGAGAACCACGGGGCCTGACGGCCTGACGGACGAGCGAACACTGCGTGCCACGGCGCCCGGGCGCTTCGCAGCGCTGCTGC
Source organism: Pseudomonadota bacterium (assembly GCA_018241445.1). Classification (GTDB taxonomy): domain Bacteria; phylum Pseudomonadota; class Gammaproteobacteria; order Steroidobacterales; family Steroidobacteraceae; genus 13-2-20CM-66-19. The sequence continues at coordinate 196,947 of JAFEDT010000011.1, forward strand.
CGCACCCGGGGCCGGGGCTATACACGATCACTGCCGCCGCGGACGCGGCGCGCACCACCCGATCGCTGCTGCATGTCTCGCCCCGCGAGGGTGGGGAGCCCGGAACCAGCGCACAGCTGCGAGCCGCCGTCGGCCAGGGACTGCTGCGCTACTGCGCGCCGCAGACCCTCGCGCGGTCACGCGCACCGGCCCTGGCGCTCGGCGAGGCGCGCCGCGCGCTCGCGCTGGGTAGCCTGCTGTGCTTTCTGGCAGCGCTGCTCATCGATTTCCGGGCGCGCTGGCTCGGTTGGCTCGGTCAGAATTCCCAACCGAAGATCAGGTAGACGTTGCGCATCATGGAGTCGCCGGTGATGCCGAACAGCGGCGCGAAGTCGATGTGCATCTGCGTCAGGGGGCGTATCTGGATGCTGGGCCCGATCTGCAGATCGCGCGCGTATTTGCCGCGCGATCCCTTCTCGTCAGTCCAGCCGAGCCGGGTTTCCGCGCCGAGAGAGAACCTGCGATCGATCACGGTGCGCGCCAGTCCGAACGTCCCCTGCAGCTCGGTCGTGCGCGTGCCGCTGGTCTGCTGCTCGACCGAGAGGTTGGCGCCCCAATGCCAGCCTGGGGCGATCTCGTCGCCCAACAGGAGCTTGCCTTCGACCTTGTCGGGCACGCCGGTCTGGCTGGTGTATTCGAGGTAGACGGCCGGGTTGCCCCAGATGCGGCCCCAATCGGCAAAGGCATAACGCATTTCGATCGAGTTGCCGGTCGATCCGGACCCGGGTACGCCGGTATCGCGTTGCTGTATGAGGTACACGTCAAGCTGCAGCCGGTGCGGCAGGCCGAATTCGATTTCGCTCAGGGCGGTGAGCGTGGTAGGGCCGCCTCCTTTCGGCGTCTCGAACCGGAACCACTGCTCGATGTCGATTTCTCCCTTCGGAATGACATAGATCCTGGTTCCGGGGAACAGTCGCTGTGCTGTCCAGCGCGGCTGGGCATAATCGCCGATGAGCTCGTCGTCGTGATAAGGGGAGTAGGGGCTACCCTGCACGACCACCGGCTCCATCTCGTAGGTACTGAGGTGTCGCGGATGAGGCGCTGAGGTGGCGGGCGCAGGAGCTGCACTATCCGCGGCCTCCGCAGCGCGCTTTTCGGCTTCGCGCGCCGGATCGACGACCTGGTTGTCGGCCAGGAGAACCGGGTCTTTGGACTGAGGCCCGCAGGCATTGGCCTGGCAGATGCCGATTCCGGCCGCTGGTGCCAGGTACACGGGGGCGGCACATGCGAACGCGGCCGCAGGCACCAGGGCCGCGAGGGTGATGGCGAGGGCGGTCAGATACCGTTTACTCGGCGCGAGACCCCTGCACGCCGAAGGGCTGGGGCGGGGCGCAGGACCCGGTGCGGTGTCGCCTCGCGCGGGGGGTGAATCCGCGAGTGCGGGCAGGCAGGCCGTCATTATTTTTACTCCCATTTCATTGTTGTTGTTGGGGTGACGGCAACCGCCACCCCCGGCCGACGGCAAAGCCCCTGACGGCCCACGGCCGGCAGGGGCGTTACCTCGTACCACCCGTCAGCGCGCCCCAAGGAGGGTCGGGGAGCGCTTCCTGTCGCCACTGGCCTGAATTCGGGGGGACCAGTGAGTGCAGGATTCCGGATGGAAATATTTCGGCATTCGCCATCGAGCAAGTTTCGTGCCGCCAGGATCACCGCCGCTGTAGTCGTGATTTCCGTTCAGCGACAAGGAGATGAGTCCGCCGGTGGCGGCAGGCTTCCTGCCCGTGGAACGGCCGGCCCGCTGGAACTGTCCAGCTGCTGGTCATCCCTGTACAGAGTCTGATCCGGGGAGGTTCAACCCGATCAGCCTCGATCGCCTCAATGCCCCCAGTGGCTACAAGTCCAGGTCGCCCAGGCCCGGATGGTCGTCCGGCCTGCGGCCCAACGGCCACAGGAATTTACGTTGCCCGGTGGCGATCGGCAGATCGTTGATACTCGCGAAGCGCCGCGCCATCAGGCCCTCGTTGGTGAATTCCCAGTTCTCGTTGCCGTAGGAGCGGAACCAGTTGCCGGAGTCATCGTGCCATTCATAGGCGAAACGCACCGCGATGCGGTTTTGCGTGAACGCCCACGGCTCCTTGATCAGGCGGTAGTCAAGCTCGCGCGCCCACTTGCGCCGCAGGAACTGCCGCAGCTCCTCGCGCCCTGACAGGAACTCGCTGCGATTGCGCCAGCGAGTGTCCTCCGTGTACACGAGTACCACCCGCTCCGGGTCGCGGGTATTCCAGGCATCTTCCGCCAGGCGCACCTTCAGGGCCGCGGATTGCGCGTCGAAGGGCGGCAGCGGCGGTCTGGCGACGGTCATGCGGGTTCTCCTGCCACTGTTCAGCGGCGCTTCAGCATTTGCTCGATGACCAGCGCGTCCTGCGCGTCCTGCGGCCGATTGGAGGCGCGCTTTGAACGCAGGATATCCTGCAGGCTTGCCGCACGCACCTGCACGCCGAAGACTTCGTAAGTGAGGGCTGAGCGCGTCAGATCCTCATAACCACCGGTACCAGTTGGCTCAAAAATCAGGTCCAGCCGACCGGCGTCGGTAACCAGGTTCCAGAGTCTGGCGCGCCCGAGAGTCGCAGCGTCACAGCTGAACGCCAATCCTTCCGGAACCGCTTCAGTATAGACGCGGGCGTGCAGGTCCCGCAGCGCCCTGGCCAGACGCTCGAGATTGTCGTGATCGACGGCGGGGCTGATGTCGGCATCCGCGGTCAGGCGAGGGAATCCCTGCAGGCGCGCAGCAGTCGCCCCTACAAGTACGTAGCGCACCTCCCGCTTGGCCAGTGCGCGCAGGATCCTCTCCGGATCAAATGTTCCCATCGGTGCCCGGCCTTGCGGCGTGGAAGAAGCGCGCGGCGTTGCGCAACTCCTGCAGCCGCTGTTCAGGGGTCAGCCGCAGAATTCTCGCCACGTCATCCAGCATGTGGGAGTGCCGGGCAGGCAGGGGGACCAGCGCGGTCCGCATGTCAAAGCCCGCACAGCGCAACAGGCGCCGCAAGGTTTGCCAGCTGGGGCTGGTTGCGCCGCTCTCGATGCGCGCAACGACCGATTGGGAAGTGCGCGCGCGCCTGGCCAGGGCACGCTGCGTGAGTTGCGCCGAGCTACGCGCCTCGCGCAGCAGGCTGGCGGCTGTTGCGTCCATTGCAGGATGATAGCGGAAAAGCTGTCAACCGTGCCGAAGGTCGCTGCCTGCGCTGACCGCGCGCCCTGGGCCGGTATTCCGTCACCTCTTGAGCAGCCCGCTGCAGGTCGGGTATCTGTTCTCGGTTAGACTTCTGTTGCAGGCACCAGGTCTTAAGGGAGCGATGGTTGGGAGCAGCAACCGCGTGCAGCTTGAAGGTTAGTCCGCGGTCGTTGGGGCAGGGTGCCTGGGGCGGCCTTTGAGCGTCCCCGCGAACACCCGATCCTGGATCCCTGAGCTGGACGGCCTGCGCGCCATCGCGGTCGTGCTGGTGCTGTTCAGCCATTTCGCCCCGACCTCGGTGCCGTTTGTGTGGCGGCTCGCGGATGTCGGCTGGGTCGGCGTGGAACTGTTCTTCGTGCTCAGCGGCTTCCTGATCACGCGGATACTGCTGGCGACCCGTGCCAGCGCCACGTACTACCGTGACTTCTATCTGCGGCGGACGCTGCGGATCTTTCCGCTCTATTACGCGGTACTCGCGCTGACGCTCGTCACCATGCAGCTGTGGAACCACGGCGAGAGTTATCAGGCACTGCGCCAATGGGGCAACCCGGTGTGGTTCTGGCTGTACCTGGGGAACGTGCAGATGGCCCTCGCCGGCAGCACGCCGATGCACGTGCTGACGCTGGCCGCAATGTGGTCGCTGAACGTGGAGGAACAGTACTACCTGCTGTTCCCGTTGCTGGTGCGGGTGGTGCGCGTGGAAACCCTTGTGCGCATCCTGCTGGCCGTGCTGGTGGCGTCGCCGCTGCTGCGCCTGTTGTTGTGGTGGCTCTATCCGCACAACGAATATCTCGATTACATGCTGCTGCCCTGCAGATTCGACTCGCTGGCGTACGGCGCCCTGCTCGCGCTGTGGCTGCGCGAGCCGCTGCGCCTCGACCGGCGCGTGGCGGGCGTGGCAGCGCTCGGCGCCCTGGTCCTGGTTTACGGCCTCTACGTGACACTCGGTCATGGCGACCGGGTGTCGCCGTTTACGCGAGTCCTCGGTTATTCGCTGTTCCCCGCCGCATTCGCCTGCCTGCTGCTGTGGGTCATTCTGTATCGCGGTGGTTGGCAGACGCGGTGGTTGCGCACCAGGCCGATGCGCTACATCGGTAAGACTTCCTACGCGATCTACCTGTTGCAGGGGCCGGTGGATGCCACGCTCAACGCGCTGCTCGGCCGCAGTTCCTGGTGGGCCAACGACGTGTTCAGGTTTGCGCTCATCTGCCTGGTTACGTTCGGCTGCGCTGCGCTGTCCTGGCATTTCTTCGAACATCCGCTGCTTGCCCTGAAGGACCGATTCGCCCCGCGCCCCGGGATTGCGCCCGCCGCCCCCTGACTGCGGGCGGTTCAGCGTTGCCAGCCGCGCGCGCGCGCGGCGCGCTCAGCCGCAGCATCCAAAGTCTGCCCGGCTATCATCTCGTCCACCGCGTGCGCGATACCGCCGGGCATTTCGGAGGCCGCTTGCCGGTAGGGGCCCGCGGTTCCCGGCCTCGCCACGGCGCCCAGGGCCATGATCCGCCACCCTTCGGACTCGTGGCAGGCGAGGCCCGCGAGGGAGTCGTGCTGGCGCAGGACGAAGGTCCGGCAGTAGCTGTCGGTGCGGCTTGGGAAGCTGATACCGATCTGGATCGCCGCGCCCGCCGACGGTTCGCTGGCCAGCTGCCGGGTCAACGCAGTGCCCAGGGTGCCAGCGGCCAGCAGTTGCCCCTGTTGTAGCTCGACCTCACTGCTTCCGGCGCCGCGCCAGATGAACGGAGCGATGAGCGCTCCCGCGACCAGGCTGGCGGCCATCGCGCCCCACTCGCGCCACGACCAATGCGCGCGGGCGCGTGGACGCAGCGCCACGATGCTGCCGGAGGGGCGCGGCGCGCCCCGCGCAGCGAGCGCATCCAGCAGCCGTGGCGGAATCGGCTCGGACAGTACGGGTTTGAAATGGTCCTGCAACCGGGTGCGCAATGCGCGTTGGCGCTCCACCCTGCGTGCGAGGTCGGCGTTGTCGCGCATGGCCGCCTCGACAGCGGCGCGGTCTGCCTCATCGAGCTCGCCGTCGACGTAGGCCATGACGGTTTCGTCGCTGAATGTCATGGTGTCCTCGAGTCCTCACCCAGCATCTCCTGCAGCGCACTGCGCCCGCGCGCAATGCGGCTGGTCAGGGTTCCGATGGGCACGTCCAGCACGTGGGCCGCTTCCTTATATGAGAGCCCTTCGATCAGTACCAGCGCCACCGCCTCGCGCTGCTCCTGCGGCAGGCGTTGCATGGCATCCTCGATCGCAAGGGCATCCGCGGCCGAGCCCTGACGTGGATCGGCCACGTGCTCCCCCAGTTCTTCAGGCACCAGTACGCGGGCCCGCCGCGCCCTTGCGCGGCGCTCGTCGATCCAGGCGTTGCGGACGATCGCGTACATCCACCCTGTCACTCCGGCATCCGCGAGCAGCTGGTTGGCACGGGCCAGTGCGCGCTCCACGGCAACCTGTACCAGGTCGTCGGCGTCGTGCGGGTCGCGCGTGAGCGCGCGCGCGAAACGCCGCAGCCGCGGCAGCAGCACGGCAATCTCCCCGATGAGGTCATCAGGCGGCAACTGCCGCTCCCATACCGATCATACGAACGTAGTGGCCATTTTCTTCCATCTCTTCCGGCGTCCCCCTCCGATCCTCTAATGTAAGGCTCATGCGCGCCATTGTCCTCGCACTGTGCAGTCTGTGGGTGACCGGGGTGGTATATGCCCAGCTACCGCTGCCGTCCGTGCGGCTTCCGGTTCCGCAACTGCCGCTCGACGCGGCCACCCAGCTGCCGTCCCCCGCGGCGCAACTGCGGCTCCCCGACCTGCGCGCCTCGCGCGCGGCGCGCATCCGTGAGCTGTTGCGCACGCATCGCGAGGCCGTCGACACGGATCGGCACGGCAACCCCATCGTGCGTGGTGAAGTGCTGCTGGTGGATCCCGACGCGGCGACGCTCGCGGCCGCCACTACCCGGGGTCTGACGGTCGCGCAGGATTCACGCCTCGGATCCCTGGGTTTGCGACTGGTGCTGCTGCGTGGTCCCGCTGCCGCGGTGCGCTCGCTCGCCGCTGTGCGTGCGGTCACCCCGGGGACAGTCGCGGACTTCAACCATATCTATCTCCCGGCCGGGTCTGCGGTCGGCGGGCCCGATGTGCGCGACGCCACTTCCGGAACACCGGGGGGCGCGCACGTGAGTGGCATGCGGGTCAGCGGTGCCGCAGCGGCGGCTGTTCACGTCACGGCCCCGGATGCCGCGACCGCCCGGGTGGGATTGATAGACGGCGAGGTGGACGCCACGCACGAAGTCTTCAACGGCGTCGAACTGCACCGGCACGGGTGTGCGGGGCAGGCAGCCGCCGATCCGCACGCTACCGCGGTTGCCTCGCTGCTGGTGGGACGATCCGCGAGTCTGCATGGCGCCGCCGCCGGCGCTGGGCTCTATGCCGCCGACGTCTACTGCGGAGCGCCGCAGGGTGGTTCGGTGTCGGCGGTGGCGGAGGCCTTCGCCTGGCTGGCGCAGCAGCGCGTGCCCGTCATCAACGTCAGCCTGGTGGGACCCCCCAACAACGTGTTGGAAATGGTGGTGCGACGGATGATCAGTCAGGGATTCCTGGTGGTGGCGGCGGTTGGCAACGATGGACCGGCGGCGCCGCCGCTGTATCCGGCCGCCTGGCCAGGCGTGATCGGCGTCACCGCGGTGGACGAACGGCGACGCGTTCTGCCCGAGGCAGCACGGGGCCCGCAGGTCATGTTCGCCGCCCCGGGTGCCCGCCTGGCCGCGGCGCTGCCGGCTGGCGGCTACACGCTGGTGCGGGGAACTTCGTTCGCCGCGCCGCTGGTGGCGGGTCTGCTTGCTGTGCATATGGAAGTCCCGGATCCGCTGCGGGCCGGCCAGGCGCTCGATGGATTGATCCACGAAGCGGTGCGACTGGGCGCAGCGGGGCGCGACCCGGTGTACGGTTACGGGCTTGTGGGCGAGAGCCTGCGCCGCCAGCCTGCCCTGGGTGGCATGCACGCAGATTAAGACAAATCACACGGTGCCACGGCTCGGGAAGAAAGCGACCGCGCCGAGCGTAGATCTCCTGTGAGAAAGGTCGCGGAACGGCCGCGGCCTGAACCTTCGGGAGAATCGATCATGAAAACCCGTCATTTCTTCGCAGGCGCCGCGTTGGCTCTGTCTGTTGTGAGCACCCTGCCGGCTGAGGCCCAGATCCTGGGTGGCGTGGGCGGTGGTGTTGGTGGGGCACTCGGCGGCGGGCTGGGCGCCATGCAGGGCGTGGATTTCAACCGCGGCCTGGGCCCCGTGCAGGGGACCCTCGACGGTGAGGCCGGCCTGTCAGGCTCCGCTCACGCGTCGGGCTTGCCCAGAACCGGTCACACGGTGAAACAGGCTGCCGACTCTGCGCTCGGCAAGGGGTCCAGCGCCGCTGCCCAGGCCCACGGTGCTGCGAGCGCGGCGGCACAGGGCACGACCGCCCGAGTGCAGGATGCCGCGGTGACTGTACGGGGCGCCGCCGCCGCCGCCACGGGGACTGCGGTGGCTGCTGCCGACAACGCCCCCGCAGCCGCGACGGATGCGGCCACCAATGCGGCTGTGAACGGCAGTGGGACCGCGTCGGATCAGGCCGTTGGCTCACTGACGGGCCTGGACGCTGCGGGGAGTGCTGCGGGGAGCATCGCCGGGCAGTCCGCGACTACGGGCGGCGCAGCGAAACCCGCGCCGGCCAGGGTAGAAGGCAACAGGCCGCCTCCGCGCGCGGAACCGCAGCGCGGAGCGCGGCGCAACGCCGGGACGCGGGAGCCGCAGCATGTCAGCCACTCTGACGGGGACACCCGGCCTCGCACCGGGACACGGCAACCTGCTGATCGCGGCAATGCCGCGGGCGACAACACGGCGGCCGCCACGCCGGCTCCAACCGCGAGCCCGTCGGCGGGAGTCAGCGCCTCCGGCGGCTTCTCAGGCAGTGCTGCCGTGAACGATTGATACCAAAGGGGCGCGAGGCGGTGCGGCGGGCATCAGCCCGCCGCGCTGTTTTGCGGGCGACGGTCGCACGGCCGCGGGTGATGCGGGAGACGCGGTCCTGGTTGCTCCGGGATTCGCAGACAGGTTGAAGACCGGGCCGCCGTTGTAGGTGAAGTAGAGCTTTCCCTGGCTGTTGGCGACAAAAATCCGGTGGGACAGGAAGAAATCCGCCCCCAGCAGCATGTCAGCACCGGGCAGGTTCAGCTCACCGATCCGCAGGCGGGTGTGGCGGATCTCTTCGTCGCCGATTTTGAAGCTGGCGAACGGCGCCACCCAGGTCTGGCCCGAGTGGCGCCCGATGCCGGACTCATGTCCGGCTGGCATTGTGCCGGCGCTGCCGGGGGTAACGCCCGCGCGCTTTGCCGCGGCGAGTGTCAGCACGGAAGTCGCAGCACCGGTATCGAATGTCACCCGCACGCGCTGGCCGTTTACGAAGGCGGTGCCGTTTGTACGTGGATCGCGTTCGCTGGGTGATTCTATGTTCATGACCGAGTACGCCTGGCCCGCAGACGCCCAATAGGCCAAAACCGACTTGCCGCAATCATGCGGGCGCATCAGCCGGATCGCGCCGTTGGCCAGGTCGTACTCGACATCGCTGATGCGGAAGACGTTTTGACCCAACAGGCCCGCCACGCCCGAGCCGATGTCGTTGTCGAGCACCAGGAACGGGATGTTGGCCACGCTCAGGCCGGCAAAACCCAAAGCGTGCACCCGTGCCAGGCCGGCACTGGCCGCCCCGCCAACGCCCTCGACGTAGAACCCCGGTGGCAGCGATTCCACGTGGAGTTTGTATTGCGCCGCGGCGGCGGACGTCAGCGAACTGAAGAAGGCGCCACTGTCGGCGAGGAACAGGGCGTCGCCGCCGTTGATGCTGCCGCGCACCGTGGGGCGCAGCCCCTCCATTGTCACCGGCATCTCCAGCAGCTTTACCAGTTGGCAACCGGCGGTCGCGGCGTTTGTGGGCGACAGGGCGAGGGCGATCCAGCACAGCAACACGCGGCGGATATGGCGGCCTGGTGAGAGCATGGCGGCTTCCTGTTGGGTGCTCGTGTCGATTCGCGCGCCCCGGGCGGTACGCCTATCAGAACACTTGGTGGAGATGTGACGCCAGTTGCAGACACATTCCTTCTGATATGGCAGGCGGCTAGCATTGAGGCTGGCAATCTGCCCGACCACATTAAGTAAAGGACCTAACAGACCAGCGGCATTAGGGTTTCGTACATCAGGTGCGGCCCCGAACCGCGGCCTGTTGTACGCAGCAATGAGCCTATTAAGGATAGCCGCCACCACACTGAGTCTGGTTTCACTTGGGCAGGCATCGGTGATGGTCACCGCCAACGCGGCGTTGCCATTACCGTCCCTGACGTTCTCGGGCAGTCCCGCGAGCATCACCCGCGGCAGCGTAGCGAAGCTGAGCTGGGCTGCGACCAACGCGACCGGCTGCACCGGCTCCGGCGGCACCTTCAGCGGCGCGCGGGCAGTGAGCGGCTCGCTGGGCGTAACGCCAACAACGACGGTGAATTACTCGCTGAGCTGCACCGGTGCGGGTGGCACGGTCACGAAGACTGCCACCATTACGGTGGCCGTTGCGACACCCACGCTCGGATTCACGGCCAGCCCGGCGAGCATCACCTCCGGCAGCGCATCGAAGCTGAGCTGGACTGCGATCAACGCGACCAGCTGTACCGCCTCCGGCGGCACCTTTACCGGAACGCGGGCAGTGAGCGGCTCGCAGGGCGTGACGCCGGCAGGCACGGCGAGTTACTCGCTGAGCTGTACCGGCCGTGGTGGCACGGTCACGAAGACGGCCACGGTGACCGTAAACGCAGTCGCGGCACCCACGCTTAACCTCTCGGCCGGGCCCGCCACCATCACTTCGGGTGGCGCATCGACCCTGAACTGGTCCGCGACCAACGCGACCGGCTGCACCGCCTCGGGCGGCACTTTCAGCGGGGCGCAGGCGGTGAGCGGCTCGCGGAGCGTGACACCGACGAGCACGACCACGTATTCGCTGAGCTGCACCGGCCGGGGCGGCACGATCCGCAGGTCGATAAGTGTGGATGTGACCGTGGCGAGCGGCGGATGTACGGGACCGTTCCCGCTGCACGTGGAAGCCGGCAAGCGCTACCTGGTCGATTGCACCGGCAAGCCCTTCCTGATCCAGGGCGATGCGGCGTGGTCACTCATTGCGCAGCTCGATCAGGCCGACATAACAACTTACCTGGACGACCGCAAGGCAAGAGGCTTCAATGCCATCCTGGTCAACCTCATCGAATCCACCTACGCCAGCAAGGCGCCGGCCAATATCGCCGGCACACAGCCTTTCAATACCCCTGGGGACTTCTCGACCCCGAACGACGCGTATTTCAACTACGCGGCATGGGTGATCGGGCAGGCGCAGCAACGCGGCATCATGGTGCTGCTGGCGCCGGCCTATCTGGGCTGCTGTGGCGACGGCTGGCTCGCCAGGATGCAGGGCAGCGGCGGCGGCACCAGCAAGCTGTACGGCTACGGCCAATATCTGGCCAACAGGTTCGGCAGCTACAACAACATCCTGTGGGTTGAGGGCGGCGACCGCTCCCCGATCATTGGTTCAGAAAACGATATGCCCCTGGTAAATGCGGTTGCCAGTGGCATCCACAGCATCCTCGGCAACTCCGCGCTGCAGACCTATCACGCGGGACGGGGCACTTCGGCGCTCAAGGCCGTCAATCCCGCCACCTATGCGTGGCTCAGCGTCAATACGCTCTACACCGGCGTGGTCGTGGGGGACGTCGTCAGCGACGCCAGTGCCGAGTACGCCAGATCGACAATGCCGTACTTCCTGATCGAGGATCTCTACGAGAACGGCAACCAGGTGCTCACGCCGGGCCTTTCCCGGTTGCAGGCCTGGGAGGCAAACCTGTCCGGCACGACCGGACAGGTGATGGGCAACTCGCCCATCTGGTTCTTCTGCGCCAACTATTATCCGACCGGGTGCAGCGGCGTGACGCCCTCGTGGCAGTCTTCGCTCGGCAGCGATGGCGAGTCGTCGCTGGGATTTCTGCAGAGCTTCATGACCACCCGGTCATGGACCAGCCTGCAGCCGGATTTCTCGCATGGCTTCCTGACCGCGGACGGCAATACCTCCGGCTATCCCGCCGTGGCCGCAGTGGCGCCAGGCGGTGCCTGCGCGGTTGCCTACACGCCCGGCAGCGGAACCCTGACGTTCAATCTCGGCAAACTCGCCGGCCCGAGTATTGCAGTGCGCTGGTACGATCCCACCAACGGAATCTATGGCGCCACCACTACTCTGACTCCGGGCGCCGGCTCGCGCAGCTTCACGACACCGGGCCTCAATTCGCGAAATGCCAGAGACTGGGCACTGATCTTCCAGAGCCAGTAGCCGCGCTGCCGCGTGTATTTTTTGCAGCGGGCGTGGCGGAATGACGGGTGCGCAGAAAGTCAGCGCGGCCTCGCCAGTCCGCGCCGCCGCAGGTATCCCGGGTATCACAACATGTCATAACGATGTGACGCCGGTTGCAGACACGTTTCTTCACATGTGGCAAGTAGTTAGTATGCAGGTAGCAATTTAACCGCCCACATTAAGTAAAGGACTTAACAGCCTGGTGGCTCTGGGGTTTCGTACATCGAGTGCGGCCCTGGACCGCAGCCTGTTGTACGCAGTGATGACCTTACTGAAGACTGCCGCCGCCACCCTGAGCCTGGTCTCCCTTGTCGCCTGCAGCGGCCCTGCGACGACTGGCGGCGGGGATGCCACTACCACACCGACAGTAAGCTTGACCGCAGAGCCGGCCAACATCAAGGCGGGTCAGTCGACCGCATTGCACTGGACGTCCACCAATGCGACCGGCTGCACGGCCAGTGGCGGCTGGTCGGGCGAGCAGGGGGTCAACGGCAGCCTTGCCCAGACTCCCGCGAGCAGCACGCAATACGGCCTGAGCTGCACAGGATCAGGTGGAACGGCGCAGACGTCTGTCGCGGTCAACGTCGCCGACCCGCAGCCCGGGGCGCCCACGGTCTCGCTCAGCGCGAGTCCCGCAACCGTGGCGGCCGGCGGCGAGTTCACGCTGACGTGGAACAGCACCGATGCAACGAGTTGCGTCGCGGGTGACGCCTGGAGTGGATCGCAGGCGCTGTCGGGCTCCTTGGCCCTGTCGCCCGCTGCTACGGCCACCTACTCGCTCACCTGCAGCGGTGCAGGCGGTTCTGCGCAGAGTTCCGTGGTGGTCACCGTCAGCGCGGTCCCGCCACCTCCAGCCCCGACCCTGACCTTGCACGCAAACCCGGCCTCCGTCCAGAGCGGCCAGAGTTCGACGCTGACCTGGAGTTCGACGAATACCAACAGCTGCACTGCCAGTGGCGGCTGGTCCGGCACGCAGCCTGCCAGCGGCAGTATGGGGGTGAAACCCACCGCTACCACGGCTTATGCCCTGAGCTGCTCCGGCGCGGGTGGGGCGGTCTCGGCCTCTGTCAGCGTCAGTGTGAACGCGGCACCGCTGCCGTCCCTGACGTTCTCCGTCAGCCCGGCCCATGTGGCGGCGGGCGGCAGCGCGATGCTGCAGTGGTCATCGACGAATGCCACGGGTTGCACGGCCAGCGGCGGGTGGACCGGTGCCGTCTCTGCCCAGGGGTCCTCCGTACAAAAGCCACAGGCAACTTCGCAATACACGCTGTCGTGCACAGGCGCTGGCGGCAGCAGCCCGGCGCGTTCGGTGACGGTCACCGTCGACCCTGCACCCGCACTGACATTTGCCGCCAGTCCCGCCAGCATCACGGCGGGCGGTACATCGACCCTGAACTGGACCGCGACCAACGCGACCGGCTGTACCGCCTCCGGCGGTAGCTTCACCGGATCCCGGGCAGTGAGTGGCTCGCAGGGCGTGGCCCCGACCGCGAACACTACCTACACGATGTCCTGCATTGGCGCCGGCGGTACGATTGTGAAGACCGCTGCCGTCGCGGTGAAGAGCGCGGCGCCCACACTGAGCTTTTCGGCCAGTCCCGCCAGCATCACCTCGGGCGGCTCTTCGACTCTGAGCTGGACAGCCGCCAACACCACCAGCTGCACCGCCAGCGGCGGCTGGTCTGGCGCGCAATTGGCGAGCGGTTCAGCGGACGTGCAGCCAGCCTCCAGCACCACTTACTCGCTCGCATGCAGCGGCGCGGGTGGCTCGGTTTCCCAGTCGATCACCGTGACCGTGACCGGCGGTTCCGTCGCCGGCTGCGCCGGGTCCGGGCCATTCCCACTGCGTGTGGAAGCCGGCAAGCGCTATCTGATCGACTGCAGTGGCAAACCCTTCCTGATGCAGGGAGACGCCGCCTGGTCGCTGGTGGCGCAGCTAGATATTACGGGCGTGCGGGCGTACCTGGACGACCGCAAGGCGAAAGGTTTCAACACCATCCTGGTCAATCTCATCGAGGCGACGTACGCGGACCGGGCGCCGGCCACCATTGCCGGGGTGCAACCCTTCAACACGCCGCGGGACTTCTCGACCCCCAACGATGCGTACTTCAATTACGCGGCAACGGTCATCGGCGAAGCGCAGAGCCGCGGCATCCTGGTGTTGCTGGCCCCAGCCTATCTGGGCTGCTGCAATGACGGCTGGCTGACCGCCATGCAGGCCAGCGGCAGTGCCAAGCTGTCCGGCTACGGCAAGTACCTGGCTGGCAAGTTCGGCAGCTACAAGAACATCCTGTGGGTCGAGGGCGGCGACTACACCGCGACCGGCAGCAACCTCGCCCTGGTCGATGCGCTGGCCACCGGCATCGACAGCGTGCTGGGCAGCTCCACCCTGCAGACCTATCACGCGCAGCGCGGTACCGCCGGGCTCGCCGCCGTCAATCCGGCAACTTACAGCTGGTTCAACGTCAATACGATCTACACCGGTGTCAGCTACGGGGATATCGTCAGCGACGGCGGTGCCGAGTACACCGCCGCCACCATGCCGTTCTTCCTGGTCGAGAACAATTACGAGAACCCGGCCGGGGGTCCAGCCACACCGGGGTTGTCGCGATGGCAGGCGTGGCAGGCTGACCTGTCAGGCACGACCGGGCAGGTGATGGGCAACTCGCCCATATGGTTCTTCTGTGCGAAGTATTACGCCTATGCCGGGTGCCCCAACTGGCAATCCTTCCTCGGCAGTGACGGCGCGAAGTCGATGCCCATTCTGCAGAACTTCATGACTGCGCGCTCCTGGACCAGTCTGCAGCCTGATTTCTCGCATGCCTTCCTGACCAGCGACAGCAACACTTCCGTCTATCCGGCGGTGGCGGCGGTGGCGCAGGATGGCAGTTATGCCGTTGCCTACACGCCGGGCAGCGGTACGCTGACCTTCACACTCGATCCCAACAGGTTTACCCACAACAGCTACGCTGTGAGCTGGTACGACCCGACAGACGGGAATTCCGTAGCCATCAAGACGCTGACCCCCGGCTCCGGCCCGCAGAGTTTCGCCACTCCAAGGCCAAACGACGGGGGCGCCAATGACTGGGCCCTGATCTTTCAGGGTCAGTAGCCTTATATAATTCGGCACGATGGAGCGTGGGCCGTTGACATTTTCAAGGAGAGCGGTCGGCGGCAATCTGCTCGTTGCGCTTGGGGCGGGCGCGCTGTTGGCCATGGAGGGTTGTTCCGGATCGGGAACCTCCCCGGCATCACAGCCGCCGCCGGCTTCCACACTTGCTGTCACCAGCAGCAGCCTGCCGGCGGGCATGGTGGGCACGGCCTACAGCGCCAATCTGAATGCCAGGGGCGGGGCCACGCCGTACACCTGGACGCTGACCTCCGGCACGCTGGCGCCCGGCCTGACGCTGAACAGCACGACCGGCGCCATCGGCGGCACCCCTACGGCCGCGGCGGGGGGCTCTCTGACTTTCAAGGTCGCGGATGCCGGAATTCCCGCCCAGTCTGCCAGTGTCACGCTTACGCAGAGCATCGCCGCCGCACCCGGCCCCGCGCTGAGCCTGTCGGCCAGCCCCGCCAGCGTCGCCCCGGGCGGCAGTTCGACGTTGAGCTGGACCGCCACCAACACCACGAGCTGCACGGCCAGCGGTGGCTGGTCGGGCGCGCAGCCGGCGAACGGCTCGCAGAGCATGACGCCGGCCGCCACCACCACCTATTCTCTCGCCTGCAGCGGCCCGGGTGGTTCGGTCACGAAGTCAGCGACCGTGACGGTGGGCACGCCTGCAGGCAGTTTCACGATCGCCAACTGCCCCGGTGATACTGCCACTGTGACCGTCAACGTTGCCGCCAGTGGCGGCTTCGCCGACACGGTGAATCTGACGGCGAGTGGACTTCCCGCAGGGGCGACCGGGCAGTTCTCGCCGGCCTCGATCTACCAGTCGGGCAGCTCCACGTTGACGATCAAGGTTCCGGCGGGCACTCCCAGGAGCAGTCCGACCGTGACGATCACCGCCGCCAGCAGCTCGATCACCCAGACTGCAACGGCAACTGTCTCTGTGGGCTGTCCCTGACCAGAGCTCTCGGGATCGCGCTATGGGGCGGCGGTGCCGAAGCGCGACGGCAACCCGATGAGCACGAACTGCCCGATCAGCTGCCGCGTCAGCGCAGAATGAGGATTCCTGAGTTCCGCGAGGTCAGCGGGCTTGAGATCCACGAATCTCGGGTGGTATCGCAACATCTGCGCGTTCTCGTAGGCATACCAGGGATTCGGAAAGCGGAAACGCAGCCGTGTACCCGCAGTACTGTTGCTGCAGCAATAGATCGGGTTGAACCCCAGAGTGCCCAGCGCGTGCGGCCAACCGGTGGGCACCTTGAATGGGGGCGCTCGGCGCACCAGGCTCAACCATTTGCGCGCGCGCGCGTCTGTCGGTTGCGGCGCACGCCGCGCCAGGTAGTCGCACACCAGTCCTTCCTCGTGAAACACCGTCACTGATCCGCCGAGTTCTTCGAGATAGCCAGCGAGGTCCGTCTCCGCCCCCTCATTCGGCATGATGGCCCGGTTGCCGATCCGGGTCAGGACGGCAGTACGACCCGGCGCGCAGCGCTCCATCTCATCCAGCAGCCGCCGCCGGTCGGGAATGTAGTGCCAGGCATCGGAGCACACTGTTGCCGCGGCGAAGTCGCTGACCAACGGCAGGGGCTCGGACAGATCGGCGCAGATGAAGGCAGTCTGCGGCGCCACCCAGTGACGGGCGATCCACAGCTGGAAGAAGTTGATGTCGACCCCGACGACCTGCCGGCCGGCGGCGTTGAGATAGTGCGCAAGGTGACCGACGCCGCAGGCGAGATCCAGTACGGGTCTGGGGTCCGCCGGCAGTTGTTCCAGCAATGCCAGTGCCGCCAGGTGGCGCGGCTGTCCGGCCCGCAGGATGAAATAGTCGCCTACGTCAGATCCCAACGGCGAGTCTTCGCGGAAAAAGAACCCGAATACCTGGCGCGCAGTCGCGTGCGCGCGCCGCCTCAGCAGTCGCCGCAGGCGCTGTGCTGTCAGCAGCCGTCCGGCCCGTTGCGACATCCCCCAGCTGATACGGCTCAAGTGCGGGAGCGCCGCCGGGTACACCAGGCACGCCCGCAACGCTGCCTCGTGCCTGCCGCCGCGAATCAGGTGCGCCAACAGCGACGGCGTGACACCACCCGCGGCCGCGGCTCCGCTGGTGTGCTCGTACACACCAATCGCGGCACGCTGCAGGATGGGTATGCCGTCGACCACCGGCCATTCGTCACATGCGCAGACAAGCAGGCCGTAGTCCGGCGCAGACTCCCGGTAGTCGAAAGCGCCCTTGCAACAGGGGCAGCGCAACAGTGGCAGAGGAAGCGTCGTCACAGTCCGTCGACTCTACTGCATCCAGTCGCAGCCGTGCCTGACATGAGTCACGGACAGGCGCTGGCGAAACGCGCCGCGTCAGCAGACTATTTGGACTAGACTGCCGCGATGGCAGGTGTTGCGAGATCCCGATACCGCTCGGGCGATTGGGTGCGGGTGCGTTCCCGCGAGGAAATCCTGGCAACGCTCGATGCGCGCGGGGAGCTGCAACGCTTGCCCTTCATGCCGGAGATGCTGCGTTTCTGCGGTCAGCGGCTGCAGGTGGCCGCGAGCGCCCACAAGACCTGCGATACCGCGAACAAGACCGGCGGGAGGCGCATGGAGAGGTCCGTGCACCTGGCGGGTGCGCGCTGCGATGGCGCGGTTCATGGCGGGTGCCAGGCAGCGTGCCTGCTGTTCTGGAAGGAAGAATGGCTGGTGCCCGATGGGGCGCCGGCAGATCCGCAGGAGTCCGCGCCCGCGGTAGCGGCGGCTGCGGCTGCCGGGCCCGATGTGCCCGGGGTGCTGGGCCGTGCGGCCTGCGACCGCTCGGCCGATCCACCCACCTACAGCTGCCAGGCGACGCGCCTCTACGCCGCCAGCGCGCCGCTGTCGCCCTTCAATCCCCTGCAATACCTGGCGGACGTGCGCAGCGGCAACGTTCCAGCGCGGGAGGCCGCACGCTACCTGTTGCTGCAGGGCGTCTTCCACCTGCGCAGCATAGGCGTGGGCTACCGCTTCTTCTCGGCGATCTATGAGTGGCTGCACCGCCAGCTCACCGGCCGCGCAGGACCTTTCGGGCCGGGCGGGGTGCCGGCAGGGACCCAAACCCCCGAACGACCCCTGCACCTGTCAGCCGGCGAGTACGTCGTGGTGCGGCCGCACCGCGAGATCCTGGCCACAATCGACGCCCGTGGCATGAATCGCGGCATGAGCTTCGGGGAGGAGATGGTGCGCTTCTGCGGGCAACGGCTGCGGGTGGTGGCGCGCATCGAGCGCATCATCAACGAGGCCACCGGCAGGATGATGCACTTCAGCAATCCGAGCGTGACACTCGAGGGCGCCTACTGCACCAGTCAGTACAGCCAGAAGCGCCTGTTGTGTCCGCGGCGCATCACGCCCTACTGGCGTGAGATCTGGCTGGAGCGTGCGCCCGCGGCCGCTACCGAACCGGACCAATCGATTCCAGCGACAGCACCCAGTCAAGTCCGCGACCGGAGTTGACTCCGGGCGGTGCCAGCAGGACGGTGGTCGTGTTGGTATAAGGGGCGGCGTTTGCCGCCCGCCAGGACCCGTCGGCGGGATCGAACCAGCGGGCCCGCACCCGCGGACCGCGCAGCGCGCGCAGGTCGATCGGCGCCGATTCCAGGCGTGGGTAATAGACCACGGCCAATGAGCCGTCGCTGGCAACGGCCGTAGTGGGCGCCGGCGGTGTACCCCGGCCCACGGCGGGCGCCGCCGCAGTCCACCGCGGACGCAGCAGCCACCAGGGTTTCCCGGCGAAGAAGTGCCCGACTTGGGACATGCTGCGGGCCCCGGCGCTGTCCAGGGCCGCTTGCCAGGGGGCTTTGTTGTGATCGGGTGGATTACCGTTGAAGTTCCACAGGATCTCGTTGCCGAAGACCTGTCCGCAGGCGCCCGACAGCAGCGCCTCCCAGGCCTGCTGGCGCACCTGTGAGGCACTGGCGCTGTTTCCCTCGTAGTAATTCTCGATCAGGAAGAAGGGCATGCCGGACTGTCGGTATGCGGCGCTGGCGTGTGCCACGACGTCATCCGTGTGGGTGTAGATGGCATTGACGTTGAGCCATGGATAGCGAACCGGATCGGCGGCTTCCCGCGCCGAGGTGCCGCGCTGCCCATGGTAGGTGTGCAGTTGCGGGACCCCCGCTCCGGCGTCGATGCCGCGCGCCACCGCATCCACCACCGACATATCCGGGGCGTTGTAGTCACCGCCCTCCACCCACAGGATGTTGGTGTAGTGACCGTAGCGGTGGCCGAGATAACGTCCATACTCGAAGAGCTTTTGGGCGCCGCTGGCGCGCATCTCCCGATACCAACCTTGTTCCTCGCCGTCATAACCGAGGTAGGCTGGAGTCAGCAGCACCAGGAATCCCTGCCGTGCGGCCTGCGTGAGGACCCAGTCGACGTGGGCGAAGTACGCCTCGTTGGGGGTACTGAAGTCGCCCGGCACCGTGAAGGGCGCGACGCCATAGGCATTTGCGGGCGGGTGATCGGCGAAGTAGTGCTCCTCCAGTTCCACGAGCAGCGCGTTGAAGCCGCGCGCGCGGCGGTCCGCCATGTAGGCAAGGACGTCCTCGCGCTGCAACTGTGCGACCAGCGACCAGGCGGCGTCTCCCTGCAGCAGGAAGGGCGCCCCCGCGCTGTCAACCAGGTAGCGCTTGCCCGCCTCGACGTGCAGCGGAAAGCGGGCGGCTCGCTCGGCGGCAGGGTGCGCGTGCTGCTGCGGCGATGCATTTGGTGCCAGCGGCGGGGCGAGTACTGGCGCTGGCGCGGATGTCCCGCATGCCTGCAGGACAGAGGCGGCCATACCCGCAACCAACAGGCCGGCAGCCTGTCGCGTGCGCGCTGGCCTCACGGGGTGCATGAGGCGCACAGGCCGCCTCAGCCCATGTGCAGGCCGCCGTTGAGCGAGAAGTCCGCCCCGGTGGCGAAGGCCGCCTCGTCATTGACCAGCCAGGCAACGATCGAGGCGATCTCCTCAGGCTCGCCCAGCCGCTTCACGGGGATGCCAGCCACGATCTTTTCCAGTCGTTCCGGCTTGACCGCCCGCACCATATCGGTGCCGATGTAGCCCGGCGACACCGTGTTGACCGTGATGCCGCGCCCGGCGACTTCCTGCGCCAGCGCCATGGTGAAGCCGTGTATGCCGGCCTTGGCGGTCGAATAGTTGGTCTGCCCGAACTGGCCCTTCTGGCCGTTGACCGAGGAGATGTTGACGATGCGGCCCCAGCCGCGCTCGATCATGCCGTCGATCACCTGCTTGGTGACGTGGAACAGCGAGTTGAGGTTGGTCTCGATGACCGCGTGCCACGCTTCGTTGGTCATCTTCTGGAAGGTGCCGTCACGCGTGATGCCGGCGTTGTTGATGAGGATATCGATCTCGCCAACTTCCGCACGCGCCCGCTCGAGAGCCTGCTTGCTGGAGTCCCAGTCCGAGACGTTGCCCTCGGAGGCATGCACCTTGAAGCCCTGCGCGGCCATGTCCTTGACCCAGCGCTCCTTGCGCGTGGAGCCCGGTCCGCAGCCGGCGATCACCGTGTAGCCGTCCCGGCACAGCCGCTTGCAGATGGCCGTGCCTATGCCACCCATGCCGCCCGTGACGTAAGCAATCCGCTGCTTCGATGCCATTCGCGCCTCTCCCCAGCAACTTCAAGTGTGTTTGCCGGCCCGCCCAGGGCCTGTCAGGGGGGCTGCCCCTGACTACCCCAGAACATACTCCCCTGGGGCGTCGCCCGCACCGGGGATTGCACCGCCGGCCTGTGCGACCGGCTGGCGGGCCGCGACCCGCCTGGCATCGGAGTGTCGCGCCAGCCAGTTCTCCCAGGCCGGCCACCACGAGCCCTCGAACAGCGGGGCGCTCGCGAACCACTGGGCCGGGGCGGGATTCTGCCGCGCATCGGACCAGGTCAGCATGCGGTGGCGTCGCTTGGGGTGCACCGGCCCGCTGACGATGCCCGCGTTGTGGCCACCGCTGGTCAGCAGGAAGGTGTAGTCGGTGCTGCGTGTCAGGCCGCGCACCTTGTAGACGGATTGCCAGGGCGCAACGTGGTCGGTTTCAGTGCCGACCACGAACATCGGCACGGTGAGGCGCGACAGGTCCAGGCGTACGCCAAGCGCCTTGAAGGTGCCGCCGGCCAGCTCGTTGCGCAGGTACAGGCCCTGCAGGTATTCGCTGTGCATGCGCGCCGGCATGCGAGTGCCGTCGGCATTCCAGGCCATGAGATCATTGAGCTTCGGCCGCTCGCCGCGCAGGTACTGCTGCACGGCGGGCGCCCACAGCAGGTCGCGCGAGCGCAGCATGGCGAAAGCGCCGCCCATGCGTTCGCTCTCGAGCACGCCGGTCTCCTGCATCATCGCCTCCAGCGCCGCAAGCTGACTCGGGGTGATGAACACCGACAGTTCGCCCGGCTCGCTGAAGTCAACCTGGGCCGCCAGCAGGGTCAAGGAGGCCAGCGGGTGCTCATTGCGCGCCGCCAGCAGCGCCGCCGCGATGGCGAGCAGCGTGCCGCCGATGCAGTAGCCCACGGCGTGCACCTTGCGCCCGGGGATCAGCCGGCGCACCTGCGCCAGCGTGTCCAGGAAACCGAGCTGCACGTAATCGTCCATCCCCAGGTCGCGGTCGCTGGCGTCGGGATTCTTCCAGGAGATCATGAAGACCGTGTGCCCCTTCTCCACCAGGAAGCGCACCAGCGAGTTGCGCGCCGAGAGGTCGAGGATGTAGTACTTCATGATCCAGGCCGGGGTGATGAACACCGGCTCGGCGTAGACGTCGGGAGTCTGCGGTGAATACTGCAGCAGTTCGACCAGGCGGTTGCGGAACACCACCTTGCCGGGTGTGATGGCGACTTCGCGCCCGACCTTGAAGCCTTCCGTTCCGGGTACGGGCCCGCCTTCGGTCATGCGCCGGGCGTCTTCCAGCCAGTTCTTAAGTCCCCGCACCAGGTTCTGCCCCGACTCCGCCGCCGTGCGCTGCAGCAGCTCGGGGTTGGTCGCCAGGAAGTTGGCGGGCGAGGCTGCCTCCATCAGCAACCGCGCGGAGAAGGCGGACGGCGACAGTTTCGCATCGGCACCCGGCGCTGGCTGGGTGGCCTGATGCCACCAGGAGGTCCAGTTGCCATAACTGCGCGCATAGACATTGAACGGCCACTGGTTCCAGGCCGGATTGCCGAATCCGAGAGCCTCGTGACCCGGAGCCATCGCGTCGCCGCCGGCGGCGCGGGCGGCAAACTGCCAGCTGTCCAGCAGCTTTTCCCACCCACTCTGGGCGAGCGCCTGCTGCCGCTGCGGCTGCTGTGCCAGTCCCAGGTACCACTCCAGCCAGGCGCGGGCGTAGTCATCCGGGGCGAGGCCGCCCGTCATCGCGGCCAGCTGGGCCTTGAGGTGGCGCTCGATATCCCGCTGCTGGGCGGCGTCGTCACCCTGGTCCGGGGGCGCGGATTTCGCGCCACGCGAAGGAGCAGGCTTTTTCGTGGTGTCAGCCGGGGCCGGCCGGCGCGCGGCCTGTGTCTTCCCGGGCGCCGCTACGTTTTTGCGCGCGGTGCGGGCCTGGCCCCTGGCGCGGGAGGGTGCGCTTGGGGTGCGGCGTGAACGGGAAGCGGATTTCTTCTTCTTGCGCGCAGCCACGGCGAGTCACCCCCCTGAAAAAACCACGGCCGGGACCTGTAAGGCCCCGGCCGTGGGGTTATCGCCAGAATATCAGGCCGCTTTCCGTGTCGGCACTGCCTTCGCGGCGATTTCGTTGCCCAGGTGCGTGAACTTGCTCTGGATCTCCGAGGAGACCTGCGCAAATTCCTCGGCGCGGGCGCGCAGCTTGTCGACGAACTGGGTCGACAGCTCGCTCTGCTTGCTGAAGAGCTCGTTCGGGTTGCTGGCAACGAGGGTCGCCTGCACGCGGGCCAGGCCAGCCTCCAGGACGTCACCGGCCACCGCGTACTGCAGGCGGGCCAGGCGCTCGAAGGTCTTGAAGCCTTCCTGCTGGGCCTTGAGTACCGGGGCAAAGGCCTCGCGGGTGGCGTTCAGCAGGGTGGCGGGATCGAAAGTGTTGCGGTCGGTCATGTCTCTCTCCGGGGAATCTGTGGGCTGCGGAGAGAATCATAGTGCAATTTTGTATGCACTGCAATAAGAATTATATAGGATGGTTCTTAGGGTCTTGTTTTGGATACATATATATTAAATTCAAATAGTTATAAATAAAACCATTGAGTGATCCGTCCTATTTAGTACTGCATCGCAAGAGAAAATTACCCGGCAGGCTTGAGCCGCGCCCGCGGGCCCGTTACATCCGCAGCCCGGCGTCGACTTCCACGCAGCGGCCGGTGAACAGATCGTTCTCGAAGATGAAGCCGACGGCGTGGGCAATCTCTTCCGGCTCTCCCAAGCGTCCAAGTGGAATGGGTGAGGTCATCTTCTGCAGGGCTTCGGGCTTCATGCCCGCCACCATCGGGGTGCGGATGAATCCTGGCGCCACCGCGCCGACACGGATGCCGTACCTGGCCAGCTCCTTCGCCCACACCACCGTCATCGCGGCGACGCCGGCCTTGGCGGCGCTGTAGTTGGTCTGGCCGGCATTGCCGGCGCGCGAGATGCTGGAGACGTTGACGATGACGCCACCGCCGGTGAGAGTGATCATGCGCTGCGCCGCTTCGCGCGCGCACAGGAACACGCCGGTCAGGTTGACGTCTATGACCGATTGCCACTGTGCCATCGTCATTTTGCCGACGACCTGCCCGTCCTTGACCTTGACCAGCATGGCGTCACGTACGATGCCGGCATTGTTGATCAGTCCGTCGAGGCGCCCGAAGTCGCCGGTCACCTGGTCGAGTGCGCCTACCACGCTGTCCTCGTTGGCCGCATCCGCCAGGTAGCTGCGCGCGATGACGCCGGTCTGCGCGCACTGGTCACGGGTGGCAGCGAGGTCGTCGGCGTTGGTGTCCAGCAGGCCGATATTGGCGCCCTTGCCGGCGAAATGCTGCGCCAGCGAGCGGCCGATACCGCGTCCCGCGCCGGTTACCACGATCGTCTTGCCGCGAACGTCCACGTGATTAGCTCCCAAGGTTGAAAGACTGGTGTCTGGGCGATTGCCGGGCGCGGCGCGCTCAGCGCCGCGGCCTGCCGCGTCGCCGCCGCGGTGCCTGCGCGGGCGCGGTCTCGCTGTGCGGTCCGTGCCGTGCCGGTGGCGGCTGCTGAGCCGGGCCGGACGGTGTGAACGCTGACAGCATCGAGGCCTGCATGCGGGCCCAGAGCTCCATGTTGTTGCGGGCCATCTCCGCCATCGGCGCCATCGGCGTCTCGAGCGCCTTGGCCATCTCGGCCTGCATGGTGCTTTGCTGGCGCAACAGGCCGCCGATGCTCTGTTCGAGGTAGGAGGTGAGAAGCTGCTGCACCGGGTTGCCGTAGAAGCGAATGATCGCCTCCAGCAGCTGGGTGCTGAGCACCGGGGTGCCGAACTGCTCCTGGCTGGCGATGATCTGCAGCAGGATACTGCGCGTCACATCCTCGCCACTCTTGTCATCCACCACGCGGATGCGGCCGCCGGCGGCGATGATCCGGCGCAGGTCCTCTACGGTGACGTGTCGGCTCTCCTGCGAGTCGTACAGGCGGCGGTTGGCGTATTTGCGTATGAGGCGTTCTTCGGCCATGTTCTGCAGGCGCCCCCGGAAGCGGCGCCGACCGCACTATGCGTAAGGGAAGGGTGGAAGTTTCCCGTAATTCGTTGCTGCCCCGATACTAATCCGGCTGTATGCGTTGCACAATGACCTGTGTCACGATCATTTATTTCGTGTGAATTTTATAAGTCACTGAAACTATTGCGATTACAATCAATCTGGTAATGATGGAACATGACTTGAATTTCATCTTTTTCTGCGCTGCATACATCCCATGACCGGCGCCGGCACTCCTGGATTCGATCCCGCGGCCGCCTTTACCAGCGCCGCACGGCAGTTCCTGGGCCTGCTGCAGTCCCTCGGGGCAGGCCGGGCGGGCGCCCAGCCGTGGAATCCCGCCGCGACGGCAGCGGCCCTCGCCGGGCAGTTCGAGCAATGGTTGCGCGCGGCGCAGTTCAGCGGCTCCTGGCCGGGGTCCGATGCCACGGCCGCAGCCGGCAGCGCCGAGGCCACCACGGCGTGGCTGCGTGGACTGAACAGCGCCGCTGGTGCACCGGGCGCCACGCAATGGCAACAGCAGGTGCAGCAGTTGTGGGAACTGCTGCAACGCATCGCCACCCTGCAGGCGCAGCTGTCACCCTACTGGAGCGAGATCGCCACCGAGGCCGGGCGGCGCTTCACCGCGCAACCCGGCGCCGCGCGGCGGCGGCCACCCTCGCTGCAGGAAGCCCTGCAGATATATGAACGCTGGGTGGAATGCGCGGAAGGCGCATATGCCGCTACCGTCCACCGTCCGGATTTTTGCCACCTGCAGGCACAGCTGATCAACGCCTCGGCCGCGCTGCTGGCCTGGCAGCGCAGCCATGCGCAGACGCTGCAGCAGGCCTTCGGACTGCCTGTAACGGCGCCCCGCAAGACTGCGAAATCCCGCAAGGACGTCAGGGCCGCCAAGACCTCCAGGGCGGGCAGGGCACGCAAACCCACCGGCACGCGCCGGCGCCGGCAGAGCTGAGGCCCTGGCGGTCGATGCGCAAGACCCGCGATTCGCCTGGGCCAGGCCTGCTGGGGGAGCTCGCGGCGCGTGCCGCCGCCACGGCGCAACGCCTGCAGGAGGCTGGCAGCAGTGCGGCGGGAGCCTGCGCGCGCGAGGTGGTGTGGCGCTACGGCACTGCCACGTTATACCGCTATCTGCCGTTGCCTGGCGCGAGGCCTGCGCGCGCGCCGGCGGTGCTGGTGTGCTTCGCGCTGGTCAATCGTCCGTGGATCCTCGACCTGCGGCCGCAGCGCTCGTTGCTGCGTCCGCTGCTGGCTGCGGGGCACGCGCTGTACCTGATCGACTGGGGCGATCCGCCGGTGCCCGGGCGCGGCCCGGGGCTGGTGCAGTATGTGGAGGAATACCTGGGGGGCTGTGTACAACAGGTCCGCAGGCGCAGCGGTGGACCCGTCACCTTGCTGGGGGTCTGCCAGGGCGGCGTGCTCAGCCTGTGCTACGCGGCGCTGCATCCCCAGAGGGTGGCGCGGCTCATCACGCTGACCACGCCGGTCGACTTTCACACACCTGACAACCTGCTCAGCAAGTGGGTGCGCCAGGTGGACGTGGAACTGCTGCTGTCGGGTGGCCACCTGCCCGGGGCACTGCTGACCCGGCTGTTCATCTCGCTCTTGCCGCTGCGCCTGGCGCAGCACAAGTACATCCGCCTGCTGGTCGGCGAGCCGGACCAGGGGACGCTCGAGGATTTCGTAAGCCTGGAACGCTGGATCTTCGACAATCCTCCGCAGGCCGCGCGCGCACTGGGAGAGTTCGTGCGCTGGTTCTACCAGCAGAACCGCCTGATTTCCGGGGAGGTGCGCCTGGGCGGGCGGCGGGTCGACCTGCGTCGCGTGCGCATGCCGGTGTTGAATCTCTATGCGCGCGACGACCACATCGTGCCACCAAGCGCCAGCCGCGACATGGGCCGTTACCTCGGCAGCGACGACTATAGCGCGGCGCAGATCGACACCGGGCACATCGGCATGTACGTTAGCCGCCACGGCGCGGCGCAGGTTCCCGCGCGCATCGTCGCCTGGCTGGGGGAAAGAACATGAACGCGGGGCCGGTACGGGTGGCTCACCCGATCGATGAGAACTCGGCGCCGGAGTTGTGCATCGTGGTGCCTGTCTTCAACGAGCGCGACAACGTACGGGCGCTGGTGATGGAGCTGGCCGCGGTGCTCGATGGGCTCGCGTGGGAAGTGATATTCGTTGATGATGATTCGCCGGATGGCACGGCCCAGGCGGTGCGCGAACTGGACTTGTACCGGGCGCGCGTGCGTTGCCTGCAGCGCATCGGACGGCGCGGTCTGTCAACGGCCTGCACCGAGGGGATGCTGGCCTCCTCGGCGCCATTTCTGGCGGTGATGGACGGAGACCTGCAGCACGATCCGAAGATCCTGCCGGCGATGCTCGGGTTGCTGCGTGGCGGCGAAGTCGAACTCGCGGTCGGCAGCCGTTATGTCGAAGGAGGCAGCACCGCGGACTGGAACTCCAGGCGTCGCGCCGTCAGCCGCCTCGCCACCCGCCTTGGCCACGTGCTGGCGCCGGACGAGTTGCGCGACCCGATGAGCGGGTTCTTCATGCTGCGGCGTTCACTGCTGGAGCAGTCCGTGCGCAACCTCTCCAGTCTCGGCTTCAAGATCCTGCTCGACATATTCGCCTCCTGCGGCCGGCCGATAGTTTTCCGCGAGGTACCATACGTATTCCGCACGCGCCGCGCCGGTGTCAGCAAGCTCGACTCGCTGGTGGCATGGGAATACCTGATGCTCCTGGCCGACAAGCTGGTGGGGCGCTGGGTGCCGGTCCGCTTCATCGCGTTTGCCGCGGTCGGCGCCGCGGGAGTGGCGGTGCACCTGTCGGTGCTGAATGTCAGCTACCGGGCCCTCGGCGCGGCCTTCGTGACGGCCCAGGGGATCGCGACCGGCGTCAGTATTGTGTTCAACTACGCGCTCAACAACCTGCTCACCTATCGCGACAAGCGGCGGCGCGGACTGCACTGGCTCACCGGCCTGGTATCGTTTGTCGCAGCGTGCAGCATCGGCGCAGTGGCCAACGTGAGTGTTGCCGCCTACCTGTTTGATCGCCATCTTCCGTGGGTGATCGCAGCGCTTGGAGGAATCACCGCCGGCGCGGTGTGGAACTACGCCATCAGCAGCGTCTACACCTGGAACTCCCCCAAGCGCAGTTGAGGACCGCTCCATGACAGATATAAGCGCAGCCGGTCCTGAGGGGGGCAGCGCCCACACCTTGTCGGCACGCGAACGGCTCGGGCTCGCGCTGCTGCTGCTGCTCGCGGCGGCGCTGCGGGTGACCTGGTGGCACTTCGGGCCGCAGGTGATCGAGAGCGAGGGCATCAACTACGCGCGCCTGGGGGAGAACCTCGCGGCGGGCCGCGGTCTCCTCGGCCTGAATGAGCTGGGCCTGGAGCTGATTTATCCACCCCTCTACCCCCTGCTCATTGCAGCTGGCATACATGCCGGGCTGGGCGCCGAGTACGCGGGCCGGCTGGTGTCGTTTGTGGCCGGCGCCGGGCTGCCGCTCGCGTGCTTCTGGTACGGGCGCCGCTACGCGAGCACGGCCGCCGGCTGGCTTGCAGGGCTGGTCGCGGCGATCCATCCGCTCATGATCGTGCTGTCCGCGGCCGTGCTGACCGAATCCGCCTACCTGACGCTGACCCTGTGCGGCCTGTACTTCATGGCCGAAGTGTTGCGGCTCGGGCGCCGGCGCGCGACGCTCGGCGCCGGGGTGTCCCTCGGGCTCGCGTACCTGCTGCGGCCCGAGGCGATGGTGCTGACCATGGCGCTCGTGCTGCTGCTGATGCTGTGGAACACGCGGCAGTGGCGGCAGGCGGCGCAACGCGCCGCAGTTTTACTCGCGGTGTTCGCGGTGTTTGCAATACCCTATGTCGCGTTCCTGTGGCACGAGACCGGACAGCTGCGCTTTGAGGCCAAGAGTGCGGAGGGCCTGCTGATGGCGCAATCGAAGGTCACGGGCGGTGAGTTCTACTTCGGCGTCGACCACAACCTGGCGGCCTACGGCGCTTCCAACACCCCCGACCTGGCACGGCTCAAGAGCGAACACGTCAGCGTGGCGCAGACTGCCGCCGTGTTGGCGCGTCAGTCGGTACGCAATCTGCCAAATCTGTTGCGAGCCCTCGGCTCAGCGCAGCTGGGCGCGCCTTTTCTGGTGGCGCTCGTTGCGCTGGGACTGTTCGCCACTGCGTGGGATGGCGCGCGCCTGCGATCCGAGTTGCCGTTGTTGACGGCGCTGTCTCTCACGCTGCTCACGTTCTGCACCTGGCCATTCCTGCATGACCGATTCCTGTTTCCGGTGATGCCGGCGTTGCTGGTCTGGACGGGCGCCGGGCTGGCGCGCATGGGCCTGTGGGCCCGTGCAACCACCCTTGCCCTGGGCGGCTCGCGAACTGTGGTCCGTGGCGCCGTACTCAGTGCGGTGGCGGCGCCGCTGGCACTCACAGTGGCGTGCGCGGTGAGCGGTGTGCGCGCCAGCGATGAGCTGCAGGAGAGCTGGGCCGATCCCATGCGGCGCGACGACATGATGGTGGGACGCTGGTTGCACGCCCAGACCCGCCCGGTGCGCATCGTGGACACCACGCCGACAGTGGCGTTCTACGCGGGGGATGTCCTGGTTGCCTATCCGTGGGCGGACTCCGGGACCGCGCTGCGCTACCTTGCGCGCCAGCGAGTCACATTCCTGATCCTCAGGGACGCAGACCGTGCGCGTCGACCCTACCTGCCGGCCTGGCTCGCGAGTCCACCTGGGAACCTGGTGCTCCAGAAGAGCTTCGGGGGTGCGGGCGGCGTGACCCGTGTGTACCGCTGGCGGGACACCTCGCCAGGTCAATAGCGACCCGCAATAACACCGGCCGCCTACGCCATTCCGCCGCTGACCGAGATCACCTGGCCCGTCACGTAGGCGGCGTCCGCGGAAGCCAGAAAGGACACCACCGCCGCCACTTCCTGCGGCGCCCCGGCGCGGTTCATGGGCACCAGTCTGGCGATCGCGGCTGCATCGAACAGGCCCTCTGTCATGGGTGTGGCGATGACGCCCGGCGCCACGGCGTTCACGGTGACGCCGCGCGTCGCCACCTCCAGCGCCAGCGCGCGCGTCGCCGAGATCAGCGCGCCCTTGGCGGCGGCGTAGTTGACCTGGCCGCGGTTGCCGATCAGCGCCGTGACGGAGGCGACGTTGACGATCCGGCCCCAGCGGCTGCGGATCATGGGCAGCAGCAGCGGCTGGGTAACGTGGAAGAAGCCATGCACCGACACGTCGATCACCCGGTGCCACTGCTGCGCCGTCATGCCGGGCAGCACCGCATCGTCGTGCACCCCGGCGTTGTTGACCAGGATCTGGATGGGGGCTTCCTCCAGGATCGGCGCCAGCGCCGCCTGCGCCGCCTGCGCATCGGTGATGTCGAAGGCGATTACCGCCGCCGCGCCTCCGGCGGCCGCGATTTCCGCGGCCAGCGCCGTGGCGGTGCCGGTGTTGCGGTGCGCGTGGATATAGACGAAGTGGCCGTCGGCGGCCAGGCGCCGGCACAGGGCGCCACCGATGCCGCCGCTGCCGCCGGTGACCAGCGCCCGCCGTTGCGGGGCGTTCATGGCTGTGCCGCCATCACGATGCTGGCACGTCCGCTGAGCAGCGGCCGCTCCGCGCTCAACACCGTGAAGTGATACAGCACCGTGTGCTCGCCCCCGGCGATGCGTTCGGCCCGCGCCAGCAGCGATCCCGGCAGGTCATCGAGCCGTTCGACCTCGATACGCACCTCGCGCACGCTCGCCAGGTAACCGCGCGGTGAGCGGGCGGCCGCGCGCGCGCCGGCCGCCATGGCGCTGGTCAGCGGGCTGCTTGCGGCAACCAGGGCGCCGTGCACCGCCATCGCCTGCGCCGCGTACTCGATCCCACAGGCGGCGCCGAGGCGGCCATGCTGGCGCAGCGGATGGTCGGGGGCGCGGTGACTGTCGCTGCGGCAGCAGATGCGGGCGGCGTCCCAGGAGATGACCTCGTCCAGCAGGCACATGGCTCCTTTGTGAGGGATGTGTTGTTCGATCCAGAGCCGACCTAGGTGCATGCTTCGATCTCCACCGCCAGTCGCAGGTCATCCAGATAGTCGAGCACCGTCGTGCCGCGCTGCGCCCGGGCCAGCAGCCCCAGCAGCGGCAGCGCCCGCGCTGCGGGGATGGCCTGGCGCAGAGCCTCCAGCGGTCCGGGCATGGCGTCGCCCGGCTGTGGTGTCAGCCGCGCACCGATGCGCGCCAGCGCGGCCGCAGTGCGCCGGGGACTGAGCACCAGCGCCACCGCAAAGGCGTCGGGAATGGGGCGCGCCTCGCGCAACGGTGAGGGGTAGGGGGCGTCGTGCGCGACCAGCAGCACCGCGTGCGCCCGGCCCGCCGTCTGCAGCAGGGCCTCGATCAGTCCGGCGGCGAAGCTGCCGTCGTGGGCGCACAGGGCGGTGCTGGCAGTGCGCGCACCGGTGGCGATGCCCCAGTAGCCGGCAGCGGCATTGTGGACGGAGTTGTGGAAGCGTGTCGGGGAGATCTGCCGCTGCGTCCCGGCCAGCTCGACGCAGATCTCGTGGCAGTTCTGGCCGTCGCCGCTGGAGGAGGTGAAGACGGCGTTCAGGCGGGACGCCTCTGCGCGTGCCGCGGCGACGGCCTGCAGTCCCGTCGCCAGCGCCAGCCGCACTGTCAGTCCGGCGCGGCGGCGCTCCGCTGCCGGCAACACCTGCAGTGCCGGCACGCAGGTGGCCGCCTGGTTCCACGGCGCTGAGCCCGTGAGGGCCGGCGCCGCGGTGGGCCAGTCGCTCAGGCCTGGCCCGATCAGGCCCACACCCTCGATCCATGCGCCCGGCAGGCTCAATGCGCCGCCCGTCCCAGCACCAGGCTGCAGTTGGAGCCGCCAAAGCCGAAGGAGTTGCTGAGCACCCGCCGCAACCGCGCCGCGCGATTGTCCAGCAGGTAGTCGACCGTAAGGAGCGGATCGATCTCGCGGGTGTTGAGTCCGCCAGGCATGAAGCCATGCCGCAGCGCCAGCGCGCAGATCACCGCCTCGAGCGCGCCCGCCGCGCCGAGCGTGTGACCGGTCGCGCCCTTGGTGGAACTGCCGGGCACCCGCGCCCCAAGCACTGCGGCAACCGCCTGCGCCTCGGCGCTGTCGTTGCCCGGTGTGCCCGTGCCGTGGAAGTTGACGTAGTCGATGTCCTCTGGCGCGAGGCCTGCGGCATCGAGTGCGGCGCGCATCGCCGCGGCCGCACCCTGTCCCTCGGGCTGGGGCGAGGACATGTGGTAGGCGTCGCTGGACTCGCCGCACCCCAGCAGCAGGATTGTGCCCTCGGCCGTGGCGGATCCGGGCCGTTCCAGCAGCGCGAATGCGGCCGCTTCGCCTATGCAGATGCCGTCACGGGTGCGATCGAACGGCCGGCAGGGCTGCGGCGCGGTGAGCTGCAGGAAGTGGAAGCCGTACAGCGTCGTCAGGCACAGGCTGTCCACGCCGCCCACCACGGCGGCATCGATCAGCCCGGCGGCGATGGCGCGCTGCGCCGCCGCGAACACCTTGGCGCTCGAGGAGCAGGCACTGGAGATCACCGCCGCCGGCCCCGCGAGGGCCAGGTGGGCGCGCACGAAAGCGGCGACGGAGTAGGTGCTGTGCGCGCCGCGATAGCTGAAGTCCGCCGGCAGCGCACCGCTGCCCGGTTGCCGGCGGCGATAGGCGAGCTCGGTCTCCAGGATGCCCGAGGTGCTGGTGCCCAGGTACAGCCCGACACGGGCCGGACCGTGGCGCGCCGCGGCGGCGCGCACCGCGCAGTCGAAGCCGTCCTGAGCCAGCCCCAGCAGCGCCAGGCGGTTGTTGCGGCAGTTGAACTCGCCCAGTGGCGCGGGCAGAGACTGCGCGTCCACGCCGGCGACCTCGCCGATCCAGGTGGGCAGGCGTACGGTTTCGAAGCCGCAAGGCGCGAGGCCGGCGCGCCGCTCCAGCAGTGCCTGCAAGGTCGCGTCCAGCCCGGTTCCCAGGCTGCTGGTCGCGGTGAAGGCGCTCAGGGCGAGGGGAGTCATGCGGCGCGCGCCACGAACAACACATTGCTGAATGGAGTGCCCGCGCTCATCGGTATCGGACGTGCCTCGAAGCCCTGCTCGGCCAACAGTGTCCGCCACTCGGCGGCGCCGCGGCAATGCAGCCGCAGCCAGCGACCATGCCGCAGGAAAGCAACGCCCAGGTCCACCGCCTGGCTCAACCAGAACCGCGCGCCAGCGGTCGCATCGCCGACCCGCAGCAGCAGCATGCCGCCTGCGGGCAGGGCCGCACGCACCTTGCGCAGGACATGGCGTTGCGAGTCGCGGTCAATGTAATGCAACACGTCCAGCAGCACCGCCGCATCCGCCGTGCCGTAGTCGGCCGTGCGGATATCCGCGGCCGACAGGCGCGCCGCCGGCAGGAGCGTGCCCAATGCCACAATGCCGCGGCGTACTTCGGCCGGGTTGAGGTCGATGCCGTGGTAGGCCCGCAGCGCGGGCGGCGCCGGCCAGCCGTGCGGCCAGGCCCATGGCGCGCCCGCATGGCAGTCGCGCGCCTGCAGCAGCCACACCGCCAGCAGACCCTGGCCGCAGCCCAGGTCCAGGATCCGCCCGCAGCCCCCGAGCAGGTTGTGGGTCAGCAGCGCGGCGAACACCGGATCGCCACGGAACTTGCCGCGGGCCATGCCCTGCGCGATGGGGCCGCAGCCGCGGTAACGGTGGGCCGCCAGCAGCGCCAGCCGGCGCAGCAGTTCACGCCCATCGTCATCACGACCGGGTGCGCCCACTGACAGTTTCATGCGCCCGCATCCGCGGCCGGTAAGGGCACGCTGACAAGGCCCGCAGTGCGCAGGGCATCGAGCAGGCGTGGCAGCACCGCGAGCACCACCGGCACGCCATCGCCTGAGCAGGCGGCGTGGCCGTCGTGCAGCAACAGGATGTCGCGTGCGGCGAGGCCGCGCGTCAGGCGCGCCAGCACCCGCGCTGCATCGCCGTCGAGCGTGTCGAAGCCACGCCGCGTCCAGCTCGCAAGCTGCAGTCCGGCGCGGCCGAGGATCGGTGCGAGGAAGGGGTTGCGCAGGCCCGCGGGGGCGCGGAAGAAGCGCGGCGCGATGCCCGTGGCCTGTGCGATGCTGTCCTGCGCCGCGAGCACTTCGCGCCTCATCGCCGCCGGGCCCAGCAGCGAGAAGGTGTTGGGATGATGCTCGCTGTGATTCTCCACACTGTGGCCGGCCGCGACCATCGCGCGCGCCAGCGCCGCGTGACGCCGAACCCGCGCGCCAATGCAGAAGAAAGTGACCCGAGTCTCGTGGCGCGCCAGCACTTCCAGCACCGCGGGGGTGACTTCGGGATCCGGTCCGTCGTCCAGGGTCAGGCCGACCGCTCGTGCGGCCACGGCGCCCGCCGGCAGGCGCGTCCAGTTGCTGCCCAGCCAGTTGCAGCGCGGCAGCAGTCCGGCCGCTGTGAGCGCCACGTGGTTGGCGGCGACGGCCGTCACGGCCCACGGCCACCATTGCGGCCGCGCCAGGGTGGCCGCCAGCGCTGCACCGTGGACCCACGGTGTTGCACGCAGCAATGGCGTGGCGCACAGCAGCGGGGTCGCCGCGGTGCGCGCGGCGGCGCGCTCAGGGTTGGGTCCGGGCAAGACAGTCATCCAGGAAATTCTCCCAGAGCAGGTGCCAGGCGGGCCAGTCGTGACCGCCGGGCACCATCCTTACATCCGCCGCCGGCAGGGCCGCAGCCAGCAGGCGGTGGCGCGACAGGAAGCGGTCCTCGCGGCCCAGCCCCAGGAACAGTCGCATGGGCGGCCCGCCCTGCAGGAAAGACCAGATGCGCCGCTCGTCGTCCGTCGCGCGGGAGTCCGCCTCGCGCCACTGCGACAGGCCACCGGCGCGCGCCACCTCGCCGGTGATGATGTGGCTGCCGAGGTAGGGCGCCAGCAGGCACAGGCCCGCGAGCCCGCCGCAATTGCGCGCCGCGCACCCCAGTGCGACATAGGCGCCGAGCGAGATACCGCCGAGCCAGACCTGCATGCCGCGCTCCATCGCGGGCAGGACGTACTGCCGTCGCACTCGACCGAACACCGAACCCTCTGCGACCTCTGCGAAGGCGAAGTCAGCGAAGAACGCCTCGGTGCGCCGTGGCGCCCGTCGTGCGAGGGCGGCGCCGAAGCCCTGTTGCCGGAACTCGCATGCCTGCGCGTAGGCGGGCGGCAGCATGATCACCGCGCGCCGTGGCTCCGGGGCAGCCGCGCCGGTGCTCATGCGCAGCCCCGATCGAAAAAGGCTCTTTTCGGGGCCGGCGTTCCGCTCGTGTCTGCGAACCTGTCAGCCATCATCAGGTTTCACCGGGGCCAGCAGCGCGCAGAACCACAAGGCCAGCAGCGCGCCGGGCGCGACCGTCATTCCCAGGTCGGACAGCACGGAGACGCGTGAGCAGGCCAGCACTGCGAATGCCGTGACGGTGGCGAGATTGGCCACCGCCAATGAAGCGAGCGTCAGGGGGGCGTGCCCGTCGCCGCTGGTGGCGCCGCGATCGAAAAACAGGGCGTAGTTGGAACCCACCGCGACGATCAGCAGCATGCCGACGATGTGCAGGATCCCCAGTTGCCGCCCGCATGTGACCAGCAGTGCTGCGACCACCAGCACCGACAGCGCCAGCGGCGCAACCGTCGCAAAGACGCGCCGGGCGCTGCGCAGCGTCAGTACCAGCAGCAGCACGATCGCCGCAAAGCCGGCCAGCGCCAGTTTTTCCGCCTCACCCAGGTAACCGGCGTACATGCGATCCGACTCCCCCTTGAAGTCCAGCAGCGCGATGTCGGCAGCGCCGCGGGCTGTTGCGACATCCCCGCCGGCGGCCGCGCCACGGGTGGCCGCCAGCCGGGCAGCGATCAGGGCGTGCACCGCGGCGAGCGTGCCGCGATCCTGGCCCGCGGCAACGCTGTCGGACAGTGGCAGCAGTGCTGTCCAGGCGCCGCCGCTCTCGAACAGCAGCGCATCGACCGCGGCAGCGAAGGAGGTGCCCTCGAGATCGGTCCGCCGCAGCGGCAACAGCGCGCGTGACTGTTCCGCGTCGCTAAGGAAGGGCTGCAGGACCCCGCGGCGTATCGGCAGGCCGGCCAGAGCCTCGTCGAGTTGCTGCCGCAGCAGTGGCGGCGGCGGGATGCCCGCCTGGCGGGCGCGCTGTGTGTTGGCATCGGGCAGCAGGCGCGAAGGTGTCTGGAATCCGCGCAGCGCTCCGGCATCGACCAGCCCCTGCAGGCCGCTGGAAAGAGTCTGCGCCAGTGCCAGCGCCTGCTGCTGCCCGGGGGCGGTGATCACGATGATGTAGCGTACGTCGGGAATCCCCAGGTCGGCCTGGGTGCGCGCATCCAGTGCCTGGGCCGCGGCGGGAACCGGGCTCAGTGAAGCCAGGTCGCGGCTCCACAACGTCCCGCGGTGCGCCCACAACACTGCAGCCGCCGCCACGGCCAGCGGCAGCAGCGCCAGGCGCGCGGGGCGCAGCGCGGCGATGATCCGCGCCAGTCGCTCGCCGAGTCCCGTCAGGTCGCGCAGCCGCAGCCGCTGCGGCAGCCACAGGGGCAGCACGTAGCGCGTCACCAGCGCCGCCGCGGTCAGGCCAGCGACGGAGTACAGTCCGAGTTGCGCCAGGCCGGGGAAGGCTGACGGCAGCAATGCGGCAAAGCCACATAGCGATGTCAGGACTCCCAGGCGGATGGTGGGCCAGACACGGGTGCGGAAGGCGGCGGGTTTTTGCAGGAACAGGTAGATGGAGTAGTCCACCGCCTCGCCGATCAGCGTCACGCCGAAGCCGAGCGTGACCCCGTGCACCACTCCGAATCCGCACGCGACCGCCGCCACGCCGGCCAGGGCGCCGCAGGCCACCGGCAGCAGCCCAAGCAGCAGTGCAGTGAACGAACGGTAGGCGATGAGCAGCAGCCCGGCGATCAGCAGGGAGCTGATCATCGACAGCCGCAGCACCTGTTCCTTCACCAGTGCGCGCGAGCGAACCGCGAACACCGGCGCGCCGCCCAGTTGCAGCACGGGTCGCGCGTGCGGCCCCGGGGCAAGGGAGGCGGCCAGCCGATCAAAGGTGCCCCGGATCGTACGGCCCGCCGCCTCCTGCGCGTCCGTGTCGGAGCCGCTGGCACGGGTCTGGATGGCGAGTAGCGCGCGCGTGCCGTCCGCCGAAGCCCACACGCCCTGCTGACGTGCCGTCTCCGGCTGGCTGCCAAATTCGGACAGGATGGCCAGCAGCTCACCGGTCGGGTCCTGTTCGAATAGCGGCTTCATCAGCACGCCGGCCGGGCCGGCGAGGTCCTGCAGCGCACCCTGCAGTGCTGCGCGCAGCCCAGCGGCACTGAAGTGTTGCGGCAGCATTTGCGGGCTCAGCTGGTAGCGGTGCCGGAACAGGAATGCCCGGTCGGCGGCCTCCAGGGCGCTGTCGCCATTGCTGATGCTGGCGAAGGCCGGATCCCGGGCCAGTTGTGCGGCAAGCTGCCGTGACAGCTGCGCACGCGTATCGGGGCTGCCGCCGGAAATACTCGCCATGATCAGGCGCGCCGTCGGGCCGTCGCGCAGCTGCTGCACCAGCAGGCGCTGGGAATGGCTGGGCGCGCGGGGCAGGAAGGCCGACAGGTCGGCGCTGTAGTGAGCGCGCAGCGCCAGCGCGGCGCACAGGCAGACCGCGGCCAGCCACAGCAGGCTGATTCCTGTGGCCTGCCGGGTCACGGCGGGATCTCGCGGCCGAGCATCAGCAGCGAGCGGTCGCCGTTCGCCTGCACCAGCTCGAAGCTGCGCAGGGCATCGCCAGCGCCCTCGATACGGATGCGGCGGACCTGGCGCATCAGTTCGGGATCGGTGGGTTCCAGCAACAGCGTCCAGGCGGCGGTATTGCCGCTGAACTGCAATCTGAAATGGCTTTGCAGCGCGGCGCGATCACCGGCCAGAGTGGCGCGCAGACTGGCGGCGAGGGGCGCCAGCTGCGGATGTTCGCGCAGCGGGACCTTCAGCGTGCGGTGGCCGCGCTGCGCCAGCAGAGTGTCGCCGTCGATGATCAGGGTTTCCGCCCTTGGCAGCAGCGCACGTTTCTCCAGGTGATCCGGCGCCACGTACAGCAGCTCGCCGGAGGAGTGCAGCGGCTGGCTGAGCACACTCAGTTCCTGGGTCTCGGTGTAGGTCACATGGCCGCGTTGGCGCGCGGCAAGCAGCTTCATTACCGCGTCGAGCTCCGGGGAGGCAGCGTCCGCCGTAGTCGGGGCGGTCGCGGCAGTTGCGGCGGCGGGGGCGACGGTCGCCGGCCCGACCAGGCCCGCTGCGAAGATGACGCCCGAAAGCAACGGGCCGCTCACCGCCCGCGCGCAATCCAGCAACTGCTGTCGGCCGATGCTCATCGCACCCGCGCGGTGGCGGCCCCGGTATCCTCACCGGCTGGTGCCCAGAAATCGTAGAAGTTGAACCAGTTGAAGGGGTCGCTGCGGCAGCAGTCCTCCAGCAGCGCGGCAAAGCGGGTTACCGCGGCGCGAACCGCCGCGTCGCGTCCAGCCGGATCGGGCCGCGAGAAGTCCGCAATCTGGTGGAACATGACATGGTAATGGTTTGCGCCGCGATACAGCCCGGCCATGAAGATGGCTGGTCGCTTCAGCGCCGCGGCGATGCGCATCGGTCCCGTCGGAAACAGCGCGGGCTTGCCGAGAAACTCCACCGGCTGGGCCGCCGAATCGCCCACGGTCCGGTCCGCCAGCATGCCGACGAACGCTCCTTCCTCCAGCCGCTCCCGCAGCCGCAACATCGCATCAAGACGGCCGAGCCCGATGATTTCCATTCCGGCGCCCTCACTGGCGGTGCGCAGGCGTGTGGCCATATCGCCGGCGTTGCCGGTCTCCATCGCCATGACGATCCTGTGCTGGCGCTGCTGGCCGGCCAGCGCGCTGATGACCTCCAGGCATCCCAGGTGCGCGCCCAGCAGGAAGGCGCCCTGGCCGGCTTGCGCCAGCCGTTGCATCTGCGCCGCGCCCTGCACCGTAACGTGCAGCACTGCGGCGCGCCCGTTCGCCAGGTAGACGCGGTCCAGCAGGGAGGTCGCGAACACCAGGAAGTGCCGGAAGCGCTCCCGGGCGTTCGGCGGCCCGCCCAGCGCCCGGCGCAGGTAGCTACGAGAGGCGCGCCGCGCCCGCGGGGCGGACAGCACGAAATACAACACGATCGGGTACAGCAGCAGTCGCGCCAGGGGTCGCGGCACGCGCAGGGACAACCAGATCATGACCGTGGTCACCCAGGCGCTGCCGCGCTCCGGCGTGCGTTGCCACGGGGCGCCGCTGGCGCGTTGCAGGCGTGGTGGCGCGGGCGCGGGCGCGGTCACCGCGATTCTCCAGGTGCCACCACCCGCACCAACACACCCTGGCTGACCGGGCTTCCGTCCGTCCCTGAGATGACGAAGCGTATGGAACCGTCCGCGAGCGCGTTGCGGCGCAGGAGAACGGTCTCCCCCGGACGCACCGGGCGGATGAACTTGGCGTTGCGGATCTCCCAGGGCGCCTCGTCGTCGAGGTCGGCGCGCGCGGCGTGCAGGGCTGCGTCCAGCAGCAGGACACCGGGAAGGATGGGTGAGCCGGGGAAGTGGCCGGCCAGCGCCGGGTGATCCGTCGCGACCGTGATGCGCAGCGCGGGCGGTTGTTGTGCAGCGCGGCTCATGAGCCGTGAGCTGCCAGCAGTTCTTGCAGCGCGGACTGCGGCAGCTTGCCGGTGCTGGTGCGCGGCAGTTCGCTGACGAACAGCAGTGGCCGTGGCAGGAACACCGGGTCGATGCGCTGGCGCAGCTCACCCAGCACCTGCGCAGCGGTCAGCGACGGCGCGACCACGCAGGCCGCCACTCGCGCCGCCGCGCCGCCCCGATCGGCGCCCGCGTCGAGGTCCGTGTCGATGTGGCGCGCCGGGTGGAAGAAGGCGCCATCCAGCACGCCGGGGATGGCGTTGAGGTGGTGGCTCAGGAACGCCAGCGAACTGCGCTTGCCGGCGATGTTCACCAGGTCCGCGGCCCGACCGTGCAGCAGAAAGCTGTCGGGACCCAGCAGTTGCAGCACGTCGTTCAGCCGCACGCGCTCCCCGACGTGGCCGCCGCTGATCCAGCTGTGCGCGCCGTGGACCTCGGCGCGCACCTGCGGCCACAGGCGCCACTGCGGTCCGGCGGTCGGGCGGCGCGAGGCGATGGTGCCGGTTTCGGTGGAGCCGAAGATCTCCACCAGGCGGGTTGCAAAACGCTGCTCGATCCGCGCTGCCAGCTGTTGCGCCAGCGGCGCGGTGGCACTCAACACCAGGTCGACTTCAGGCAGGGGTCCGGTCAGTTCGGCCAGCGCACGCAGGTGGATCGGAGTGGAGACCAGCAGCCGCGGCCGCGGGACCGATGCCAGTGCTGCGATCACGTCGGAGGGGTAGAAGGGATGCGCGGCGCACACGCGATGGCCCGCGGCCAGCGCCAGCGCCACGCTGGTCTCCAGCCCGTACATGTGTTGCGGCGGTACAGTCGCCACCAGCGAGCAGCCGGCGGGCAGTTGCAGCCGCTCGTGTTCGCAGCGCAGGCACTCCATGAGCGCGCCGAAGGTCTTGCGGTGCGGCACCGGCTCCCCCGTGGAACCGGACGTGAACACCCAGGCGATCAGCTGCGCGGAGTCGATGGTCGGCACCTGCCAGCCCAGGGGAGGCGCCGGCTGGCGCGGATAGTCCACGCGGGGCAGGGCGACGACGCGGTCTGGATCGTCGCTGAGATACACCACATCCGGTGCCAACTGCTGCAGCCGGCGCAGGAGCTGCGGGGCCTGCGTCGGAGGCAGCAGGGTCACTTTGCCTGCGACGATGCAGGCCGCCAGGCCCACGGTGAACCGGTAGCGGTCACTGCAGCCGTTGAGCACGTGGCGCGCCGTCGGCAGTTGCGACTGCAGCCACTGCACGTCGGCCAGGAACTCTCCGGCCGACACGGCTGCGCCATCACGCCAGGCGAAAACCGACCGCGCGGTGGCGTGGGCGAGAAGCGGCAGGGTGGCCAGGGCTGCTCAGGTCCGGTGCGCGCCGATGTATTCGCTCAGGCGGCGCAGCGAGGCGAAGATGCGCTCATTGGCGGCATCGTCGGCGCGCAACTGCACGCCGTAGCGCTTGGACGCCACCAGGGCAATCTCCAGGATGTCGATCGAGTCCAGTCCGAGCCCCTCGCCGTACAGCGGCTGGTCGGGATCGATCTGGCCGGCGGGGATGTCGAGGTTCAGCGCCTCGACGATCAGGCCGGCGAGCTCCTGCATCAGGGCGGTCTGATCCTGTGGCCGGGCCTGCCGCAGGGGCGACGCATTGTCGGACATTGACTGCTCTGGGGTCTGGCGATGGCCGCCATTATACAAGGCGGCGGCGCAGCAACCGTGGCAGCTGCAGGAGGAAGGATCCGAACAGCCGGAAATACATCCCGGTCAGCAGGACATTGTCGCGCACGTAGTGGTAATGCGACACGCCCCCTTCCCGGGGCGGAAAATAGCGCACCGGGGCGGCCAGATTGACGAACGGTACGCCGCGCCAGAACAGCCGCACCACCGCCTCGGCATCGAAATCGAAGCGCCGCATCCAGCGGGTGCTGCGCATCACTTCCAGCAGCGGCGCAACCGGGTAGACACGGAATCCGAACAGCGAATCCCCGACGCCGGCGCCGAGGGTCTCCACACCGGTCGCCCAGTTTGAGATACGGCGTCCGTAGACTCGCTCGCGTGGCGCGCTGGCGTCGAAGCGCGGCACACCCAGGATCATCGCCCGTGGGGCCGCAGCCGAGGCGGCCATGAAGGGGACGATGGAGGCGGCGGGATGTTGCCCGTCGGCGTCCATGGTCAGGACATGGCTGAATCCGGCGCGCTCGGCCTGCTGCAGTCCGTCGAAGATCGCGGCGCCCTTGCCGCCGTTGCAGGAGCGCCGCCAGAGCCGCACCTGTGGATCGCCCGCGATGGCGGCTTCCAGTGCCGCGGCGCTGCCGTCGCTGCTGCCGTCGTCCACGACCCACACCGGCGCCCAGTGCTCCCGGGCCGCGCGCACGGTGTCCAGCAGCCGCACCCCGGGGTTATAGCTGGGGATGAGTACCAGGTGGGTCGTGGAGAATGTCATTCATCCTGCCCCACGCTGCGGGCCGAGCGGGCAATGATCCACGCGGCCGCGATTCCGGCGGTCCAGTAGCTGTTGCGGCGTACCAGGGGGCTGTCCGCAAAGCTGGCCCCGGCCAGGCTGTCATGGCGCACAAAGGCGCCTGCCCACCAGGTGGGGTAGCGCCGGGTGATCGACGCCAGCGCCTGCGTGCCGGCGTATCCGCCGCCAGCTTCGTAGGCCGGGCGGCTGGCCGTGGCGTACTGCGGCGCGACGCTGTAGAAGTAATCGTCGTAGCGCCGGGTGGCGAACAGCGGGCCGGCGAGCAGGCCGAGCTGCCAACCAGTCAGATGGGGCAGTTGCGAGATGTCCAGGTCGAGCTGCGGTGCTGCGAATATCCCGACATAGTGCGGGGAGGCCTGGGCCGTGAACGCCGCCCGCACCGGCAGCCGCAGGTCCAGCCGCACGCGTGCATCGGCACTGCGCCACAGGTGCGTATCGAGGGAGGCGCCGACCTCCACCGTCGGGCGCAGGTCAGGCATGCCGTGGCGCGCCGAGTTGCTGCGCACCGGGGTGGTGCCGTTGACGCTCAGGTTGATCTCGATCCGGTCCTGGTTCAGAAAGCGTCCCCGCAGGCCGTTCTGGTCCGAGCGCAGGATTTTCCCCCGATATATGAAGTAGGGAATCGGCAGTGGGTAGGCGTGGCTGGTGTCCGCGCCACGATAATCGTCGAAGAACACCACTCCGACACCCAGGCCCAGTTCCCAGGCCGGCCGCGTGGCGGGTGCGTGGTAGGCGGAGCTTTCCGCGTCGCCGGAGGCGGCAACGCCTGTTTTCGGCGCTGGGGCCGGGACCGCGACAGGATCCGCGGCAGGTGGTGCGGCGGCGCCGGCGGCGCGGGCCATGACGCCCGCGGCGAGCAGCGACAGCGCGCAGCACCAGGCCGTGCGGGCCCGTGTCGCCTCAGGCGGAAGGTGCACGGACGCCCATAGCGACGGCTTCGATTTCCACCAGCAGGTCCCCACGACACACGTCGGCCTGCAGGTACACCAGCTGCGCGCCGGCGCCCGCCACAGGCGCCAGCTGCTGCTGGATGGCGGGCAGATCGCGGGGGTGGCGGACGTAGACCTTGCACGACAGGTCAGCGGTGCGAAAGGGCTCGCCGCCCACGCGGCGGTTTGCCTCCTGAAGCAGCGCTTCGATATTGGCTATCGTCTCGCGCGTCTGCGCCGCGACGTCGCCGGCGTGCAGGGTGCGGTGTCCCACGATACTGGCGGTGCCCGATATGAACAGGGTGAGGCCGCCCGCCTCGCGCAGCACGGTGGCGCGCGAGAATACAGGGCTGTGCCGCCCGTATTGGGGCGGGTAGTGATAGGCGCTGACCTGGCGCGGGTTCTCGATGAACAGCGGCGCGGTCCGGGCGGACAGGAAGTACACCACCACCGGGCCGCCTGCCGGCGCACCCAGGGCCGAAGCCGCCGGCACCGGTCCGGTCAGCGCGCGCCCCGCTGCCTGCAGCGCGTGCTGGCGTGCGCTGTTGAAACGCCGGTAACGCTCGACCCCGCCGTCGTCGCCGTTGATGTCGGGAACGTAGTTCCATACCCGCAGCAGGTGAGGATGCTCACCCGCATCCAGCGCCGCGCAGACCTCGCGGTAAGCCGCGGTGGTGGCCGCGTGCAGTGCGCCATGCGGGTCGGGCAACTGGGGGGCGGCTGCCGCGCCGTCCTCGTGCACGCTGATACAGCCGAAGGTCAGGTTGTCCGAGTGCCGCAGGCTGACGCGGCGGTGGCGCCCCGCCAGGGCGGGTCCGGCACAGTGCCAGACCTCGAACAGCGGTCCCGGGGGGGCGAGCACGCCGGCTGCAACACGTGCCAGGGGATATTCCTCCACAACGGCCTCGGCACCGGGGCCGAAGGCGGCACCTCCCAGCACCTGTCGCGCGCTGTCGGCCGCTGCGGGCGGCCGGGGCAGGTAGCGCAGGCCCAACGCCGTGGTCGCCTGGACGCCGGAAATGCCGGCGGCCTCAGGGAGAGGTCTTGCCGGTTCCGGTGACGGCATCCTTGACGCCGTGCGCTGCGTTTCTGAAGTCACCGCCGATCCTGCGGGCCGCATCCGCCGTTGCATGACCGACCTCGCGGCTCTTGTCGGCAACGGCGTGGCCGACTTTCTTCGACCCCGTCGCAACCTTGTGACCGACGTCCACGGAAGTATCGCGCACCGCATGGCCGACCTTGACGGCGCCGTCGGCGACACTGCGGCCGGCGCGCCTGGCATCGTCCCTGACGCTGGTGCCGGTCGGGGCGGCGTTGTCAGCCGCGGCGGCGAGGGGAGCCAGTAACAGCAGGGTGGCGGTCGCCGCCGACAGGTATCGCGGATTCATGATCGCATCGTACGACAGTCACCCGGCGTTTGCATGGGCGCCGAGCACGGGGCGCCGAGCACAGGTGCCAATCACAATGTGCTTCGGGCACACTTGCCCGGATGCGCCTCGATCGCCTGCCGCTTGCGGTACTGCGCAACCGTTACGTTCCGGGCGGTTGGGATGTGCTCGCCTTCGTGCTGGTATTTGCCTTCTTCGTCTACCTGGCCCAGGCGGCCCGTGGGCTCACCGGCTCGCTGGCGCACCTCGAGGCGACGCCGATCTCACTGGATCCGCACGCGCTGGTGGGCTATGCCGCGCGCACCGGCTTGCGCATGCTGGTGGCGCTGGCGTGTTCGCTGCTGTTCACCTTCACCTACGCCACCCTGGCGGCGAAGAGCCGGCGCG
The DNA here is from genome assembly GCA_018241445.1 of Pseudomonadota bacterium. Classification (GTDB taxonomy): domain Bacteria; phylum Pseudomonadota; class Gammaproteobacteria; order Steroidobacterales; family Steroidobacteraceae; genus 13-2-20CM-66-19. Next base: position 241,217 of record JAFEDT010000011.1, read on the forward strand.
CCGAGGTGCTGCTGGTGCCGCTGCTGGACTTTCTGCAGTCGGTGCCCATCCTGAGCTTCTCGATCGTCATCATCTTCTTCGTGCAGCTCACCCCGGGCCGGGTGGCGGGTGCGGAGTTCGCCGCGATCTTCCTGATCTTCACCAGTCAGGCCTGGAACATGGCCTTCAGTTTCTATCACTCCCTGCGCAGCATCCCGGACGAACTGGTGGAGGCGGCGCGCAACTTCCAGTTGAGTCCGTGGATGCGCTTCTGGCGCCTGGAAGTGCCGTTCGCCATGCCGCCGCTGATCTGGAACATGATGATGTCGGTCTCCGGCGGCTGGTTCTTCGTGGTCGCCTCCGAGGCCCTGACGGTGGGCGAGAACCGCATCGCGCTGCCGGGCGTGGGATCCTACATTGCGCTGGCCAACGACCAGCGCGACTACGCCGCGATCGGCTGGGCGATTGCCGCCATGTTCGTGGTGATCCTGCTCTTCGACCAGCTGATCTTTCGACCGCTGATCGCCAGCGCCGACTGGTTTCGCCTGGAGCAGGAGACCGGCCAGACCGCCAACAGTCCCTGGGCGCTGACCATGATGCGCCGCTCGCACATCCTCGGGATGATCGGCCGGGCATTCGCAGGCGCGCTGCGCTCCGGCATGCGGCCGGCACGTCCGGCCGCGCAGCCCGTGCGCGCCCATGAGTCCCGCGGTTCGCGACTGGCGGACCTCGCCTGGTACGCGCTGCTGATCGCGCTCGGCCTGCTGGCGTTGTGGAAGGCGGCGACCTTCATCCGCGGCGACGTGCCGGTGGGAGAGGTGCGCCACGTGATCGTGCTGGGACTCATCACCCTGCTGCGCGTGGCGGTGCTGATCGCGCTCGCCAGCCTGATCTGGGTGCCCGTCGGTGTATGGGTGGGCATGCGGCCGCGGGTGGCGCAGATCATCCAGCCGGTGGCGCAGTTTCTCGCCGCCTTCCCGACCAACCTGTTCTTCGGCTTCGTGGTGTCGGCGATCGTGCTGTTCCATCTGACGCCAGACATCTGGCTCAGCCCGCTGATGATCCTGGGCACCCAGTGGTACATCCTGTTCAACGTGATCGTGGGTGCTTCGGCCATTTCGCCCGATCTGCGTTACGCCAGCGAGAATCTGGGGCTGACGGGCTGGCTGTGGTGGAAGCGCCTGGCGCTGCCGGCGGTATTCCCGTTTTATGTCACCGGGGCCATCACCGCCGCCGGCGGCTCGTGGAACGCCAGCGTCGCTGCGGAGGTGGTCTCCTGGGGCCGTGAGACCGTGACCGCGCATGGCCTGGGCGCTTACATCGCCGCGGCACAATCCACCTCGCCGCCGGACCTGCCGCGCGTGGTGCTGGGCACGGTGGTGCTCAGTGTGTTCGTCGTCACCCTGAACCGCGTATTCTGGCGGCCGCTGTACGCCCGCGCGGAACGCAAGTTCCGCCTGAGCTGAACCGCAGGAGAACCCTCAAGTGAACGCCGTCGCGCCCCTGAGCCTCGCACCGCTGCTGGACGTGCAGGGCGTCAACAAGTCCTTTCGCAAGCCCGACGGCGACGAGCTGGTGGTGCTGGAGAACGTCAACCTGTCCCTGCGCCCCGGGGAGATCGTGGGGCTGCTGGGGCGCTCCGGGTCGGGCAAGTCGACGCTGTTGCGCTGTATCGCCGGACTGGATCCGCCGACCGGGGGCGCGGTCAACTACCTGGGCCAGGAGGTGCTGGCGCCGGCGGCGGGCATCACCATGGTGTTCCAGAGCTTTGCCCTGTTTCCGTGGCTGACGGTGCTGCAGAACGTGCAGCTGGGCCTGGAAGCGCTCGGCGTGCCCGAGGCGGAGATGCGCCGCCGCTCGCTGCAGGCCATCGACCTGATCGGGCTGGACGGCTTCGAGTCCGCCTATCCGCGCGAGCTGTCCGGTGGCATGCGTCAGCGCGTGGGCTTCGCGCGCGCGCTGGTGGTACATCCCAGCATCCTGCTGATGGACGAGCCCTTTTCGGCGCTGGATGTGCTCACCGCGGAAACGCTGCGCAGCGACTTCCTCGACCTGTGGGGCGAAGGGCAGCTGCCGATCAAGGCGGTGCTGATGGTCACGCACAACATCGAGGAGGCGGTGCAGATGTGCGACCGCCTGCTGATCTTCTCCACCAATCCGGGCCGGGTGGTCAGCGAGATCCATGTTGACCTGCCGCAGCCGCGCCATGCGCATGACCCGCGCTTTCGTGCACTGATCGACCGGGTGTACGTGGAGATGACGGTGCGGCCCGCTGCCGCGCGCAGTTCCAAGGCGGAGCGTTTCCCGGGCACCGGCATCGGCACCGCGCTTACGCACGTGTCCTCCAACGTGCTGCAGGGCCTGATGGAGGCGGTGAACGAGCCGCCCTACAACGGCAAGGCGGATCTGCCGGCGATCGCGCAGGAGCTGCACATGGAGGTGGACGATCTGTTTCCCGCAGCCGAGGCGCTGCAGCTGCTGCGCTTCGCCGAAGTGGAGGGCGGCGACATGCGTCTTACCGAGGCGGGACTGCAGTTCGCGCGCGACGACGGCGATGAGCGCAAGAAGCTGTTCGCACGCCACCTGATCACCTACGTGCCACTCGCCGCGCACGTGCGCCGGGTGCTGGACGAGCGCTCCACCCACAGTGCGCGCAAGAGCCGTTTCGCCGATGAGCTGGAGGACTACATGTCGGAGGAGGCGGCGGAGGAGACGCTGCGCACCATCATCAGCTGGGGCCGCTATGCCGAGGTGTTCGCCTACGACGACAGCCACCAGGCCTTCAGCCTGGAAAACCCGGTGTGATGCTTATCACCGCAGCGGCAGCTGCTGCGTGTCCCAGCCGCCGCCGAGTGACGTCAGCAGCGACACCGTCTGCGTCAGCTGCCGCGCCGTGATTTCACGCCACGCCCTCTCGGCCGCCAGTGATGCGTTCTGCGCCGCGACCACGTTCAGGTAGTCGACGGTACCCGCCTTGTACTGGTCCTGGGTGATGCTCAGGGTCAACGCCGCGGCCTCGGCTGCCTTGTGTTGCGACACGGCCTCCTCATGCAGCACACGCACGTTGACCAGCGCATCCTCCACGTTCTGGAAGGCCGACAGCACGATCTGGCGATAGCCCGCGACACTCTGGTCGTAGAGTGCCCGCGCCTGGCGCACCTGGCTGCGGCGCCCGCCAAAATCCAGCAGGGTGAGCGCCAGGCCCGGTCCCAGGGACCAGAATCGGTTGGGCAGGGAGAACAGGTGGTTCCATGCATCGCTCTGGTAACCACCGCTGCCGCCCAGGGTCAGCGTCGGGAACCAGGCGGCCTCGGCCACACCGATCTGCGCGTTGGCGGCGGCGACGCGCCGCTCACTTGCGGCGATGTCGGGGCGCCGCTCCAGCAGCTGCGAGGGCAGCAACAGCGGCGCCGCCGGCACCGTCGGGGTGTCGTGGCGCCGGGCGAGAGACAGGGCCGCGGGTGGCTTGCCCACCAGCACCGCAATCGCATGTTCCAGCGTGGCGCGCGTGATGCCCAGGTCCAGCCATTGAGTGTGCGCGTTCTCGAACTGCGTCTGTGCCTGCGTCACGTCGGTACGCTGCGCCACGCCGGCGTCATAGCGCGCCTGGGTCACATCGAGTGCCTTCTGGTAGGCCTCCATGGAACCGGCCAGCAGGTCCAGCTCCATGTCGGTGATACGCAGCTGGAAGTAGCTCTGCGCCAGGGTCGCCTGCGCCGACAGCAACGCCGCCGCCAGGTCGGCGGCGCTCGCCTGCGCCGCTTCACGGTTTGCCTCCACGTTGCGGCGGATGCGGCCCCAGACGTCCAGCTCCCAGCTCACGGTGAGATCGGCGCGGAACAGGTTGGTGGTCCTGCGGCCGACGCCGCTGGTCGTCGAGGCCCCGGTGCCGATCTGCGAATTCTGGCCGCGCGTCACGCTCGCGTCCGCCCCTATCGTCGGCAGATACTGGGCGCGCGCGCCACCGAGCAGCGCCAGCGCCTGGTCGTAGCGGCCGAGCGCCAGCGCGACGTTCTGGTTGGAGACCTCCACCTGCCTGATGAGTGCGTCCAGGTCCGCATCCGCGAACACCGCCCACCAGTCGCCGCGGGCAGCCGTGTCCTGCGGCTGCGCCGGCTTCCAGCCCTCAACCTCCTTGTACTGAGCTGGCACTTGTAGCTGCGGGCGGTGGTAGCGTGGACCCACGGTGAGGAACTCGCACCCTCCCAGCAGGACCATGCTGCCGGCCAGCGCCACCAGGCGCACGGCGGCGCGGTTGCGGGGCCGGCGGCCATGCAGCGCGCTCACGCCGGCCCCTGCGCTACCGCCGCGAAGCGGCGCAGGTGTTGCCGGGCCCACAGGCGGAAGCGATCCAGGTACAGGTACATGATGGGTGTCGTATACAGGGTGAGGAGCTGGCTCAGCAGCAGGCCGCCGACCACTGCTATTCCCAACGGCCGGCGCAGTTCCGCGCCGTCGCCGCTGCCGAAGGCCAGCGGCAACGAGCCGAACATGGCGGCCATGGTGGTCATGAGGATGGGGCGCAGGCGCCGCAGGCTGGCCTCGCGGATGGCCTCGAGCGCACTGCAGTTGCGTTCGCGCTCGGTCTGCAGGGCGAAGTCGATCATCATGATTGCGTTCTTTTTCACGATGCCGATCAACAGGATCACGCCGATCAGCGCAATGATGCTGAAGTCAGTGCCGGTGATGAGCAGCGCCAGCAGCGCACCCACTCCGGCGGAGGGCAGGGTGGAGAGGATGGTCACGGGGTGCACCAGGCTCTCATAAAGGATTCCCAGCACCAGGTAGACCGCCACCAGCGCGGAGAGGATCAGCAGCGGCTGGTTGGCCAGTGCATCCTGGAAGGCCTTGGCGGTTCCCTGGAAGCTGCCGCGTACGGTGACTGGTGCGCCCAGGCGCGCGAAACCTGCGTCGATGGCGCGGGTGGCATCCGACAGCGACATGCCGAGCGGCAGGTTGAAGGACACGGTGGAGGCGGCCGACAGTCCGTGGTGATTGACTGCGAGCGCGGTGTTGGTTGCCTCGTAATGGGCGAAGTCCGCCAGCGGCACCGGCGCGCCGCCGCTGCCGGTGAAGTACACGCTGGACAGGACGGCGGGGGACTGCCAGTACTGCGGCGCGGCCTCCATGACCACGTGATACTGGTTAAGTGGGTGATAGATGGTCGACACTTCGCGCTGGCCGAAGTAGTCGTTGAGCGTGTTGTCGATCAGCCGCTGGTTCAGCCCCAGCCGCGCGACCGCGTCGCGGTCGATCACCAGCGAGGTCTGCAGCCCCCTGTCCTGGGCGTCGCTGTTGACGTCTGCCACCTGCGGCAAGCCGCTCATCATGCGGCGCACGCGCGGCTCCCAGTAGCGCAGGTCGGCGATAGTATCCGCCTGCAGCGTGTACTGGTACTGGGCGCCGCCGCCGCGCCCGCCGACGCGGATGTCCTGCGAGGGCTGCAGGAACAGGCTGGCGCCGGGTTCGTGCCCCAGTTTGCGGCGCAGCCGTGCGATCACCGCATCCGCCGGCGCGCGCCGCTCCTCGAGCGGCTTCAGGGAGATGAACATGAAGCCGCTGTTGCGCTGGCCGCCGCCGGTGAAGGCAACCACCGTGCGCACCGCCGGGTCGTGCCGCACCACCTCGGAGAAGTAGCGGATCTTGCTGCGCATGGCCTGGAAGGAAATGCTCTGGTCGCCCTGGACCATGCCCATGAGCTGGCCGGTGTCCTGTTGCGGGAAAAAGCCCTTGGGCACGTGCACGTACAGCCAGACGTTCAGCGCCACGGTCAGCCCCAGGATCAGCATGACCAGGGCGCTGTGGTGCAGCGCCCAGTCGAGTGAGCGCCGGTAGCCCGCCTGCAGGGCATCGAAGGCGCGCTCGGACTTCAGGTACAGCGCCCCGTGCCGTTGGCCCGGGGGGTCGCCGGCCAGGTGCGCGCACATCATGGGGGTCAGCGTCAGGGACACCACCAGCGACACGAGGATCGCCGTCGAGAGTGTGATGGCGAACTCGCGGAACAGGCGCCCGACGATGCCGCCCATCAGCAGGATGGGAATGAATACCGCAATCAGCGACAGGCTCATCGACAGCACGGTGAAGCCGACCTCGCGCGCCCCCTGCAGTGCCGCAGCCAGCCGCGGCACGCCTGCCTCGACGTGGCGCGAGACGTTCTCCAGCACCACCACCGCGTCGTCGACCACGAAGCCGGTGGCGATGGTGAGGGCCATGAGCGACAGGTTGTCCAGGCTGTAGCCCGCCAGGTACATGATGCCGAAGGTGCCGACCAGCGACACCGGCACCGCCACCAGCGGCACCAGCGAGGCGCGCGCGCTGCGCAGGAACAGGAACACCGCCAGCACCACCAGGCACACGGAGATCACCAGCGCGCGCTCGACGTCGTGCAGCGAGCCGCGGATGGTGGGGGTGCGGTCCATCACCACCTGCATGTCGATGCCGGCGGGCACCGAGGCCTTGAGATTGGGCAGCAGGGCGTAGACCCGGTCGACCGTGGAGATGATGTTGGCGCCGGGCTGGCGGAACAACACCAGCATCACCGCCGGCGAGCCGTTGGCCAGGCCGTCGTTGCGCACGTCCTGAACCGAGTCGACGACCTGCGCGACGTCGCCCAGGCGCACCGCCGCGCCCATGTGGTAGCCGACGATCAGCGGCAGATACTCCTGCGCCGTCATCGCCTGGTCATTGGCCAGGATCTGCCAGTGCCGTTCGCCGTCCTCCAGCGTACCCTTGGGACGGTTGGCGTTGGTGGCGGCGATGGCCGTGCGCACCACTTCAGGACTGAGACCCAGGCCCTGCATCTGTGGCAGGTTCAGCTCCACCCGCACCGCCGGCAGCGAGCCGCCGCCGACGGTGACGTCGCCGATACCGTTTACCTGCAGCAGCTTCTGAGCGAGCACGGTGGAGGCCCAGTCGTACATCTGCCCGCGCGTCATCTGCTGCGAAGTCAGCGCGATGATCATGATCGGTGCGTCGGCGGGGTTGAGCTTGCGGTAAGTGGGACTGCTGGGCAGCCCGCTCGGAAGCAGCGAGCGCGCTGCGTTCACCGCCGCCTGCACGTCGCGCGCAGCGCCGTCGATGTCGCGGCTCAGGTCGAACTGCAGCGTAATGCGTGTGGAGCCGAGCGAACTGGAGGAGGTCATCTCGGTGATGGCGGCAATCCGGCCCAGCGTGCGCTCCAGCGGCGCGGCCACGGTGGCCGCCATGGTCTCGGGACTTGCCCCGGGCAGGCTGGCGCTGACCGAGATGGTCGGAAAGTCCACCTGTGGCAGCGGCGCGACGGGGAGGCGCAGGAACGCCGCCACGCCGGCCAGCACCACGCCGGCGGTCAGCAGGGTGGTGGCCACCGGACGCTCGATGAAGGGGCGCGACAGGTTCATGTCTCGCGCGCCGCTGCCGGCGCCGCGCCCGTGCCGCGCAGCTCGCGCCACGCGCGCAGGCGCGCGCCCAGGCGGTCGAAGTAGAGGTAGATCACCGGTGTGGTGAACAGGGTCAGGACCTGGCTCACCGCCAGTCCGCCCACCATGGCGATTCCCAGCGGCCGGCGCAGTTCCGAGCCCATTCCCCCACCGAGCATCAGTGGCAGCGCGCTGAGCATTGCCGCCAGCGTCGTCATGAGGATGGGCCGCAGGCGCAGCAGCGCGGCCTCGTAGATCGCCTCCTGGGCGGACTTGCCCCCGGTGCGCTCGGCCTGCAGGGCGAAGTCGATCATCATGATCGCGTTCTTCTTGACAATGCCGATCAGCAGCACGATGCCGATTATGCCGACCACGCCCAGGTCGGAGCCCGCCAGCATCAGTGCCAGCAGCGCGCCCACGCCGGCCGAGGGCAGGGTGGAGAGGATGGTGATGGGGTGGATGTAGCTCTCGTACAGGACGCCCAGCACGATGTACACCGTGACGATGGCCGCCAGGATCAGCCACAGGGTGCTGGTGAGCGTGCCCTGGAAGGCGAGCGCCGCGCCCTGGAAGCTGGTTTGCAGGCTCGCCGGGGGATGCAGTTCGGCCTGAAGTGCATGGATGGCCGTGACGGCGTCACCTAGTGAGGCCGCGGGGCGCAGGTTGAAGGAAATGGTGGCGGCCGGGAATTGCCCGAGGTGGTTGACCGCCAGCGCGGTCGGGCGCTCGCTGATGCGTGCCACGCTCGCCAGCGGGATCGGCACCCCGTTGGCCTGGGCGATATACAGTCCGGCAAGCGGGCCCGGACCCTGCTGCGCCTGCGGCGTCAGCTCCAGCACCACGCGGTAGATGTTGGACTGGGTGAAGATGGTCGAGATCAGGCGCTGGCCGAAGGCATCGTACAGGGCGTTGTCGATCTGCGCGGCCGTGACGCCCAGGCGCCCGGCGGCGTCGCGGTCGATCGTAACGTACGTGGCCAGCCCCTGGTCCTGCAGGTCGCTGGCGACGTCGGCCAGCTGCGGCAGGCGGCGCATTCCGGCGACCAGCTTGCCGACCCACAGCGACAGTTCCGTGGCGTTGGTGTCGACCACCGAAAGCTGATAAAGGGTGCGGCTGACGCTTGCGTCGATGGTCAGGTCCTGCACCGGCTGCATGTAGAGCTGGATCCCCTTGACACCGGCGAGCGGGCCCTGCAGGCGCCGGATCACCCCGGTGGCATCGACGGAACGCTGGCTCCTGGGCACCAGGTTGATCTGCAGGCGGCCGCTGTTGAGGGTGGTATTGACCCCGTCCACGCCAATGAAGGAGGAGACGCTGGCCACCGCCGGATCCTCGAGCAGCACCCGCGCCAGCGCCGCCTGGCGCTGTGCCATGGCGGCGAAGGAGACGGATTGCGGCGCCTCGGTCACACCCTGGATCGCGCCCGTGTCCTGTGCCGGGAAGAAGCCCTTCGGTATCCACACGTAAAGCAGCACTGTGAGGACCAGGGTGGCAAGAGCAACCCATAGCGTGGCGCGCTGGTGTTGCAATACCCGGCGCAGCGCCGCGCCGTAGCGGCGCGAGAGCGTGTCGAAGCCCTGCCCGAATACGCGCAGCATCCGGCTCTCGCGCGCGCAGTCCGGTGGCTCCAGCATGCGTGCGCACATCATAGGTGTGAAGGTCAGCGACACGGCGGCGGAGATCAGGATGGCGACCGCGAGCGTGATCGCGAACTCGCGGAACAGCCGGCCGATCACGTCTCCCATGAACAGCAGCGGGATCAGCACCGCGATCAGCGACACGGTCAGGGAGATGATGGTGAAGCCGATCTGGCGCGAGCCGGCGAGTGCGGCCTTAAGGCGCGGCATACCCTGTTCGACGTAGCGCGAGATGTTCTCGATCATGACGATGGCGTCGTCAACCACGAAGCCGGTGGCGATGGTGAGCGCCATCAGGGTCAGGTTATTGACGGAGAATCCTGCCAGGTACATGACGCCGAAGGTTCCCACCAGCGACAGCGGCACCGCGATGCTGGGGATCACGGTGGCCGAGGCGCTTCGCAGGAACAGGAAGATCACCAGCACCACCAGCACCACCGCCAGTAACAGCTCGAACTGCACGTCGGCCACCGAGGCACGGATGCTGCTGGTGCGGTCGGCCAGCAGGGTGACGCTGATGGCGGACGGCAGGCTGGCCCGCAGCGCGGGCAACATCGCCTTGATGCGATCCACGGTCTGGATCACGTTGGCGCCCGGCTGGCGCTGGATGTTGACGATGATGGCGGGCTGGGGCTCGCTGCGGCTGCGGTCGGCGAACCAGGCCGCGAGCTTCACGTTCTCCGCGCCGTCCACCACGCTGGCGATGTCGGAGATGCGCAGCGGTGCGCCGTTGCGGTAGGCCAGCACCACGTTGCGGTAGTCGTCGGCCGAGTGCAACTGGTCGTTGGCATCGATGGTGGAGGCCTGCAAAGCGCCGTCGAAGCTGCCCTTGGCCTGGTTGACGTTGGCGTTTGCGATGGCAGTGCGCACGTCCTCCAGCGACAGCCCGCGCGCCGCCAGCGCCACGGGGTCCACCTGGATGCGCACCGCCGGGCGTTGTCCGCCGCCGAGGCTGACCAGGCCCACCCCTGGGGCCTGTGAGAGTTTGGCCGCCAGCCGCGAGTCGACCAGGTCCTGCACCCGGGTCAGCGGCAGGGTCGGGGAGCTGACCGCCAGTGTCAGGATGGGGGCGTCCGCCGGATTCACCTTGCTGTACACCGGCGGCATCGGCAGGTCCGGCGGCAGGAAGGCGGTCGCGGCGTTGATCGCCGCCTGTACTTCCTGTTCCGCGGTGTCCAGCGACAGGGCCAGGGAGAACTGCAGCGTGATTACCGACGCACCCCCGGAGCTGGACGACAGCATCTGCGCGAGGCCCGGCATCTGCCCGAACTGCCGCTCCAGGGGTGCGGTGATCGACGACGTGGTGACGTCGGGGCTGGCGCCTGGATACAGCGTGGTTACCTGGATGGTCGGGTAGTCGACTTCCGGCAGCGCCGACACCGACAGCGCACGGTAGCCGACGATGCCGGCCAGCAGGATCGATATCATGAGCAGCCAGGTCGCGACCGGCCGCTCGATGAATATCGCAGAAGGGTTCACGAGGCGGTATGTGTCGGTGCAGCGCCTGCCGGTGCGGCCGCGGGCACGCCACCGTGCCTGCCGCCGTGGCGATACGCGGCGGTGCCGCCCTGCGCGGGCGCAACGTCAGCCTTGCTGTCGTCGATGACCGAGACGGTGGTGCCGTCGCGCAGCTTGTCCAGGCCGTCGATGACCACCCGCTCACCCGGTTTGACGCCATCCTCAATTGAGGTCAGGTCGCCGGCGGTGTTGGAGGGTCCTGGCTTGCTGATCCGCAGGCTGACACTGTTGTCGGCATTGACCACATAAAGATAGGTGCCGGGCGCGCCCCGCTGGATGGCAACACTGGGCACCAGCGTGGCGTCCGTCACGGTGCCGATGCGCAGGCGCGCGGTCACGAACTGCGAGGGGAACAGGGCGTCGTCCTCGTTGGCGAACTGTGCCTTGAGCCTGATGGTGCCGGTGGTGGTGTCGATCTGGTTGTCCACCGCCGCGAGATGCCCGCTCGCGATCACCTTGCCGTCGCGGTCCAGTGCCTGCACTGGCAGCGCCTGGCCATGGCTCCACTGCGGGTAGATGGCCGACAGGTGCTGCGAAGGTACGGCGAACAGTACGTAGATCGGCCGTGTCTGTGTCAACACTACCAGCCCGCTGGCGTCCCCCGCATGGATCATGTTGCCGGGATCGACCTGGCGCAGCCCGGCGCGCCCGGTGAAAGGCGCGGTGACGCGCGTGAAGGCGAGTTGCAGCCTGGCGTTTTCCACCGCTGCCTCGTCGGCGCGCACGGCGCCCTCGAGCTGCTTCACCAGGAACTTCTGCTGATCCACAGTCTGGCTGGCGATCGCGTCCTTGGCGAGCAGGCCGGTATAGCGGTTGAGGTCCACGCGCGCGCCGGCGAGCTGCGACTGGTCGCGCGCCAGCTGGCCGGCGGCCTGGTCCCGCGCCGCCCGGAAAGTACTGGGGTCGATCTGCGCCAGCAGGCCGCCCTTGGGGATTACCTGGCCCTCGCGGAAGGGGACCTGCAGCAGCGGTCCGTCGACGCGGCTGTGGATGGTGGCGGTGTTGAGGGCGGTCACCGTACCCAGGGCGTCCACCGTGACATCGACCGTCCCGGTGCGCGCGGCCACGACCCGCACGGGGACCGGTCCGCCGCCGGCGAAGCCACCATGAGCGCCCGCCGGACGTGACGCCCCCGGTGGGGCCGCCGCACCCTGCCGGGAATGATGCAGCGCCCATACGATCAGGCCCAGCACGCCAAGGCCAGCCGCGATCAAAAGAGCCCTGCGGCGTGAGTCACCCGTGTCTGAATCGACGGTCATCATGCGCCTCGCAGGTCTGTGAACCCGCACCATCGCGCATGTGCACTACGCATCGCAAGCGCCCGGTGGCGCGCATCCTGTGGGGCCAGGGCCCGAGGGTCGGTAAAGAAAGGTAAGCAACTACCCCGTTGCCATCCCTGAAGGTGGCCGTCCCAAACGAAAACGGCCCCAGAGGGGCCGTTTCGTAAAGACCAGAGGGTCTTGGGGAGGTTTCAGTGCATCATGGGCAGTGCGCGGCGCGTCAGGAGCCTGCGGCCCATGAACAGGGCCAGGGCCGTTCCCATAAGGGTCAGCATGCCCGGCTCGGGCAGTGACGGTGGCGACCCGCCACCCACGTAGATGCCGCCGCTCTGCGCGGTGGAGATCCAGTTCGGCTGGTCGATCGTGCCCGTGTTCAGGAAGCCCGTGATCACGCTGCCCGGATCGAGCGCAGCGGCAAGCTGAAGTAACGGTCCGTTGGCTTCGTTGCTGTTCGCCATGAGCTGATTGGCGCCCAGGTCGACCTGGAAGACGAAGTAACCGGTGGCTCCCGGATCGTCGTGACCCTGGGTATAAGTCAGCCAGGCATCGAGCGGGTTCTTCGGGGCGCCATTGCCCAGGGGCGAAAGCCCGAGGTAGGTGTACAGGTTGCCGCCGGTCCACGCCGTGGCGCTGAAGAGGTTGGCGGTACCGGACAGCGCGGCGTTGTTGGCTACACCGCCCTGCGTCCCTGTAATGCCGTAGCTCGCAGGCAGGGCCTCGTTGTTCGGCACCAGGATGTCGATCAGGTACTGGCTGCCGGTTTGCGGCCCGGGGCTGATGGAAAAGCCGAAATTGAGCGGGTTGGTGCTGCCGGTAACCGGCGTGACAGTCCCGTTGTCCGAGCATGCCGAAGTGCCATAGCAGAACCCGTGCAGCGGGTCATCGACGGCGGTCTGGGCTGAGGCCGCGGCCGACCAGATCAGCGCGGTAATACCGACCATCGCAGTAAGGTTCATTGATCTGTTGAACATAAATCCTTTGAAAACTCCCTGATCTCGACACTTGTGGCAGTGCAGCTGGCGGTAGTAGCTGCAAGCCTGGTGCCAGGAAAAAATACACACCGATATTCAATCAGATACGGTCGAACTGTGCGTATTTGCCCGTGGATCGACGAGACAGGATTGTAAGACTCCCCGACAGCAGGCGGCTGGCGGCCCGTAAGGGGCCTTACGCGGGTCTGGAAAGACAGTGGGGTGTAAAACCCATCGACAGCCGCCTGCGTCAGACCGCAATCGCCTGTCGGGTGGCCGCCGCCACAGTCGTCGCCGAGGCCAGGTCCGTGCACAACAGCCCGTTGCTGCGCAGCACGTCGCGCATGGGTGCGAAGCTGAAGTCGGCCATGGCGCGCCGCAACCGCGCCTCGCAGCGATGCAGGTTGGTGTAGTGGCGGAAGCGCGAAAACGCCCCGACTTTCAGGCGCGGCTGTCCCGGGTCCACTTCCCAGGGGTGGAGGTAGAAGGTGAATGGACGCTGGTGGCGGGTGTTGATCTGCTTGAGGCCCGCGCGCGTGAGCCAGTAGGGAAGAATGCGGAAATATCCGCCGCCGGACACCGGCACCTGCACGCCCAGCCATTCGGCCGCCGACATGGGGAACTCAACCAGAGTCGCGCCCGAAGGCGCCCCGATGCGATGGGGCTCCGGCCGCGCGCCCGGAATACCGTAGCGGTCGTGCCGGATAGGGAAGACTGAAGAGTCGTACTGGAAACCGAGCTCGGCCAGGATGTCCAGCGCCCACAGCGAGGCGCGCGTAATGGAGAAACTGGCCGCCCGGTACCCCAGCACCGCTGCACCTGTCACGTCTTCCAGGTACGACTTGGCACGCTGTGTTTCGCCGTGAAAGACAGCGGGCGTCTGCTGGTAGATCAACTGGTGCGAGTAGCCGTGGCAGGCGATCTCGTGGCCCGCGGCGGCGATGCGCTGTATCAGCGCGGGTGAGCGTTCCGCCACCCATCCCAGGACAAAGAAGGTGCCGAGGATGCCGCGTTCCGCGAGCAACGCCAGCAGGCGCTCGGTGTTGGCCTCGACGCGGTACTCGCGGGTTGGCCAGCTCTCGCGGCTGACCGCGGGCGCGAGTGCGGCGACCTGGAAGTAGTCTTCCACGTCCACGGTGAAGGCGTTGACGATCAGGCCGGGCGGGCGGACAGGCGGCGCCAGCTGCTGAGGATCTGACATGGCAGGGAAACTATAGAGCGAAACCACTGCAAACGCAGCGGCGCTCAGCGCAAATCAAACCGGGGTCTTGATCCTGCGGCTGCGGCGCCACTGGTTGGCGCCCAGGGCGAGAAGCACCAGAGAGAACAGCGCCAGCGTTCCGGGCTCGGGTACTGAGCGCAAGAGCAGCGGGCGGTGCATGGGGTGCTGGTGAGCCACCATCATCTTGTTGCCGGCGGACAGGAAAACCGCGGGCGGCGGCTGCGGGGCCGTCAGCACCGCGGCGGGGGCCGCGTGAATGGCCGGATCGAACGCCGACGTCAGGTCCGCGCCCGTCTGCTGCTGGAAGTTGGCAGGCTCGACCTGGATTGCATCGGCCGTAGTGGCAAACAAGGCCCCGGCCGCCAGGACCGCGGCCACCCGCATCGCATGTGTTGTTTTTGTTTTCATGGTGCCGACTTACCGGGTTGGCGGATTACTTGCGGCGGCGTCCCAGCAGGCCCGTGCCGACCAGGCCTGCACTCAGCAGTGCCAGCGTCACCGGCTCCGGCACGGAGGTCGGAGCGCTCGGGTCGGAGACTGCGCCGGGCGGAACGCCCTGGTCGCCCTGGTTGTTCTGATCGCCCTGGCTGTTCTGAAGGTCGTTGCCGCGCGCCGTGAACCGGTCGTGAGACTGCAGCGCCGCGTATACCGGGAGGCTGTAAACCGCCGCCAGAACGAGCGCTGCGGCGGTCGTTGCGATATGAGTCTTCATCCTTGTTTCCCCTCAATCCTGAGGACACCAAAGGTGCCCGCCGGGTGAAAATCCATGTACGTGTGTGCAATTTACTCCAAGCTGCGCAGGCCGATGCGCACTATTTTACTTATCGGTAGAGAAATTCCATAAGATTTTGACTTTATGAGGATTATTGCACCGCAGTAAGCCAGTCGGACTGGCTGCGCCAGAAGTCCTCCGCATTGGCTTCGGCGTCCGCGCAACCAGCGCCACAGGGCGCCGCCACCGCCACCATGCGCGATGCGTGCCGGGCGCCCCATGACAGTACGCCGTACGCGAGCTGGGCCCGGACGGGGCTGGCCGTCAGGATTGGTCCCCACTGGTACAGGTAGGTCACGAGCCAACGGCGGCCGCTAAGGTCCATGACCCACAGCGCGGCAACTGCCGGACTTGCCGTCCCGCCCGCAGCGGGCCGCAGGGTGCCGCGGCGCAGCACGATCCAGTGAGGGGGCACCAGGTGATTGTCGAAGCTGATGAGTTTCGCGCCCTCACGCGCACCGGAGTAGGTGGCGATGTAGATCTGCACCGCACCCGCATCACTGAGGTAGGCAGCACGCCGCTGTGCAGTTGCGCCGCGAAACTCGGGCGACCACCCCTCATCCGCAGCGCCCGGCCCGCGCCAGAAACCCGTGGTCGCTCTCAATTCAATGCGGGTCTGTTCCGCGGAGACCGGGGGCAACGCCCGTGAGTACACCTGCACCGCAGCCAGCAGGGCCAGCAGGCCGAGCGTGGTGGCGAGCGGCGCGGATGCTGCGCGCACGCCGCCGCTTTGGCCGGGCTGCAATACCTCGGACGGGGCCGGTGCGCGCAGCGACGCCGCGCCGCCGGAGGATTGCCGCCCCAGGCGGTTCGCGAGCAGGCAGATTACGGCGATCAGCAGTGCAAACAACACCCAGCCCAGGCTGATGTGTTCGCGCCTGACAAAATAGTGCTGCATGTCTGTCAGGTGACCGGCGACGATGACGATCATCACCCGCAGCCAGTTGGTCACGAGCGCCAGCAGGGCGCTTGCCGCCAGCAATAGCGTGGCCCGCGCGGGGCGCAGACGATTCACGCCGGCGAGCAAGCCGGCAATGCACAGGGCCACGATCAGGTAGCGCTTGCCCGCGCAGCCCTCGGCGATCTGGAACGTTCCTTCGGGAATGTGCACCAGGATGCCGTCGATGTGCACCGGGATTCCGAGCCATCCGAGCGTGGTTTCGGTGACCGCCACGGTCGTGTGCTGCAGCAGCGGCAGCAGCACCTCCCACACGGGAATTGCGAAGTACAGGCAGGCCAGCGGCGCCGCCAGGACCCTGGCCATCGGCCAGCCGCAGCCCAGCCAGACTGCCAGCCACAGGATCGGCGGGATCATCAACTGTTGGCCGATTCTGCTGACGGCGCGATACGCGATCAGCCAGCACAGTTCCGCCAACAGCAGCAGCAACGCGGCGCGCAGCGACACGGCGCCCTGCGACGCCGGCACCTCGCGGGCGCGTCGCACGATCCAGTACACGATGCAGCCCGCCAGCAGCAGCCCGTGCTGGTAGTCCGCCATCGTCAGCCACGTATGCAGCAGCGCAATCCAGCTCGGCGCCAGCGCCAGGCAGGCCGCGGCGAGACTGATCGCGAGCGCGACGGGCTGACGCACGGACTGAAGTGCGGACTGACGTACGGAATGACACGCAGCGGCGGCGGGCATGGAGATTGAGCATACAAGAACGGAGTTGGGGTCCCGTTCATCGGCACCTGCGCCTGTGACCGGCATCGCAGGCTGCACATCGAAATCCGCGGGACCGGTCACAGCACAACGGTGTGCGGCATCACCTGTCTGCGGATTACGACGGGAGTTAACCATATACAAATCAAATACCTATGGGCATTCAACTCAAGGGACGAATAAAACTGTCGGTCTGCCCCGACGTGAGCCGGCGCGCTTGGTACCACGCGCGGGGCAAGCTGTCCTGCAACAGATTGAAAATGAATAATTTGTGTCGTCTGGCCCGATTCTTGCTTTAGGGATTCGCACGTATGGAGTCGGGGCGCGGAAGGCCCGCAGTCGAATGCCAGGAGAAGTATGCGAAGCTCGTGTCGGTCGGTTGGTTTTCTTGCGCTGGCCCTGTCGATACTGGCGCTGGTCGGCGGCTGCAATGGACAAAACAGCAATTCGTCGGCAAACAGCGGTACGCCCGCGGGATCATCGTCCGGCGGAGGCGCGACCGCCCTGACAATTTCGGGCCAGCCGGCGACCGCGGGCACGGTCGGCCAGAAATACTCCCTGCAACCGACAGCGAAGGGCGGGTCAGGCACGTTGACCTTCTCGGCCGCAAACCTGCCGTCGTGGCTGTCGATCAGTTCCAGCACCGGCCTGGTGTCGGGGACTCCCTCATCCGGCAACGTCGGGACCTACGCGAATATTGTGATTTCGGTATCCGACGGCAAGTCCAGTGCTCACATGCCTGCTTTCTCGATCGCGGTCAGCCAGGCCGGCACCGCATCCGGCAGCGCCACCCTGACCTGGTCCATGCCCACCCAGAACGCCGACGGGACGCCGCTCACAGACCTCACGGGCTTCGTGATCAGGTATGGACAGAGCCCGACGAGCCTGACGCAGCAGATCAACATCGACAATCCGTCAGTGAACACCTACACCATCGCTAATCTCACCGCGGGGACCTGGTATTTCGCGGTGGTTACGATGTCCGCAGGTGGCAACTACAGCTCGCCTACCAACGTGGCCAGCAAGACCATCTGAACCGGTCTGGCTGAATAGACCCTGAACGGCTGCAGCTCCCGGCCGGGCGCCGCAGCCCGCAGGTGGCGCACTTACGGGCAGCAACCTGCCCGTGCCTTAATCCGTATAATGTCAAAAGGCCGCAATGTGAGAACCAGCGCAATGCGCTGATTCGTGGCGGCCGGCATTCTTGCCGCAGCGGGTTCGAGGCTTCCTGAGGGCGCTCGCGCTCGCCGTGCCCGGACCCGGGACGGGCATGCCGGCGACACACGGGGAAGTGTCCGGATACGGATGGCTATGGAACGAAATACAACGAGTCGAGCGAATCTGTGGCGCGCGCTGGTTACGGCGGTCCTGATGGGGTTCGCCCTGCTGGTGCAGGGGTGCCAGGGTGGCGCGCCCGTGCGTGGCGCAGAGGCTGCGCCGCAGAAGCCGGTGGAATACCGGATCGGGCCGGGTGACACGCTCAACGTATTCGTGTTCAACCAGCCGGATCTGAGTGTCACTGTCCAGGTCCGCCCCGACGGGCGTGTTTCCACCCCCCTGGTGGAGAACATGCCCGCCGCCGGCAAGACACCCAGCGAACTCGGCCGTGACATCGAGAAGGTCCTGTCGGAGTACGTGCGCACGCCGCAGGTCAACATCATCGTGACCGGCTTCGTCGGCACCTACTCCGACCAGATCCGTATCGTAGGCGAGGGCGTACTCAAGCCGCAGGCGCTGCCCTTCAGGAACGGCATGCACCTGATGGACGTGATGATCCAGGCCGGCGCGCCCGGACAGTTCGCCGCGCTCAACCGCGCGCGCATCCTGCGCACGGAGAACGGCAAGCAGACCGAGATCAAGGTGCGGCTGGGCGACCTGATCAACAGCGGCGACACCCGGCAGAACATCGCGATGCAGCCGGGCGACGTGCTGATCATTCCGCAATCGAGGTTCTGAGCGAACGCTCATGAGGGACACACTCGCGCAGATTCTCGCCCATGCCCGCGGCGCCTGGCGTTACCGCTGGCCGGCGGTCCTCGTGGCCTGGGTGGTTGCGGTTGCGGCGTGGGCGGGGATCACGCTGATGCCGCCGGTGTACGAGGCGCGCGCCAAGGTTTACGTAGATACCGATTCCGTGTTGAAGCCGCTGTTGAACGGGCTGGCGGTCAATGCCGACACCGAGAACCGGGTCAACATGATGGCGCGCATGGTCATGGGCCGGCCCAACCTGGAGCGCGTGGCGCGCGAGACTGACCTCTCGGCGCACGCCCGCACCCAGACCGAGTTCGCGGAGGTGGTCAATTCGCTGGCGCGCCGCGTCACGCTCGAGAGCGGCAACGGCGCCGGTCCGGGCGCCGCAGCCGCCACCAATGTCTACGGCATCACCGGCAACAACGTCTACACCCTGCGCTTCACCGATCCCAACCCGGTAACCGCGCAGCGCGTGGTACAGCACCTGCTGAATGCTTTCGTCGAGGATACCCTCGGCGTCAAGCGCATCGACTCCGACAAGGCACAGGAGTTTCTCGGCCAGCAGATCCGCGACTACGAGAGCCGCCTGCGGGCCGCTGAGCAGCGCCTGGCGCAGTTCAAGCAGCGCAACGTCGGCTTGATCCCCGGGCAGCTGACAGGCGACTACTTCACGCGCCTGCAGACCGAGCAGGACAAGCTCGACCAGTTGCGCGCCAAGTACCGCCTGGCGACCCAGGCGCGCGCGGAGATCGCCAAGCAGCTGGAGGGCGAGGAGCCGACTTTCGGCCTGTTCAGCGGCGGCGGCGATGACAGTTCCAATGACCCGCAGATCGCTGAGTACAAGACGCAGCTGAACCAGTTGCTGCTGCAGTACACCGACAAGCACCCCAAAGTCATCGCGCTCAAGGCCACGATCGCGCAGCTGCAGGCGCAGAAGGCCGCCGCGCACAAGGGCCGTGCGGCATTCGCACTGCCAAAATCCAACGCCGAAGCCAGCGCAATCGCGCTCGACATCAATCCGGTTTACCAGAATCTGCGCGTGGAGCAGAGCCGCACCGACGTGGCGCTGGCGGAACTGCGCCAGCAGCTGGGTGAGCAGGAAGGGGTGGTTGCCGACCTGAAATCCAAGGTCAACACCATGCCGCAGACCGAAGCGGAGCTGACGCAGCTGACCCGCGATTACGAGGTCACCAAGGCGCAGCACACCGCGCTGGTGCAGCGGCTGGACTCGGCGCGCCTGTCGCAGGAGGCCGAGGCAACCAATAACCCGGTGAAATTCCGCATCATCGAACCGCCGGTGGTGCCGCTGGTACCGGTGGCGCCGAACCGGCCGCTGCTGATGACTGCCGCGCTGCTGGGCGCGCTGGCGGCCGGGGTGGGCCTGGCGCTGCTGCTGAACCTGCTCAAGCCGATCTTCGTGTCGCGCAGCATGCTGGCGGCTGTGACCGGCCTGCCGGTACTTGGCTCGGTCAGCCTGGTGCGCCCGGCGGGAAATCTGCGCGAGCCGATGCGCCTGGGCCTGGCCTGCGCGGCGTTGGTGGTGGTCTACGTGATCGGCCTGCTGATCGCCGACCCCGTCAGTTCAGTGTTACACCGGCTGGTGGGGTAGGTATGAGCATCATCGAGAAGGCGCTGCAAAAGCAGCGTAGCGCGGGTGATGCGGGGGCACGACGCGAACCGCCCCGCCTGGAGCGCTCCGCGGACGCAGCGCCGCATGCGCCCGCGGTCGCCGCGGTGCAGGTGCCCCCGGCAACGGCGGCCCGCGCGCCACGCGCCGCCGCGGTGCACGCCAACCTGGAGGAACTGCGTGCCGGCGGACTGTTGCCGCCGCTGCCGTTTGCCGACGCCATCACCGAGCAGATCCGCCGCATCAAGTGGCCGCTGCTGGAGAGCGCCTTCGGGCGTGGCGCCGACGGCGATGGTAGGCGCGCCAACACGCTGATGATCACCAGCGCCATCGCCGGAGAGGGCAAGACCTTCATCTCCTTCAACCTGGCGATGAGCATGGCGCGCGAGCGCGACTACGACCTGCTGCTGGTGGATGCCGACGTGGCCAAGCGCGACCTGAGCACACGCCTGCATGCACAGCCGCACCCGGGGCTGATCGACGCCATCCTCGACCCGCAACTCGATCCGGAATCCCTGGTGCTGGATACGGGTATCGCGGGCCTGAGCTTTCTGCCCGCCGGACAGCCGACCGCGATTGCATCGGAACTGTTCGGCAGCCGCCGCCTGGCGCAGATCGTCGGCCTGCTCGCCAACGCCGATGAGCACCGCGTGGTGCTGTTCGACTGCTCGCCGCTGCTGGCGACCAACGAGACACGTATTCTTGCCACACTGGTGGACCAGGTGGTGATGGTGGTGGGCGCCGAGTCGACGCCCCAGCCACTGGTGCTGGAGGCCATTGGCTTGCTGGATCGCAGCAAGCGGATCCGCTGCCTGCTGAACCAGGCGCGTGTCAGCCACCTGAGCGAGCATTACTACTATGGTGCCTACGGCAGCGGTTATCCTGCGCATGAGCCCCCGAAATAGCCGGGCCGCCGGCTGCCCCCGCTGGCCGCTGGCGCTGGCCGCCGTGGTGCCGCTTGCGGGCGCAGCCGCCTCAGCAGCGGCCGCCACCACCGTGATCGTGCCGCGCATCAGCGCGGCGAGTGCGTGGACCGACAATATCGACCTGGCGTTGCCCGGCCAGACCGAGTCGGGCGAGATCTGGCAGCTGATTCCGGGGGTCAGCCTCAAATACGACAGCGACTGGCTGCGCACCAACCTGGACTACCAGGTCCAGGCGCTTTTCTATACCGGCGGCCAGCACGGCCACGACACCTATCAGAACGGCAACATCTTCGCGGAGGGGAAGCTTGTCCCTGACTGGCTGTTTCTGGACGGCAACGCCCAGCGCACCCAGAGCCAGGTCGATCCCACGCGCAACAACAACATAGACGTCATATTTCCGGTCGGCAATATCGCCAACACCACCGCCGCGGCCATCACGCCGACGCTGCGTCACCGCTTCCACTGGGTGCAGATGGAGGGCCGGTATTCCTGGGGCTTCACCCACAACCAGGACGCCAACGGGGTGGGACAGCAGCCGGCGCCAGCACCGCCACCGCGTTGCTGCCGGCGCTTTGCCTATGACCAACAGGACAGGGCCGCCGTGGTCCCTTATTACCCGTATCTCAACTACGCGCTGGCCAATTCCTCCAATCGCGACGGCAGCTTCGCCCTGAGTTCCGCGGAGCCCAAGGCGAAGCTCACCTGGAGCGCCCGCTACCAGCGCAGCGAAACCACCTATACCAACGTGAACGCGCCGCGCTACCTCAACGAGTCGTTGCTCGGGGAACTGGGTTGGCTGGCGTGGCCCGGACTGCGCCTGCTGGGCCAGGGCGGCAAGGAGAGCGATCCGCGCCTGGGTGTATCCCGCGGCGGGCTTGACGCGAGCCAGTGGGCCGCCGGTTTCGACTGGTCCGACGATCCGCAGAACGACCTGCGCGCCCTGGCGGGCAAGCGCTTCTTCGGCAGGCAGTATCAGTTGTCCTGGACACGCCAGAGCCGGCTGCTGGGCCTGATCGTAAACTACCTCGAGCAACCGACCACCGACGCCAACCGCTACCTGCCCCAGGGTTTCAATAATCCGCTGAACCTCCCGGGCGTACCGCAGTTCTCGCGCCTGACACCGGATGTCTACGTGCTCAAGTCATTGAACGCGAGCGCGGTGCTGACCGGGCGCGTCACACAGGTGGGCCTGGTGCTGACCTCCGAGCGCCGCATTTACCTGACGCTGCTGGGCGCGCCCGTGACCTCGCCGATCGAGGACACCCAGCGTGCGGTGACCGCCTTCGGCAGCCGCAGGCTCGGGCCGCGGATCACTGCGATGGCAAGCGTCAACTTCGCCAACAACGATCTGCGCGAGGGCGCCGTTGCCCAGTACAAGGACCGCCGCTACACCGCCCAGCTCACCGACCAGGTAGGACCGCGCACTTCCGTCAACCTGACGTTCAACCACTTCCAGCGCACCGGCGCGCAGGTCTACAAGGCCAACATGCTGATGTTGAGTGGCACCATGACCTTCGGGGCCGCGGGCGCTGCGCCCGGCGCCGCGGGTCCCGGGATTCCGGGTGCCGCCGGCTATGCCCAGCCGCTTCCCGGCGCCTACGGTGCTCCCGGGCCTGCCGTGCCCCCCGTGGGCGGCTTCGGCCCGCAGTAGGCGCTTCCCATGGACAGCGCCCAGGCCCGCAGCGCACCGCAGGCGCCGCCCGCGGTGGCGGCCGCGGGTCCGGTCACGGTCGCAAGCCTCGAGGCGCAGGACGAGGCGCGCTGGAACGCCTTCGTCGAGCTGCATCCGGGCGGCACTTTCTTTCACCTGGCGCAGTGGCGTGAAGTGCTGCGGCGGGCCTTCGGCCACCGGCCCCATTACCTCGTGGCGCAACGCGGCGGCCGCATCAGCGGCGTCCTGCCGCTGGCGCAGGTGCGCAGCCTGCTGTTCGGCCACGCACTGGTGTCCACGCCGTTTTGCGTCTACGGCGGGATCCTGGCCGAGGATGATGCCAGCCTCCAGGCGCTCACGCGCGCAGCCTGCGACCTGGGTGAAAACCTTGGCGTGGACTACGTCGAGATGCGCAACCGCCGGCCGCTGCATGAGGGCTGGCCTGCCAAGGACCTGTACGTGACTTTCCGCCGGCCCATCGACGCCGATCCGGAAAAGAACATGCAGGCCATCCCGCGCAAACAGCGCGCCATGGTGCGCAAGGGCCTGCAGAAGCAGTTGCAGGCGCACATCGACACCGACACGCGCCGCATGTACGACATCTACTCCGAGAGCCTGCGCAATCTGGGCACACCAGTGTTCGCGCGCAGCTACCCGCGGGTGCTGCAACAGGTGTTCGGCAGCCAGTGCGAGGTGCTGACGGTACAGGATGGCGCGCGGCCGGTGGCGAGCGTGTTGAGCTTCTACTTCCGCGACGAGGTCCTGCCGTATTACGGCGGCAGCACCTATGCGGCGCGCGCCGCAGCGGGCAATGACTTCATGTACTGGCAGGTGATGGAGCGGGCGCGCGAGCGCGGGGCGCGGCTGTTCGACTTCGGGCGCAGCAAGCGCGATACCGGCTCGTTCGACTTCAAGAAGAACTGGGGCTTCGAGCCTGAGCCGCTGCACTACCAGTACCACCTGGTGCGCGCGCGCGCCATGCCCAACCTGAGTCCCAGCAACGCACGCTACTCGCGCATGATCGGCGCCTGGCGACGCCTGCCGCTCGGACTGACGCGTGTGGTGGGCCCGCCGCTGGCGCGCTACCTGGGGTGAGCGTGCCCGTGAGCCTGCGGGTGACGAGTGTGTGCCGCGTACTTCCAACGCCGGCTGACCCGGCGGCGGGCACCTTCGTTGCCGACCGTCTGGCGGCCATGGCGCGGCGGTGTGCGCTGCGCGCGCTGCAGCCGGTGCCGTACTGTCCGCCGCTGCGGCCGCTGCCCGCCTGGGCCCGCGCCCCGCATCGCGACGCCCGCGGCTTCGACATCGAGCCGCTGCCGATGTACTACCTCCCCGGGGTACTCAAGCAGCTCGACGGCCAGTGGCTGGCGCGCAGTGTGCGCGCGCGGCTGGGCTCGCTGCGGCGCGCCGCACAGGTGGACCTGCTGGACGCCCACTTCGGCTATCCCGACGGGGCCGGCTGCGTGCAGGTGGCGCAGGAACTGGGCCTGCCCGTGTTCATCACCATCCGTGGCGTGGAAGTGGATGTGCTGCGCAACCGCGTGCTGCGCCCGCGGCTGCTGCGCGCCCTGCGCTCGGCCACCGGCTGCATCAGTGTCAGCCACTCGCTGCGCGCTACGGCTGTTGCCCAGGGACTGGATGCGAAGCGGATCACGGTCATCCCCAACGCCGTGAACCGCGAACTGTTTTCTCCCGGTGAGCGTGCCGCCGCGCGAGCACGGCTGACAGTTGCCGGCGATGCGCGCCTGGTGGTCTGCGTGGGGCAGCTCGTCTCCGGCAAGCGGCATCACGTGCTGTTGCGCGCCATCGCGCGCTTGCGCGCGCTGCTGCCCGCAGTACGGCTGGTGATCGTGGGCGGTCGCGCCTACGAGGCCGGATACCCGGCTGAGTTGCAGCGACTGGTGCGGGAGCTTGGCCTGGGCGAACAGGTTCGCATCCTCGGTCGCGTGCCGCAGGCCACGGTGCGTGACTGGCTGCGCGCCGCGGACGTGTTTGCACTGGCGACCGCGCGCGAAGGGTGTTGCAACGCGGTGCTCGAAGCGCTCGCCGTGGGGTGCCCGGTCGTCACCACCCCCGTCGGCGACAATCCGCAGTACGTGCACGACGGCCGCAACGGCACCCTGGTACCCGTCGACGACGTCGATGCGCTTGCTGCCGCCGTGCGCGCGGCCCTGGCGCGCGACTGGGATGCGCCGGCCATCAGCCGCGGCCTGCAGGTGGGCGACTGGGACCAGGTGGCTGCGGCGGTACTGGACTACTTCACCGAACGGCTGGCCGAGGACGCCCGGGCGGGCCGGGCGGACGCGCATGCCTGACATCCAGGGTGCCGTGGACCGTCGGCCGCTGATCGCGCACGTGCTGTTCCGGCTCGACTACGGGGGGCTGGAGAATGGCGTGGTCAACCTGATCAATTCCCTGCCACCGCAATCCTGGCGGCACGCCGTGATCGCCCTGACGGAGGCTACCGCGTTCCGGGAGCGCATCCGCCCGGCGGACGTGGGCGTATATGAACTGCACAAGCGCCCTGGCAACGATCCGCGCGCCCTGCTGCGGCTGTACCGGCTGCTGCGCACGCTGCGGCCGGCACTGGTGCACACGCGCAACCTGCCGGCGATCGAGGCGGCCCTGATCGCGCGGCTCGCCGGCGTACCGCGCCGCATCCATGGCGAGCACGGCTGGGACGTCTACGATCCGCAGGGCATGAGCGTGCGTTACCGGGCGCTGCGGCGCGCCATCAGTCCCGCGATCAACCGCTTTGTCGCGGTGTCCGGCGAGATCGAGCAGTGGCTGACCAGCAGGGTGGGGATCGGGCCTTCGCGGGTCACACGCATCTGCAACGGGGTGGATACCGACCGCTTTCATCCACGCGCCACCGCCCGGGCAACCGGCGCAATTCCGGGCGCGGCGCCGGGTGAGGTGGTGGTCGGCAGCGTCACCCGCTTCAGCGCCATCAAGGATCCACTGAACCTGGTGCGCGCCTTCGTGCTGGCGCGCCGCGACCCGCGCGGGCAGGCGCTGCGACTGGTGATGCTGGGCGACGGAGCGCTGCGCAGCGAGGCCCTGCAGCTGCTGCGGCAGGCGGGCCAGACGCAGCAGGCGTGGCTGCCGGGCAGCCGCGATGACGTGGCGCAGATCCTGCCCGGCCTGGACATATTCGCCCTGACTTCGATCCGCGAGGGCATCTCCAACACCGTGCTGGAAGCCATGGCCAGCGGGCTGCCGGTGGTGGCTTCCGCGACCGGCGGAAACCTGGAACTGGTGCAGGACGGCATCACCGGCCGGCTGGTAGCCTGCGCAGACCCGCAGGCGCTGGCCGAGGTCCTGCTGCAATACGCGGCTGATCCGCAGCTGCGGGCGGCGCATGGCGCTGCGGCCCGCCGCAGGGCGGTAGAGCAATATTCGTTGCGGCGCATGATCGCCGACTACGCGGGAATGTACGCGCGCGAGTGCGCCGCAATCGAGGAGGCCGCCTGAATGTGCGGGATT
Source organism: Pseudomonadota bacterium (assembly GCA_018241445.1). Lineage (GTDB taxonomy): Bacteria > Pseudomonadota > Gammaproteobacteria > Steroidobacterales > Steroidobacteraceae > 13-2-20CM-66-19. The sequence continues at coordinate 267,314 of JAFEDT010000011.1, forward strand.
ACCGGGATCGTCGACCTTGCAGGTACGCGTGCTGTGGACGAAGGCGTGCTGCGCGCCATGAATGCCAGCCTGTCGCACCGCGGACCGGATGGTGACGGCTTCCACATCGAACCGGGCGTCGGTCTCGGCCACCGCCGGTTGTCGATCATCGACCTGGCCGGCGGCCGCCAGCCGCTGTACAACGAAGACCACAGCGTGGTCGTCACCTTCAACGGCGAGATCTTCAACTTCATGGAGATCGAGGCCGAACTGGTGCGTCGCGGTCACACCTTCCGCACCCGCTCGGACACCGAAGTCATCGTGCATGCCTGGGAGGAGTGGGGTGCTGAATGCCTGGCGCGCTTCAACGGCATGTTTGCCTTCGCGCTGTGGGATCGCCGCCAGCAGACGCTGTTTCTGGCGCGCGACCGGCTCGGGGTAAAGCCGCTGTATTACGCGTGGCTTGCGGACGGACGGCTGGTGTTCGGTTCGGAATTGAAAGCCCTGCTGGCCTGTCCACAGGTTCCGCGCCGCATCGACCCGCGCGCAATCGAGGAATACTTCACGTTCAGCTACGTCGCCGATCCACGGACGATCTATCGCGACGTCCTGAAGCTCGAGCCCGGGGCGCTGCTGCTGGTGAAGCGTGGTGCCCGCGAGGCGCGCCCGGTGCGCTACTGGGACGTGCCGCTCGAGGGGGAATTGCCGCAGCCGTTACCACCGGCGCAGCTGCAGGAGCAGCTGCGCGCACGCCTGCAGGAGGCGGTGCGCAAACGCCTGGTATCGGATGTGCCGCTTGGCGCCTTCCTGTCGGGTGGCATCGACTCCAGCGCGGTGGTGGCCATGATGCGCGAGATCGGCGCGGGTGACATCCTGACCTGCTCCATCGGCTTCAGTGAACCGCGCTACGACGAGTCGCGCTTCGCGCAACTGGTGGCGCAGGCCAAGCACACCGACCACCATGCTCATACGGTGGAGGCGGGGGACTACGGTCTGCTCGACCGGCTGGTCGGTATCTACGACGAGCCCTACGCGGACAGCTCGGCGATCCCGACCTACCGCGTGTGTGAGCTGGCGCGTCGACACGTAACCGTGGCGCTCTCCGGCGACGGCGGGGATGAGGACTTCATCGGCTATCGCCGCTACCGGCTGTTCAGCGGCGAGGAGCGCATCCGGCGCCTCCTGCCGGCCGCCGTGCGCCGTGGAGTGTTCGGTCCGCTGGGCAGGCTGTACCCGAAGCTCGACTGGGCGCCGCGCATACTGCGAGGCAAGACGACCTTTGAGGCGCTGGCCCGCGACTCGGTGGCCGCCTACCTGCACGGTGTTTCCATCACGTCCGCGGACCTGCGCGCGCGGCTGTTCAGCGCCGACTTCCGCCAGTCCCTCGATGGCTACTCGGCCAGCGAGGTCTTCCGGGTTCATACCGAAGGCAGGACCTTCCCGGATGCGCTGGCGCTGGTGCAGTACCTCGACTACAAGACCTACCTGCCGGGAGACATTCTGACCAAGGTCGATCGCGCCAGCATGGCGCACAGCCTCGAGGTGCGCACGCCATTCCTCGACTACGAGTTCGTCGCCTGGGTGGCGCAGCTGCCGTCGGCCGTGAAGCTGCACCACGGCGAGGGCAAGTACCTGCTGAAGAAGGCACTCGAGCCGCTGCTGCCGCGCGAGGTGTTGTATCGCGAGAAGATGGGGTTCGCAGTTCCGCTCGATGTCTGGTTCCGCGGCTCGCTGCGCGAGCGGATCTGTGACGTGGTTCGCGGTTCACGGCTGGCGGAGTGTGGCGTGTTTCAGCCCCGGGTGTTGAGTACGCTCGCGGACGAGCACTCGAGCGGCCGGCGGGATCACAGCGCGGCCTTGTGGTCGCTGCTCATGTTTGACGGCTTTCTGGCGCGCCATGCGGCCGCGGAGCCCGCGCCCGCCGTGCCGATGCCGCGGCTTGCCACCGGCTGAAGCTCCCGACCTGACGCCAGATGCGGACAGTTTGCCGGGGGGCGCTGCCGATGCAAGAGTGCGCACCATAGAAGTCGAGGAAACAACATGAGCGATCCGAACAGCAGCGATATCAGCCGGCGGCAGTTCCTGGTGACGGCCGCGGGGGCAACGGGGGCGGTGATGACCGGCGCCGCCTTCGCAGCCACGCCCTGTGCGCCTGGCGCCCTGTCTGTGGCCGGCGGCACGAGTTCCTCGACCAGTTGCGTCATCAAGCCCGGCTCGCTGCCGGCGATTGCACTGCTGAGCACCGCGCCGTCGGGCAGTTATGCCTGGACAGCGGGCCAGGCCTTCCGCCAGGGCGATGTGCCGGGCGGTTCGTACCTGTCGGCCAGCGGATCGAGTCTGCAGGCCGACATCCGCAACCGCTGGCCGGACGGCAGCGTCAAGTTCGCGGTGTTGAGCGGCGTGACCGCCTTCAGGCAGAACCAGACCGTGCTGGTGCAGCTGGCCGTGACCGGCTCCACACCCACAGGTACCGTGGCCGAACCGGCCAGTCTGCCTGTCACAGTGACGTTCTCAGGCGCCGTCACCGGCAGCTATGCGCTGCAGTCCTGCGTTGGAGTCGATCGCTCCACCTGGAACAAGGCGGCCGGCGGTCGGGTGCGGCAGATTCCCGGTCCGGTGATGTCGGAGTTCCACTACTACTGCCCGACCTCGGATGCACACGTGGCACTGTGGTTCTACGTGCGCTGCTATTCCAATGGCGCCATCGAGGTTGAGACGGTCGTGGAGAACGGCTGGATGAACGTGCCGGCGCCCGGTGAGCGCGACTACTCCGTGAGCGTGAGCGTCGGCGGCCGGGTGACTTATTCGGGGACCCTGGCGCACCTGTCACATTCACGCTGGTCGCGCGTCGACTGGTTGAGCGGCGATCCGCAACTTGGCGTGATCCGGCACGACGCCGCCTACCTGCGCGCCAGCAAGCTGGTGCCCAACTACGGCTACACACCGGTATCGGCGGCGGCCTTCAATGGTCTGGCTACTGCCATCAACCCGGTGCCGTTCGCCCAGGGAAACTGGCGCGCCTACATGCCCGGCACCGGGGACGATGCGACCATCGGTGTCCTGCCGAACTGGGAGGCGCTGTACTGTACCAGCGCGGATCCACGCGCCTGGGCCGCCACCGTCAGCAACAATCGCGGCTCGGGACGCTGGCCGATCCATTACCGGGATGAGACCACCGGGCGCGTGCCGCTGTATGCCTCGTACCCGGCGATCACCCTCAGCTCCGGCGCTGGACCGACCCTGCCGGCCCCGACCGGCACCCAGATCAGCGGCGGCTGGGATATCCCGCACCATCCGTCCAACGGCTACCTGCCGTACCTGCTGGAAGGCCGCTGGACTGCGCTGGAGTCGCTGCAGTTCGCGGCGGCGGTTGCGATCCTGCAGAGCAATCCCGTTACGCGCCAGGGAGGCGGGGTGCTGGCGTGCATCAACGCACCGCTGACGACGCGTGGTGCCGCCTGGTCTTGGCGCACCATGGGACAGGCCGCGGCGATCAGCCCGGAACAGGTCGTCGGCGCAAACCCGGCTGCGGCCGATCTGGCCGTGGGGGACGCCTTCCGCAAGAGTATCGACGATACCGCTTCATGGAACCGGGCCCGCTACGTCGACGGCAGCATCGACTCCGGCGCGTACCGCAACAGCGTCGGCTGGCTGGGGCAGTATGGCTACGATCGTTACAATTTTGGTACTCCCGACCAGTTCTGGGGTGCCTCGTTCATGGTGATGTTCCAGATTGCAGCCCTGGCGCATATCTCCGACCTCGGGATCAGCGGCATCAATCAGGCCAACCTGGCCGCGATGCGCGATCACGCCTATGACGGCGTGATCATCCGCATGGGTACCGATGCCACCTGGAACTATCGCCGCGCCGGCCTGTACGAGGCGCCGTACCTGAAGAGTTACACCGGCAGTGGGCCGCCGGTGTTCATGGGAGTCAACGAGGCCTACCAGGCCTATTTGGCCGCCAGCCACCTGTCGGCCCTGTCGGCCAACGATGGCGATACCCTCAAGGATCACGACGCCGAAACCGACATGAACGGTGGCAGCTCCTCCAACGACGTGAGCGGTTTCTGGGCTTATACGATCGCCAATCTGGCCACCGCCACCGAACATGGCAAGGCCGGTGCCGCCGCGGCGTATCGCAAGGTGACGCTCGCATCCAACTACAACCCGGTGGCGCATGGAATCGGCAACCTGCCCAAATGGGGTATAGTCCCCCGATCATGAGCAGCAGGCTTGCGACAGCGCTGGTATGCGCGGCGGCGCTGTGGAGCGGCACCGCGGCCCCGCAGGCAATACCCGGCTGTGGCGATCTGCGCAACAGCTACGGACCCTTTGATTATCGTGACGGCGAGGCCCGCGCGCTGAAGTTGCCCGTCGTGGAGGAGTATCACTTCACGCCGGATGTCGAGTCCCTGGCACGCGGCAACACCGGCGACAAGGCCATGGGGGACATCGATTATACGTTGCGCGCCTTTCCCAATCATCCGCGCGCGCTGCAGGCCATGGCCAGATGGGCGCTGCGCGGCGGCGCATTCCCCAATCCGCAGATTCCCGCGGCGGAGTGCTATTTCCGCCGTGCGATCGCCTTCGCCCCCGACGATGCCGCGGTGCGCCTGATCTACGGCAATTACCTGTTCCGCATCCACAAGCAGGAGGAGGCGCGGGAGCAGTACGACGCAGCGCTGAGTCTTGATCCCCAGTCTCCGGAGATCAACTACGGCGCCGGATTGCTGTACCTGCAGATGGGGGAGTTGGACAAGGCCAAGGCGCTCGCCAAGGTCGCCTACGACGGGGGTTATCCGTTGCCCGGGCTGCGTAACAAGATCCGCGATGCGGAACAGCGGGGGTCGCGCGGCGCGGTGGGTCACAAGCCCGGCCGCAAGCCCTCGAAAGCGGGAGCAGCCGCGAAGAGCGACCAGGAAGCGGACAAGCCGCAGGGTTGATCAGACCGTGGCGCAGGCGCGCTGGCGATAGGCCAGCGCCAGGCGGGCGCCGAAGCGCCGCGCATCCGTGCCGCTCCCCGGCGCGACGCGCGGCAATTGCAGCAGGTCGCTGCTGCGGCCCGCCACCCCCCAGGACGTCGACAGCGCCAGGTCGAAGCCCGCTTCGCGTACCAGGGCCACGTCGCGGACGCCGTAGTCACGCTGCGGGCGCCCGTTGGGGTAGGCGAAGGAGCGCACCGCGGCGCCGGTCAACTCTTCCAGCCGCTGCCGGCTAAGCATGATTTCACGCCGCGCCGTGGCGGCGTCCACCTGCGTCAGGATCGGGTGATTGACCGTATGCGCGCCGATTTCAATGCCGGCGGCGTGCAGGGCGCGCAGTTGCCGGGAGGTCATCATCAGATCATCAGGCAGCGTTGCGCGCGCTGCCGCCGCCACCGCCAGCGCACGCTCATTGCGCTGCGGCACAGGCAGGTACTTCAGCTGCGCGATGATCGCGTCGATCGCGCGCCCGCGCGCGGCGTCGTCGGTGAGCCTGAAGCGCGGCAGGGCCAGAGCGCCCAGATCAAACTCCACGGGTGCCTGCCGCACGCTTTCGATGACGGTATCGTTGAACATCCTGCCACCATCCAGGTAGCCGCACGCCACGAACACCGTGGCCGGCAGGCCGCGCGCGGCCAGAATCGGCAGTGCAATCTCGTAGTTGTTGGCGTAACCGTCGTCGAAGGTGATGCAGACACTGCGTGCAGGCAGCGTTCCCCCGCTCAGGCGCGCGACCGCCTCGCGCAGCGGCAGGACGCGGAAACTGCCGGCCAGCAGGTCCATCTGCCGGGCAAAGTCCGCGGCGTCAGGTTCGCCCGGCTGCAAAGGGTCAAGGCGTGGCAGCACCCGGTGATAGATCAGGACGAGCAGCGCAGCCGCGCGCGAGCGGCGCGAGAGCGCGCCGGCGCCAGCGCGCAGCAACCAGGATTCCCACGACGCCAGCTGCCTCATGGCAGGTCGTACCCGTGTTCCTGCAGCCACTGCTCCAGCATCGCCAGCACCCACAGGAACACGCCGTAATACGCGGCATGCTCTTCGCTATGCTGCTTTTGCAGGCGATCGATGAATTCACTGCGCAACAGCCGGCGCTTGCGCAGGCCCGCCAGGCTGTCGAAAATGATCTCGCGCAGCGCCGCGGTCTCCTGCAACCACAGGCCGAACGGCAGGCCAAAGCCGTGCTTCTTCTTGGCGATTATCTGCGCCGGCAGGAAGTCGGCCATGGCGCGCTTGTAGAAGCCACGCAGCTCCCCGCCATGGAGCTTCAATTGCGGCGTGACGCGCAGTGAGTTCGCAATGACCGCCGGGTGCAGCATCGGGTAGGAGACCGTCACGCCGGCCAGCGCGCACATGGTCTGTACCTTGCGCAGATCGTTGTCGGCGAGGGTGTACTGCCAGTCGTAGAACAGCATCCGGTCCAGTGTGTTTTTGCTGGGACAGGCATCCCAGACTTCCTGCATGTCGCGCAGTGGCGCCTGCGCATCGATCGCACCCAGGCAGGCCGGGTCGAGGACCTGCGCCGCCCCCGCCTGGTAGATCGCGTTCCAGGCTTCCAGCCGCTGCGGCAGGGGCATGGTTGCCTTGGCCACATAGCCACGCGCCTTGCGCACCGGCCAGAACGACAGCGCCGCCGGCCACAGCTGCAACAGGGGCTCGAGCACACCCTTGCGCAGCAACCGCGGCACCCGCTGGTAGTGTTCGAAGACCCGCTGGTCCAGGTAACGCGAGTTGCCGGCGTACAGCTCGTCGCCGCCGTCCCCGGCCAGCAGGTGCGTGATGCCGTGCTCGCGCGCCAGGCGCGCGCAGTAGTACACCGGCAGCGCGGAGGAGTTGCCGAACGGCTCGTCGTAAGCGCGGGCGATGTCGGTAAAACTCGCGGCAATGTCGCTGCCGTGCACCGTGTACTCATGGCCGCGGCAGCCGAAATGACTGTTGGCGATCCTGGCGTAGGGCAGCTCATCGTACTGCGGGTAGCCGAAGCCGATGGAGAATGTGCATGCTGGCGGGGCGATCCCGTTGAGCACCCCGGCAACGGTGGAGCTGTCGAGCCCGCCGCTCAGGAACGCCCCGGTGGCCTTGTCCGGCTGGCTGGCGCGCACCGCCGTATCGAGGCTGCCCCTGAGCTCGGCGCGCAGCACATCAAAGCCGGCGCCCGGCGGCGTAGTGAACTGCGGCTGCCAGTGGCGCCGGTTGTGCAGTCGGCCGTCGCGCAGACTGACGCAATGCCCGGCGCGCAGCTTGCCGACGCCCGCGAAGATCGTGCGCGGTGCGGGTACCTCGTGGTGCACCAGGTAGGCGAACACGGCCTGCAGGTCGAGCGGTGGACGATCCGCTGCAAAGTTGGCGACGCGCTCGGCGGTGTCGGAAAACACCAGCAAGCCATCTTGCAAGGCGAAGGCCAGGCGTTCGATCCCCATCGGATCTACGGCCAGCAGCGCCTCGCCGCGGGCGGCGTCCAGCACCCCCAGCGCATATTGCCCGCCCAGCTGCTCCAGCAAGTCCGCACCGCGCTCGCGCCACAACGCCAGGAGCCGTGCGGCCGGGTCAGGGGTGGGCGCGCCGCTGAAGTATGGCCGTCCCTGGATCAGCACCGCGAGGTCGCCGTCGGCCGCGACCGCCGGACCCTGGAGCGCCATGCTGAAATTTCCGCGATGTGACGCGGCTGCTGGCGTGCCCGCGGGCACCCGTGGCATCCGTGCCTGCCGGGCCGCTGAAATCTCGGGGCCGGACGAGCGGCCCAGGAAACCGAAAAACGCCATGGGCGGTCCGCAAGCTCCCGCTGATTTCTCAGGTCCGCCCAGTATAGTCGTCCCCGCATGCAGTAAACTTAGAACTGCGTCGGGAAGTCAGTGGCGACCCCCACATACCATCGGGAACTATGGATACCTTGCCCCAGATCAGGAAAGTCCTGCGCGACAGTCTCAATCTCGGCGCCCGCGCCGATCGGCTCACGGCCGACACTGCCCTGTTGGGTGGCCTGCCGGAGTTTGACTCCATGGCTGTCGTGAATGTCGTGGCGGCTCTGGAAGACGAGTTCGGCATCGCCGTCAGCGACGACGAACTGTCAGCGGATGTCTTTGCCACCGTCGGCACACTCACGCAATTCGTAGACGGCAAACTGGATCCGTGAATTCTCCTGCGGCAGCCGCGCCGCGGCCCATGCATCTTGCGGGCAGCCGCGGTGCATTGTTCGCGCTGTACTATCCACCGCAGGGCGCCCCGAGCGCGCTCGGCGACCTGCTGGTCGTCCAGTCCTTCGGCGAGGAGTTGAATCGTTGCCGTGCGATGGTCGCACTGCAGGCGCGCGAACTGGCGCGCCAGGGGATTGGCACGCTGGTACTGGATGCCTGGGGCACCGGCGACAGTGGCGGTGAATACCGTGACGGCAGTTGGGAGCTGTGGGCTGACGACCTCAAGCGCGGCGTGGCGTGGCTGCGTCGCAGCGGCCAGGGTTGCCGCGCCCTGTGGGGCATCCGCCTGGGCGCGATCATGGCCGTGGAGCTGGCAGCACAGGACCCGCAGATCGACCAACTGTTGCTGTGGCAGCCGGTCACTGAGGGCAGAAGCTTCTTCACGCAGTTCCTGCGCATCCGCATCGCCGCGGAACTGCAGCAAGCCGGCGGCATCCGTACCACCGAGGAGCTGCGCCAGCGCAGCGGCCAGGGTGAGGACATCGAGGTCTCCGGCTTCCAGGTCTCGCCAAAGCTTGCCGCCGACCTGGATCGCATCCGCTGGCCCGCGCCCGCGACCCTGCGTCATGTGCAGGTCGGCTGGTTCGAAACACTGGCCGCGGCCGATGCCAGCGTATCGCGCACCAGCCTCAAGGCCATCGAGGCGCTCAAGGCCGGTGGCGTGCAGGTGGCGCTCACGCAGGTGACGGGCCCTGCATTCTGGCAGTTGCACGAACGCTTCGTGGCCCCGGAGCTCATCAGCGCCTGTCGCGAGTGGTGTGTGCGGCAGGCACAGGGCCTGTCCGCAACCCCGGCTGCGGCAGCGACGATCGTAGCGGACGATCAGCCCGCAACTGCGGCGGCGGACGCGGGGCAGACGCCGGTCGTGTTCGACTGCGCGGGGGAAAAGCTGCTTGGCATCATCCACCAAGCTGGCGCCGCGGCGCGCCGCGGCGTGGTGATTGCGGTGGCCGGCGGACCGCAGTATCGCGCCGGCGCGCATCGGCAGTTCGTGACCCTGGCGCGCAAGCTGGCGGCGCGGGGCTTCCCGGTGTTGCGCTTCGATCTGCGTGGCATGGGTGACAGCACCGGGGAGCATCGCGGCTTCCAGGACTCGCTGCCTGACCTGCGCGCCGCGGTGGACGCCCTCCTGGCGCAGCAGCCGCAGCTTGAGCAGGTGGTGCTGTTCGGTGAATGTGAGTCTGCGAGCGGCATCCTGTTCTATGCCTGGCGCGATCCGCGCGTTGCGGGCCTGGCGCTGGTGAACCCGTGGGTGCGCACCGAGGGTGTGCAGGCCGAGGCCATCATCAAGCACTACTACAGCGGCCGCCTGCTGCAGCCGGATTTCTGGCGCAAGCTGGTCAGCGGCGGCATCAACCCGCTGACCGTGGGACGCGATTTCATGCGCCAGCTGCGCGCCTTCCTGCGTGGGCGGCGACAGCGCGGTCTCACGGCCTCGGGGAGCGACGACATGGCCGATCTGCCCCTGCCGGTCAAGACCGCGGAGGGTCTGCGGCGCTTTCCAGGTCCGGTCATGATCCTCATGAGTGGGCGCGATCTGATCGCGCGGGAGTTTGACGAAGTGGTGAAGTCCACCGCGGCCTGGCAGGGCCTGCTGCAGCGGCCGCAGGTGTTGTACCGGGAGCTGCAAGGCGCGGACCACACCTTCTCGCGACAGGTGTGGAAGGACCAGGCCGCGCAATGGGTGGGGGAGTGGCTGGGCAGCTGGTAGAGCAGGGCGGTCGCAGCGTACTGCTGATCGCCTACCACTTTCCGCCCTACCGCGGCAGCAGCGGGTTGCAGCGCACCCTGCGCTTTGCCCAGCACCTGCCCAGGTTCGGCTGGCAGCCGGTGGTGCTGAGCGTCCACCCGCGCGCCTACGAGGCCACAGGCGCATCCGCCGGCAACGAGGTGCCGGCGGGGCTAGCCATCTACCGTGCCTTCGGCCTGGACGCGGCGCGCCAGCTGTCGCTGTTCGGGCGATACCCGGCGCAGCTTGCCTTGCCGGATCGCTGGGCGAGCTGGCACTGGTGGGCGGTTCCGATGGCCTTGCGCATCATCCGTCGCCACGGCTGCGCTGCGATCTGGTCGACCTTCCCCATTGCCACGGCCCACAGGATCGGACTGGAAGTCGCGCAGCGCAGCGGCCTGCCCTGGATCGCCGAGTTTCGCGACCCCATGTGGCAGGCTGACTGGCCGCCGGAACCGCGCGCCAACGCCGCCTGGGTGGTCCTGGAGAAACAGATATTCGCGCGTGCCGATCGCGCGGTGTTCACCGCACCCAGCTCGGTGGACATTTACGCGGCACGTTTTCCGCGCTTCGGTCTCGATCGAATGTCGGTGATCGAGAACGGTTATGACGAGGAGACCTTCGCGCGGGCAGAACAGGCAGCTGGCGGACGTGAACGGGCCGCGCTCGCACCGCGGGACGCAGCGCAAACCAGCCGGCGCGTCACCATACTGCACAGCGGAATCATCTACCGCAGCGAGCGCGATCCCACGCAACTGTTCGCCGCCCTTGCCAGCCTGAAGCGCCGCGGTGTCGTCACCGCCGACAGACTGCGGCTGGTGCTGCGTGCCAGCGGGCCAGAGGTGGATTTTGCCGCCCAGCTGGCGCGGCTGGATATCGCCGACATCGTGGCGGTCGAGCCGGCGCTGGATTACATCGCCGCGCTGCAGGAAATGCTCGGCGTCGACGGACTGCTGCTGTTGCAGGCCGCCAATTGCAACATGCAGATTCCCGCCAAGCTGTATGAGTACCTGCGCGCACGGCGGCCGATCCTGGCGCTGACCGACCCGGCGGGCGATACCGCGCGCACACTGGAGCGCGCCGGTGTCGGCCTGGTGGCGCCGCTGGATTCGCAGCAACAGATCGAGGTCGCGCTGCTGCGCTTCCTGGAGCAGATTGACTCGGGCACGGCGCCGGTCCTGGCGGCCCAGGCCGTGGGACAGTATTCACGCGAGGCCGGCGCCGGCCGGCTTGCGGGCCTGCTGGACAGCCTGGTCACGCCGGAATAGAAGTGGACATGGACGTACGCGTGACTTGCATCCACGCTTAGGAGTCTCGACATGAAGCGACGGGAGTTTCTGACTGCGGCAGCCTCCGCGGGAATCGCCGCGGGCGTGTTGCCCCGTCGGGCCGCGGCCGAGGCGCAGCCCGGTGCAGCTGCGGCAGGCGCGCCGCCCTGGTTCCAGGCGCTGCCCGAGGGGCAGTGGGTCGCGGTCGCCGACGGCTCGGGGCATGGCGCCGGCGGCGGGCACATGATCACGCAGGTCCTGCCGAGCCCCCTGCCGGAATTTCCGGGACTCTCCAACAACCCGACCGCTATCGCACAGGTGTGGACAGGTGCGTTCCTGGACCAGGGAAGGCTCGAGTACGGCTTTTGCGCCACGGGCGGCCACGCTGACTACTGCGGCAACGAGACCTACGTGTTGGCGCTGAGCGACCCGAAGCAGCCGGGATGGCGCCGCCTGACGACCCCGTCGCCCTCCGCGGCGATAGCAGCCGCGTCGCCGCCACTGAACAGCCCTAGCGGCGGGGACAGCGGTCCGACTTACGGCGATGGCTACAGTCGCGCCATGCACAACAGCTACCAGGCCTACCTGGACGGACGGGTGTGGATGGCGGTGCAGAACAGCGTCGCCTGCGCCAGCGGTGGCGGCACCGATATCACGACCTCATTCAATCGGGACGCGCTGGGTGAGGCACTGACACCCGTCAGCTACGCCAACAGCAACGTCTGGGCGTTCCACGGACACATGGACAATCCCTGGAACTATTACGCCCCGTGGGGATTTGGCTTCTCGGTGGCCGACAAGGTGAATCATCGTGTCTGGGCGCTGCCGGCCTACGCGTACGACCATGCCGCAGTGACCCTGTACGGGTACATCAATACCAGCGGTTCGCACCCGGGCACTACGAAGTCCTTCAGTACCGGTCAGGGCTTTGGCGGCTGGCGCTGGGCGGCCTGCGCGGATGACCTGCAGATCCTCATCGCGGGCGACGCCGTCAAGCAGCGCGTCGCCATCCTGAATCTGTCCAGACCGGGTGCCGGCTGGGTGCAGCCGGACAAGGTCAGCGGCACCGGCCTGTGGGGCTCGCCGGGTTCCATCGGTCCGTGCCCGGGCGCGGTCTATGACGCGGCCAATCACTGTGTATATGTCGCCGATCCACCCAATAGCGGCGATACGCGCGCCATCTATCGCCTGCAGCTGCCGGTGAGTAACGGCAAATACGTGTCTTCCGGCGCGCACAGCTGGACGCAGGTAGGGCTGGCCGGTACGCAGTTCGTCATCAACAGGCAGCGCAATACCAGCACCTACACCAAGTTCAACATGGTGCAGGACATGGGCAACGGCCAGAAATGCCTGGTGTACTGCCCGGGCGCGGACGGTCCCACCTACGTCATGAAGGTGCCGCTCACTGGCATTTAAGTCAGATATCGAGCGCGACCAATTCGCTATACAGGTCGCGGATCTGGCCCTCGCCCAGAGTTTTGCTCAGGAACAGCTTGCCCTGCAGGCGGCGCTGATGCAGCGCGAGTCGCGGGGCACGCTCGAGAAAACGCGTCTCGATCCGGGAAAACGCCAGGCCATGGTGCGTCAGCAGGTGATGGCGCAACAGTGCCCCGTGCCGCTCGAACAGCCGCGGCTCGCTGATGTGCAGCAGGCGCGCGCCCGGCAGGCGCTTCAAAGTCATGGGTTTGTAGACCGCCAGACAGGCCTCATCGGCGGCCCCGAAAACCGCGAAGCGCAGCCAGGGAATGTCGCGATGCAGCTCGTAGTCACGCAGCACCGCGCCGCGCAGGCGCGTGGCGATGACCGCGGGCTCGCAGGCGGCGAAGGCGCTGCCTGACAAGGCGCGGATCGAGGGCAGGTTGGGAAACACCACCTGGTCGTCAGCCAGGTCGCGGAAGCGCAGCTGGCGGAAGATCTGCGCCACCTTGGGGTTCGGGGTCAACATGGTGAAGTGATAACCTGGCTGGCGCAGCAGGGTGGTCAGGAGGCCTATGCCCTGGTTGCGGTACTCCGGCAGCACGCACCAGCTATGCGGGTTGCAAAACTTCTCCTGGCGGCCGGCAATTACCTGGTCGGAATAGATGGCGCAGAATGCGCCGACCAGCCGCGCGCCGTCGTGCAGTTGCATGCCGAAGTTGGGTCGCGCTGCGCACCAGGGATGCTGCAGCGCTGCCGTCCAGTGCGCGGCGCTGATGCGCGCGTTCAGGTGCAAGTTCAGAAACTCCCCCAGCGCCGGGAGGTCGTCCGCCATGACCGGTGTGATGCTTGTTGCCACTGGGTTGCCCGGATCTTCAGGGACGCCGGGCGCCCAGTGCCGCCAGCATGACCGGCAGGGAGTCGGACACCTGGTCCGCACGCAGGCCGCTGGTCTGGTCGGTGCGCATGCGCGGCAGCCTGGGTGCGACGCAGGCGATGCCCTGTGCCGCGAGCTCATGGCACAGGCGCTCGCCGGCCAGCTTGGCAGCGCAGTATTCCTCGAAGCCGGGCTCGGTGTTATCCAGAAACACCGAGGACGGGTAGAAGAAATACGGAGCGCTCGCACGTCGGAGCGTCAGCGCCTGCACCAGGGCCGCAAAGGCACCGACGTAGATGGCCTCGAAGCGCGCGTGCAGCTGGGCATCGAACTGACCGCTGGTGTTCTTCGCGATCGGCGGTGAGGCGAAGTAGTACACGTGCGTCGGCCGCAGCGCGGCCAGCCAGCCCGGCAGATCGCCCGCCTCGCTGACACTCGCCAGGTCCAGTTGGCGCGCCCCGCACGACAGGCCGAGGGCGGCGGCCTCGGCGCACACGCGCTGCGCGTCGGCCTGTCCGCGCGACCAGGTAATGGTCACTTCAGCCCCGCCGGCGGCGAGGATTTTGGCGGCCAGCTCGCCCAGGCCGCGCGAGCCGCCTGCCACCAGCGCACGCTGGCCGGCAAAGGCATTCGGGGCGACGTGTCGCCTCACCTCGGTCAGCGGCAACTGCTCGACGGCCGGTGCGCGGAACAGCGCCGCGATCTGCCCTTGACTCACGCTGCCGGCAACTTCCATGCGGATCATGCGGAAGCGCTCGTCCGAGTGGGTCACGCGCCAGTCCATCCGGGACTGCGGCGCGCCGGACGCATGCTCGCGTGCCGCAAGCCGGCACTGGGAATACACCGAGTCCAGGCCCGGACAGATCATGCCGACGATCCGCGTCGTTGCCAGCAGGTCGGCGATCCACCCCGGGGACAGCGACTGCGCCAGCCGTGGAAACAAGTCCGCCAGGAGCGCCGGGTCGAGCGCCAGGGTAGTGGCGCCGGCGGTCACGCCGGGGGGAAATTCAAGTGCCTGCGGGCGGGTTGCGGGGGGCGTATCCGGGTTGAGCGCCGCTCGGGCATCCGGCGCCAGGTCGCCGACGGTTACCGCCACCGTGAAGGCCGCGCGCGCCGCGCTTCGGCCGGCGATGCGCAGCGATCCCCCGTCCCCGGGAGTCACACCCAGCTGCACCGTGTCGCCGTTGCGCACCGGGTTGCTGAAGCTGACCGACAGTTGCCGCAGCGACCTCGCGCCGCGCGCCGGGTGATCGAGGACGCGTTGCAACGTCAGCAGCAGCAGGTGGATACCGTGCACCACGGTACCGCCGAAGGGCGTGCGCCGCGCCGCGGTGGCGTCGACGTGCAGCGGATTCCAGTCCCCCGAAAGCTGCGCAAAGCGCAGGCTGTCCGCTGCGCTCACCAGGAATTGCGCGGCAGGCGCGCTCATGCGCTGGCCTGCGCGCCGCGGGTTTCGTCAGGCGACATCCAGGTGGCGTGTGGCCGGTACTGCGACAGCTCCAATGTCCACGCTTGCGCGTCCGACGCCGGCTGTGCAAAACCCAGGCGCTGGTAGAGATCGCGCACGATGCCGTTGCGTGCGGTGGGAATGATCGTCCCGACGAGCCGCTGCGCGCCCGCGGCGGCGGCGTCCACGGCCAGGCGGTTGCAGATCGCCTGCTCCACGCCGCGATTGAGCACACGGCAGCTCATGAGCCAGGTGTCGATGCGCCACTCGCGCGGCTGTTTCTCGCAGATCACCACACCGATCATGCCGTTGTCGCCGAACTTGTCGGTGAGCCGGACCTGCAGGGTGTAGTGGTGCGCGGATTCCTGGAAGCCCGCCACCTGTTGCTCGGTGTAGCGGGGAGTGGTGACGTTGAACTGGTTGGTCTTGTTGATGAGCTGGGTGATGCGCTTACGTCCCTGCAGGTCGAAGGGCGCAAAGGCGATGCGCATCTGCAACGTGCGCAGGAAGTCATCCAGGTTGCGCGCGCCCGTAAGCATCTGGGCACGCGCCGCATTCGCCTGGTAGTCGGCCGCCCGCGCCAGGTCCTCGGCGGTGAAGCCGGCCGACTCGAAGTATCCCGCTGCCAGTAGCTGCGCGGGATAGGCACTCGGGTCCCCGCCCGGCTCGGGTACGGCGACCTGCGGCAGGGCCGCGCGCACCTGGGCGCGCTCCGCCGGGTTGTCGTCCAGCAGCACCATCGCATCCAGACCCAGCTCCAGTTGGCGGGCAATGCGCTCGATGTTGGTGGCCTTGTCGTCCCAGTTGGCCATGAAGACGGCGATGTCGCTTTCCTTGAGCAGCATGCCCGGGTGCTCGCGAAAGGGCGCGCGGGCCGTGGCGTCGTCGTTCTTGGAGCACACCGCCAGCACCACGCCGCGGCTGCGCAGATCGAGCGCGGTCTGCTGAATCTCGCGGAAGGCCTCGCCCCGGGCGTCGCCCACGTTGAGGAAGATGCCGTCAAGGCCGTCGTCGCCGATCACGCCACCCCACAGGGTGTTGTCCAGATCCAGGACCAGGCACTTGCGCGCCTTGCCGCGCAACGCGCCCAGCGCGCGCGCCACGAAGTCCGCGTACAGCGGCAGGGCGGCCAGGGCGCAGGGCAGCCGCGCCATGTGCCACTGGCGCTCGTCGTACCAGCGGGTCAATCCCAGGTACTGCGCCAGCCATTCGACGTCGATGAGCAGGTCGCCGTGCTTGCCCACGTCCGCGGCCAGGGCGCGGTTGAAAGCGGTGGTCTCGGCCCGCAGCGTACCGCGCGTCGCTGCATCCAGGCTGCCGAACAGCAGCTGCGGCGGCGTCGGCAGGTTCTGCACCAGGCAGAGGGCCCCGCTGTGGCTGCGGAACCCGTCGCGGATCGCGCCCAGCTCCGCAAGCGCGGGAGCCGCGGCGAAGGGTGGCCAGGCCGCGCCGGCGCGCAGCGGCAGGCCCGCCTGGCTGACCGCGATCAGCACGGCGTCCGGACGGGCGCGATTGATGGTGGACTGCGGATCCATGGCCTGCTGGGCTACCTGGCCGAAGTCCCCGCTGATGACCTCCAGCGCCAGCCCGTGACGCAGTGCGCTGGCAGTGAGCATCGGCTTCAGGAAGTCGACGGTCGCGTTGCTGGCCAGGCCCAGACGCAGCCCGGTCAGCGAGCCGTTACCGCCGTGTGCCTGTTGCAGGCGTGCCAGTGAGCTCGCGAGAGCGGTCGCCTGTGTCAGACCGATATGCTGTGTGGCCAGCGCACGCAGGGCCAGCCCCCAGTCCGCAGGCGGGCTCGCCTCCAGGGCTGCAAGGTCGGCGCGGAACTGCGGCGACAGCCGCGGCAGCCATGGCAGGTCTGCCGGGCCTTGCGGGGCGGTGGGCACAGCCTTGGATCCTCGGGTGGCCCGCGGGTTTCAGGCGCCGGCGGACAGCCGCACCAGGATCGGAGTCACACCGGTGAAGCGTTCGATTTCCTCGATGGTGAAGCGGGTATCGAAGGCTTCCTCCAGCGCGCCGATCAGCCGGATGTGCCCGAGACTGTCCCAGGCCTTGAGTGTCTCGCGGCTGAGCTGGTCGGAGAAGGCGAAATCCTCGCCCTCGAAAACCTCGGCGAACACACGCGCAACGGTGGCGCGGACTGCGTGGTCATTCATGCGGGAATTATATCGGGCGGCTGCGGCAGCCACATGATGGCGGCAGTGCGATCTGCGCTGCCTATCACATAATGGGGTGCCTGGGCATCTGCCCGATTGTGCCAGAATCCCGCTGGTGAGCCTCACCGGCATTACTTTCACCCTGGTGTTCGCTGCGTTGTGCGTCCTGGCACTGGTCCGCCACCCGGTGTGGGGCGCGATGGCCTACGTTGGCACCTACTTCTTCAGCCCGCAGCTGCACTGGTGGGGCCAGGGCGTGCTCGCTGACGTGCGCTGGTCGTACATCGCCGCGGCGGTGACGGCATTAGGGCTGCTGTCGGGCGGCGCGCGGCGGCAGCCGACGGCTGCCGTCATGCGCAGCCCCCCGCTGTGGATGCTGCTGTTGTTCGTGCTGTGGCTGGCGCTGCAGCAGCTGTGGGCGCTCGATCCGGATGAGCACGCCGACCTGCTCACCTACTACATCAAGTTCGTGGTGGCGCTCGTTCTGATCTGCAAGTGCATCGACTCCGGACAGAGCCTGAGGTTGCTCTTGTACACGCACGTGGCCGGCTGTTTTTACTTCGGCTGGATTGCCTTCACCAGCTACTCCGGCGGCCGCTTCGAGGAGTTCGGCGGTGCCGGCATGAACGAGGCCAACGCGGCGGCGCTGGCGATGGGCACGGGCGTGCTGGTGGCCGCGGGCCTGTTCCTGGCCGGCGGTCCACGCGCCAAGGCGGTCCTGCTGGGCGCCATACCGTTCATTCTCAACGGCATGGTGGCCACCATCAGCCGCAGCGGCTTCCTGTCGCTGTTGGTTGGCGGGCTGACCTTCAACTTCCTGACACCGCGCGCCAGCCGCCGCCTGGTACGGGTGCTGACAGGCCTGGCCATCGTGCTGTTCCTGATCCTGGCCGGCCCGTCCTACTGGACGCGCATGCACTCCATCGAGCACGCTGGTGAGGACGTCGAGGGGGTCGATACCGGCGAGGACCGGCTGGCCATCATCAATGCCCAGTGGCGCATGTTTCACGATCACCCGCTGGGCTGCGGCGCGAGCTGCACCACGGTGCTTAGTCCGCGGTACCTGCCAGACAAGTACCTGGCCGATAACGGCGCCGGGGTACGTCAGCGCGCCTCGCACAATACCCTCATGACCATGCTGGTGGAGCATGGCGTTCCGGGGGTACTTTTTTATCTGGGGATGTTCTGCTGGGCGTTGCGCGCCATCTGGCGCGCAGCGCGCACGCTGCGCCAGCAGAACGGCTTTCTGGCGCGCGTCTTTCCCGGGATCGCCGGGGTCGTGCTGGCCATGCACATCGGCGACATGTTCGTCAGCTACACCAAGTTCGAAATCCGCTACTGGTACATCGCCATCCTGATCGCACTGCCGGTGCTGATCGGGCGCGAGACGCAGCTTGCAGGCGCGTCGGATGCGGCCCGCACGGCGCCCCCGGGGGCCGGCCCGGCGGGCACTACAGCAGCAGCTGCACGGGCTCCGGGTGGCTCAGGAAACCCAGAGGGCTGGCGCTGAATCCGTACGCGCCGCTCTGCAGCACCGCCACCAGGTCGCCGGGCTGCGCCACCGCCAGCTCGGCGCGGTCGGCGAGCAGATCGAGCGGCGTACACAAGGGGCCCACCACCGACGCCGTTTCGCGCGCCGCGCCGCGCACCCGGTTGGCTATCAGTACGGGGTAGTTCTTGCGCAGCACCTGGCCGAAATTTCCGGAGGCCGCCAGATGATGGTGCAGGCCGCCGTCGCACACCAGGAACACCTGCCCACGTGAGACCTTGCGGTCGACGACGCGACACACGTACACACCGGCTTCGCCCACCAGGTAGCGTCCCAGTTCGATGACCAGCTGTGCGCCCGGCATCGCGGTCGCGACCTGCGGCAGCAGTACGCGCAGGTTGGCGCCGATCTCAGCGAGTGGCAGCGGCTGCTCCCCGGGGAAGTAGGGAATACCGAAGCCGCCGCCGATGTTGAGCACCCGCACTGGCGCGGGCGCGGCGGCTGCCAGGCGCGCGGCCAGCGCCACCGACTTCTGCTGCGCCTCGACAATGGCCGCGGCGCGCAGGTTCTGCGAGCCGCTGAAGATATGGAATCCCACGAACTCCAGCGGCAGCTGACCGATGCGTGACAGCAGTTGTGGCACCCGTTCGGCGTCAACGCCGAACTGCTTCGGTCCGCCACCCATCTTCATGCCGGAGGTCTTGAGCTCGAAGTCCGGATTGACGCGTACGGCGACGCGCGGCCGAGGCCCCATGCGCCCCAGGGCCCCGAGCAGCTCCACTTCTCGTTCGGATTCGACGTTGATGACGATGCCGGCCGCGGCGGACTGCGCCAGTTCCGCTTCACTCTTGCCTGGGCCGGCAAAGCTGATGTCCTGCGGCGCGGTCACGGTCCGCAGTGCTACCTGCAGCTCGCCACCTGAGGCAACGTCCAGACCATCCACCAGGGTCGCCATGTGCTCCACGACCCCCGGCAGCGGGTTGGCCTTCATGGCGTAGTGCAGCTGTACCTGGGCTGGCATTGCCGCGCGCAGCTGCGCTACCCGCACCGACATGTATTCGCGCACATACGCATAGAACGGCCGGCCACCCGCGCGCACGGCCAGTTCGGTCACGGGCACACCGCCTACCTGCAGGCAGTCGTGCCGCACATCGAAAAAGGGATGGGCCGCGTGGGCGCTGCTGGCCGGCAGACTCACCGCAGTTCACCTTCCGCATTAAACAGCGCGCGCACTTCCTCGGCCAGCCGCGGCCGATCGTACTTGCCGTTGGGATTGCGCGGCAGCTCTACGCGCCAGATGACGTGCTGGGGCACCATGAAGGCGGGCAATTGCGCGCGCAGTTGCGCCAGCAGGCGCTCGCTGTCGGCACCCTGGCCGGGCGCGGCCGCGGCAACCACGATGATCGCCTGTCCCATGCGGGGGTGCGGCACGCCGACAGCGGCGGCGTCCGCGACCTGGCCGGTGGCGAATACCACTTCCTCGACCTCGCCCGGGCTTACGCGGTAGCCGGAGGTCTTGATCATCTCGTCGCGACGGCCGACAAAGTAGAGGAAGCCGTCGGCGTCCATACGCACCGTGTCGCCCGACCACACCGCGAGCTCGGTAAGGACCAGTGCCGGGTCCTGGCCCGGGCATGGCTTGAAGCGCTCCGCCGTCTTCTGCGGATCGTTCCAGTAGCCCAGGGAAACCAGCGCGCCGCGGTGCACCAGTTCGCCCGGCTCGTCCGGTGCGCAGCGGCTGCCGTCCGGGCGCACCACCATGATCTCGGCGTTGGGTATGGCCTTGCCCATGGATTCGGGCCGCTGATCCAGTTGCGACGGCGGCAGGTACGTGGAACGGAAAGCCTCGGTGAGGCCGTACATGAGGAACGGCTGGGTGCCGGGCAGCGCGGCGCGCAGCTTGGCCAGGGTCGCGCGCGGCATGTGGCCACCGGAGTTGGTAATGTAGCGCAGCGACTCACGCGCAGCCTGCGGCCACTCGAGGTCCGCCAGCTGCGACCACAGCGGCGGCACGCCGGCCAGGCCGGTGGCACGTTCCCGCGCCGCCTGGTTGATGACATCGCGCGGCAGCAGGTAGTCCATCAGGATGACGCTGGCCCCGACGTGAAAGGCGGTCGACAGCTGACTGAAGCCGTAGTCGAACGACAGCGGCAGCACCGCGAGCAGCCGGTCATCGGGGGTGTTCTCCAGGTACTGCGCGACGCTGTGCGCACCCGCGACCATATTGCGATGCGACAGCACCACACCCTTGGGTTTGCCGGTGCTCCCGGAGGTGTAGAAGATGGACGCCACGTCGGTGTCGATTACGCGATGCACCGGCGGCAGTGACTGCGGCGCAGCGAGTTCCCGCCACACCAGCACCTGGATGTGCGGCGCCGGCGGGGGCGGCGGCGCGGCCTCGCCACAGCTGACCAGCACCCGCAGGTCGGGGCACTCGGCCAGGACCTCGGCAAGTGCCGCCGCACGGTCGGCGGAGGTGACCAGTACGCGCACGTTGCAGTCCCGCAGGATGTGCGCGACCTGCGGCGGCTTCAACAGCGGGTTGACGGGTACGAATACGCAACCCGCGCGTGCGGCACCGAACATGGTGTGCACCGTCTCGGGCTGCTTGGGCAGGTAGACCGCCACGCGCTCCTGCCGGGCCAAGCCCAGGCGCAGCAGGCCTGCTGCGCAGCGGTCCACGCTGTGCGCCAGGCTCGCGTAGTCGCTGTCGCGACCCCGGAAATGCAGGCAACGGGCCGTGGGCGCACGCGCCGCGGCCTGCAGCGGAAGTTCAAACAATAGCTGGCTCATGAGGTCGGCAAGGATATCAGGCCCGTGCGGTCTGGCAGGGGAACCGGGTCCGGGGCGCTGGCTTGCCGGGTGCATTGTGACGCGGCTAACACTTTGGCGACACCCCTGCCGCGGGTGGCAGAGGCAACCCTGTCGGCGTGGATGGCATAATTTCCCCATGGACGCCACTCCCGCCGCCCCGCAAGTCGCAACTACCGGCGCCCACTGTCGTTTCTGCGCGGCGCCGCTGACACAGACGTTCGTGGACCTGGGAGTCTCGCCGCTGTGCCAGACGCATATCAGCGAGGCGCAGCTGAATTCCATGGAGCCCTTCTACCCGCTGCACGCACTGGTGTGCGGGCGCTGCTGGCTGGTCCAGCTGCAGCAGTATGTGGCGCCGGCGGACATCTTTTCCGAGTATGCCTACTTCTCCTCGTACTCCGACAGCTGGGTGGAACACGCGCGGCGCTATGCCGTGGCCATGTGCGAGCGCCTGGCGCTCGGCGCGGGCAGCCTGGTGATGGAGATCGCCAGCAACGACGGCTACCTGTTGCAGCACTTCGTGGCGCGCGGCGTGCCGGTCCTCGGCATCGAGCCGGCCGCCAACATCGCCGCCGTGGCCCGGCAACGCGGGGTGCGCACCGAGGCGCGCTTCTTCGGGCGCGACACTGCGGCAGCCCTGGCGCAGCAGTACGGCAAGCCCGATCTGCTGCTCGGCAACAACGTGCTGGCGCACGTGCCGGACCTGAACGACTTCGTGGCCGGCATGAAGGTGCTGCTCAAGCCGGGCGGGGTGCTGACCATGGAATTTCCCCACCTGGAACGCCTGGTCGACGAGAACCAGTTCGATACCATCTACCACGAGCATTTCAGCTACTTCTCCTTCGTGACGGTCGAACGGGTATTTGCCGCTCACGGCCTGACGCTGTTCGACGTGGAGGAGCTGTCGACGCACGGCGGCAGCCTGCGAATCTACGGGCGCCACACCGAGGACAGCTCGCATCCGGTGACGGCGCGTGCGCAGGCTTTGCGGCGGCGCGAACAGCAGCGCGGCTTGGAGTCGCCGGGGTTTTACCGTGGCTTCGGCGCGCGGGTGCAGGCCACCAAGCGTGCCCTGCTGCAGTTCCTGATAGAGGCGCGCACGGCCGGACGCAGCGTGGTGGGTTACGGCGCTCCCGGCAAAGGCAACACGCTGCTCAATTACTGCGGCATCCGTACCGATTTCCTCGATTACACAGTCGACCGCAACCCGTATAAGCAGGGCAAGTACACTCCCGGGACTCGCATCCCGATCCTGGCTCCCGAACGCATTGGCGCCACGCGTCCCGATTACATCCTGATCCTGCCGTGGAATCTGGCGCAGGAAATCACCGCGCAGCTGGCGTACGTGCGGGCATGGGGCTGCCGCTTCGTGGTGCCGATCCCGGCACTGCGGATCATGGACTAGACTCCCGGGCCGGCGGTTCCCGCAGGTGCTGCACGATCTGCGCCACCAGCAGGTCCCAATCGAAGCGTGCAGCGCGTTGGCGTCGTCTTGCGCGGGCGGCGGCGCTGCCCGCCCGCGGTTCCAGGGCGCGCTGCAGGGCGTGCTCCCACTCGCCGACGCTGCCGGCCAGCTGCACCACATCGGCGAATGGCCGCACCGAGTCGATTGGAGTGGAGACGATTGGCGGGCCAGCCGCGAGGTACTCATACAGCTTCAGAGGATTGATGAAGTTGGTGTAGTCGGTCAGCGTGTATGGCATCAGGCAAACGTCGAGGTGCTGGGTGTACGCGGGCAACTGCGTTAGCGGGCGGCGCCCCAGGAAGTGCACGTTGGGCATCGCGGAGAGATTCGCCATCACGGGCGCCTTGTCGCCGATGAAGCCCACCGGGCCCACCAGTACCCACGACCACTGCGGTCGGCGGCGCGCCAGCTCCAGCAGTAGCTCAAGATCCAGCTGCGCCTTGATGACGCCAACGTAGCCGATGCGTGGCGAGGGCAGTGCCTCCAGGTCCGGCGGCGGTGTTGTGACTGCCGTGTAGGCGCCGTAGTCGACGCCGTTGGGAAGGAAGTAGGTGTGCGGGTTGATGCGGCCCTTCTTCTGCAGCAGTCGTGGCGAATGGATCAAGACCCGGCCGGCACGGCGTATCAGCGCCACCTCCCCGGGGGAATTGTCCTCATCGTCGGTCGCGAAGCTGTACTCGTCGTCGATGTGATAGCAGCTGTCCGCCAGCGGCAGCGCGTCCAGAGTCCAGGCGTATCTGGGGCGCCACAGGTAGAGCACGATGCGGTCGCAACCGCGCGCCTCCAGCAGCCGTCGCGCACCCCGCAGACGTTGGCGCTGGATCCAGCGGCGCAGCCACCGCGGGCGGTGGATTTCCGGCAGCCAGCGCCCGGGATTGTACTCGATGACGTCGCAGGGGTGGTCGCGCTCGCCGCCCGTCGCAGCGTGTGACTGGTCATTGTTGTCCGCCCGGCGGCGATGGGCGGGCAACCAGGCCTCGCGCCACGGGATCGCCGGCTCAACCCACACGACTTCGAAGTAGCCGGCGAGGCGTGACAGGACGTGGTGGCGCGTAGTCCGAATGCTGGCGCGCCAGGAATCCGGGACCATTGCGATGATCCCTGTGCTCGTCGTCATCCCGCACCTCCTTGTTGCCGGGCTCCCGCGCCCCGGGGGCGTCGGCGCATCCCGGACAGAGTGGTCTGCAATCCGCGGCGCGGCACATGCCCGCCCTGTCAGGGCCGTATGGCCGCGCAGTCTCCGGCCGCTGACCTGAACCGCTCCACCTTGACGCCAAATTCCTTTTGCCATCGCTCCACTGCCGGGACACCCCGGTCGTCGTTCAGATCATCGAGCAGCAGCACGTCGTAGGTGCGGCCGCTTTGCTTCAGCCACGGCAGCACACCGTGTCGCCAGGTGCTGAAGTACGGCTCCCCGACCTTCTTGTCGATAAAGGGCCCATCACAGACGATCACCGAGAAATGCATCGGCAGGGACTCGGGCGCGTCATACCAGTACCAACCGCCGAAGTCCTTCAGGGGCGCATCGATTACGGTCGCCGCCGTGGTTTGCGTCCGCTGCAAAGAGCGCCGCATGGACCGCGACCATTTTGCGTCCTGCTCCAGGGAATACGTATGAAAGCCTGCATTGGCGCCCACACTGGCGCACAGCAGGGTCGTCATGCCGGTGCCGCATTCGAGTACCGGCCCCCCGCCGAGGAGCTTCAGAAGCTGGATGCAGTAGTCGACGTCGGCGGAGAAGCCGCTGTTGCCCCATTTCTCACAGAAGACCTCGACCTGCGCATCCGTCATGCCGCGATTCTCGCGCAGCGGCCCCAGCTGCACCCAGGCCTCGGAGTCCCGGTGCAGGCTGCGCAGGTAGTCCTTGACCGAAGCAGGTACAAGACTCTTCAGGTGCACTGGTCGTTCCTTCTCCGTGCTGGCCCAACGCATCGCTCTCATGCCCGCCGCTACGGTCCACAGACGCACCGTCCGCCGGCTGCGCCGCATGAGGAAATCTCCCGCTTCGCGCACGTCCGCGGCCAGGTGTGGCGCCTGCCAGCACAGGTGCTGGGCGATATCGTGCAGCGCGCCCGGCAGTTGCCGCCACGGAAGGCCGCCGCGCAGCAACGCGCCGATCTGCCCGGCTTCCAGCTGCCAGTTCTGGAACAGGGCGGCGAAACGCTCGGTCGGATAGTGGTGGCGCAGTACCTCTTCGGCACTCTGGAGCTTGGTGGCGGCGAAGCGGTTCATGCGCCGATAGAACCGCGTACGGTCGGTATAGACGAACTTGCCGGCCAGCGACAGGCGCGCGATCAGCACGCCGTCGGCGTTCAGGTAATCGGGCATCAGGGGCGTTTGCGCCAGGGCGCTGTTGCGGATCAATCCATGAATCAGGTTGTTGAGGCGCAGTTGCCGCATGCAGCGCCGGTAGCGCGTCAGCGCGTCGTCGTCCTGCAGGTCCATGTTGTCGTCGTAGGGCTCACCCGCCTGCGGGTCGTCGTCACAGAATATCATGGTCTGGCCGTAGGTAAGCACCGCGTCCGGCCGGGCATCGAGCGTGGCGACGCACTGCTCGATGAAATCGGGTGCCAGCAGGTCATTGGCGGAGACCCACGTGAAGTACTCGCCGCGGGCCGCGCGTGCCACCCTGGAGAAGTTGAGGTTGCCGCCGCGGTTAACCGGGCTGCGCAGCAGGCGCACGCGCGGGTCGGTGGCCGCATACCCCTCGCTGATCGCCACTGTGCCGTCCTCGGACGCGTTGTCGGAAATGATCAGCTCCAGGTCGGTGAAGCTCTGCCGCAGCACCGACTCGATAGCGGTGGCAATGAACATGGCGCCGTTATAGACGGGCATGCCGATTGAAACCCGCGGGATGGCGCGGTGAGCGGGGAGCGCCGCGGGTGCGCCCGCCGTGGGTGCGACAGTGTCAGGGGTCTGCGCAGTGCTTGGCAGTGTGATACCGGTCAAGAAAGCTTCCGCAAGTAGTGGTCCGCGCTGAAGTATACTGGCACCTTCCACGGACGCACTCCCGGCAATCCGAATGACACCCGAGTCGCGCCGGCTGGTATTGACTGATTGCGAACTGGGCCTGGCGGCAGTTGCCGCAGTCGGGCTGTGGCGTGTCCGCAACGGCGCGGGCACGCCGGGGTTGTCATGCCGACAGCCACGGGTCAGGTGCCCGACCTGAACCTGCGCGAGGCTTTGCCGATGATCTTTCCCAAATCGAAGTTCTGGCTGCGTGCCGTCGGCGTTGTCACTGCCGGCGTGAAGCCCGCGGCCCGGCACTGCGGCGCATTCTCGCTGTCGATCGATACACACCCGTGACGTCACTGCGCCGCAGTATGGCGAAGGGCGTGGCCTGGATGGTCCTGTTCAAGGCCCTCGATCGCGGCCTGGGGCTGGTCAGCACGCTGATCCTGGCGCGCATCCTGGTGCCGAAGGACTTCGGCCTGGTGGCGATGGCCACTTCGCTCATTGCACTGCTGGAGTTGTTCACCGCTTTCGGCCTGGACACGGTCCTGATCCAGCGCGCCAGCGCCACCCGCTCGCACTACAACACTGCCTGGACGCTCAACATCCTCGCCGGTACCGGCATCGCAACGCTGATGCTGCTGTCCGCCTGGCCCGCCAGTGTCTTCTACCACGAGCCACGGGTGATCCCGGTCATCTGCACACTCGCCGCAGGCGCCTTCCTGCAAGGGTTCGAAAACGTCGGCGTGGTGGACTTCCGCAAGCAGATGCGCTTCGACCTGGAATTCCGCTACCTGCTGGCCAGGCGCATCATCATGTTCGTGATCACCATCCCGCTGGCGCTGTGGCTGCGCAACTACTGGGCGCTGGTGGCGGGCATCGTCGGTGGCCGTTGCGCGGGCCTGGTGCTGAGTTTCCTGCTGCAGCCCTACCGCCCGCGCCTGTCGCTCGCCGCCGCGGCCGACCTGCTGAACTTCTCCAAGTGGCTGGTGGTGCAAAACCTGCTGAGCTTCCTCAAGACGCGCTCCTCGGACTTCATCGTGGGCCGTTTCGCCGGCCCGCACGCACTCGGAATATTCAGCGTGTCCTTCGAGGTCTCCAACATGCCCAGCACCGAGCTGGTTGCGCCCATCAACCGCGCCCTGCTGCCGGCCTATTCGAAGCTGGCCGGCGATCCCGCGGCGCTGCGTGCCGAGTACCTGTCGGTCATGTCGGTGATCGCGCTGCTGGTGGTGCCGGTGGTCGCAGGGTTCGCTGTGGCAGCGCCGTTCCTGGTGTTGCTGGCGCTGGGCGGCAAGTGGCTGGATGCGACGCCGGTGCTGCAGATCCTGGCCTTCTACGGAATTACCAACGTCATGGTCAGCAACTCCTACGCGGCCTTCCTGGCGCTCGGCAAGCCCCAGACCTTCGCGCGCATCGACATGCTGCACGTCGCGGTGCTGGTGCCGACACTGATTGCGCTGACTTCGCTGCACGCCGACATCGGTGCTGCCTGGGCTTACGTGCTGGCGGCGGTGCTGACCCTGCCACTGACTCTGTACTTCATCACGCGCTTTCTGGGACTGCGTTACCGTGACTTTCTGAGGCAGCTGTGGCGCCCGCTGGTCGCGGCGGCGATCATGTACCTGGTGGTGCGCGCGCTGGGTCCGGCGTCCCCGACGCGAGTCCTGGGTGTCGGGGAGGCGGCCCTGTCGCTGGGTCAGTGCGTGGCCATGGGGGCAGTGGTCTATTCGCTGGCGATCCTGGTGCTGTGGACCGCGGCCGGCCGGCCGCTGGGCGCGGAAACCCTGGTGCTGGGGCAGGTCCGTGAGCGGTGGCACAAGCTGCGCACCGCCTGATAGGAGAACAAGTGAAGGCGTTTGTCACAGGCGTCAACGGCTATATTGGCGCGGTTCTGGCCCCGTACCTGATGGAGCGTGGCATCCAGGTGCGCGGTCTGGACACCGGCTACTACCGTGACGGCTGGCTGTACAGCGACAACCGGCACCTGGCCGTGTCGCCGGAGACCCTCAACAAGGACCTGCGCCAGGTCAGTGCCGCGGACGTGGCTGGTTGCGATGCGATGGTGCACCTGGCAGAGCTGTCCAACGACCCGCTGGGAGAGAATAACCCCGAGGTCACCCACAAGATAAACCACGGTGGCTCGGTGACCCTGGCAGAGGTGGCGCGCACGGCTGGCATCCGGCGCTTCGTCTACACCTCTTCCTGCAGCATCTACGGTGCCGGCAGCGGCGACTTCCTCGACGAGTCGGCGACTCCCAATCCGCAAACCGCCTACGCGCGCTGCAAGGTCCTGGTCGAGCGCGACGTCGGCGCCATGGCGGGTGCGGACTTCTGCCCGGTGTTCCTGCGCAATGCCACCGCATACGGTCCGTCGCCGCGCATGCGATTCGATATCGTGATCAACGACCTGTGTGCGCTCGCCTGGACGACGCGGCGCATCGCCATGACCAGCGACGGCAGCCCCTGGCGGCCGGTGGTCCACATCGACGACATATGCGAGGCGATCTACCGCTGCCTGCTGGCGCCCGAGCCCGCCATCCGTGGCCGGATCTTCAATGTCGGGCGCAACGAGGACAACTTCCGCGTGCGCGAGATAGCGCAGATCGTGGCCGGGGAGTTCCCCGGCTGCGAGGTGAGTGTCGGTCCTCCCGCGGGCGACACGCGCAGTTACCGCGTCAACTTCGATCGCATCCATCGCGAGCTGCCGGGCTTCACCTGCCACTTCACCGCGCACGACGGTGTGCGACAGCTGCGGCAGCTGTTCGAGCGGTTGCAGATGCCGGCGGATGTCTACCGCTTCAGGGCCTTCACGCGCCTGAAGCAATTGAAGTACCTGCAGGAGACGCGGCAGCTCGACCCGGAATTCTTCTGGAGCGTGTGAATGCAGTTCCGCGACACGCCGTTGGCTGGCGCTCTGCTGGTGGAGCTGACGCCACACAGCGATGCGCGCGGCTTTTTTGCCCGTACCTGGTGTGCGCGCGAGTTTGCCGGGCGCGGGCTGCCGGGGCAGCTGGTGCAGTCCAGCCTGTCGCACAACCGCCGCCGCGGTACGGTGCGTGGCATGCACCTGCAGCTGCCGCCGTCGCAGGAGGCCAAGCTGATTACGTGCGTGCAGGGCGCCATCCTCGACGTCATCGTCGACCTGCGCCCGCAGTCGCCGACCTTCCTGCGGCATTTCGCGGTGCAGCTGGACGCCGCCACATGTACGTCATTGTTCGTGCCGCCGCTGATGGCGCACGGCTTCCAGACGCTGGTGGATGACAGCCGGGTGCAGTACCAGATGAGCGACTACCATGCTCCGCAGCTGGCGTGTGGCTGGCGCTGGAACGATCCGGCCTTCGCGATCCGCTGGCCGCTCACGGATGCCGTCGTGATCCTGCCGCGCGACGCGACCTACGCGGACTTCGACGAGGCGGCCTGGCGGCAGCGGCTGGCGGGTGCCGGGGCATGAACGCCACACCCGCGAGCGGCATCCTGGCCGACGCCCGTGCCGCCACGGGCGGCGCGGCCGAGGTGGAATTCGCGTGGCAGCTGATGCAGGAGCTGTATCCCATCTGCCGCAGCATCACCGGCGAGGGCGTGCGCGCGACGCTGGCTGCGATCGCACGCCACATTCCGTTGCGGCTCACCGAGGTGCCTTCCGGGACAGCGGTGTTTGACTGGGAGGTTCCGCGCGAGTGGAACATCCGCACTGCCTGGATCCGCGACCCGTCCGGGCGCACGGTGGTGGACCTGCGCAATCACAACCTGCACGTGGTGAGCTACAGCACCCCGGTGCGCACACGGCTTTCGCTGGAACAACTGCAGCCGCACCTGCACTCTCTGCCGCAACATCCGGACTGGATTCCCTACCGCACCAGCTATTACCGCGAGGACTGGGGCTTCTGCCTGGCGGATCGTCAGCGCCAGGCCCTGCCACCCGGAGAGTACGAGGTGTGCATAGACAGTACGCTCGCCCCGGGCAACCTGACCTACGGGGAGTGCGTGATTCCCGGTGCGGTTGCCGATGAGTTCCTGGTATTCACTCATGTTTGTCACCCATCGCTGTGCAACGACAACCTGACCGGACTGGCACTGGCGACGCTGCTGGCGCGGCAGCTGCGGGCCGGGCGGCCGCACCTGAGCTGGCGTTTCGTGTTTGCCCCCGGAACGATCGGCTCGATCGCATGGCTTGCGCGCAACGAGGCGCACCTTTCGCGGGTGCGCCACGGGCTGGTGCTGGGTCTGTTGGGGGACCCGGGCCCACTCACCTACAAGCGCAGCCGGCGGGGTGCAACTGAGATCGATCGGATTGGTGCGCTGGTGCTCGGCCGGCTCGACCCGCGCGCCCGCTGCGTCGATTTCTCACCCTACGGCTACGACGAGCGGCAGCTGTGCTCGCCCGGTTTTGATTTGCCGGTGGGACGGCTGACCCGCACCCCGAACGGGGAATACCCGGAGTACCACAGCAGTGCGGATGATTTTTCGCTCATCGACCGCGGCGCGTTCCGGCAGTCGCTGCGCGCCTGCGCTACCGTGCTGGCGGTTGCTGACCGCAATGCCGTGTACCGCAACCTCAATCCGAAGTGCGAGCCGCAACTCGGCCGCCGCGGGCTGTATCGCAGTGTCGGCGGCACCCAGCCGGCGGGGTTCGAGCACGCATTGCTGTGGGTCCTCAACCAGTCTGACGGCCGGCACTCCCTGCTCGACATCGCCGAGCGCTCGGGATTGGAATTCGATATCCTTGTCGCCGCAGCGGACGCGCTGCTGGGGGTCGGCCTGCTCGAGGCGTGCGCGCCGACGGCGGGCGGAGATGAGCCATGAAGGTTGTTTTGTTCTGTGGCGGGCTGGGCACGCGCCTGCGGGAGCAGTCGGATACCATCCCCAAGGCGCTGGTGCCGGTCGGCTACCGGCCGATCATCTGGCACCTGATGCGTTACTACGCGCATTTCGGCCACCGGGAGTTCATTCTCTGCCTCGGATACCGCGGTGACCTGATCCGCGAGTATTTCCTCAACTACAACGAGGCAATGACCAACGACTTCGTGCTGTCGCAAGGTGCGCGCAAGGTCGACCTGCTGTCGCGCGACCTGGATGACTGGAAGATCACATTCGCCGAGACCGGGCTGCACAGCAGCATCGCGCAGCGGCTGCTGCGGGTGCGCAAGTACCTGGAAGGGGAAAGCGAGTTCCTCGCCAACTATGCCGACGGGCTTTCCGATCTGCCCCTCGACAGGATGATCGAGGACTTTCGCGCCCGCGGCGTGGTGGCAAGCTTTGCCACCGTGACCTCGCCGCTGTCCTTCCACACCGTTGCCGCTGACGGCGACGGGGTCGTGACGGGTATTGGCACCGCGCGGGACAGCAAGCTGCGCATCGACGGCGGATTCTTCATCTTCCGCAAGGAGATCTTCGACTATCTCAGCGCGAGCGAGCAGCTGGTCGAACAGACCTTTGAGCACCTGATTGCCAGGCGCGCCCTGGCCGCCTGGCCGCACGATGGCTTCTGGCAGTCGATGGAGACCCTGAAGGACAAGATCAACTTCGACCGCATGGAGGCGCAGGGCAACTGCCCGTGGATGGTGTGGAAGAAGTAAGCCCCCCATCAGGTGAGGGCGGCCCTGCACGCAGAAGCGCCGATCAGCTGGCCTTCCACACGCCCTTGGAGATGTGGAAGGCTTCCGCGTAACCGGAGGGCGCGCGACACTCCATGCCGCGCAGACGCAGCAACGCGCGGAAGGTGCGCTCCTCGAACCAGGGTTTGTCGCGCTGCGACGCGAAGCAGGTGCGCAGCGTTTCGATCTTGGCCGTGACGGTAGCTGCGGTAAGCGGCACGAACCAGTTGGGGCGCCCCAGGTCGCCGTCGTACTTCGGGACCTCGTACTCGAGGATCAGGTGATCGCGGAATGTCTGGCGCGTGAGCTCGGACAGGCAGCGATGATCCTGGTGCGCGTCACCGTGCCAGTGGGTGAGGATGAGGCTGGGCGAAAGTCGCCGGGCCAGATCCCGCAACCGCCGCCGCAGCTGCGCACCCGCGTACGGCAACTCGCCATCGACGAACTTGTGCGCCTCGAAGCTGAACCTCGCGGCACCCGCGAGCAACGCCCGCGCCGCACGGCGCGACTCCGTGGCGCGCGCCGCCGGCGCCACCGCAACGAACCAGTGCACCGCGGGGGGGCTACGGCCGGCGCACAGCTGGCGCAGCAGTCCGCCGCAGCCGATTTCGATGTCGTCGCAGTGCGCGCCGATGCACAGTACGTCCGGGGTACCGCCGTCGCCCCTCAGGAGTTGCCATTGCTGCATGTTTGTCCCCCACCGCAGGCCTGGATTAGCGTGATCCGCTCGGCATAACAGCGGGGCAGCCCACGCTAATATCGTATCAGTTTCGCAGATTTGACGGCTGCCGACCCCAAACGCGAGACTAACGGGCAGAATACGAGGGGAAATTTCAGATGAAAGTGGTGCTGTTTTGCGGCGGCCAGGGCACGCGTTTGCGCGACCAGTCCGCCGTACTGCCCAAGCCGCTCATCACGATAGGTGACCGTCCGATTCTGTGGCATCTGATGCGCTATTACGCCCACTTCGGCCACACTGAGTTCATCTTGTGCCTTGGCTACCAGGGCAGGCAGATCAGCGACTATTTTCTGCGTTATGACGAGTGCCGGTTCAACGATTTCACGCTCGACGGCGGGCGCCGCGATCTGCATTCGACGGACGTAAGCGGCTGGAATATCCACTGCCTCGACACGGGGCTGAATTCCAACATTGGCCAGCGCCTGCTGCGTGTACGGGAACTGCTCGAGGATCAACCCATGTTCCTCGCGAACTACGCCGACGGGCTCTCCGATGTGCCGCTTGACCGGGTCATCGAGCGCTTCGCAGGCGGCAATTCGGTAGCCACCTTCGCCGCGGTGCAGCGCCCGCGGCCGGTGCCGGCGATCCAGTGCGACACGGCGGGCTATGTGTCGTCGATCGCGGTGCCGCACGACTCACGGATCAACGGCGGATTCTTCGTGTTGCGCCCCGAGATCTTCGCTTACATCAACGAGGGCGAGGAACTGGTCGAGCAGCCGTTCGCGCGGCTGGTCAGCGAAGCGCGCCTGACAGCCTACCGGCACGATGGTTTCTGGCAGTCGATGGACACCTTCGCCGACAAGATCATCTTCGATCGCATGGCTGCGCAGGGCAACTGCCCCTGGGCCGTATGGCGCGCGTGAGCGTCCATCGCCCCCCGCTGGTTCGCTCGGTGGCCGCGAGCCTCGAGCTGGCGCGCCGTGCGCGCCACCTCATTCCGGGTGGCGCCCACACCTACGCCAAGGCCGACGATCAGTATCCCGAGGGCCTGCCGATCATGATCCGGCGCGGCGCGGGTTGTCGTGTCTGGGACGTTGACGGTAACGAGTTCATCGAGTTCGGCATGGGCCTGCGCACCGTAACGCTCGGGCATGCATTTGAGCCGGTGACCAGCGCGGTGCGTGCTGCGCTGGAGCTGGGCACGAACTACAGCCGTCCGGCGCAGATCGAGGTCGAGTGCGCCGAGATGCTGCAGTGGCTGGTGCCCGGCGCGGAGATGGTCAAGTTCTGCAAGAACGGCTCCGACGCGCTCGATGGGGCGGTCAAGCTGGCCCGGGCCCACACCGGCCGCGAACTGATCGCAATCTGCGCCGACCAGCCTTTTTTTTCTGTCAGCGACTGGTTCATCGGTACGACCGGCATGCCGGGCGGCATCCCGGGCTGGACCCGCGAGCACACCCTGAAGTTCCGCTACAACAATCTTGCCAGCCTCGCGGGGCTGTTCGAGCAGCACCCGCACGGGATTGCCTGCGTGGTGATGGAGGCGAGCAACAGCCAGGAGCCGGCGGCGGGCTTTCTGCAAGGTGTCGCAGAGCTGTGCCGCGACCAGGGCGCGGTGTTCGTGCTCGATGAAATGATTACCGGCTTCCGCTGGCACAAGAGTGGCGCCCAGCACGTTTATGGGGTGCGCCCGGATCTTTCGGCTTTCGGCAAGGCGATGGCCAACGGCTTCTCGGTTTCCGCGTTGACAGGCCGGCGTGAGCTGATGCAGCGCGGTGGTTCGGACAGTGACCGGGAGCGGGTTTTCCTGCTTTCGACCACGCACGGCGCGGAGGTGCATTCACTCGCCGCGGCGCTGGCGACCATGCGGTTCTACGACACGCACGACGTCAGCGGAGTACTGCACGCGCGCGGACTGAGGCTGGCCGAGGGCATACGCGCCGCAGCCCGCGCCGCCGGCGTCGAGGGGCACTTCGAGGTGCTGGGCCGCCCCTGTAGCCTGGTGTACGCGACCCGTGACGCGCGCGGCGAGCCGAGCCAGGATTTCCGTACGCTCTTTCTGCAGGAGACACTCGCGCGCGGCCTGATCGCGCCCTCACTGGTGGTGTCGTATTCGCATTCCGAAGCGGATATCGACGCGGCGGTGGAAATCATCGGCGAGGCGCTGGCAGTTTACCGGGTTGCGCTGGTCCAGGGTGTACGGCCGCTGCTGCGCGGGCGTGCCGTCAAGCCGGTAATGCGACCGTACGCATGAGTGTCGTCCATTACCAATCCCACCTGGGCGATGGCGAGCGCAGGGCCCGGCTGTACGACGGCGACCTGTTCGTCTACCAGCCCACCGCGAGTTCACGAGCGTTGGTCGAGTTCGCGGCCGGGATGCTGCGCGAGGCATTCGCGCCGTTCGATCCGCAACTGGCACACCTCGAACTGCCGGTCGAGCGCTTTGCGCAGATTCTCGCGGCGCTCAAGCCGGCCTTCATCCACCATCCAGAATGCAAGCGGCTGTTGCCGGCGTTGCTCGGCGAGCTTGGCTGCGTCCTGGAGCAGACCTACTTCGACGTACCGCGGCTACGCAGCGTCACCAGTGGCGGCTACCTGACGACCGGCATCGCCTACGACTTCCACCCGCATCGCGACACATGGTACTCGGCGCCGTTCTGCCAGCTGAACTGGTGGTTGCCCGTGTATCCGCTGACTGCCGAGAATTCCATGGCGTTCCACCCACAGCACTGGTCGCGACCGTTGCGCAACTCCTCGGCGCAGTACAACTACCAGGAGTGGAGCCGGGTGTCGCGCTACCGGGCCGCCGAGCAGATCGGTAAGGACACCCGTCCCCAGCCGCGTGCCCTGGAGCCGGTGCGGACCGAACCCAGGATCCGCCTGCTGCCGCCCCCGGGCGGCATCGCGGTCTTTTCGGGTGCGCAACTGCATTCCACGGTTCCCAATACCTCGGGACGAACCCGCTTCAGTATCGACTTCCGCACCGTGAATCTCGGGGACGTGGCCGCCCAGCGTGGCGCCCCGAATATTGACTCCTATTGCACCGGCACCGCCATGCAGGACTACCTGCGCTGCACCGACCTCAGGCAACTGCCACCAGAGGCTGCCGCCGCCTACGAGGCTGGGCCGCCGCAGCCGATCGTCGGGTTTTTGGCGGGAGAGTCCGATGGCTGCTGAGAATCAGCCATTTGCGCTGCGCGGCCTGTTTCTGGTCACCGGTGGCACGCGCGGTATCGGGCGCGCGATTTCGGAGCGCTTCGCGCGCGCCGGCGCGCACGTCCTGGCAAACTATGTGCGCAACGAGCAGGCGGCCGGTGAATTGCAGGCGCTCGCCCAGGCCGACGGACTGGCGCTGGAAACGCTGCGCGCCGACCTCGCGGCACCGCGGGGCCTCGAGAGCGTCGTCGCCCGCGTGAAGGACGGCGGAATGCCGCTTGCCGGTATAGTGCACTGCGCAGCCACCGGGACCCATCGTACGATCGAGTCACTCACCGGCAGGCATCTCGACTGGACGTTCGCTCTGAATGTGCGGGTGCCGTTCGAGCTGACGACGCAACTTCTGCCGCACTTCGGCCGCGACGGCTGCATTCTGGCGATCAGCTCCATGGGGGCTACCCGCGCGCTGCCGCACTATACGGCTGTCGGCGCGTCGAAGGGGGCGCTCGATGCCCTGATCCGGCATTTTGCCGCCGAGCTTGCTCCGCGCGGTATCCGGGCCAACCTGCTGCGGCCCGGCGCGGTCCGGACCGAGGCCTGGAAGGCGATGCCGGATGCGGAGCAGCGCCTGGCGGAAGCTGCCGCGCGCACACCGGGCGGCAGGCTGGTCACGCCCGAGGAGCTGGCTTGCGCAGCACAATTTCTCTGTTCGCCAGCCGCCGCCGGGGTGAACGGTCAGGCCCTGGTGGTGGACGGCGGCGCGGCAATCGTCTATTGAACTTGCGGAGACAATTCGATCATGTCAAGTGTTCTGGCCAGGATTCAGAAGTCCTTCAATGCGGCGTTCGATGTCGCGCCCGAATCAATCGGGATCGACACGGCGCCGGGCGACGTCAAGGCCTGGGACTCGATGGGTCACGTGTCCCTGGCGAGCAGCCTCGAGCAGGAGTTCAACGTTTCGTTCGACGTCAACGAGCTCATGGAGATGGAGAACGTCCGCGCAATCGTGCGGGTCGTGGAAGCGAAGATCGCTGCCACCTGAACGATGCGCTCAGCAGGGCACAACTTCGCGGCGCGACTGCTGGATCGTGTCGGGGCGGGTTCGCGCCTGATCGACGCGGCGCGGGGCGACAGCCATGCGGGCGCGCAGATCCGTAGCGGCGTGACGGGCTTCGCGGCGGGGTTCGTCAACGCCGGCCTGCGCCAGGGCGACCGGGTCGTGATCTGCTGCGCACTGGACACGC
This sequence comes from Pseudomonadota bacterium, assembly GCA_018241445.1. Classification (GTDB taxonomy): domain Bacteria; phylum Pseudomonadota; class Gammaproteobacteria; order Steroidobacterales; family Steroidobacteraceae; genus 13-2-20CM-66-19. The sequence continues at coordinate 303,758 of JAFEDT010000011.1, forward strand.
ACAGCAGCCTGGCTTACCTCGGCGCGATGTACGCCGGACTCGTTCCGGTGCCGTTGAGCGAGGCGACGTTTGCGGCCTCGGGCGAGCAGGTATGCGGCAGGAGCGGCGCGCGGGCCCTGTGGTCTGCTCGTGGGGTGCGCTGCGACTGGGCCGCGCAGCGGGGTTGCATTGCCTTGCAGGGAGCCTTGCCTGCCCCAGCCGCGCATGCAGAGCCGGCGGCGTGCGCTGACGGTGACCTGGCGGCGCTCATGACGACTTCCGGGTCCACCGGCACGCCGCGGTTGGTGCGGGTGACGCACGGCAACCTGATTGCCAACACCGAGGCAATCATACGCAGCCAGTCACTCGGGGATGACGAGCTCGCGATGCTGATCCTGCCCGTGAGCTATTGCTTCGGCGCGAGCGTGCTGCATAGTCACCTCTACCAGGGCGGAGGCGTGGTGTTCGACTCCCGCTTCATGTTTCCCGACAAGGTATTGCGCGCTATCAGCGAACACCAGTGTACGACGTTCGCGGGTGTGCCCACTGTTTATAACATCCTGCTGCGCCGCTCCAATGTCCGCAGTATTGCGCTGCCGTCCTTGCGGCGCTTCCTGCAGGCGGGAGGGGCGCTGCCGCTGGAATCCGTCAGGCAGATGCGTGAGATCGTGCCGCACGCGGGATTCTTCGTCATGTACGGCCAGACGGAGGCGACCGCACGCATATCCTGCCTGTCCCCGCAGCGCCTCATCGACAAGGGTGGCAGCGTTGGCCTGCCGCTCGACAATCTCGAGATCCGTATCGTCGACGCAGACGGCAGGAGCGCCCGCGCCTCGAGTCCCGGCGAAATCTGGGTGCGCGGCCCTTCGGTCGCTGACGGTTACTACGACGACGCCCCCGGGAGCGCGACGAAGTTTCATGATGGCTGGCTGCGGACCGGGGATCTGGCGACCCAGGATCCGGACGGGTTCCTGTGGCTGGTCGGGCGTACGGGGGAGTTTGTGAAGATGCGCGGTGTGCGCGTGGGCCTGGCCGAGATCGAAGCAAGGTTTGCGGGCGTTCCCGGGATCGTTGAGTGCGCGGCCGTTGGGGTACCGCACGCCGAAGCGGGTGAAGCGCTGGCTCTCTATGTAGTTGCCGAGACGGGCGCCGATGAGGTGCTCGCCGCGCTGCGCCGTTGTATGCCACCGGAGTGGATCTGCGATTCGGTCACGCTGGTGGCGGAACTGCCCAGGACCGGAAGCGGCAAGCTGGCGCGCTCCCTGATCAGCGAGCTGGCTCCCCTCGCGGTACGGCGGCTGACTCCAGGCGGACCGGCATGAGCACGTCCAGCCCCGGCGCGGCACAAATCGACGCGCTGCTGCGGCCGGCGACGTTCGCCGTAGAACCGGAAAAGCGCGCCAACGATCTGCTCGCGGTGCTCAAGAGTCATCTCGGTGTGGCCAGAGAGCGTAGCCCGGCCTTCCGCAATTACGTCGATGCCTGGCCCATGGACTATCGCGCAGCCACCCGTATCGCCGATCTGCCTTATTTGCCGGTCAGCCTGTTCAAGTCGGACCCGCCCCTGGCTCTGGTGCCGCGCAGTGAGATCGTGCGCACGCTCGCCTCGAGCTCAACCACCGGGCAGCAGCCAAGCCGCGTGGTGCTGGACGCTCAGACAGCCAGGCGTATGGTGAAGGGTGTCGCGGTGATCATGGGGGATTTCATCGGGCCGCAGCGGCGCCCCTACCTTGTTATCGACACCCCGGAGAATACCCTCGGCGCGGCCGAGCTCGGCGCACGTGGGGCCGCTATCCAGGGGCTGCGCAGCTTCGCGACCGAGCTGGCGTGCTGCCTGCGCAGCGGACCCGGGGGCGTCTTGAGTCTGGACGAGGCACGGCTTGAGGACTTCGCGACCAGGTTCCGTGACGTCGAGGTGCTGGTCTACGGCTTCACGTACGTCATCTGGCAGCACTTCATCCAGCCATTGCGGGCGCGGGGCATCACCCTGGGGATGCCGCGCGTCAGGGTCTTGCACAGTGGCGGGTGGAAACGGCTTACGGAGCAGGCCGTCACGCCCGCCGCGTTTGCGGAAACGGCGGCGGTGATATTCGGATGCACCCCCGAACGGATCGTCGACTTCTACGGCATGGTCGAGAACGTCGGTGTCGTGTATCCGGATTGCGGGCAGCGCAACAAACATGTCCCTGCCTTCGCCGACGTGATCGTGCGTGACCCCCTGACACTCGAGCCGGTCGGTGCCGGGGAGCAGGGCATCGTACAGGTATGCAGCGCCCTGCCCACCAGTTTCCCGGGGTTTGCGGTACTCACTGACGACATGGCCGAGGTCGTGCACACGGACGCTTGCCCGTGTGGGCGCCGCGGCCTGGCGTTCCGCTTCGTGAAGCGCGTGCCGCGCAGCGAAGTCCGGGGCTGCGGCAACGTGGAGACCACGCGCGCGCGCCCGGTCATGAGTTGAAGGGGCGGCGCGCCGATGCCTGAACTCGTTCACAGAGTTGATTCTCCCGGGCAGATCAGCGCCGCCGCGCAGCGGCTGCGGGCGGCCTCGCGGCTGCCGCTCAGCCCACAGCGCGCCATAGATGCGCTGGAGCGCTGGGGTACCGCGTTGCGCGGTGCATCGGTCGATGCCGTGCCGGGCGTGGCTTTTCTGCGCTTGTGGCTGCGGCGCGGAACACTCGAGCCGCTTCTGCAACGTGAGCTGGGGGCCGAGGCTCTGCGGGGGGGATGGAGCCAGGAGCACAACGCGCGTCTCCAGGCATTCCCCATTGGAGTAGTTGGTCACTGGCCGGCTGCCAACGTGGAGATTCAGCCGATCCTGTCGCTCACCTGCTCGCTGCTGGGCGGAAACTCGGCACTGGTCCGGGTGCCCACGTCGCTGGTGGAGGAAACGCGGGCGCTCCTGGACAAGCTGCGGGAGGTCGATGGCGAGGATTTGCTCGCCGGGCGGATATTCGCGGCGAGCTTCCCTCACGAGCGCCTGGACCTGCAGCAGGCCATGGCGGCGGCAGTCGACGGAGCCATGATCTGGGGGGGACTTGAGGCCGTGACGCAGCTGCGGGCACTGCCGTTTCCCCACTGGGCTCGCGTACTGGCTTTCGGACCGCGGCTGTCAGTGGCGGCGATGGATGCGGCCACGTGGATGAGCAAACCGCAGCGCGCGTCCTGGTGCCAGCGCATCGCCCGGGATCTGTGGCAGTTCGATCAACAGGCGTGCTCGTCGCCCCAGGCGTTGTTTCTCGAACGGGGTGCGGGCGGTGACGTTGACGAGTTCGTCGCGGCGCTGGCGGCTGCTCTGCGCCAGGAAAATTCCCTGCACCCCCGCCGGGTGATAGATCCAGCGCTCACCTCCGCAATTTGTGCGGCGCGCGCCAACTGGCTGCTCGAGGACGGCGAGCACAGGGGCGTTTTTCCCCCGGGCCCGGACTGGACTGTGCTGGTGGGATCCGGTGCCGCCATTCCCCGTCCCACCCAGGGCCGGACGCTGCCGGTGCTGCTGGTCGAGGACCTCAACGACCCCATAGCAGCTTTCGACGGGGCGGTGCAGACTCTCGGCCTGGCGGTCGCCGACGCCAAGAAGGAAGAAGCTCTCGCCCGGGCCGCCGGCTTGAACGGGGTCGACCGGGTCGTGAAGCTCGGCCGCATGCACGTGTTCGGCTCACCCTGGGATGGCGTGGATCTCGTGCGCCCCATGATGCGCCTGGTGCGTCACATGCCCAGCCACGACGGGGTCGAGGAGGAGATCGTGAAGAAATGACCAACCCGGAAAGTCCGCAGCTGCGGCGCCTCTCCCAGGCGCAGCTCGGCATCTGGTTGGCGCACATGTTGGGGGCCAACAAGACGCTCTACAACATCGGCGAGGCGATTGAGATTCTGGGTCCCGTTGACGCCGCATGCTTCGAGACCGCCCTGCGGCAGGTCATCGCGACGAGCGACGCTCTGAATCTCAAGTTCGTCGAAACGCCCGACGGTCCGCGACAATTTCTCGCGCCTGACCCCGCCTGGAAGCTGCCGCTGGTCGATTTCAGCGGTGAATCGGCTCCAGACGCCGCCGCCCTGGCGTGGATGCACAGCAGGATGGACCAGATCGTCGACCTGGCCCACGACCCACTGTATGACTTTGCCCTGCTGCGGCTGCGCGCCGACCGGCACGTCTGGTACACCAGATACCATCACTTGTGCGCCGACGGCTTCTCAGCCGCGCTGATCGCCCGGCGGGTGGCTGCAGCGTATTCCGGCCTCATGCTGCCGCCCGCGGCCGGCAGCGGCGGCACCGGGAGCCCCGCGGAGTCGGTCCGGTCCTGGTTCGACCTGCTCGAACAGGAGCTCGCCTACGACAAGTCGGCGCAGTTCGTGCGCGACCGGGAATTCTGGCGCGCGCGGCTGGCCGAACATCCGGAGCGGGTTACGCTTGCCAGGCGCCCGCCGTCAAGTCCGGACGCCTTCGCCCGCTGCACGGCGGACATCCCGGCCGCGCAGACCCGGCAGCTGATCTTTCTGGCCGAATCCTGCAAGGCAAGCTATGCGCACGTCCTGCTGGCGGCGGTCGCGATCTACCTGCGGCGGCTGACCGGGGCGCCTGCCTTCGCGCTCGGGATGCCGCTCACCACGCGCACATCGCCGGACCGGCAGCACACAGTCGGAATGGTATCGACCGTCCTGCCGCTGTGCCTCGAGGTCGACCCGACGCGGGACCTCGCGGCCGTGGTCCAGGACGTAAAGCGGCGCGCGCTCGAAGCGCAGCTCCATCAGCGCTATCGGTTGGAATATCTGCGGCGTGATCTCGGGATGGAAGCCGCGCAGCCCGACTTCTTCGGGCCAGCCGTCAATATCTGCTCGTTCGACTACCGGATTACCTTCGCCGGTTGGCCCATCCGGGCGAGAAACATCGGACACTGGCGCGTCGATGATCTCGAAATCAACGTCTACGATCGCGGCGACGGCAGTGACTGGACGGTGGAATTCTGCGCCAACCCGAAACTCTATGCAGCTGCCGAGCTCGATGCCCATCTGCAGCGCTTCCTCGGGCTGATCCGTGCGCTGGTGTCGGCAGGACCCGGCACACCCATACACCGGCTCAGCCTGCTCGGCGCGGACGAACTGCTCACGCTGCGGGCACTGTTCAATGAACCGCCGCAACACTTTCCGCAGAGTGAGTGCCTGCACAGCGCATTCGAGGAGCAGGTGCGCCGGTCTCCCGCGGCAGTGGCCCTGAGGCTCGGACCCGCGGCGCTCACCTACGCCGAGCTGAACTCACGCGCCAACCGGCTTGCGCACTTCCTGCGCGGGCGGGGCGTCGGTCCCGATACGCTCGTGGCCCTGTGCATGGAGCGCTCGTTCGAAATGCTCATCGCCGTACTGGGCGTGCTCAAGGCTGGCGGCGCCTATGTTCCGATCGACCCCGGCTATCCGGCCAGCCGTGTCCGCTACATGCTGGAGGACTCGGGAGCCGCGATCATTGTGACGCAACAGGCGCTGGCTGCGGAACTGCCTGCCAGCGAGCGCCTGTGCGTCGCTGTGGATGCTGAGCAGACACAGCGGGTCCTGGCAGACTGCCCGCAGACCAATCCCGACCCCGCCCGGATCGGTCTCGGCCCGCAGCATCTCGCATATGTCATCTACACCTCGGGCTCCACCGGCGAACCCAAAGGCGTGATGGTGGAACACCGCAATGTGAGCCGGCTGTTCGAGGCGACGCGGGCGGAGTTCGCCTTCGACGGGCGGGACGTCTGGACACTGTTTCACTCCTACGCTTTCGACTTCTCGGTGTGGGAGATCTGGGGCGCGCTGTTGCACGGCTGCACACTGGTCATCGTGCCGCAGCAGGTGAGCCGCTCGACAGGGGAGTTTCACTCGCTCCTGCGGCGCGAGGGAGTCACGGTCCTCAACCAGACTCCAAGTGCTTTCCTGCACCTGATCCAGGAGGACCAGGTGCGCGAGCGCCTGGACAGCCTGAGAGTCGTGATCTTCGGCGGCGAGGCGCTCGACCTTGCTGCGCTGGCACCGTGGGTGAGCCGTTACGGTGACGAGCGCCCGCAGCTGGTGAACATGTACGGGATCACCGAGACCACCGTGCACGTGACTTATCGCCGCCTGCGCCGTCAGGACGTCTTCCAGGGCAGCGGCGCGAGCCTGATCGGCCGTCCATTGCGCGACCTGTCGTTGTGGCTGATGCGGGACGCATCCCAGCAGATACCGGCAGGCGTGCCAGGTGAGATGTACGTTGGTGGTGCGGGTGTCGCCCGCGGCTACCTGAAGCGGCCCGAGCTCACGGCGCAACGGTTCATCCCAAACCCGTTCGTACCCGGCGAGCGCCTGTATCGCACGGGCGACCTCGCGTGTTACCGGGCCGATGGCGAACTCGAGTATCTGGGTCGCATCGACAGCCAGGTGAAGATTCGCGGCTTTCGGATCGAAACGGGCGAGATCGAGGCGCAGCTCAGGAAGCACGCCCGGGTTCGCGATGCGCTGGTCACCGTATATCAGCGCGGTGAGCGCCGGCAGCTGCTGGGATACGTTGTGGCGAACGCCGAAGAGAATGCAGTGGCGGACTCGGGTCAGACGGGCCACTGGCAGGAGCTCTATGACTCGGTCTACGGTGCCGGCGAGCGGCGGGCAGGAGACTTCGACATCGTTGGCTGGAACAGCAGCTACACCGGGCAGCCGCTGCCTGCCGCTGAAATGCGGCAGTGGGTGGAGGAAACAGTCAGCAAGCTGCGCGATCTGGCGCCGCGGCGAGTGCTCGAGATCGGCTGCGGCACGGGCTTGTTGCTGACGCGGCTCGCGCCCTCATGCGAGAGCTACATAGGGCTCGATTTCTCCGCGGCGGTGCTGGCGCAGTTGGGCCAGTATGTGGCAGGGCGCGCCGACCTCTCCCAGGTCGTGCTGCGGCAGGGGCGGGCGGACGATCTGGCGTTTGCCGCGGACCAGAGCGTCGATCTGGTCATCATCAATTCAGTCGCCCAGTACTTTCCGGGCGTCAACTACCTGCTCGACGTCCTTGCCGGCGCAGTACGCGTGACACGTGACGGGGGCCACGTGTTCGTCGGTGACGTGCGTAACTTCCAGCTCCTCGATGCCTACCACGCCTCAGTGCAGCTGCACCGCGCCCCGCAGGACCTCAGTGTCGAGGAGTTGCGTGGCCGCGTGGACGCGGCCAGGGCGCAGGAAGAGGAGCTGTTGGTCGCTCCCGCCCTGTTTGCCGAGTTGGGGCACCGCTGGCCGCGGGTGGGCCGAATCGAGTTGTCACCGAAGCTCGCCGCGTACGACAACGAGCTCAGCCGATTCCGTTACGACGTCGTCCTGGGAGTGGGCGCCAGGCAGGCGGTGGCGGCGCCGCATCGCTGGTTGTCCTGGGACCGCGAGGGCGGCTGGCGTGTCGCGCTGCGCGCTGAGCTCGCCGCCGGAGTCCGTGCGGGAATCGGGCTGCGGGGCATTGCCGACGCCCGCAATGTCGCCGCGCTGGCGGCCGCCCGGGTGTTGAACGACCGCACCGACCGGCTGCTGCACGCATCCGACGTCAGTTCATTTGCGCACACGTGTGCAGGCGAGGAACCGGGCGGGCTGGTTGCTTTCGCGCGCGAGCTCGGTGTGGAGATTCATTGGCAGGGGTTTGGTCCCGAGGGCTATGAGGCGATCTTCGGCGCCGAGTGGCAGCAGCCTGCCGAGCCGGCTGCCGACCTGCCACGCAGCGCTTACCAGCGATTTGCCAACGAGCCCGCTGTCCGTGGAGACGCAACCATCGAGCGCGAGCTCAAGGCGATGCTGCGTGAGTCGCTTCCGGAATACATGGTGCCGCACTGGATCTCGGTGCTGCGCGCCTGGCCGCTGACGGCGAACGGCAAGCTCGACAGGCGAGCGCTGCCGCTGCCGCATGGGCGCCGGGAGGATGCCGGAGAATATGTCGCTCCACGTACGACAATGGAACGATCCCTGGCGCAGATCTGGTCAGAGCTGCTGGAAATCGACCGGGTCGGCGCGCACGATAATTTCTTCGACCTGGGTGGCGATTCCCTGCTGGCGGTGCGGGTGTTTGCCCGCATCCGCGACGCCTTTGGCAAGAATTTGCCGCTGGCGACGCTGTTTTCGGCGCCGACGATCGCGCAGCTGGCGCCTGCGCTCGAGCGCTACGCGGACGATCGCCCCTGGACATCCCTGCGCGCGATCACGCCCGCGGGGTCGGGAACGCCCTTGTTCCTCGTGCCGGGTATCGGTGGCAACGCGGTGGGTTACTATGAGCTTGCCCGCCTGCTGGGACCCGGGCAGCCGGTCTACGGCCTCGAATCACGCGGTCTCGATGGGCTACAGAAGCCCCTGACGCGCATCCCGGACATCGCGGCGCGCTTCGTTGCCGATATGCGCAGCGTTCAGCCACGAGGGCCGTATCTGCTCGGTGGCGCCTGCGTCGGGGGCGTAGTCGCGTATGAGATAGCGCAACAGTTGATCGCCGCCGGTGAACAGGTCAGGTTGCTCGCGATGTTCGACTCGTGGCCACCTTCCGCGAATCGTGCGGCCATCATTCCAAAGTACGCGCCACCTTTTCTGGCGGTGCCGCTTGCCCTGGCGCAGGGGGTCCGCCGGCTGCCGGCAAAGCTGCTGCGGATGCCCGCGCGCAAGTGGCTCGGTCATTTGCGCGGCAGGCTGACGTCCGCGCGCGAGGTTGCCGCACGCAGGGATATCTACCAGGCGGATACCGCCGGCTTTTACACGGATTTGATCAGTCGCTCCAACTACTGGGCCGTGCTCAAGTACTTTCCCAAGCCCTATCCCGGCGAGATCGCACTCTTCGTGGCGTCTGCGCGACCCACGTCTCTCGATGCGGCGGCGCTGTGGCGCAGATTTGCGCAGGGTGGTTGCCGCGTGCAGCGCAGTGGCGCCAGGGACTCTGGCGCCATGCTCGGCAGCCCTTACGTGGAGCCGCTGGCTGGCGCGCTGCAACGGGAGATCGCGCGCGCGGCCGGCGAACGCGCCGCTCAGGGTCCTGTCGCTGCGACTGGCGTGAGCCATGCCTGAGGACGCCGTGCGTATACTGATGGCACATGCGGGCTGGCTTCGTAACAATGGAACGAGGCCGGTGGCGCGCGCGCAGCGCGGCCACGACGGGATCGGGAAAGCGAAGGTATGAGCAACGCGGAAAGTTTCCTCAATGCACTGGAGCGGCGGGCGAAGCTCCTGGCGCCGGGCGCGATCGCCACTTTCCAGGCGAACCGGGAGCTGTGCTCGTGGCTGCTCGACCCGCTCGCCCGCTGGACGGAGGCCGCCTATGGCGCGAAGGCTTTTGACGATGCCGCACTCGGCTACGCCAGGTACTGCCTGGCCGTCGCGCAGGCGCAGCGCATCTATGAACGGGCCGGGAAATATACCCCGGAGGCGATGGCGCAGATCACCGCCGATGTGTACGACGATGAGGGCTACATGGTGCCCTACATGTGGGCGGCCGTGCTGATCTATGCCTTCTGGCCGGCGATGGTGCCGCACCTGGCGATGTTCCGGGATGAGTTCCTGAGACGCCTGCCGCGAGGGGCGACGGTGCTCGAACTGGCCTCCGGGCACGGGGTATTCAGCCTGCTGGTCGCGGAGGACCGGCCCGACATCCGCGTGACTGGCGTCGATATCAGCGCGCCCGCGGTGACAGTCGCGCAGCGGCTGCTCAGTGCCTCGGGGCACGACTCACGGGTGAGTTTTTCCGTACGCGGCGCGATTTCCGCCGAAGAAACCGCGCCTGCGGCAAGGTACGATGGCATCATTTCCATGATGCTTGCAGAGCATATGCCTGAACCCCGCCCCCTGTTCGGCGCGCTGGCGCGCCAGGTGTCGCGCGATGGCCTGGTGTTCTTCAGCACCGCGCTCGAGTCGGCACAGCGCGACCACGTGTACGAGTTCCACTGCGAGAGCGAGCCGCTGCGCATGGCGGAGGAGAGCGGGCTGCGGGTCTGGCGGCTCGTGTCGGAGGCCAGCACCCTCACGGGGCCAGCGCGCTTTCTGCCGCGGGCCACCGCGATGCTGTTGTGTCCGCGATGACTGCCTTGATGAATTTCGAGCAGGTTCGCGCCCTGCTGAAGCAGCGCCTGCCGATGCTCATGGTGGACACCGTGCTCGAGCTGGTGCCGGGAGAGCGCATCCGCGCCGTCAAGAACGTGACCGGCAACGAGCTCCAGTTCCTTGGGCACTTTCCCGAACATGCAATCATGCCTGGTGTGCTGATCACCGAGGCTTTCGGCCAGGCGGCATCGATCCTGTTTTCCAGTACGACCTCGCTCGGGCTTGCGCCAGGTGAGTTCCTGGTCCTGGGCGCCATCAACGATATGCGCTTCCTGGTGCCCGTGGTCCCGGGCGATCGCATGGAGATAGCGGTCAAGGTTCTCAAGCTGGTGGGCGACCTGGCGCTGGTGGAAGGTGAGATGTCCGTGGACGGAACGTGCGTCGCGCGCGGCAAACTCAGCTTTGCACGACGCAGGCTTTAGGTCGGCCGATGGCTCTGCAGATCAGGCGCATCGACCCGCGCGAGATGCGCGAGCCCATCGTGGATTTCTTCTGGCGGATCCGCATGTGGCCGTACCCGACGAGGGAGCAGTACTTCCGGCTCTGGGACTGGCGTCAGCAGTCTCTCTCTGACCAGGATCCGGTTGCCTGGGTGGCGCTCGACGGCACGACCGTCGTCGGGAACATCACGGTACTGTTCCGGGCACTCAGGATCGCCGGGCGGCCGGTGCGCGCCGGCATCTCTGCCAACTACCGCGTGGAGGAGGCGCACCGCAGCGGGCCGGTGAGCGGTGCGCTGGCGAGTGCGCCGCGCATGCTGGTGCGATCGGGTGAAGTCGACCTGATGCTCGGATTCGGCAACGCGGCGGGGCATCGGCTCGCCGTCGCGACCGGGCAGCGTGAACTGGGGCGGATGCGAATTTTTGCGCAGGTTTTGCGGTGGGCGCCGATGTTGCGACAGCGATCCGCGATCCTCGTGGCGCTCGCGCCGCTGTTGAGCGCCACGGCGCGGGCGCGCAGCGCGGTGCGGCGCGCGCGAGCCGGGCTTCCCGACGGGCTCACCGGCCGCGTCCTGGCGGCGGACGAAATTGTGGCGCTCGACCGAAGTCATTGGCACCGTGGTGCCGGGCTCACCTGGGATGGGAGCCTCACATCATTCGCAAACCACTTTTGCCCCTCGGAATTCCGTAGCAGCAGGGTCATCGGCGTGCTCGATCAGCGCAGCGGGCGCCTCGAGGGACTGGTTGCGCTGGACGGAACCAACCATCTGCAGATCCTGCAATGCGAGGTCAACGAGGCGGCCCTGTCTGCGGTTCAGGCCGTAGGGATCGCGGCGAGGGCTCAGCCCGGGGCCGAGAGCGTGCGTGTCCCCCTGTTGCCGCATACAGCCATGGCCGGGCAATTCCGCGATGCAGGGTACTTTCAGTTGCCCGATGGATTTTCGCCCGCGGTGTTCCGCGACACGTGCTGGTCGGCCTACTGGCTCGGCGAGCACGCACTGGCCGCCGGCTTCGCGGATACGCGGGCCTGGCAGCTGTGGTACGGATGGAGCCACCACTAAAGGCCCGTGTGAGGCCCGCCTCGGGCTTTAGCGGTAGCTGTGGACGGCTTCACGGCAGTGTAGCGGTGCTCATTTACACTTCCCTGTAAACTGAGCTTTACGCCTGCCGGTACTTCGGCCGGCAACGGGTCTCTTTACATAACGCATGCGTATCCGCATTCTGGGTAGATATGTCCACGCGCCGCTGGCGGCTCTTGCCGCCGTAGAGGCGGTGGGCTTTGGCTTGGCCTTCCTGGCTGCCGTGGCGCTGCGCTTCGAAGAGCCGCTCAGCGCGGTGCGGCGGCAACTAGGCCCTCCCTGGCCCCGCGCGGTGCTCTACAGCGCAGTCATGCTGGTAGCACTGTTCGCCTTCGGCCTGTACAGCTCGCGTCAGCGGGCTCCGTTGTTCGGCCTGGCCGTACGCGGGGCAGCGGGGGTCCTGACCGCCAGTGCGCTCATCACCATCGCCTTCTACGTACTGCCGGACCTGTGGGTCGGCCGTGGTGTGCTGGGTTATGCGGCAATCCTGTCACTGCTGATGCTGCTGGTGACTCGCTTCATCTTCACACGGGTGATCCGCGACAACATCAAGCGCACCGTACTGGTCTATGGCGCCGGCGAGCGAGCCGCGTCTTCCATTTCCTCTCTGCGGCGCCGTTCGGACCGCAGCGGCTTCACGATCGCGGGATACGTACAGCCCCACGGCGAGCCTGCCATCGTGCCGCAGGATCAGGTACTGCCCCCGGACAGGTTGCGGGAGCAGTGCGAGCGGCTCGCGATCGACGAGGTGGTCGTCGCCATGGACGATCGTCGCCGCGCTTTCCCGGTCCGTGAACTGCTGGAATGCCGCCTGAGCGGCATCGATGTCACCGAGCTGCCGACGTTTCTGGAGCGCGAGACCGGGCGGGTGCGCATCGACGTCCTCAATCCCAGCTGGATGATCTTCGGTGACGGGTTCAGGCGCGACCCGGTTCGCCTGTTCTCGGCCCGGGCCCTGGATCTGGTGAGCAGCCTGCTCATCGCGACGGTGTCGCTGCCGTTCATCGCGCTGACGGCGCTCGCCATCAAACTGGAGGACGGCTGGAGTGCGCCGCTGTTGTACCGGCAGGAGCGGGTCGGATTTGGCGGCCGGGTGTTTCACGTCCTGAAATTCCGCAGCATGTGCACGGACGCCGAGCCCGACGGACAGGCGCAGTGGGCGCAGGAGGGCGATCCGCGCGTGACCCGCGTCGGGGCGGTGATCCGCAAATTGCGTATCGACGAGCTGCCCCAGGTGTTCAACGTGCTGCGCGGGGACATGGGCCTGGTCGGCCCGCGCCCCGAGCGGCCGCAGTTCGTGGCGGAACTGTCGGAGCGCATCCCCTACTACGTGCAGCGCCACTACGTGAAGCCGGGGATCACCGGCTGGGCGCAGTTGTGCTACCCCTACGGGTCCTCGGAACAGGACGCGCTGGAGAAGTTGCAGTACGACCTGTATTACATCAAGAACCACACGCTGATGTTCGACCTGTCCATCCTGGTACAGACCGTTGAGGTCGTGTTGATGGGCAAGGGGGCACGCTGATGGCCGGCCAGCGCCGCAAATTGCTGATCCTCGAGGACGACCGCGCACTGCGCCGCGAACTGGAGGCGATGTTCTCCGATCTGGACGTCACGGTGAGCGAGACCGCGGCGCAGATTCCGGCGCTGATCAGGCGCATCGAGCCGGACGTGGTGCTGTTCGACCTGGGCGACGCGCGTGAGCCCTCGGCCGCGGCGCCGCAACTGGACATCCTGCGCGAGATCGTCAAGCTGTCTCCCGATACGCGTATCGTCACCATGACGGCACACGATGCGCGCGACCTGGCCGTGGCCGCGGTGGGCCTGGGCGCGGCGGATTTCTACCACAAGCCGCTCGATGGCAGCGTGCTGTCGCTGGTGGTGCGCCGCGCGCTGCGCATCCGGGAACTGGAAGAAGAGAACTGGCGGCTGCGCGAGCAGACCGGCTCCATGGCGCTCGAGGGCATCATCGGCGTCAGCGACGCGATGCGCAACCTGTGCCGCGCGATCGAGAAGGTCGCGCCCACCAGCGCCACCGTGCTGCTGCTGGGTGACAGCGGTACCGGCAAGGAACTGCTGGCGCGGGCATTGCACCGGCTGTCCGGCCGCTCGCATCGCCCCTTCGTAGCCATCAACTGCGCGGCCATTCCCGATACGCTGCTGGAGAGCGAGCTGTTCGGCTACGAGAAGGGGGCCTTCACCGGGGCGACCCGCCGCACGCTCGGCCGGCTGGAGTCGGCCGACGGCGGTACCGTGTTCCTGGACGAGATCGGCGAGATGCCCGCATCGCTGCAGGCGAAACTGCTGCGCGTGCTGCAGGAGCGCAGTATCGAGCGCCTCGGCGGACGCACGCCGATCGCGCTGGACCTGCGCGTCGTGTGCGCCACCAACCGCAACCTGGAGGCGCTGATCGGCGGCGGCGGGTTCCGCGAGGACCTGTTCTACCGTATCAGCGAGGTCACGGTCCGTGTGCCGCCGCTGCGCGACCGGCAAGGCGACAGCCTGGTGCTGGCACAGTTCCTGCTGCAGCAGATGGCCGAGCGCTTCGGTAAGCCGACCCGCGGGCTGACGCCTGATGCGATCCGTGCCATCCAGGCGCACCGCTGGCCCGGCAACGTGCGTGAGCTGGAGAACCGCATCAAGGGTGCGGTGATCATGTCGGACGGGGCTATCGTGACAGCGGCCGACCTGGGTCTGGACGATCCGACCCAGGATCTGGAATACCTGAACCTGCGCGTGGCGCGCCAGCGCAGCGAGGTGCAGGCGGTGCGCCAGGCGCTGGCGATTGCGCACGGCAACCTGTCGCGCGCCGCCGAGCTGCTCGGCGTCACCCGCCCGACTGTGTACGATCTGCTGGAGCGCCACCACATTGACGTCGCGCAGTTCGCGCGCGGCGCGGGCGAATCGTCCGTTGGCGAGGCGGCCACGAGCGCCCCGGTGGATGTACCCGGCGCACCCCCGGAATCTTGAGTCACCGCACTGTCGCGGTGCATCAACCCCTTCGGCCGCGGGAGCGGCCGCATGAAAGCAGGAAGGCTTCAAATGCTGAGTTTGCGCAATTGCCGTATCGGCGTGGTGGGTCTTGGATACGTGGGCCTGCCGTTGGCGGTCGAGTTCGGCCGGCATTACGACACGGTCGGTTTCGACATCAAGCCGCAGCGCGTGGCGCAGTTACGCCGCGGTCGTGACAGCACGCTCGAGACCACGCGCGCCGAGTTGCGGGCCGCCAGGCGGCTGACGTTCACCACCGATCTCAAGGACCTGCGCCGTTGCCGGGTGTTCATCGTGACGGTGCCGACACCGATCGACGAGTTCAAGCGCCCCGACCTGACGCCGCTGGTGCGCGCCAGCGAAAGCTTGGGCAAGGTGCTGCGCAAGGGTGCGGTGGTGATCTACGAGTCGACCGTCTACCCGGGCTGCACCGAGGAGGTCTGCGTGCCGATCCTGGAGCGGGTGTCGGGGCTGAAGTTCAACCGCGACTTCTTCGCCGGCTACAGTCCGGAGCGCATCAACCCGGGCGACAAGGAGCACCGCCTGACCACGATCCGCAAGATCACCTCCGGCTCCACCCCGGAGGTGGCCGAGTTCGTCGACAAGCTCTATGGCTCCATCATCAAGGCCGGCACCCACCGTGCCTCCAGCATCAAGGTGGCCGAAGCGGCCAAGGTGATCGAGAATACCCAGCGCGACGTCAACATCGCGCTGATCAACGAGCTGGCGCTCATCTTCAACCGCCTGCACATAGATACCGAGGAGGTGCTGCTGGCCGCCGGCAGCAAGTGGAATTTCCTGCCGTTCCGGCCCGGCCTGGTCGGCGGGCATTGCATTGGCGTTGACCCCTACTACCTGACCCACAAGGCGCAGGAGATCGGTTATCACCCCGAGATGATCCTGGCCGGGCGCCGCCTCAACGACAACATGGCGCTGTACGTCGCCGGACAGGTGGCGCAGATCATGGGCCACAAGCGCATTCACGTGCGCGACGCACGCGTGCTGGTGCTGGGTGCGACCTTCAAGGAAAACTGCCCGGATATCCGCAATTCCAAGGTAGTAGACGTGGTGCGCGAGCTGCAGAAGCTCGGTGCGCAGGTCGACATCCACGATCCGTGGGCGGACTCGGGCGAGCTGCGGCACGAGTACGGCCTGAAACTTACGCGCACGCCCAAGCCGAAGCATTACGATGCCGTGGTGGTCGCCGTGGCGCACCGGGAATTCAAGGCCATGGGCGTGCACGGTCTCACGCGCCTGTGCCGCAGGAACCACGTGATCTACGACATCAAGCACGTGTTCCCGGCAACCCAGGTGGACGGGCGGCTGTAGGATCCCTGCCTTTATCTGAGCTTCATGTCCCCGGTTCGCGCGGCGAACCGGGGTGAGTCCGGCGCGCAGCGCCTGGGAAGGCTAGCGCTGCTTGAACTCTTCCGGCGTCAACTGGTGCCGGGCCAGCAGCTTGTAGAAATCGGTGCGATTGCGCTTGGCCAGGCGCGCCGCCTGGCTGACGTTGCCGGCCGTGATCTGCAGGATCTGTGACAGATAGCTGCGCGTGAACTCATCGCGCGCCTCGTCGAAGGAGGGCAGGCGGCCAGGCCCGCCGCCCAGGGACTGCTGCACCAGCTCCACCGGGATGATCGGGGTCTGCGACAGCGCCACGTTCTGGCGGACCACGTTGTGCAGCTGGCGGATGTTGCCCGGCCAGTCGGCGGTCGCCAGCAGCTCGACCGCTTCCGGTGCATAGATCTTGCGTGTGCCGGTTTCGCGTGCGATCTGCGCCAGGAAGTGCGCCACCAGCAGCGGGATGTCCTCGCGCCGCCGGCTGAGCGAGGGCATCTCGATGTGCACCACGTTGAGGCGGTAGTACAGGTCCTCACGGAACTGGCCGGCGGCCATCAGCTGCTGCAGGTCGCGGTGGGTGGCCGATATCACCCGCACGTTGACCGGGATGGCATCCGTGCTGCCGACCGGACGGATGACGTTTTCCTGCAGCACCCGCAGCAGCCGCACCTGCAGCCGCATCGGCATGTCGCCGATCTCATCCAGCATGAGGGTGCCGCCGTCGGCCGCCATGAACAGGCCGCGGTGGGCGCGGGTGGCGCCGGTGAAGGAGCCCTTCTCGTGCCCGAACAGTTCCGATTCCAGCAGTTCCTCCGACATGGCGCTGCAGTTGATGCCGACGAAGGCTTTGTTGCGCCGCGGGCTGCCGCGGTGGATGGCGCGCGCCAGCAGTTCCTTGCCGGTGCCGCTCTCGCCGGTGATGAGGACCCGCGCGTCCGTACCTGCGACCATGTGGGCCTGTGCCAGCTTCTCCTCCATCGCTGCGCTGCGGGTGATGATCTCGGCACGCCAGTCCTCGTCAGATGCGCCAAAGCCGGAAATGCGCAGCGCCTTCTGCACCTGGTCCAGCAGCTCCTGCTTGTCGATCGGCTTGGTGAGAAAGCCGAAGGCTCCCATCTGCGTCGCCTGCACGGCGTCGGGAATGGTGCCGTGCGCCGTGACGATGATCACCTTGAGCCCGGGCCAGCGGTTCTGCAGTTCCTTCAACAGACCGATACCGTCCATGTGATCCATGCGCAGATCGGTGATGACCAGGTCGGGGCGGAAGCGGCTGGCGGCCGCCAGCGCCTGCGCGGCGCTTTCGACGGCCTCGACGTCATAACTTTCCGCGCGCAGGCGGATGGTGAGCAGACGCAGCAGCCCCGGGTCGTCATCGACCACGAGGATGCGTGCCTTGCGTTTGCCGGGCTGGTTCAAGGCGAGTGTCCTGTAGTTGTCTTGCGTTCGTTCAGGGAGCGCTCGATGCTGGATATCGCGTCGAGTTTGGCGTGTGCAGCGTCAAGCTCCCTGCGCAGCCGCGTGTTTTCGTCCAGTTCCGCCTGCAGCCGCTGCCTGGCGCTCGCCAGGTGCTCGCGATCCGCGCGCGCCATCTCGGCCTGCAGCCTGCGGTTTTCCGCCTCCAGGGTCAAATGGGCGTCAATTTGCGACAGTGTCAGGAACGCGAGCGCGCGTTCAGGCGCCGACAGCACCTCGGGGCTGGCCATCAGCTCGCGCAGCATGCCCTGGGCCCGGGTGGCATTGGCCGCGGCGTGTCCCGGGGTTGCCAGGATCAGCGCCAGCCTCAGTGTGTGGCTGGGAGTCGGGGCACTGTCGTAGTCGCGCTGGGCGCCTGCGGCGATCTCCGCCTGCTGCGCCGCGGGGGCCTGCGCCAGGCGCTGCAGCATCTGCAGGTACTCCGCCACCAGCGAGGCATTGGCCGAAGCCGGACTGGGGATCGGTGCCAGTGGCACCGGGCGGGGTGCTGTGCCCATGCTGCTGCAGGCGCTGCCGAGCAGGGTGACGAGCCCTACCGCCAGCAGGCCGCCGCCACGGGAGGTACGCCGCTCAGGCAGCATTGGCCTGCGCCTTGGGCTCGCGCGGCAGCGGCGGATGCTCCCCCCCGGCCACCCGCACCGGCATGGTGATGCGGAAGTGCGCACCGCCGTATTGTCCGTCCACGATCTCTACCTTGCCACCGTGCGCCGAGACGAATTCCAGCACCACCGACAGCCCGATGCCGGTGCCCTTGACCGCGGTGCTGCGCGCGGCCCTGCCGGTGTAGAAGGCCTCGAACACGTGGGCACGATCCTCGGGTGGGATGCCGGGGCCGCCGTCGGCGACGTCGAGTACCAGCTGCGAGCCGGCGGTCTGCGCCCGCAGGTGGATGGTGCCGCCCTTGGGGGAGTATTTCACGGCGTTGGAAACCAGGTTTTCCAGGATGAGGCGGATCTTGCCGCGGTCCGCCACCAGCATCACGTCCTCGACGTGTACGTCCAGCCGCACGCGCTGCGACAGCAGTGTGAGCTGCTGGTTTTCCAGCACCTGCTTGACCAGCGGCCGCAGGCGGAATTCGCTGGTTTCCAGGCCGACACTGGAGGTCTGCCAGGCGCTGAATGACAGCAGGTTCTCGATCATGCGTTGCAACTTGATACCGTTCTCGCGCAGGATCGCCGCGACCTCGCGCTGGTTGGGGTCCAGTTCACCGACAGCGCCATCCATCAACAGTTCCGTCCCCTCGCGGATGTTGGCGAGCGGTGTCTTCAGTTCGTGCGACATGTGCCGCAGGAAGCGGTTGCGCTCGTGGGCCAGTTCCACCAGGCGCTGCCGCAGCCACTCGAGTTGGCCTCCCAGACGCTCCAGGTCCTGCGGTCCGCCGACGGCGATGGCGTGGTTGAAGTTGCCCTCGCCCAGCTCGCTGATGGCGCGGTCCAGCTGGCGCAGCGGCCGCCCCACGCCCACGGTCAGCACCAGCACCGCCACCAGCGCCAGCGGCAGCAGCAACGCCGATTCCCACAGCAGGTACTTGCGCGCTCCCAGCGTGCGCGCCTCCAGGGCCGCAACCTCTGCGTCCACGTACGCGTTGCCCTGCTGGCCGACGCGCTCCGCGAGCGCCGCAAGGCGCGAGAATCTTCCGGAGAGATCGAAGGTCTGCGCCGGCGCCGCGCTGGCCGGCATCTCCTGCACCATGCGGCGGATCTGCGTCTGCTGCTCCCTCAGGTCGGTCAGTGTCTGGCGGGCTTCGGCCCCGGCCTGTCCGAACAGCTGGTTGCGGGTGGCGCTGAGCCGGTCATCCTGGGTGCGATACAGGTCGAGCAGTTTCGGGTCGTTGAGCACCTCGTACAGGCGCGCGGTGCGCTCCAGGGATGCGACCTGGGCAAACAGGGCCTGGCTGGCGCGCGCCCCGGTGACCCCCTCGATCACCAGTTTGTGCCCGGTTTCCTCCAGGTCGCGGATCTGCAGCATCGCGGTGACCACGGCGATCAGCAGTGGCACGGCCATCAGCGCCACGCCGATCAGCATCAGTTCGCTCAGCGACCTGGGGCGTCTCCACTGCATAGCCCGTCATTGTACCGGGCCGGGCGGCAACAAGTTACCAGGGGTCGCGTTGCAGGCGCTGTTCCCACGCCCAGGCCGTCCGGACGATGGTGTCCAGATCGTCCAGCCGCGGCGCCCACCCCAGCTCCGTGCGGATGCGCTGTGCACGGGCGATCAGCGCCGGCGGATCGCCGGCGCGGCGTGGCTCCTCGCGGATGTCGAGCGAACGGCCGGACACGCGCTCGACGCTGGCCAGCACCTCGCGCACGCTGTAGCCGTGACCATAGCCGACGTTGAGCGTCGTGGAGGCGCCCCCGGCGCGCAGGTACGCCAGCGCGTCCACGTGCGCCCGCGCCAGGTCCTCGACGTGGATGTAGTCGCGGACCCCGGTGCCGTCCGGGGTCGCGTAGTCGGTGCCGAACACCGACACGTGGCTGCGCTTGCCGAGGGCGGCCTCGCAGGCCACTTTGACCAGCAGGGTGGCGTTCGGTGTCGTCTGGCCGATGCGGCTGTGCGGATCGGAACCCGCAACATTGAAGTAGCGCAGGGCCGCGTAGCGCAGCGATGTCGCCGCCGCCAGTCCCGCGAGCATCCATTCCGACATCAGCTTGGAGGTGCCGTAGGGATTGATGGGTGCGGTGGCGGTGGTCTCCGCCGCGATGCCGTCAGCCGGGATGCCATAGACCGCGGCAGTGGAGGAAAACACGAAGTGGCGCACGCCGGCCGCCGTGCAGGCCTCCAGCAGGGCGCGCGTGGCGCAGGTGTTGTTGCCGTAATATTTCAGCGGCTCCGCCACCGACTCCGGCACGATGGTGTAGGCGGCGAAGTGCATGACGGTTTCGATGGCGTGCTCGCGCAGCAGCGCCTCCACGGTGCCCCGGTCGCCGACGTTGCCGACCACCAGCGGCGCGTCCAGCACCGCGCGCCGGAAGCCCCGCGACAGGTCGTCCAGGACCACGACCCGCTCGCCGCGCTCGCGCAGCTGCAGGACCGCGTGGCTGCCGATATAACCGGCGCCGCCAGTCACCAATATGCCGCCGTGTGTCATGGAGTTATGCTGACGCGAAGATGGGGCGCCGATGATAGACAAAAACCGGGAGCAATGCCGTGGCGCCACAGTCTCCACGCCTTTCGCCACACTGACACCGGACCTGGTGCTGGATGCGGCCGCCGCCTGCGGACTGGAGCCGGACGGGCGGCTGTTTGCCCTGAACAGTTACGAAAACCGTGTCTACCAGGTGGGCGCCGGGGCGCGTCACTGGGTGTTGAAGTTCTACCGTCCACAGCGCTGGAGCGACGCGCAGATCCTGGAGGAACATGCCTTTACCGCCCAGCTTGCCGCGGCGGAACTACCGGTGGCCGCGCCGCATGCAGGCGAGCAAGGGGTGAGCCTGTTGCGTCACGCCGGATTCCGTTTTGCCGCTTTTCCCTGGCTGGCGGGCCGCCCGCCGGAGCTGGATGCCGGCGAGTCGCGGCAGATCCTCGGGCGTGCGCTGGCGCGTCTGCACCAGGTCGGGGCGACGGGGAGTTTCCGTGTCCGGCCGCGGCTGTCGGTGCAGCGCCAGGGTCATGAGGCCCGTTCGCAGGTGCTGGCCTCGCCGCTGCTGCCCGAAGCCCTGCGCGACCAATATGCGCGGGTCAGTGCCACCCTGCTCACGCGCATCGAAGCGGCTTTCGCGGCGACCCGGGACTACAGCGAGATCCGCATCCATGGTGACTGTCATCTCGGGAACCTGCTGTGGAATGAACACGGCCCGGTGTTCGTTGATCTTGACGACTGCATGACCGGGCCGCGGATCCAGGACCTGTGGATGCTGCTGTCGGGGTCGCAGCAGGAGCAGCGCCGCCAGTGGACCGAGATACTGGAGGGGTACGGTCAGTTTGCCGACTTCGACTGGCGCGAGGTGTCGCTGATCGAGCCGCTGCGCGCGCTGCGGATGTTGCATCACGCCGCCTGGGTGGCGCATCGCTGGTGCGATCCGGCCTTTCCGCGGGCCTTCTCCTGGTTCGCCGAGCCGCGCTGGTGGGAGAACTACCTGAACGACCTGCGCGAGCAGCAGGCCAACATCGAGCAGCCGCCGCTGCTGGGCTGAAGAATCGTGTGCGCCGTACCGCAGATCGGCGGCCCGGCAGGTGCGCCTTTGCCTGCCAGGCGCTATTGTCGGAAATGCGGCCGCGAAGGTGCGAACCACCAGCGGGGGAGAGGAATCGTGAGGAGTGACATGACACCCGGTATTCACAAGGGAATTGCGGCTGCCTGCCTGGCCGTGGCGATCGTGGCGCTTACCGCGTGCTCGGGGCACACGGACACGGCCGCCACCCCCGCGGCAGCGGTTCGCGTCCCGAAGAAAGCGCAGGCCACCCAGGAGGTGCTGTCGCCCTACATGGTCAGCGCCGTACCGGTGGTGAAGCCCGGCGCCGCGCCGTTGCCCGTGGCGCTGAAGTTCGAACTGCAGTCGCGGCCGCAGCCGGCCACGCCGTTCGAAGTGGACCTGGCTGTCGTACCCCAGTCGGCGACGCTGGCGCGGGTGTCGGGCAAGGTGGAGGGCCAGGACGGACTGACGCTGATCGACGGCGCAGAGATCGCCGCGGTCGACAAGCCCGGCGAGAGCGCCGCGATCCATCACCGCGTGCACGTGCTTCCGGCTCACGACGGAATCTTCTCGCTCGACGTGACGCTCAGTGTGGATTCCGCCGGCCAGACGAGCAGTGGCAGCTTCGCCATCCCGGTGATTGTCGGCAGCGGCTTCACCGACTTGCCAGGGAAGTCGACCGCGGTAGTCGCCCCCGCACCGGCAGGAACCCCGACCCACTGAGGCGGGCACGCTTCGCGTATGCTGCGCTTCCTCAACCCCCAGAGGAGGCCATCCCTTGCCGGTAACCAGCTTCTGCGCCCGCCGCCACGCTGGCCGGGCGGCTATTGCGGCCACTGTCGTGGCGGCACTGGCATCGATCGTTGGCCCGGGCCCGGTTCGCGCGGCTGCGGACACCGACGCGGAGCGTGTGGCTACCGGGCTGCGCGAGACGGCAGCGGCCGGCCGCAATATCGCCTGGGACTGGGTGAGTGAACTGACCACGCGCTTCGGGCCGCGCCCGGCCGGATCCGCGTCGGAGCACGCGGCGGCCGAGTGGGCGGCGGCGCGGCTGCGTACACTGGGATTCGATGAGGTGCGCATCGAGACCTTCCCCGTGACCGCCTGGGTCAGGGGCACCGAGACTGCGCAGATCGTGGCGCCTTTCCCCCAGCCACTGGTGATTGCGGCGCTGGGGGAGTCACCGCCCACGCCGCCGGCCGGCATCGAGGCCGAGGTCGTGGTGTTTGGCAGCCTGGAAGAATTGCAGGCGGCGCCGCCGGGATCGCTGACGGGGCGCGTCGCGATGGTCGCCGCTGCCATGGTGCGCACCGAGGACGGGGCTGGATACTCGTCGGCCGTGGGGGCGCGAATCGACGGTCCACGCGATGCGGCCCGGCGGGGCGCGATCGCTTTCCTGTTGCGCTCTACGGGCACCGGCACACACCGCTTCGCCCACACCGGGACCACGCGCTATGTCGACGGCCGCGTGCCAATCCCCTCATTTGCCCTGTCGGCGCCGGATGCACTGCAAATCCAGCGCCTGGCGGCCCTGGGTGATAAGGTGCGGGTGCGGCTGACCAGCACCGCCCGCTACATCGAGGGAGCCCGGTCGCAGAATGTCATCGCGGAGGTGCGCGGCAGCGAGCGTCCGCGGGAGATCGTACTGCTGGGCGCGCACCTGGACAGCTGGGACCAGGGGACCGGGGCAATCGACGATGCTGCCGGCACCGCCATCGTGGTCGCCGCCGCCAGGCTGATCCACGAGCTGCCGCAGCGCCCGCGGCGCACGGTGCGCATCGTGTTGTTCGGGTCGGAGGAAGTGGCGCAGCCCGCGGTACCCTTCGGCGCCTTTGGCGGCCACGCCTACGCGCGTGCTCACCGGGCGGAACTGCCCGAGCACGTGCTGGCGGGGGAGAGCGATCTGGGGGCCGATCGCGTCTACGCGCTCGCCCTGCCGCCACCCTGGGCAAAGTCCGGATTTGCGCACAGTGCGGCACGGGTACTGGCGCCGATTGGCGTGCTGATGTCACCCGGACCGCCGGACGACGTGGGCACCGACGTCCAGCCCAGCGTCGATGGCGGTGTACCCGGCATGGAACTGAACCAGGACGCCACGCGTTACTTCGACATTCACCATACCCCCGACGACACGCTGGAACGCATCGATCGCGCTCAGCTCGACCAGAACGTGGCCGCCTGGGCGGCGCTCGCCTGGCTGGCCGCCGACAGTGGGCAGTTGCCGGCCCGCACGCCCGCTGAGCCGGCCCCGCCATGAGCGCACCGCTGCAGGGCGTGCGTGTGCTGGACCTGTCGCGCGTGCTGGCGGGGCCCTGGGCAACACAGCTGCTGGCGGACTTCGGTGCCGAGGTCATCAAGGTGGAGGAGCCGCGTCACGGCGACGACACGCGCCGCTGGGGCCCGCCGTGGCTCGCCGCCCGTGACGGCAGCGCGACCGGCGAGTCCGCCTACTATCTCAGCACCAACCGCGGCAAGCGTTCGGTGGCCATTGATCTGGCGCAGCCCGAAGGTGCGCGGCTGGTGCGGGAGTTGGCGCTGCAATCCGACGTGCTGGTGGAGAATTTCAAGGTTGGTGGGCTGGCGCGCTACGCACTGGACTACCGCAGCCTGTGCGGCCTGCATCCGCAACTCATCTACTGTTCGATCACCGGCTTCGGACAGGACGGGCCGCGGGCCGGATTGCCCGGCTACGACGCCATGATCCAGGCGATGGGCGGCCTGAT
The DNA here is from genome assembly GCA_018241445.1 of Pseudomonadota bacterium. Lineage (GTDB taxonomy): Bacteria > Pseudomonadota > Gammaproteobacteria > Steroidobacterales > Steroidobacteraceae > 13-2-20CM-66-19. Next base: position 327,955 of record JAFEDT010000011.1, read on the forward strand.
GAGCATCACCGGCGTGCCCGACGGCCAGCCCGGCGCCGGCCCGCAGAAGGTGGGCGTGGCGGTGGCGGACATCATGACGGGGATGTACGCCGTGAGCGCCATCCTGGGGGCGTTGTACGAACGCACCCGCTCGGGCGCCGGCCAGCACATCGATCTGGCGCTGCTCGATACCCAGATCGCGTGGCTGGCCAACCAGGGACTGAACTACCTGGTGGGGGGACAGGCGCCACGCCGCCAGGGAACCGGGCATCCCAACATTGTGCCCTACCAGGCCTTCGCCACGCACGACGGCCACCTGATGCTGGCGGTCGGCAACGACCGGCAGTTCGCGGACTTCTGCGCCGCTGCCGGCTGCGCGCACCTGGCTGGCGATGCACGCTTTGCCAGCAATGCGGCGCGGGTCGCGCACCGCGAGGAACTGCTGGCGCTGTTGCAGCCGGTACTGCGGCAGTACACATCCGCGGAGTGGTTGCGGCGGCTCAACGAGGCGGGCGTACCCTGCGGGCCCATCAACGACATCGCGCAGGCATTTGCGGAGCCGCAGGTGCAAAGCCGCGGCATGCATCTGGACCTGCCGCATCCGCTGGCCGGCAGCGTCCCGGGCGTGCGCAACCCGGTGCGCTACTCGCGCACGCCATTGCAATACGTCCAGGCGCCGCCGCTGCTGGGCGCGGATACCGACGCCGTGCTGGGTGAGCGGCTTGGCCTGCCGGCCGCCGAGCTGCAACGCTTGCGGGCCCGCGGCGTGCTGGGGCACAGTCCGCAGTCATCATGAGCGAGCTGATCCTGGTCAACCAGTCCGGCGGCGTCTGCGAGATCTGCCTCAACCGCCCGCAGAAGCGCAACGCAATCACACTCGCCATGTACACGGCCCTGAGCGCGGCGCTGCGGGCGGCGCAGGCCGATGACGCCGTGGGGGTCGTGCTGCTGCGTGCGGAAGGGCCGGGCTTCAGCGCCGGCAACGACCTGCAGGATTTCCTGGCGGCCGGGGAACTCACCGCCGTCCATCCGGCCATGGATTTCATGCGCACGCTGGCTACCTACGACAAGGTGCTGATGGCGGCGGTGCAGGGCAAGGCGGTCGGCATCGGGGTCACATTACTGTTGCATTGCGACCTGGTGCTGGCGGCGCGCGACGCAAGTTTCTCGCTGCCTTTCGTCAGCCTGGGGCTGGTGCCCGAGCTGGGCAGCACGTTGCTGCTGCCACGCCTGGTGGGTGCGCAGCGTGCCGCCCACATGCTGCTGCTGGCGCAGCCCTTCGACGCCCCGCGTGCCCAGGAGCTGGGCCTGGTGACGCAGGTGACCGAAGCAGGGGAACTCCTCGCCGCTGCCAGGGCCTGCGCGCAGGCGCTGGCGGCGCAGCCGCGCGAATCGCTGCTGGCGACACGGCGGCTGCTGCGTGGTGACCCGCGGGAGCCGCTGGCGCGCATTGCCGAGGAAGCGCGGGTGTTTTCCGCGCTGCTGCGCACCGAGGCCTTCCGCGAGCGCGTCCAGGCCTTCCTTGCCAGGGGGGCCGCGAAGGCCTGAGGGTACCGATGCCGATCTACTCACTGGAACGCTGGACACCGGTGGTTGCCGCGGACGCCTTCGTACATCCGGCCGCGGTGCTGATCGGCGATGTGATCGTGGGTGCGCAGTGTTATGTCGGGCCCGGCGCTTCGCTGCGCGGAGACTTCGGCCGCATCGTCATGGGCGCCGGTTCGAACGTTCAGGACTGCTGCATCATGCACAGCTTCCCCGGCCAGGACGCGCTGCTGGAAGAGGACGCCCACATCGGCCACGGTGCGGTGCTGCACGGCTGCCGCGTATGCCGCGGCGCGCTGGTGGGGATCGGCGCGATCGTCATGGACGGCGCGGTGGTCGAAGAAGAAGCTTTCGTCGGCGCGGGCAGTTTCGTGCGCGCGGGATTCGTCGTGCCACGCCGCCACCTGGTCATGGGTGTGCCGGCGCGGGTGGTGCGCGAGCTGACCGGGAAGGAAATTGCCTGGAAGGCCAGCGGCACGCGCGAGTACCAGGAGCTGGCGCGGCGCTGCAGGATGGGCCTGCGGGAGTGCGAGCCGCTGCGGGAGGCGGAGCCGGACCGGCCGCGCTTCAGCGACTCACAGGCGGTGCCACTGCATCAGTTGAAGTAGCTGCACTGTGCGGCGCCCGCTTGCGTGGCGCCACGGGCGTCGGGCGCGCCGGGCCTGGCTATACGCGTTGCAGCAGGGATACGCTGGCGATCCCCAGCAGCGTCATGGCCAGCGACCCGAAAAGATGCGCGGCCGCCGCGGTGGCCGCAAGCAGCGTACGTCCCTGTTGCAACAGGGTGACGACTTCGGCCGAGAAAGTGGAGAAGGTGGTCAGGCCGCCGCAGAAGCCGGTGATCACCAACAGCCGCCACTCCGGCGCCACGGCCGTACCGGCGAACCACGCCAGCGCCGCGCCGACGATGTAGGCGCCGATGAGATTGGCCGCGAGCGTGCCGGGCGGGATGGCGGGGAAGGCGGCGTTCAAGAGCAGTCCCAGCCACCAGCGCAGCAGCGCGCCCAGGCTGCCGCCCACACTGATGGCCACGATGGCTTTCCACATGGCGCGCAAGTCTGACACATCTGCGGCTGCGGGCGTGACGCCTGGCGTCGGTTATGCTGCTGGCGAATCGGCAAGGGAGGTCGAATGGAAAAGTCCCTGACACGCAGTGCCGCCGTGGCGGCGGTCACTGTCCTGCTGGCCACGCTCGGCGGCAGCGGCTGCAGCCGCCAGCAGAGCGCCGATGCGCGCCTGCGGGCCATCTATGAGCAGGAGTGGAAGTGGCGCAGCGAACAGCTGCCCGGTGGCGAGGACAGCACGCTGCCCATCGCCGATCACCTGCCCAGGGTCGATCCGGCCAGCCAGCAGGCGCGGCTGCGCTACTGGGAGCAGACCTTGCGGGCGCTGGATGCCATACCTCGCCGGCGCCTGTCGGCAGCCGAACAGGTGAACTTCGGTGTCTACCGCGCCCAGATCGAGGTGCTCGCGGCCAACCAGCGCTTCCGCGACTACGAGATGCCGGTCAACTCCGACACCACTTTCTGGACCGATCTGGGCTATACGGCGCGCCGGCCGTTCCGCGGCCTCAGCGATTACCAGCACTGGCTGGCGCAGATGCGTGACGTTCCGCGCTACTTCGACGAACAGATCGCCAACATGCGCGCCGGGCTGAAGCGCGGCTTCACGCCGCCGCGGGTGACCCTGCAGGGGCGCGACGCTTCCATCACGGCGGTGAGCACGGCGGCGCCGCAACAGAGCCTCTTCTACACCCCCTTCAATTCGATGCAGGGCATCGCTCCGGCGCGCCAGGCCAGCTTGCGCGCAGATGCGCTCACCATCATCCGTGAACGGGTGCAGCCGGCCTACGTCCGCCTGCTTGCTTTCATGCGCGATGAATACATCCCCGGGGCGCGCACCACGCTCGCGGCCAGCGATCTTCCGGACGGCGCGGCCTACTACCAGGCGAAGATCCGCGAGTTCACTACCCTGGACCTGACAGCGGCGCAGATCCATGCCATCGGCGAGCAGCAAGTGGCGGAACTGCACCAGCAGATGCTCGCCGTCATGCGCGAGACCGGCTTCAAGGGTGACTTCGCCGAATTCCTCGCCTGGCTGCGCCGCGACCCGCGCTTCTATGCCCACAGCCCGCGGGAGCTGCTGATGCAGGCGGCATGGATTGCCAAGCGCTTCGACGGTGTCGCTTCGCAATACTTCGGCTACCTGCCGCGGGCGCGATTCGCCATCAAGCCGGTCCCGGACGACATTGCGCCGTTCTACACCTCCGGCCGCGGCGGCCCGGGCGTCTACCTGGTCAACACCTACGACCTGCCGAGCCGGCCGCTGTACAACCTGCCGGCCCTGACACTGCACGAGTCCGCCCCCGGGCACGCGTTCCAGATTCCGATCGCGATGGAGCACAAGGATCAGCCGGCGTTCCGCCAGTTCACCTACATCTCCGCCTACGGTGAGGGCTGGGCGCTGTACTGCGAGCGCCTCGGCGTGGAGATGGGCATCTACGAAGACGCCTACCAGCGCTTCGGCATGCTGGGTTACCAGATCTGGCGCGCGGCGCGGCTGGTGGTGGATACCGGCATCCACGCCCAGGGCTGGACGCGCGAGCAGGCCCTGGATTACCTGCGGCGCTACACCGCGCTGCCCGAGCGCGAAATCACCACCGAGGTCGACCGCTACATCAGCTGGCCCGGCCAGGCGCTGTCCTACTACCTGGGGGAGCGCGCCATCCTGGCAGCGCGCGGGCGCGCCCAGCGGGCGCTGGGGGAGAAATTCAACATCCGCGCTTTTCACGACATGGTGTTGGAGCTCGGCTCGGTGCCGCTGCCGGTGCTCGAGGCCCGGGCGGAGCGCTTCATCACCGACGGCGGACGTGGACCGTACCCTGACACGGAGTAAGCGCAGCGGCGCAGATTAAACTTCTGACATGTAGGGTCATCTGGCATGAACGCGCGCTGAACGCGCCGTGGCGCGGTCCTGACATGGAGTAACGTCGTCCGGCGGCGTAAGATGGCGCCCTTCCCGCCATTCCCGGCCGGGTTTTTCAAGGAGCCTGCAATGAGACGTTCGACGTGGCTGGTGGTTGTCGGTGCGGTGTTGGCGGTCGGGGCCGGTCAGGCAGCCCTGGCGCAGGCGGCGCATGAGAACACCCAGCAGAGCAAGATGAAGACCTGCAATGCTGATCCGAAAGCCAAGGAGTTGAAAGGCGAGGAGCGTAAGGCGTTCATGAAGGAGTGCCTGTCACACGAGAGCGCCGCCAAGCCGGCCAAGCATATGAACAGCCAGCAGGAAAAGATGAAGGCCTGCAATGCCGACGCCAAGGGCAAGGGCCTCAAGGGGGCCGAGCACAAGGCGTTCGTAACCAACTGCCTGAAGGGCGGCAGCGCCGAGGGCGCCATGGCGGAACCTGCCGGGGCGACCAAGCACTGACCCGTGAGGGGCACGTCGGGTGCGCGGTCACCGGCGTGCCCCCTGGGTATGCGCAGGTGAGAGGTGCGTTGGCCGCAGGTGTGTAGTGATATACACACCTCTGGCGGACGCAGGTATACATCCAGACCAACTCGGCTCCGCCCGGTGCAGCCCGGGCTCCAGACGGGCCCGCGGGCCGCTGGATCAGCTGGGCTGCACTCGGCGTCCTGCCGGCCCCGCGTCGCCTCAAGCGTGCGCCAGCGGGACGATGAAGCGCTGCGCGAAGTCCGTCATGACGCGCTTCTTTTCCGCCAGGCTGGAACGTTCCCCCACCGTGTACTTGAACGGGTAGCTTACGCCGCTGCTCATGCCGGCGGCTTCAAGGCGCTGGAAGGTCGCGAGGTCGGGCGGTGTCTTGAGTCCGACGATGGTCTCGAAGGGCAGGTGCTCCCGCCCCGCCTCGCGCCGCAGCGTGTGCAACTGCTCCAGGATTGCCGGCACCTCCTGCGGGGAATTACCCGCTCCTATCCAGCCGTCAGCGTGCCGCGCGGCGCGCCGCAGGGCGATGGCCGAGGCGCCGCCGGTGTAGATCGGCACCGGACGTGAGGGTGCCGGGGAGATCTGCAGCGCGGGGAAGTCGAGCAGCGCGCCGTGATACTCGACCATGCCGCCGGCCCACAGCTGCGGCAGCACCTGCAGCATTTCATCGAAGCGCCTGCCGCGGGTGTGGAAGTCCACGCCGTAGATGTCGAACTCATCCTGCATCCAGCCGGCCCCGGCCCCGAGCAGGAAGCGGTTGCCGCTCAGGATCGCCAGGGTACCGGTGGCGCGGGCGACCTCGAACACGTTGCGCAGCGGCAGCACGTACACCGACACGCCGAAACGCAGGCGCCGGGTCACCGCCGCAATGGCGCCGATGGTGGCCCAGCAGTCCGGGTACCAGGCATCGGCCTGCATCGGCGGCCGGCCGTCAGGGGAGTAGGGGTAGGTGGCCCTGACCTCTCGAGGATAGACGCCGTGATCGCCGAGCAGCACACCCTCGAAGCCGAGTTCTTCGGCGAAGCGGGCCACATCCAGGATCTGCTCCGGCTCCATCCAGGTCAGCATCTGCCAGAATCTCATCGCGCGTACTTCCCGCGGTTGAAGAAACGGTCGAAGGCCTCCGGGTCGGCGCTGCTGAAGGCGCTGCGGTCGCGCTGCAGGAACTGTTCTCCCGAGGCCACACCCCGCTGCACGGCCGGGCGCTGCGCCAGGATATCGAACCAGCGCGCCAGCGCCGGCCACTGACGCCGCAGCGCGTCCGGCGGGTCCGCCAGCCACGGAAAAATTGAGGCAGCCGTCCGGATCCACGGCCAGGTAGCAATGTCGGCGATGCTGAAGTCATCACCGCCCAGCCAGGGGGAGGCGCCCAGCCGCCGATCGAGCACTCCCAGGATGCGCCGTACTTCGCCGCTGTAGCGTTGCGTACTGTAGTCGTTGCCCGCCGGGGCATAGCGGGTGAAATGCACCAGCTGGCCGAACATCGGTCCCACCGAGGCTACCTGCACCATCAGCCACTGCAGTACCGCGCTGCGTTGCACGGGCTGCGATGGCAGCAGCCTGCCGCTCTTTTCCGCCAGGTAGATGAGAATGGCGCCGCTTTCAGCCACCGCGAGCGGCGCTTCCCGGTCGTGATCGACGATGACCGGCACCTTGTTGTTGGGGCTGATGGCCAGGAACTGCGGGGTGTGCTGCTCGCCGGCAAACACGTTGACATGCTGCGCGCGGTACCCGAGCGCGCATTCCTCGAGCATGATGGTGACTTTCACCACGTTCGGACTGCTCATGCCGTAGATGTCAATCATGGCGCTACCGTGCGGCGGGCCGGCGCTCGCGCGCATCGACCAAACGCGTGAGGCGCCGCCGGGGGCGCCGCGGCGATGATGGGGCAGGCGCCTGATGAGCCGTTGCCGGGGGTCCGCATGAAGTTCTGGCTGTCGTTGGTGGCGGTGCGTGAAACCGAGCAGCTGGCGCACATTGCCGGCAGGGCCGAACAGCTCGGCTTTCACGGGCTGATGGTGGGTGAGCACCTCGTCTGGCCGCAGAATATCCGCACGCGCTATCCCTATTCCAGTGACGGCAGGATCTTCGTGCCGCCCGATACACCATGGCCGGATCCGTGGGTGCTGTTCGCGCACCTGGGGGCGGTGGCGCCGCGGCTGCACTTTGCGTCCAACATCTACCTGGCGGCCCTGCGCGATCCGCTGACCGTCGCCAAATCCGTCGCTACTGCCGCCGTGCTGACAGGCGATCGCGTGGTGTGCGGCGTCTCGGCCGGCTGGCTGGCGGAGGAGTTCGAGCTGGCGGGCGTCGATTTCGCCACCCGCGGGCGGCGTCTCGACGACACGCTGTCAACCCTGCGGCGCCTGTGGAGCGGGGACTTCGTGCCGATGGGTGCGGCCGGGAGCGCCGGTATCATGCGACCGGCGCCGGCGCGGCCGGTGCGGATCTGGTGCGGTGGCGGGGCGCCAGCTGCCATGCGCCGCGCCGCACAGCACGACGGCTGGCTGCCACTGCCCATGACTGTACAGCAGGCACATGTGGCGCTGGGGCAGATGCAGGCCCTGCGACGCGCCGCGGGCCGTTCGCAGAATTCCTTTCAGGTGGCGCTGCCGCTGGCCGAGCCGGTGACCCGCGCTGCGCTGGCGACGCTGGCTGAATGGGGGATCGACGACCTGGTAGTCATCGCGCCCTGGCTGCCCTCGCCGTGGGATACCCAGGCCTGGCTCGATCCCGGCGACGACATGTCACGGCTCGAGGTGAAGTACAAGGCGCTGCAGCGCTATGCCGAGACCGCAATGTCACAGGTTCCATGAAGGGACAAGCGAGGCAGCCATGATCAAGACCATCGCGTTTCTGAAGCGCCGTGCCGACATGTCGCGCGCCCGGTTCATCCACCATTACGAGAGCGTGCACGCACCGCTGATCCTGTCGATCGCGCCGCAGGTGTGCGAATACCGGCGCAACTTCATCGTGGATGAAGGGGCGATCAGCGCTCCCGGACTGCCGGCGCTGGACTTCGACGTGGTCACCGAGCTGTGGTACCCCGACCGTGCCGCCTACGAGGCCGCGCTGGCGTGCTTCACCGAGCCCGGTAACGCCGCGCGCATCGCCGCCGATGAGGAGTTGCTGTTCGATCGCTCCCGCACGCGCTTCTACGTGGTCGAAGAGTACCGTTCGTCACGCGCCTGATGCGGATGGCGGGTTCCCCGGCGCGGCGGGTGTCTTTCTGAACAGCCGTCGCACCAGGCGCAGGGCGAACCAGGCGAACAGCACCGCGACCGCCACGGCGGCCAGCGGAAACACCAGCGCCAGCAGCGACACGCCCAGCGACCCGCCCAGCTCGCCCGTGGCCACCACGTGATTGCCCAGCCCCGCGGTCAGCAGGGTCGACTTGGCGCGCAGCAGCGACGTCAGCCCCTGGGTGATTCCCGCCGCACCACCGCCGGCAATGATGGCCGTGGTCCACTTGACCGCTGGCGGCAGGTCGGTCATCACCGCGGCGCTGACCAGCGTGCCGGCGATGAGGGCGGCCGGTGTGGCAATGGTGTCCAGCAGGTTGTCCACGCCGGGAATGTAGTAGGCGGCGATCTCCACCACTGCCGCAACCGACAGCATGATCATCGCCGGTGCGGTGGCGAGCCAGGCGAAGCCGCTGCTCAGGTGCAGGTGCCCGAAGAAGCCCGCCATGCTGACGACCAACAGGGGCAGGAAGACGCGGAAGCCGACCGCGGAGGCGAGTCCTATTCCCAGCGCCACCGACAGCGCCAGGTCGAACGCGCCAACGTGAGAAAAGGCGCCGATATCCATGGCGCAACGGTAACACCCGGCCCGGGCCGGTGCCACGCGGGGGCGCCCACGAGCAGCAGCGTGGTGCGGGTGCTAGACTTGGCGAAGCTTGAGCACACCGACACAGCAGCCGAGGTTGAGAGTCGAGGCGCCCGATGCCCTGGTGCTGGAGCAATCCCAGGGTTCATGGCGCGTCCACCCATTGTGGCTGCGCGAGCGCTGCAACGATGCCGCCAGCATGGATCCGCATACCCGCCAGCGCCTGCAGGACCCGGCGGATTTCGCCCCCGACCTGGCCATCGTGGCGCTGCGCGAGAGCGGCCCCGGTGTCTACAGCGTGCGCTTCAGCGACGGGCACGAGGGGCGCTTTGCTGCGGCCGATATCCTGGCGGAGGCAGCGCTGGCACCCGGCAGTCACGATTGTCCCCAGGCGAAGCTGTGGGAGGGGGGGCTGGCAGACTTGCCGCGGGTGCAGTGGAGCGCGCATCCCGGCGAGGCGCAGCTGGCGCGCTGGCTGGAATCCTACCTGACCCTGGGCTTCGTGATTTTCACGGACGTCCCGCCGCAGGAGGGCATGGTGCTCAAGGTCGGCGCGCAGTTCGGCTTCGTGCGCGAAACCAACTTCGGGCCGCTGTTCGACGTGCGCTCGACCGTGCAGGCCACGGACCTGGCTTATACCTCCCTGGCGCTCGATCCCCACACGGACAACCCCTACCGCGCACCTGTGCCCGGCATCCAGTTGCTGCACTGCCTGGTCAACGGGACGGACGGGGGGCTGTCGACGCTGGTCGACGGCTTTGCCGTGGCGCAGGCCCTGCGGCAGGAGGAACCGGCGGCCTTCGCGATCCTGAGCCACACCCCGGTGCGCTTCCGCTACCTCGACGCCGACACGGAGCTGGTGGCCAGCGCGGTGCCGATCGAGCTGGACGTCACCGGCGCGGTGCGCGCCGTCCACTACAGTCCGCGCCTGGATTTTGTGCCGCTGCTGGCGCCGCAGCAGCTTACTGATTACTACCGTGCGCGCCGGCTGTTCGATGCCCGGCTGCGCAGCGACCGCTACCAGATCCGCTTCCGGCTCGAGCGCGGCGAGTTGGTGATGTTCGACAACTGCCGGCTGTTGCACGGCCGCACCGCGTTTGATCCGCGGCAGGGCGCGCGCCATCTGCAGGGCTGCTACATCGATAGCGATGGACCCCGCAGCCGCTATCGCGTGCTGCGGCGCGCGCTGCCGGCAACCGCCGGCGCGCGCAGCGGGAGCGCCCCATGAGCCGCATGGTCGGCTTCCGCCGCATGCAGGACGGCACCCGCGAGGATTACCTGCTGCTGGATGAGTCGGAGAAGCGCTACGCGCTGGGACTGGCGGACCGCGTGCTGATGAACCTGCGGCAGCTGGACCACTCGCTGGAGGGCTACCCGGTGAGTCGCCTGGGCCATTCACTGCAGGCCGCGACCCGTGCGCTGCGCGATGGCGCTGACGACGACCTGGTGGTCGCCGCGCTGTTGCATGACATCGGCGATGAGCTGGCACCCTACTGCCACGCGCAGCTGGCGGCGGCGATCGTGCGGCCCTACGTGCGGGCCGAGGTGACCTGGATTGTCGAGCAACACGGCCTGTTCCAGACCTACTACTACGTGCATCATCTCGGCGGTGACCGCTACGCGCGCGAGCGCCTGCGCGATCATCCGTGGTACGCGGCCTGCGAGTCGTTTTGCGCCAACTGGGATCAGTGTTCCTTCGATCCCGATTACCGCAGCGAACCGCTCGCGGCCTTTGAACCCCTGGTCAGACGTGTGTTCGCCCGCCCGCCGCACGACCCGCGCTACCGCGGCGAGCCGGACCCCGGGCCGTAATGAGGATCCTGTATCACCACCGGACTGCCTCCAGGGACGGGCAGACTGTGCACATCGACGAGATGATCGCGGCGCTGCGTGCCCTCGGACACCAGGTGTGCGTTGTCGCTCCCAGCCAGCCGGCGGACGATCGCATGGGAACGCAGGTCGGTTGGGTTCAGCGCCTGCGCAGTCGTCTGCCCAAGGCGGTCTACGAGTTGATGGAGCTGGCCTACTCGGTGGTTGCCTATCGGCGCCTGGCCCGGGCAGCACGTGAGTTCCGCCCTGATGTCATCTACGAACGCTACAACCTCTACCTGCTGGCGGGACTGATGTTGAAGCGGCGCTCCGGGCTGCCACTGCTGCTGGAAGTCAATGCACCCCTGGCGCAGGAGCGCGGCCGCTTCGGCGGCCTGGGTCTGCCCTGGCTCGCTCACCTGGCCGAAGGACTGGTCTGGCGCAGCGCCGACTTCGTGCTGCCCGTGACCCAGGTGCTGGCCGCGCAAGTCGCGGCCAAAGGGGTGCCCGCCGAGCGGCTGGTCGTCATCCCCAACGGGATCAACGAGACTCACTTTGCGCAAGCCCCCGTGCCGGCCGAGGCCAAGCGTGAGCTGGGGTGGTCAGATGCGCTCATTCTGGGCTTCACCGGTTTCGTGCGCGACTGGCATGGCGTCGATCGGGTGGTTCGATGGATGGCTACGCCTGCGGCGCCGGCGCACGCGCGGCTGCTGATCGTGGGTGACGGTCCTGTGCGAGGCGACCTTGAATCCCTGGCCCGTACGCTGGGATTGGGCGAGCGCGTACGCTTTACCGGTGTGGTCGACCGCCATCGCGTTCCCGCGCTGGTTGCCGCATTTGACATTGCCCTGCAGCCGGCGGTCGTGGCCTACGCATCGCCGCTGAAGCTGTTCGAATACCTCGCGCTGGGGAAGGCTATCGTGGCGCCGCGCCAGGCCAACATCGAAGAGGTGCTGGTCGACGGCCGCAACGCGGTCCTGTTCGATGTGGCCCAGCCGCAGTCCCTGGAGGTCGCCCTGGCGAGGTTGTGCGCGGACAACGCGCTGCGTGAGCGGCTGGCGACGGCGGCCCGGGCCACCATTGAAAGCATGGGGCTGACCTGGGACAGCAATGCCCGGCGCGTGATCGACCTGGCACGGCGCGCGCTTGGAGGCCGCAACTCACAGACTGCCGTTGCCAGTGCGTCAGGTTCCTGAGGGCGTGGCGTCAGTCGACTCTCCGTAGCCCCCGCCACCCGGAGTTTCCACGACGAACACGTCGCCGGGGACGACCGCGCGGACCGCGGTCGAGGGCAGTTCCTCCACGGTGCCGTCGGCGCGCTCGAGCGCGTTGCGCCCGGTGGCACCCGGTCCGCCGCCGTCAATTCCGAAGGGTGCGACCCGGCGCCGGTTGGACAGGATGGCCGCCGTCATCGGGGCGCGGAAGCGCAGGCGTCGCACGCTGCCGTCGCCGCCGCGGTGCGCGCCGCTGCCCCCGGAGCCACGGCGGATACGGAAGCTGTCGAGCAGCACCGGGAAGCGCGCCTCCAGTATCTCCGGGTCGGTCAGCAGGCTGTTGGTGGCGTGGGTCTGGACCGCGGAGGCGCCATCATAGTCCGGCCCGGCGCCGGAACCGCCGGCGATGGTTTCGTAATACTGGTGCTCGCCGTCGCCAAAGGTCAGGTTGCTCATGGTGCCGCAGGCGGCCGCCATGACACCCAGGGCGCCGTAGAGGGCGTCGATTACCGCCTGGCTGGTCTCGACATTGCCGGCGACCACTGCCGCGGGTGCCTGGGGACTCAGCATGGAACCCGCGGGTATGACCAGCGTCAGCGGACGCAGGCAGCCGTCGTTGAGCGGGATGTCGGCCGCGACCAGGGTGCGGAACACGTACAGCACCGCCGCGCGGCAAATCGCCGGTGGCGCGTTGAAGTTGTCCGCAAGCTGCGGGCTGGTGCCGCCGAAGTCGATCACGGCACTGCGCTGCGCGCGATTGACACGGATCGTCACCCGGATCAGCGCGCCGTTGTCCAGTTCGTACCCGAAGCTGCCGTCGTGCAGTACGTCGAGCACGCGACGCACCGCCTCGGCCGCGTAGTCCAGCACATGCTCCATGTAGACCTGCACCGTGGCCGCGCCATGGCTGGCATACAGGGCGCGCAACTCCGCGGCGCCGCGGGCGCAGGCCGCCACCTGTGCCTGCAGGTCGGCCAGGTTCTGCCGCGGATTGCGCGCCGGCCACCGGCCACTGGCGAGCAGTTGCAGGGTCTCGGCGCTGCGCAGGCGGCCGGCATCCACCAGCAGAAAGTTGTCGATCAGGACCCCTTCTTCCTCGATGCTGCGGCTGAGCGGCGGCATCGAGCCGGGCGTGATGCCGCCGATGTCGGCGTGATGGCCGCGGGCGGCTACCCAGGCGGCGGGTGAGGCGGCGCCGGGCAGGAACACCGGCATGATCACCGTGATGTCCGGCAGGTGAGTGCCACCGCGCCACGGCGCGTTGAGCATGTAGGCGTCCCCGGGGAGCACGCCGCGGCCGTCGCGTGCGGCAGCGCGCGCGGCGATCACCACGCGCACGCTCTCGCCCATGGACCCCAGGTGCACCGGCATGTGCGGCGCGTTGGCGATGAGGGCGCCGTCGCCGTCGAACACGGCGCAGGAGAAATCGAGCCGCTCGCGGATATTGACCGAGCGCGCGGTGTTCTGTAACGCCACACCCATCTGTTCGGCCACCGCCATGAACAGGCCGTTGAAGATCTCCAGCAGCACCGGGTCGGCGCGGGTGCCGGGGGCGCTCGCGCGCGCCGGTATGCTGGCACGTTCCAGGACCAGGTTGAGCAGGGCATCGACACATGCAGTCCAGCCCGGCTCCACCACCGTCGTGGAGTCGGGATCCAGGATCAGCGCCGGCCCCGCGACACACTGCCCGCGCAGCAACCGCCCGCGGTCGTAGAGGGGCGTAGCATGCCGCGCGCCTTCGAACCATACTCGTTCGTGGCTCATGGGATGCGCTGAGGCGGCGGCCGCCGGCGCTGGCGCCGCGGTCGACGCTATGGCCGCGGTTTCGAACAACCCGCCATGTGCCGTGCTGCCGTGGACCTCCACCACGGCCGCCGCGACCAGCACCGGGTGCGCAGCGTCCACCTCGAAGCCGAATTCGGCCCGATGTGCCTGCGCAAAGGCCTGTATCAGGGCGCTGCTGTTGTCGAATTTCAACGTCAGGACCGCATCCGCGCCCGCATAGCGCAGCTGCAGCCGCCGCCCGGTACGCAGGGTCTGTGGCAGTGCGCCCTGTTCCTCGAGCTCACGGCGTGCCCGGCGTTCCAGTTCCACGAGGACGCCCTCCAGTCGCGGCATCAGCGACGCGCTGAGCGGCGCCTCGATGGCCGTCTCATGGATCGCGCGCAGCTGCGCCAGGCCCATCCCGAGGGCGCTCAGGAGCGAGGCGTGCCGGTGGATCAGGATGCGCCGCATCCCCAGGGCGTCCGCGACTGCGCAGGCATGCTGACCGCCCGCGCCGCCGAAACACGCCAGCGCGTAGGTCGTGACATCGTGGCCGCGCTCCACGGAGATGCGTTTGATGGCGTTGGCCATGCTTGCCACGGCGACCCGCAGGCACCCGGCCGCGGCGTCGTCGGCGGTGAGGTCGGCGGCGCCCGCATTACGCAGGTGCGCCGTCAGTGCGGCCAGCCGCTCGGCGGCGGCGGACGCGTTCAGCGGCGAATGCCCTGCGGGCCCGAACACCCTCGGAAAGAAGGCCGGCTGCAGCCGTCCGAGCAGCAGGTTGCAGTCGGTCACGGTGAGGGGACCGCCGCGCCGATAGCAGGCCGGCCCGGGATGCGCACCCGCGGAAGCAGGTCCAACCCGCAGCCGCGCCCCGTCCGCACTGCAGACCGAGCCGCCGCCGGCCGCCACGGTGTGGATGTGCATCATGGGGGCACGGATGCGCACCCCCGCTACCACGGTCTCGGTGGTGCGCTCGTATTCCCCGGCGAAGTGCGACACGTCGGTCGAAGTGCCACCCATGTCGAAACCGATGACGCGGGTGAAACCGGCCTGCTGGGCAGTGCGCGCCATGCCGACGATGCCGCCCGCCGGGCCGGACAGGATCGCATTGCGGCCATGCAGGGCGCGCCAGTCCGCCAGTCCGCCGCTCGACTGCATCAACAGCAGGCGCCCGTCAGCCGTGTCCGTCACGCCCAGTGCCGCGGCGAGCTGACCGGCGTAGTGGCGGACCACCGGCGACAGGCAGGCGTCCGCGACGGTGGTGTCGCCGCGGCCGACCAGCTTCGGCAGCGGGCTGACCTCGTGGCTGGCGGAGACCTGCGTGAAGCCGGCCTGGTACGCCAGCTCCTTGAGCCGCAGCTCGTGTTGCGGATAGCGATAGCCATGCATCAGCACGATCGCAACACTGCGCAATCCGTCCTGCCACGCGCGGCGCAGCGCGGTCTGCGCCGCCGCCTCGTCCAGCGCCCGCAGCACCTCTCCCTGTGCCGACAGGCGCTCGGTAACCTCTGCGACCTGCCGGTACAACATCGGCGGCAGGACGATCCGGCGCGCGAACAGCTCCGGCCGGTTCTGGTATGCGATGCGCAGGGCATCGGCGAAGCCGGCAGTGATGAGCAGCAGCGTCGCCGTCCCGCGGCGCTGCAGCAGCGCGTTGGTGGCAACAGTCGTGCCCATCCGGACACTGCCGATGAGGTGCCGCGGGAGCGGCATATGCGCCGCCAGTCCCAGCAGGCGGCGGATGCCCTCGATCGCGGCGTCGGAATACAGCCCGGGAGCCTCGGAGAGGATCTTCAGCGTGCGCAGCGTGCCGTCAGGGGCGCGGGCGATGATGTCGGTGAAAGTACCGCCGCGGTCGATCAGGAAGTGCCAGGCGCCATTCACAGCCCGCTCTTGATGCGCGTCCAGGTGCGGGTGCGCAGCCGCTGGAAGCGCTGGTCGAACTCCGTCGGCAGGTACAGGCGCGCGCGCATCTGCGGCGGCGGATACACGGCCGGGTCGTTGAGGATCTGCGGGTCAACCAGCCCGCGCGCCGCCAGGTTGTCGTTGCCATAGTGGATTTCGTTGGTGATGTCGGCGATCACCTGCGGTTGCAGGATGAAGTTGATGAAGCGGTTGGCGTTGCCGGGATGCGGCGCGCCGGCCGGGATCAGCAGCGCGTTGTAGGTGATGAGCGCGCCCTCCCTGGGCACGGTGAAGGCCAACGGCGGGTTAAGACCTGCCTGGCGCGCGCGCGCGAGCGCAACGGAGTAGTCGCTGGACCAGCCCATGCCCAGGCAAAGCTCGCCGCTGGCCAGCAGCCGCCAGTAGTCGCTGGAGTCGAACACCCGGATGTAGGGCCGCACCTTCATCACCAGCTGCTCGGCGGCCTTCATGTCCGCGGCGTCGTGGGAGTTGGGATCGCGGTGCAGGTAGATCAGCGCCAGCGGCAGCACGTCCTCAGGCGCATCCAGGAAACTGACACCGCAGTCTGCCAGCCTGGCGAGGATGTCGGGGCGGAACAGCATGTCGAGGCTGTCGAGCGGCGCGTTAGGCACGCGCGCGAGCACCATGGCGCGGTTATAGGCGAAGCCGTCAGTGGCGTGCAGGTAGGGCGCGGCGTAGCGGTTGCCCGGATCCGCGCGCGCCTGTATCCACAGGACCTGCGGGTCCAGGTTGCCCCAGTTGGTCAGTGCGCGGCGGTCGAGCGGCTCATACAGGCCGGCGCGGATCTGGCGGGCGTAGTAGGCCATGCTGGTGCTGACGATGTCGTAACCGGAGTCGCCCACCAGCAGCTTCGCCTCCAGGGCCTCGTTGGAATCGTACAGGTCGTAGACGACGCGGATGCCCGTCGCCCGCTCGAAGCGCGCCACAGTGTCGGAGCCGATGTAGCTGTCCCAGTTGTAGACGTGCAGGACCGGTTCTTCGGCCACCGGGCCGTGGCGCCGCCCGGCGCCGCCCGCGGGGGCTCCGCCACCACAGGACAGGCAGCTGGCGAGGATCGCCAGCAGCGGCACCCACGCCAGCAGGCCGCGCCGCCTCGGGCCAGTCATGCGCCTGGTCAGCCGTCAGCGAGCTGCGTGCGCACCCAGTTCTGGAAGGACGCGACCGCGTATTCCTCCGGCATCAGCACGCCGGCCTGGTGTGGGGCCGCATGCAGGCCGCGCTGGTTCAGTTCACAGATCTCCGCGTCCTCGCTCATGACGGTGTCGGTGAAGCGTATGGCATTGCCGAGATCGCGGCCCTCACTGAGGGTCTGCGGCAACACCAGGAACTCGATGCTCATCTCGGTCTCTTCCGGTCCGAGCGGACGCACGCGCAGCACGCGCACGTAGTCCAGGTGCGCTACCAGGAACACCGAGGGTACGCTGGTGAGGTATATATGCCCCGCCTTGCGGTCGGCCTCGCTCAGGCCGGGGAAGGGCACGCCGGCAGGTTGGCCATCCAGCGTCCAGGACTGCGCGTCACGGCGCAATCCGCCGCCGAACCTGGGATCCGGGTCGCTGGCATGGTCCTGCCAGCTCGGGTCGTCCTGCCGCTCCAGGTACGCCCTGCCAAACAGCGGCACCAGGTTGACCAGTTTCGGGTGCACCGTGGGGCAGTGCAGGCACTCGTTGTAGTTTTCCCAGAAGACCTTCCAGTTGCATTGCATGGTCTTGCGCAGCGTGTGCGCCACGACCAGGTCGGCCATGCGCCAGTCGTCCAGGCGGTTGGCCGGCAGGTCGAAGCTGGCGGCGAATGGCGGGGGGCGCTGGGTCAGCGCCACGAACAGGAAGCCATGCCACTCGGTGACCGGCAGCTGGTACAGCGGGTAGTCGCGCGGCTCGAAATCATCGCCAGCCAGCTTCGAGGAGGCCTGTACCAGGTCGCCCTGCAGGTTGTAGCGCCAGCTGTGGTAGGGGCAGACAATGCCCGCGGCGGGGAAACGGCCGGCGTCGTCGCGGCACAGGGCGGCGCCGCGATGGCGGCAGGTGTTATGGAAAGCGCGTGCGGTGCCATCGTCGCCGCGCACCAGCAGGATGCGCTGCTCGCCGATCTGGTAACCGCGGTAGCTGCGGGCGGTGGCAATCTCGCTGGAACGGCACACGTACAGCCAGTTGCGCTGCCAGATGCGCTGCAGTTCCAGCTGGAACTGTGCCGGATCGAAATACCATGCCGTCGGCAGGGTCGGCACGGTGCGTGTCAGGCCGGCGTACCCTGGGTCGCGTCTCACCGTCTTCCGGTTGGCATTCACCGCTGTGCTCCTGTCGCAGTCCCGATCAAAGCTCGTGCCTGCTCGTATTGTAGCGCGGAACGGCCTTGCCGCCGCCGGCGCGGCTGGCGAGAATGCCCACGGCGCATTTATCCGCGCCGCCTCCATAAGGACGCCTCAGGGATGAGCGCCGGCGCAACGCAGGATGCAGCCAACATAGACGATGCGACCATCGAGATGCTGGTGCACACGTTCTATTCACGCGTGCGCAGCGACGAGTTGCTCGGCCCGCTGTTCGATGAGCGCGTGCCGGACTGGGACGTGCACGTGCAGCGCATGTGCCTGTTCTGGGCCTCGGTGATGCTGCTGGAGGGTCGCTACGCGACCCAGGCGCTGCGGCGCCGTGCCCCACCGGAGTTCTCCCGTCCGCATTTCAGCCGCTGGCTGCAGCTGTTCCGTCAGTCGGCGCTGGAGACCTGCCCGGGGCCGGCGGCGGAGCTGTTCATCGCGCGCGCGGAGCTCATTGCCGCCAGCGTGGCGCCGGCGCGCGGGGCCTGAGGGCCCCTCGCGGACCCAGAGGGGCAATCCCCGCCGCGGGCGAGAACCCGGGCTCCTGACCAGGAGCCACGGGTCGGGCACCCCGCCAGTCGCGGCGCCTACAGTGCGACGTTCACCACCTGTACGGTGGTGTATTCCCGCAGGCCGTCGACGTTGAATTCCACGCCGATGCCGGAGCACTTCACACCGCCAAAGGGCGCCATCGGATGCAGCGTGGCGTGCTGGTTTACCCAGGCAGTGCCGCACTCCAGGCGGCGCGCCAGGCGCGTGGCCTCCTGCGGGTCGTTGCCCCACACCGAACCGCCCAGGCCCACGTCCAGGGAGTTGGCGCGCTGCAGCGCCTCCTCCACCGTCTTGTAGCGGATGATCGGCACCACCGGGCCGAACTGTTCCTCCTTCACCACCCGCATGTCGTCGGTTGCATCCGCGATGACCGTCAGCGGATAGAAATAGCCCGACTGCTGCGGGGGATTGCCACCCGTGACGATGCGGGCGCCGCGCTGGCGCGCGTCCTCGACGTAGGCCGACACCTTGTCGAACTGCATCCTGTTGGCGATGGGCCCGATCAGGTTCTTCGGATCCATGCCGTCGCCCACCGGGATCTTCTGCACGTATTCGGAGAATTTCTTCACCACCTCGTCGTACTGATCCTCGTGCACGTACAGACGCTTCAGCGCCGCACAGGTCTGGCCGGCGTTGAGGAAGCAGCCCCAGAACAGCTTCTCCAGCAGCGGTTCGATCTTTGTCCCCGGCAGGACGATGCCGGCATCGTTGCCGCCCAGCTCCAGGGTGACACGCTTGAGCGTCTCCGCCGCCGATCCCATCACCTTCTTGCCGGTGGCCACCGAGCCGGTGAACACCACCTTGTTGACGTCGGGATGATCGGCGAGGCGCTGGCCGATCTCCGGACCCCCGGTCACGATATTGATCACGCCCGGGGGCAGCACCTGGTTCATCAATTCCACCAGCCGCAACGTGGCCAGCGGCGTGAAGGGCGAGGGCTTGATGACCACCGTGCATCCGACGCGCAGCGCGGGCATGACGTGCCATACGGCGATCGACAGCGGCCAGTTCCACGGTGTGATGGAAGCGACGACACCCACCGGCTTGCGGGTGACGACAATCCTGCCCTTGTCGTCGTCCTGGATGGTCTCCTCGGGCAGCGACAGCGAGGCCGTCGCGCGGGTCCAGGCAACCGCGCCGCCCACCTCCAGGTTGGCCCCGGGGCCGCTCTGGGTCTTGCCCTGCTCGCGGGTGATCAGTTCCGACAGCTCTGCGTGGTTCTTCTCGATCAGGTCAGCGATGCCCATCAGGGCGGCGACGCGCTCCTGGTCGGGGCGTGCGGACCATCCGTGCAGCGCAGCGCGCGCCGCGGCGACCGCCTGGTCGACCAGGGCCACCGTGGCTTCGGGGCAGCGGGCCGCGACGCTGCCGTTGGAGGGGTTGAGGACGTCAAAGCTGCGCGCCGTGGCCACGCGCTTGCCGTTGATGGTGAGTGCGAAGTCAGTCATGGCCGATCCTCCGGTCGTGGATTGCCCCATCCTAGAATGGCGGGGAACGCGGACGCCAGCTCACCGCCATCCGCAAGGCGAAGGCGGGGAGCGGAAACCGAAATCAGTTACGGGCCATTGCGCAGCGTAGCCGAGGGACTGACCCCCAGGCGGCTGCGGTAGTACTGGGCGTAGCGGGAAAAGTTGACGATGCCGACCGACTGCATCAGGTCGCCCACGGTACGCCCCGGGGCGGCCCCGCGCAGGGCCTGGTGCAGCGCCATGATGCGCAGCTCGCGCAGGTATTGCGCCGGCGTCAGGTTGAAGGCCTGGCGGAAGCCGTTCTGCAGGGTGCGCGGCGTCACCCCTATCCAGGCGGCCACCTCCGCGATCGAGCGCAGATCGGGGAGGTGCTCGTGCATGTACTCACGCGCGCGCCGCACATGCCTGGGGATGGCCGGCTGCGCGCTGCGCTCCAGCGCGTCGGAGTAGTTGTGGCGGGCGGTGTGCACCAGGAGCTCGATCATGGTGGAGGAGTACTGCTGGCGCACGTCCGCGGATGCGAGCACGCCTGGGGCGTGTGCCGACAGGTCGCAGATATGGGACAGCAGCTGATGCCAGGCACGCCCGAAGTCAGAAGTCGCCGGCGACTGCAGGTCGAACTGCAGTGGCGCGGCGAGACGCCGCCCGAGGCGCCGCTCAAGACGCTCCTCGATGGCGCGGCGCGCGACCCGCGCCGTCAGATGCCGGCAGTGCGCACTCATCACGATGCCGGTGCGTTCGCTCATCGAGGTCATGACGATAGAAGAGGGAGCGGTGGTGGCAGTGAGGCTGCCGCAGGTCACCTGCCCCTGCCCGGACAGGGTCGACTTCACCAGCAGGAAATCGCTGATGACGCCCGGGTCGATCATGACGTCGAATCCGTACTGCACGTAGCCCAGGGCGCACTCGCCCAGGTCCAGGGTCGAGGTGATGCAGGCCATGCCGCTGCGGCGGGGATCCCCGAGCTTGAGGCGGTGCGGGTGGATGTTGCGGCTGACCGCCTCGACCGCTCCGTCGAGCGTCTGGGCGCGCTGTACGGATCGCGGGTTGGGCAGGTACGCGGTCGCGACTTCGTCACTGCGGGCCAGGGCGGACATGGGCCAAGACTAATTCACCGGTGCGGCCCAAGGCCAGTACTCCCGGCGCGGCCTGGCGCAGGACCACCCCGCGGGCGGTCCCGGCATTGATGCGCCGCCGCCAAGGGCGCAGGATTCCGGCATGACATCCCCTGACGGTCACTCTGCAGCCTTCAACCAGCCCCTCGGGGGCAACACTATGCCGCGCTTCGCCGGCCCGGCCAGCATGTTCCGGCTGCCGACGGCGCAGCCCGCCGGCGCGGTCAGCGTCGGCATCATCGGCGTCCCGCTGGACACGGGCACCAGCAACCGCGCCGGCGCGCGCTTCGGTCCGCGGCAGATCCGCGCCGAATCGGCACTCATCCGCCCTTACAACATGGCCACGCGCGCCGCGCCGTTCGACAGCTTCCAGGTGGCGGACCTGGGTGACGTGCCGCTGAACACCTACAACCTGGCCGCCAGCATCGGCATCATCGAACGCTACTACGACGACGCGCTGGCGCGACACCCGGGTCTGCGCACGCTGTCGATGGGCGGCGATCACACCATCGCGCTGCCCATCCTGCGCGCGTTGCACCGCCGGCACGGCCGCATGGCCCTGGTGCACGTTGACGCCCACGCTGACGTGAACGACGAGATGTTCGGCGAGAAGATCGCCCACGGCACCATCTTTCGCCGCGCGCTGGAGGAGGGCCTGGTGGATCCGCAACGCATGTTCCAGATCGGGCTGCGCGGCAGCGGCTACAGCGCCGAGGATTTCGACTGGGCAGCCAAACAGGGCGTGACCGTTGTGCAGGCGCACGAGTGCTGGTACCGCTCGCTGGCGCCGCTGATGGAGCAGGCGCGCGCGCGCATCGGGGCCTCGGTGCCGGCCTACCTGAGCTTCGACATCGACGGACTGGATCCTTCCGTGGCACCGGGCACCGGCACACCTGAGATCGGCGGCCTGACCGCCTCCCAGGGCATGGAGATCATCCGCGGGATGTTCGGCACCAACCTGGTGGGTGCCGATGTGGTGGAGGTCGCGCCGCCATACGATGTCTCCGGCAACACCTCGCTGCTGGCGGCAAACCTGCTGTTCGAAATGCTGTGCAGCTTTCCGGGCTGCGGCCGGCGCGAGGGCCCCGGCTGACACGTTCTTGCAGCCGCGACGGCGTCGATGCCGTCCCCGTCCGTTCGTCAGATCGTGGATTCAGACGTTCGCAGCACCTGGTGATCCAGGACTCCCTCGCCCGCGAGCGGCACGATCGCGCGCAGCCGCAGCTGTGGCGTGCTGCCGTCCTGCAGCCGGGCGCAGACCGCCGCCAGGCCCTGCGGCGCGAGGCGCATCTGCCAGAAGTGCCAGCCGCGCTCCTGTGCTCGCGCATGGCTGGCAGTGAACTGCAGCCGCCCCGGCTCGAGCTGGAAGGCGAACTGGTCCAGCGGCAGCGCCAGCCCCACGCCCAGCGCTTTCAGGTACGACTCCTTCAGCGTCCAGTATTCATAGAAGGCCTGCAGCTGCGCCGCGGGCGGCAGGGCAGTGAGGGCGGCGGTCTCCGGCGGCGCAAAGTAGCGCCGCGCGATGCGCGGCAACGAGGCACGCGGCCGTACCTGCTCAACGTCGACACCCAGGTCACCGCTGCGGCAGAGCCCGACCAGGATCAGGCCCTCGGTGTGGCTGACATTGAAGGTAGCCTGTTGCAGTAGTGGGTAGGCGCCGCGCAGGGCGTTGGAGATGAGCGGGCGGCCGTGGCTGTCGGGGGCGAAGCTCCACTGCTGCGGCGCGATGGCCGGGCACAGGCGTTGCGACAGCAGGGTGCGCACCAATGCGCGGGTGACCCGGTAGCGGCGTCGGTCGTCGGTGTGGGCAAACCGCTGTTCGCGGACGCGTTCTTCCTCGCTCAACAGGCGCCGGTAGTCCGCAAGCAGCCCCTCAGCGGCGACCTGGCGGTAGCAGGTTGCCCAGACTTCGACCGTGCCGTGTTCGAGCATTTGCAGCTGTTGCGCCAGTTACCGCGGGGCAGGGCCGTTGGGACATAATTATCGCATTCAACGCATCGGGGGGCGATCATGGATATGAGCCGGCGGCAGGTGTTGTGCGTGGCGGGCGGTACGGCAGTGGCGGCGCTGGCGGCACGCCGGCTGTGGGCGGCGGAGGCGGTACTGACACTGGTTCCCGACACGTTGGTCTACAACGCGCGGGTCTACACCGTGGAGCCGGGGGCGGGCATGGCCCAGGCTTTTGCCGTGCGCGACGGCCGCTTCGTCGCTGTCGGCAGCAACAGCCAGATCAGGGCGCTGGCCGGAAAGGCGACACGCAGCATCGACGCGCAGCAGATGACGGTGGTGCCCGGTTTCATCGATTGCCACAACCATGCCGTCGGCGATCAGCTGATGTACGAGGTGATCGTCGGCAATCCCTTCGAGGTGGAGTTCGTCACCATCGACAGCATCGTGCAAAAGCTGCGTGCCCGGGCGGCCCAGACACCGCCGGGATACTGGGTGGAGGGATTCTTTTTCGACGACACCAAGGTGAAGGACAAGCGGCAACTGGACGTCAGTGACCTGGACCGGGTGTCACGCGAGCACCCGGTGGCCGTGCACCACCGCGGCGGCCATACCGCCTACTACAACAGCAAGGCCCTGCAGATGGCCGGCGTCACCCGCGACACCCCGAATCCTCCCGGAGGAACCTTCGACCACAACGCGGCCGGCGAACTCAATGGCCGCGTGACCGACCTGGCCACCGAAATCGTCGACAAGGTGGGCCAGCGTCCGCAGTACACGCCCGAGCAGGAGATCCAGCGCGGCCAGGCCGCCATGGCGAACATGTCGCGCCAGTTCGTGCGCTACGGCCTGACCAGCGTGCATCACGAGCATTTCGAGGGCGCGCCGGCCCTGCGCGCCATCGAGGCCATCCGCGCCCGCGGCGAGCTGCTGCACCGGGTTTATTTCGCGCTCAACGACAGGCTGCTGGACGAGATGATCGGGGCCGGGGTCCACACGGGTCTCGGCGATGAGTGGCTGCGCCTGGGCGGCTCCGTGGAGCATCTCGCGGACGGTTCGTTCTCCGAGCGCACCATGGCGCTGAGCATCCCGTATCCGGGCAATCCTTCCGGCTACCGCGGCAACGTCACCCAGACGCAGGACGCCCTGGATGCGTGGGTGCTGCGCGTGCAGCGCGCCGGTATCCAGGTCAACTGCCATGCCAACGGCGACGTGGCCATAGGTGCCGTGCTGACGGCGCTGGAGCGTGCGCAGCAACAGGCGCCGCGCACCGATACGCGGCCGCAGATCACGCACTGCACCCTGATCAACGCCGACCTCGTCCGGCGCATCAAGGCGCTGGGTGCCGTGCCGGTGCCGTTCAACACCTACGCCTACTACAACAGCGACAAGTTCCACTTCTACGGGCAGGACCTGATGCGGCGCGCCATGGCCTACCGCACCTTCATCGACGCCGGCATCACCGCCGCGGGGGGCTCTGATTTCCCGCCCGGACCCTTCGCGCCGCTGATGGGCATACAGGGGATGGTGACCCGCACCGGCTGGAACGGCGAGACCTGGGGGCCGGAGCAGCGCGTGTCGGTGGCGGAAGCGCTGCAGATCAACACCCTCAATGGTGCCTATGCCTCGCACGAGGAGCACCTCAAGGGATCGATTGCGGCCGGCAAGCTGGCCGACTACGTGGTGCTGTCGGCGGATCCGCACACGGTGGCGCCGGAGACGATCAAGGATATCAAGGTAGTGCGTACCGTGACCGGCGGCAGGACGGTGTACGAGGCCTGACCGCGCGCCTCAGGGCGCGTCGAGCCGCGACAGTATCCGGTCCAGCTGTTCCAGCAGCATGTCGGCGTCGGCCGCCGTGAACGGCAGGGGCGGACGCAACTTGATGACGTTGTGGGCCGGCCCTTCGGAGCCCAGCAGCACGCCCGCATCCGCCATGGCGTCGATGACGCGGGCGGTGGCCGCCGTGGCGGGATCCCGCGTGCCGCGATCGCGCACCAGCTCGATGCCCAGGAACAGGCCCGAGCCGCGGACGTCGCCGATCACGGTGTGGCGGTCCTTGAGCAGATGCAGGCCCGCCAGCAGGCGCTGGCCTACATCGAGCGCGTGCGCCTGCAGTCGCTCGCCCTGCACCACCTCCAGGACCGCGCTACCTATGGCACACGAGACCGTGTTGCCGCCGAAGGTGCTGAAGTACTCCATGCCATTGTCGAAGGACGCTGCGATCTGGGGCGTGGTGACGACCGCGCCCAGTGGGTGACCGTTGCCGATCGGCTTGCCCAGCACCACGATGTCGGGCACGACGCCGTAGGCTTCGAAACCCCAGAAATACCCGCCCAGCCGCCCGTAACCGGTCTGCACCTCGTCGGCGATGCACACGCCGCCCGCGGCGCGCACCAGCCGGTAGACCTCGGCAAGGTAGCCCGGAGGGAAGTCAAGTTGTCCGCCGACACTGGGCCAGGACTCGGCGATGTAGCCGCACAGCGCGCGCCGCCGCTCGCGCAGCTGAGCGATGATGGCAGCCACCCCGGCGGCATAGCCGGCGCCCGCCGCTGCATCGCCGCGCCTGAAGGCGCCGCGATACAGGTCGGGCAGGGGCGCCACGTGCACCCAGGGCGGCGCGCCCGCACCGCCCGGGCCGTCGTGCTTGTAGGGACTGATATCGATGAGTGTACTGGTGTTGCCGTGGTAGGCGTGCTGCAGCACGACCAGCTCGCGCGCGCCGGTATGCGCGCGCGCCAGCCGCAGCGCCAGTTCATTGGCCTCGCTGCCGGAGTTGACGAAGTAGCAGACCCGCAGCGGCGCCGGCAGGGTCGCGGTCAGCCGTTCGGCGTAGCGCTGCGGCAGCTCACTGAGGTAGCGGGTGTTGGTGTTGAGTGTGGCCATGTGCGCGGCAGCGGCGGCGACCACTCGCGGATGGCAGTGGCCGACGTGCGGCACGTTGTTGTAGGCGTCGAGGTAGCGGCGGCCCTCGGCATCGAACAGGTACTGCATTTCGCCGCGCACCATGTGGCGCGGCTGGCGGTAGGAGAGCTTGAGGCTCCCGCCCAGCAGGCGGCGGCGCGCGGCGAGCACTGACGCGGCCGGCGTGGCCGCCGCGCGCAGGCGCTCGCGGCATTCTTCCCAGGGCAGGGCCTCGAGCTGCCTGAGCAGGCGCGTCACCGGGGCTGCGGAAATCAGCTGGTAGCCGTCGCCGCGCTTGGCGATGGCGTTGTGGGCCGAGTAACAGGCGCTCATGCACAGCCGCGCCGCGATCAATGGCAACAGCGCATCGAGTTCCGCCCCGGTCAGCGGATACCGTTCGTGGTAGGAGGCTGTCACTGTCGCCGCGGCGTGCAGCGGGTCGGGCTTGTCCAGCATGGTGTACGCGGCGCCAATGGCCGGCTCGCACACCAGCGCCGTGTGCACCATGTCGCCGAAGTCGATCAGCCCGGTGACGCGGCCGTGCCGCGTGAGCACGTTGTAGTCGTTGGCGTCGCCATGGATGACGCCGTGGCGCAGGTGGCTCCAGTCGAGCGCCTCCCAGTGCGTGCGGAACCGGGTGACGATGGCGCGCAGCTCCTGTGGGAGCAGATGCAGGTGCGCCATCGCCTCCCCGACGTGGCGCAGGTCCCACTGCAGCACACGGCGCATGCCGGGATGGCTGAAATCGGCCAGGGCGGTGTCGATCTGGGCCAGGGCTGTGCCGAGGGAGGCGAGCAGCGCGTCAGTCTGGGGCGCGCGGGCGCTGACATCGCCGTCCAGCCAGGTAACCACGCGCGTGAGAAAGCTGCGCCCGGTCCCGTCGTGCGCGCTGGCGATCTCCTGGCCGTCGCGCGCCGGAATGACATGCGGAAATTCCAGCGTGTCCGCGCGCCGCTGCAGGTGCCGCAGCGCGGCGTTCTGGAACTCCAGCACGCCGCGCTCCTCGTCCGCCTTGGCGAACTTGAGAACGAAGCGCTCACCGCCGGCGCCGGTCAGCAGGAAGTTCTGGTCGCGCTCGCTCGGCAGCGGGGAGGCCTCGCCACGGATGCCGAACAGGTCCGCGGCCAGTGCCGCGGCCGCCGCAGACTCAAAGCAGGGTGTGGTGTTTTCGGGCAAGGGACTGACCGCAAGCGCGCTGGCAGATCCAGCGGCGGGATTCTAGCCATCGGGGTGGCTGAGGCGATACGCGCCCGTAGTCCGGCGCGCAGGCACCGCAGGGACGGCTCAGTCCACGGGGAGCCGATGTGCCCAGGGCGCCGCGGATTCGACCTGCGCGGCCAGCGAGTACAGCAGCTCCTCCTCGCCGAAACGGCCAATGCACTGCACGCCGATCGGCAGGCCGTCAGCCACGTGGAGCGGCAGGGACATCGCCGGCTGCCCGGTCATGTTCGCAACCGACGTAAACGGGCTGTAGGTTGCGGCGCTGCGCCCCCAGGCTTCGAAGTCCGGGTTCGACTGGGCAAGCTCACCGAGCGGGGCGGGCGGGCGGGCAAGCGTCGGGCTCAGGATCACGTCCCAATCCGCCATGAAGCCCGCCATGAGGCGACCTGCATGGCCGCAGTCCACGCGCGCGCGCGCGTGTGCGACGCCATCCACTTTCGCGCCCCACGCGGCCAGCGCCGCCGTCACGGGCTCCACGTCATCGGCGCCCCAGGGTCGTCCGAGCGCGGCGGCGCGATCCTCGAGTGCCTCGCGGACTTCCACCGCGACAATCGCGCCGAAAGCGCGCGCGAGCGCACCACTGTCTAGGGGCGGGCGCGCCTCCTCGACCTGATGACCCAGCCCCGTGAGGAGCTTCGCTGCCGCATCCGCCGCAGCCAGGCAGGCCGGATCGACCGGCGTACCGGCCAGCGGCGTACGCATGAGCGCAATGCGCAGGCGCGGTGGCGTGCGCCGAGTCGCCGCGAGGAACGAGCCGTGTGCCGGGGCCGCATAGGCGTCGCCAGGCTCCGCGCCGCTGATGGCATCCAGCAGTGCGGCGCTGTCGCGTACGCTGCGCGTCACGGCGTGCCCGCAGGACAGCCCGCTCCAGCCTTCGGTTCGCTGCGGTCCGGCGGGCGTGCGGGCGCGCGTCGGCTTCAGCCCGAACAGCCCGCAGCAGGAGGCCGGAATGCGGATCGAGCCACCGCCGTCAGTCGCATGCGCCACAGGCACCAGGCCCGCCGCCACGGCCGCGGCAGCACCGCCGGATGAGCCGCC
The DNA here is from genome assembly GCA_018241445.1 of Pseudomonadota bacterium. GTDB lineage: Bacteria > Pseudomonadota > Gammaproteobacteria > Steroidobacterales > Steroidobacteraceae > 13-2-20CM-66-19. Next base: position 356,027 of record JAFEDT010000011.1, read on the forward strand.
ACAGCTGCGCGAGTGATTCCAGGGATTGCGCGTCGCGCCACGCAGCAGGGTCTCGGTCGTCGGACTGAGGCCGAGCTCGGGCGTCGCGCTGCGGCCGACGATCACGAGTCCTGCACGACGAAAGCGCCGCACGATCTCCGACTCTGTTCCGGGGCGATAGTCGCGCCAGAAGCGGCTGCCCTGGGTGCTGATGGTGCCGGGCAGGTCACACCACAGATCCTTCAGCAGGAACGGCACGCCGGCGAAGGGCGCATGCCGGTCGACTCCCGCGTCGACCTGGGCCTCGGCCAGTTCGAAGCAGCGCTCGGCGATGGCGTTGATTGCACCGTTGCGCTCCTCGATACGCCTGATAGCGCGCTCGAGAAGCGTCCGCGCCGACAGCGCGCCGCGGCGCACCTGCTCGCCGAGGGCGAGCGCATCCAGCCGGTCGAGTTCGTCGCGCCCGGACGTCACCCCGGGTGACGGCGCGCCGGGCGCGGCTGTCGCGATCGCGGCCGTGGCGGCGGCGCCCAGCGCCGTGAGCAGGAACTCGCGGCGCGCGTTGGTCTCGCCGCCCGGCTGTTCATCGCTTGCCATGGGGTTGCCCTTTCGCGATCCACGCTGCCGGAGCCGGCACGCGCTTCAGAAAAAGTATGAGCCGCCGTTCACCACCAGCACGCTGCCGGTAACGTAGGAGGACTCATCACCGGCAAGGAAGCGCACCGCGTTGGCGATCTCCTCCGGGCGGCCGAGCCGTCCCAGTGGGGTGGCCGCCTCGAGGCTCCTGATCCATTCGTCGGGAATGGAGCGCATCATGGGCGTGTCGGTCGGGCCCGGCGCTACGGCGTTCACGCGGATGCGCCGCGAGGAAACCTCGCGCGCCAGTGCGCGCGTCAGGCCGACCAGCGCCGCCTTGCTGGTGACGTAGTGGACGGGGCCCTCGCCGGATTGCACTGCGGTAGACGCGATATTGATGATCGACCCGGCGATACCGTCACGCGCCATCAGGCGCAGCGCGGCGCGCGTGCAGAAGAACGCACCGTCGAGGTTGACGGCCATGACGCCGCGCCAGCCCTCGTCCTCCATGAAGACCGTCTGTTCGACGTGCACGCTCGGTGCCCGGCCGGCCTTCAGATCCTCATTCTTCTTCGCCATCAGCTCGTACATCTTCGCGCTGCCGTCGTTCGGCGCGCTGCCCGTGCCGGCGTTGTTGACCAGCACATCGCAGCGGCCGAAGGCCTTGTCCATGGCCGCAAATGCCCGCTCGACCTCGGAGCTGTGGCTCACGTTGCCCGACAGTGCGATATGGCTTGCCGGCTCGGTGGCGGCGGCGATGGTCTCGCGTGCCCTGGCAAGGTCCAGGTCGAATGCCGCGACGCGGGCGCCGGCGCGAGCGAGCTCGAGCGCGCAGGCGCGTCCGATACCCTGTCCGGCCCCGGTGACGATGGCGGCTTTGCCGGCGAGTGGGCCGGTGGCGGTTTGAGCAGTCATGCGTCAGATCCTCGAGGGTCAGGGAGCCGGTACGACCAGTTCGACGGCCTTGCCGCCGTCCACCGAAATGCATGTTCCGGTCACGTACGAGGACTCGTCGGATGCCAGGAACAGGGCGACGCTGGCGATCTCGCTGGCTTCGCCGAAGCGCCCCATGGGGACCTGGGCCGCGATCTTACGGCCCCACTCGGCGTACGGCCCGGCAAAGCCGGCCGCGGTCGCCGGGGTATTGATCACCCCGGGGGCGATGGCGTTGGCGCGGATGTTGTCGCGCGCGCCTTCCATCGCCGCGTAGCGGGTGAAATGGATCATCGCGGCCTTGGCGGCGCCGTAGGCCGCCATGTTCGGCAGTGCGAGCAGCCCATTGATGGAAGAGATGTTGATGATGGAGCCGGCCCGGCGGCCGCGCATCAGGGCAAGCGCCTCGCGTGTGGCGACGAACGTCGAGTCGACGTTGACGCGAAAGTCCTTTTGAAAGGCCTCGACGCTCAGGTCCGCGATCGGGGCGTAGGTTACCGACGGTGCGTTGTTCACCAGCACGTCGAGCCGGCCGCGCTCGCTGCCCACCCGCTTCACGAACGCGGCGAGCTGCGCGTGGTCGGCGACGTCCAGCGCCTGCGGAGTGACCGACCCGCCCGCGGCACGGATCCGGCCGGCGGCCGCCTCGACCGCATCCGGGCGTCGCGAGCAGATCGCCACATGCGCGCCCTCCACGGCAAAGCGCTGCGCTATGGCCTCGCCTATGCCCTGGCTGGCGCCGGTGATCAGAGCCACTTTGCCCTGCAAACGACCTGCCATCCTGTACCTCCGCACCTGGCCCAAGGTCCCGCGCCGGGTGCATGCTGCACCGCGGCCTGAAAGAAATTAGACTCGAGTCTACAATTAATGATATAGATTATCAGGCCCATGAGCAATCCGGCATCCACCCTGCACGACGCGATCCGCGGCGGGCTGCTCGCCCCCGGTGCACCGTTCGAGCTGGCCCGCGCGAGTGGGGCGGAGGGAGCGCCGCTGGTATACCGCCAGGCGCCGCGCACCCTCACTGAGTTCCTGGCCGGCGCCACGACCTTGATCGAGCGCCCGTTTCTTCTCTATGAAGGTCGCCGGCTGAGTTATGCCGAGACCCTGGCAGCCGCCGCAAGCCTGGCGACGGTACTGCAGAGCCGGTACGCGGTCCGCCCCGGCACCCACGTGGGGATCGCCCTGCGCAATGGGCCCGAGTGCGTGATCGCGCTCCTGGCAGCGGCGGCCCTCGGAGCGGTGCTTGTGGTCGCCAACAGCCGCGGCACGGCAGATGAGCTCGCCGCGGCACTGATCGGCTCACGCTGCGGGCTGGTGCTCGCCGACCCGCGCTGCGGTGCGGCGCTGGAAGGCGCGCTCGCCGCAGCCCGGATTGCGCTGCTGGTCGCCGCCGCCGAGTGCCGCGAGGGTGAGCTGAGCGGCTGGGCGCAGGCCTGTGCGGGCGCATCCGCCGGTGCGACCTGGGAGGCCGTGCTGGCGCGCGACCTCGATCCGGAGTCGGCGGCCCTGATCCTGTTCACTTCGGGGACCACCGGGCGGCCGAAAGGGGCGGTTCTCACGCATCGCGGGGTCATGACCTCGATCTGGGCAAACCAGTTTGCCGCGGCACAGGTCGGCCTGGAGATGGCCGCCCGTTACGGAATCGATCCCGCGGTGCTCGCGGCGCGCGCCGGTCAGCCGTGCCTGCTGCTGGTGTATCCGCTGTTCCACACCAGCGGCCTGCACTCGGGGCTGTTCGCGAGCATCGCCCGCGGGGGCCGCATGGTGCTGTTGCGCCGCTGGGACGTCGCCACGGCGCTCAGGCTGATCCAGGAAGAGCGAGTGACCATGATGCCGGGCGTACCGACCATGTACTGGGACCTGCTGCAGTACCCGGGGCGCAGCGACTTCGACCTGAGCTCGCTCACCTCCGTTTCTACCGGCGGCCAGGCGATGCCACTGAACCTGCTCGCCGGCATACGCGAGGCGTTCCCGAACTGTGTCATTGGCAACGGCTACGGCCTGACCGAGGCGAATGGGGCGGTAGCGCTGGTCGTCGGGCAGGATTTCCTCGCCCGCCGCTCGACCTCCGGGCGGGTGCTGCCAAGCTGCGAACTGCGCATCGTGCGCGAGGACGGGTGCGATGCGGATGTCGGCGAGCCAGGGGAGATCCGCGTGCGCGGTGCGCATGTGATGGCCGGCTACTGGGATGACGCCGAGGCGACCGCGGCGGCCGTCCAGGACGGGTGGCTCCTTACCGGCGACGTCGGTGAGCGCGACGCGGAAGGATTCCTGTACATCGTGGATCGCAAGAAGGACATGGTGATCTGCGGCGGGGAGAACATCTACTGCGCCGAGGTCGAGCGCGTGATCCAGACGCACCCTGACGTGCACGAGGTGGCGACCTTCGGCCTGCCCGATGACCGCCTGGGCGAGAGACTGGTCGCGGTCGTGGTACCGCATGCCGGGCGGCAGCTGACGCAGTCCGGGGTCAGTGAATGGGTGGCGGTGAAGCTCGCGGCTTACAAGGTGCCGGCGCAGGTGTGGTTCCAGGAAGATGCGCTCAGGCGCAACGACCTTGGCAAGATCGACAAGGTGGTGCTGCGGCGCCGGTATGCGGCGGCAGCGCCCGATGCGGAGGGGTGAAAGTGGCAATGCCAGTTAACGTCGGCATCTTCGACCTGATGCTCGGCATCCCGGTGAGCGAGGACAACGCCGAGTGGTACACGGCGTTCCTGCCGCTGCTCATGGACCGCGAGAGCCGCGAGGCGTTCAAGATGCCGGCGCAGTACATGTTCAGGGACATCCCGAAGCTGCCGGCGAACGAGGACTACGTCGACTACACGGTGCAACAGATGGATCGCTATGGCATCGAGCGGGCGATGGTCGGCTTCTTCGAGGGCTCCAAGTCGGCGCAGGCGGCACAGCGGCGCCACCCGGGCCGTTTCCTGTTCGATTACCCGCTCAATCCCAACCGCGGCATGGACGAGGTGCGCAACATCCGCCGCATGCATCGCGATCACGGCATCCACGCGGTGAGCGTGTTTCCCTGCGGACTCAATCCGCAGGTGCCGATCAACGACAAGAAGATGTATCCGATCTACGCGGCCTGCTGCGAACTCGGCCTGCCGATCTTTGTCAACGCCGGGGTCCCCGGCCCGCGTGTGCCCATGCAGCCGCAGAAGGTCGAGCTGATCGACGAGGTGTGCTGGTTCTTCCCGGAACTGAAGTTCGTGATGCGCCATGGCGCGGAACCCTGGGAGGACCTCGCGGTGAAACTCATGCTGAAGTGGCCCAACCTCTACTATTCGACCAGCGCATTCGCGCCGCGGCATTACCCGCAGGCCATCATCGACTACGCCAACACCCGCGGCGCCGACAAGGTGCTGTACGCCGGCTACTGGCCGATGGGCCTGTCGCTCGAGCGCATATTCCGCGACCTCGAGACACTGCCGCTGAAGGACGAGGTGTGGCCGAAATTCCTGCGCGAGAACGCGCGGCGTCTCTTTGGGCTTTGACAGTCGGGGAACACCATCATGAGCGACACTGCGACCCATAACGCGGCCACCGTGCCGGCGGCAGCGAGCGATGCGCGCACCGCGCCGGTAGCGGTATGGCAGATCGTCGGCAAGCTCAAGGGCGAGGAACTCAAGGCGTGGCGCGTGGCGCCGCTGGAGCGGCAGGTCAGTGCGCAGGAACGCGGTATCGAGCTGCCGATGCCCTATGGCTGGTTCGTGGTTGGCTGGTCCGACGAGCTGGCCGCAGGCCAGGTCAAGCCCGTGCGCTACTTCGGCCGCGAACTGGTGCTATGGCGGGGTGAGGACGGGGCGGTGCGCATGCTGGACGCCTGGTGCCGCCATCTCGGGGCGCACATGGGTTATGGCGGCCGCGTGCAGGGAAACGACCTGGAATGTCCGTTCCACGCCTGGCACTACAACGGCAGCGGGGTAGTTACCAAAATCCCGTACTCGAAGAGTATCCCGCCACAGGCGAAGCGCCCCTGCACGCGTGCCTGGCCGGTGGTGGAGCGCAACCGCTATATCTGGGCCTGGTACCACCCGGGCGAGGCGGAACCGCAGTTCGAGGTCGAGGCCTTGCCCGAGACGTCCTCGACTGAGTGGACGGATTTCGAGAAGCACGAGTGGTATGTCTACGGCCCGCTGCAGAACATGGCGGAGAACGGCGTCGACAGCGCGCACTTCCACTTCATCCACGGCACGGCGGGCATGCCCGACTACAACATCTCCTTCGAGGGCATCCGCCGCACCGCCTCCATGAGCGCCAGGATGGGCACGCCGCGCGGCGAGGTCGACGGCACGATCTCCTACGGCACCGTCGGCGCCGGCCAGGCGTGGACGCGCTTCAGCGGCATCGCCGAGACGCTTTTGGTCGCAGGGACCACTCCCGTGGCCCCGGACGTGACGCACGTGCGTTTCTCCTTCACTCAACACAGGGCAACCGCGGGTGGTGAGCGCGCGGGCGTGAGCCGGGCGCTGATCCGCGACATCTGCAAGCAGCTTGACCAGGACAAGGTCGTCTGGGACCGGCAGCGCTACCGCAACGACCCGCTGCTGTGCGAGGGCGACGGTCCGATCGCGGACTTCCGCCGTTACTACTCCAGGTTCTACGCGGAGTTGGGAGATAAGGGGGGCCAGGAGGCCTCACCCACGCGCACGTTCGCACGCAAGCAGAAGGGTCGCGGGGGCTGACGATGCAGTTCGCGTTCACCGAGGAGCAACTGCTCATCCGCGAGGCCGTGCGCGAGCTGTGTGCGCAGCACGCAACTTCGGCTCGCGTGCGTGCGGCGATCGCCACCGAAGAGGGGTTCGGGCGCGACACCTGGTCGGCGCTCGCCGCTGCCGGCTGGCTCGGCACCGCGGTGCCGGCTGAGCACGGCGGCATGGGGCTCGGCAACGTCGAGCTGGCCATCGTCCAGCAGGAATTCGGTCGCCGCCTTCTGCCATCGCCGTTTCTCGCCTGCGCCGTGCTCGCCGCCCGGGCGATCGCACTCGCGGGCACCCAAGGACAGCGGGCCAGCCTGCTGCCGGCGATCGCGGACGGGTCCGCCATCGCAACGCTCGCCGTGACCGGCGAGAGCGGCGCGCCGGGTCCTGGGGCTATCGAGGCCGTGCTCGAGCGGGATGGGGCCGCGTGGCGCCTCGAGGGCGGCGCCTGCTTCGTGCCCTGGGGACACGTGGCGGATCTGCTGGTCGTCGCGGCGCGCGAAGCGCGCGGCGGTGGAGTGAGTCTGCTCGCGCTGCCGGCCGATTCGCCGGGCGTGGCGCGCGAGAAACTCACGATGCTCGACCTCACCCGGCCGATGGCGCGCCTGCGCTTCGCGTCGGTGCCGGTCACGCCGCTGCAGGTTCTTGGCGCCGCGGGCGGTGCGGCCGAGGCGCTCGAGCACACGCTCGACCTGGCACTCATCGCCGTCGCCGCCGAGCAGACCGGAACTGCCGAGGGTGCGCTCGAGATGACCACCGAGTACGCGAAGCAGCGCATCCAGTTCGGCCGCCCGATCGGCAGCTTCCAGGCGGTGAAACACCGGCTCGCGGACATGATGGTGCAGGTGGAGGCCTGCAAGTCCGCCGTCTACTACGCCGCCTGCACGGCGGACGAGGGCGGCGCGGAGCTGCCGCAGGCGGCCGCGCTCGCCAAGGCCTGGTGCTCGGACGCCGCCGCCAACTGCACGGCCAACGCGATCCAGCTGCACGGCGGAATCGGCTTCACCTGGGAGCACGACGCCCACCTGTACTTCAAGCGTGCCCGAGCGGCGGGCACCCTGTTCGGCTCGTCCACCTGGCATCGCGAGCGCATCGCCGGGCACATCGGCCTCACCCCCGTCGCGGTGGCAGAGGGGGCGCCATGAAACTCGGATTCACACCAGAGCAGGAACGGTTCCGGGCCGAGGTAGCCGCCTGGCTCGCCGAGCGGCTGAATGGCCCGTTCCGCGATATCAAGGGCGTCGTCAGCCAGGCAGGGGCCGCCGAGCGCAGGCTGGAATGGGAGCGCGAACTCGGCCGCGCCCGCCTGGCGGCGATCGGCTACCCGGAGCGCTACGGCGGCCGTGGCGCCTCGCTCGCGGAGCAGGTGATCTTCGCGGAGGAGTACGCGCGCGCGGGAGCCCCGGGGCGCCTCGGCCACCTGGGCGTCGAACTTGGCGGGCCGACCATCCTGCATTTCGGCAACGACGCGCAGCGCGAGCGCTTCCTGCCCAGGATCGCGGCCGGGGAGGAGTTGTGGGCCCAGGGCTACAGCGAGCCCAATGCCGGATCGGATCTGTCGGCCGTGCGCACGCGCGCAGCCCTCGAACAGGGTCCCGATGGCGCGCAGTGGGTGCTGCACGGCCAGAAGATCTGGACTTCGCTGGCGCAGTATGCGGACTGGATTTTCGTCGTCTGCCGCACCGAGGAAGGCAGCCGCGGCACGCGGGGCATCTCATACCTGCTGGTGCCGATGCGTCAGAAGGGCGTCACCGTCAAGCCCATCCGGCAGATGACCGGAGAATCCGAGTTCAACGAGGTGTTCTTCGATGGGGCGCGCACGGCGGCGGACAACGTCGTCGGCAAGCCCGGGGAGGGCTGGAAAGTCGCGATGGGGACGCTCGCCTTCGAGCGCGGTGTCTCGACACTGGCGCAGCAGGCCGCGTTCTGGAACGAGATGCAGGCGCTGGTGAAGGCGGCGAACGACAACGGGACGGCGCATGATCCGCTCATCCGCCAGCGTATTGCCGAGGCCTGGATGGGCCTGAAGATCATGCGCTACAGCGCGCTGCGCATGCTGACCGAGGCCGATCGGGGCAAGCTGGCGCCCGAGGCCTTTACCTACAAGATCTTCTGGGCCACCTGGCACCGCAAGCTGGGCGAACTGATGATGGACGTGCTGGGGCCGAGGGGCGAGATCGCGGAGTCAGCCCCGTATCACTTCGGCCACTTGCCCAGCGTGTTCATGTGGTCGCGCGCCGACACCATCTATGCCGGCGCCAACCAGATCCAGCGCAACATCATCGCCGAGCGTGCGCTCGGCCTGCCCAGGGAACCGCGGGGGGACCGCTGATGGGATCATTCGACGGGCGCGCGGTGCTGGTCACAGGCGGTGCCTCCGGCATCGGCCTGGCCACGGTGCGCGAGCTGCTGGCGCGCGGTGCGCGCGTGATCGCGGCGGACCTGCGCGAGGCGGCCGATATCACAGCCGTGGCCGGCGGGGGCGAGCGGCTGCTGGCGCTCAAGCTCGACGTAGCACAGGAGGCGGCCGTCAAGGCTGCCATCGAGCGCGCCGTCGGCTGGGCAGGTGGACTCTATGGAGTCGTCAACTGCGCCGGCATCAACGGCCAGGGGCAGTTGCACCAGGTCGAGCTCGACTTCTGGAAGCGCGTGTTCGACGTACACGTGAACGGCACGTTTCTCGTCACGCGCCACGCACTGCCGCACCTGCTGGCGGCCAAAAGGGGTGCGATCGTCAACGTGGCGAGTGTCTACGGCATGACGGGCGGCGGCGGCAACATCTCCTACAACACCGCCAAGGGTGCGATCCTGCAGTTCACCCGCTGCGCCGCGGCTGACTACAGTGCGGCCGGGATTCGCGTGAACTCGGTGAGCCCGGGCTATATCGAGACACCGCTGACGCACATGCTCGACGAGCGGCCGGCGGCGCGCGAGGCCTTCATCCGCATGCACCCGATCGGCCGCGCCGGACGGCCGGAGGAAGTCGCGCGCGCAATCGTGTTCCTGCTCTCGGACGATGCCTCCTACATCACGGCGGCGAACCTGCCGGTGGACGGCGGGTTCGTGAATACGGCGAATCTGAGATTCTGAAAGCGCGCCCGGTCCGTTGGGCGGCGCCTGGGGGGAATCCTGGTGAACCTGAACCTGCTCGGACTGGCAGGCCTGTGCGGCCTGTTCGGACTCATCGGCCTCAGGACCCCGGTGCCCAAGGGAACCGCAGGGCAGGGCGTGCGCCACCTGGCGCTCGCCGGTCTCATCGGCCTCGCCGGCTTCTGGCAACCGCCGCTCGGGGCATTCGGCGCATTCGGGGCGTTGTCGCTCTGGGCCCATCCGCGTCGCCCACTCGCGCTGCTGGCCTGGAGCGGCTGGCTCGGCCTGCTGGGCCTGGTTGCGTGCGCAGCGCTGTGGCGCGCGGCATAAGTCAGGGCAGGGCGCACGCCGCAAAAAGAATTGCGCACGGCATCTTGATTTACTAGACTCGAGTCTATTATTTTCAGAAGTGGCACTACCGCGGCCCGGCAACCGGGAGCTCGAGCCATAAGGGGGACGTATGCGCAACTGGAGTATCCGGGTGTCTGTAGTGACGGCGGGCCTGCTGGCGCTCGCGGCCGCGTTGCCGGGCGCCGCGCTGGCCAGTACAGCGGCCGCGGCAGCCGAATCGGCCAGCGCCGCGCCTGCCACGGCCGAGACGGGACTTGCGCTCGAAGAGGTGGTGGTCACCGCCCAGAAGCGCGAGGAACGGTTGCAGGACGTACCGATCTCCATCACCGCGATTACCAGCGTCGAGCTGGAAAAGCGGCACATCCAGAATCTCGATGACATCAATGCCCTGGCTCCGAATGTCATGTCGAGGGCCAATCCGGGCAGCAACCTCATCTCCACTATCGGCATCCGCGGCTCGGTCCAGGGCCAGCCGGCGATCTGGTCGGATCCGCCGGTCGGCGTCTATCTCGACGGCGTCTATCTCGGCAAGCAACAGGGGCAGGTGACGGATCTCGTCGACCTGGAGCGGGTCGAGGTGCTGCGCGGTCCGCAGGGCACCCTCTTCGGACGCAATACCGAGGGTGGCGCGATCAGCTTCATTTCGCGCAAGCCCTCGGGCGAGTTCGGCGGCGTGGTGAGTGTCGAGGCCGGCCAGTACGACCACCTGATGGGCAAGCTCAGCCTCGACCTGCCGAAGTTCTGGGTGGTCTCCAGCACCCTCACGGTGCGCAAGGAGCACCAGAGTGGTTGGGCCCGCAACCTTGCAGGGCCGGCGCTCGGCGCGGTCGATCACGACGGCGCCCGTGTTGCGCTCAAGTTCGACTTCAGTGATCAGTTCAAGGCGAACTACGCTTTCGACTACTCGAATGCCGACGACACGCCCAACCCCACCAGCCTGCTGGCCCTGAACGGCTGGAACGGGACGCCGCCGCAGTATTTCTCCTATGCCTATTACGCTCCGACCTACGCGGGCTTGCTGGCGTTCGGGTTGCCCCCGGCCCAGGCCGCGTATGTCGCCTACAACGGCGCTGGCGCGCTGCCCGGTTACGGCAAGATTGGCGCCATGGCTGGCGCCGGCATCGCCGCGGCGCTCACGCCGTTCTGCTGCGCGACCACCCGGCCGGGCACTGTGGCGGAGGGCTCGCCGGACGGGCCGATCTTCCAGAAGGCCAGGAACACTTCCAACATGCTCACGCTCGACTACAGCGTGAACGACAACAACCGCTTCAAATACATCTTCGGGCGCCGCCAGCTGCATTTCAGCGACGAGCAGAGCCTGTCCGGCGGTACGCCGCAGCTCAATGCCTTCTACCGGCGCGATACCCACTACACGCAGAGCTCGCACGAGCTGCAGTACGTCGGCAATGCCGCCGGGGGCCTCGGCCTGCTCAAGTGGGTCGGTGGCCTGTATTACTTTCACGACGAGGGCAACACCGACGGCCCGCAGGACTTCAGCCTGCTGGGTGCCCGCCCCACCGACGACGCCTACGCGAGTGAAACCAAATCGAAGGCGGCGTTCGCGCAGCTCGACTACACGTTCCTCAAGGCCTGGACACTCACCGGCGGTGTTCGTTACACGGACGAGGAAAAGAGCGGCTGGACGCATCGCTTCCTCACTACTGGCTTCGCCGGGCCGCTGCTGTGCGACGTGCCCGCGGCCGCGTGCCCCGGGGTCATCCCGTTCACGGCCTACGACGCCTCCTTCAAGAGCACGACGCCGATGGGTGCCCTCGCGTACCGGATCAACGACAACGTCAACACCTACGTGCGCGTCGCCAAGGGCTTCAAGAGCGGCGGCTTCAGCTCCGAACTCACCGATCCCGTCGCAGTAAAGAGGCCGTATCTGCCGGAGACCTCGCTGCTCACGGAAGTGGGCGTGAAGTCGGAGTTCTGGGACAGGCGGGCGCAGGTGAATGCCGCCTACTTCCACACCAAGATTACCAACCAGCAGACCACCACGCTGCTGCCGGGTACGACTCAGTCGTATATCAGCAACGCCAGCGATTCGACCTACCAGGGCTTCGAGATCGAGGCGGCGCTGCGCCTCACGGAAGGCTGGAAGCTGCAGCTCAACTACGGTTACCTGGATGCCAGGTTCAACCATTACCCGGTCAACCCGATCGTCCAGGTTGCCTGCCCGGTGTCGGTACCGGCTTGCGCCTTCGGCGGGTTGTACACCAACGACTCCAGCCGGACGGTTGACGCGGCGTCCAATATCGAGCCGGGATATGCGCCCCGGAATACCGTCAGCGCCAATCTCGATGGTCGCCTGCTGAAGACGGGTAACGGCGAGTTGCGACTGATCCTCGATTGGGCCTACACGGACAAGACGCTGCTGTACGCGGCCAACAAGAACCTGAATGCTGCCAATGCCGGCGGCCAGTACCTGGTGTCGCTCGACCAGATGCCCGCGATCACCAACCTCAACGTACGGCTGCTGTTCGGCGGCGTGCAGGTTCCGGGCGGCAGCGCGGACTTCTCCCTGCTGGTGCGCAACGCGACCGACTTCAACAAGCCCGTGCAGGGCATCGACTTCGGGTTCTACCGTACTGCCAACTGGGAGGATCCGCGCACCTGGATGCTGACCGCAACCTACCGCTTCGGCGCGAGGTAGGGGCCCGCGAGGCAGCAGCACGACCGAGGGCTCCACAAGGCAGGCAGGTCAGGATCGACACGTGAATCTCAAGGTAGTGGACGCGGGCGATCTGCCGCTGCGCGAACGCAACAAGCTGCGCACGCGTGTGCGCATCATCGCGGCGGCGGAGCGGCTGCTGGCCGAACGCGGCATCGCCGGCACGAGCATCGAGGAACTGGCGCGCGTCGCCGATATCTCGCGAGCGACCTTCTTCAATTATTTTCCATCGAAGGGCGCGGTCGTGCAGGCACTGGTGCAGCGCCTCGAGGAGGACTTCCGTGGCTCGGCTGCGCGCCGCGGCGCGGGGCGCATGACCACGGCCGAGCGTCTCATGGCGCTGTTCATGGATACCAGCCGCCGCCTCAAGAGCGCCCCGGCGCTCTACAAGGCCATACTCGGCGAAGCGGAGCAGGGCTACTCGCACGCCGAAGAGAGCCAGGTGCGCTTCGAACGCATGCACCGCGCCGTGCGCGCAATCCTTGCCGACGGCGTGGCGCGCGGCGAGGTGCGCCGCGACATCGCGCTCCCGGTCCTGGCGGAAATGGTCGCGGGCATCTACATCTCAATACTGCACAACTGGCGCGCCGCGGCGAACTACCCCCTCGACAGCCGGCTGCGCAGCGCGGCTTCTTTCCTGGTGGAGGCCCTGGCGCCTGTCAGTGCGCGCCGCGTTTCGGGATCCGCCCCGTGATGTGCACATGACGCGCGAGCCGCCAAAAGTGGCGCTGGTGACCGGGGCGAGCCGCGGCGCGGGCCGGGGCATCGCGCTCGGACTGGGCGATCACGGCATGACGGTCTACGTAACCGGCCGCTCCACGCGCGCGAGCGACTCGCCGCTCGGCGGCACGGTGCAGGAGACCGCGGACCTGGTGACGCGCGGCGGCGGACGTGGCATCCCGGTGATCTGCGACCACGCGGACCCGCGCGCGATCGAGCGGCTGCTGCAGCAGATCGAGCGCGAGCAGGGACGGCTCGACATCCTGCACAACAACGTGACGTTCATCCACGATGAACTCACCGCGCCGTCGCCCTTCTGGCAACGCTCGGTGGACCTGGTGAAGATTCTCGATGTCGGGTTGAAGAGCGCCTACTACGCCTGCTATTACGCCGCGCCCATGCTACTGCGGCAGAAGAGGGGCCTGATCGCATTCTCCTCGTCCTTCGGCGCGGCGTGCTATATGCATGGCCCGGCCTACGGCGCCCAGAAGGCGGGCGTCGACAAATTCGCCGCCGACATGGGCGTCGACTTCGAGAACGACGGAGTGTGCTGCGTATCGCTGTGGATGGGGCCTCTGCAGACCGAGCGCTTCGCGCGGGCACTCGCAGAACGGCCAGAGCAATACCAGCAGTTCGCGGATGTGGTCGAGACGCCGCAGTTCACCGCCGACGTGCTGTGGGCGATCGCCAACGATCCGGACAACATGAAACTGTCCGGGCAGACCCTGGTGGTGGCGGAGATCGCACAGCGCTACGGCATCCGCGATCGTAACGGACGGCAGCCGCCGAGCTACCGCGCCAGCCTCGGGGAGCCGCGGCTGCCCCATCCGGCGCGGGTCTACTGAAGGCGCCGCCCAGCGTGGCCGGCGCACGTGGTGCCGGGCGGCTCAGCCGCAGTTGCGGACCTCGATTTCCACGCCCCTGAACTGCCGCTTCATGGCCTTGTCGCTCAGCAGATCGGCGAGCGTCACCTCGTTGAGGGTCGCGATGAAGGCGCGGCCCGCGCGGTCAAGCGAGTTCTTGAGCGAGCAGCCCGGGCGCAGTCGACATTGGAGTGCGCGACAATCCACGATACTCAGGTCTTTCTCCAGCTCCAGTACGAGGTCGCCAACGCGTATCCTGTCCGGATCACACCCCAGCGTGAGACCCCCGCCCCGGCCGCGTGTGGAGTCCAGGTAGCCGAGTTTCGCCATGCGATGCGCGACCTTGCGCAGGTGCTCGCGCGAAATGCGGTAGAACGCCGCGATCTCGGCGATCGTCGAGACGCGCCCTGGTTTTCGTCCCACGAACAGCAGGACTCGCAGGGAGTAGTCGGTAAAGCGCGTGAGTTGCATGGCGCAAGACTAGCAGATTGCGGGCGGGCGACGCCGCTCGCGCGAGGCAGGAAGGGCCGGGAGGTCCGGGCGCGGCATCCGCAATCAGCGCCGCGCGGCTGCACGCGGCGCCTGCGCATGTGACTCGAAATTTCCCCACAGGAGCGTGGTGCCGACCGCGAGACAGCAGGTAACGCCGATCAGCACCAGATACTGCCCGAGGCGCTGCTGATCGCCGAGCAGGTAGTAGTTGCACAGGCGGTCCGGCCAGACGAGGTACAGCCAGCCCATGCGAAAAAGCGTGGCTATGAACTCCAGCAGGAACACTCCGCGGACGATGAAGCCGGCACGCGGCCAGCTGACCGCGAGCGGTAGTCCGATCAGCAGTGGCACCGTGAAGTAGCGGGCCACATCCACCGCCGGTTGCGCGATGGCGGAGTCGGACATTCGCGGCAGCAGCCAGAAGGCGGCCACGACACTGGCGAGTACAAGTCCGGTGATGCCGAGGTAGTCCCACTTGGCGCTCGAGCGCGACACGCGCTGCGGTAGCGCCGCGCCGAGCAACGCCCCTGACCCGGCGAGCAGCGGCAGCAACAGCAGCATCTGCGTGGTCATGCTAGACTCGAGCGCGTGCCTCACCGGCGGCGACGCCAGTACGAGGAGCATCAGTGATGCGGTACCCACAGCACCCGGTGATGCCCGGCCAGCTGTCGACCCAAGCATCATGGGCTCAGTCTGCGCCGCATTTCCAGGGCGACGCGCGGCGCGTCCCCCGTGTCCAGGATCTCGACCAGCCGTCCGCGGGGGTCCACGAGGTGGATGGCGGTGTTGTGGGTATAGCCGCCATACTCGTCGGGGATCACGGTGAGTCCGAAGGCCCGCTTAACCTCGGCGAGGCCCGCTGTCGTAATCGGCCGGGCGGCGATCCAGCCAGATTCCTGGCCGCCGAAGCGCTGCAGGTACCGCGCGAGCCGCTCCGGCGTGTCGTGCGCGGGATCGAAGCTGACGCTCAGCAACCGCACTCTGCCCTGGGCAATAGGCCTGGCGAGCAGCCGCTCGAGCTGTGCAAAGTCCCCGCCGAGCGCCAGGCACACCGTCGGGCAGCGGGTGTAGATGAAGTCCACCAGCAGCCACTTCCCACGGAAGTCGGAGAAAGCGATGCGACCGCCGGACTGCGACTGCAGTGCGACCGCCGGGATGTCCACGGGGCGATCACGCACTGCTATCCGCCGCGCACTCTCGGTCGTGAACGCCCGGAACCCGTCGGTCGCCGCACCCAGGGCGGCGGTGCCGCCCACCAGCACCGCAAGGCTAGCGAGCAGCGTCCGCAGCCGGGGCATTGTCGGAGGCGCCCAGGAGTCCGCCGAGGATGTACCCCGTGAACAGCAGCATCGCGAGGATGACCAGCGCGGCGCCGATCGAGCCAGCCCGGTCGTACGGCACCCACTGTGGCAGGTGCGCTGCGAAGCGGCGCGGCGCGCTGACGTGCCCGGCGGCCAGGAATGCGCCGACGAAGATCAGCCCGCCGATGAGGTAGACGGGCAGACCTGCGCGGCCGACGCCATCGCTGGAGACCTTGCGCGCGTCAACCAGGTGGAACATGAGGGCCAGCACCATCGGCAGCACGCCGAGCAGCAGGTAGAAATGGAAATGTCCCGGCACCCACTGGGTGTTGTGCATCACCAGGTTGGCGCTGATGGTGCCGTCGATGATCGCCGGGACTATGCCTGCGGCCCAGCCGAACATGGACAGCACGACGAGCCGCGCCGGCAGGCTCCAGCGGATACCGGAGCGGTAGACGTTGGTGAGCGCCCCGTATGCCGTCACCACGAACACCGGCAGACCGCTGGTATAGGAGATGATCTGGCCCATCACCAGCATCCAGTGCGGCATGACGTTGTCCATCAGCAGGTGGTGCGGGTAGACAATCAGCACCATGACAGTGCTCGCCGCCCAGGCCCACAGAAACGGCCGGGAGACACCCCAGGCACGGCCGCTGAAGCGCGGCAGAAGCTCGTACACCGCGATCACCGCCATGTAGATGGTGGCGTTGATGAACACGTGCCCGAAGAAATAAATGAGGTTCTTGGTGAGCAGCGCATCGAGCGTGAGCGACGGCACGTAGGCGTTAATCAGGCTCATCACCAGGACGATCGCGCCACCGAGGATGCCGAGCGAGTTCACGATCACCACCATCGTGCTCGCCACCACCGCCGGCGGGTGCGTCTTGTCGATCTCGCCGCCGAACAGCCGGTTGAGGCCGAGTCCGCGCGCGAGATTGCCGTAGGTGCGGACGATGCCGAGCATCGCATCCAGGTAAAAGAGCAGGAAGCCCACTCCGATCAGGAGATACCCGATCATGAACAGCGCCGCCGCGTTCACGCTCCACTGCCCCATCGAATGCACCGGCAACGGATAGAGGAACGTCCATGCGCCGGCATAGCCGCCGATGAACACCGCCGCCAGGATCGCCAGCGCTCCGAGCATGAACAGCACGTAGTTCGCCGCGAACATCGCGAGGTGCAGGCGCACGTACTTGCGCAGGAAAAACCACATCACCGCGCAGGAGGCAAGTCCCATCGTGCCGACCATACCCGCGCCGTGCGCCGTCATCAGCTCGTAGAAGATGTTGGGCGGCACGTTGAGCCAGGTGCCCTGCGCCATGCGCATGATGAGCCCGATCAGCATCATCACGACGAACACCAACAGGGCCGAGATGATATAGAGATTGAGTACGACCCGTTCCGCGCCCGTCAGCGATTCGTTGGCGGGATGGACCACGCTTGCCGTGTTCACCGCGTTCATGGCTTTGCTCCTGTCGTCGCGACGACCTCGAACTGGTTCGCCATGCCGTGGTGCGCCAGCCCGCAGTACTCCAGGCACAGCACACGATAGAAACCCGGCCGGCGGAAGGTGTGCACGAGCCGATTGGTGAAGGCGGGCATCGCCTGCGTCTGCACGACGATGCGATCGTCGGGCCCGTAGATGGCGAAGCCGTGATTGACGTCGGCGCTCGTCACGCGAAACTCGACCGGCTGGCCGGCGTTGACCTGCGTGCGGCTCAGCTCCCAGAACCACTGGTGGGCCACGACATCGACGATCTGTGCGCCCGGCAGCAGCTGCCGCTGGTCGGCGACCGGAAAGGGCCGCAGGGTGGCCCAGGTGACGCCAACGCCGAGCACCAGCAGCGCGATGAACCACCAGCGCCTGATCGCGTAGGCACGTGTTTGCACTTCCCCGGCGGCGGCGGGGACGCCGCCCGAACGGGCGATGACGTAGATGAATACCAGCGCCACCAGCGCAATGCCGAGCAACGTGATCAGCCAGATCCGGTCTTGCGGGGTCATGCTGTTCCCCTCTTAAGATGTATTATCGCGACATCTTATAGGCCGATTACCGTGAAGGGTCAACCGCGTGGTTGCCGCATTGCACAAGATGACGCCTGGGTCCCCGGTTCCCCGTGGACGCGTACGCGCAAGTGCGGATGTTGATCGCCCGGCGCCGCGCTAGGCTTGCGCCATCATGCAAACGGAACTGACAACCGTTCCTGTGCCTGGGGCGCGGCCAGCTCCGGTCCGGCCGCAGTTCACGCCTTGTCGGGAGTCGCGCACGCCGCACCTGCCAGGCGGTGATGCGTGCATCGTGGCCCTGGCGCGACTGACACGCATTGACCAGTCAACGCTGCAGGATCTCTACGACGACGAAGTGGCGAACTTGCTGGCCACTGCACGAGTCAAGAACTTCGTTGCGGTGATCGCCAGCCGGCGCCTCAGGCAGCGGCTGCTGAATCCTTCGTAGGCCATGCACCCGTTTCCGCACACTTACCTCGCATCCGCTTCCGGCAACGCCACGGGCCTGGTGCTGCTTGCGGCGCCACAACTCCCGACCCTCGAGAGCGCACCGCCTCTGCAGTTCGATGGGCCAGGTGATGCATGGTCGCCCGAGTCGCTCCTGTGTGCCCCGGGCACGGATACGGCAAAGGCCGGCGACTTGCTTGAACGAGCGGAGCAGGCCTGTCTGATCGGGAACTCCCTGCGCGGCACACGCATTCTCAGGGCACAGGTCATCACCGCAGACCCCACCATCGTCCCCGCGGCGGCCAAGCCCCTCACGCCGTCGCACCCATACCGGCGCTCCCCTTCAGGAGCGGGTGCTTGAGGGCCTCGAACCACAGGAGAGAGACGAAGCCTCCCACCATGCTGAGAATCAGGTCAGTTGCGTGAAGAGGTGCGAAAGAAAACAGGCCCTGCAAGGCCGGTAGAGTCAGAATTGCTGCCAGTGCGGCGGCAGTCCCTCCGAGCACCCACCACATCGCAGGGTTCGGGACGCGCATCATGCGCAGCAGCGAACGACTCGAGGAGCGATTCACGAGAATGAGGGTGAGGAACGAACTCACGAGCGCGGTGAATGCCAGTGCGCGTGCCCCGTCCGGCCCGTGAACCGGGCGCGCCAGGCTTACGATCCCCAGGCACACGACGAGCACACTCAGACCCTGCATCACCGCGAGGCCCACAGTACGTGGCGAAAAAAGGCGCTGCAGCGGGTTGCGCGGCGGGCGCCTCATCACGTCGTCCTCAGGCTGCTCGGCCTCATATATCAGCGAGCAGGAAGGGTCGATGATGAGCTCCAGGAACGCAATATGTACCGGCAGCAGCAGCAGCGGCCAGCCGGGAACAAGGACCGGCGCGATGGACAGGCCGGCAATGGGCACGTGCACGGCCACGACGAAGGTGATCGCCTTCCTGATGTTGTCGTAGATCCGGCGCCCCAGCTTGACCGCGGCCACGATCGACGAGAAGTCGTCCTCCACCAGGACGAGTGAGGCCGCCTCGCGTGCCACGTCGGTCCCGCGGCCGCCCATGGCAATCCCGATATGTGCGGCTTTGAGTGCAGGAGCGTCGTTGACCCCGTCACCCGTCATGGCAACGACTTCGCCATTCGCCTTCAGCGCCTCGACGATCCTCAATTTCTGGTGTGGGCTCACGCGCGCAAAGATCCCCGTATCGCGAATACGACGGGCCAGTTCGCGGCCCGGCATGCCGCCGAGCTCCGATCCCGTGATCACTAACTCAGAATGCGCAAGCCCCGCCTGGCGCGCGATGCTGCGTGCCGTTGCCGGGTTGTCTCCCGTGATCATGATGACCTTGATGCCGGCGGCACGGCATTCCGCCACCGCGACGGGGACGTCGGGACGCAGCGGATCGTCGAAACCGACGAGCCCGAGGAACTCCAGCTCGAGCTGCGACTGCTGCGCCGGCAGTTCAGCCGGCGCCAGCTGCGTTTGCGCTACCGCCAGCACCCGCAGACCCCGCGAAGCGAGCTGATTCACCTGCGCGTCAAGCCGTGCGCGCCGTGCGGGCGATAGATGGCACAGTCCGGCGATCGCTTCGGGCGCGCCCTTGCTGGCGATCTGCAACGGCTCATCGGAATTTCGACGCCAGACATGACTCACAGCGAGCAGCTCGTGGGTCAGGGGATATTCGTCGATCATGACCCAATCACGATCCGTCATGCTGGCCTGCGGCAACAGACGGTCGCGCGCCGTGAATAATGCACGGTCCATCGGATCGAACCCCTCCCGCCTGCTCGCCAGGACGGCGGCCTGCAGAAGGCGGCGTGCTTCAACAGTAGCCGCACTGGCGGTGTCAGGCGCGTCAATGACGGCCGCCTCGGTTGCGAGCGCGCTCAGGGTCATCCGGTTCTGCGTCAGTGTCCCGGTCTTGTCCACGCACAGCACGGTCGCCGCGCCCAGGGCTTCCACGACCGGCATGCGGCGGGCGAGGACGTGGCTGCGCGAGATGCGCCAGGCGCCCAGCGCGAGAAAGACAGTGAGGATCACGGGGAATTCCTCGGGCAGGAGAGCCATCGCCATGGCAATGCCGGCGAGTAACCCCTCTTTCCAGACCTGCCAGGTTCCGCCACGGGATACACCGTAGCCGACCACGACCAGTGCGCAGGCAATCAATCCCAGGATCGCCAGTGCCCGCACGATGCGCGCTGTTTCCTGCTGCAGGGGGGTAGGCTCGGGTTCGATCTCCTGTAGCGTCGCGCCGATGCCGCCGAGCACGCTGCGCACTCCCGTGGCGATAACCTCCGCTATGCCCTGCCCGGACGCAATCAAGGTACCGGAAAAGAGCGAAGGCAAGTCGTCGCCGCCCGGGCTACCGAGTTGCCGCGCGCCATCCGAGGGCTGTTTCCGCACCGGCGCGGACTCACCGGTCAACAGCGACTCGTCGACGCTCAGATTGGTGGAGCGTCTGAGAATGGCGTCCGCCGGAACGCGGTCGCCTTCACCCAGCAGGACGATGTCGCCCCTGACCACGTCCCGCCCGGCGATACCGATCCTGCGCCCCATGCGCACGACCAACGCCCGCGGACTCGCCAGGTCGCGCAGGGCATCGAGTGCCCGCTCCGTGCGGCGCTCCTGGACGAAAGTAATGCCCATGACGACGAAGACGAAGCCCAGCAGGACGAGTGCATCCGCCAGCTCGCCCATCAGCAGATAGAGGCTGCCCGCCGCCACCAGCAGTACGAACATCGGCTGGCGGGCCACTTCCAGGCCGATCTGCACAGCGTGGCGGGGTTTGCCCGACGGCAGCTCGTTGGGTCCGTCCGCGGCAAGCCGCTCGCGCGCAACCTGGTCATCGAGCCCCATGAAGCCGCTGAGGTCGAGGGGAACCGAACGGCCATGGCCAGACACAACCTGGGCGCCGCCGTCTCGACTCTGCACGGGCATTCCTGGGTGAAGGTCCGGTTCGAAAGCGAATACTATGCCACCGCGGGAGCGCCGCGCGCCGCCCGGCCTAGGGCGGGGCCATTGCCTCAGACGCGCACGGTCAGCTCGTTCCTGACACTGGTGACACCCGGAGACGACCACGCCGTGGCATGTGCCCGGTCACGCTCGGCCCACGACCGAACCTCACCCCTGAGCGTGATCTGCGACCCCGCGGCATCGACCGCGATCTGTCGGGCGTCGAGCTCCGCCAGGCGGCGGAAGGCGGCTTCGATTCGTCCCCTGATGTCGTGCTCGACGGCCGTGTGTGGCTTCAGGCGAATCGAGTTGCGGACGCTGATGACTCCAGCGACCTCGTGCATCAGCTGTTCCGCCAGCTCCCGCTGGTAGTGCCACTGCGCGGCTCCGAGCAGCGTCACGTGTCCCTCATGAACCACCGGCTGAATGTCCCTGGCGCTGGCCGGCATGCGCTGCTCCAGGGCAGCCACCGCAGCGCGCGCGATCTCCGGGTCGGTGGGCCCGGCACTGGCGAACCGCACCTGGATGTCATTGGCGACCGCTGCCACTCCCTTCACGCGCCGCGCGGCTCGCTCGGCCGCATACTTTTCGAACAGGCTGGGTGAGAAGCCTGCAAGACTCACCACGCCCCGGCTCACGGCCACCGCGACATCGGTCGGATCGATCTCGGGGGCCCATTGGAGCTCGGCTTCCACGTCATGTTTGATATCTGCGTCGGATTTCATGATCTTGCCCCAAGCCGTTGTTCAACCGCTGCGGCAGGTATGGTGCTCAGGGCAGGCGCTGAATTGAATGCGCAGTTGTACGTAACGCCCCGCCACCCTGCGAAATGTACCTACAGACGGCGGGCTGCGGACCCCTGATGCTGGCCGACACGTTGCGAGCGGGCATGTGACGACAAATCCGGACAACAAGACGCCGGCCAGCAAGACGTCGGGCGAGTCCCCCGCCGTCGGCACCGCAGTACCCGACCCGTCCGCGGCGCTGCACGGCCGGCTGTTGAACGTTTCCCGCATGGCGACCATCGGGGAAATGGCAGCCGGCGTTGCTCATGAGCTCAACCAGCCGCTTACGGCGATCGCCAACTATGCACACGCCTGCGAGCGGCTGCTCGGCCGTCCGGATGCCGATGCGGACGAGCTGCGCGAGGCATTGCGGCAGATTTCGGCACAGGCCCTGCGGGCTGCGGAAATCATCCACCGTCTGCGCACGCTGGCTCGGGGCCAGCAGAGCGCACGCGCTGCGGTCAACCTGAACGATCTTGTTGAGGAATTGCGCGAACTGCTGCGCGTCAGCGCGAGTGTCTACGGGGTGCAGATATCGCTGAACCTCGCCCCGCACCTGCCCGCGGTGTCGGTCGATGCGGGACAGGTACAGCACGTCATCCTGAACTTCGTGCACAACAGCCTGGAAGCGCTTAGCATGCGACCGCCTTCGGCGCCCCACATCGTGATCCGCACGTCGGCCCCGACCACTCACGAAGTGGAGATCGCGGTCGGCGACAACGGGCCCGGTCTCCAACCCCAGGTGCTGGCGCGCGTCTTCGATCCGTTCTTTTCCACCAAGGAAAACGGCACCGGGCTCGGCCTGGCCATGAGCCATTCCATTGCCCGCGCCCACCGCGGGTCGGTGGGCTACCGGCCCAACTTGCCGGCGGGTGCCTGTTTCTTCATGATCCTTCCGGTGGAACCGACCGAGTGATATGCCAGCAGCCACTCCTACTGTCTTCGTCGTCGATGACGACGAGGGAGTCCGTAACTCCCTGCGATTCCTGCTTAACTCGGTCGGACTGCCCAGCCGGACGCTCCCTTCGGCGAGCGAGTTCCTCCGCATCTACCAGGTGGACCAGCCCGGTTGCCTGGTACTCGATGTGCGGATGCCCGGCATGAGCGGGCTCGAGCTGCAGCGGCAGCTCAATCTGCTCGGCGCCGTCATCCCGGTCATATTCATCACGGGTCATGGAGATGTTCCCATGGCAGTTGAAGCCATGCAGCACGGCGCATTCGATTTTCTGCAGAAGCCGTTCCGTGATCAGGACCTCATCCATCGCATCCAGCGCGCCCTCGAGCGCGACAGCCACAGCCGCGCCGCTCTGGCAGAGCACTCGAAGATCCGCCAACGCCTCGACTCTCTTACCCCGCGCGAGCACGAGGTGCTGGCCCTGATGGTCAGGGGTATGCCCAACAAAGTAATGGCCGCGGAACTCGGCGTGAGCCAGCGCACCGTGGAGATTCACCGGGCGCGGGTCATGGAAAAGAGCGGCGCCGGCTCTCTCGCGCAGCTGGTCCGCATGGTGCTGGGCGCCGGGTCAGCCGGGACCCATTAGCTCGCACCGCTTCCCGGCGGCCGGCGTGTTTGCGTATGCATCCGGTCATCGGCCCTGAAGAACTTTCTGGCCAGTGCCAGCAGTTCCCCATCGGTCGGATGATCGACGGTTTCGACGGCCGATACGCGTGCCGCCAGCTCCGGATGCAGCCGTGCGAGGTGCGCCGCCAGCTCATCCTTGGCGCCGGACGGTCCTGTAATCAGGACTGCGCCCGAGTCCAGGAGAGCATGCGATACGCGCTCGAGAAACGTGCGGTCCACCGGGGCGTGGCCACTGCCAATCGAGTTCGCCTTGTGATGCAGGTGCTGGTGCGGATGGCTGCTGCGGATCCTGGTGCCATCCCCGTCCGCGGCGAGCTGAAAGATCCGCGCCTGGTGGTGATCGATCCAGACGACAACGTGGCCGTGTTCGCTCATGAGTGGCTTCCTCGACATGGTGATTCTAGTGACGCGCGCAACGGCTCCCATAGGGACTTTCCACAGCGGCGCACACAGGCGTCATCCCGGGAGCAGTCCCCTGATGAGCGCAAGCAGCTGCTCGGCGTTGATCGGTTTGCTTGCGATGCGCAGACCGGGATCGCCGGAGAGCGCCAGGATCGCCGCGGAGGTGTCCCCGGTGATCAGCACCGCTTTGAGCTTCGCCCCGAGGCGGGCGCGTAGTGCCGCAATGACCTCGGTGCCCAGCTCACCGTCGGCAAGATGGTAGTCCGTGACCAGCAGTTCCGGCGCACCCTGTTGCTCGACTGCACGCAGCGCCTCGATCAGGGAGGCAACGGCCTGCACTCGATAGCCCTCCACTTTGAGCAGCATCCGCGTCGCATCCCGCACCCCCGGGTCGTCTTCCACGAGCAACACGCGCGGCGCCCCCGGCTGCCGCGCGGTTGCCGGTACCGAACCTGCCTGAGGCGCATCGAGGCCCGGCGCGGCCCCAGCGGGGAGGAGCAGCGAGAAAACGGATCCCCGGCCCACCTCGGACCGGACCTCCAGGCGCAGGTTAAGGAGCTTCACCAGGCGCTGCACGATGCTGAGGCCTAAACCGTACCCGTCCCGCGAACCGGTTGGGGCGCCAACCTGATAGAACTCGTCATAGATGCAGGCAATCTGGTCGGGCGGAATGCCGATGCCGGTGTCCTCCACGTCCAGCCGAAGCAAGGCGCCCTGCCGCAGGGCCCGCACCAGTACCCGCCCTTCATGAGTGTACTTGATGGCGTTCGACAGCAGATTCTTCAGGATCTGCTCAGTGAGTGAAATGTCACTGTGCACATAGTCTTCGGCCGCCTGTACCTGGAGCTCCAGACCCTTGCTCGCTGCCAGGCCGCCGAACTCCCGCCGCAGCCCCTCCAGCAGCGTACTCAGTCGGAAATCGCATAACTGTGGCTTCACTGCCCCCGACTCGAGCTTGCTGATGTCGAGCAGTGCGTTCAACAGCCGTGACATCGCTGCGATCGCCAGCTCCTGTTGCGAGAGCACCTCGATTGCCCCGGAATCGCTCAACATGCGCCGCAGGGTGCCATTGAGCAGTGCCAGCGTCTGCAGGGGTTGGCGCAGGTCGTGACTCGCGGTGGCGAGAAACCGCCCCTTGGCCTGGTTGGCACGATCGGCATCCGCGCGTGACTCGTCCGCCACAGCGCGCAGATGATCGGCGACCTGGCGCGCGCCCTCGGAGGCCTCCTGCGCCTGCCTGAGACTAGCCTCCACGCGCCGGCGCTCCGTGGCGTCGCGGATTGCGGCCGCGACCAGCGCCGTAGCGCCGTCCTGGATCGGGCTCAGGCTGATCTCGACGGGAAACTCCCCGCCATCGCGGCGCTGCCCGAAGAGCATCAGGTCCTGGCCCATCGGGCGCAGCCGCGGCAGGCGACTATAGGCCTGCCGGTGATCCGTATGCCGGCCGCGAAAGCGCTCGGGAATCAACATCTCGACTGCCTGGCCGATGATCTCGTCGTGCTGGTAGCCGAACAGCGCCGAGGTCTGGCGATTGGCGAAGCGAATGATGCCGGCGCCATCGATGATGATCATCGCGTCCGGCGCCGCATCGAGCACGCTGCGGGCAAGTTCAGCACTGGCAGATTGCATGTGACGGCCGGTTGCCTGGGCGGATGGTCGTAGCGTGCCACTGTAGGCGCTGCGCGAACCATTGTCACATGGGAACTCAGGCCGCAGCTGAAGAGCTCCCGGCGCCCGCAGGGGTCCTGGACCCCGCGGTGAATCGTGAATTCGAGAGGCGATTCCGTCCGCCCCGCATACGCACTCATCCGAATGGAGTCTCGCACTGCGCCGGCGTAGCGTCTGCTGGCAGTTGCAACACACAGCACAGGAGAAACGACATGAGCCTGATTCGCTGGGAACCGTTCACCGCCATGGACGAGGCGCTTACGCGCCTGCCTGCCCTGTTCGGCCGCTGGTCGCGCACAACCGGAGGCGGCGGGTTCGACCCGGAATGGGTCCCCGCGGTCGATATCAGTGAGACCGGAGGGGAATACCTGATCAAAGCCTCGTTGCCGGCCGTAAAAAAGGAAGACGTCAAGGTCACTGTTGAGGATGGCATGCTGACCCTGAGCGGGGAGCGCCGCCAAAGCGAAGAACAGCAGGGCGAGAAGTTCCACAAGGTGGAGAGCTTCTATGGGAGCTTCTCGCGCAGTTTTGCGCTCCCCGATGCCATCGATGATTCCGCGATCCGCGCCACTTCCAGGGACGGCGTGCTGACCGTTCACGTTCCAAAGATCAAGGTCGAGACCAGAAAGCCGACCACGATCAAGGTGCAGTAGAACGTGAGCGCGGAGCATTGGGCCGCGGGCGACTGCCGTTGCCCGCGGCAATTCTTAGGCCGCCACTGACCGCTGCCGCCGTGTCGCTCCACGCGCTGCCCGCGGCCGCCGTATTGCGCCGCTGTGATCGGCAGGGCCCGCGCTACACCTCCTATCCCTCGGCACAGCAGTTCGATACCGCCTTCGGCGCGGCTGAGATGCGTCAGCACGCCGAGCATGCCGCCGCCCGGCCCGGGCCGCGTCTGCTGTCGCTTTACGTCCACGTGCCCTTCTGCCCCAGTCCGTGCTTCTACTGCGGCTGCAATCGACTGATCACCCGGGATACGGCGCGCGGCCCGTGGTATTGCGAGCAATTGCTGCAGGAAGCGGCCCTGATTGCCCCGTTGCTCGGCCCGGACTGCACGGTGGTCCAGCTGCACCTCGGGGGTGGCACGCCCAATTTCCTCGCCGCCGGGACGCTGGCAACGCTCATCCGCGGCCTGGACACGGTACTGCCGTTGAGTCGCTCGTCCGAGCGTGATTTCTCCATCGAGCTCGATCCGCGCTCTGTGCCCGGCGATTATCCCGCGATGCTTGCGCAGCTCGGCTTCAACCGCGTGAGTCTTGGCGTACAGGACTTCGACCCGCGGGTGCAGCGGGCGGTCAATCGCATACAGACCGAGGAGCAGACCTTCGATCTCATCGACGCCTGCCGCGACCAAGGTATTGGCTCGGTCAACATCGACCTGATCTATGGACTGCCGCGGCAGACACCCGCGGGCTTTCGCCACACGCTGCGCCTGGTGATGTCGGCACGACCGGATCGCCTGGCCGTTTACGGTTATGCGCATCTGCCGGGTCTGTTCAAAGGCCAGCGTCACATTGCCACGTCCGAGCTCCCCGAGCCGGCCGCCCGGCTCGAGCTGCTGCGGATCGCGATCGAAGAGCTCACCGCGAGTGGCTACCGTTACGTGGGCATGGATCACTTTGCCGTGCCCGACGACGAGCTGGTCCGCGCCCAGGAAGCCGGCCGCCTGCAGCGCAACTTCATGGGCTACACCACACACGCCGGGTGCGACCTGGTGGGCCTCGGTGTGAGCGCCATCAGTCATCTGGGTGCGAGCTTCAGCCAGAACTTCCGCGACCTGAAGGGCTGGGAGGCAGCCATCCGGTCCGGGCGCCTTCCTGTGTGGCGCGGGCTCGCGCTCAGCGCAGACGACCGGATCCGGGCCGAAGTGATCGAGGGGCTCATGTGTCACGGAACGATTGAAGTCGCCGCGATCGAAAGGCGTCATGGCATCGATTTCGACACGTACTTCAGTGATTCCCTGCTGCGGCTCAAACCACTGGTGGAGGACGGTCTGGTGCAGATGGCGGCGGGACGGATCGCCGCCACCCTGGGCGGACGTCTTCTGCTGCGCAACATTGCCATGTGTTTCGACGCGTACCTGCATCGGCCAGGCGCCGACGCGCAATCGCGCCCGGCCTCGCGCACCGTCTGAGGACGGTCGCAGCAGTACGCACACGCATAGGTAGATTTCGCGATTCTTCAGTTCCACGGCTGGACTAGGCTCGCGCAACGATAGGCGACGCCCAGGGGGGACGCGAACATGTCATGTACAGCAAAGGCCTCAGTCTGCCGGAGTGTTGCTGCATCGGCGGCGCTCATGGCGGCCTGGCTCGTGAGTGCGCCGCAGGCGCTGGCGGTCCCGAGCTTCGCCCGGCAGACGGGCATGGCCTGCGAGGCGTGCCACACCGTGTTTCCCGAGCTCACTCACTTCGGGCGCGTGTTCAAGGCGAACGGCTACACCCTCAGCAACGTGAAGCAGGTGCAGGATGTCACCGGAAAGAAGGAGGAGTTGCTGTCCCTGGCGCAGATGGTGCCCCTGTCCATCATGGCGCAAGTCTCCTACAGCCAGATGAAGACGGGGGTGCCAGACCTCGCGGCCGCCGGTGCCCCGGGGGTCTCCCAGAACGGCACGGCCGGCTTTCCCCAGCAGTTGAGCCTGTTCTACGCCGGCAAGATTGCCCCGAACTTCGGCGCCTTCTTCCAGATCACCTATGCCAGCGACTCAGGCACCATCGGCATAGACAATACCGACCTGCGGTTTGCGGGCACGACGCTGCTGTCGGACAACCGGCCACTCACCTATGGGCTTTCGCTCAACAACAACCCCACTGTCCAGGATCTGTGGAACACAACTCCCTCGTGGGGCTACCCGTTCACCGCCAGCAACGCGGTGGTATCGCCGCTTGCGGGGACCGCGATCGACGGCGCGTTCGCGCAGGATGTCTCACGGGTTATCTCTACTGGAACGAATCGCTGTACGCGGAATTCGGCGCCTATCGCTCGGCCAAGCAGGGCAAGACCAATGAGCTCACCGGTGGCGCAGGCCCGCTCGATGGATCAATTTCGAACGTCATGTCGGGGGTCGCGCCCTATTGGCGGCTGGCGTACGAGCACAACTGGGGCCGGCATTCCCTTGAGGCTGGCCTGTACGGCGCCCAGTTCCGGCTCTTTCCGGGCGGTGCTCCGGGCACCGAGGTTCCCCTGAGCGGGCCGCTGAACCGCTTCAACGATATCGCCCAGGACGTGCAATACCAGTTCGTCGCAGATGAGCACCTGCTGACCCTGGCCGGAACCCACATCCACGAATCGATGACACTCGATGCCAGTGCTGCCGGTGGCACGAACCCAAGAGATAACCTGTCGACCACCCGGCTGTGGGCCACCTACTACTACCGGCGCAAGATCGGCGGCACGCTGGGCCTGTTCTCGACGACGGGCAGCACTGATCCGGTGCTTTATCCGTCCGTGCCCGCGCCACTGCCACCCGGCGGGAACCCCGGGGTGGTTGTCAGCGCCAACGGCTCGCCCGACACGCGCGGCTGGATCGCGGAGGTGAACTATCTGCCGTGGCTGAACGTGAAGATCTCGGCGCAATACACCGCCTACAGCAAGTTCAACGGTGGCACCAGCAACTATGACGGGGTCGGACGCAACGCCTCCGGCAACAACGCACTGTATCTGCTGCTGTGGTTCGCGTACTGAGGGCACCGCCATGCATGACACACACCGCGATGGATCCCCGCGCCGTCGGCAGCGGCGGGGCAGGCATGCACCGCTGCTGCTGGGCGCGGCGACTCTGCTCTGCCTGGCTGGCGGGGCGGCGCGCAGCGACGAGCCGACTGCGGTTGCCCCGGTCTACGCCCCGAAAATCGCGATCACGGTGTGCGGCACCTGCCACGGCCCGGATGGCAACAGCACCAACCCGAAATTCCCGCGCCTGGCGGGCCAGGATCCCACTTACCTGGCGGCGCAGCTCAAGGCATTTCGCTCGCAGGTTCGCGGCGATCCGGACGCGATCAGCTACATGTGGGGAATGGCCGCCGAGCTCAGCGACGAGACCATCGACGCACTTGCCGCATATTATGCCGGGCAGCGGGCGCAACCCGGCGCGGGCGGCACATCCGCGAGGATCAGCCGTGGCCGCGACATATACGAGCACGGCGTCGCGGCGCAGGGGGTCCCGGCCTGCAGTGCCTGTCACGGGTCCGATGCACACGGACTCCAGAACTTCCCGCGGCTTGCGGGCCAGCATGCTCAATACGTGCTGAAGCAGCTCGCCTCATTCCAGAGCAACATGCGCAACGTTGCCATCATGCACGGTGTCGCGCAGAACCTGAATCTCGATGACATGGACGCGGTGGCCGCGTTCCTCGAGGTGCAGCCCTGATCGGCGGCCCCCGCGGTCAAAGGATCGGCGCCGGATGCTCAATCAGGCCGGCGTGTTTCAAGCGCGGCAAGTGGTGCGGCCCCACGATCGGATCCGCCGCCGGTGACTCTGCGACGGCTTTTGGATATACGTACCATTCGACGCAACCGTAGGCGTCATCGCAGTCCCGCAGCGGGGCCGGCCGAACGGTGGCTTTGTCCTTGGTGGACGTGAGCACGTTCATACGATTCCTCCTGTTCGCCATCTTCAACCCGGCGCCGGCGCATGCCAATACGTGCAAGCGCCTATCCTAAGCACAATCCACGATGCCCGTGCGCGGGGATGGCGACTAGAGTCAGCTCAGGTCCGCAGGTCCCGAACTGAGGAGTCGCAACATGGCCAGGGGCATTCGGCACATTCTTATGACAATCGGCGACGAGGATCACGCGCCCGCCAGCGCGCTGCGCAAGGCTGCGATCCTCGCACGCGCTTCGGGAGCGACCCTCGAGCTCTTCCATTCCATGGATGAAGTGGACCCAAGGGTGGGCTTTCCCGAGACTCTGACCGCACAGACCCTTCGGCAGCGGCGGGTCGTTCTCGCCGGCCACGCTCAGCGCCGCCTGGAGCATCTGGCACGGGATCGCACGCTCCGTGGGTTGCGTGTTACCTGCACCGTCGCCTGGGATTACCCTCCGCATGAGGCGATCGTGCGCCGTGCCGCGCGCAGTCACGCCGATCTGGTGGTCGCTGCCGTTCGCGCGCACCCACCAGGCGCCCGCCTGCTTTTGCACAATACCGACTGGGAGCTCATCCGTCACTGCCCGGTCCCTGTCCTGCTCGTGAAGTCATACCGCGCCTGGCGGAAACCGGCGGTGATCGCCGCGGTCGATCCGTTTCATGCGCATGCCCGTCCTGCGGAATTGGACGCCCGGCTGCTGGAGCTTGGCAGTGGCTACGCGCGACTCCTGAAGGGCCAATTGCACGTGTTCCACGCGTTCACCCCCCTGCTCGAGACGGTGCCTTTTGACGGGGTGCCGCTGGCCGCGCTGCCCCCGGAGGTGGAGGCGGCGCACCAGGCACAGATCGAGCGCACCGTCGGCGAGCTTGCGGCTGCGGCTCGCGTGCCGGCGGGCCGGCGCCACGTTTGCATGGGAGGAGTCGTGGATGAGTTGCGGCGCGTGACACGCAAGACCCGCGCCGGCCTCATCGTCATGGGCGCGGTGTCGCGCTCGGCACTCAAGCGGATGTTCATCGGTAATGCCGCCGAGCGGGTGCTCGACAAACTAGATTGCGACCTGTTGGTGGTCAAGCCGCGGGGCTTCAAATCGCAGATGCTCTCCGCCCGGCGGGGCACGCTCGCGGGTTCAGCGCGCGCCGGCACTTCGATCCGCTCGCGCCGACGCCCCGCACTCAGCCCCCGCCCGGCGACGACAGTCCTGCCGGTGTTGCCGCCCCCGGTCTGATCCGCGGCAGCGCCACCACGATGCACGGGCCCCGGGACCCCGGGCGGTTTCAACAGGGCGCCGGTGCGTTCCGGCCGGATAGTCCGTTGAGGCGGCTTGCCTGATCAGGGCTGCCCGGAGTCGCAGGCCCGCGCACAGAAAGGGACGCGCCCGAGAGTCGGTGTCGAAAGTTCCGTAGCGCCGGCCGTGCTGCTCAACATGGCCTCGGTGATCAGCGCGGATACGCTTGCCGACGGGCTCGCATGCCACTCGATGGCCAATTCGCCCGGGCTCTCCCGAACGATGGAGGCGGCGAATTCACGGCCGCGCAAGCCAGGAGTCGCAGCCAGGGCCTCTATAATGACATCAGGCGCAGGACGGATGCCTTTCTCAGTCCTCACCAAAGCGCCGGTCAGGCTCACATTTTCCAGGCAACCCAGACACCGGCAGCCGCTATCGGGCGACTGCACGCAACTCAATCGCACCGGAATGCTGGTTGATAGGCGACGTCCCCAGCGATGCTCCATTGTCCTCTCCTCCAATCCCCACTCGGGGAAATCCTGCTTCCGACCGGGCACGCTTGCAATCCGTAGTAATCCCACAGGTGGGCGGTAAACGCTAAACTCCCCGAAATGCCCGCTGATCCCACAGAAACACCGCCGGCGCCTGGGCCGGCGAACGCAGTCACTGCGCATAGGAAAGGCAGCGCGACAATCGATCGGCGCATATCGGTCGCTCCGATGATGGACTGGACCGACCGCCACTGCCGCTACTTCCTGCGCGGCTTCTCGCCGGAGGTGCTGCTGTACACCGAGATGATCACCTCCGCCGCCATCACCCGTGGCGATCGGGCGCGGCTGCTGGCCTTCGATCCTGAGGAGCACCCGGTGGCGCTGCAGCTCGGCGGCAACGAGCCGCGCGAGCTGGCGGTGGCAGCGCGGGCAGGCGAGGAGGCCGGTTACGACGAGATCAACCTCAACTGCGGCTGTCCCAGCGACCGCGTGGCCAGCGGCGCCTTCGGGGCCTGCCTGATGCTGGAGCCGGTGCGGGTCGCCGACTGCGTTGCCGCGATGTGCGCGGCGGTGCACCTGCCGGTCACGGTGAAAATGCGCATTGGCGTGGTGTCGGCGCGTGGCCAGGCAGTGCAGGCGGCGATCGCGGGGTTCGACGACGCTGATTTCACGGCGCTGTGTCAATTCACTGCGCAGGTGCACGCGGCGGGTGCGCAGGCGGTGATCGTGCACGCCCGCAAGGCGGTGCTCGGAGGGCTTTCGCCCAAGGCCAACCGCGAGATCCCGCCGCTGCACTACGAGGTGGTGCGCCGGCTGAAGCGCGAGTTTCCGGCACTGCCGGTAGTAACCAACGGCGGCCTGCGGACCGCGTCCCAGGTGCAGGAGGCACTGGCGTGGTGCGACGGCGTGATGCTGGGGCGCGAGGCCTATCATCGTCCCCAGGTGCTGACGGAACTGCAGCGGGCGCTGACGCCGGGTGCGGCGGAGCCCGTCAGTCCGCGGCGGATGCTGGAGCGGATGTATCGCTATGCGCAGCGGGAACTGGCGCGCGGGGAGAGACTCCCGGTAATCACGCGTCACATGCTCGGTCTGTACGCGGGTCAGCCAGGGGCGCGTGAGTTCCGCCGGCTGTTGAGTGAGGGCGCGCGGCGCCCGGGTGCCGCTGCCGAACTGCTGCTTGAAGTTGCCGTGCCCCTGGCAGCGTGATCCGCCAGCACACTTTCGCTGTGACCGCAGGCCCGGCGCTCCTGCGATGCGTTCTCGATGTCGCCGGTAAATCGCGGCCGCACAACGGGAATTTGTAAGCCCGGCCGCGGGCTCGTCTATAATCGGTCGGCAAATCATGGGAAGAGACATCGAACTTGCGATCCTGTTTGCTGACGTGGTCGGATCGACCCGGATCTATGACGTCATGGGCGATGCGCGTGCACGCGAGATGGTTGCGATCTGCATCGACGTCATGCGCAGCGCCACCGAGCAGCGCCAGGGAACGGTGATCAAGACGATGGGGGACGAGGTCATGGCGACCTTCCCCACTGCGGACGCGGCGCTGAACGCCGCGGCGCAGATGCAGCAGCAGATCACCTCGCACGCGCAGCTCAAGGTCGACGGCCAGCCGGTCGCGATCCGCATCGGCTGTCATTTCGGCCCGGTCATGCTGGAGAACCGCGACGTATTCGGCGCTGCCGTGCACACCGCCAACCGCATGACCAGCCAGGCGAAGGCCGGGCAGATAGTCACCACGGCGACGATGGTGCAGACGCTGTCACCGGAATGGCGCGCGGCCTGCCGTCAGATCGATATTGCCACCCTCAGGGGCCAGGAAAACGAAGTGGTCCTGTACGAGGTGCTGTGGCAAACCGAAGACGTCACCAGCATGCTGCCAGGGATTGCCGGGGAGTCCAGGCCCGCCCGCGGCATGCGGCTGCGTCTGAAGTGGCAGGGACAGGAACTGCTGGTGGACGAGAGCCACAAGAGCATCACCATCGGCAGGGCCGAGGACAACGACGTGGTCGTCAAGGGCAACCTGATCTCGCGCCTGCACGCGCGCATCGAGATCAGCCGCAACAAGTTTGTGCTGATTGACCAGAGCACCAACGGCACTTTCGTGCAGAGCTCGGCCGGGGAGGAATCTTTCGTGCGCCGTGACAGCCTGCAGGTCAAGGGCGATGGCATGATCGGACTGGGCCGCTTGCCCGAGTCCGAGTCCGCCCAGACCATCCGCTTCAGCTGCGAAGACGCTTAAACGCCGAGCCGTTTCTCGACCGCATCCAGCTCCGCATTCAGCGCGGCCGGAAGCCGGGCGCCGTACTGCGACAGGTACTGACGGACCTCGGTCACTTCCTTGCGCCACAGGGCCGGGTCCACACTGAGCAGCGCCTGCAGCGACCCGGCGGACACATCCAGGCCGCTCATGTCCAGGTCCTGCGCACGCGGCAGCCAGCCGATGGCGGACTCGACCGCACCGGCCCTGCCGGCGCAGCGGTCCAGCATCCACTCCAGCACGCGCAGGTTCTCGCCGTAGCCCGGCCACAGGAACTTGCCCTGCGCGTCGCGGCGGAACCAGTTGACGTTGTAGATGCCCGGCGGATGCTGCAACTGCGCACCGACCTTCAGCCAGTGCTGCCAGTAATCCGCGAAGTTGTAGCCGCAGAAGGGCTGCATGGCCATCGGATCGCGACGGGTGACGCCGACCTTGCCCGTCGCGGCCGCCGTGGTTTCCGAAGCCATCGACGCGCCGACCAGCACGCCGTGCTGCCAGTTGCGGGCCTCGTAGACCAGCGGGGCCACTTCGCGGCGCCGCCCGCCGAAGACCAGCGCCGAGATCGGCACGCCGCGCGCATCCTCGCTGTGCGGTGACCAGGCCGGGTTGCGCCGGGCGGAGACGGTGAAACGCGAGTTGGGATGCGCCGCGGGCCCGTTGGCCGGGTCGTAGGGCCGCCCCTGCCAGTCGATGACCGGCTTGCCGTCCGTCAGTCCTTCCCACCACGGCTGATTGTCGGCCGTGAGCGCGACGTTGGTGAACAGCGTGTCGCGCCGGATCATCTCGTAGGCGTTGCGGTTGGTCTGCGGGTTGGTGCCCGGCACGACGCCGAAGTAGCCGGATTCCGGATTGATGGCCCACAGGCGCCCGTCGCTGCCGGGGTGCAGCCAGGCGATGTCGTCACCCACGGTGAACACCCGCCAGCCCGGCATCGACTGCGGCGGGATCAGCATGGCGAGATTGGTCTTGCCGCAGGCCGACGGGAAGGCGCAGGCGACGTAGTGAGTCTCCCCCTGCGGGTTCTGCAGGCCGACGATCAGCATGTGCTCGGCGAGCCAGCCCTCGGTGCGCGCCTGCCAGCTGGCGATGCGCAGCGCGTGGCATTTCTTGCCCAGCAGCGCGTTGCCGCCGTAGCCGGAGCCGAAACTCTCGATCGACAGCTCCTCGGGGAAGTGCATGATGAAGCGGCGTTCGGGGTCCAGCTCGCCCACCGAATGCAGGCCGCGTACGAAAGCGCCCTCGCGCGCGATGCGTGCGAGCGCCGGCCGCCCGGCGCGCGTCATGATCAGCATGTTCAGCACCACGTAGGGGCTGTCCGTGATCTCCACGCCGCAGCGCGACAGCGGCGAGTCTATCGGTCCCATGCAGTAGGGGATGACGTACAGCGTGCGGCCGCGCATGCAGCCGCGGAACAGTTCACGCATCTTCGCGTGCGCCGCCGCCGGCTCCATCCAGTGGTTATTGGGGCCCGCGTCGTCCCGGGAACGGGTGCAGATATAGGTCAGGTGCTCCACCCGCGCCACGTCGTTGGGCGCCGAGCGTGCCAGGTGGCAGCCGGGGAAGTGCGTGGCATCCAGGGTTTGCAGTTCGCCACTGCGCAGCAGCTGTGCCGTCAGATCGCTTGCCTCGGCTTCGCCGCCTTCGCACCAGTGGATCCTGTCGGGCTGGGTGAGCTGGCGTACCTCATCGACCCAGGCGCTCACCGCGCGGCTCAGTCGATCCAGTGCAGTCATTGCTTGCGCGGCCGTGGCCATTTTCAGGGGTATTCCTCTTCTATCAGTGCTGTGCGGCAGGCCACCAAGTATAGCCGCTGAGTGCAGGCGGGCCTTGCTGGCGCTCAATTTCCTGTGAATTCATACGGATATCGGCATCGACAGTCACCTCCCGAAAGGGCAGGATGCGCCGCATGCTGGACCTGTCCGACATATTCGGCCCCGGCGGACCGCTGCAGTCCGCCCTGCCGGATTTCAAGGTACGGCGCGGCCAGCTGCGCATGGCGGAGCGCATCGCCGACGCGTTGGCAATGAAGGAGTCGCTGGTCGTGGAGGCGGGGACCGGCACGGGCAAGACCTTCGCGTACCTGGTACCCGCCCTGCTGTCGGGGCAGCGCGTGCTGATCTCCACCGGCACCCGCACGCTGCAGGACCAGCTGTTCTCGCGTGACCTGCCACTGGTGGCGCGGGCCATCGGCCGACCGGCGCGAGTGGCGCTGCTGAAGGGGCGGGCCAATTACCTGTGTCAATACCGCCTGGACCGCGCCGGTGAAGCGCATGCGCAGCTGGAGTTGGTCAGCGGCAGCGCCGCCCGCGCAGGCGGTACGCGCAGCATGCTGGCGCGTATCGAACGCTGGTCGCACACCACGCGCCGCGGCGACCTGGCGGAGGTCAGCGGGCTCTCCGACAGTCACCCTGTGTGGGCCCAGGTCACCTCGACCCGCGAGACCTGCCTGGGCCAGCGCTGTCCCGACATTTCGCGCTGCCACGTCGTGCAGGCGCGCCGCGAGGCGCTCGATGCCGACGTGGTGATCGTCAATCACCACCTGCTGCTGGCCGACCTGGCGCTGAAGGAGGATGGCTTCGGGGACCTGCTGGGCGCCGCCGATGCCGTGATACTCGACGAGGCGCACCAGGTCGCCGATCTCGCCACGCAGTTTTTCGGCGCCAGCGTGTCGACGCGCCAGCTCGAGACGCTG
The DNA here is from genome assembly GCA_018241445.1 of Pseudomonadota bacterium. Taxonomy (GTDB): domain Bacteria; phylum Pseudomonadota; class Gammaproteobacteria; order Steroidobacterales; family Steroidobacteraceae; genus 13-2-20CM-66-19. The sequence goes on from JAFEDT010000011.1 coordinate 392,814, forward strand.
CTGAAGGACCTGCGCGCGGGGCTTGCTGCCGCCGCGCCGGGTGTGCTGGGGGCGCTGCGCGGCGTCGAGGAGGCCATCATGGTGCTGCGTGCCGCGGCGCCGGGAGGATCGACACGCGTGCCGTTCGTGCCGCGCTCGGGAGCGGCCGGTGCCGCGGCGCAGCGGCTTGAGGAGGCGCTGGCGGTGCTGCAGGAGACGCTCGCCGCGGTCTCTGACAGCGAGGCGATCGAGGCGGTCGCTGCAAGGCTGGCCGCGCAGCAGGAGGCGCTGGCGCGCATCATGGACGCCGACGACATCGACGGCGCGCGCACGCTGGAGAGCAGCTCGCGCGCCCTCACCATGAGCCTGTTGCCATTCGATATCTCCGAGCGCTTCCGCAATCTGCTGCAGTCGCGCCGCGGAGCATGGATCTTCACCTCCGCCACCCTGTCGGTGGGCGAGGAGTTCGGGCACTTCACAGGGCGGCTGGGCCTGGCGGATGCCGGCACGCTGCACATCGACAGCCCCTTCGACTTCGAACGCCAGGGCCTGCTGTACCTGCCCGCCGGACTGCCCGAGCCCGCGGCTCCGGGCTTCGTGGCGGCGGTGATGGAAACCGCGGTGGGCCTGATCGACGCCGCACGTGGCGGCGCATTCGTACTGTTCACGAGCCATCGCGCGCTGGCGCAGGGTGCGGCATTGCTGCGTCAGCGCTGGGGCGGGCAGGCGCCGTACCTCCTGCTGGTCCAGGGCGAGGCGCCACGCGAGCAGTTGCTGGCGCAGTTCCGCGCTGACGGCAATGCCGTGTTGCTCGGCACGGCGAGCTTCTGGGAGGGTGTCGATGTCAAGGGCGAAGCCCTGCGCCTGGTGGTGATCGAGAAGCTGCCCTTCGCCTCACCCGAGGATCCGCTGGTGCGCGCGCGCATCGAGCACCTGACCGCCACCGGCGGCAACGCTTTCCGCGACTACCAGCTTCCGGAGGCCGCCCTGGTGCTGAAGCAGGGCGCCGGGCGCCTGATCCGCAGCGAGGATGACTACGGCGTCGTGGCCATCTGCGATCCGCGCGTGACCGGGCGCAGCTACGGCCGCACTTTCCTGGCGGCACTGCCGGCCATGAGCGTGACCCGCGACGCCGCCGAGGCGTACCGCTTCCTGCGGCGGCACCTGCCGCGTGAGCCGCATGTGGCGGTGGCGGTGCCGTGAAGCTCCTTGCCCTGGACACGGCCACGGAGAACTGCTCGGCCGCACTGTGTGTCGGCGTGACGGTGCTGCAGCGCGAGTTGCGCCTGGACCGAGGCCACGCCGGACACATCCTGCAGATGGTCGATGAGCTCTTGACCCAGGGCGGGCTCACACTTGCGGGGCTCGACGCGATCGCCTTTGGCCGCGGACCCGGCGCTTTCACCGGCGTGCGCCTGGCGGCGAGTGTCACCCAGGGGCTGGCCTTCGGCGCGGGACTCGCGGTGGTGCCGGTGTCGGACCTGCGGGCCCTTGCCCAGCGTGCGCTCGAGACCAGTCCGGCGGCGGGCCGGGTCCTGGTGTGCAGCGATGCGCGTATGAGCGAGGTGTATTGGGCCTGTTTCGAGCGTGGCCCGGACGGGTTGGCGCACGAGGTTGCGGCGGAGCGGGTGGGGCCTCCGGAGCTGGTCGAGCTCCCGGCGGCCTGGCGCGCAGGCGAGCGCGCGGTCGGTGCCGGGTCGGGCTTCACGGCCTACCGGCAGGCCCTGCGACAGGCCGCGGGGGAGCTGGCGGAAGTGCAGGGGGACCTGTTGCCACGGGCGCTGGAGATGCTGCGCCTGGCCGCCCCCGAGGTGGCCGCCGGGCGGGTGGTTGAGGCCGGCGGCGCGCTTCCGGTCTACCTGCGTGACCAGGTGGCCCGGCCCTGCGCGTGAAGGCGCGTCACGGCACTGACATGGATCCCGGCTCAACTGTCATGATTCTGCAATCTGGACCCTCTTTAATACGCCCGCGCGCCGCATAGCCCGCAGAGGCGGGGAAGCCCACGGCCAGCGCCAGCACGCATGCCCGCAAAACAGGTACTGATCGTCGAGGACGAGCGGCCGATCCGCGAAATGATCGCCTTTGGCCTGAAGCGCGCCGGCTTCGAGGTGCGCGAGGCGGAAGACTGCCGCAGCGCGCGCGCCGCGCTCGCCGACTCACGGCCGGACCTGGTGCTGGTCGACTGGATGTTGCCCGACATGAGCGGCCTGGAGTTGACGCGCGCCCTCAAGCGTGACCGGGAAACCCGCGAGTTGCCGGTGATCCTGCTGACAGCGCGCGCCGAAGAGGGCGACAAGGTAGCCGGCCTCGAGGGCGGCGCGGACGACTACGTCACCAAGCCCTTCTCGCCGCGCGAACTGCTGGCGCGCATCAACGCGGTGTTGCGGCGCAGCGGCACCACCAGTGTGGACGAGCTGATCGAGTTCGACGGCCTGGTGCTGGACCAGGGCAGCCATCGCGTCACGGCGGGGGGGCGCACGGTCGCCCTGGGCCCGACCGAGTACCGGATGCTGGAGTTCTTCATGACCCATCCGGAACGGGTCTACACCCGCGACCAGCTGCTCGACCGCATCTGGGGCGGCAATGTCTACGTCGAGGAACGCACCATCGACGTGCATATCCGGCGGCTGCGCAAGTCACTCGAGGATTTCGGGTACGATCACCTGGTGCAGACTGTCCGCGGTTCGGGGTACCGCTTTTCCGCCCGGACAGCCTGATCGTGGAGTTCGTTTCAGCGATGCAGCCCGCTACACAGGCCTGGGGATTCGCGGCCGTGCGCCTGGCGGGCACGGTCGTGCTGGGTGTCGCCGTCGGCTGGCTGCTGCACAATCCCTGGGGCGGGCTGGCGATCGCGCTGATCCTGCACCTGGGCTGGATGCTGGCGCAGCTGTTCCGCACAGAATGGTGGCTGCGTCACCGCAGCTACGCCGATCCACCGGAGATCGGCGGCGTGTGGGGGGAGATCATCGCGCAGATCGTGCGCCTGCACCGGCGCAAGCGCTTCCACAAGCAACGCTTCGTGCAGCTCATGCGCCAGTTGCAGCGCTCCACCGCGGCCCTGCCCGACGGCGTGGTGATCCTGAACGCGCAGCGCGAGATTGTGTGGTTCAACCGCATGGCGGCGCGGCTGCTGAATCTGCGGCGTACGGCCGACCTGGGCCTGCGCATCGAGAACCTGCTGCGCGAGCCGCAGTTCGTGCGCTACCTGGCGCGCGGCGACTACGCCAATCCGGTCGTAGTGCACCAGTCTTCGGGAACGGACACCTGGCTGTCGCTGCAGGTGGCGCCCTACGGCGACGGCCAGCTGCTGCTGCTGGTCAGTGATGTCTCGCGGCAGATGCGCCTGGAGGCGGTGCGGCGTGACTTCGTCGCCAACGCCTCGCACGAGCTGCGCTCGCCGCTGACGGTCATCTCCGGTTACCTGGAGACGCTGGCGCAGGAACCGGGGCTGGATCCGCAGTTGCAGGGCCCGCTGTCGGAGATGCGGCGCCAGGCCGAGCGCATGACCGCCATCATCCATGACCTGCTGGAACTGTCGCGGCTGGAGGATACCGACGAGGCTGTCACCGCCGCGCCGATCGACGTGGCCGCGCTGCTGGCGCTGTTGCGCAAGGACGTGCTGGCGCGTCCGCTCCATCCGCACGAGGTGCGGGTGCGCCTGGACTCCACCGCCCGGCTGCTGGGCGATGAGCCGGAGATCCACTCGGCGTTTTCCAACCTGGTCGACAACGCCGCCAAGTACACCCCGCCGGAGGGTTCGCTGGAGATGCGCTGGTGGGTGGACGAGGACGGCGGGCATTTCAGTGTCACCGACACCGGCATGGGGATACCGCCCGAGCACATCCCGCGCCTGACCGAGCGCTTCTATCGCGTGGATCCGGGCCGTTCGCGCGCCACCGGCGGTTCCGGCCTGGGCCTGGCCATCGTCAAGCACGTTCTGCAGCGCCACGGCGGCCGGCTGCAGGTGCAGAGTGTCCTGGGCGCGGGCAGCACCTTTACCTGCCACTTCCCGCCCGAACGCATCGAGGCCGCGCCACTGACACAGGCTGTCAGATTTTCTTAGCGTGCCTGCGCTATCATCGCGCGCATGGCCTTGCGCCAGCGCCCCAGCGCAGCCGGAGACACGCACTGATGGAAACCGCGGACCTCAGCCACCACATCTCGCGCCGTTTCAACGAGGACCTGGAGCGCGTGCGCAGCAAAGTGCTGGCCATGGGCGGCTTCGTGGAGCACCAGCTGCACAAGGCCGTAACGGCACTGGTGGAGGGCGACAGCACGCTCGGGGAATCGGTGGCCCGCGACGACCAGCAGGTCAACAACATGGAGGTGGCGATCGACGAGGAATGCAGCCGCATCCTGGCCACGCGTGCGCCCGCCGCCGGCGACCTGCGGGTGATCGTGGCCATCATCAAGACCATCACCGACCTGGAACGCATCGGCGATGAGGCGGAGAAGATCGGCTACATCGCCTCCAGGCTTGCGACCATGGAGCGGCCGGCCGACAAGTACCGCGAGATCAAGCATATCGGCCGCGTGGTGTCCGACATGGTGCACGACGGACTGGATGCCTTCGCGCGCATGGACGTGGAGGCGGCGTTGCGCGTGGCGCGCCAGGACCGGCTGGTGGACGAGGAGTACGAGGCCATCCAGCGCCAGAGCATCACCTTCATGATGGAGGACCCGCGCACCATCCGCCGTGCGCTGGATGTGATGTGGGTGGTGCGGGCGCTGGAGCGCATCGGCGACCACGCCAAGAACATCAGCGAGTACGTCATCTACATGGTGCACGGCAAGGACATCCGCCACACCTCGCTGGACGATGTGGAGCGGGACCTGCGCGCCGGCGCTGCCGTCGAGCCGCTCCCGCCAGCGGCCAGGTCCTGAAAGCCAGCCGCGATGCGCCTGGGTGCACGAGCGCTGAACGCCGCCGGCTTTGCCGCGTGCGTGGCCCTGCTGGCCTATGCCTTCTATACCCAGTTCCATCTCAAACTGGAGCCCTGCCCGCTGTGTATCTTTCAGCGCATCGGCGTGGCAGTCACGGGCGTGACGTTCGCGCTTGCGGCCCTGTGGAATCCGCGCAGGACGGCCGGGCGGCGCATATGCGCGGTGTTGATTGTACTCGCGGCGCTCGCCACGGCGGGAGTCGCGCTGCGCCACCTGTATGTGCAGAGCCTGCCGCCGGGCACGCTGCCCTCCTGCGGTGCGCCGCTGGCGGTGCTGCTGAAGTTCACGCCGGTGTGGGATGTCGTGCGCAAGGTGCTCACCGGCAGCGGCGAGTGCGGCGAGGTGAACTGGCGGTTCCTGGGACTTGCGATGCCGGGATGGGTGTTGATCAGTGCGCTGGGGCTGCTGGCGCTGGGGTTGTACGCGAACCTGCGCAGGCGCCGCTCAGCCGATTAGATCCGCGTTACCGTGTCCGCGGGCTTACTTGTTGGTTTCTGGTTGTCACAGCAGACTGCGCAGCACGTTGACGTACATGCGGTGCAGCACGTCGATGTCCGCGACGCGCACGTGCTCGTTGACCTTGTGGATGGACGCGTTGACCACCCCCAGCTCCACGACCTGCGCACCCAGCGGCGCGATGAAGCGCCCGTCGGAAGTGCCGCCGCCGGTGGAGAAGGCCGGCGCTGTGCCGGTGACGGCGCTCACCGCCGCGCCGACCGCCCGCGATAACTCGCCCGGCCCGGTGTAGAAGGGCTCGCCCGACACGTACCACTCCAGGCTGTAGCGCACCCGGTGGCGTCGCAGGATTTCCTCCACCGTCGCCTGCAGACCCTGCAGGGTCTGGATCGGCGAGTAGCGCAGGTTGAAGCGCGCCTTCAGTTCCCCGGGGATCACGTTGGGTGCGCCGGTGCCGGCGTTCAGATTGGAGACCTGAAAAGTGGTGGGCTGGAAATGCTCGGTGCCGCTGTCCCACTGGCGCTGCGTCAGTTCCAGCAGCGCCGGCGCCAGGGTGTGCACCGGATTTTCGGCGAGCTGCGGATAGGCGATGTGGCCCTGCACCCCGTGCACGGTAAGGCGCCCGCTGAGCGAACCCCGCCGGCCGATCTTGACCGTGTCACCCGCGGTGCGCTCGCTGGAGGGCTCGCCGACCAGGCACCAGTCGATCTTCTGACCGCGGGACTTCAGCTCCTCCACCACCCGTTTGGTGCCGTCCTTCGAGGGGCCTTCCTCGTCGCTGGTGATCAGGAAGGCGATGGTGCCGGCGTGCTTCGGCCGCTCGGCGACGAACTCGATGGTTGCGGTCACCATCGCGGCCAGTCCGCTTTTCATGTCGGCCGCGCCGCGGCCATAGAGCAGGCCGTCGCGGACCTGGGGGACGAAAGGATCGCTGTGCCACTCCTCCAGGGGACCGGTCGGAACGACATCGGTGTGGCCCGCGAAGCAGAACACCGGCCCGCCTTGGCCGCGCCAGGCCCACAGGTTATCGACCTCGCCGTAACGCAGGGACTCAATCTTGAATCCGGCCGCACGCAGCTGCTGCCCCATCAGGGCCTGGCAGCCCTCGTCGGCGGGAGTGACGGAGCGGCGGGAAATCAGTTCTTTTGTTAATTCAAAAGCTTGAGTCATCTTTGAGGCAACTGGCGCGGGCGGCGCGTCAGTATAGCCGCTCAGCCTTGGGGGGCCGCGGTGGCCGGCAGACGGGTCGCAGGCAGTGCAGTCATGAGCCCGTAAAGAGCGCGGGCGACACTGGCGACCCGAAGGCCCGCAGCCCGTCATGAGAACGTCACATTAGTGTCATTTAATGCGCGCGGGCCGGGTGTGCCTTCTCCACTACGAGGAATGAAATCATGAGGATATTCGCAAAGCAGGTGCTGGCGGTGGCGGCCGGCGCGCTGGCGCTGACGACGCTCGCCCGGGCGGAAGACATTTCCGGCGCCGGCGCCACTTTCCCCTACCCGATCTACTCGAAATGGGCGGATGCATACAAGAAAGAGACCGGCGTTGGCCTGAACTACCAGTCCATCGGCTCCGGCGGCGGCATCAAGCAGATCAAGGCGAAGACCGTGACCTTCGGCGCCTCGGACATGCCGCTGAAGCCGGAGGATCTCACGCAGGCGGGCCTGGTGCAGTTCCCCATGATCATCGGCGGCGTGGTGCCGGTGGTGAACGTCAAGGGGGTGCAGCCGGGCGCGCTGGTGCTCGATGGTGCGACGGTTGCCTCCATATACCTGGGCGAGATCACGAAGTGGAATGACCCGCGCATCCACAAGCTCAATCCGAAGCTGAACCTGCCCGCGACGACCATCGCCCCGGTGTACCGCTCGGACGGTTCCGGTACCAACTTCCTGTTCTCGGACTACCTGTCGAAGTCCAGTCCGAAGTTCCAGTCCTCGGTCGGCGCCAATACGTCCGTCCAGTGGCCGGTGGGCATTGGCGCCAAGGGCAACGAGGGCGTGGCCAACATGACGCGCCAGACCGACGGGGCCATCGGCTACGTCGAGTACGCCTTTGCCAAGCAGACCGCGATGGCCTACGCCAACCTCATCAACAAGGCCGGCAAGGCCGTGACGCCGAAGGCCGAGACCTTCCAGGCAGCCGCGGCCAATGCGGACTGGCAGCATGCCGCCGGCTATCATCTGATCCTGACGGATCAGCCGGGCGCGGCAAGCTGGCCGATCACCGGCGCCAGCTTCATCCTGCTGTACGGTGTGCCGCCGAAGCCGGCCGAGACCGCAGCCGCCCTGAAGTTCTTCGACTGGGCGTACCGTAACGGTGGCAAGATGGCAGCCGAACTGGACTACGTGCCGCTGCCGGAGACCCTGATCAGGCAGGTGCGCGAGACCTGGAAGAAGCAGATCCGGACGAACTGAGATCGCCGCCCCGGGGGCGGTGGGCCATTGAGTGAGGCGGGCCGCCGTGCCGGCACGGCGGCCCGCCAATTGCTGCAGGAGAGGGATCGACACGTGGGTCGGCCGCGCATGAATGCCGCACAGGGCGCCGGACCATCGCGCTACGCGGCGGCGCAGCGCCTGCGCGAGGCCCTGTTCCGCAACGCCACCCTGACGGCCGCCCTGATCGTACTGGCGCTGCTGGGCGGCGTGACCGTCTCGCTGCTGGTCGGTGCGTGGCCTGCCTTCTCGCATTTCAAGCTGGCGTTCCTGACACGGGAGATCTGGAATCCGGTCACCGACGAGTACGGCGCACTGGCGCCGGTCTACGGGACGCTGGTGACATCCGTCCTGGCGTTGCTGCTGGCGATCCCGGTCAGCTTTGGCATAGCGATCTTTCTCACCGAACTGGCGCCAGTGTGGCTGAAGCGGCCCGTGGGGGTGGCGGTGGAACTGCTGGCCGCCGTGCCCAGCATCATTTACGGCATCTGGGGTCTGTTCGTGCTGGCGCCGATCCTGCAGCAGTACGTGCAGCCCTGGCTCATAGAATGGCTGGGACCTCTGCCGCTCGTCGGCCGGCTGTTCCAGGGGCCGCCGTATGGCATCGGCGTGCTGACCTCGGGCTTCGTACTGGCGATCATGATCATCCCGTTCATCTCGGCGGTGATGCGCGATGTTTTCGAGACCGTGCCCGATGTCCTCAAGGAGTCCGGCTACGGCCTGGGGGCCACCACCTGGGAGGTGATCTGGCAGGTCATCGTGCCGCACTCGCGCACCGGCATGATCGGTGGCGTCATGCTGGGCCTGGGGCGCGCACTCGGGGAAACCATGGCGGTGACCTTCGTCATCGGCAACGCCCACCGCATCGGCTCCTCGCTGCTCGCACCCGGCACCACCATCTCGGCCTCGATCGCCAACGAGTTCGCCGAGGCGGTCGGGGATCTGTACACCTCCTCGCTGATCGCCCTCGGGGCGCTGTTGTTCCTGATCACCTTCTCGGTCATCGCGGCGGCGCGTTTCATGCTGCTGCGCATGGACCGCAGGGCGATGTCCGCGGTATGACCCGCCGCACGGTCCGCAGACTGGTCAACTACCTGGCCCTCGGGCTATCGGGCGTCGCCACCGCTGTCGGCCTGTTCTTCCTGTTCGCCATCCTGTGGACGTTGCTCAGGAACGGCCTGGCTGGCATGTCCTTCAGCCTGTTCACGGAGATGACGCCGCCGCCTGGCAGCAGCGGCGGCCTGTTGAACGCCATCTATGGCAGTGTCGTGATGACCCTCGTCGGCATTCTGATCGGCGGTCCGATCGGCATGCTGGCCGGTACCTACCTGGCGGAGTACGGGCGTGCCTCGCGCCTGAGCGCGGTGATCCGCTTCGTCAACGACGTACTGCTGTCGGCCCCCTCGATCATCATCGGCCTGTTCGTCTATGAGCTGCTGGTGATCCGCATGGGGCACTTCTCCGCGATAGCCGGGGCGGTGGCGCTGGCGATCATCGCCATGCCGGTCACGGTGCGCACCACCGAGGACATGCTCAATCTGGTGCCGCAGGGCATGAAGGACGCCTCCACGGCGATGGGCGCCTACCCGTGGCGAACCATCACCAGCGTGATCTATCCGGCGGCGCGCAGCGGTATCGTGACCGGCCTGCTGCTGGCGGTCGCGCGTATCAGCGGCGAGACAGCACCGCTGCTGTTCACCGCTCTCAACAACCAGTTCTGGAGCACGAAGCTGACCGCCCCGATGGCCAACCTGCCGGTCGTCATCTACCAGTTCGCCCTGAGTCCCTATCCCAACTGGCAGAAGCTGGCGTGGTCGGGCGCGTTGCTCATCACGCTCAGCATCCTGGTGCTGAGCATCACCGCGCGCGTGGTCGTGTCGTCACTGCAGGGCGGCCGGCGCTGATGAACACGAGGGAGGCAGCGACGGCCGCGGTGGCTGCGCAGACTGCAGTGGCGGCACAGCCCGGCGCCGGCGCCGTCAAATTCGAGGTCAGCAACCTCGATTTCTTCTATGGTACTGCGCAGGCGCTCAAGGACATCAGTCTGACGCTGACGGATCGGCGCATCACCGCCTTCATAGGTCCGTCCGGTTGCGGCAAGTCGACGCTGCTGCGGGTCTTCAACCGTATGTACGCCCTGTATCCTGGGCACCGCGCGAGCGGCGTGGTGCGCCTGGACGGCGAGGACATCCTGGCACCCACCGTGGACGTGGCACTGCTGCGCTTCCGGGTCGGCATGGTGTTCCAGAAGCCCACGCCGTTCCCGATGTCGATCTTCAACAACGTGGCTTTCGGCCTGCGCCTGTCGCGGCGCATCTCGCGCGCCGAGCTCGCCGATCGGGTGGAGGAGGCGCTGCGCGCCGCCGCCATCTGGGAGGAGGTCAAGGACAAGCTGCACGAGGACGGTCGTGGCCTGTCCGGCGGCCAGCAGCAGCGCCTGTGCATCGCCCGCACCCTGGCGCTGCGCCCCGAGGTGCTGCTGTTCGACGAGCCGACGGCGGCGCTCGATCCGATTTCCACGCTGCGCATCGAGGAGACGCTGCAGAGCCTGCGCGAGAGTTATTGCATTGCCATCGTGACCCATAATCTGCAGCAGGCGGCGCGCGTCTCCAACACCACCGCCTTCATGTACCTGGGGGAGATCATCGAGATGGGGCCGACGGAGCAGATCTTTACCGCGCCGCGCAACCGGCGCACCGATGACTACGTCACCGGCCGTTTTGGCTGAAGACCCCGGAGCAATGATGGCAAACACCGCAGACGGGCAGTCCGGGGCAGGCCGTGCGCCGCCGTCGCCGGCCACGACGGCCGGCGATCCTGCCAGGGACACGGCGGGTGGTCAGCCGCGCTTCTCGCTGCGTCCGGAAGTTGGCCTGAAGAAGCCAAGTGGCCGCGTGGCCGCGGCGGGAGCGGGTGAGGCATCTGTCGAAGTTAGTGATGGCGCCACGGTGCCCGACCCCGTGTTCTCCTGCCACGACGTCAATGTGTTCTACGGCGCCAAGCAGGCGCTGAAGAACGTCAGCGTGGATGTCGGCCGGCGGCAGGTGCTGGCGATGATCGGGCCCTCCGGGTGCGGCAAGTCCACCTTCCTGCGCTGCCTCAACCGCATGAACGACACCATTCCCGGAGCGCGGGTGACGGGCACCATCCGCCTGGACGGGCGTGACATCCACGATCCGGCGCTGGACGTGGTGCAGTTGCGCGCGCGCGTCGGCATGGTGTTCCAGAAACCCAATCCGTTTCCCAAGTCCATCTACGACAACGTCGCCTATGGACCCCGCATCCACGGCCTGGCGCGCAGCCGCACGCAACTCGACGACATCGTATGCAGCAGCCTGACGCGCGCGGGGCTGTGGGATGAGGTCAAGGACCGCCTCGCCAGTCCTGGCACCGGGCTGTCGGGCGGGCAGCAGCAGCGCCTGTGCATTGCCCGCACCATCGCCGTGCAGCCGGAAGTGATCCTGATGGACGAGCCCTGTTCGGCGCTCGATCCGGTGGCGACCGCGAAGATCGAGGATCTGATCGACCAGCTGCGCGGATCCTACGCCATTGTGATCGTGACGCACTCCATGCAGCAGGCGGCACGCGTTTCGCAGCGTACTGCCTACTTCCACCTGGGAGAACTGGTGGAGGTCGGCGAAACCGACCGGGTGTTCACCAACCCGCGCCACCGGCTCACCGAAGACTACATCACCGGCCGCTTTGGCTGACCGGAGAGCCCGGGTGCGGGCCGCAGCATGGCTTCAGTGCCTGGATCCCGCTGCCATTTTTTGGCAACCGCTTACGGATCAGCTACTTACACATCAAACAGCGCGCGTTCGCGGCATGCGCCTGCAGAGGGTGCTCCCGGACCAGCGGCGGAATGAACAATTCGCCGCTGTGACCGTCTTAACGTAATGAGTGCTCAAGTGTCAGAAGGCCGTCACTGATTTGGCTGTGACATTGGGACTAAGTTAATACCGCACGCTGGCAGCGCCGGCTCCACCGGGTCGTCAGCCCCGAGACCTCGACGAGTTCAACGGGAGGTAAGGACGATGCGATCGCTCGCCGCTGACGTTGGCCCACAAGGCAGCAATGCCGACTTCATCGATACCCTGAGTTCCTTCAGCAAGCTGCACCGTGCGCAGCGCTGGGAAGGCACTTTCGGCGACTTCCTCACCAATATTCTCCCGCCCAACCCGGTGGCGCTGGCGCGCTCGAGTCACGAATACATCTGGGACATGCTGCGCTGGCACGCCCGCGAAGCCGCGGCCGACACCCCGGAGAGCAGTGGCGCGCGCGAGCTGTTCCGGCGCGAACTGTTCGGCATCGATGAGCCCCTGGCACGGGTGGTGGACTACTTCAAGGCGGCCGCGGCTGGCTCGGACGTGGGCCGGCGGCTGCTGCTGCTGCTGGGGCCGCCGTCCGGCGGCAAGTCGACGCTGGCGATCCTGCTCAAGCGCGGGCTCGAGGAGTACAGCCGCACCGATGCGGGTGCGCTGTACGCGATACGCGGCTCGCCGCTGCGTGAGAATCCGCTGAACCTGATCCCCGCCAGCCTGCGCTCGCAATTCCGCGAAAAGTACGGCATCGCCGTCCAGGGTGAGCTGTCGCCCTGGGCGCGGGATTTCGTCGAACGCGAGTTCGAGGGCGACTTCGTGCGGGTGCCGGTCGAGCGGGTGTTCCTCGCCGAGGCCTCGCGCGTGGGCATCGGCACCTATGCGCCGCACGATCCCACCACCGCTGACATCGCCGATCTGGTCGGGTCAGTGGACCTTGCCAAGGTTGCGCAGATCGGCGACGAGGGCGATCCGCGTGCCTGGTCATGGTCCGGGGCCGTGTATGCCGCCAGCCGCGGTGTGCTGGAGATGATCGAGATCCTCAAGGTCAAGCGCGAGTTCCTGTACCTGCTGCTGACGCTGACGCAGGAGAAGAACGTCAAGGTCTCGCGCTTCCCGCTGATTCATCTCGACGAGACCATCCTGGCCCATACCAACCTCGCCGAATTCCACAAGTTCCTCCAGGAGAAGGAGAACGAGGCGCTGCTCGATCGCATGGTGATCATCAAGATCCCCTATGCGCTGTCCTATCGCGACGAGTCGCGCATCTACCAGAAGCTGGTCTCCGGGGCGCCCGCGTTCCGCAACGTGCACCTGGATCCGCATGTGCTCAGCCTGGCCGCGGTGTTCGCCATCCTGACGCGCCTGGTGAAGCCGGAACGCGAGGGGTTGGACACGGCCAAGAAGCTGCGCCTGTATGCCGGCGAGGCCGTCGAGGGCGTGCCCGAGAGCGAGGCGGCGCGGCTGCGCACCGAGGCGCCGGACGAAGGACTGACGGGTGTCAGCCCGCGCTTCGTCATCAATGCGATTTCCAGTGCCATTACCCGCGGCAACACGCTCAGCCTCACCAGCATGGAGCTGTTGCTGGCCCTCAAGGACGCCATCGAGCACGACGCGCGCATGGATGCCAAGCAGAAGAAGGGCTGGATCGATCACCTGGTGACCGCGCGCAAGGAGTTCTACAACCGCTGGGTCAAGGAGGACGTGCACCGCGCCATGTTCGCCTCCTTCGAGGAGGAGGCGCAGCAGCTGCTGGAGAAGTATCTGGACGAGGTCGAAGCCTCGCTTGATCAGCGCCAGGTCACCGATCCGATCACCGGCGAGAATCGCCCGGCGGATGAACGCTTCCTGCGCTCAGTGGAGGAGAAAATCAAGGTATCGGACTCCGGCAAGCAGTCCTTCCGCCAGGAGGTGGTGCGCAAGGCGATGGTGGCATTCAAGGCGGGCGAGAAGTTCAAGCTCGCCAGCCACGCCCGCATGCGCGAGGCCATCGAGCAGTACCTGTTCGAGGAGCGGCGCGACGTTCTGCGCCTGGTCACTTCCACGGCGCGGCCGGACGAGGATGCGCGCCAGAAGATCTCAGTGGTGCAGCAGCGCCTGGTGAGTGAGTACGGTTACGACGAGCACAGCGCCAAGGAGGCCCTGAGCTACGTGACCACACTGCTGGCGCAGGAGTAGAGCTGGCGGCAGTGCCGAAAACGGAGTACACCATCAGCAATGGCGGCCGACGGTGACAAGCAGCAAGCAGGGGCAGGTGTCGCCCAATGGTATGAGCTATTCTCGCGCGGCGCGCGCGACTGGCTGCGTCACGATGAGAAGGTCCGCGAAGCCGTACGCGCCCATCTGCCGGAGATAATTGCCGGCGGCGACCTCATCAACGAGGGTGCGCGCACGGTACGCGTGCCGGTGCGCATGCTCGAGCACTACCACTTCCGGCTGCGGCGCGCGGAGGAATCCGAAGGCGCCGGCCAGGGCGAGGTCAAACCCGGCGACGTGCTGGCGGACCCTGCGAAGCAGGGGCCGGGCGAGAAGGGCCCGGGCGGACGCGAGGACGGCGGCGTGCAGCTGCTGCTCGAGTTCAGGATCGATGACATCATCGACTGGCTGTGGGAGGAGATGCAGCTGCCCAATCTCAAACCGCGCGTCGGGCCTTCGCAGGAGAGCGACTGGACGCGTGAGGGCTGGGACCGGCGCGGCGCGCGCTCGCGGCTTGACCGGCGCCGCTCCTTCAAGGAGATGGTGAAGCGCCGCGGCGCCCCCGGCGCCGCCCCGACCTTCACCGATGACGACCTGCGCTTCCGCCAGCTGGCGCGACGCAAGCAGCCGGCGGTGCACGCGGTGGTGTTCTTTCTGCTGGACGTCTCCGGCAGCATGTCAGATCGCGATCGCAAGCTGGCCAAGACGTTCTTCTTCTGGGTGGTGCAGGGCCTGCGGCGCCAGTACCGCTCCCTCGATACCGTGTTCGTGGCCCATACCACCGAGGCCTGGGAGTTCACTGAGGCCGAGTTTTTCCAGGTCTCCGGCAGCGGCGGCACCGTGGCCTCGACCGGCCTCGGCAAGGTGCGGGAGATCATCGAGGAGCGCTATAACCCCGGCCGCTACAACATTTACCTGTTCTATGCATCGGACGGGGACAACTCGGCGGGCGACGCTGTCGATGCGCGCGGCGCGCTCGCCGCGATTGCCGCGGACGCATGCTTCACCGGCTACGTCGAGGTGTCATCCGGGCTGTCGCGCCAGCTCGCCACCGAGACCGGCAGGTTATTCGAGGAGCTCAGGACTTCCGGCCTCGCCGCCGGCGGCTACGCGCTGGCTGACTTCGATGCGGTGTGGGGCGCGGTGCGGCATTTTTTCAGCAGCGAGAGCGAGGCGGCCGCCTCTCCATGAACGCCGCGGACGGTGAATGGCGCAGTTTCGTGAGCCGCATGGAGGAACTGGCCGGCGCGTCGGGCCTGAAGTTCCATCCGGTCGACTTCGAGGCCGTGCCGGACAGCTTCATGATGGAGATCGCGGTCTACGGGCTGCCGGTGCGCATGCCGCACTGGTCCTTCGGCGTGCGCTATATCCATCAGCTGATCCAGCGCCACATGGGGCACTCACGGCTGTTCGAGGTGGTGTTTCCCGGCAACCCGGGGCACGCCTACCTGGCGCAGAGCAACGGCCTGGCCGAGAACATACTGGTCACTGCGCACGTCCTGGGTCACGCGGATTTCTCGCGCAACAACTTGCTGTTCCGCCGCTGCCAGGAGCAGGTCAGCGAGCGCATCGTCGAGCACGCCGCCAACCATGCGCGCCAGATCTCCGCTGCCATCGAGGCCCACGGGGTGCAGCGCGTCGAGGCGGTGCTGGACGCGGCGCTCGCCCTCGAGCAGCACATCGACGTCGACCAGTCCCTGCGACGCGCTCGTTATCCGGAGTATCTGGAGGAACCCAGGGCGCCCGTCGATGATACCTTCCGCCGGCGCTTCGCGGCGCTGGAGTCGCGCGAGGCCAGCGCCGCCCCCGAGGCGCGCAAGCGTGCCCCGGTGCCGCCGCACCCGGAGCGCGACCTGTTGTGGTTCATCGCCCAGTATGCCCCGGAGATGGAGAGTTGGGAGCGCGACATCTTCCTCGCGGTGCGTGAGGAGTCGTTCTACTTCTATCCGGTATTCGCCACGCAGATCATGAACGAAGGCTGGGCCTCGTACTGGCACGCCAGGCTGCTGCGCGAGGCGGACTTCATTCCGCAGCACGCCTATGTCGATGCGATCAAGTGCCACTCGGATGTGGTGCGCCCGATCGCCGCCGAGCAGCAGGTGGCGCTGAGCATCAACCCCTATCATCTCGGCTTCTCGATGTGGGAGAAGATCATCGAGCAGTCGGGGCTGGCGGCCGCGCGCTCGATCCTGGAGCAGGACGACGACTTCGCGTTCATACGCAACCACCTGACGCGCGAACTCGCCGAGGAACTCGGCCTGTTCCGTTACCGCGCCCGCGCCGATGGCCAGGTCACGGTGCTCGAGCAGGATCTCACTGCGCTGCACGAGGCGGTGTTGAAACCGAAATACAACTTCGGAGCGCCGCTCATGGCGGCGACGCAGATGCACACGGACGGAACGCTGGAGCTCACCCACGACAGCGCCACCGACGGGCGCGGCCTGGATCTGGAACGCAGCCGCAAGGTGCTCGAGTACCTGCAGCGTCTGTGGCACAGACCGGTAGTACTGCGGACCCTCGATCAGGCGGGAGCGGAACTCAGACTCACCGTGCCGTAAAGAAGCCCGGGCCCGCTCACGCGGGCCCGGGCCTGCCCGTGCGCAGAAGTCGAGGGGGGATCTACTTCTGGTACGGGTAGTAGCGGAACGACAGCATGCCGACCGTCATGTTGACGTCCGGCTCGCCACCGAGTCCGACGAAGGTCTGGCGCTTCGTGTACGAGCCCTGCAGGCCGACCTGCAGGTTGCCGAGCGCGCCCTGGTAGTACTTCCACCATGCACCCACGGTGCCCTGTGACACTGCACGGGTGTTGGCCGCGCACTTGCCGCCACCCAGGGTGCCGCAGCCGCTGTTGTCATACAGCGGGCTGCCGTAACCGTAGCCCAGCGGCTGGCCAGTGATCGCATCCGCCGCGGTGAAGTCGGTGGCGTCCTCGTGCTCACGGCCGTAGTAAGCGTAGATAGCCCAGTCGCTGTTGGGATGCAGCGTCAGGCCGGCGAGCACCTGGTAGCCCTTGACCGTGGCGAAGCGACCGTCAGGCCGCAGCGTCACGTCGGGAAGCTGCGCGCTGCCATAACGGCCTATGCCCTTGCCGGTGAGGCCGGAGAGCTGAAAGTCGAGCACGCCCGCCACCAGCGGCAACAGCATTCCGGCGCCCACGCCGCCGCCGGAAACGCTGTCGTTGACGCCCGCGGCGCGGTCGCGGAACCAGCGCGCGACGCCGTACAGCTCGTAGTGCCCGTAGCCTGGGTCCAGTGCCAGCTTCGCGATTACGTCCGGCGCGGCGTCCAGCGTGTAGTTCTGTCCGGAGTAGTACAGCGAACCCCCGGGGTTGTTGTATACCGTGTTCTTCGGCAGCGGATTCGGTCCGTTGTAGATCAGCGTCTGCGGGCTCTCCAGCGACAGGCCAAGCGACACCGCGTCGCTGAACTTCTGCACCACCCGCAGCTGCGGGTTGCGCGTCCAGTTGAAGCCCGGCACGTACTGCGCGTCGATGGTCAGCGGCACGTTCTCGGCGCGCGGCATCAGGCCCTTCTTGTAGAGTGTCGCCAGGCTCCAGCTCTGGCCGGCCACGAAGTTGAATCCGGTGGCGTCGTTGCTGTAGGTGCCGTATGCCACCCGCAGGCGCGGGTTGTAGCTGTTGCTCTCGTTGGAGTTGGCGGTCGGCGCCGAGCCGAGGAAGTCCATCTCGAAGTACCCTTCGGCGTGCACGTCACCCTCGCGCGGGCCTTGCGCCAGCATGCTGATGCGGCTCTGGCGCGCCGAGAAGCGGAATTCCGACAGGTGATTGTTGGGGGAATTCGGGAACGGGATGCCGGTATTGAAGTTGGAACCGACGTCCGCCGATTCGTTCTTGTCGCGGTAGATGGTTGCGAGCTCCGTGTAGCCACCAAAGGTCAGGGTCACAGGTCCCGCGTGCAGTCCGGGTCCCTTGTCCTGCTTTGCGGCCGGCGAGGCGTTGGCCGCAGGCGCCTGGGCGACGGCCTGCTGCCGGTCCTGCTGCTGCTGCAGGCGGGTGATCTGCTGTTGCAGCTGCTGCACCTGCTGTTGCAGCGACTGCAGCTGCGCGCTGCTCGAGGCGTCCTGAGACTTCGCTTGCGGTGCCAGGAGCACTCCCAGCGCGGCGGCAACCGCGGCGGCAATGGCGGGGCGTTGCCCGTAGCCGGCGTACGGCGGTGTGCGATGGCGCAATTCGGATCGGATGACTGTCATCTTCGGACTTCCTGTGTAGGTGGCACGCCTGGCCGCGCGTGTAAGCGCCATCGCAGGCTTCTTTCAAGCGCGCACACTGTGCTGCAGTCCCATGACACTTGCGCTGCACGCGGATGACAGTTGTATGACACGACGGGTCGGGCCCTGGCGGACGGCTGCACCCCCGGGGCGGTGGCGAATACACCCATAAGCCATTGAAACTGAAGTAAAAGACAGGTGGCGCGCTCTCTGAACGGCTTTTAATGGCGCATTGGCCGGCCTTTAATCCGCGACGTGCTCTGATAGGCCCCCGGAGAGAAGCATGCGCATCCTGCTGGTCGAAGACGAAAAGAAGCTGGTCGAGCTGGTGGCGCGCGCGCTGCGGGCGGAGCGCTATGCGGTCGACGTCGCCGAGGATGGCCCGGGTGGCTGGCAGCTCGCCCAGGGCTATGCGTACGACCTGGTCATCCTGGACCTGATGTTGCCCGGATTGCCGGGCGGCGAACTGCTGCGCCGCATCCGCGGCCGCAACCACCAGGTGCCGATCCTGATCCTGACGGCGCGTGACGCCACCCTGGACAAGGTGGCGAACTTCGAGGCTGGCGCGGACGACTACCTCACCAAGCCATTTGCGCTGGCGGAGCTGCTGATGCGGGTCAAGGCGCTGCTGCGCCGTGGGCCGGTTGCGCGCGCCAGCGTGCTGCGGGTGGCGGACCTGGAGGTTGACCGCCTGACGCAGCAGGTCAGGCGCGCCGGCAGGCGCATCGAGCTGACACCGAAGGAATACGCGCTGCTGGAGTACCTGGTGACCAACCCCGGGCGCGTGTTCTCGCGCGCCATGATCATCGAACACGTGTGGGACCAAAGTTTCGAGGGGCTGACCAACATTGTCGACGTCTATGTGCGGCACCTGCGCGGCAAGATCGACGATCCGTTCCCGGTGAAGCTGATTCGCACCGTACGCGGCGTCGGCTACGGCCTGGACGAGGGTGCGGCATGAACACGCGCTCGCTCAGTTTCCGGCTCGTGACCTGGTATGCCGGGGTGCTGTCGGTGGTGTTCGTGCTGCTCGGCGCCCTGATCGTGTTGTGGCTGCAGCGTTACCTGGAAGCGGACTTCATCGACACCCAGGCGCGCCGCGCGCGCCAGATCGCCGGCACGTTGCTGGTGGTGGCGACGCGCGCGCATGCCGAAGTGCTCACATCCGAGGTCGAGAGGTTGTATTCCCCGGAGGCCAGCGACCGCTTCATCCGCATCACGGCCGAAGACGGCCAGGTGGTATACCTGTCCGGCCCACCCAAGGACGAACGCTTCGATCCGCGCCAGGTGCCCGTGGCCCCGGCTGCGGCGCCCGCCGCCCGGACCGTGGACAGTGCCGGTGCGCACCTGCTGGTGGCGTCGGCGCGCGCGCACGGCGCCGACGGCAGCGCATTCCTGGTCGAGGTCGGCGGAGCACGCACCGGCATCGACGCCATCCTGCGCCGTGTACTGACACTGCTGGCGCTGGCCCTGCCGCTGGCGGTGGCCGTGGCTGTGGCCGGCGGCTTCATACTGGTGCGGCGTGCGCTCACCCCGGTGGCGCAGATGGCAGAGACGGCGGAGGCCATCACCCACCACAACCCCGGCGAGCGGCTGCCGGTGGTGCGCAGCGGCGATGAACTGGAGCGCCTGTCGCTGGCGCTGAATCACATGATCAGCCGCCTGGAGGCGGCGCTGCACGGCTCCAAGCAGTTCGTCGCCGACGCCTCCCATGAACTGCGCACGCCGCTCACCGTGATGCGCGGGGAGCTGGAGAACCTGGCGCAGGACCATCATCTCGCGGCCGAGACGCGCGAGTCGCTCGGCAGCGTACTGGAGGAAGTGGGCCGCCTGACGGGCATTGTCGAGGGGCTGCTCGCCCTGTCGCGCATGGATGCCGGCGAGGCGCAGGCCCCGGCGCAGCGGGTCGACCTGGGGGAACTTGCCGCCACCACCGCCGGGCAGATGAGCCTGCTCGCCGAGGACAAGGACGTGCGCATCAGCTGTGCGGCGGCGCCCGACGTCGCGGTCAGCGGCGACCCGTCGCGCCTCAAGCAGGTGATCGTCAACCTGCTGGACAACGCCATCAAGTACACCCCCGTTGGCGGCGAGGTCTGCCTGACCGTCACTCGTGATGCAGGCATGGCGTTGCTGGAGGTGCGCGATAACGGTATCGGCATTCCGGCCGAGGCCCTGCCGCACGTGTTCCAGCGCTTCTACCGCGTGGACGGTTCGCGTTCGCGCGAACAGGGCGGGGCAGGACTGGGTCTGTCCATCGTCGAGTCCATCTGTGGCGCGTACGGCGCGCAGGTCGAGGTCAGCAGCACTCCGGGCGCTGGCAGCACCTTCCGCATCCGTCAGCCCCTGGCAGGAAAAACATGAAGTCACGCAATACGCGTTGGATTGTGAGTCTGGCGATAGCGCTGCCGGTCATGGCGGGCACCGGGTACCTGTTGCATCAACCGCCCGCGCACGCCGGCAACGCGGCGCAACTGCCGGCGGTGGCGGTCAGCCCCGTGATGCGCGCCGACCTGTTCCGCACGCTCACCATACCGGCCGAGTTCCGCCCCTACAACGAGGTGGACGTGCACGCCAAGGTGGCGGGTTTCGTGCGCGACATGAAGGTGGACATCGGCGACAAGGTGCGCGCGCGCCAGCTGCTGGCCGTGCTGGAAGTGCCCGAATTGCAGGATGAGCTGCAGCACGCGATCGCGACGCAGGCGCGCGCCGCCGCCGAGTACGGGGACGCACACCTGGCCTATACGCGGCTGCTGGCGGTGAACAGGGAGCATCCGAACCTGATTGCCCAGCAGGACGTGGACAGCGCTGCGGCCCACGATGCCACTTCGGCCAGCGCGCTGGCGGCGGCGCGGTCGGACGTCAACAAGTACCGCGCCCTGGTCGGCTACACGCGCATCACCGCGCCGTTTGGCGGAGTCGTCACGCGCCGCTACGCCGATCCGGGCACGCTCATCCAGGCCGGAACCGCCTCCAGCACCCAATCGACGCCCCTGGTGCGCATTTCCGATAACGAGCGCCTGCGGCTGGATTTTCCGGTCTCCGTGGACTACGTCAGCAGCGTGCGCGTCGGGGCGCCGGTGAGCGTACGCGTCGATTCCCTTGGCGGCCGCATCATCGAGGGTCGCATCGCGCGCCTCGCCGACCGGGTTGACGACGCCACCCGCACCATGGTGGTCGAGATGGAACTGCCCAACCCGGACGGACAGTTGGTTGCCGGGATGTACGCCACGGTTACCCTCAGGGCGGACGAGCGGCCGCGGGCGCTGTCAGTCCCGCTGCAGGCGGTGTCGGCCGGCGGACACGAAGTGTGGGTCGTGGACGGCAGTGACCGGCTGCAGCAGCGTACGGTGCAACTGGGCATGGAGACCGCCGACCGCCACGAGGTGTTGAGCGGCCTCAAGGAGGGCGAGCGCGTGGTGCTGGGCGGCGGCAGCCAGCTCGTCGCGGGGGAGCGTGTCACGCCACGGGCGGTTGCGGTCGCGGTGGCGACGCAGGAGTAGCAGGCCATGCCCCGCTTCGCGCTGCGCTTCCCTTACCTGGTCATCGTGCTGTGCCTGATCACCTGCGTGGTCGGAATCACCCAGCTGGTGCGCATGCCGGTCGACCTGTTTCCGCCCATCCGCATCCCGGTGGTGGTGGTGGCGACCTTCTTCTCGGGCATGCCTCCCGAACAGGTCGAGACCGACATCACCGGGCGCTTCGAGCGCTTCTTCACGCTTGCCTCGGGGGTCGATCACATCGAATCGCGCTCGCTGCCCGGGGTGAGCCTGATCAAGATCTACTTCCAGCCTGGCTTCAACGCCAACGCCGCGGTCACCAGCATCGCCAACCTGGCGCTCGCCGACCTGCGCAAGTTGCCGCCCGGAACGCTGCCGCCGGTGGTGTTGAAGTTCGACGCCTCCAGCCTGCCGGTGTGCCTGGTGACGCTCAAGGGCGCGGGCCTTAGCGAGGCGCGCCTGCGCGATCTGGGCCAGTACGACGTGCGCAACCAGATTGCCAGCGTTCCCGGCGCTTCCGTGCCGCAGCCCTTCGGCGGGCGCTACCGCCAGATCATGGTGTACGTCGATCCGCTGAAGCTGCAGGCCCATGAGCTGTCGGTGATGGACGTGGTGCGCACCGTCAACCAGGCCAACCTCATCCTGCCGGCCGGCGACGTCAGGATCGGTCCCTACGACTACAACCTGTACGCCAACAGCCAGCTGGATACCGTCGATGAGATCAACCGGCTGCCGCTGAAAACGGTGAACAATGCCGCGGTGCTGGTGCGGGACGTGGGCCACGCCCAGGACGCCGCCCAGATCCAGTCCAACATCGTGCGTGTCGACGGCCAGCCCTCGGTCTACCTGCCGGTCCTCAAGCAGGGTGGTGATGCAAATACAATCGCAGTGGTGGACGGTATCCGCCGCGGCGTGTCACGACTGCTGGATGTGCCGCGCCAGCTGGTCGCGCAGGTGGTCTTCGATCAGTCGCAGTTCGTGCGCAGCGCTATCGAAAACCTCATCCACGAAGGCCTGATCGGCCTGGCGCTCACCGGCTGCATGATCCTGGTCTTCCTGGGGAGTATGCGCGCCACACTGGCCGTGTTCCTGTCCATCCCGCTGTCGGCGCTGGCGGCCTTCATCGCGCTGTCCTTCGGGGACAGCACCATAAACGCCATGATCCTCGGTGGCCTCGCACTGGCGTTCTCGCGCCTGATCGACAACTCGGTGGTGGTGCTGGAGAACATCTTCCGGCACATCGAGAACGGCGAGACCCCGGCCGAGGCCGCCGAGCGCGGCGGGCGCGAGGTGCAGCTGCCGGTGCTCGCGGCTACCCTGACCACGGCCATCGTGTTCTTCCCGGTGATCTTCCTTGCGGGCGTGAGCCGCTTTCTGTTCACCGCGCTGGCGCTGGCGGTGGTGCTGTCGCTGTTCGCCTCCTACTTCGTCGCCATGACCGTCGTACCGCTGTTCTGCGCGCGCTTCATCGGCGCCCACGAGGAGCGTGAGGCCCAGGGCGATACGGCCGCGCAGGTCGGCGATCCCGAGGTGGATCCCGCCGCCGGCGAGGGGGCAGCAGCCGCGCCGCGCGGTGCGTTGGCGGCGTTCGCCCACCGCTTCCACCGCTCCTTCAACGCCGCCTTCGCCAGGCTGCTCGATCACTACCAGGACTCACTCGCCCGTTGCCTGCTGCGCCCGGTCGCGACAGTGGTGGCGATCAGCGGCCTGTTCGTTCTGTGCGCCGGACTGTACCCCTTCATCGGCAAGGCCTACTTTCCGCGCACCGATCCGTCGCAGTTCGTGATCAATCTCAAGGCCCCGACCGGCACGCGCATGGAGCTGACCGACAAACTGGTGGAGCAGGTCGAACAGATCGTGCGCCAGGTGGTGCCGGCCCGTGAGTTGAAAACCCTGGTCTCCAACATCGGCACCACCCCGGGGTTTTCCTCCATCTACACACCCAACTCCGGTCCGCACACCGCGTTCGTACAGGTGGGCCTGAAGCCCGGTCACTCCCGCAGCAGCTTTGCCTACATGGACGCGGTGCGGCAGCGCATCGGCCGCGACCTGCCGCTGCTCAGCACCTACTTCCAGACTGGCGGCCTGGTGGACGCGGTATTGAACCTCGGCCTGCCGGCGCCACTGGATGTGCAGGTGAGCGGCAGCGATATGCAGACGACTCATGAGGTCGCCACGCGGATCGCCGGCGCGGTGCGCGCGCTGCCGGGTGTCAGCGACGTCATGGTGCCGCAGGACGTCGACTACCCCTCGCTGCGCCTGGACATCGATCGGCTGCACGCCAGCGAGCTGGGGCTGGACGAGAAAGAGGTGGTCGGCAATGTGATCACCGCCCTGACGTCAAACGGCATGATTGCTCCGAGCTACTGGGTGGATCCGAAGAGCGGCAATGATTACCTGCTGACCGTGCAGTACCCGGAAGGTTATATCCACAACCTGACCGACCTGCGCGCGGTGCCGCTGCGCGGCGCCGGCGCGAGCGTACCCACCCGGCTCGATACCGTCAGCAGCATCCGCCACATCGAGTCCCCGACCGAAGTGGATCACTACCAGCTGCGCCGCGAGATGGACGTGTACGTGTCGCCCGACGGCGAGGATCTGAGCCATGTCCTTACCGGTGTCGAGCGCATCGTCCACGGCATGACGCTGCCGGCCGGGGTGCGGGTGACGGTGCGCGGTTCCGCCGAGGCGATGCGCAGTTCCTTCAGCGCCTTCGGCTTCGGCCTGATCCTGGCGACGTTGCTGGTATACCTGGTCCTGGTGGCGCAGTTCCAGTCCTTCCTCGATCCGTTTCTCATCCTGCTGGCGGTGCCCACCGGGCTGGCCGGCGTGCTGCTGATCCTGTTCGCGACCGGCACCACGCTCAACATCATGTCGCTGATGGGAGTGGTCATGATGGTCGGTATCGTGGTCTCCAACAGCATCCTGATCGTGGAGTTCACGCGGCGGCTGCGTTCGGAGGGCGTGGCGCTGCGTGAAGCGGTCGCACTGGCCTGCCGGGTGCGCTTGCGGCCGGTGCTGATGACATCCCTGGCCACGCTGATCGGCCTGATACCGATGGCCCTCAAGATCGGCACCGGCACGGAGGCATATGCGCCGCTGGCGCGCGCGATCATCGGCGGCCTGGCAGTGTCGGTGGTCCTGACAGTGTTCATCGTGCCGGCCGCCTACTACCTGGTGCACCGCCACGAGGAATCGCCGGCGCGCAACGTGCCGGGCGCATCACAGGTGCCCGCTTGAGGGGCGGGGCTGCGGCGCTGCTGCTGGCGCTGCCGGCGCTGGGCAGCGCGGGGCCGCCGGCCCGAGCGCTGGACCTGGCCGCGCCTGCGCCCGCGCAATCGTTCACGGCGGTCGATGTCGTGCCTGCGCTGAATCTGGCCGAGGCGCACGCGCTGGCACTGGCGCAGCACCCGGACGTGGCGGCGGCCGACTACCGCGCCGAGGCGCAGCGCCAGGTGTTTCTTGAGAACCGGGCCGGACTGCTGCCCCAGCTCAGCCTGTACGGGTCGTCCGTGCACGCCGACGCCGGCAATACCCGGCTGCTCGCCGGCGGGCTGAACAATCCCTCCGTTATCAGCCGCACTGCCTTCGGTGCCGGCATGAGCCAGCTCATCACCGACTTCGGCCGCACCACCAACCTGGCGGCAAGCGCGAAGCTCAGCGCCGGCGCCGCGCAGCAGGTCGCATTGGCCACCCGCGAGCAGGTCCTGCTCGCCGTTGACCGCAGCTATTTCGGCGTGCTGCAGGCGCAGGCGATCGAGCAGGTGGCCCGACAGACCCTTAAGACCCGCGACCTGCTGCTGCAGCGCGTGAGCATCCTGGCGCAGAACAAGCTGAAGTCGGATCTGGACGTGAGTTTCGCGCAGGTCGGCCTCGAGGACGCGCGCCTGCTGGTGCAGCGTGCCCAGGGTGAGGCGCAGGCCGCCATGGCCAGCCTGTCGGCGGCGCTGGGCTATCGCGAGCAGCACGTGTTCGCGCTGGCGGACGAGCACGAGGAAGCCGTACCGCAGCTTCCCGGGGACCCAGGGTCGCAGCAGACGCCCGACCTGCAGGGCGTCGAACCTTTGATTGCACAGGCGCTGCAGCGGCGTCCCGAACTGGCGGGGCTGCGCGACGACGAGGCCGCCGCCGTACGCCTGGCGCGCTCGCTGCGCGATGCGCGACTGCCCGCCGTCTCGGCGGTCCTGGCCGCCGGTGGCGCGACCGCGCGCGATTCGCGCCTGCCGGCCAACTACAGTGCGGGTGGCATCCAGGTGAGCGTGCCGCTGTTTGCCGGGGGCCTGTACAGTGCGCGCCAGCACGAGGCCGAGCTGCGCGCGCGCGCCACCGCGCAGACCCGCCGCAAGCTCGAAGACGATGTGAGCCGCGACGTGCGGATCGCCTGGGTCTCGCTGCACAATGCGCAGGAGCGGCTGCGCACCGCGATGCAGCTGCGCCGTTATGCCGATACCGCGTATCAGCTTGCGGATGCGCGTTACCGCGCCGGCAGCAGCTCCATGGTCGAACTGAGCCAGGCGCAACTGGCGGCCACTTCGGCACAGATCGAGGAAACCTCGGCGCGCTACGAAGTGCGGCTGCGCGAAGCGGACCTGGCCTACCAGAGCGGCGCGCTGAGTGTGCCGGACCGATCCGCACGGATCGGCGGCGCTGCGGGCTCGCAATCACCCAGCGCACAATACCTGCCCTGAAACAGGCCTCAGAACCTGTAGCGCGCCCCCACGGTCGGGTTGACGTTATTGGTATACAGGTAGCCGGCGGCCAGGCCGTCCCGCACCTGGCTGTACATGGCGCCAAGGTAGACATCGAAGTGCACATTGAAGCGGTAGTCTGCGGTGAATGACAGCCCCTGCAGATCGCCGCGGCACTTGCTGTTGGCGTCCGAGCTGCAGCCGGCCAGGGCGCCGGTGCCGAAGGCGCTCTGGTGCACCCCGTACCAGGCCACCACCAGGTCCAGGCGCTGGTTGGCCGCGTAGCGCACGCCGCTCCAGTAGACCTGCAGGATCCTGCGCTGGTTGTAGGCGGTGTTGTTGACGTAGGGGAGCACGTAGCCGCCGATGTTGCCGAAGCCCACCGCGAGCGGATGGCGCGGGTTGCTGTAGACGATGTTCTCGTAGCCGGCAAACAGCCTGAGCCTGTCGAGTCGATACAGGCCCATCAACGCCAGGCTTTTGTTGTCCGAGACCGTGCCGGCCAACGAGCGCCGCAAGTCGTAGCCGGCAGGCAGCGTTGCCACCTGCGCGGCGCTGAGTGAGCTGCCGGTAATGGAGCCGTCGACCTGCGAGTAGTAGCCATCGACCGCGAGTCCGCCGATGGTAGCGCCCCCGTTGGCCTGCACGGCGGTACGCTGCGAGCCGCTGTTGAACCTGTACAACCCGGCAAGGTGCAGCTGCCCGCCGAAGCGCAGCAGGTACCGGGCGGTCGAGTCCAGGCGATTGTCCTCGTTGCTGCCGGCGCCAGCGTAGGTGTTCGAGGCGCCCAGCAGACCGAAGGCCGAGGCCAGCTGGTTCGGATCGTAGCGCACCATGCCTTCGGCGATGAGCGCCTGCTGGCGGCCGAACGTGAGCGTGCCGAAGCGTCGCGACGTCAGCCCGAGCCAGGCGGTCTGAAAAAGCTGGCCGGCGGAACTGCCGTCGACGCCGACGCTCTGGTTCTTCGCGGCCTTGCCGTTGTTCGCGGTGACCGAGCGCACGGAGTCGGCCAGTTCACCCGATTGCGGGTTGAAGAAGGTTTCGATCTGGAACACCGCCGCCAGATCATCGGTGAGAGGTTCATTGCCCTGCAGGCCGAGGCGCGACTGGCCCATGTTGCTCGGGGTCAGGCCCAGGACAGCCCGGTAACTGTTGGAGCGCACGATGTTGCCGCTGGCCGCGGGCCGGTAGGGCGTGAACGGCGCCATGTGAGTGTCGTACTGCAGGCCGATGTCGACCACGCCGTAGAGCGTAATGCCGTTCCAGGTCAGGCTGTCGGTTGCCGGGACGCCGGGGCCGCTCTTCTGCTGGGCAAGGGCGGGGGCGGCGACCAGCAGGCCGAGCGCCGCAAGGAAGGCGGCCGCCCATCCGCGCCCGGCCGCTTTTTCAGTCATCACCCGCTGCATTGACCTGCCAACTCCAGCGATCAGGAGCCGGAAGGTTGCGCGACCGCGGGTCACGCCGTCAGTCGCGTGCCGGTCACAAAGCGGTTGTCGCGCCGGCCCCGTCGCGCACACCGTGGCAGGGGCCCGCGCGGACCCTGCGCAGCAGCTGTCAGGTGTCGGCGGCGCGCAGCAGCTCGTTGATGGAAGTCTTGGCCCGGGTCTGCGCGTCCACGCGCTTGACGATCACCGCGCAGTACAGGCTGTGGCTGCCGTCGGCGGCCGGCAGACTGCCGGGAACCACCACCGCGCCTGCCGGTACGCGGCCCTGCAGGATCTGCCCCGTGGTGCGATCGTAGATGCGGGTGCTCTGGCCGATGAACACGCCCATGGAGATCACGGCACCGGCGCCGACGATTACACCCTCGACGATTTCCGAGCGCGCGCCGATGAAGCAGCCGTCCTCGATGATGGTGGGCGCGGCCTGCAGGGGTTCCAGCACGCCGCCGATACCTACGCCGCCGGACAGGTGCACGTCGCTGCCGATCTGCGCGCAGGATCCCACCGTGGCCCAGGTGTCCACCATGGTGCCCGCGCCGATCCAGGCGCCGATGTTGACGTAGCTGGGCATCAGTACCGCATTGGGTGCGACGTAGGCGCCGCGCCGCACCACGGCGGGCGGCACCACGCGCACCCCGGCGGAGCGGAACGCGTCCGTGTCCATGTCCGCGTACTTCAGCGGCACTTTGTCGTAGTAGCGGGTCGCGCCGCCGTCCATGACCTGGTTGTCGCGGGTGCGGAAAGACAGCAGCACCGCCTTCTTGAGCCACTCGTGCACCACCCAGCCGCCGGCGTGCGGCTCGGCGACGCGGCAGCGGCCGCTATCCAGCAGTGCAATGCATTCCTCGATGGCGGCCGCAATGGCGGGCGGCGTATTGGCCGCCGACAGTTGCGCGCGGCGCTCGAAGGCGGCCTCGATGGTGCTCTTCAGGTTGTCGATGTCAGTCATGGCGGCAATGGTACCGCGGCTGCGCCGTTGCGAATGAAATCCCGCAGGCGCTGCGCCGCCTCCAGGCACGCCGTCAGCGGCGGTACCAGCGAGATGCGCACGTGACCGGCGCCGGGATTGCCGGCCGGGCCAGGACGGCCGAGGTAACTGCCCGGCAGCACGGTCACGTGGGTTTGTGCGTACAGGCGCGCGGTGAAGTCTTCGTCGTCAGCGCCGATCCGCGGCCACAGGTAGAAGGCGCCCGCGGGACGGCGCACCGGCAGCAGCGGCGAGAGCAGCGGCAACACCCGGTCGAATTTTTCCTGGTAAAGGCGTCGGTTGGCCGCAACGTGCCCTTCATCCTCCCAGGCGGCGATGCTCGCCAGCTGGGTCGGCACGGACATGGCGCTGCCGTGGTAGGTGCGGTAGAGATGGAAGCGCTCGATGAGCTGCGGATCGCCGGCGACGAAACCCGAGCGCAGCCCCGGGACGCTGGAGCGCTTGGAGAGGCTGTGGAACACCACGCAGTGTTCGAAAGCCGTGTGCCCGGCGAGTTGCGCCGCCTGCAGCAGTCCCGGCGGCGGTATCCCGTCCAGGTACAGTTCGGTGTAGCACTCGTCGCTGGCGATCACAAAACCGTGTTGCCGCGCCAGTTGCAGCGCGCGCTGCAACCAGGCGAGCGGCGCGACCGTGCCGGTGGGATTGTCGGGACTGCACAGAAACAACAGCTGGCAGCGCCGCCACACCTGTGCCGGCACGCTGTCCAGGTCCGGCAGTGCGTCGGCAGCGGCGGCCAGGTAGTGCGGCTGCGCGCCGGCGAGCAGCGCCGCTCCCTCGTAGATCTGGTAGCAGGGGTTGGGCATCGCCACCAGCGGCGCCGGCGCCGTGCTGTCGAGGACCGCCTGGACGATGGCGAACAGCGCCTCGCGCGTGCCGTTGACCGGCAGCACCATGTTCTCGGGCAGCACGCTGCCGGGAGCAAGCCCGTAGCGGCGCGTCAGCCACTGTGCACAGGCCGCGCGCAGCTGCGGCAGCCCGCGTGTCAGCGGGTATTTGTCCACGCGCGCCAGGCCGGCGCGCAGCGCCTCGAGGATGAATTGCGGCGGCGTGTGCTGAGGCTCCCCGATGGACATGGCGATGGGCGTCAGCTCCCGCGGCGGGGTGTACGGGGCCAGCAGGCGCGCCAGCCGCTCGAAGGGGTAGGGGGCGAGCAGCCGCAGGCGCGGGTTCATCGCACGGCGGCCTGGTGGCGATCGAGGGCCTGCACCAGCCGCGCACTCAGGCGCTGCGCGGCATCTTCCGGCAGGGGGCGATTGTCGGCGCCGGTCACGTGGAACACGTCCTCGGCGCGCTCCCCCACGGTCATGATCTTGGCGGCGTGCAGTTCGATGTGCTCCTGCAGCAGCACCCGTCCCACCTCGCACAGCAGGCCCGGCCGGTCGCCGGCGGTCAGTTCCAGCACCGAGCGGCTGTTGCGCTCATCGACAGTGACCGCGATCTGCGTCGAGGTATTGAACATGCGTGCCTGGCGCGGCGCGCGCCGCGAGACCGTGAAGGGCGCCTCGCCGGGTGCGCGCAGCGAGCGCCACAGGGCGCGCTCGATCTCCGCCTGGCGGTCGCTGTCGGCGATCGGTCCGCCGTCTTCCTCCAGCAGGTGATACAGGTCCAGGCTGAAGCCGTCGCCGGTGGGGGTGATGCGCGCATCGACAATGTTGAGTCCCAGCTGATCGAGCACCGCCGTGGTGCGGGCAAAACCGTGGCGGCGCAGCCGGGTGAAAATCAGCGCCGCGGTGGTGCCGCGGACGCTGCGCGGGTCGAGCGCCACCAGCGGCTCGTCCGAGGCCGGGTCGCGCTCGGCCAGCAGGCCGGTGTGCCACGCGACCTCCTCGGGGGAATGCTGCAGGAAGTAGGCGGGTGTGAAACGCGCCCACACCGCGGCGCATTCGGCGGACCCCACGCCGCGCTCGCCGAGCAGGCGGCGGGCCGCGTCCTGGTTTTCCTGCACCAGGTGCTCAGGGTCGATCGGCGACTCCAGTCCGCGCCGCAGGGCGCGCCGCACGCGCTGCTGGAAGTCACGAAACAGCGAGGCCTTCCACGAGTTCCACAGCTTGGGGTTGGTCGCGCGTACGTCGGCGCAGGTCAGCACGTACAGGTAATCGAGGTGCGTCTCGTCGCCGACAAGACGTGCGAAGTCGTTGATGACCTGCGGGTCGGCGATGTCGCGCTTCTGCGCCGTGAGCGACAGCTGCAGGTGATTGCGCACCAGCCAGGCCGTCAGGCGCGCATCGTAGGCCGACAGTCCCTGCTCCAGGCAGAAGGCCTCGGCGTCGACCGCCCCCAGCTCCGAATGATCTCCGCCGCGGCCCTTGGCGATGTCGTGAAACAGCGCCGCCAGGTAGGCGATTTCCGGCCGCGGCAACTGCTGCATGACTTGCGAGGCTTCCGGCAGTTCCTGGTCGTAGCGGGTGATCGCGAAGCGCCGCAGATTGCTGACCACGAACAGCGTGTGGGCATCGACGGTGTAGGCGTGGAACAGGTCGTACTGCATGCGCCCGACGATGCGTCCGAAGGCGGGGATGTAACGTCCCAGCACCCCGTAGGTGTTCATGCGCCGCAGCTCGTGCGTCACGCCGACCGGGGCGCGCAGGATCTCCAGGAACAGCCGGTGGTGGCGCGGGTTCTGGCGGAACTCCTCGTCGATCAGCCACAGGCTGCGCGCCACGGCCCGCATGGTGGCGGCGCGCACGCCACGCACCTGCGGGTTCTGCTGCAGCAGTGCGAACAGCTCCAGCAGCGCCGCGGGCGAGCGTGCGAACACCTCCTCGTTCAGCGCTTCCAGCGAGCCGTCGCGCACCTGGAAGCGCGCGTTCAACGGCACCGGCGCGCTGTCGGCGCCGCCTATCGCCTCGCGGAACAGCTGCAGCAGCAGCTCGTTGAGCAGGCTGACGTCCATGACAGTGCGGTAGTAGCGCTGCATGAACTGCTCGACCGCCAACGTGTAGGAGGCGTCCTCGTAGCCGAACGTACGCGCCAGGGTGATCTGGTGATCGAACAACAGGCGGTCCTCGCGCCGGCCCGTGAGGACGTGCAGGCCGAAGCGCACTTTCCACAGGAAGGCCTGCGCCTGCTTCAGCCGGCGCAGCTCCGCGCTGCTCAGGAAGCCGCGCGCCGCCAGCTCCTCGGGGCTGGCGGCGCCACAGTAGCGCCGCGCCACCCAGCCGATCGTCTGTATGTCGCGCAGACCGCCCGGGCCGGCCTTGACGTTGGGTTCCAGGTTGTAGGCAGTGTCGTTTTCCTTGAGGTGCCGTGCCTCCTGCTCGCGCAACTTCGCCTGGAAGAACGCCGCCACCGGCCACAGCTGCGTGGGCGAGAGGGCCGCGTGCATGGCCTCGAGCAGTGCGCCGGCGCCGGCCAGCAGGCGCGCCTCGAGCAGGGTCGTCATGACTCCCACGTCCGCCGCGCTTTCCTGTGCACACTGCGCCACGGTGCGCACGCTGTGCCCGACCTCGAGTCCGAGGTCCCACAGAAAAGCGACCAGGCTCTCAACCGCGGTGCGGTTGCGGGCATCCAGTGCCGTGGTCACCAGGATCAGGATGTCGATATCGGAACAGGGATGCAGTTCGCCGCGGCCGTAGCCGCCGACCGCAACCAGCTCCCAGCCATGGGCGTCGGCCCCGTGCAGTGACCAGGCGTGGCGCAGCAACACGTCGATGAGCGCGGCCCGCGCGCGCACCAGGTCCTCGACCGGCTCCTCGGCGGCGAAGCGCGCCCTGAGTTCCGCATCCGCCTGCTGCAGTTGCTCGCGCCACTGCGCCGGATCGGGGTTGTGCGCCAGCAGCGCCGGCAGGCGCGCCAGCCGCGGCCAGCTGAATGCCGCGGAGACGGTGGCCGGGGCCTGCGCCTCTACGGGATCCATCTGCGGTCCGGCGCGCGCGTCAGTGCCGCCGCCCGTGCGCGCCCAGCGTGAGCACCTCGAAGCCACCGGCCGTCACCAGCACCGTGTGCTCCCACTGCGCTGAAAGCGAATGGTCCTTGGTGATCACCGTCCAGCCGTCGGCCAGCAGCCGCACGTGCCGCCTGCCGGCGTTCACCATCGGCTCGATGGTGAAGGTCATGCCGGGTTCCAGCGCCAGGCCCGTGCCAGGCTCGCCATAGTGCAGAACCTGCGGGTCCTCGTGGTACACGCGCCCGATGCCGTGGCCGCAGTACTCGCGCACCACGGAATATTCATGCTGCTCGACAAAGGCCTGGATGGCGTGACCGATGTCACCGAGGCGCGCGCCGGGGCGCACCACCTCGATGCCGCGCCACATCGCGTCGAAGCAGGTTTCAGCCAGGCGCTGCGCGTGCGGCGCCGGCTTGCCGACGAAGTACATGCGGCTGGTGTCGCCATGAAAGCCGTCGCGGATCACGGTCACGTCAATGTTGACGATGTCGCCGGCCTTGAGCCGCTTGTCGTTGGGAATCCCGTGACACACCACGTGGTTCACCGAGGTGCAGATCGTCTTGGGGAAGCCGCGGTAATTGAGGTTGGCAGGCACCGAGCGCTGTACCCTGACGATGTGCTCGTGGCATAACCTGTCCAGTTCCTCGGTGGTCACGCCCGGCACGACGTGCTCGCCGATCATGTCGAGCACCTCGGCGGCCAGGCGCCCGGCAATACGCATTTTTTCCTGCTCTTCCGGGGTCTTGATCGTGACGGACATGGGGCTCGTGGGCCAGGGATAAGGGGCGTCGGCACGGTGGGCCCCCGCGTGCGGCGTAAGGCGTTGTTCCGACGAGGTCTTCATGGTATAAAGCGCGGCCTTTTTTGGCAACGCAACCCACACGCGCGTCAGCAATAACCGAACGACTGGGTGTTCCGGGGTGATCTTTCACCCGGGGATGGTCGTCCGGGACGCGCGGAGGCTCAACCCGAACAGGAGTTTTTCATGCCCGGCGTGTCCATGCGACAGATGCTGGAAGCGGGTGTCCATTTCGGACACCAGACCCGCTTCTGGAACCCGAAGATGGCCTCTTATATCTTCGGCGAGCGTAACCGTATCCACATCATCAACCTCGAGAAGACGCAGCCGCTGTACGCGGAGGCCGCCGGCTTCATCAAGGGCGTGATCGCTGACGGCGGCACGGTGCTGTTCGTCGGCACCAAGCGCTCGGCGCGCGAGTCGATCCAGAAGGAGGCCGAGCGCGCCGGCCAGCCCTACGTCAACCAGCGCTGGCTGGGTGGCATGCTCACCAACTTCAAGACCATCCGCCAGTCAATCAAGCGCCTGGGCGAGATCACTGAACTGGCCGCATCCGGGGCGCTGGACAAGCGCGGCAAGAAGGAAGCGACCCAGCTGCGCCGCGAGATGGACAAGCTGGAACGCAGCCTTGGCGGGATCAAGCACATGGAATCGCTGCCGGACGCGCTGTTCGTGATCGATGTCGGCCACGAGAACATCGCCATTCACGAGGCCAGGAAGCTCGGCATCCCGGTGGTCGCCATCGTCGACACCAACTGCTCGCCCGACGGTATCGACTATGTGGTGCCGGGCAACGATGACGCCATGCGAGCCATCCAGCTCTATGCGGCCGGGATCGCGGACGCGGTACTGGAGGGCAAGGAGTCGGTGCCGCAGGTCGCCATCGGCGAGGACGAGTTCGTGGAACTGGACGAGGCCGGCAATCCGCGGCGCAAGTCCGCACGTGGCCGGCAGCGCCCGCAGGCGGCGGTGCGCAGCCGCAAGGCGCCGGCAGCGGGCAGGCGCAAGCCACCGGCCGTCAAGCCGGCGCTCCCGGGCGCAGCATCGCCCGCAGGCGAGGACGAGGACCTGGACGCGGAGCACAGTGCCGCCGAGCCGGCTGTCGCGGCGGGCACCGTGCCGCCGCCGGAAGCGGTGTCACGCCGCCCGGCCGCTGGCGCACCGCGCCGCAAGGGCCGCGGTGGCGCTGCGCCGTCGGCAGAAGGATAAGGACAGCTTCGGACCAGCACATGAACATCACAGCAGACGCAGTCAAACAGCTCCGCGAGCGCACCGGCGCGGGGATGATGGAGTGCAAGAAGGCACTCGTGGAGACCAAGGGAGACCTGGACGCTGCCGCAGAGCTCATGCGCAAGCAGGGACTCGCCAAGGCCGACAAGAAGGCGGCGCGGGTGGCGGCCGAGGGAGTGATCGTGGTGCGCAAGTCGGCGGATGCGCACACGGCGGCCATGGCCGAGATCAACTGCGAGACCGACTTCGTCGCGCGCGGCGATGATTTCCGCGCCTTCGCCGAGGGCGTGACCTCCGTGGCGCTGGAGCAGCGGCCGGCCGACCTTACGGCGCTGGGTGCGCTGCGGCTGCCCAGCGGCGAGAGTGTCGAGGAGCGCCGCCGGGCCCTGGTGGCCAAGATCGGCGAGAACATCAGCGTGCGGCGCTTCACCGTGATCAACGCCGCCGAGCACCTGGGCGCCTACGTGCACGGCACGCGCATCGGCGCGCTGGTGGCGGTGCGCGGCGGGCCGGCGCTGCTGGCGCACGACCTGGCGATGCACGTCGCCGCCAGCAATCCGCGCTACCTGAGCGCCGCGGACGTGCCGGCCGAGGTGGTTGCCAAGGAGCGCGAGATCCTCACTGAGCAGGCACAGGGCGAGGGCAAGCCGCCGGAGATCGTCGCGCGCATGGTCGAGGGCAGGCTGCGCAAGTCACTGGGCGAGATCACGCTGGCCGGCCAGGCTTTCGTCAAGGACCCGGACGTCACGGTCGAGAAGCTGCTGAAGAACGACAAGGCCCAGGTGCTGGCCTTCGAGCGTTACGAGGTTGGCGCCGGCATCGAGAAGAAGTCCGAAGACTTCGTCGCCGACGTGATGGCCCAGGTGAAGGGCGCGGACCCGGTCCGGCACTGAAGGCGCGGGGCGGGGGAACCGGCCGCGAACCTGCAGACGAAGGACCCCGCCGCGTGCGGGGTTTTTTCTGCAAGCGAGGGAGGACTGATGACACAAGCGGCATCCCGGTACCACAGGATCGTGGTGAAGCTCTCCGGTGAGGCCCTGATGGGCGGCGGCGACTACGGCATCGATCCGGCGATCCTCAAGCGTATCGCCGGGGAATTGCAGGCGATCGCGCAGATGGGAGTGCAGCTGGCCGTGGTGATCGGCGGCGGCAACATCTTCCGCGGCGCCGGCCTGGCGCGCGCCGGCATGGACCGGGTCGCGGCCGACCACATGGGGATGCTGGCCACGGTGATGAACGCGCTGGCCATGCAGGATGCGCTGGAGAGCCTGGGGATGCATGCGCGCGTGATGTCGGCCATCCGCATCAACGAAGTGTGCGAGGACTACATCCGCCGCCGCGCGATGCGCCACCTGGAGAAGGGGCGGGTCGCCATCTTCGCCGCCGGCACCGGCAATCCCTTTTTCACCACCGATACCGCGGCGGCGCTGCGCGCCATCGAGATCGACGCCGACGTGCTCATCAAGGCGACCAAGGTGGACGGGGTGTTCTCCGACGACCCGCTACGCAACCCGGGCGCGCAGCGCTACGCGCGCCTGACCTTCGACAAGGTGCTCGCCGACAAGCTCAATGTCATGGATGCCACGGCCATCGTCATGTGCCGCGACAACCGCCTGCCGCTGCGGGTGTTCAATCTCAACAATGCCGGCGATCTGACCCGCATGGTGCGCGGCGAGGAGGTCGGAACCCTGGTGACCTGCGAGTGAGGAGAGTGCCGGATGATCGATGACCTCAAGAAGGACGCACGCGAGCGCATGGGCAAGTGCGTGCAGGCATTCCAGGCGGACCTGAAGAAGCTGCGCACCGGCCGCGCCCACCCCAGCCTGGTGGAGCACCTGAAGGTCGACTACTACGGCAGCGAGGTGCCGCTGCAGCAGGTGGCCAACATCGCAGTCGAGGACGGGCGCACGCTGGTGATCTCCCCGTGGGAGAAGAGCGTGGTGCAGGCGATCGAAAAGGCAATTTTCAAGTCCGACCTTGGCCTGACCCCCATGACCGCCGGCACCGTGATCCGCATTCCCATGCCGCCCCTGACCGAGGAGCGCCGCCGCGACATCACCAAGGTGTTGCGCCATGACGCCGAGAACGCCCGCGTCGCGATACGCAACGTGCGCCGCGACGTCATGAACGACATCAAGGAGTTGCTCAAGGAGAAGCTGGTCTCGCAGGACGACGAGCGCCGCGCCGAGGCCGAGGTGCAGAAGCTCACCGACAAGCACGTTGCCGATGTCGATGCGCTGCTGGCCGCCAAGGAGAAGGAGGTCATGCAGGTGTGATGCTGCCGCGACACGTCGCGATCACCATGGACGGCAACGGCCGCTGGGCCGCCGCGCGCGGCGCGCCGCGCACCGCCGGCCACAAGGCCGGGCTGGAAGCGGTGCGCCTGTGCATCAAGGAGTGCAGCCGCCTGAAGATCGAGGCGCTCACCCTGTTCGCGTTCTCCAGCGAGAACTGGCGGCGGCCGGCCGAGGAAGTGACCACACTCATGAGCCTGTTCGTCGAGGCGCTCGACCGCGAGCTGGACGAGCTGCACCGCCAGGGCGTGCGGCTGCGCTTCATCGGTGAGCGCGGCGCACTGGCGATGCGGCTGCAGACGCGCATCGCCGCAGCCGAACTGCGCACTGCCGTCAACACCGGGCTGAAGCTGCAGATCGCCGTCAACTATGGCGGCCGCTGGGACATTGTGCAGGCTGCGCGCGCACTGGCGCGTGACTGTGCCGCCGGCGCGCTGCGCGCGGCCGACATCGACGAGACGCGGCTGGCCTCGCGGCTGGCGCTGGCGGGGCTGCCCGACGCCGAACTGCTGATCCGTACCGGCGGCGAGCAGCGGATCAGCAACTTCCTGCTGTGGGAGGCAGCCTACGCGGAACTCTACTTCTGCCCGCGGCTGTGGCCGGACTTCGAGGCCGCGGACCTGGCGGCGGCGTTGGCGTTCTTTGCCGGGCGCGAGCGGCGTTTCGGCAATACCACGGCGGCGCGCACCGGCGCGGCCGGATCATGACCACCAGCTTGCGCCAGCGCGTGTTGACCGCCGTGATCGCGGCTGTGGCGCTGCTGCTGGTCCTGTTCTGCCTGCCGGCTGTGGCCATGGTGGCGGTGGTGACCGCGCTGGTGCTGGCAGGGGCCTGGGAGTGGGCGGGATTCGCCGGGCTGCGCGGGCTCACGGCGCGCGGAGCCTACGTGGGCGCGATTGCGCTGCTGTTGTGGGCGTTCTGGCAGGGCTTCGCGGGACCGCGACTGCCGCTCATGCTGAGCGCGGCCGTTGCGTGGTGGCTGGCGGCGCTCGCCTGGGTTGCCGTTGCCCCGCGGCGGGTCACGCCGCTGTCAGCGGCGCTGGCTGGAGCCGCCGCGCTGGTCCCCGCCTGGCTGGTCCTGGTGTATCTGCGCCTGCGGGTTCCGCACGGTATCCAGTGGCTGCTGTTTACGCTGCTGCTGGTGTGGCTGGCGGATATTGGCGCCTACTTCGCCGGCCATCGCTTCGGGCGGGTGCGGCTCGCGCCACAGGTGTCCCCAGGCAAGACCTGGGAGGGTGTGTTGGGCGCCGCACTGATTACCGTGCCGGTCGCCGTCGCGGGCGGTGCCTGGTTCGGCCTGCCGTTGCGGTTCTTTCTGCCGCTGTGCCTGGCGGCGGTCGCTTTCTCGATCGTCGGGGACCTGACCGAGAGCATGCTCAAGCGCTATGCCGGACTGAAGGACAGCGGCAGCCTGTTCCCGGGACACGGCGGGGTCATGGACCGGATCGACAGCATCACTGCCGCGGCGCCGGTGCTGGCGCTGGGTCTTGCGGGACTGGGAGTCCTTTCATGATCGGGGTCGCGGTGCTTGGCTCCACCGGCTCGGTGGGCGAGAGCACGCTCGACGTGCTGGCGCGCAACCCCGGACGCTTCCGCCTGGTGGCGGTGGCAGCGCATACCAATGCCGCTTCGCTGGCGCGACAGGTCCTGAAATGGCAGCCGCGTTACGCGGCACTCGCCGACCCGCGTGCGGCCTCGCAGCTGCGCAGCCTGCTGGGCAGCGGTGCGCCAGGGACGCAGGTGCTGACGGGTCCCGAGGCGCTGGAGCAGATCGCCCAGGCGCCGGAAGTGGATTGTGTGATGGCGGCCATTGTCGGTGCCGTGGGGCTGAGCTCCACGCTTGCCGCGGCACGCGCCGGCAAGCGCGTGCTGCTGGCCAACAAGGAGCCCCTGGTCATGGCCGGGGGCCTGCTCATCGAGGCGGCCCGCGCCGCGGGCGCCACACTGCTGCCCATCGACAGCGAGCACAACGCCATCTTCCAGTGTCTGCCATCGGGCAGCCAGGCGGGGGTTGTACCGGCAGGCCTGCGCCGTATCCTGCTGACCGCCTCTGGCGGGCCGTTCCTCGATCTGCCCGCCGAAGCTCTGGAATCGGTGACCCCGCAGGCCGCGTGCCGGCATCCCAACTGGGTCATGGGGCGCAAGATTTCCGTGGACAGCGCCACGCTCATGAACAAGGGCCTGGAGCTGATTGAGGCCTGCGAGCTGTTCGGCGTCACTGCGCAGCAGGTCCAGATCGTGGTGCATCCGCAGAGCATCGTGCATTCGCTGGTGGAGTACATCGACGGTTCGGTGCTGGCGCAGCTGGGTGCGCCGGACATGCGCACCCCCATCGCCCACGCACTGGGCTGGCCCGAACGCATCCCGTCCGGTGTAGAATTCCTCGACCTGCTGAAAACCGGGCGGCTGGATTTCCGCGCCCCGGATACCGTCAGGTTCCGCTGCCTGGCGCTGGCGCAGGCGGCCGCCAGCGCCGGGGGGCTTCACCCGGTGCTGCTGAACGCCGCCAACGAGGTGGCGGTTGCGGCCTTCCTCGAGGGCCGATTGAACTTTACGGGCATTGCCGCGGTCATTGAAGCCGTGGTGGAGCAGTGTCCGGCTGGCGCTGCGGGCGACCTCCAGCAGGTCCAGGCCGCCGACGCGGAAGGTCGGGCACGCGCCCGTGAGCGGATCTTAGGTCTTACTGGCAGTGCAGCGGTGAGGGGCGCTCACGCATGAGTTTCATGTGGTCTTTGTTGTGGTTCGTCGTTGCCGTCGGCCTCCTGGTCACCGTGCACGAGTTCGGCCATTTCTGGGTCGCGCGTCGGCTCGGCTTCAAGGTGCTGCGCTTCTCGGTCGGTTTCGGCAAACCCCTGTTCAAGCGTGTCGCCGGCGCCGATGCGGTGGAGTACGTGCTTGCCGCCGTGCCGCTGGGCGGCTACGTAAAGCTGCTGGACGAGCGCGAGGGCCCGGTGCCGCCTGCGGACCTGGCACGCTCCTTCACCCGGCGTCCGCACTGGCAGCGCATCACCGTGCTGCTCGCCGGGCCGGCCTTCAACATCGGCTTCGCCATCCTGGTGCTGTGGGGCATGTTATGGCTCAACGGCACAACCGAGTTGCGCCCGCAGGTGGGCGACGTCACCGCGGGCTCGGTGGCGGCCGAGGCGGGGCTGCGCTCCGGCGACGACATTCGCAACCTGGACGGCAACCCGGTGACCAGCCAGCGTGAGGTGGTTTTCGGACTGCTGGATGCCATGAGCTCCCGCGGCGAGGTTGCCCTGGGCGTGACCGGGCCGGGCGGCAGCCGCAACCTGCGGCTGGTGGTCGCCGATCCTGCCCAGCGCCGCCACCTGACCGAGCCGGCGGAACTGATGCGCGGGCTTGGGTTCCAGTTCTGGCTGCCGCCCATGCCGCCGGTGCTGGGTCCGGTAGCCGCGGACGGCCCCGCGGCCAGGGCCGGACTTGCCGCCGGCGACCGGCTGGTGTCCATCAACGGCACGCCCATGAACGACTTCCGCGACATCGTCGCTTTCGTCAACGCCCATCCGGGTGAGCGCATCGGCGTCGAGTACAGCCGCGGTGGCGTGCTGCACAGTGTCCAGGTCCAGGTGGGAGCTGAGGAAGTCGACGGGCGGCGCATCGGGCGCATCCACGTGGCGCCGGCGCCCGGCAAGGGCTACCCGCCGCAAATGCTGCGGCACACGGACCTGTCGCCTGGCGGCGCGCTGCTGCGCGCGGGGCAGGAGGCCTGGAACATGACCGCGCTGCAGGCGCGCCTGTTCTGGCGCATGGTCATGGGACGGGTGTCGTTGAAGAACCTGAGCGGTCCGTTATCGATCGCGGAATACGCCGGCGACTCGGCCGAGGCGGGCGTGGCGCCGTTCCTGGGCTTCCTGGTGCTGATCTCCCTGTCGCTGGGGTTCCTGAACCTGCTGCCGATCCCGATTCTCGATGGCGGTCAGATCGTGTTCCAGCTGGTGGAGTGGATGAAGGGCAGTCCGCTGTCCGAGCGTGCCCAGGTGTTCAGCCAGCAGGTGGGGATCGCGCTGCTCATCGTCCTGATGGGCATCGCGCTCTATAACGACTTCGCGCGCCAGTTCAGCTGAAATCAAACGTACCGCGCTTGCGCGGCAAGTAAATCCGGGCCTGTCGATGAGGCCCGCTGTACCCGAATAGTGCACATGCAAGAATTTCAACCGTGCCGCACAGGCACGCAGGGCAGGGCGAGACGCAGTATGCGAACCGGTGTGGCGGTGACCGCCGTCGCACTGGCGGTTCGCGGCGCGCTGGCATTCGCGCAAGAGCAGCTCCCGGCACCGGCAAACGCCGCCCCGGCGAGCGCTGCGGCTGCGCCGGCACCCGCGAGCGCCGAGTCCGCGGCCGCCCCGGCTGCCGTGGCCCCGTCCCTGGCTGACTTCACGGTCGGCGACATCCGCATCGAGGGGCTGCAGCGCGTCTCCGAGGGCACGGTGTACAACTACCTGCCCGTCAACATCGGTGATCACCTGACGGCACAGCGGGTGCGCGAGGCGATCCGCGCCCTGTACGCCACGGGCTTTTTCCGCGACGTGCAGATGCGCCGCGATGATCGCACGCTGGTGGTGGTGGTGCTGGAGCGGCCGTCGATCGAGAGCTTCGAGATCACCGGCAACAAGGACATCAAGACCGAGGACCTGCAGAAGTCGCTGCGCGGCGTCGGCCTGGCCACCGGCAAGACCTTCGACCGCTCGGTGCTGGAGGACGTAACCGGGTACCTGACCGACCAGTACTACAGCCGCGGCAAGTACGGGGTGCGCATCGACACCAAGGTCGATGAAGAGGCCGGCAACCGCGTCAAGATCAAGATCGACATCAAGGAGGGCGCGCGCGCCAAGATCCGCGAGATCAACATCGTCGGCGACACGCGCTTTAAGCAAAAGGACATCCTCGAGACGCTGGAGCTCAAGACTCCCAACTGGCTGTCCTGGTACAAGCAGGACGACCGCTACTCGCGCGATTCGCTGCAGGGCGACCTGGAGAAGATCCGCAACTACTACATGGACCGCGGCTACGCCAGCTTCCAGCTCGACTCCACCCAGGTGGCGATCGCGCCCGAGAAAGAGGATATCTTCATCACGGTCAACGTCGATGAAGGCCAGGTCTACAAGGTGTCGGAGATCAAGCTCGCCGGCACCTTCGTGGTGCCGCGCGCGGAGCTGCAGCAGCTGGTGCTGATCCACTCGGGCGAGACCTTCAACCGCAAGCTGATTACCGCCTCACAGGAGCTGATGCAGAACCGCATGGGCCGCGACGGTTACGCCTTCGCCAAGGTGGAGCCGGTGCCCACGACCGACAACGCCACCCACACGGTGTCGCTGACCTTCTTCATCGACCCGGGCAACCGCGTGTACGTGCGCAACATCAGCTTCTCCGGCGCCAACCGCATCAACGACGAGGTGCTGCGGCGCGAGCTGCGGCAGCTGGAGGGCGGCTGGCTGTCCAACACCGCGCTGGAGCGCTCCAAGCAGCGCATCCAGCGCCTGCCGTACGTGAAATCGGTGGAATTCGAGACCACGCCGGTGCCCGGCACGCCCGACCTGGTGGATGTGAACTTCAAGATCGAGGAGGGTCCGGCCTCGCAGCTGTCGGGCGGCATCGGTTACTCCGAGACCTACAAGTTCATGTTGAACGGCAGCTACGCCGATGCTGACTTCCTGGGCACCGGGCAGCGCGTGGCCGTCAACATCAACGCCGGCGCCTACAGCAAGGTCTACAGCATCCAGCACACCCAGCCGTACACCAGCATCGACAACCTGCAGCGTTCGCTGTCGCTGACCTACAGCGACGTGACCCAGTTTGTCTCGTCCTCCTCCAACTTCTCATCGCGTACCCTGAGCTTCGGTCCGACCTGGGCCTACCCGATCACCGAGTTCCAGTACTTCCGCTTCGGCGCGGCATTCAACAGCTCGCACCTGCTGACCAGTTCGCTGGGCAGCGCGCTGCAGGCGCAGCAGTGGGTGCAGCAGAACGGCCATCCCTACAGGAAGGTCGGCCACGACGATGCGACCAACAACCAGTATGTGTTCTACGGCACTGACTTCAACGCCATCGAGGGGGTGGCAGGCTGGGACTGGGACACCCGCAACCGCACGCTGTTCGCCGACCGCGGCATGCGCCAGTCGCTCTCCTATTCCGTGACCCTGCCCGGCAGCGACGTCAAGTACTGGGTAGGCAACTACCAGTTCCTCAAATACGTCCCGCTGGGACGATTCTTCACCCTGTCGCTGATGGCCGGAGTGGACTACGGCGCCGCCCTGGGCAAAACGACCGCGATTCCGCCCTATCGCCAGTTCTTCGGCGGCGGCCCTGATTCGGTGCGTGGATACCGCGAGAGCCGCCTGGGTCCCAAGGACCAGTTCGGCAACCCCTACGGCGGCAATATGCGCCTCGTCACCCAGAACGAGCTGATCCTGCCGATGCCGTCCAAGTTCGGGCAGACC
Source organism: Pseudomonadota bacterium (assembly GCA_018241445.1). Classification (GTDB taxonomy): domain Bacteria; phylum Pseudomonadota; class Gammaproteobacteria; order Steroidobacterales; family Steroidobacteraceae; genus 13-2-20CM-66-19. The sequence continues at coordinate 436,151 of JAFEDT010000011.1, forward strand.
GCGCGGGTGAGCCTGTTCTTCGACATGGGCAACATATTCGAGACCAGCAAGAGCATCCGGTTCTACGGTCCGGACGGGATCACGCCGCAGAGCTACAACTTCAAGCTCAATAACCTCAAGCGGTCGGTGGGCGTAGCAGTGCAATGGCTGGCGCCCCTGGGCCTGTTCCGCTTCAGTCTCGGCATGCCCCTGAACGCCAGGCACGGTGACGGGCTGACCAAATGGGGGGATGAGACCGAGACGTTCCAGTTCTCGGTGGGTAATGCTTTCTGACATGTCCTGTGGTGTCAAGCGAAGGCACACTCTTTTCTCGCGCAAGCACGAAGGAGCTGAGTCGGGAGAAAGAAGCGTGACACCGAAGCGGGAACGCGACGCGCGAGAGATGGCTGCGA
>JAFEDT010000012.1 GCA_018241445.1 Pseudomonadota bacterium
CGCAAAACAGCGCTTCTGACCGGCCTTCGGCCGGTCAGACTGCGCTGCGGGTGAGACCACTGATGAAGAAAACGAGACCGGAAGAAATAGTCGTCGTCAGAGGAAGAAGTAGTTGACGCCGCCCAGGCTGACCCCGATCACCGAGCGAAAGGCGCCCTCGAGCGAGCGGCGGCTGACGCCGACCTCGCGGCACACCGCCGTAATGCAGATGCCGTCGCCGAGCTCGTGGCGGATGAAGTCGCGCGCGCGCCGGTACACCCGCAGTCGCCGCATACCGCCCTGGCGGTCCACGTGCAGGTCATCGGGGCCCGGCTGAACGGTGATCTGCCACAAGAGATCCGCCAGTGAGGCCGCGAAGCCGCGTGCACTGGCGCTATACCCTGATGGACTGCCCAGGGAGACGAACGCCGACAGGCCGGCAGCCAGATACTCGCGCAGCTGAGCGGCGCGCAGCGGGTCGTGCCGCACGCCCGCCGAGCGCATCTGTGCGCCGTCATCGGGCAGGAGGCGTGCCTCGAGATCCAGGCAGAATATGCTCATGCCCTCGGAGGTCTTGCCCTCGAGGCTGCGACGTCCCGGAAAAATCACAATATCGTCGGGAGTGACCGGCAGCGCGTTCAGGGCGCAAGCCGGAGATGCGTTTTCCAGGATGCAGGCGCCGAAGCGCCCTGCCGGGGTCTGTGCCGACTGGGCGAGATCGCGGTTGGCGCGCTCGAAGTGCACCGTCAGGTCGGGCCCGAAGTCGAACGAACTGAATCGCCCCTCGAACCGCCCGCGGCTCAGCTGCTGGTATTGCTGGCCATAGCCCTTGAAGTGGGCAGCCTGGGCGTCGATGTCGTCGTAACGCATACGCGACACCCAGCCCGCACCTTCGGGGAGCTCGCCACCAGCGCCATTTCCCGGGATCGAAGTTGCCCCTGTTACCTGCGTCATACTGCCGCCAAGGCCTGTAAAACCGGCAAATCCAGCCACGCCGCACGTCCGTACCGCGCTGCACGCGGTTTGCGCAAAGCGGATAACGGCCTGCGATCCGCGACGGCTATCTTAATCTGCGAGAGGCGAGGCCGAGTAGCGCGCCCGCGGGCAGGTCACAGGGGGGGTACGATCTATGAAATGGGAGCTTCGCGCGCGCCAGGTGCGAACTGCAGCGATATGGACGGCCGGGCTTGTGCTGGGTAGCGGCATGGCCGCCGCGATCGCGGCAGAGCCCACGGTGGTGGGCAGCCCTGGAGCGCTGGAGGAAGTGGTGATCACGGCCACCAAACGTGCCTCCACGGTGCAGGACACGCCCATGAGCGTCACTGCGGTTACGGGTCAGGAGATCCAGGAGCGCGGACTGACCGGCTTCACCGCCATCGCGCAATCCGTGCCCGGCGTCTCGATGCGATCGAGCGGCCCTGGCCAGACCGAGATCGAGATGCGCGGCATGACTTCCGCCGGAGGCAACTCCTCCACGGTGGGGTTCTACCTGAACGATACCCCCCTGACCGCGCCCGCCAACTCTCAGAACGGCAAGGTGGTGATCGACCCCAACCTCTACGATCTGAATCGTGTAGAGGTGCTGCGCGGCCCGCAGGGTACGTTGTACGGCGCCGGTTCCATGGGTGGCACCATCAAGGTGGTGCCGAACGCACCGGATCCGGGGCACTTCGATGCTTCAGCCGAGCTGGTGCCCTCGTACACCGACCGCGGCGGCTTCAACCATGCCGAGAACGCGATGGTTAACCTGCCGCTGGGCCCACAGACGGCGTTGCGGCTAGTGGGCTCGGCCGCGCACGACAGTGGCTGGCTCGACCGTATTGTGATCGCCGCGCCCGATTTCCCGCTTGAGACCAATGGCACGGCCACCCGCGGCAACGTGCGCGCGGCGCCCGTCGGCCAGGTGTTCAAGGACGTGAACGATGCCCACCAGTACACCGCGCGCGTCAGCTTCCTGTGGAAAGCCGGCGAGCGCTTCACCATCGAGCCCCTGGTCATGTACCAGAGAAGCTATCAGAGCGGGCTCAACCAGATCGACAGCGACCCAGGCACCAACGCCCACTACCAGCCTTTCGACGCCGCGGAATCCTACTCGGACCGCTTCACGCTCGGCAGCCTGAACCTCACTTACGCCTTCGATGCGTTCGAAGTGAACTCCACCACCGCGCGTTGGACGCGGCGCGCGGACCTGCACCAGGACGGTGCGGAGGAGTTTCAGTGGGCCCTCTCAACCCCTGCGGCGCTGTTCCCCTTGTACGCTTCCCAGGGCGGACTAGGGGCGACCGCCCCCACACCCTTCGAGGACGACACCTCCAGCCAAACCAGTGAGGAGATCCGGCTCACCTCGAGCGGCGATACGCGCCTGAAGTGGTTGGTCGGGCTGTTTTACAGCGACTTCCAGTCCTGCTATTGCAGCCAGGTCCTCTTCCCACAGGCAGCGGCTCTGTTTGGCACGGGCAATGCCTTCACGCAGTACCAGACCACAAAGATCAAGCAGAACTCTGTGTTCGCTGAACTCTCCTACCAGTTCACCCGGCAGATCAAGGGCACCGCCGGACTACGCCGCTATTCTTACAAGAACGCGGTGGACGCGGCGACCTCGGGCTTCGTGAGCATCACCGGCTCGGATGCGGTCGCCTATGCGCACTCCCCGGAAGATAACCAGGGCGTGAACCCGAAGTTCGATCTGTCCTACCAAGTAGACAAGAACCTGCTCTTCTACGCCACCCTCGCCAAGGGGTTTCGGCCCGGGGGGGGCAACCAGCCGATCCCGACCTCGGGGCCTCTCGGTGCAGGATGCGAGGCCAACTTGCAGGCGAACCACGGAACCACAAACTTCGTGCCGGCCCCGCTCGCCTACGGCCCGGATACGGTGTGGAGCTACGAGCTCGGCGAAAAGCTGCGCACCGCGGACGCACGCCTCACGCTCAACAGCGCGTTGTACTTCGAGAAGTGGAACGGCACGCAGCAGAATGTGCCACTGCCATGCGGCTACCCCTACACCGCCAACGCCGGCACGGCGCATATTTACGGCACGGAGATCGAACTGAACGCACTGCTGCTGCGCGGACTGGTGCTTTCGCTTAACGGTGCCTACACACACGCCACCTTCGCCATCGGCAGCCTGGAGGCGGGTATTCTGCCGGGTACGCGCGTGCAGGACGTGCCCGAACGCACCCTGACGGCCTCGCTGGCCTACCGCCATGCGCTCACCGACCGGCTGGGATTTCTGGGTCGCATCGAGAACAGCTACATCGGCCGTCGCACGGATGTAACCTACGCCGTGAACAACCTGCCATCCTACGACCTTACCAATGTGCGCGTAGGAGTGGAGGCAGAGCACTGGTCGGCGATCTTGTTCGTGCGCAACGCCACCAACGAGCGCGCCATTCTCAGCAACGCGTTCCAGCTCAACATCAATATCCCGACCTTCAACCGGCTCACGGTCAACCAGCCGCTCACCGCGGGGCTCGACCTGGCTTATCACTTCTGATGCCAACTATTCAAAAGTACGAGCCCCTTGCGGCTCGCGTTGCAACGACCACCAGGGCCCTGACGACGACTGCGGCGGTCATACTGTGCCTTCTAAGTGCCTGTGCGCGCAGTCCCGCGCCTGCGCCCGCGACACCGGCCCCGGGCCGGGTCGATGCCGCACGGCTTCAGGCGGTGGCAGCCGAGCCCGGGCAGTGGTTCACACCGGGGCGCGACGGGCAAGGGACCTACTACTCGCCGCTCACGCTCATCAACGACCACAACATCGCGCGCCTGGGCTTCGCCTGGGAGTACCCGCTCGGCACACGTCGCGGACAGGAGGCGACGCCCGTAGTGGTCGACGGTGTCCTGTACGCCTCGGGCAACTGGGGCAGGGTGTACGCGCTTGATGCGGCCACGGGTAGGGCAATCTGGACCTACGACCCGCAAGTCGACGGCCAGTACGGGCGGGCGGCCTGCTGCGACGCCGTCAACCGGGGGCTCGCGGTGTGGCAGGGTCGCGTCTACGTCGCGAGCCTCGACGGCTACCTGCATGCCCTCGATGCGCGCACCGGCGCGCGCCTTTGGCGCGTCGACACCCTGCCGTCGCGCAGCGCGAAGGGGTTCAACTACTTCTCCACCGGAGCGCCGGTGGTGGCCGGGGATGCGATCATCGTGGGCAACGGCGGTGCCGACTTCCGCGGCGCGCGCGGCTCGGTGTCCGCATACGCGTTGAAGGACGGCGCGTTTCGCTGGCGATTCTGGACCGTGCCGCGTGACCCGCGACTCGGGCCGCAGGAGCAGCCGCACCTCGAGCGGGCGGTCGGCACCTGGCCGCAGCATTACGACTGGGGCATGGGAGGCGGTGGCACGGCGTGGGATGCACTGGCATACGACCCGGAGCTCGGACTGGTGTATTTCGGCACGGGGAATGCCTCCCCCTATCACGGCCCCGGCGACCCCGCTGCGCAGGGTGATGAACTGTACGTCGCCTCGATCATGGCCCTGCACGCCGACAGCGGTCACATTGCCTGGTACTACCAGGAGATACCGGGGGAGGGCTCCGACTACGACACGACCAACAAGCTGGTGCTCGCCGACTTGGAGATTTCCGGCAAGCCGCGCAAGGTCCTCATGCAGGCGAGCAAGAACGGCTACGTGTATGTGCTCGACCGCACCACAGGCGAGTTTCTCTCCGGCAAGCCGTTCGCCTACGTGAACTGGACTTTGGGCCTCGACCCGGCGACACATCGTCCGATCCCGAACCCCAAGGCCGACTGGGGCAGGAGGCCGCTGCTGGTGTACCCCTCGGCGCCCGGCGCACATGGCTGGCAGCCGACCTCGTACGACTTGCACAGCGGGCTTCTATACATCCCAGTGATCGATGCGCCCATGGTGTACGTCGACACTACTCACCGGCGGGCCGGCCTCATTGAGGGCAACTTCGACCTTGCGTTCTTCTTTCCGGAAGACTACGAGCCCAAGGGGCTCGCCAGTCTCCTTGGAGAGCTTCCCTCACTTGCATCCCTGTCTGCGGGCGGCAAGCCGCCGCGCTCGCGCGGTCTCATCCGTGCCGTCGAACCTCTCACCGGCAAGACCGTGTGGCAGACCGAGACGGCGACCCCCTGGGACGGCGGCCTGCTGTCGACCGCCGGAAACCTGGTGCTACAGGGCGATGCACGCGGCAATCTCACCGCCTATACAGCCGATACGGGCAGGGTGCTCAAACGCATCGAGGTGGGCACCGGAATCATGGCGGCGCCGATGACCTACACGGTCAACGGTGTGCAGTACATCGCCGTCATGGCCGGTTACGGGGGCGGGCTGCTCTTTAATCCCTTTCCGAAGGACAGTGCCGCCTACCGCTACGGTAACGATAACCGCATCGTGGCCTTTCGCCTGGGCGGGGGCGAGACGCCGCACCCGCCGGAACTCGGTGCGCCGAAGATCCTGCCGCCACCGCCGCGAGAAGGCACGCCCGAGAGCATTCATAGCGGTGAACTGCTCTACAACCGCTACTGCGCACGCTGCCACGCGTTTGGGCGCGCGCTGCTGCCCGACTTGCGCCAGCTGTCACCACCGGTGCATGCCATGTTCTACGACATCGTCCTCCACGGGGCTTACCTGGGTAAGGGCATGGCGCGCTGGGATGACGTGCTCAGCCGCGCCGACGCGCAGGCAATCCACGCCTACCTGGTGGATCAAGCCTGGCAGATGGCGGCACCGTCACATCCGGAAGGCACACCATGAAGCGGGCCGCCAGGCGCGTTGCCACTATGGCGACGGCCGCAATCGCGGCGGTGACGGTGTTGCTGAGTGGCTGTGCGAAACCTGCAGTCACCAGCCCAGGCGTGTCCCCGGACCTGAAGCATTCCTGGGAAGTGAACTTCAACGAGGGTGACGCGGCAGCGGTAGCGGCCCTGTACGCACCACAAGCGCAGCTGGTGCTCTCGGGCATGCCGCCCATTCACGGCAGGGAGGCGATCCGTTCCGAGGTCGAAAAAATCATCCGCTCCGGCATCAAGGTTCGCATTGCTACGCAGCAGAACTTCGGCGCGGGCGACCTCGCGTACGCGTACGGCGGCTACACCATGTTCGAGCACGAGGGTGGCAAGGAGATCGAGCGCGGGTCCTATATTGAAGTCTGGCGGCGCCGCAGCGGCATCTGGCAGATCGATCTGGATGTAAATGCCACGGGGGCTCCCGTAGCGGAAATTAGGCCGGCAACGCAGCAGGGCACCGGGCCTGGCTAGCGCGCCATGCTGTGCCGGTATACACATCTCGTATATTACATAATATATATTATGCGAAGCACTGGAGCGATTATATACTTGACACACCCACGCATTAGGCGCAGCATGCCGGCAACAAAAGGAATAAGCCATGTCCGCCTTCGATGCTCCCCAGTTCACCGACGAGACCAAAGCCCGCGAATACCTTGAGGCGATCCGCTGGCCGGATGGCCCGGTCTGCCCGCATTGCGGCTCCCTGGAAGGCGCATATCGCCTTGAAGGCAAGAAGCACCGTCCGGGCCTGCTGAAGTGCAAGGACTGCCGTGAGCAGTTCTCCGTGACCGTGGGCACTGTCTTTGAACGATCCAAGATCCCGCTGACCAAGTGGGTTCTGGCGACGCACCTGATGTGCTCAAGCAAGAAAGGCATCAGCTCGCACCAGATCGCGCGCACGTTGGGCGTGACTTACAAGACGGCGTGGTTTATGACGCACCGCATCCGTGAAGCAATGGCCCCGGCCAAGGACGCAGGTCCGCTCGGTGGCGAAGGCAAGACGGTTGAGGCCGACGAAACGTACCTGTCGAAGTCTCCCAAGACACGCAAGCCTGCCGGGCTGCCTTTGGGTGCCAAGCCGGCCCCGCAGGTGTTCAGCCTCGTTGAGCGTGGCGGCAACGTTCGTTCGATGTACTTGGACGACAAGAACATCCGTGGCGCGCTCGTGCAGCACCTTCACGAGGCCAGCCGACTGGTGACGGACGGCTCCAACGTCTACAAGGCGCAGGTCGTCAATCACGAATCCGTAGACCATTCCAAGTATGAATGGGCGCGCGGCGACGTCCATACCAACACGCTGGAGAATTTTTTCTCCATCTTCAAGCGCGGGCTGATCGGCACGTATCAGCACATGGATAAGAAGCACCTGAATCGCTACTTGGCCGAATTCGATTTCCGTCGTAACAATCGCGTGAAGCTCGGCATCAATGACGCGCAGCGCACGGCCATAGCCCTCAAGGGAATTGAGGGTAAGCGCCTTACGTACCGCAGTCCTGACGAAACCCAGACGGCACCGCTGACTCAAGGATGAGTCGGCTATGCCTTCGGTCGCGGAGCGCGTTAGACAGGTCCAACTAAAGGTCGAACGGGCCAAAAAACACATCGAGGATGTCCAAGCGGAAATCACCAGATTCTTGGATACAAAACCCTATGGAATCGGAACCAAGCGTGATCCGCAGTCTGGAAAGCTGATCTATTACGTCACCAGTGTACGAGAGACGCCCCCATGCCTCCCTCTCATTGCAGGAGATGCAATCCAATGTTTGATGAGTGCGTTGGATCATCTCGCCTATCAAATTGTCTGCAGCGACACAGGTGATAGGCCGCCGCATCCCGACCGGATTTATTTCCCCATCAGAGCTTCGGCCGAAAAATATGAAGCCGTAAAACGGGGAAAAATGACAGGAGCGGTGGATGCTACGTTTGAGGCTATCGACGCACTCAAGCCGTATAAGGGAGGAAATGCTGTTCTCTGGGCGCTCTTTCAACTGAACAATATTGAGAAGCACCGAACTCTGCTCACCGTCGGCTCGTGCGCATCCGGTATCAACATCGCGACCTACGGCGTTGACAGAATGGCTCATTTTTTTGCCCAAGGGGACACTCAAATGGCCGCATCGATTGCCAACAATCTTCGGCGCTTCACCCTGTGGCTTGGATTCAAGGACAACGGGTTCCCTCTGAAAGAAGGCTACGAATTGTTCATCGGAACCCGTGAAGACGAACCTGACGCCAATGTGCAATTTGCCTTCAATGTAGCGCTCGCCGAGCCTGGGGTTTTTGAGAGTCAATCGCTCGTCGAGTCGCTGCATCAATTCGCGACACTTGTCGAGGGCATCGTTATGGCCCTGACCCCCAGGCTCCGCGACAGTGAGTGACGCTGCATATTCCATGGCCTATGCTCTGACCATGAACCAAGAGGCGCCGAAGCCAAGCCCGAACGACGTCCTGCGCAGAATGCTGCGCACGCCGCCGAAGCCGCACGTGGCTCCAAAAAAGAAACCAAAGAAGCCCGCCAAGAAGTAAGCGGGCTTTTGCTTACCGGCCTGTTGGGTCGGGAGATTAGGTGCGTTCACTGGGTTTGTCACGTATACAATCGCCAGCACTGGGGCGATGTTACACTTTACAAACCATGCTGACTGGCGGACAATTGCTCCGTACTGGAGAGCCCGCCATGAACTCGAATCTCAACGCCCCGCACTTCAAAGACGAATCCGCCGCTTACGAGTACGTTGAGGCGCATCTGTGGCCCGCCGGGCCGGTTTGCCCGCACTGCGGGAACTGCGACCAGGCCCGCATTCGTCGCCTGATGGGCAAGGCCACGCGACCCGGCCTGCGCAAATGCAATGAGTGCCGCAAGCAATTCACGGTCAAGGTGGGGACGATCTTTGAAGACAGTCACGTCCCAATGACGCATTGGTTGCAGGCGATCTATCTGATGTGCGCGTCTAAGAAAGGCATCAGCACGCGCCAGCTTCAGCGGATGCTCGGTGGCAGTATGAAAACCGCATGGTTTATGGGGCACCGCATCCGCTTGGCGATGGCACCTTCCGTGAACGCTGGCCCGCTGGGCGGTCCGGGTAAGACCGTTGAGGCCGATGAGACCTATCTGGCGAACTCTCCCAAGACCCGCAAACCCGCGCGCTTGCCGCTGGGTGCCAAACCCGCCCCGCAGGTGTTCAGCCTTGTCGAGCGCGGCGGCAACGTCCGCTCCATGTACCTGGACGACAAGAACGTGCGCGGCGCGCTGGTCGAGCACCTTCACGAAGCCAGCCGACTGCTGACCGACGGATCGAAGGTCTATGTGGGCCAGATGCTCAGGCACGAATCCGTTGACCATTCCAAGTTTGAATGGGCGCGCGGGGACGTGCATACGAACACGCTGGAAGGCTTCTTCAGCATCTTCAAGCGCGGGCTGATTGGCGTGTATCAGCACATGGGCAAGAAGCATCTCAACCGTTATCTCTCTGAGTTCGACTTCCGCATGAACACTCGCGCGAAGCTCGGCATCAATGATGCGCAGCGCACTGCTATCGCAGTCGGTGGCTTCGCTGGCAAGCGTCTGACGTATAAAACAGCTCATTGAGCAACCGCGCTGGCAGATACATGAACAACTGAGGTTCGTATGGCTAGAGCCAGTCCGAAGAAAGCGAAAAAGCCGCGGATGACGCGGGACGAGCAACACGCGCGTTTCGTTGCAGCAGCTAAGCAGGCTGAGGCAGATGAACGCCCACACGCCTTAGACGATGCTTTCAAACGCATCGATGTGCGCAAGAAGGTCACGTAGACCAAATTCCGCCTCTGATCTTGTCGCACTTGCAAAACGCATCGTAGTCCCAGAGCGCGCCATCGGGATAGGCAGCATCGGCGAGAGCGCTCAACGACCTGCGCTGTGGTAGTCCAATTTCTAACTGCGTGATTCCTTTACGCGCCATGTGCTGAAGGCGCTCCTTCATAAACCATTCCATGAGCGTGCCAGATGCTTTGGGGTCCGAGGCGCGTGGGTTGTATTCGTCAAACCATCCGCGTTTGTTCTCGAAGTTCTTTCTAAGCTCCCATGCTAGGAAGTCGGCGGCCTGTAGGGCTGGCGTATTGCGCGCCCCGGTGTTCCCGTTCTTTGATAGTGGGATGAATGTCGGGAAATTGCGCATAAAGGGATAGAAGTTGTCCGTGCGCCCATATTGCTCGGCGCGCGCTAATGCCGCATGCGCTCCATTCATACGATCTAGTACGCATTCCACGTCAATCGTCTCGTTGTACCGGCGCATTTCCAGTGCGCACCCGTAAATCGCTAACGCTTTCGCATCCAAACCTCGACCGGATTCCGCATTGAATCGTTCAAGATCCCACAATGAGATTACGGCGCCAAATCCCCACAGCCGCGACTCGCCAATAACCTTGGCAAACGCACCGAGTAGAGACGCGGTGCGCTCCTTAACAATCACATCGTCTTTTGGCCTCCAGGCATCAAACGCGCCGACCCCTTGATTTAGCTCCTTCATATGCAAGTACGGGACACGGAACTCGGACAAGATCGCATTCCACGCTGTCTCAAATCTATCCCAGCGCTCGACAGGCGCAACGTAGCCACCGACGGCAAAGAATCGGTGTTTTTCATCGCATGGGTCGCCGCTGTCGTCGAAATATCCCTTAAGCACAGCCATGAGCCAACCGTCGCACGGATGAAGGTGGACCGAGAACGAACGCAACGGGCGCACGCCCGGGGCGCTCATGCTGCCCCCGGACGCGTGGTTTGTCTAGTGTAACATCGCCAGCACTGGAATGCGAGTCGCCGGCGTCAGGTGACCCCCGTTATAGCCTGAGGCCCGCTGACTTCGCCGCGCGTAATGGCACCGCCCGGATCCGCTCGAGCGTTGCAAAGTGTCCTGACGCAAGTCTAAGCGATAACAGCAAGGGCGTAATGCCAGGACACGGTCGCGAAAAGGAGCGCCAAACCCGCATAGTGAATCGTCCTGGATGGCACCAGCATGAGAACGGCAGGCACGACAATGAGAACGGCCCACTGACACAGGACCATCGCGAGCACGACGCGGGGCACGCGATCAATCTCGCTACCGAGAAAATGCATCCCGAACGCGACGTAAAAGATCTCGAACAGCGTTACCAGCGACCAGAAGTAGCGACGGTTGCGGCCGTAGAACGCCTGTAGATCGACCCCTTCCGAGGCCTCATCCGGCAGGCTCGAGGCCGCAATAAGGAACAGCACGAAGAAGCCACCGACCAACGCGAGGTACTGAAAGAAATGCCGGACCGAGGTGGCATTGCGGATCCCCCACAGGTCGAACCACATGCCGACGGTGATCACCATGGCAAACAGGGCCGACAGGAGTGCGAGCGGGTCCCAGCGGACACGCGGCTGAGCACGCATCAGGCGATGAAGGCTTGCGGCAACGTCGGCGATCGCCAAGCCGATCAGGACCGAGAAGAGTCCCAGAGCAAACTCGAAAGCGCGGATCTCAGGTGTCATGCGTACGTGGGTATCCGGCTAGACCGGCTGTGTCGTCCGATACAGTCGCGACGTTATCCGAGAAGTATCAGCGCTTTTGATAGAAATGGTAGGACATCCCCCAGTCCTGAACAAGGCAGCCTCAGCGCTCGCTCCGATAGAGAAAAGCGTTATCCGCCTGTGGCATTCCTATGGCTTTGTAGAAAGCGACCGCGCCGGGCGCAGACAGGAGCAGGCACATCGACTCGGGGCCCGCCAGTTCACGGGTCTTCGCAATCAGGCGGCTGCCAATGCCCTGGCCCTGGTAGGCCTTGTCGACAGCCAGGTCCGAGAGGTAACAGCAATAGGCAAAGTCAGTGACTGAGCGGGCCACGCCCACGACTCCTCCCGTCGACGCATCTTCTGCGATCACGACCAGGTTGGAGTTGGCGAGCATGCGCGCAAGACGAGCGACATCGTTAACCGGCCGACGCTCGCCCAGGCCCGAGCGTTGCAGTACGTGCTGGAATGCCCGGACATCCAGGTTGTCAGTCCGCCGCAGGTCAATGGTCAATTGCTTCTCCTTTGAGTCACTGCCGTCCGCCATCACTGCCAGATCCTCAAACCGGGCATCTGCCTTGAGGTTGCAGGGCACTGCGGCCCTATAGCTCACTTACCGGGCTTATGTAGCACCCGCCGACCGTTCAAGCCACCCCCACTACCGCCCGTCGGACCGCCGGCGGAATGTGCGCCAGGTCCGTTCTACCCCGCCCACGACCCCGGTAGATTGCGTGCCATATGAAACGCGCGGCGGGCTTCACCCTGGTCGAACTGATGATGGCACTGACCGTCATCTCGATCCTGTTGGCCATCGGAATCCCCTCCTTCCGCTACGTCACGAATGCAAACCGGGCGGCGGCGGAAGTGAACGGGCTTGTGGGTGACCTGATGTACGCGCGCACCGAGGCCGTGCGTCAGGGCACGAATGTCGTGGTGTGCGTTTCCGCCGACGGCCAAAGCTGCACGAACGCCGTCACCTGGCAAGGCGGTTGGGTGGTGTGCGCCGCCAATGCTGGAACCTGTGACGCCACGACGACGGTCCTGCGCCGGCAGCAGCAGTTCGTGGGCAGCGACACCTTCACCGGCACCGTCAGCATCATCACCTTCAACAGGGTCGGCTTTGCCAGCGGTCTCGGTGGCGGTGCGTCCTTCGTGCTGCACGACAAGACCAACAACCCGGTATGGACGCGCTGCCTGTCCCTGTCAGCCATCGGCGCGATCAGCGTCACCAACCACACCGCCAGCCCGGGCACCTGCACATGAGCTTCAAATTGCATCCTTCACCGGCCAGTTCGGGCGGCTTCAGCCTGGTCGAGGTCCTGATCGCCCTGGCCGTGCTCTCCATCGGCCTGCTGGGCGTCGCCAAGATCCAGGCACTGGGCCTCTCGAGCACCGCCGTCGCGGGTAAGCGCGCGCTGGCCGCGATTGCAGCCGACAGCCTCGCGGCCTCCATGCATGAGAACGAAGGGTATTGGACTTCAACCTCGGCCATCCCGACTGGCCCAATTGGAACGACGACCTACACCGGGCCGGTCGCCCCCGCCACATGGTGCTGGAAGGCTAAGGCCGGCTATACCGGGCCGTGCACACCGGCACAGCTGGCCAATTACGACCTGCAGAACTGGGCGTCCTCCCTCGCCCAGCTGCTGCCGAATTACCAGGCGATAGTGACCTGTGCGCTGAACGGGGTGACGACCTGCACCATCACCATCCAGTGGTACGAGAAGACCCTCGCAGTCAATGCGCAGGGTACCGGCGCGGCAGTCACGCAGAATGCCGCGACCAACGCCCCCACCTACACCCTGTTCGTACAGCCATGAACCGCATCACACAGAAAGGCTTCTCCCTGGTCGAGCTGATGGTCGCCGTGGCGATCGCCATGTTCCTGCTCGGCGGGCTGGTGACGATCGTGCAGCACAATCGCACGACTTCCATGATGCAGACCCAGCTGGCGCAGTTGCAGGACAGTGAGCGGCTGGCGATGACCGTGCTGTCAAACGTGGCCGAGACAGCGGGGTATTTCCCCAATCCCCTGGTCAACACCGCCGTGGGCGCCATCAAGACCGGCGCCGGCAGCGCCTTCCCGACCGCAGGCACACCCGCGATCATCGGCACGAGCGGGTTCAACGCCCAGGGTGACAGCTTTACGGTGCGCTACGGCGTGGGAGCAGTTGACAATGTCTTCAACTGCCAGGGCACCCAGAACACGACCGGCGCGCTAGACACCTGGGAAAACACCTTCTACGTCGACCCCAACGGCAATCTCGTGTGCGTGCTGTGGATGGCCTCCAATCCCAACGCGCTTACCCCGCCGGTCACGCTGGTCAGCGGCCTGGTCAAAGGCGGCGCCCCGACCCAGAGCTTCACCGTGGTCTACGGTGTGCAGATGAACAACACCGGCAACGGCACGTGCACCGACACCTACATGACTGCGGCGCAGGTGCGCGCTGCCAACGGCGGCGCCGGCGCGTGGGGCAACGTGTGCTCGGTCGCGGTGACCCTGACCTTTTATGATCTCACCAACTGCCCGGGCTGGCCTGCGGTGCCCTGCCCGGCGGGAACCAAGACCCTGCCCATAACGCGCACCATCGCGCTGATGCAGACGGCGGGCCCGGTATGAGCCCCTTGCAACATCGCGCGGCCAACAGCGGCCAGCGTGGCATGGCACTGGTCACCGCCCTGCTGCTGCTGGTGGTCGTGACCATCATCGCACTCGGCATGTTCCGCAGCTTCGGCCTGCAGGAGAAAATTGCCGGCAACACGCGCGAGAAGAATCGCGCCTTCAACGCCGCGGTCAGTGCCCAGCAGTTCGCGGAGAACTGGCTGGCGGGCCAGGCGACGCCGCCGGCCGGTGTCGTGTGCGTGGCGGGTCCGGTCCCGTCTGCGAATACGCAGGCATGCTCCAACACCCCGGACAACGGTTTTGCCGCACCCTGGACCCTGGGCGGGGCAGACTCGGGCACCGTTTACGACGTCATGGCCCCGGCCGGACAGGTCATCAACGGCAACGCGCCCAGCGCTGGGACATGGGCAAAGCAGCCATATTTCTGGATCACCGCGCTGGGCCCCCCCGTCGGCAACATCACCTACTACCAGGTGGACGCCGTGGGCTGGGGCGGCACCGTCAACAGCGTGGCGGTGGTCGAGAGCGTCTACCAGGTCACCACTTCGGGTGCAAATTCACTGGACAAGTGATACCGCTATGAAACACCACATACTTGCGATCGTCATTGGCGCCCTGCCCGCCTTGGCCTGGGGCCAGGCCGCGCAGATCACCATCCAGGACGACTTCACCCAGGGTCACGCCCAGAACAACTGGGTCACCTACGACGGTGCCTGTCTGACCGCCGGAGACGGGACCGGCACCATTCCCGAGTGCACCACCGATCCGTACTACAAGGGACAGACCCAGGTGGGCGGACTGACCGGGCTGCTGCCGGATCCCGTGGGCCAGGGTGCGCTGCGGCTCACCAACGGTCCCACCATGGCCGGGGGCAAGTGCACCAGCGGGTTCAACTGCGGGTTCCTGCAGGCCGGCGGTATCGTCTCCAACTATACGTTCAACGCCGGAACCGGGGTGAACGTCATTTTCAAGACCGTCACTTACCGGGGCAACAGCGGCGGCGCGGCCGGAGACGGGGCCGACGGCATGAGTTTCTTCCTGACGGATGCCTCCAATCCCTATGACATGGGCGCCTTCGGCGGCAGCCTGGGCTACACCTGCTCCAACACCAACAACGATGCGGCACTGCACCTCGACGGCACTCCGCGACAGTACGATGGACTGCGCAAGGCTTACCTGGGACTGGGAATCGATGAATACGGAAACTTCCTGAACCAGGGAGACAACACCGCCACGGGCTACGGTTACGTGCCCGGGCGCATCGGCCTGCGCGGCGCCGGCAGTGTCAACTGGTACTCACTCAGTCACGACGCGGCTACCGCCGCGTATTACCCCGGCACCCTCACTTTGGCGCAACAGGCCAGTGCGGTACGGGCGACCTGCAGGACCGGGCACATCCAGGACTACCGCATTCCGGCGGCGCCGGTTGACACAGGCATCAGTATCCCCGACTACGCGCCCATCAATTTTGGCTCGGCTCCGGTGGCCTACAAGGTCCTGCCGGGCGGCAGCCCCATCGCAAACGAGTCGGCGGGCACCCGCGGGCAGGCCGTACCGATTGCCTACCAGCTCAAGATCACCCAGGACGGCCTGCTGAGCTTCTCCTACAGTTACAACGGTGGCACCTACCAGCCGGTGCTCACCAAGCAGAACATCACGGCCGGCAACGGGCCGCTGCCGGCGGTGCTGCGCTTCGGCTTCGCCGGATCGACCGGTGGCAGCACCAATATCCACGAGATCCTGTGCTTCCAGGCGAGCCCTGCGGACCTGGCGGCGACCTCGGTCGGGGTGAACGAGAAGGAGGCCACCAAGATCGCCAGCGGCACCCAGGCCTTCCTGGCCTTCTACTATCCCACCAACTGGACCGGCCGCCTGACCGCGAACGACCTGCTGTTCAACGCGGCCACCAACCAGGTCACCGTGAATACGACCGCCAACTGGGATGCGTCCTGCAATCTCACTGGCGTGCCGGCCACCCAGACCTGCCCGACCACCGGCGGCGGCCCGGTGGCAGCGCAGGGGCCGGCCCAGCGCACCATGCTCACCTGGAACCCGGTGGCACGCAGCGGTGCCGCGCTGCAGTGGGGCAAGCTCGATGCCGCCACGCAGCAGGCGACCCTGGACCTGGGCGACGGCGTGGCCTACCCGGTGGCCACCTATCCGGGGTACACGGCGGACGCGCGCATCAAGTACCTGCGTGGCGACACGTCCAACGAGGTCAGGAGTGTCGCCGGCGTGACCACCGGCTTCTTCCGGGCCCGCGACAGCATCCTGGGCGACATCGTGGATTCGAGTCCTACCTGGGTGGGTCCGCCCATCAACCCCTACACACTGCAGTGGAACGATCGTCTTTACCCGGGCGCCCCCGGCTCGTACCCCGAGAACGCCAATACCTATACGGCGTTCACCACCGCCTACCAGACCCGTACCAACGTGGTCTACACCGGCGCCAACGATGGCCTGCTGCATGGCTTCCGCGCCGGATCGTACGACGTGAACAACCAGTATTCCTCCGTCAACAACGACGGCAAGGAAGTGCTGGCGTTCATGCCGAACACGGTCCTGCAGGCCATCCACCAGTACAGCGCGGTCGATCCCAACGCGGCAACTCAGGACTACTCGAACACGCAGTACGCCCACAACTTCTACGTCGACGCCACCCCGGCCACCGACGACCTGTACTACAGCAATGCGTGGCACACCTGGCTGGTCGGGGGCCTTGGGCCCGGTGGCAAGGCCATCTACGCGCTGGATGTGACCAACCCCAATACCTTCAGTGAGAATTCGCCGACGACGGTAATCGGTGAGTGGACCGGGGCCACCGGCACGACCGCCGCTACCGCCGGCAACTTCACCTGCGCCAACGACGTCAACTGCAGCCAGAGCCTCGGCTATACCTACGGTATCCCGGTGATCCGCCGCCTGCACAATGGACAGTGGGCGGTGATCTTCGGCAACGGCTACGGCAGCGTGCGTGGCGATGCCGGCATCTTCGTCATGCTGGTCAGCGGCGGCCCGCCGACCTTCTACTACTTCACCGCGACACCCGCCTGCACGTCGGCCGCGCCCTGCACCGGCGCCAATGCCAACGGTATCGCCTCACCGGCCCCGGCGGACCTGGACGGCGATCACATCACGGACTTTGTCTACGGGGGCGATCTGCAGGGCAACGTGTGGCGCTTCGACCTGACGTCCAAGAGCCCGGCGGGCTGGTCGGCCGGCGCGACCGCGCTGTTCAGCGATCCGGCGAAGAATCCGATCACCACCAAGCTGCAGATCGTGGCCGCGCCGATGACAACCGGCTCGGCGCGCATCCTGGTGGCCTTCGGTACCGGGCGCAAGATCCCACTGACCAACACCGCGCCCCAGTCCTACGTCTCCGGCACCCACAATATCTACGGCATCTGGGACTGGAACATGTCGAGCTGGAACGGCAAGGCCGGCCAGCAGATGCTCTACAGCAGTCTTGCGGCCCTGCCGGGCGGCAGCAAGCTGCAGCAGCAGACGATGAGCGTGAATGCCGTCAGCGGTGCGCTGGATGCCACCAGCAAGTCGGTGTGCTGGGCGGATCAGGCCGCCTGTGCCGCCACGCCCCAATACGGCTGGTACCTGCCGCTCACGGCGAGCGCCGGCAGCAACGAGCAGGTGGTGTTCAACCCGCTGGTGTACAACGGCGCCCTCATCCTCAACACCACGGTCCCGGCCAACAACAAGCTGACCAGCTGCAAGACCCTGGCCGACACCGGCAACACCATCGCCATTTCGGTGAGCACTGGCGG
The DNA here is from genome assembly GCA_018241445.1 of Pseudomonadota bacterium. GTDB lineage: Bacteria > Pseudomonadota > Gammaproteobacteria > Steroidobacterales > Steroidobacteraceae > 13-2-20CM-66-19. The sequence goes on from JAFEDT010000012.1 coordinate 17,644, forward strand.
CGCCCTCTCCGGCTTCTTCCCGCTGGTCGTCAGCGACACCAACGCGATCGGCGGCCAGACCAACGGCTCGGGCAGCCCGTTCATCGTGCTGGCGGGCAACCAGGCGCAGATCCTGACCCAGACCATCGGCAACGTGCCCGTGGGCGTCAACGGCAGCAATCCGCAGGGACCGTTCGCCTGCAAGCCAGGCCAGCCGATCTGCTCCGCCACGGCGCAGAAGCAGACCCTGGTCGGCAAGCGCCTCACCTGGATCGAGAGGCGCTGATCATGAAATACCCCAGGGTCACCCACGCTTCACGGCCGCGCCCGACGGCCAAGCGACAGGCCGGCTTCACGCTGGTCGAGCTGATGATCGTCGTGGTCATCGCCTCGATCCTGCTGGGAATCGCCGTGCCCGCGTACCAGCGCTACTCCATGAAGGCGCGGCGCACGGAAGCGCGCACTGCCCTGCTGGACCTGGCGGCCCGCGAAGAGCGCTACTTCAGCACCAACAACACCTATACGCAAACTGCCGCCCAGCTCGGCTATTCAGGTGCTTTCCCGCAGAACGTCGGCAGCGGGTATTACAGCGTGTCCATCGGTCCAGGCGCGGCGCCACTGACGATCGGCAACAGCTATGTGATCACGGCGACCGCGGTTGCCCCCCAGACAGGGGATACGAGTTGCATCACCTTCACGGTCGATCAGACGGGCCTGCAGTCTTCGGCGGACGCCGGTGGCGCTAATACGGCTGGCACGTGCTGGCAGTAAGAGTGTGCCATGTCGATGCGCCGCAGATTTGGAATGTCGGCCGCCACGCTACCCATCCTGGCGGCGATGATTCCCGCGGTCGCCCTGGCTGACGGGTATTTTCGCTGCGGACAATCGCTGATCACCTCAGAGACGTCTGTAACCGAGCTGGTGCGAAAGTGCGGTGCTCCAGCCTCAAAGGATGTCTCGACGGAGGACGTGCGAGTAGCCGTCAACGGACCCTGGCACTCCGGGACCGAGAAAATAGGCGCGACCCGCGTGGAAAAGTGGCACTACCTGCACACCGACCGCATCGACGGCATGGTGGTGACCGTCGTGGACGGGAAAATCCTCGGCATTGAAAGCGCGGCGGCGACCCCTTGAACAGAAGGTGCGCCGCCCACGACTGAAGTCCGCCTGTCGCTTTCCTTGATATTCGCCTCTAATACATCCACTTAGACAACTATTCTCACTTGAAACATTAGTACAGGCGACCCCGTACCTCCGCCCGGCCCTCTTTACGCGCGCGCTATTGCATAGCCTAGACTCTGCGCTATATTCACGTCCTAGCCGCTTGAGCGCGCTTGAATTCCGGCAAGGACCGGCAGAACAAGACTCAACGGCGCCTGATCCCGACTCCGCCCTCCGGCTGCCCGCTGCCACGCGGCCCCCGAAAGGCTCAGCCGCCCGGCGCCACCGAGGCAACGATGAGCAGCACGACGTGGGAACACCTGGAGGGCGCCGCTGTTTCGCTGGCGCGCTGCGGGGCGATAAAGGACCGTCTCATCGAAGCCTACCGCGAGCATCTCTCCCGGGTCGATCCGGGGCAGTTGTCCGAGGCGCTGCGTGGGGAGCTGCAGTACTGCCGGGATACCCTGACTCGCGAATCGCCGCTGCGCGGCGAGGACGCGGTACGCGCGACGGTGCGCAAGATGTCGAACGAGCAGGCCGAGGAGCTGGCCTGCGGCATGGTGCGTCTGTTCGGCGCCGCGCTGCGCGAGGGCGCCCGTGCGCCGCTGGGTGAGGCGCCCGCGGAACTGCAGCTGAGCGAGGTGGTGATCGGCACCGTGGGCAGCGCGCTGCGGCCGAAGCTGGTCAGGAACGCATCGCCCGCGATTCCAGCGCCGATTCCTCGCGTAATCGAGCGCTACGCCGCCGAAGGCTGATCAATCGAGTTTGAACTCGATCGTATCCCAGCGTGTCGTTTCCTCGTGCCGCGCCTGGCGCCTGATAGCATCCACCAGCGCCCTCTCGTCCCAGTCGACCACCTCGTCAGCCAGGTCCACTATCGCCTTGGGCACGACACCGCGCCCCCCGAAGGGCTTCAGCAGGATCACTGAGCGCTGGCTGGCCTTGGCATACAGCAGCTCGAAGGTCAGCAGGTCCGAGTGTCCCTGCTCCATGCCTGCCAGTGCGATCACCGCCTCCACCGGCAGGATCTGTTTTCGCAGACTCTCGCGCTCGGCCTCGCGGTCGCCCGCGGGCCGGCGGTCGGGCGTGCTGTAGTTGCGGTAGAAGAAGTTGCGCGCACTCTCCAGGTACTCGAACACGCGCAGGTAGTCGTCACTGGCTTCCCAGGCGTGGGTGACGAAGATGCGGATCGGGTTCGCCTGCGACATGCGCGCAGTCTGGCACAAGGCGGCGGCAGACGAAATGCTTGCCCGGACCGGCACTGGCGGCGGCACCCCGTGCGCGCGCCGCACCTGCGGCATACGGGGTTTGGCGGGCAAAGCGGCTAGAATGGGTCCGGTGCGCCTGCTCGTGTACAACATCCGCTACGCCACCGGGACCGGCCCGGCATTTCATCTGCCGCTCCCCGGCGCGGGTTATCTGCGCAGCAACCGCAAGGTGCTGCGCGGCATCACGGAATTCATCCGTGCGCAGGAACCGGACGTGGTGGGCCTGGTGGAGGTGGACACCGGCTCCATCCGCACCGGCATGGTCAACCAGGCGGAGTACATCGCGCGGCAGCTCGGCCACTATTCCACCTACCAGACCAAGTACGGCGCCGATTCGCTCAACCAGTTCATGCCAATCGTGCGCAAGCAGGGCAACGCCTTCCTGTCCTCGCCCAGCGTGCACGGCGAGCGCTTCCATTACTTCGATACAGGCATCAAGCGGCTGATCATCGAACTGGAGCTGTCGGACGTGTGCGTGTTCCTGGTGCACCTGTCGCTGAAGTTCCGTCAGCGCCAGTATCAACTGCGCTCGCTGCACGACCTGATCCTGCAGTCCACCAAGCCGGTGATCGTCGCAGGAGACTTCAACACCTTCTGGGGCACGCACGAGATCTACCTGTTCATGCGTGCCGCCGGCCTGCGCAGCGCCAACGCGGCGGGCGTGCCGTCCTTCCCGGCGAGGCTGCCGCGTATCGAGCTGGACTTCATCCTGGTGAGCGCGGGCATCCAGGTACGCGACTTCCGCGTGCCGGACGTGCGCTTCTCCGATCACCGCCCGCTGATCTGTGACTTTGAACTGGCCGCCTGAGACGGCCTGGAGAGGCTGAGCATGAGCGACACTACCGGGAACTCCTGGCAGTCGGAGCGTGACGCCGACGGCATTCTCTGGCTCACCTTTGACAAGCCCGGCACCTCGGCCAACGTGCTCTCGAGCGTCGTGCTGGCGCAACTGGATGCCCTGCTGGCGCCGCTGGCAGCGCAACCGCCGCGTGGCGTGGCGCTGATCTCGGCCAAGGCCAGCGGCTTCGCCGCCGGCGCGGACATCAAGGAGTTCACCTCCCTCACCGACGAAGCCAGCGGCTATGCACTGATCCGCGGCGGCCAGCAGGTGCTGGACCGACTGGAATCCCTGCCCTGCCCCACGGTCGCCGCGATACACGGCTTTGCCCTGGGGGGCGGGCTGGAACTGGCGCTCGCCTGCCGTTACCGCGTGGCGGCCGGTGATGAACGCCTGTCGCTCGGGCTACCGGAGGTGCAGCTCGGCATCCATCCGGGTTTCGGCGGCACGGTGCGCAGCGTACGGCTCGCCGGTGTGCGCACGGCCATGCAGATGATGCTCACCGGCAAGCCGCTGCGGGCCCAGGCCGCCCTCGCCGCCGGATTGGTGGACCGGCTGGTGCCTGCTGACCAACTGCGCGCCGCAGCGCGCGAACTGGTGCTTGCGCCCCCCGCGCCGCGCCGCGCGCCGCTGGCGCAGCGGCTGTTGAGCAGCGCCCCTTTTCGGCCACTGGTGCGCCGCTCGCTGATCGCACAGGTGGCGCGGCGTGCACCGCGTGAACATTACCCGGCGCCCTACGCGATGATCGACCTGTGGTCGCGCTACGGTGCTCACGGTCCGCGGGCCTTCGAGGCCGAAGCGCGCTCGATCGCGCACCTGTTCACGACGGCAACCGCGCGCAACCTGGTGCGGGTCTTCCTGCTGCAGGACCGCCTAAAGAGCGGCGGCGGCAAGGCGGCGGCCGCGGTGCACAACGTGCACGTGGTCGGCGCAGGGGTCATGGGCGGGGACATCGCCGCCTGGGCCGCCTTGCGCGGCTTCAATGTAACCCTGCAGGACCGCGCGGCTGAGTACGTCCAGCCCGCGCTGCAACGCGCCGCGGAGCTGTTCGACAAGCGCCTGAAGGATCCGGCGAAGAATGCCGCGGCGCGCGCGCGCCTCAAGCCCGACGTCGAGGGCGCGGGCGTCCCGGCTGCCGACCTGGTCATCGAGGCGATCTTCGAGAACCTGGAAGCCAAGCAGGCGCTGTACGCCACCCTGGAAGCGCGCATGAAGCCCGGGGCGCTGCTGGCGACCAACACCTCCAGCATCATGCTCGAGCCACTGGCGGCGCGCCTCGCGCAACCCGCGCGCCTGGTCGGACTGCATTTCTTCAACCCGGTGGCGCAGATGCCGCTGGTGGAGATCGTGCACGCCGCGGGCACCGACCCAGCAGCCGTGCAGCTCGCCAGCGCCTTCGCTCGTCGCCTGGACAAGCTGCCGCTGCCGTGCCGCAGTGCGCCGGGTTTCATCGTCAATCGCGTCCTGACGCCCTACCTGTACGAGGCGATGCTGGCCGCGCAGGAGGGCGTGCCGCTGGCAGCAATCGATCGCAGCGCGACCGCTTTTGGAATGCCGATGGGACCGATCGAACTGGTCGACGTGGTCGGCCTGGACGTGGCCTCGCATGTCGGGGAGATCATCGCCGCCGAACTCGGGCGGCCGGTGGTGCAGATTGCCCGTCTCAGTGAGCTGCTGGCGGCGCGCCAGCTCGGCCGCAAGAGCGGCCAGGGCTTCTACCCCTGGCAGGACGGCAAGGCGGTGAAGCCGCCGGCCGGCGCCGCCGCGCCGGCCGACCTCATCGACCGCCTGATGCTGGTGATGGTCAATGAATGTGTCGCGTGCCTGCGCGAAGGCGTGGCCACGGACGCCGACCTCATCGATGCCGCCGTGATCTTCGGCAGTGGTTTCGCGCCGTTTCGCGGCGGGCCGCTGAGCTACGCGCGCAGCCGCGGCGTGCCGGCCCTGCAGGCACGCCTGGCGCAGCTGGCGGCCACCTACGGTGAGCGCTTCCGGCCCGATCCGGGCTGGTCGCAGTTCACCTGAAGGCACACGCTGCGGGGCCGGCCGCTTGCCCCGGCGGCCTGTGCGATAAGCGCGCAACCGGCAAACAGTGACGCACGTCCGGTGCCGGAAAGTCGCTGTGTTAACATCACGCGACAACCGGCTCAGCAGCATGTCCGAAGAGCAACAGCAGACCGTCCCGATCCAGACGCTACGCAGCTTCGCGCCGCTGAACGCGATGAAGCGTGACAACCTGGCGGCGCTCGCCCGCAAGGTCTCGCTACGCGCCTTCCCTCCCGGCAAGGCGCTGTTCTCCAGGGGTGATACCGACAAGCGCACCCTGTGGCTGGTCAGCGGCAGCGTGGTGCTCAGCGACGGCCCGCAGTCCGGCGAGGTGCTGCAGGGCGGTACGCCGGCCGCCCAGAATCCCCTGGACCCCAACGTGCCGCGGCGGGTCACCGCGCGCGCGGTGGACGACGTCACCTGTGTCAGTATCGACAGCGACCTGCTGGACGTCATGATCACCTGGGACCAGACCGGCAGCTACGAGGTGGAGGAGCTGCAGGCGCAGCTCGCCAGGGCCGGTAGCGAGGACTGGATGACCACGCTGCTGCAGACCAACGCCTTTCACCGCATCCCGCCTGCCAATATCCAGGCCATCTTCCAGCGCCTGCAGCGCGTGCCCTGCAAGGCGGGTGAGACGGTCATCAAGCAGGGTGACGAGGGCGACTACTTCTACATCATCGTGCAGGGCCGCTGCACCGTGGCGCGCGAAACACCGCTCAACCGCGAGGGGATCAAGCTGGCGGAGCTGGGTGTCGGCGACAGCTTCGGCGAGGAAGCCCTGATCGCGGAATCCAAGCGCAATGCCACGGTCAGCATGCTGACCGACGGTGTGCTGATGCGCCTGAAGAAGCAGGACTTCCGCGAACTGATGAACGAGCCCATCCTGCAATGGGTGTCGACGGAACAGGCACGCGACATCGTGGCGCGCGGCGGCCGCTGGCTGGACGTGCGCCTGCCGAGCGAATACCAGAACTACGCGGTCGAGGGCGCACTCAACGTGCCCTTGTACCTGATCCGGCTCAAGCTCTCGACGCTGGACACCAGCACACCCTACGTCATGTATTGCGACACCGGCCGGCGCAGCTCCGCCGCCGCCTACATCATGGCGGAACGCGGCTTCGAGGCCTATGTGCTGCGCGACGGGCTGGCCAATACCGGCTTGCCCCTGACACGCAGCCCGGCGGCAGCGGGTACCCAGGCGCGCTAGAGCGCGCCCCTACATCGTGTGGGTGGGCTTGTCGCCGGCGAGTGCGCCGGCGAGATAGGTCTCTATTTTCTTCTGCGTCTGGCCGCGGTCCTGCTCGCTGAACTGCACACCGATGCCCGCCGCACGCTTGCCCTGGTTGCCCTGCGCGCCCTTGGGCGTCACCCAGATGACGCGGCCGGCGACCGGCAGCTTCTCGTCCTCGCCCATGACATTGAGCAGCATGAATACTTCGTCGCCGAGGCGATAATTGCTGTTGGTGGGGATGAATAGCCCGCCGTTCTTTACGAAGGGCATGTAAGCGAGGTACAGGGCACTCTTGTCCTTGATGGTAAGAGTCAGCAACCCCGGTTTGTTGGCGCCCTGCCGCAAATTCCTCTCCCCGCCCATGCTGGCCGGCCGTGCGTTCATCCGCAGCCCCTCTCCACGTCCATCCTAAGCCGGATTCAACCGCCGGAAGATCCCCTCCAGCGCCAGGCCCCGATTCAGGGGTGCATCCAGTGTCCCCCGCATCTCCCGCACCTCGTCCAGCAGGCCGAAGAGCGCCCCTATATTCAAAGACGATCGGGATTCTGACAAGTATCGGTCAGGGCGCATTTCTGCCAGAAAATCCTCACCTCCCGCCCGCCCGGCGATGCGTTCTGTGAGCCATCTCTCAAAGCCGAGCAGGCGCAGCGGCAGCTCGGCGCGGGCCCACTGCTCCGCCACCGACACCGGGTCGGCCGTGCCCGCCGCCAGGGAATCGAGCGTCCTGCGGGTCTCCTGCGCCGTGCGCGCCAGGGCCGCCGTCTCGTGCTGCAGGGCCAGGAAGGGGGCATCGCCCAGCACCTGCAGTGCCGCCGCCCACTCTCCCGGCCCGTGGGCGTCCGTGAGCCACTGCAGGGCCTGGGCGCGCGGCGGTACCCCGATCCTGAGGCGCTGGCAGCGGCTGCGGACCGTGGCCGGCAGGCGCGAGGGCTGGGTGGCGACCAGCACCAGCAGGGTGCGCGGCCGCGGCTCCTCCAGGGTCTTCAGCAGCGCATTGGCGGCATGCATGTTGAGCGCATCCGCGGGTGACAGGATGCCGACCTTGAAGCCACCCGCGTGGCTGGTGAGCGCCAGTTCCGCGCCCAGTTCGCGCACCTGCTCGATGCGCAGTTGCCGCGAGTCCTCGATCGGCCGCAGCCACAGCAGGTCGGGATGTTCCCCGGCCTGTACCCGCCGGCAGGCGGCGCAGGCGCCGCAAGGGGCGCGCTCGCGCTGCTGGCACAACACCAGCGCCGCCGTCCAGGCGGCCAGCCACTCCCCTCCCGTCCCCGGCGCCTCATGGATCAGGAGCGCATGCGGCAGGTGCTGCGCCGCCAGGGCCTGCGCGAGCTGCGCAGTTGCGGGGCCGAGCCACGGGGGCTGCGGTGCGCCGAAGCTCACCTCGAGGCCCTCGCCTCGTGGACCAGTTCCCCGAGCACCACCTCGATGCGCGCCTGCACGGTCTGCACTGCGGCGCTGGCGTCGATCAGGCGCACGCGCCGCGGATCGCCCCGCGCGATGGCCAGATAACTCTCCCGCACCCGCTCGAAGAACGCGAGCGTCTCCGCCTCGAAACGGTCCGCCGACCCGCCGGAGCGCGCGTGCGCGCGCGCCAGTCCGATCGCCGCCGGCAGGTCCAGCAACAAGGTGCAGTCCGGCTGCACCCCTGCCTGCACCGCGCCGGCGAGCGAGTCTATCAGTGCGGCGTCCACGCCGCGGCCGCCGCCCTGGTAGGCGCGCGTCGCGTCGGTGAAGCGGTCACAGACCACCCATTCGCCACGCTGCAGCGCCGGACGGATCAGGTGGGCAACGTGCTGCGCACGGGCGGCGAACATCAGCAGGGTCTCGGTCACCGGCAGGATGTCCTCCTCGCCACGCTCCAGCACCACTCTGCGCAGCCGCTCGGCGAGTGCGGTGCCGCCTGGTTCGCGCGTGCTGTGGACCGTGAAACCGGCGCTGCGCAGCCACTGCGCGACCAGGCGCGCCTGCGTCGACTTGCCGGCGCCTTCGATACCCTCCAGGGTGATGAAGCGTCCCGGGATCATCGCGTGCCCGGGCCCGCGGCAGCGGCGTGGGTGGCGCGGGCCTCGCGCAGGCGGGTCACGTACTGCTGCACGGCCCGGTTGTGTTCCTCCAGCGTGCGCGAGAAGTGATGCGCGCCGTCGCCGCGCCCGGTGGCCACGAAATACAGCTCGTCGCTCACCTGTGGCTGCACCGCGGCCTCGATGGATTCCCGGCCCGGCAAGGCGATGGGCGTAGGCGGCAGTCCGTCACGCGTATAGCTGTTATAGGGCGTGTCCCTGCTGAGGTCACGACTGTGGATGGTGCCGTCGTAGCGGTCGCCCATGCCATAGATGACTGTCGGGTCGGATTGCAGGCGCATGCCGCGGCGCAGACGGTTGACGAATACGCCGGCAATGCGCGCCCGCTCGCTCTTAAGCGCCGCCTCCTTCTCCACGATCGACGCCAGGATCAACGCCTGGTACGGCGTGTCGAAGGGCAGGTCGGGGCGACGATGCGCCCAGGCCTGCGTCAGCGCTCGCTGCATGGCGTCATAGGCCAGCGCCAGAATCGACGCGTCCGTCGTGTCGGCTGCGAAGCGGTAGGTATCGGGGAAGAACATTCCTTCGGGGTGCTGCGCGCCGTGGCCCAGGATGGACATCACCTCGGCATCGCTGCGGCCCCTGAGGGTATGTTGCACACGTGGATGCGCATCGAGCGCGGCGCGGAAATCGTCGAAGGTTGCGCCCTCCACAACGGTCAACTGCTCGAGGATCACGCGCCCCTGCTGGAACAGGTCGATGATCTGCGCCGGGCTGGCGTGCGGGGGAATCTCGTATTCGCCCGCCTTGACCTTCGCCCGGATGCCCTGCAGGCGCAGCCACACCTCCACCAGCCGGCGGTCGCGGATCAACCCTGCCGTCTGCAGGTTGCCCAGCACACTGCGCAAGGTGGCGCCGGAGCCGATCCTCACCCGCGCCAGCGCGGCCGACGGTCCGGGAGCCTGGTACTGCTGCCGCAGCCACTGGTAGCCGGCCGCAGCGCCGACGGCCAGCAACAACAGCAGCACCAGCAGGGCCTTGAGGGCACGGCCGCGCGCGAACGTGGGACGCAAGGCGTTCACCGGCTGGCTCCGGTATCGGCAACGCCAGCAGTGTCGGCGGCCAGGCGCGCAGCCAGCAGTTCCTGGACCTGCCGGGTAACGCGCCCGGGGGTGAGCGTGCGACCCGCCAGATCAGACACCGGGCGGACACCCGTGAGCGCATTGGTCAGTAAAATCTCCTGCGCGGCATCGAGATCGGCGGCCGTGAGCCGCGTTTCCACGACAGCCACCCGCCCCTGCGCACACGCTTCCATGACCGCCGCGCGCATCACGCCGGCGACTCCGCAACGATCCAGTCTGGGTGTCAGCACCCTGGAATCCTTCACCAGGAACACGTTCGTCATGGTGCCCGAAATCAGCGCGCCCGTACTGCTGAACAGCAGGCTGTCGGCGATCCGCAAATCATCCCACTCGCGGCGCGCCAGTACCTGCTCCAGCCGGTTGCAGTGCTTCAGCCCCGCCAGCGCGGGATTCTCACCCAGGCGCAGGATGCCCAGGCGCACGCGCACGCCGTCCGCTGCGCCTTCGTCGGCGGGCGCCTCGTAGAGCAGCATCACCTGGGTCGCGGGCGCATCACCCGTGGCATAGCCGCGTCTGACAGCCGGTCCGCGGGTCACCAGGACTTTCAGCACCGCACGCTCGCGGCCTGCCGCCGCCCGGCGCCACTGTTCCAGCACGCCGCGTGCATCCGGCAGCCGCAGCCCGAGGCGTGCGCAGCCGCGCTGCAGGCGCGCGAGGTGCAGGTCAACAAGCCGGATTGCCCCGTTGCGCACTGCCATGGTTTCGAACAGCCCGTCACCGAAGTGCAGGCCGCGGTCCAGCACGCTGACCTCCCGGCAGGGCTTGCCATCCACCCACGCCGCCAGCACTCCTGCGGAGCCCCTGCCGCAGAGGATGTCGATGGCCGTCACGGTGTCACACCGAGTGCCGCCAGCAGTCCACGGGCCTTGGCGCGGGTTTCGTTGAGTTCCCGCGCGGGATCGGAGTCGGCGACGATGCCGGCGCCCGCCCGCAGGGTAAGGCGCGGGCCACACAGCGTCAGGGTGCGGATCAGGATGTTCAGGTCCAGGCGGCCGTCGCAGCCCAGGTAGCCCAGCGCGCCGGTGTAGGCGCCGCGCCCCTCGCCTTCCAGCTCCGCGATGATCTGCATGCAGCGATACTTCGGGCAGCCGGTGATGGTGCCCCCGGGAAAGACTGCGCGCACCGCCGCGACGGGACTGACCTGTGGCCGCAGGATACCGCTGACGTTGGAGACGATGTGATGGACGTGCGTGTAGGACTCTATGGTCATGAGCTCATCCACGCGCACCGTGCCCGCCTCGCACACCCTGCCCAGGTCGTTGCGTTCCAGGTCGATCAGCATGATGTGCTCGGCTCGCTCCTTGGGGTGCGCGGCGAGGGCCGACATCTCCGCCGCGTCGCGCCCGGGTTCGCGGCTGCGCGGCCGCGTGCCCGCGATCGGGCGCGTGTCCACCTGCCGCCCGTTCACTCTCACCAGCCGCTCCGGCGAGGAGCTGAGAATGGCCGTGCCCTCCCACTGGGCGAGCGCGGCAAAGGGCGCCGGGTTGGCGGCCCGCAGGCGCTCATAGATCGGCGCCGCAGGCACGGAGTCGCCGGCGAACTGCACCTGCCAGGGGCGGGACAGGTTGGCCTGATAGACGTCCCCGGCGGCCACGTACTCCTTGGCGCGCAACACACGCTCAAGATAAGCCTGCGGTGACTCCTCGGTTACCGCGAGGATGTGCGGCAGCGCTGGAATCCCCGCCGCGGTCACCGTTGCCACATCGGCCAGCACTTGCGCCAGGAAGTCTTCGGCGCCGGGCTCGGCGACTGCCAGCAGCCGCTGGCGCTGGATGTCATGGATCAGGGCGCAGGGGGTGCGCAGGGCAAAGGCGCGCCAGGGCAAGGGACCCGGCGGCAGCGCCAGGCCCGGCTCGATTTCCTGCGCCATTTCGTAGCCCAGGTACAGCGCCCACCCGCCAACGAAGGGCAGCCCGTCCGCCGGTCTCGCCGGCACCTGGCTGGTGCGCCAGGCCTCCTCCAGGGCGGTAAGGAATCCACCGCCACCGCTGCGGCCGAGGGCGCGGCCGCGGGCGTGCAGACCGCCGGCATTGTCCTGCCACAGTGCGGCGCCGCGACAGGCCAGCAGGATGCTGTGGCGCCCGAGCACCCCGGCGGCGGCGCTGTCGAGCAACAGGGGATAGCGCTGCGGGTCCCGGTAGGCCAGGTAGCGCAGGACAGCCGGGTCGACCCCGGGGAGTTCCTGGACGCGCGCCGGTGCGCGAGGTGAAGCGGTCGTGGGAGACTGGCCTTAGGCGAAGCGCCTGAAGATCAGCGAACCGTTGGTGCCGCCGAAACCGAAGGAGTTCGACAGCGCGATGTCGATCTTCATCTGCCGCGCCGTGTTGGGAACGTAGTCCAGGTCGCAGTCCGGATCGGGATTGCGGTAGTTGATGGTGGGCGGCGCGACGCCGTCACGGATCGCCAGCACCGAGAAGATTGCCTCCACGACACCCGCCGCACCCAGCAGGTGCCCGGTCATGGACTTGGTGGAGCTGACCGCAAGCTTCTTCGCGTATTCGCCGAAAGCGCGCTTCATGGCGACGGTCTCGGCCTTGTCGCCCAGCGGGGTCGAGGTGGCGTGGGCGTTGATGTACTGCACGTCCGTGGCATTGAGGGACGCGTCACGCAGCGCATTGGCCATGGCCAGGCGGGCGCCCTCGCCGTCTTCCGGCGGCGCGGTGATATGGTAGGCGTCGCCACTCATGCCGAAGCCCACCAGCTCAGCGTAGATGCGCGCGCCGCGGGCGCGGGCGTGCTCCAGCTCCTCCAGCAGCACGGCGCCGCCGCCGTCGCTCAACACGAAGCCGTCGCGGTCACGGTCCCACGGCCGGCTGGCCTCCTGGGGCGCCTCGTTGCGGGTCGAGAGCGCTTTTGCCTGACCGAAGCTGCCCAGTCCGCAATGCGTGGTGGCCATCTCGCCACCGCCGGCGATGATGACGTCCGCGTCGCCGTACTGGATGGTGCGCATGGCGAGCCCGATCGCATGCGTGGAAGTGGTGCACGCGGTCACCACGCCCAGGTTCGGGCCCTTGAGGCCGTACTGGATCGACAGGTGGCCGGCAATCATGTTGATGATCGTGGCCGGCACGAAGAACGGGGAGATCTTGCGCGGGTTGTTGGCCTTCAGATAAGCGCTGTAGTCGGCCTCGATCGTCCCCAGGCCGCCGATGCCCGCGCCGCACACTGCCCCGTAGCGCGCAGGATCGCCCTTCTTGAAGTCGATCCCCGAATCCGCCACCGCCTGCATACCGGCCGCCACGCCGTAGTGCATGAAATCATCCATGCGGCGGGCTTCCTTGGGGGAGATGTACTGACCGACGTCGAAGTCGCGCACCGCGCCGCCGAAGCGGACCGGGAACGCTGAGACGTCAAAGCGCGTGACCGGGCCGATGCCGCTCTCGCCTCGCAGGATGGCCTGCCAGGCGGAGTCCACGGTACTGCCCACCGGGGTAACGAGCCCCAGGCCGGTGACAACGATACGGCGCTTGCTCATGTGCCTGTGCACCGCAACCGCGGCAAGCGATTGCGGCAGACCTGAAGTGGCTCAGGCCTTGCTGCGGCGCTCGTTGATGTAGTCGATGGCCTGCTTGACCGTCGTGATCTTCTCGGCGTCCTCGTCCGGGATCTCGATCTCGAATTCCTCTTCCAGGGCCATGACCAGCTCGACGGTGTCGAGCGAATCCGCGCCCAGATCGTCGACGAACGAGGCCTCGTTCGTCACCTGTTCCGGCTTGACGCCCAGCTGTTCGGCAACGATGGCCTTGACCTGCTGCTCGACGGTGCTCATTAGCGGTTAGTCCTTGTATAGGCTGCAAATTGACTTCGGCCGCCCGCGCCATGACTGTGCCAAAGGCGGGTCGGCGGGCGCGGTATTGTAGGGGAACACCCCCGGCGGTTCCACTGGCGTATGCACTGCCCGAGTGCTTGTTTTGCTTGCGTTTTTGGGCGTATGTCAGGCCATATGCATGCCGCCGTTGACGTGCAGGGTCTCACCGGTGATGTAGGCCGCCTGCGGCGAGACCAGGAACAGCACCGCCGCGGCAATGTCCTGCGCACTGCCCAGCCTTCCGGCGGGAATCTGGCTCATCAGTGCGGCGCGCTGTTCGTCAGTCAGCGCGCGCGTCATGTCCGTATCGATGAAGCCCGGCGCCACCGCGTTGACCGTCACGCCACGCGAAGCCAGCTCCTTCGCCAGCGACTTGGTGAATCCCAGCAGTCCCGCCTTGGCGGCGGCGTAGTTGGTCTGCCCGGCATTGCCCGTCAATCCAACGATTGAGGTGAGATTGACGATGCGTCCATTGCGCGCCTTGATCATGCCGCGCACGCAGGCCTTACTGAGCCGGAACACGCCGGTGAGATTGGTCGCGATGACCGCGTCCCAGTCCTCGGGCTTCATGCGCAGCAGCAGCGTGTCGCGGGTGATGGCCGCGTTGTTGACCAGGATGGTCGGGGACTCCGAGGCCGCATCCATCTGCGCCATCAGGGCGTCGATGGAAGCGGCATCTCCGGCATCCAGTACCGCGCCGCGCCCCTTGAGCCCCTGCGCTGCGAACCCGGCCGTGATCGCTGCTGCCCCCGCCTCGCTGGTGGCCGTGCCGATGACCCGCGCCCCGGCCTGCGCCAGCGACATCGCAATCGCCTGGCCGATGCCGCGCGAGGCACCTGTCACCAGCGCAGTCTGATTTTCGAGCATGCTTGGCTTTCCTCTGGAAGTCTCAACGAGCCGTGGCCGAACAGGCGCCGAGCGCGGCATCGAGCGAGGCCGGGTCCTCCAGCGCCAGGTACTCCAGGCCCGCGCGCTTCTCGATGCGGCGGTTCAGTCCGGTCAGCACCTTGCCGGGGCCGCATTCGATCACCTGCGCAATCGGCGGCGCCGCGACGGCCTGCAGCGTCTGCGACCAGCGCACCGGGCTGGACAACTGTCTCACCAGAAGCGCGCGCAGCTCCTCGGGCTGCGAGTGCTGCCGGGCGTCCACGGCACTGACGTAGCGTATAGCGGGTATGCGCAGACCCGTGGATGCGAGCTGATCACGCAGCCGCTCCCCGGCACCGCGCATCAGGCTCGTGTGCGAGGGCACGCTGACCGGCAGCAGCACCGCGCGCTTCGCACCGCGCGCTTTCGCCGCCTCGATGGCGCGCTGCACGGCGGCGCTCTGTCCGGCGATCACCACCTGCCCCGGGGAGTTGAAGTTGGCCGGCTCCACCACCTCGCCCTGCGCCGCCTCGCGGCACGCGGCCTCGATGTCCTCGTCGCCGAGGCCGAGGATCGCCGCCATGGCGCCAGTGCCGGCCGGCACGGCCTGCTGCATGATCTGGCCGCGCAGGCGCACCAGCCGCACCGCATCCGCGAACTCAAACGACCCGGCGCACACCAGTGCGGTGAATTCGCCCAGACTGTGGCCGCTGACCACGGCGGGCACGCCGCCGCCGCGCGCCTGCCAGACACGCCAGGTCGCGACCCCGGCAGCCAGCAGGGCCGGCTGGGTATTCTCGGTGGCGTTGAGGCTCGCCTCGGGCCCCTCGCTGACCAGCTTCCACAGATCGAAGCCCACGGCGGCGGACGCTTCGGCGAAGGTCTGCGCGACTTCGCGGTCACGCGCCGCCAGCGCAGCCAGCATGCCCACCGATTGCGAACCCTGGCCAGGAAACACGAATGCGAAGGACATCGGGGCTTTCTGCAGTTGCGACGCCGGGGATTATAGCCACTCGCCGACAGGCTTCAGGCACAGTGCCGCCGCGAGGCCGCCGGCGGCTCCGAACAGGTGCGCATCGACGACGACCGGGTCCGATCCCGACAGCGGCAGCGCGCCCGCGAGCTGCTCGTAGAACAGTTTGCCGGCCAGGGCGGCCGCGAGCAGCCAGCCCGTGCGATCGCGGCGACGCAGCAGGGCAACGGTCCCGGCCGCCATCACGCCGTGCAGCACGCCCGAGGAACCCACGTACCACTGTACGGTCGAATCCCACAGCCACAGGCCGGCGTCGATGGCCGCCGCGCCGGCGGCGAGCACCAGCAGCCACTGGCGTGGCCGGTACTCACGTGCGAACAGACTCCACAGCAGCACCAGCCCCGCGCAGTTCAGTAGCGCGTGATGCAAATCGAGATGTACCCAGTGCGCACTCACCAGGCGCCACCATTGTCCCGCAGCCAAGGCGCTGCGCTGGTAGCCCAGGGCCTCGATGGCTGCCTGCCCGGCCGGCACCGGCAACAGCAGCAGCACGCACAGCCACAGCAGGGCTACACCCCGCCAGCCGTCGCAATTACACGACTTCAGCAGTGCCTGGATGCGCGGCACGAAGGCAAGCGGCTCCATTTGTTATGATGCCCGCACCTGCCCCCGGTGCGATTACACGGAAATACCTGCATGAACGACATGCGCAGCAAGGTTAGCAGACGGTGCGATCGCGCACGTACTCGCGGCTTCACCCTCATCGAAATCATGGTGGTCGTGATCATCATCGGGCTGCTGGCCGCCGTGATCGTGCCGCAGGTGATCAGCAAGGTGGACGAGGCGCGGGTCGCCAAGGCAAAGCAGGACATCCAGAGCCTGGAAACCGCCCTGACCATGTACCGCCTGGACAACTCGCGCTATCCGACTTCCGAGCAGGGCCTGAAGGCGCTGACCACGCAGCCGACCGATCCGTCCATCAAGCACTGGAAGCCGGGCGGCTACATCCAGCGCATCAGCAAGGACCCCTGGGGCAATGAGTACCTGTATGTGTACCCGGGGACGCACGGCAAGGAATATGACCTCTACACCCTGGGCGCCGACGGCCAGCCCGGCGGCGAGGGTATCGACGCCGACATCGGCAACTGGAACATCGGCGACTGAGGTCACCGTGCGCGCGCGCATGCACCGCCGCAATGCGCGCGGCTTTACGCTCATCGAGATCCTGGTGGTGGTGGCCATCGTCGGGGTGTTGAGCGCAGCCATGTTGCTGTCCGTCAGTCTCACCGGCCGCGACCGCGAACTGGAGAAGGAGAGCGACCGCCTCGACGCGCTGCTCGGCTACGCGCGCGAGCAGGCCGAACTGCAGACCCGCGAGTACGGAGTGATGTTCCAGGACGATGGTTACACCTTCCTGACCTACGACACCCAGCGCGATCGGTGGCGCCGGGTTTCGGAGGACGACGCCCTCGATACGCGCCAGCTCCCCGACGGCCTGGAGCTGTCCCTTGTCGTCGACGGCCGCGCCGTGGTGCTGACGCGGCCGAAGGACGCCACCGACCTGACTCCGCAGGTGATCCTGTACTCCGGCGGCGACCTCACCAGCTTCTCTGCCACCGTGGCCCGGATCAGCCCGGCTCGCAGCGTCACCATCACCGTGGATGACAAGAACCAGATCGTCGAGCAGGACCTGGTGGAGCAGAAGCCATGAGTGCGCCGGCGCGTGGCTTCACCCTGATCGAGGTGCTGGTGGCGCTGGCCATCGTGGCGCTGGGCATGGCGGCGGTCATGGGTGCCCTGTCCTCCTCCGCCGACACCGCGTCCTACCTGCGCGAGCGGACCTTCGCACAGTGGGTCGGCCTGAATCAGATCGCTACCCTGCGGCTCTCGGGCAACCCACCGCCGACAGGCACCAGCACGGGCGACGCCGACCTGGCGGGCCGCAGCTGGCACTGGAGCCAGGAAGTCACGGCCACCGATGTGCCGGGTATGGTGCGCATCGAGGTGAGCGTACGCCCGGCGGAGTTCAAGGGAGACGACAAGTCGGGCTGGGTCGCCACCGTGAACGGGAGCTGGGGCAGTGCCATCAATCACCAGCCGAACATGACCACGGCGAGCTTCCCGGACCAGGTCCCCGGGGGAGGACCGCCGGGGAATCCCGGCCTTCCGCCGGTCGGTGCGCCAACAGTCGCGCCGGCCCCCAACGGCCTGCCCACGATCGGGCCCGGACCGGCTCCCGCCCCGGGCACATCGCCCGATCCACTGGCCGGGCCGGGGCCGGTAGGCGGTACCTGATGCACCCGGGGTGCGAGTCTGTCTACTCTGGACGCGGCACCGGGTTCACGCTCATCGAACTGCTGGTGGCGATGTTCATCGCCGCCATCATGTTCGCCATGGGCTATGGCGCCATCCGCCAGGGCCTGACGACCCACGAGAGCCTGAAGGAGCAGCAGGCGCACCTGCTGCAGCTGCAGACGGCCATGCGCGTGATGGAACAGGACTTCGCGCAGCTCGCCCCGCGGCCGGTGCGCCAGGCCGTGGGATCCGGGCCCGCCCAGCCCGCGCTGCAAGGCAGCCCGCCCGGCACCCAGCCGGTGGTGGCGCTCACGCGCGCCGGCTGGGCCAATCCAGCGGGACTGCAGCGCACCGCGCTGCAGCGGGTCGCCTACCTGCTGGAAGACAACACCCTGAAGCGCGAATACTGGACGGTGCTGGATCCGACACTGGCCAGCACCACGGTCAAGCGCGACCTGCTGACCCACGTCAAATCCTTCAGCCTGCGCTACATGGACTACTCGCGGCAGTGGCAGAACGAATGGCCGCAAGTCACCGGCCCGGGCGCCGCACCGGGCACCGAGGCGTGGCTGCGCGCCCGCCCGCTGGCCGTGGAGATCACCCTCGACACGGATGACTGGGGCAAGATCGTGCGGATCATCGAGACGCCCGCATGAGCGGGCCGCGCCCTTCAGTCGCGAATGCCGGCGTCACACGTGCGTGGCGTGCGCCGCCCGGCCGCGCCGGGCGGCCGGCGCGGGCACCGCGCCAGGCCCAGCGCGGCGTCGCCATGCTGGCCGCAATCCTGCTGGTGGCGCTGGGCACGGTGCTGGCGGCCACGGTGGCCTACGAGAACGCCATGACGGCGCGGCGCGTGACTGGCGTGTTTGCCTTCGAGAACGCACTGGCCATCGGCCAGGGCGCCGAGGCGCTGGCGGCCTACGGTCTGGGCCAGCTCACCCAGTCCGATCCCACCAGCGTCTACCTGGGCCAGGGCTGGGACAAGCCCTACGGGCCCCTGGAGATCGTGCCGGGCGTGATGCTGACGGCACAACTGGAGGACATGCAGGGACGCTTCAACCTCAACAATCTCGTGGACAAAACAGGCACCGTCAACCCGGTGCAGATGCAGGCCTTCACCCACTTGCTGGAGTTGGTCGGGCTGGAACCGAAGTGGGCGGGGTACCTGGCCACCTGGATCGACTACAACGATCAGCTTGCGATCAACGACGGCGCGGGAGACAGCGTCTACATGGGGCAGAGCCCGCCCTACCGCGCCGCCCATCGCTACATCACCAGCACCAGTGAACTGCTGGCGCTGCCGGGTTTCGGGCGCGAGCGCTACCTGAAACTCGCGCCCTACGTGGCCGCGCTACCCCCAGGGACCGCAGGGACCACCGCCCTGAACGTCTGCACCGCCAGCAGCACCGGGGTGGTCCTGGATGCCTACCTGCCCCCGGGGGTCAGCCAGTTTTCCAACGGCCGGCTGGAAAGCGACCGCGCTGCTGCCGGCCCCACCTGCAATCCGGATCCGGCCTCGGTGGCGAACGTCGTCACCCAGTACCTGCGCAGTACCTACCCGCAGGAAATCTCGCCCAAGGTGTTCGATCCCGGCACTTTTTTTGCAAAAAAATCGAACTACTTCCGCCTGCACAGCCGCATCTCCATTGGCAGCACGGAATTCAACTTGTACAGTCTCCTGTACTTCGAGCAGGGTCAGGGCGCCCGCGTCCTGCAACGCAGCTTTACCCCGGATTGACCCCGATGCCACATCATGGCTGACTGGCTGATCATCCGCCTGCCACGGGACCCGGAGGCCGATGCCTCGTGGCTGACCGCCGACAGCGACGGCAACGCCCTGGGCACGACCCAGGGCGGCCCCCTGACGCTCGCGGCCGTGCTGGCCGCCAGCCGGCGAGTCTGCGTGCTCGTGCCCGGCACCGACGTCCTGCTGGCTGAGCCCGACGTCCCGGTGAAGGCGGGGGCGAAGCTGCAGCAGCTCGTGCCCTACGCGCTGGAGGAACAGCTGGCCGACGACATCGAGGACCTGCACTTTGCCCTGGGCAGGCGCGCCGGCGAGAGCGGCCGCATACCGGTAGCCGTAGTGGCCCGCAAGCCGCTGGAGCAATGGCTCGCGCAGCTGCGCACCGCGGGCATCCGCGCCGACGTCATGTACGCCGACAGCGACCTGCTGCCGCGCAATCCAGGACAGGCCGTTGCCCTGCTGGAGGACGACGCAGTGGTGGTGCGCGCACCCGGCGCTGCGCCCGTGAGTCTGCCCGCAGATGCCCTGGATGAGGCGCTGCAGTTTGCGCAAGGCAGCGGCGTCCCGGCCGTTACTCTCACGGACGAATCCTCCGAAACCGTGCGCGAAGCGGCGGCGGCCGGCGTGACCGGCACCCGCGGATTGATCCTGTACACCGGCGCGGCGGAGTGGCAGCGCTGCAGTGCGCAGGTGGAGGCCGCGCGCGCTCACTTCGACGGCATCAAGGTGCAGTTGCTCGCCGGCGGACCGCTGGCGCTTTTTGCACGTGAGCTGCCGGGCGGCCATGCGGTCAACCTGCTGCAGGGCAGCTATGCGCCGGCCTCATCCGGCAGCGCCGGATGGCAGGCGTGGCGGGTGGCGGCGATGCTGCTCGGCGCCCTGCTGCTGCTGCACCTGGCCGGCCGGACGGTGCAGTTGCAGGTGCTCAAGAAGCACGAGCGCCAGGTGGATGCCTCGATCCGCGACACTTTCCACACCGCCATGCCAGGGATACCCGACGCCAGCGACGCACGCCATCGCATGGAACAGCGGCTCGGGGTGACGCGTGGCAGCGGTACGGGCCTGCTGGGGGCGCTGCAGCAGGTGGCGCAGGCCAGCGCCCAAGTGCCCGGCACCCAAGTGCAGGCGCTCAACTACCACGGCGGCGCCCTGGAGATGAAACTCTCGGCGGCGGACGCTGCCAGCCTGGACCGCGTCAGCCAGAGCTTCCGCAACGCCGGCTGGCAGGCCAGTCTCACCAGCGGCAGCAATGCGGCCGCCGGCTACGAGGGGCGCATTGAAGTGCGCGCCAACGGCTCATGAAGCTCGGCTCCCTCGACCTGGAATCGCTGCGCCTGCCGTCGCTGGACGCGCTGGCGGGCCTCAGTGAGCGTGACCGGCGCATGCTCGCGATCGGTGCGGTGGCATTGGTCGCCATCCTGCTGTTCGGTGTGATGCTTCCGCTGGACCGCAGCGTTTCACACGCGCGTGAGCGCCTGCAGAAAAAACGCGCCGACCTGGTGTGGATGCAGAGTGTCGCGCCGGAGCTGGCCAGCGCCGGCCCTGCCCCGGCCGCCAACGGCGAATCGCTGCTGGTCATCGTGGACCGCAGCGCCCGCGAGTCCGGGCTCGGCAGTTCGCTGGCCGGGAGCGAGCCCGGCGGGCCCGGCAGCCTCTCGGTGCGGCTGGAGAAGGCGCCCTTCGACACGCTCATCGCCTGGCTCGCCCGGTTGTCCCAGCAAAGCGGCGTGGCGGTGGATTCGGCGACCATCGAGCGCGCCGGCGGCCCCGGCCTGGTCAACGCCGCGATCGTGCTGCATCAGTGAGGCGTCGCTGGCTGATCCTGGCGGGGGTGCTCGCCTTCGCTCTGGTCCTCTTCCTGCGCATGCCCGCGGCCTGGGTGGTACCGGCCCACGGCAAGGGCTACGCCTGCGGCGCCATCGAGGGATCACTGTGGAGCGGGACCTGCAGCGGGCTTGCGGTCCAGCAGGCCGCTTTAGGCAACGCGAGCTGGCAACTGCTGCCCGCACGCCTGCTGCGCGGGCGGCTGGCGGCGCAGGTGAGCCTCAACGGCGGCGCAATTCACGCCCAGGGTGACATCGAAGCGGGCCTGAACGGCAGCCTGACCGCGCGCCGGCTTACGGCGGATCTGCCCCTGGATCCGGCGTGGGTTCCGGGACTACCGGCGGGCCTCACTGGGCGCGCCAGCGCCGATCTCGCGCTGCTGGCCGTGCAGGGGACAGCGATCACCCAGATCGTCGGGCGCATCGAGGTCCGCGACCTGACGGACCACAGTGCCGGCGCAGTGCCCCTGGGCAGCTACAGCGTGGACTTTCCGGCCGCCGAATCCGGCGACCCCACGGGCCATGTGCGCGACCTGGAAGGGCCGCTCGCGGTCGACGGCACCTTGCGCCTGACGCGCCAGCCGGGCTTCGACCTTTCGGGCCTGGTCATGGCGCGCCCCGGGGCACCGCCGCAGTTGGTGGACAATCTGCGCTTCCTCGGGTCGCCCGATGCTTCCGGGCGACGCAGCTTTTCCATCACCGGGAGTTTCTGACTCCAGGCGGGTTCCACAGGCCGATTGCTAACCCCGCGCGATGGCGCGCCGGAGCCACCCGACCAGCGGTGTGGCAGCAACCTGCGGCGGTGAAACGGCGATCTGTGCCCCCGCCTCCTTCAGCAGCGCCGCACGCCGCTCGGGTTCGGCCAGCGCCTGTGCATACAGGACGCGCGCCAGCTCGAAGTGCAGCCAGACGTCGGTCTTGTTGCGCGCCAGAAGCTCGCGTTGCGACTTCAGTGCAGGCGCCAGCGTGGCGCGCGCCTGCGCAAACTTCCCCTGCCGTGCCTGCGCGGCGGCAAGCCAGGCCAGCGCCTCGTTGAGGTCGCGCTGGGTGAAGACAAGGTCCGGCGGGTCCGACGCGCGGCGGTGCTCCAGCGCCGCGCGTGCGGCGACTTCGGCACCCGCGTAGTCGCCCAGTTCCAGGTCTGCCATGGCGATGTTGCCCTGTACCGCCCCCACCAGGGAGTCCCGGACCTGCTGGTCCTCCGCTGTGGCGCTGGCGCGCTCCAGGAGCGCCACGGCGCCGCGACCGAGGCGCTGCGACTGGACGGCCTGTCCCTGCAACAGCAGGTTGAACGCCTCCAGCGTCCGGGCGCCGGCATCGCCAAGCACGGCGCGCACCGTGCCGGGAGGGACGGCCCTGGCAAGTCTTGTGCCGGCGGCGCTCACACGCTCGAGCGTCCGGGTCAGCCCCTGTGCATCGCCCAGCTGCGCCTGCATGACGCCCAGTGAGCCCATGAAGCTGAGCGAGTTCAGGAGAAAACCGGTGTTGCCCTCGCGCTCGGCCGCCCGTGCGCCCCACTCGGGCGCCTGCAACAGGAATTCCCTGGCGCGTTTGAAGTCCCCGGCCGCCATGAAGGCATCCCCGGTATTGGAGTCGGTGTCCCCCAGGTTATTGAGCGCCACGATGTTGCCCGGATCCAGGTCCAGCAGGGTGTGCTGCAGTGCATCGCTGCGCTCGCCGATCTGCGCGGCGCGGCGCGGATCCAGGTCCTGTCTCGCGTACGCCTGCAGCGCCGAGCCCAGGAGTGCCTGTGCGTGCAGCGCCAGGCGATTGCCCGGGCGGCGGCGCAACAGGCGCGTACCGAGTTCGAACGCCGCCTCGGCCTGCTGGTGCGCCTGCGCCGCGTGGCCGGAGAAGGCAAGCGCCGGGGTGCTCCAGCCGGTGGCTTCGATGTAGTACGCAGTCATGTCCGGGTCGGACAGGTCGAGGGCTCCCATGGACGCAGCCACGGCCCGCGCCTGCTCTTCGAGTTTTGCGGCCTCGGCGTATTTCTGTTGTCTCCAGTAGCCAAAGCCGCTGCGCACCAGTACGTCGATATAGGCCGCGCGTGTTGCGCGCGTGGCACCCCGGGCCTGCGCCACCGGAGAGATCAGCGCCAGCCCCTGGTCCGCGCTTGCCAGTGCTTTCGGGTCGCCAGTGGTATCGCCCACCTGGAACCGGAGGAGGTGCGCGAGCGCCAGCGCGGTCGTCGTGGCTTCCGAAGCGTCTCCGCCACGTCTCAAGCCCTCGAGCAGCCCCGCGGCTTCGTTGGCATCCTTGAGGGCCGCCGCCGGCTGGCCGAGCGAGCGCAGCGCGCGGCCGTGGTGCACCAGCGCCAGGGCAGCGTTGCGCGTGGAGTCCACGCTCTTGAGCTGCGGCGGCAAGGCGTGGAAGTAGTCGATCTGCCGCTGCGAGAAATCGCGCAGCACGTCCAGGCGCCCGGAGAACTCCAGCTCGCGCCCGAAGTCATCCGCCAGGTATGACAACAGCCGCTCGGACTGGTTGCGTGCAGCCTCCGAGATCGCCTGGGTCTGCTGGGCGCGGCGCTCTGCGCGCCGCGCGCGCTCGCTGGAAAACCAGGCGAGCACAGCGGCGCCGACCGCCGCCACCGCCAGCAGGGTGCAGACACCGGCGATCTTGCGGGCGCGCAGCAGTTGGGCCCGCGCGGCCTCCTCCCGGGCGCGCTGGGCGGCGAGCTGCCGCTCGGCCTCCTCGCGCGCCTCGCGCGCCTGGCGCTGGTCGCGGCTTGCTTTCACCACCCCGCACAGCACGTCGTGCGTGAGCTCGACGCGGCGCAGGTCGAGGCGTTCCTCGATGCGCAGCAGGCGCCGGTTCACCAGCAGGGCCAGGGTTGCCGGCCCTGCCCCGACTTCGGCGAAACGCTTGAGCAGCCGCTCCTCGGCCACGTTCTCGCGGAATCCCGAGGACGTCAGCAGGTCATCCTCGATGACGCGGCGTACACCCTCGGGCTGGTCCGCCAGCGCGCGTTCGTAGAAGTTGCTGAGAATGCTGTCGTGCGAGCCGGCCAGCAGGTCCTGGGAAATCTCGGCCCTGCCCTGGGCGAGCCGCGCATCGTTCAGCTCGCGGCAGATCAGCGACAGCAGTGAGGGTTCCACCTCGGCGTTGGCCAGCTCCGCGCCGCCGGCGACGAAGCGCACGATGGCCTCGGCGACCTCGCGCGACACCAGTGCGCCTCCCGGACCCAGGACTGCGGCCAGGGCCTGTTCGCCGTTCATGGGCGCCAGGCGCACGCGGTTCTGCGAGACGCTCGGCATCGGTCCCCGCAGGCCCTCCAGCGGCGCCAGGTAGTCCTCGCGCAGCGCCAGCAGCACGCGGTAATCGCTGCGCGCGAAGTCGAACTGCGCGGCGGCGGCCTCGTCGGCTTCCACACGCGCCTCCAGGGCACGCGGCGGCCGGTTCTCCACCAGGTCGGCGAGCTCGCCGATGAAACGCGTGGCGCGCGCGCGCCCGAACTCGTCGCCCTGCGCGAGAGTGAAGATCTCCTCGAACTGGTCGAAGATCAACAACGGAATGACGCGCTCGCCGGCCGCGTTGCGCAACACGTCGTCACGGTGGTGCAGGAATTCCCACAGCGACTCGCCGGCAACTGCAACTCCGGCCTGCGTCCACTGGCCCGACAGGCGCGCGGATTCGACGATCGCGCGCTTGATCTGCTCGGCCGGCTCGGGAGTTCCCCGCGCGTAGTCGATGCGCACGTACACCGGGCAGTAGCCCTGGGCGGCGAGCCGCGGTACCAGGCCGGCGCGCAGGATCGAGGTTTTACCCAGGCCCGACTGGCCAAACAGCACGGTCAGCAGCTTGCGCTGCACGCGGCGGGCGAGTTCGGCCACTTCCGCCTCGCGCCCGAAAAACCAGGCGCGCGTGGCCTCGGTGAACGAGGCCAGGCCCAGCCATGGGTTCTGGGCATCCACGGCCACCTCGGCGGCAACCGGCCGCACCGCCGTATCCATCACCCGCCCCGCGCGCCGAGGAGCTCGGCGAGCCGGCGCACGAACTCAGGCGTTGCCTCGCCACCGGGCAGGTGCGTGAAATGCAGCGCGCGGAAGCGCTCCGGGATATGGCTCATGCGCGCATCGATGCCGTCCACCGCGACCGGCAGGATGAACAGCGCGTCGTCGGCCATGTTGCGCGCGCGGTCGAGTGCGTAACTCCACTCGCGACGGAAGTAACCCTCCAGGCGCCGCTGCGTGGTCGCGGAGATCACCGGCATGAAGTAGGAGCAGCGGGCTATGTTGTGCTGGATCTTGCGATCGAAGTCGTCGCCGGATTCAAGTCGCTCCATATCGAACCAGGTGGTGATGCCGGCCGCCCCGAGGCCCGCCTTCAGCCGCTGCACGGCCGGCAGATCCTCGCGCGCGTAGGAGATGAAAACCGCGTTATCAGGCATCTCGCGCGTCGGCGGCAGGAAGCGCGCCGGCGTCGAACCCGCAGCTGCGCTGGCGGGGGCGCGGCGGGCACTCCAGCGCTGGTGCAGTTCCTCGACGAAGCGCTCGGCCCCCATGAATACGCGCGTGCGCAGGCTCACCTGCTGCAGGAAGCTCATGAGGCGCTCGTCCTGGCCGCTGTGGTCGTCAGCGAGCACCTCGCCGACGTCGCGCGGATCGGACAGGCGCTGGCGCTTGGCCATGCGCAGGAACAGCCGCGCCAGCCAGTTGGTGAAGTTGCTGCCGATGAACAGCAGGTGGCAATGCTCGAGTTCGTGGAACAGCTTCTCGGGCAGCAGGTGCTCGCTCTGCAGCGCGCAGATGTACTCGAGCAGGTCCTCGTCCGAGATCACGTAGGTCGGGGATGCCGACAGCCTGCCGAACAGGTGATAGACCACCGGCCGTTGCAGGGCCTCGCGCTCTGCGGGCAGGTCGACCACCCGGTTGGGCGCATAGCCGAGAGCCTCGGTGCTGGCCGCACCGTCGAAGCGCTCGAGGTTGATGGCAGTCTCGAGCAGTGCATCGGGTGTCGTGCTGACATACAGGTTGAAGTCGGTGATGGCGGCCAGGCGGCGCAGGGCCTGCGGCGGCTCCAGGTTGGCGTCCTTGAGGATGCCGCGCAGGCGCACGTAAGCCTCCTCGCGCCGGCCGCGTGCGGCCAGGAACTGGCACACGACGTCATTGAGGGTCAATGGCCGCGGTAGCTGCGCGGTATCCACGCTCAGGCGCTGCGCCAGGCGCTCGGCCGCCCACTCGAACAGCAGCCGCGGGCCGGCAGGTGTGCCAACCATGAGCAGCTCGGGTCCCACGATGGGAATGACGCGCCGCTCCTCGATGAAGCTCAGGAGGTCCTCCCAGGCGTCCTCGTCCAGTTCGGTGCGCACCAGCGCCGCCGCGCCGCCAGCGCTCATCGCCGCCAACAACCCGCGCGCAGCGCACAGCGCAGCCCACCTGCGCCTGTCAGGAAGGACAACTCGATCTCCTGCACGATGGGTCAGTCATCACACCGTTTCCCCCGCGGCTTGTTATAGGTATGCGGTGGGGTGCAGTGTGCCGCATGCCCGCAGCCGCTGCAATTTTCCACCAGGCGCCGGGCATACGTCAGCGATCCGGCTCCAGTTCCCGGAACACGCCCAGCAGCGGGAAGTACAGCCCGGCGCGCACTGGCTCCGGGCCCAGGCCGCGCGCCAGCGCCATGTAGGTGAGCAGTTGCTCGCGATAGCGATCCAGTTCGCGCGCCAGGAACTGCTCGAGTCCGCCACCGCCGTGCCGGCCGGTCTTGTAGTCGATCACCCAGCGCTCCCCCGCCGGTGTCACGAAAGTGCGGTCGATCACCACGTTGCGCAGGCGGCCGTCGGAAATTCCGGTCAGCGGCAACTCGCAGTCGGCCTGCGCATTGCCGGCGCCCAGGATCCAGCGGCCGGTCTCATCCTGCAGCGCACCCGATATCGCATCGCGCACCCGCGCAGTCGCCTC
The DNA here is from genome assembly GCA_018241445.1 of Pseudomonadota bacterium. Taxonomy (GTDB): domain Bacteria; phylum Pseudomonadota; class Gammaproteobacteria; order Steroidobacterales; family Steroidobacteraceae; genus 13-2-20CM-66-19. The sequence continues at coordinate 44,743 of JAFEDT010000012.1, forward strand.
GCTGCGTTCACCCTGCGGCACCCCCATGTGGCGCAGGCGCTCCCCGATGACAGTCGGATCCGGTGCGGCCGCCTCGATACCCGTCGCGAAGTCGGCGGCGGCCTCGGCCAGCAGCTCGTGGACCAGCGTGCCGACGTGCCGCTGCGTCTGTCCTGCCCAGCTGAACTCCGGATCTTCTCCCGCACCGGAATCCCCGGTGGTGTCATCCAGCGGCAAGCGCGCCAGTGCGGGCCTGGCCGGCTGCTGTACCGGGCGCCACGCGGCGCTGAGCCGGCGCAGCACACGCGGCGGGGAGGCTGCCGGTGGGGCGGCCTGTGCGGCCACGGGTGCCGCGCCCGACGCCTCTTCCACGAACTCCTCTGCAGCAGCCGGCCACAGCAGTTCGAGCGGCGAACCGGAGACGGGGCGGACGGCGCCGTCCTTGCGCGCAGCGGGGGTGCCCGACAGCCACAGGCTCTCCCGTGCGCGCGTCGCGGCCACGTACAGCAGCCGCCCTCGCTCGTACCGGGCGCGGCCGGCCTGCAACCTGCCGATGAAACGCCCCAGGGGCGGCTCGCCCTCGTCACCCACCTCGGCAACCGGGGCGATCAGCAGGTCGCTCTCCGCGCGAGGTCCCTCCCGCGGCAGATCGATCAGCCGCAGCAGCGCCGCGTCATCGCCGCGCCAGCGGCGCCCCAGCGCCGGAACGTAGACGTGATCGAACTCCAGTCCCTTCGCCCCGTGGATGGTCATGACCTGCACCGGGTTGTCACCGCTGGCGACACCCTGGCTGTACAGCCTTGCGAGCAGCAGCTCGAAATCGCGCGGGCCGTGCCAGCCTCCTGCCGTGGCGGCCAGCGCCAGCGCGCCGAAGAAGGCGCGGGCATCCTCGAGGTCCTGGGCACTGCAGGCGTCGGGGCCGCCGAGCTGCATCCAGGTGCGCTCCAGCCAGTCCGCCACGGGCCAGCGGCCCTTGCAGTCCACGGCGGCCGCCAGGACGGCCGCGGCGCGCCGCAGCCGCTGCTGATCCTCTGGTTGACACAATGCCAGGCGCGCTTCATCGGCCAGGGCCTCGCACGGCAGCAGCGGATCGTCTGCCTGCGACAGCACGGTGAGTGCCGCAAGGCTGGCGCCGCACCACGGCGCGCGCAGCACCGCCAGCCATGCGACGCGATCGCCGGGATTGTCCAGCGCGCGCACCAGGACCACCAGGTCGCGCACCACGGGCCGCTGCGCCAGCGGGATCAGGTCCACGCCCACGCTGGCAATGCCACGCGCATCGAGCGCGGCGACCACCGGGGCGGCGTGGCTACGCGCGGCAACCAGCACCGCCACGGTGGCGGCGGGCTCGCGGGCGCGTAGCGTGGCGACGTCCTGCGCCAGCGACTCGGCCTCGGCCGCCGCTCCTTGCGCAAACAGCCTCAGGGTGATCCCCGGAATTCGGCCGGATTCCCGGGCCGGCTCGCTGGCGCTGTAGGCAACCGCGCCACTGCGCGGGTCATCAGCGGGAGGGAACAGTGTGCCAAAGACCCTGTTGGTCCACTGCACCAGCGCCGGCCGACTGCGGAAGTTGCGGGTCAGGCGCAGTGGCGTGAGCCTTACCGTGCCAATGCCCTGCGCGCGCGCGCCCACGAACAGCCCGACCTCCGCCTCGCGGAAGCGATAGATCGACTGCATGGGATCGCCGACGACAAACAGCGTGCGACCGTCACCGGCTTCCCACGAGGCTGTCAACATCGCCAGCAGCTCATACTGTGTCAGCGACGTATCCTGGAACTCGTCGACCAGGATGTGGCGCAGCGCGCAGCCCGTTCGCAGTGCCAGATCGGTCGGGTGTTCCCCCTCACTCAATGCCGCGCGCGCCGCTCCGGCGACATAGGTGTAGTCCACCAGGCCGGTCGCGGCGAACTGCGCCTGCAGTTGCGCGGCCGCCCGCACGAGGACCCGGGACAGGGCAGCCAGCGCCTGCGACTCGGCGGCATCCAGTTGCGCGGGTGGCAGTCGCTGCGCCTCACGCAGCAGGGACTGCATGTCAGCCATGCGGCCCAGGCGCCCGATGCACTCGAGCGCTTCGCGGGCGCGTGCCCGGTCCGCATAGGCCTCGCCCACCCGGACGTTGACGGCCTTGCGCCACGCTCCGTCGTGGGTCAGCGCCAGCGCCGCGAGACGCTGCCAGGCGGCCAGCGACCCGGGCTCAGCGGCCAGCTCGCCGACTCCCGGCAGGGACTGCGCCTGCCGCAGCAGATCGCCCGGCAGCAGACTGCGCAGACGCGACAGGTGCGCCGCGACCAGCCGCTGCAGGCTGGCGCGGATGCGCTCGCACAGCGCCTCGGGTTGCGCCCCCAGCACGTGACGCAGCCAGTGCGAGCGTTCCTGGAGCATGGCGCTGAGCAGGCGCTGCACACGATTCCAGTTGTTGTCGAGCCGCTCGAACAACAGGTCCAGGTCCGCCGCCAGTTCCTCGCTTTCGTGCGCGGCGCCGAGGGTGTTGCGCGCCGCCGCGGCATACAGACCTTCGGGGGTCTCGGTGACGGCCAGTGCGCCGCCGGCACGGGACGCCACCGGCAACTGGCTGGCCAGCCAGAAGTTGAATGCGTCGATGGTCTGAATACGCAGCGCTTGCGGCTCCTGCAGCAGATTCCAGCCGCGCGCGGCGGCATGCTCGCGCACCTGCCGCACCAGTTCGCCCATGCGCGCCGCGGACGGATCGGCGGGCCTGGACTGCGTGCGCAGGGCGTGCAACACGCGCTCACGCATTTCGGCGGCCGCCTTGAGCGTGAAGGTGATGGCCAGGACCTCGCCCGGTTCCTCCACGGTGCACAGCAGCCGCAGAAAGCGCTCGACCAGCACCGAGGTCTTGCCCGAGCCGGCCGGCGCCTGCAGCAACACCGAGCGCGCCGGATCGGTGGCGGCGGCACGCACCGCGCTGTCATCGTCCGGCTGGCCGTTCATGCGCCGTCCTGCCGCAGCTCAGCGATGCGGCACAGGGGCTGGATGTGACACCACTGGCACACCTCCGTATCCACCGGATCGACCGCCGCGCCGCCTGCGAGGAAGTCGCGGATCAAAGCTGCGACGGTCTCGCGCCATTGCCGCTGGCTGTGCAGCCAGCCGGCTGCTGCGCCCTCAGGCGCGGGCGGCGCGGCTTCCACCTGCGGCAGCAGTCCGGCGGTGCGCGCAGTGCCATTGAAGCCCGCCTTGCGGCTGTTGATGCTGACCACGGCCAGGGCGGCAACCTGCTCGCCCAGCGCCACCGCGTAGGCGAGCAGTTGCGGGTATTTCGGCCGTGGAGACAGCCAGTCAGGACTGCGGCCCTGGCCCGTCTTGTAGTCGAGGACGACCAGGCCCCCGTCGTCCAGCCGGTCGATGCGATCGGCGCGCATGTTCAGCGTGGCCCCCGCGAGTGAAAGCTCGAGCTCGCGCTCGCGGCCCTGGACCTCGAACGGCGCCCGCTGGCGCTCCAGTTCGCAGATGGCGCCGATGAGCCGCGCCGCGCGGCGGCACTCGCGCGCCGTTGCAGGCGTGTCCGCGGCAAACAGATCGAACTGCCCGCCCTGGCGCCGGTGCGAGGAAGTATGGGCGCCGCTCACCAGGTGCAGACGGGCCGCCTCCGCCACACAGCGTTCGATCAGCACCGTCAGCACCTCGGGGCTGCAGGCCGCAAGGCCAGCAGAGCCGCGCAGTTCTCCCCACAAGCGCTCCAGCGCCGCGTGGATGAAGATCCCGCGCTGCCGGGAATCGATCCCGGGTTGCGGCTCCTCGGGCTGCGTACACCCCAGGCGCAACTCCGCGTAGGCGCGAAACGGGCAGGTATTCTGCAAGTCCAGGGTGCGCGTCCCGCGCGGCAGGGGCCGAGCACTCGCCCAGGCCGTGCCGGTCTCATCGAGGAAGGTCCCTGTAAGGCCATCGCGGTGCAGGCGCCCGGGCAACCAGACATCACCGGGCGGTGCGTCCACTGGTTGTCCCGTCTCTGCCAGCAGTGGGCTCGGCGCCAGGGGCAGATCCCCGCTGCGCCGCGGCGCGGACAGCAGCAGTTCCCGGCTGCCGGCGCGCCAGCATTGCAGCAGGCCCGCAGCCTGTGCGCGCTGCAGCGCGGTGCTCGACTCCGGCAGACCCGCCGCCTGCTGCGCGCGCAATGTCAGGTAGGGGTCGGGATGGGCACCCGCCGGGAAGCTCTCTGCGGTCAGACCACCCACCCAGATGCCGTCGTAGCGCACCACGGGATCGCACAGGGTCGCGCCCACCGTGACCGCGGCGTCGACATCGGCGCCCTGCAGCACTCCGCCACCTGCCAGCTCGCGCAAAACACCCAACGCGCGGCCGCGATCGAGCGAGCCGCAGCAAGGCGCGAGGCCTCCGAATTCCTCCAGCAGTTCGTGCCAGCGCTGCAGCGCCGGCTGTTGCGTCCGTTGCGCCTGCGGGCCCGGCCAGCCGGCCTGCTTCAGGGCGGCCTGGAAGCGCTCCGACCAGGTCTGGGCCGAGGCCGCCGTGTGCGGCAGCGCCAGTGCTGCACGGGTCAGCTGCAGGCCCCACGGGCGCGCCACGGCGTCGTCCGGCTGGCCGGAGCCGGCGAGCAGTACGGGCAGATCGCGCAGCCGCACCGACAGCGCGCCGCGCTGGCGCAGCAGCAGGTCGATACGTGCACGATCGGCGGCCGACGGGTGCGCCCAGAACGGAGCACGCAGCCAGTCGCCGAAGTCCTCGTACTCCATCGCACTGCCCGCGAGCCATGACAGTGTGTCGATTGCGTGGCGCAGGACCGGGACCTGCAGCAGGGGTACACCGTCTTCCATCACGGCGCAGGGCGCCTCCGGGGAAAGTGTCGCGGCGCCGGCCGGGTCGATTGCCTGCCCGATCAGGCTCACCAGGCGTTCGCGCCATCCAGCGCTTGCCGGCAGCAGCACCAGTAGCCGTGCATGCGGCTGCGAGGCGATGCGCTCGCGGCACCAGATGCCGATCTGCTCCAGTTCATCCTGGTTGTCCGCGGGCCGCATGATCCCGGGCGGGCCGTGATCCACCGCCTGCGGCGGAGGCAGGATTACCGGCTCTGCCCCCACGCCACAGACTTCGCCCAGCAGCGGACTGACCGATGCGAACCCGGCGAGCCGCAGCGGCGCGGCGGCTGCGGGAATACCCTGACGCGCCAGCCGCGTCGCAAGTGAGGCCACGTCCGCGGCGTTGAGGTCATGGCAGCGGCGCTCGAAAGCACGCCGCGCCTCGAACAACAGTGCAGCCTCGCTGCCCGCGGAGGCGGAATGAACGGGAATCCGGTAGTGCAGTGCGCGTTCATGCGCCCGCTGCAGACCACGAGCCAGGCCGGCACGGTCCAGCAGCACCGCCTCGGGTGCCACGTCCGCGGCGCACTCCCGCCACAGGTACCACTCCTCGGCGGCGCTCAGCAGGCGCGGCCAGCGCGCAGGCGCCTGGGCGATCTGTTGCATCACCTGCCGCCGCAGCCAGCCAGCGGCCGTGAACACGGCCGCGCTGCGCCACACGCGCTCGCCGGCCGCGAGCCGTTCGGCTGCGCGCGCCAGGCGCACCGCGCGCGCGCGCTGCCTGCCGGGCACTACCAGCGTGCCGCCGCCGCGCAGATGGGCGTCGAGTCCTTCCGGGAGGCTGAACAAAGTCCGCTTACGAAACCTTCAGAAACGCTCCGCGGCGCGAACCACCGTCGCGGCTGCCCGCGGTGGAACCGGCCTGGGCGGCGTATTCCTCCAGCAATGACTCGATGCGCGCGAAGACTTCACGCAGCACCGCCGCGTCCGGCAGGTTGGTGATGCGGAAGTGGGTGCGGTAAGGAACGTTGAAGCTGACGCCCGGCGCGATCAGCACGTGCTTCTGCTCCAGCAGCTGCAGCGCGAATTCCTGGTCGTCGAATTGCGGCAGCCGCGCAGGGTCGACACCGATGAAGGCATACATGGCGCCGGCGGGCGGTGCGAGCTGCAGAAAGCGGCTGCCTGCGACCGACTCCATGATCTGCGCCCGCGACTGGTACAGGCGCCCGCCCGGACTGATCAGCTCCACGATGCTCTGGTGTCCGCCCAGGGCGGTCTGCAGCGCCCACTGGCCCATCACATTGCTGCACAGGCGCAGCGAGGCAAGCAGCTCGAGTGCCCCCAGGTAATCCGCGGCTGCCTGCTTGCGCCCGGAAAACACCGCCCAGCCCACCCGGTAGCCGCAGGCACGGTAGATCTTGGACAGCCCGCTCAGCGTGGCGCACAGGGTGTCCTGCACCAGCGTGGCCATGGGCACGAACTGCGCGCCGTCATAGGTCATCTGGTCATAGATCTCGTCGCTGAACACGACCAGGCCGCGCCGCTCCGCCATGCGCGCCAGCGCTTCCAGCACGGCGCGCGGATAGACCGCGCCCGTCGGGTTGTTGGGATTGATGACGACGATGGCGCGGGTGCGCGGCCCGACCAGGCGCTCCACCTCCTGGACGTCGGGCACGAAGCCGTTGCGCGGGTGGCAGGGGTAGTGCACAGCGCGGCCGCGGTTCAGGGTGACGGCCGCGGTCCACAGCGGGTAGTCCGGGCTGGGCACCAGCACTTCGTCACCGTCGTTCAACAGCGCACGCAGGGTCAGGTCGATCAGCTCGCTGACGCCATTGCCGATGAATACGTCCTCGGCGGTCACGCCGCTGACGGCGCGCGCCTGCTGCTGCATGACCACCGCCTCGCGCGCCGGAAAGATGCCCTTCTGGTGGCAATATCCTTCCGCCTGGGACAGGTTCTCGATCATTGCCAGGCGCATGGTTTCCGGGGTACGAAAACCGAAGGCACGCGGATTGCCGATGTTCAACGACAGGATCTCGTAGCCCTGGCGCTCCAGCTCGAGGGCGCGGCGGGCCAGGCGGCCACGGATCTCGTAGCGGACGTGCTTGAGGCCCTCGCTGGGGCGGACGTGCAGTTCGTGCTTCATGGGCAGTCGTTTATCACGGCGCCGGCAGTTCCCGCCAGCGGTGGCAGGCTACCAGCCCCCCTGCCCCATCCGCCTCCCACGACGGCACCTCCCTGGTACAGCGTTCGACGGCGTGTGGGCAACGCGTGCGGTAGACGCATCCCGAAGGCGGCGCCAGGGGTGAGGGCACTTCGCCGCCGCGCACCTGCGCCAGCCGCCGCGGCTGCAGCACCGCGTCCAGCAGCGGAATCGCGGCCAGCAGTTCCCGCGTGTAGGGATGCGCGGGTCGCGTGAACAGGCGCTGCGCATCGGCCAGCTCCAGCATCCTGCCCAGGTACAGCACCAGCACCCTGGTGCACAGGCGGCGCGCCAGGGCCAGGTTGTGGGTGACGAAAAGGAGTCCCATCCCGGAATGCTGCCGCAGGCCCGCAAGCAGCTCCACCACCTCGTGCTGCGTGGACACATCCAGCGCACTGAGCGGTTCGTCGCACACCAGCAGTTGCGGCTCCAGGATCATGGCGCGGGCAATGGCGGTGCGCTGGCACTGGCCGCCGCTGAGCTCGTGCGGGTAGCGCGCGGCGAGGGACGCGGGCAGCTTCAGTGCCTCCATGACCACGCCCACACGCCCCTGGCGTGCGGCCGGGGACAATGCCGGCTCATGCACGCGCAGCGGCTCGGTGATCGCCTGCGCGACCGTCATGCGCGGATCAAGACTGCCAAAGGGATCCTGGAACACGATCGGCAGCCTGCGGCGCGCGGCCTGAAGCTCGCCCGCCGTCAGCGAGCCCACATCGCGCCCCAGCCACACGATCCGCCCGGCGCTGCGCGGCACAAGCGCCAGTGCGGCGCGCACCAGGGTCGACTTGCCGCTGCCGGACTCACCGACCACCGCAACCGACTCGCCTGCCCCAACCGAAAGGTCAATGGCCTGCAGCGCCTGCAGCCCCTGCGGCGCGCCGACGCGCCATCCCTGGCCGCGCACTGGAAAGCGCACGCTCAAACCCGACACCTCGAGCAGCGGTGGTACACCGGCGGGCAGCGGAGCGCCGACTGCGTCCGCGGACTGCAACCGCGGCAAAGTCGCCGGGGGCGGCTGTGCGAGCGCGCGGGCATCGGCCAGCAGTGCGCGGGAATAGGCTGCGCGCGGGCTGCCCAGCAAGTCAGTGACGGTGTCGCTCTCCACCGTGCGCCCGTGCCGCAGCACCAGCACGCGATCGGCCAGGCCCGCCACGGCGCCCAGATCGTGGGTGATCAGCACCAGCGCCAGCCGCCGTTCGCGCTTCAGCTCCAGCAGCAGGGCCAGGATCTGCGCCTGCACCGTCACATCGAGGGCGGTCGTGGGTTCATCGGCGATCAACAGCTGCGGTGACGTGCTGATCGCCATGGCGATCATGACGCGCTGGCGCATTCCGCCCGACAGCTCCCCCGGGTATTGCGCGAGGCGCCGCCGCGGCTCGGACACCCGCACCCGGGCCAGCAGCTCGAGCGCGGATGCGTGCGCGGCCGTGCGCGAGGCGCCCTGGTGGCGTACCAGTACCTCGGTCATCTGCTGGCCGATGGTACGGTGCGGGGTGAGCGAGCCCAATGGATCCTGGAAAACCATGCCGATCTCGGCGCCGCGCACGCGATCCAGTTGTGATTGCGGCAGGCCGAGCAGTTCACGTCCTGCGTAACGCACGCTGCCCGTGGCATGCCCGTTTGCCGGCAGCAGGCCCATCGCCGCCAGGAAGAGCTGGCTTTTGCCCGCGCCCGATTCGCCGACCACGGCCAGGCATTCGCCCCGGGCCACGTCCAGGTCGATATCGCGCAGCGCCCACTGCGCACCCCGTGCACCGCCAAAACGCACGTCCAGTCCCCGCACCTGCAGCAGCGGCGCCGCGGCGCCTGCGGCAAGGCTCCCGGGCGGGAGTGGTGTCTCAGGGCTCACGGTCAGGACTCGTGGGGATCGAAGGCATCGCGCAGCGCGTCGCCCAGGGTGTTCAGGCACAGCAGCAACACCACCAGGAACCCGGCCGGGACCAGCAGCATCCACGGTGCGGACTCCATCTCCTGCGCGCCGGCCAGGATCAGGTTGCCGAGGCTGGCGTGCGGTTCCTGCACGCCCAGCCCCAGGAAGCTCAGGAAACTCTCGTACAGGATCATCTGCGGCACCACCAGCAGCATGTACACGAGCACCGGCCCCAGGAGGTTGGGAATGACGTGCCGCCACAGAATCTGCGGCGTGGTCAGACCCAGGGCACGCGCCGCCAGCACGAAATCGCGCCCCCGCAGGGCCGCGGCCTGGCCGCGCACGATGCGCGCCGTCGTCAGCCAGCCCACCGCGCCCAGCGCCACGAACAATGCCGCCAGGCTGTTGCGCGAAAAAAGCGTACCGAGGACGATCACGATGAACAGGTACGGCAGTGCATACAGCACGTCGACCGTGCGCATCATCCACCCGTCGGTGCGTCCGCCGCTGAAGCCGGCAATGGCGCCCCACGCCACGCCGACAGCCAGGCTGACCAGGCTGGCCATGACGCTGATCCACAGCGACAGACGAACGCCGTGCAGTGTGCGCACCAGCAGGTCGCGCCCCAGCCGATCGGTACCCAGCCAGTGGGCGCCGGCGCTACCTGGAGCGAGCGCCAGGTGTTGCCAGTCCAGGCTGTCGTAGCTCCAGGGACTCAGCAGCGGTCCGGCAAGCGCCAGCAGCGCCATCAGCCCCAGGATACCCGCCGACCACCGGGCGGCCCGGCTGGCCCGCAGGCGGCGCCACGCGGTGGCGCTCGCCCCCGCGAAGGGCGCGGACTCAGTCACCGCGTGCACCCGGGTCGAGCGCGCCCTGCAGAAGGTCCGCGGCGAGGTTGCACAGCAGCGTCACGACGCCGTACACCACCACCATGCCCATGACCAGCGGATAGTCGCGGTCCACCGCACCCTGGACCAGGAAGCGTCCGGTCCCGGGCAGGCCGAATACCGTCTCCACAACCAGCGATCCTGTGACGGCGAAAGCCGCCGCGGGCCCGAGGTAGTTGACCGCCGGCAGCAGCGCCGGCCGCAGGGCGTGGCCCCACAGCACCCGTGCGTCGCCCAGCCCACGGGCACGTGCAGCGAGTATCCAGCGGCTGCTCAGCACCTCCAGCAGGCCGGTGCGTGTCAGTCGCGCCAGCACGGCGGCGATGGGCAGCGCCAGGGTCAGCGCCGGCAACAGCAGGTAGCGCAGCGAGCCCCCCTCCCACCCCGCCGCCGGCAGCCATTGCAGGTGGAGGGCAAACACCAGCACCAGCAGGGGTGCGGTGACGAATCCGGGCAGCGCTATGGCGAGTGCCGCGAGCGCACTGACCGCGCGGTCGGCGAAGCGTCCGCGCCGCAGGGCAGCCAGGATCCCGGCGGGGATGCCGCACAGGATGGCCAGCAGCAGCGCCGTGGCGCCGACCGTGAGGCTGACGGGCAGGCCGCGGGCGAGCAGTTCCGACACGGTGAAATCCCGCTGACTAAGCGAAGGTCCGAAGTCTCCGCGGGCCAGCCCGCTCAGGTAGTTCAGGTACTGGCGAGGCAGCGGCTGATCCAGGCCGTAGAAGTGCTGCAGGTTGGCGCGCACTTGCGGCGTCAGCGCCTGCCCCTGGACAGCGTCGAAGGGTCCTCCGGGCGCGAGCCGCACCACGGCGAAGGACAACGTGACCAGAGCCAACAGGACGGGGATGAGCGCGGCCAGACGCCGCAGCGCGTAGCGCAACATACTGGATGGGCACTTTACCCTATACTTGAGATCCCGCCTCCGGGGTTCATTTCATCAGGTATCACGGAACATCGAATGAAGCGCATTTTGGTCGGCATCAAGCGTGTGGTCGATTACAACGTCCGCATCCGGGTCAAGCCCGACGGCACCGGCGTGGTCACCGACGGCGTGAAGATGAGCATCAACCCCTTCGACGAGATCGCGCTCGAGGAGGCCTTGCGCATCAAGGAGCGCGGCGGAGCCGACGAGGTTGTCGTGGCCACCGTCGGCCCGGCTGACACGCAGCAGCAGCTGCGCACCGCGCTGGCGATGGGCGCCGACCGGGCGCTGCTGGTGCAGGCCGATGGCGTGATCGAGCCGCTGGTGGCGGCCCGGGCACTGCTGAAACTGGTAGAGCGCGAGCAGCCGCTGCTGGTCATCCTGGGCAAGCAGGCCATCGACGACGACAACGGTCAGACCGCGCAGATTCTCGCTGCCCTGTGGAACCGTCCGCAGGCCACCTACGCCTCGAAGATCGAGATCACGGGTGAAACCGCGCGGGTTACGCGCGAGGTGGACGCCGGGCTGGAAACCCTGGACGTCGACCTGCCGGCGGTGATCAGCACCGACCTGCGTCTGAACGAGCCGCGCTACGTGAAGCTGCCGGACATCATGAAGGCCAAGAAGAAGCCGCTGGATACCCTGCCCCTGGCGGACCTGGGCGTGCAGGCGCGCACGCAGCTGAAGCTGGTGCGCTTCGAGGCGCCGCCGCAACGGCAGAAGGGGATCCGCGTCAAGGACGCGGCGGAACTGGTGGATGCGCTGAAGAAGAAGGGCCTGCTGTGAGCGTACAGATCCTGATCGTTGCCGAACACGACGGCACGCGTCTGAACGTCAGCACGGCCAAGTGCGTCACCTGCGCCCGCGCCGTCAGCGGCGCCGTGGTGACCGTCGCGGTATTCGCCGCGGATGCCGCGGCCGTGGCCGCCCAGGCTGCCCAGCTTGCCGGCGTCGACAAGGTGCTGGCGGTCGATAATCCCGCGAACGCCCACGCGCTGGCCGCGGTACTGGCGCCACAGGTGGCGGCGCTTGCAGGCCCCTACGCCCTGGTCCTCGGGCCCTCGACCACCTTCGGCAAGGACCTGATGGCGCGGGTGGGGGGCCTGCTGGATGCGCCCCAGGTCAGCGACATCATGGCGATCGAGAGCGCGGTGCGATTCCGCAGGCCTATCTACGCCGGTAATGCCATCCTCACCGTGGAGGCCGTCGATGCCCCCAAGGTGGTTGGCACCGTGCGCACCGCGTCCTTCGAGGGCGCCGCCAGCGGCGGCAGCGCCGCGGTGGAGAAGGTATCGCTGAACGTCACCCTGCCAACGCATACGCGCTTCGTGTCGGTCTCGGCGGCCAGGAACGACCGCCCCGACCTTCAGACTGCGGCCCGTGTGATCTCCGGAGGCCGTGCCCTGGGCAGCGCCGACGGATTCAAGATCCTCTACAGCCTGGCGGACAAGGTGGGCGCCGCTGTCGGCGCTTCCCGTGCCGCCGTGGATGCCGGCTATGCCCCGAACGAAATGCAGGTCGGGCAGACCGGCAAGATCATCGCCCCCGAGCTGTACATGGCGGTCGGGATTTCGGGAGCCATCCAGCATCTCACCGGCATCAAGGACGCCCGCACCATCGTTGCCATCAACAAGGACGGCGAGGCGCCGATTTTCGAAGTGGCGGACTTCGGGCTGGTCGGCGACCTGTTCCAGGTGATCCCGGAGATCGAACGCCTGCTGTAGGCACAGCGGCAGATCTGGTCGCGGTAATAAACGAAGGGGCCGCTTGTGCGGCCCCTTTGCTCATGTGGGGTCCTTACGCGGACCGCATCTTCACGCTTCAGGCCTTGCGGGCGTGGATGGCCCACAGGGCCGCGATACGCTCCAGCGTCGGGTCACCCTTGACCTGGCGGAAGCTCTTGATCGCATCGTCCTTGCGACCTGCCTTGAGCTGCGCGATACCCAGCAGCAGGCGCGTGTCAGCCTCGTTCTTGAGCTTGTCCTTCGCCAGGGCCTTGCTGAGCCACATGACTGACTTGTCGTACTGCTGGTAGCCGAAATACGCCTGTCCCACGGTTGCAGCCTGCTGACCGGTCGGGTCGGCATCGGCGGCGGCTTCGGCCTTGGGCAGTCCTGCCAGGGCCGCGGCGGCCTGCTTCTTGGCGCTTTCCAGGGCGCGCTGCGCCCGCGACATCTGCCGCGCATCCCCCGCGAACACGCCCTTCTGGATGCCCCGCTCCAGCACATGCTGCGCCTCGGCCGGCGCACCCTGGTCCATGGCGATCGAACCGGCTTCCGTGTAGTCCTCGCCACGGTTGAGCACGTCGACGTCGTTCATCAGGCGGTAGGCCTGCATCTTGTTGGTATCGCCGGTGGCCTCGCGCTCCAGCGAGATCAGCAGGTGCTGCCAGTACTCGGGCTTGGGGTAGTAGGTCACCAGGCGCTCGACCTGGCGGGTCTCGCACTCCTTGTCCTTGAGTTTCGCGCAGGAGCTGCGGGTGATCTCGATCAGCTCGGGCTTGGGTACCTGGCCGTTCTTGATCAACTGGTTCATGTAGCCTTCGACGAAGCGCGCAGCGCCCCGGTAGTCGCCCTTCTGGTAGTAGGACTGACCGATCAGGATCCGCGTGTTCTCGTCGGCAAAGCCCTCCCTGAGGGCGCGTTGGCCGTATTCGAGCGCCTTGTCGTAGTTCTTCATCTGGTAGTTGATATTGACCAGCGCCAGCACGTTCGAGTGCACCTGCGAGGCTGAACTGAAGCCGTCGCTGGCCAGCGCGTCATACGACCTGGCGGCGCAGCCGAGGTCGCCGATGCGCAGACAGGAGTAGCTGAGCATCTCGTTGATCAGGTGCTGGTCCTGGGGCGTCTTGCCCGCAATGGTCTCGGCCGCACGCAGCTTGGTGACCGCGTCCTGGTACTTGCGGGCCTTGAAGCTCTCCTCCGCCGATTTCAGCGGCTTGGCGAGTGCTTTGCTGTTCTTCGCCTGCGCGAAGACGTTTCCGGAGGTCAGGGCCAGCAGCCCCGCCACAGCGCCGCACAGCAGGAGGCGACGCACGAATTGATATTTCAGGCTCATGAGGTGCTCACTTGCGCGACCGGCGCCAGGTCGCTGACTCCTTAGAGAAGCGCCAGGATGTGTTCTGCCGAAGAAACCTTGAACTGTCCGCCCTGCTCCACCTCCACGTGGGTGGCGACGCCGTCCTTCACCACGACGGCGAAGCGCTGGCCGCGCTTGCCCATGCCGAAGCCGCTGGCGTCCAGTTCCAGGCCGAGGGCCCGGGCATAGTCGCCATTACCGTCTGCCAGCATCAGGACCTTGTCGCCCGCGCCCGAGGCCTTGCCCCAGGCGTTCATGACAAAAACGTCGTTGACCGCCATGCAGGCGATGGTATCGATACCCTTGGCGCGAATTGCGTCAGCAAGCTGGATGAACCCCGGCAGATGCTTCGCATCGCAGGTCGGCGTGAATGCCCCAGGCACCGAGAACAGTACCACGCGCTTGCCCTTGAAGAGTTCGTCGGTGGTCAGGTTCTGCGGGCCGTCCTTGGTCATGCGCTTGAAAGTGCCCGCGGGCATCCTCTCGCCTGCCTTGATTGTCATGGCTTGCTCCTTGGAAAACTACTGTGACCGTGCCGCCGCGCGCCCCAGGCGCGGGGCCGGTCTGGGTCCGATCAGGTCTGCCCGGCGTGGATGGCCCACAGGGAAGCGAGCTGCTCCAGGACCGCCGAGCCCTTTACGCTCTGGAAGGTCGCGATCGCATCACTCTTGTGGCCGGACTTGAGCTGCGCGATACCGAGCGAGAGCCTGGTGTCGGCCTCGTTCTTCAGTCCGCCTTTGCTCACCGCCTTGCCGAGCTGATCCGCCGCCTTGTCGAACTCACCGTAGCCCAGGTACGCAAGGCCCACACCCGCGTTCTTGAGCCCGCTGGCCGACGCATTGGCTTCCTGCTCGGACCTTGCAAGGCCCGACTGGTCAGCGGCTGCGGCCTTTGTGGCACTGGCCGTGAGAGTGTGCAGGTCCCCGGCCTTGGCATTGCTCAACTGGCCGGCGTCCGTTCCCGCCTGCAGTGCCTTCTTGGCGTCACCGGGCGAGCCGCGACCCAGGGCGACCCTCGCCATGTCCAGGTATTCATCCGCGCTGTTCATGGCGCCGGTATCGAGCATCAGGCGGTAGGTCTGGAGTGTCTCCACGTCGCCCTTGGGACGCACCTGGGCGATCGCCTGGCCCCAGGCCTCGGGCTTCGGGTAGTAGGTCAGCTGGTAGCGCAACGCCTTCGCGATACAGGCCTGATCCTGGCTCTTGGCGCAGGAGCTCAGGTAGACGTTGACGTCGTCGTTGCTGGGCTTCTTGCCCTGCTTGGCCAGGTCGGCGATGTGCGCGTCTTCCAGCTGGGTGGCGTTGGCGAAATCGTTCTTCAGGTAGTAGGACGCGGCCACCGTGGTGTACAGCTCGTCGGTGGCAAAGCCGCCCTTGATGGCGCTGTTGCCGTAGTCGACCGCCTTGCCATAGTCCTTGGCCTGATAGGCAAGGCCGGCGAGGAAGCGCGTGAATCGCTGCTTGTCCTCCGTCGAGGTATAGCTGTCGTCGACCATCTCGCCGAGGACCTTGCCCAGGCAGGCGCTGTCGTTGGTCTTGCTGCAGGCGACCAGCAGATCCTGGTTGATGACGTGCTGGTCGTAGGGTGACTTGCCCGGCAGCGCGTTCGCGGCATTCAGCTTGGCGATGGCCTCAGGAAATTTGCTGTCCTTCAGCAGTCCCTGGACCTCCACCAGCGGCTTGGTCATCGCCTCGCTCACCGTCGGCGGCTTGGGCTTTTCCGCGGCCTGAACCACGGCAGCCGCCAGCACCGCCACGGCGAACGCCGCCCCCGCCTTGAGCCGCAGCCCCCTCACGTCCGAAGCATCCTTACTTGCCATGCAGTCCTAGTCCTTGAATTCCGCGACGTTGACGAAGCCGATCTTCTTCATGCGGTTGCGCTGCGCCGCCGCCAGCACCCGCGCCACCACATCGTACTTGGCGCGCCGGTCGGGCCGCAGGTGGATCTCCGGCTGCGGGTCCTTCTGCGACTCGGTACGGAAATAGCCCTCCAGCGTGTCCAGATTCGGAACCGGATTGTTGTTGTAGACGATCGTGCCGTCGAAGTCGATCTCGATGTCGATGACCTCCGGGCGCACGGTCTGCGGCGGCGGGTTGCCGTTGGGCATGTCCAGCTTGACCGCGTGGGTCTGGATGGGGAGCGACACGATCAGCGTGACCAGCAGCACCAGCATGACGTCGATGAGCGGCGTCGTGTTGATATCGCACATCTCCTCGCCATGGCCGCCAACACTCATTGCCATTGTGTAACTCCTACTCGGCCAGGCGCGTGCCGCGGATGCCGTGGTCGGGCTCGGTGAGGAACCCGACCTTGACGATGCCGGCACGCTGGATCAGGTACATGACACGCCCGATTGACTCGAAGCGGGCGTTCTGATCGCCGCGAATGTGGATTTCCGGCTGCGGCTTGATGATTGCCACCGCCTTCATCTGGTTGAGCAGCGCCTCCTGGCTCTTCACCGCCTTGTCGTTCCAGTAGACGTTGCCGTCCTTGTCGACCGCAATGGTGATGTTTTCCGGCTTGGTCTGCGTCGGAATGTTGACCGCCTTCGGCAAGGTCACCTTGACCGTCTTGGTGATCACCGGAATCGTGATCAGGAAGATGATCAGCAGCACCAGCATCACATCCACCAGCGGGGTGGTATTGATGTTGGACATTGCCCGGGTTTCCCCCTCACCGGACGGCACGCTCATGGCCATGGGTGGCTACTCCTTCAAAAACGCCTGGGGCTGCGGGATGCCGGCACGCCCCCGGGGCACTCAAGCGCCCACGGAGGTGTGCGGACTGCCGCGCCTTACTTCACCACCGCCGCGGCCTTGGCACCGGCCGCACGCGCGCCACCGCTGTCGACCCGCGCCCCACCCACCAGGTAGGCATGCAGGTCGCCGGTGAAGCTGCGCAGCGCATCGGTGATCACCTTGTTGCGGCCCAGCAGCCAGTTGTAACCCATCACCGCCGGCACTGCGACGAACAGGCCGATGGCGGTCATGATCAGCGACTCACCGACGGGTCCGGCCACCTTGTCGATGCTCGGCTCGCCCGAGATGCCGATGTTGGTCAGCGCCTTGAGGATGCCCCAGACCGTGCCGAACAGGCCGACGAAGGGCGCCGTGGAACCCACCGTCGCCAGCAGCCCCAGGCCCGTGTTCATCTTGCTGGTCACCGCGTCCTGGGCACGCTGCAGCGACATGGTGATCCACTCGTTCAGGTCGATGCGGTCGGTGAGGCGGCCGTCGTGGTGGGAGGCGGCTCGCAGGCCGTCCTCGGCGATGTTGCGGAAGTCATCGCCCTTCTTCAGCCGCTCGGCGCCGTCCTTGATCGAGGGGGCGGTCCAGAACTGCTTTTCCACGGACTTGGCCGACTTCTTCAGGCGGCTCTGGTCCCACAGCTTGGTCAGCATCACGAACCAGGACGCCAGTGACATGATCGCGAGCACGACCAGGACGGAGCGCGCGACGATGTCGCCTCCGGACCAGAGGGCCCCGAGGCCATACGGGTTATCGACATTTGCGGTGGGTGCGGTATTCATAGTTTCCTCGAATCAAAAAATCGACCGCGCAGTGGCGGCGCCTGTACGTGAAATGGGGCCAGTTAGGTAAATGGACCTGGGTGAGATGGACAATTACTGGAGCTTGAATCGGACCGGGAGATTGCTGCACTTGGACACGGGCTTGCCTTCCTCCGTGGCGGGCCGCCAGTGGCCGGAGCTGGCCTGGGCCCACTTGATGGCCGCCTCGTCCAGGCTCGCGGTTCCCGAAGATTTTGACACCGTCGGCGGCTGCGACAGCTTGCCGTCAGGACCGACGCAGAGGTTGATGCCCACCAGCCCTTCCTGCCCGAGCCGCCGGGCGCTGGAGGGATAGTAGTCGTCCGTCGAGGGCAGGCCGCGGCCGGCACTGATGGGCGTGCCCGGGATGACGCGCGGCGGCGGCGGCGGCGCTGCGCGGACCGGCTTGTCGGTGGTGTCGACGATGGCAGTGCTGTTGCTTTCCACGGGGACATCGATATTGATGTCGGGCGGCGGCACTTCCACCGGCGGGCGCTCCATCTCCGGCGGCGGCGGCGGCGGCGGCGTATCGTCCTTCTTCTGTTCTTCGGCCAGGGCGACCTCGATCGGCGGCGCGACCATCTCCATCGCACGCTTCGCCAGTCCGGTGGCCAGCGCCCAGATCACGAAGATGTGCAGCAGGATGATCGCCACGAACACCGCGCCACGGCGCGTCATGAACTGGGAGTCTTGTACGTAGGCAGCCATGAGTTCTCGAGTCTAAAGGTTGATGATTGATCCGGCGTTCAGCACTGCGGCTCCCGCAGGAGCCCGATCAGCTATTGTCTTCAGTTGCGCAAGGCGGTCCCCGGAAACACCGCGGCGCGGACCCCATGTGGGCCGCGATGGCTGCCGCTGGCCTGGGACCGTCCGCCGACTTTGTAATTTAATTCCCCGTACATGCCTGCGTCTTGCGCGCTGTAACTCGTAATGTGGCGACTGTAACCGCTGCTTCCGGGACTGACAACTGCCAAGCTGGTTCAGGAAGTGCGCTTAAGGTGCCTGTTTCGCCTCGGTGACTGCGCCGCGCGAGGCACTGCCGACCAGCCGGGCGTACTTGGCCAGCACACCCGTGCGCGCATACGGCCTGCCGGGCCGCCACTGCGCGCGCCGACGCTTTAATTCAGCCGCGGGAAGTTCCACCTGCAACTGGCGCTTTACCGCATCGATGGTCACGATATCGCCGTTGCGCAGCAGGCCGATCGGACCCCCGACTGCGGCTTCGGGTGAAATATGTCCCACCACGAATCCATGGCTGCCGCCAGAGAAGCGGCCGTCGGTGATCAGGGCCACCTCGGCCCCGAGGCCGCGGCCCATGATGGCGCTGGTCGGGCTGAGCATCTCGCGCATACCGGGTCCGCCGCGCGGCCCCTCGTTGCGGATCACCACCACGTCGCCGGCCCGGATCCTGCCGGCCAGGATCGCCTGGGTGGCCCGCTCTTCCCCCTCGAAAACCCGCGCCCGGCCGCGAAAACGCTCGCCCTCCTTGCCGGTGATCTTGGCGACCGCCCCTTCCGGGGCCAGGTTGCCGTAGAGCACCACCAGGTGGCTGTCCTTCTTGATCGGCCGCGACAGCGGCATCACGATTTCCTGCCCCTGCGGGTACGCCGGCGCGCTTTCCAGATTCTGCTGCAGGGTCCTGCCGGTCACGGTCAGGCAATCCGGGTGCAGCAGCCCGGCCTCGAGCAGGGTCTTCATCAGGGGCTGGATGCCGCCGATGGCGATCAGGTCGGTCATGCTGTGGCGCCCGCTTGGCCGCAGGTCCGCCAGCACCGGGGTGCGCCTGCCCAGGCGCGTGAAATCATCCAGCGCCAGCCGCACGCCGGCCTCGTGGGCGATCGCCAGCAGGTGCAGGACCGCATTGGTTGAACCGCCCAGGCTGATGACCACGGTGATGGCGTTCTCGAACGCGCGGCGCGTCAGGATGTCGCGTGGCTTCAAGCCCTCGCGCACCAGCCGCACAACCTCCCGTCCCGCGCGGTGACAGTCGGTGCGCTTGTCCTGGCCGACCGCTTCCTGGGCGGAGCTGCCCGGCAGCGACAGCCCCAGCGCCTCGATCGCCGACGCCATGGTGTTGGCGGTATACATTCCGGCGCAGCTGCCCGGCCCGGGGATGGCGGTCCGCTCCACCTCGAGCAGGCCGGAATCAGACAGCTTGCCGGCTGCGTGCGCGCCCACGGCCTCGAATACCGAGACGATGTCGCGGCGCTGGGCCCCGGGGCGGATGGTGCCGCCGTACACGAAGATCGAGGGACGGTTCAGGCGCGCCATGGCCATGGCACAACCCGGCATGTTCTTGTCGCAGCCGCCGATGGCGACGAAACCGTCGAAACCGGCCGCCCCCGCGACCGCCTCGATGGAGTCGGCGATGATCTCGCGCGACACGAGCGAATAGCGCATCCCGGGCGTGCCCATGGAGATGCCGTCGGAGACGGTGATGGTATTGAACAGCACGCCCTTGCCGCCGGCGGCATCGGCTCCCGCCACCGCCTCGCGCGCCAGCTCGGCGATGTGCATGTTGCAGGGAGTCACGTTACCCCACGTGGAGGCCACGCCGATCTGCGGCCGCTGGAAATCCCCCTCGGTGAAGCCCACCGCCCGCAGCATTGCCCTCGAGGGCGCCTGCTTTGCCCCGTCGAAGACCACGCTGGAATAGCGGCGCGCCCCGCCTGTGCCCTTGCCCCTGCCCCGGCTGCTCATGTGCTGTCCTCTTGCCTTCACGCGCACTGTGACCCGAACGCTCAAGCTTAACCGGGCGCGCGGGCGCGTTGACAGCCCGTCGCGCCTGTGATGACATCGGCTGATCAGGCTTTGGTTCGCAATGACACAGCAGGGTACACAGTCCGGGATCTTCCACCACGCGCAGACCGTGTGGGGACTGCTGCTGCTTGCCCCTCTGCTGCTGCTCCTTGACGGAGCGCGGTGCGGGGCCCTCGCGAACGCCTGATCCTCAAAGACAGCAGGCAGAAGCGAGAAAATCCAGGACCCCGCACCGGCTGCAAGGCCGCTGCGGGGTTTCTTTTATGGGCAAGGAGAGTTCGATGGGCGCCGATCCGGATCGGGTTCTGATCTTCGACACCACGCTGCGCGACGGGGAGCAGTCTCCGGGTTGCACCATGACACTGCCGGAGAAGCTGCGCGTGGCGCGCGCCCTGGCGGACCTGGGAGTGGACGTCATCGAGGCGGGCTTCCCGGCCGCCTCGCGCGGGGACTTCGAAGCCGTCAACGCGGTGGCCGCGCAGGTCGGCGGCGCCACCATCTGCGGCCTGGCGCGCTGCAATTTCGAGGACATCGAGCAGTGCGCGCGCGCGCTGCAGCCGGCGGCCCGCCGGCGCATCCACCTGTTCCTGGCCACGAGCGCCATCCACCGCCAGTACAAGCTCAACATGGCGCAGGAGGAGATCCTGCGCCTGGCCACTGCCAGTATCAGCCGCGCGCGCGAGCTATGCGATGACGTGGAGTTCTCACCCGAAGACGCCTCGCGCACCGAACTGGAGTTCCTGGCCCAGGTCGTGGAAACGGCCGTCGCCGCCGGCGCCACCACGGTCAACATCCCCGACACCGTCGGCTACACGGTGCCGGACGAGTTTGCGGAGCTGTTCCGCTACCTGCGCAAGAACGTGCGCGGCATCGAGCGCGTGCGCCTGTCGGTGCACTGCCACGACGACCTGGGAATGGCGGTCGCCAACAGCCTGACGGCCGTGGTGGCGGGGGCGCGCCAGGTGGAGTGCACCGTCAACGGCATCGGCGAGCGCGCCGGCAACTGTTCACTGGAGGAAGTGGTCATGGCGCTCAAGACGCGCGCTGCGTTCTTCAACGTCGCCACCGGCATCAACACCAGCCGCCTGTACCCGACTTCGCGCCTGGTCTCCAGCATCACCGGCATGCCCATTCCGCGCAACAAGGCGGTGGTGGGGGAGAACGCCTTCGCGCACGAGAGCGGCATCCACCAGCACGGCATGCTGAAACATCACTCCACCTACGAGATCATGAACCCCGAAGAAGTCGGCCTGGCGCGCAGCCACCTGGTGCTGGGCAAGCACAGCGGCCGGCATGCATTCCGCCAACGGGTGCAGGCGCTGGGCTTTGAGCTGGATGAGGCGGAGCTGAGCCGCGTGTTCGAGGACTTCAAGGCCCTCGCCGACCGCAAGAAGGAACTGTTCGACGGCGACATCGAGGCCCTGGTCCTGCGCGATGCCGGCAGCGCCAGCGGTCCGTGGACGCTGGAGGAACTGGTCACCGAGGCGCGCAATGCCGACGCGCAGGCGAGTGTGCGCCTGCGCCACCGCGACGGCCGCGTACTGACGCAGGATGCGCGCGGCGACGGGCCGGTGGATGCCGCCTTCAAGGCTATCGAGGCCGCCACCGGGATCGCCGTGGTGCTTTCGAAGTTCGAGGTGCACGCGGTATCCGAGGGCGAGGATGCGCAGGGCGAGGCGCGGGTATACGCCGAGCACAACGCCCGTACCTATCGGGGCGCAAGCGTCAGCACCAATATCGTGGAGTCGGGCACGCGCGCCTTCCTGGAAGTTATCAACCGTATCGAGCTGGCGCGTGGCGGTGCGCGGCAGCGTGACGAACGTGCCGCCCCGGCCGCCGCCGCCGCGGCGGCCGTTTAGGACGTCCCATGCCCGCGCAAACCCTGTTCGAGAAAGTCTGGCGCCGCCACGAGGTGGTTGCCGGGAGCGCCGCCACACCGGCGGTGCTGTACATCGATCTGCACCTGATCCACGAGGTCACATCGCCCCAGGCGTTCGCGTTGCTGCGCGAGCGCGGCCTGCCGGTGGCGCGCCCCGCACGCACCTTCGCCACCATGGACCACTCCACCCCGACCCTGACCGCGCAGGTCTTCGGCGGCGCGCCGATTGCGATCGACTCCGCGGCGAAGCAGGTCCGGGAGCTGGAGCGCAACTGCGCCGAGTTCGGCGTGGAACTGCTGGGGCTGCAGCATGCGCAGCGCGGCATCGTGCACGTCATCGGCCCGGAACTCGGGCTCACACAGCCGGGGCAGACCGTCGTGTGCGGCGACAGCCATACCAGCACTCACGGCGCCCTGGGGGCGCTGGCCTTTGGCATCGGCACCACCGAGGTGGGCCACGTGTTCGCGACCCAGTGCCTGCTGCAGCGCAAACCCAGGACTTTCGCCATCAACGTGGAGGGCGGACTGCAGCCGGGTGTCACCGCCAAGGACCTGATCCTGGCCGTCATCGGGCGCATAGGCGTTGGCGGGGCCACGGGTCACGTCATCGAGTACCGCGGCGGGACCATCCGCGCGCTCGACATGGAATCGCGCATGACGGTGTGCAACATGTCGATCGAAGCGGGCGCGCGCGCCGGCATGATCGCCCCCGACGAAACCACCTTTGCCTGGCTCGCAGGCCGCCCGCGTGCGCCGCAGGGAGCACAGTGGGAGCGCGCCGTGGCCGACTGGGGCACCCTGCCGGGAGATGGGGGCGCGCACTTTGATCGCCAGATCGACATCGATGCCGGCTCCATCGAGCCCATGATCACCTGGGGCACCAACCCGGGCATGGTCATCCCGGTGGGCGGCTCCATCCCGCAGCGCGGCGACGATGCCGTGTACGGCCGCGCACTGGATTACATGGGCCTGAGCGCGGGCCAGCCGTTGCAAGGCGCCCCGGTCAACGTCGTGTTTCTGGGCAGCTGTACCAACTCGCGCCTGTCGGACTTGCGCTCCGCGGCGCACATCCTGCGCGGCCGCCGCGTGGCGAAGGGCCTGCGCATGCTGGTGGTGCCGGGCTCACAGCAGATAAAGCGTGAGGCCGAGGCCGAGGGACTGGACCGCGTGTTCATCGAGGCCGGCGCCGAGTGGCGCGAGTCAGGCTGCTCCATGTGCCTGGGAATGAACGGCGACCTGGTGGCCGCCGGCGAGTACTCCGTCAGCACCAGCAATCGCAATTTCGAGGGCCGCCAGGGCAAGGGGGCCCGCACTTTGCTCGCCAGCCCGCTGACCGCGGCTGCCTGCGCCGTGCGCGGCCGGGTAACCGATCCGCGCGAATTCCTGTAACCCGACTGCACGCAATCCATCATGCAACCGCTGCAAACCCTCAGATCGCGCACCGTGGTGCTCCCCGGTGCCAACATCGACACCGACCAGATCATCCCGGCGCGCTTCCTGACCACCACCACCCGTACCGGGCTGGGCGCCAGCCTGTTCGCCGACTGGCGCTACGACGGCACGGGGGCTGCTCGGCCGGACTTCGCCCTCAACAGGCCTGAGGCGCGCGGCTGCAGCGTGCTGGTGGCCGGGCACAACTTCGGCTGCGGTTCTTCGCGGGAGCATGCCGCCTGGGCACTGGCTGACTACGGCATCCGCGCGGTGATCAGCACCGGGATCGCGGACATCTTTCGCAACAACGCACTCAAGAACGGGTTGCTGCCGGTGGTGGTCGATGGTGACACCGGCGGGTGGCTCCTCGACAACCCGGGCGTCGAAGTCACGCTCGATGTCGCCAGCGCCACCCTGGTGCTGCCGCAGGGCCGCAGCGTCAGCTTCGCGCTGGAGCCCTTCGCACAGCACTGCCTGCTGGAGGGAGTGGACGAGCTCGGCTTCCTGCTGGCGCGCCGCGGCGTCATCGAGGCCTGGGAACAGCGGCGTTGAAGGCGCGCGTCGCGATCCTCCCGGGCGATGGCATCGGCCCGGAGGTGACCGCGCAGGGCGTGCGCTGCCTGCAGCAGGTAGCGCAGCGCTTCGGCCACCAGTTCGAGCTCACAGAACTCCCCTTCGGCGGCGCCGCCATAGAGTTGCACGGCGATCCCCTGCCTGCGGCCACCCTCGAAGCCTGCCGCGGCGCTGATGCCGTGCTGCTGGGCGCCATCGGGGGACCAAAGTGGTCGGCGCCGGATGCGCCGCTGCGCCCCGAAGCGGGCCTGCTGCGGCTGCGGCGCGAACTGGGGCTGTTCGCCAACCTGCGCCCGGTGAGCGTGCAGCCGGCGCTTGCGGATGCGTCGACTCTCAAGGCCGACACCGTGCGCGGCGTGGATCTGGTGTTTGTGCGTGAGCTCACCGGCGGCATCTACTTCGGCGCGAAGGAGCGCAGCGCCACGCGTGCCTCCGACCTGTGCGTCTACACGGTGGCAGAGATTGAACGCATCGTGCGGGTGGCCGCCGCCCTCGCCCGCAGCCGCCGCGGTCGCCTGACATCCATCGACAAGTCCAACGTGCTGGAAACCTCGCGGCTGTGGCGCGAGGTCACGCAACGCATCATGGACAGCGAATTCCCCGACGTGAAGCTGGAGCACGTACTGGTCGACGCCGCGGCCATGCACCTCATCCGCCGTCCGCGCGACTTTGACGTGCTGGTCACCGAAAACATGTTCGGCGACATCCTCACGGACGAGGCTTCGATGCTCACCGGTTCGCTCGGCCTGCTGCCCTCGGCCTCGCTGGGGGCGGATCGGCGCGGACTGTTCGAACCGATCCATGGCTCCGCTCCTGACATTGCGGGGCGCGGCATCGCCAATCCCTGCGGCACGATCCTCAGTGTGGCGCTGCTGCTGCGGCACTCGCTGCAACTCCCCGCGGAGGCCGCGGCGGTTGAACAGGCGGTGGGCGATGCCCTGGCGGCGGGCGCGCGCACCGCGGACCTCGTCGCCCCTGGCGCGCAGGCGCTGTCCACGGCCGCGGCCGGGGACGCGGTGCTCAGTCGCCTGGCGAGATCTTGATCTCCGCGGTCGCTGTCGCGACCCTCAGGAGCAGAAGTACTCCGCCGCGATGTGTGTAAAGGTATACACACATCGGCGGAGGCAGCGAAACACCCGTGCCCCGGGGGCCGTCGGGACTCAGGGCTAACAGGCCCTCGCCAGCTTAGTGCCCGCCTGCTGCGGAGCCACACGCTGCACGCGCTCCAGCGCGGCTGCCAGGTCGGCGCGCAGGTCGGCCAGTGACTCGATGCCCACCGACAGGCGGATCAGGCCGTCGGTCAGGCCGGCGCGCTGGCGGGCATCCGGGTCCATCGCGGCGTGCGTCATGGTGGCCGGATGCGCTACCAGGCTTTCCACCCCACCGAGGGACTCGGCCAGTGAGAAGCACTCGAGCCCCTCGACGAAGGCGCGCACTGCATCGTGACCGCCCGCCAGATCCAGCGTCACGACCGCGCCGAATCCGGTCTGCTGGCGCTTTGCGACCTCGTGACCCGGGTGGCCGGGAAGTCCCGGGTAGTAGACCCGGTTGACGCCCGGCTGCGTGGTCAGCCATTGCGCCAGGGCGTGGGCGTTGCGGCCGTGGTGATCGAGCCGCGCATGCAGCGTGCGCAGGCCGCGCAGGGTCATGTAGCTGTCGAAGGGCGCCCCGGTCACGCCCAGGCAGTTGGCCCACCACGTCACCTGTTGCAGCAGCGCCGCCTCACGCGCCACTACGGCCCCGCCCACCACGTCGCTGTGGCCGTTGAGATACTTGGTGGTGGAGTGCACGACCAGGTCCGCGCCCAGGGTGAGCGGGCGCTGCCAGGCTGGTGACAGGAAAGTATTGTCCACCACAACGATCGCGCCGGCGGCATGGCCCGCCGCCGCGGCAGCCTCGATGTCGGTGATGCGCAGCAGCGGATTGCTGGGCGTCTCGATCCACAACAGGTCCGTTGGCTTCGCCAGCGCGGCGGCGAGGGCGGCTGCATCGCCAAAATCCACGAATTCAACCGCGCGCTCACCGCGCCGGCGCCAGGCATCGAACAGGCGATAGGTGCCGCCGTAGCAGTCGTGCGGCGCGACGATGCGCGCGCCTGCAGGCACCAGGTACCCGCTGACCGTGACTGCGGCCATGCCGCTGGCCGTCACCACCGCACCCACACCACCCTCCAGCCGCGCCAGTGCGCTGCCGAGCAGGTCGCGGGTCGGATTGCCGGAGCGCGTGTAGTCATAGGTGCGCTTGTCGCCGAAGCCGCGGAACGCGAAGGTGGAAGTCAGGTGCAGTGGCGGCACGACACACCCGGTGGGATCGTCGCACTCGATGCCCGCGCGCACCGCGCTGGTGATCTGACTGAGATCGTCGCCCTGGAAGGAAGTCATCGCTGGTAGCCCCGCTGTTGAAACCGGCTCACCGGACTCCCGCGGAGCGTGCCGGATGCGAGGGACCCCGCTACCGGCCTGTCGGCGTCCCCACCCGCGTTGGCTCCCATGGAACCGCCCGCAGGCTACGCTGACCGCTCATCTGTCGACGGTAACCCGTCGCAGGAGTTGGCACCTTTCCAGGATGGTTAAACCTGGCGGTTGCCCCGGCTTCCAAGGGCCTTATCCCTCAGCCGGTCTCGATGAGTGCCGGGAATATTACGGGTGCGGGGCCGGCCGGCGCAAGCGCTGCGCAAAAATTCCCTGGCGCGCCAACCGGCAGCCTGCTAAGCTTTGTTCCAATGTACTAGCGTATTAATACATCAATGAAAACCCACGAACACGTCACCCCCCGCCAGGAAGCCATTGCCGAGCGCGCCCTGTGCACGGCGCTGGCGGCGCTGCGCAGCCCCGAGGAATGCCGCGCCTTCCTGCGCGACCTGTGTACGCCGGCGGAAGTGCAGGCGATGGCCGACCGCTGGGCGGTGGTGGAGCCGTTGCGCCGCGGCCTGCCCTACCGCGAGATCCACCGCATGACCGGTGTCAGCGTCACCACCATCGGGCGGGTGGCGCGATTCCTGTCCAGCGGCAACGGCGGCTACGACACGGCTTCGCGGCGGCTGGATGAGGCACGCGGCGCGCCGGCGCCCGCCGCCGCGCCGCGCAGTTAGAGCCTGCCATGGATGAGCCGCGCCTGAAGCTGGCCGTGCAGAAGTCCGGCCGCCTGACCGAGCCCTGTCATGACTTGCTGGCGCGCTGCGGGCTGCAGTTCACCCGCGGGCGTGACCAGTTGATCGGCTACGGCGAGAACATGCCGTTCGACCTGCTGTTCGTGCGCGACGACGACATCCCTGATCTGGTGCAGGAGGACGTCTGTGACCTTGGGCTCGTGGGCCTGAATGTGCTGGAGGAACGGCGCCTGGAACTGGCGGCTCTCGGGCAGGCGTGCCGCTTCACCTCCCTGCGGTCGCTGGACTTCGGCCGCTGCCGCCTTGCGCTCGCCGTGCCGGAGGGCTTCCCGTGGGAGGGACCGGCGAGCCTTGCGGGCCGGCGCATCGCCACCACCTACCCGTTCATGCTGCTGCGCTACCTGCGCGAGCGCTCCATACAGGCCGAGGTCGTGACCCTGTCAGGGGCGGTGGAGATCGCACCGCGCCTGGGCCGGGCCGACGTGGTCTGCGACCTGGTCTCCACCGGTTCCACACTGCAGGCCCATCACCTGCGCGAGGTGGACACGGTCCTCGAGAGCCACGCGGTGCTGATCCGCACGCCGCTGCCGTTGCCGCCGCAGAAGGCCGAATGGGTCGAGCGGCTGCTGCTGCGCATCGACGGTGTGCAGCAGGTGCGCGGTAGCAAGTACATCATGCTGCACGCCCCGCGCAGCGCCCTGGCGGAGATCCGCCGCCTCCTGCCCGGCTCGGAATCCCCCACCGTGCTGCAGCTGGAGGGTGTGAGCGACCGGGTCGCGGTCCACGCGGTGTGCCGCGAGAACGTGTTCTGGGAGACGCTCGAGAGCCTGAAGAAGGCCGGCGCCAGCGCGCTGCTGGTGCTGCCGGTCGAGAAGATGCTGGCGTGATGCGCATCCTGGAGTGGAATACCCTGGATGCGGCGGCGCAGCGCGCGGCGCTGGCGCGGCCGGTGCTTGCCAGCCACGATGAAACGCTGCAGGCCGCGCGCCTGATCGTAGCCGACGTGCGCCGGCGCGGGGATGCCGCCGTGCGTGAATTCACGGCGCGCCTGGACGGCGCCCACCTGCAGCAACTGGCAGTTACGGCCCAGGAGTTCCGGCAGGCGCGCGCGCAGCTCGGCGCGGCGCAGCTCGCGGCGATGGAACACGCCATCGCCAACGTACGCGCCTTTCACCAGGCGCAGCTTCCGCCGCCCCTGTCCCTCGAGGTGCGTCCCGGGGTGCGCTGCGAACTGCTCCCGCGGGCGATAGGTTCGGTCGGCCTGTACGTACCGGCGGGGAATGCCCCGTTGCCGTCCAGCGTCATCATGCTCGCCATACCGGCCACGCTGGCCGGCTGCCCGGTACGTGTGCTGTGCACGCCGCCGGCGCCCGACGGCCGGGCCGCCGCCGCCGTGCTGGCCGCGGCGCAACTGTGCGGAATCGACACCGTGTTCAAGATCGGCGGGGCCCAGGCGATCGCCGCGCTGGCGTACGGCACGGAATCGATCCCGAGGGTGGCGAAGATCTTCGGCCCCGGCAACGCCTGGGTCACGGCGGCCAAGCAGCTGGTGGCCGCCGATCCCGCGGGGGCCCACTGCGACCTGCCCGCCGGTCCCTCCGAAGTGATGGTGATTGCCGACGACTCCGCCCGGGCCGACTTCGTCGCCGCGGACCTGCTGGCGCAGGCGGAGCATGATCCGCTGGCGCAGGCACTGCTGATCACGACCAGCGCCGCACTGGCCGCGGCCGTGGCCGCCGCCCTCGAGCAGGCGCTGCCGCGCCTGTCGCGCGGCGCGATCCTGCAACAGTCCCTGCGCGCCTGCCGCGCGCTGCGGGTGCCGGACATGGAAACGGCGCTCGCTCTCGCCAACGACTATGCACCCGAGCACCTGCTGCTGCAGGTGCGTGAGCCGCGGCGCTGGCTGGCACGGGTCAACCACGCCGGCTCGGTGTTCCTGGGTCCACTGA
Source organism: Pseudomonadota bacterium (assembly GCA_018241445.1). Lineage (GTDB taxonomy): Bacteria > Pseudomonadota > Gammaproteobacteria > Steroidobacterales > Steroidobacteraceae > 13-2-20CM-66-19. Next base: position 73,705 of record JAFEDT010000012.1, read on the forward strand.
CTCCGGAGACCCTGGGCGACTACTGCTCGGGAACAAACCACGTGCTGCCCACCTTCGGCCACGCGCGTGCCTGCAGCGGACTGTCGGTGCGCGACTTCATGCGCTCCATGAGCGTGCAGGAGGTCTCGGGCGCGGGACTTGCGGCCTTGGGTCCCGTCGCCGTCACCCTGGCGCAACTGGAGGGACTGGATGCTCACGCCCACGCCGTGACCTGCCGGCTCGCCACCCTTGCGGCGCACGGGGCGAGCCGCGGCGACCTGCAGGGAGCATTGGCATGAACGATCGCGGTGATGTCGGGTGGATCGCGGGCCTGGCACGTCCCGACATCCTCGCCCTGGCCGCCTGCGAACAGGACGAGTGGGACCCCACGCTCGCCCGCCTGCACGCGAACGAACTCCCCTGGCGCGGCGCCGATGACGACACACTCGCCGGCCTGAATCGCTATCCGCAGCCCTGGTCGCGCGAACTGGAGCGGCGGCTGGCAGCGCTTTATCAGGTGCCTGCCGACTGCGTGCTGGCCGGGCGCGGCAGCGACGACGCCATCGACCTGCTGGTGCGGGGCTTCTGCCGCGCGGGGCAGGATGCCGTGCTGGTGTGCCCGCCGACCTTCAGCATGTACGCGATGGCGGCGCGGATCCAGGGCGCGCAGGTGTGCGCCGCGCCGTTGCGCGCGCAGGCGGGCTTCGCGCTGGACCGCGCCGCGGTGCTGCACGCCTGCACACCGGCGGTAAAGCTGCTGTTCCTGTGTTCTCCCAACAATCCAACCGGCAACCTGGTGCCGGAAGCTGACCTGCTGTTCCTGGCTGAAGCGCTGATTGGCCGGGCACTGATCGTGGTGGACGAGGCCTACGTGGAGTTTGCTGCGCGCGCAAGCATCGCGCGCCTGCTGACCCGCTATCCCCAGCTCGTGGTGCTGCGCACGCTCTCCAAGGCCTTCGGCCTCGCCGGCACCCGCTGCGGGGTGCTGCTGGCGCACCCGCGGATCGTGGCCCTGTTGCGCAACGTACTGCCGCCCTACGCCATCGGGCAGCACACCATCGAGACCGTCCTGCGCCGGCTGCAGCCCGGACCGTTGGCGCAGGCGCGTACGCAGGTGCAGCGGCTGCTGACGGCGCGCGCGGCACTGGCGCGCGCCCTCGCCGCGCTGCCGCGGGTGCGCGCGGTGTATCCGAGCGAGGCCAACTTCCTGCTGCTGCGCCTGGCTGACGCGGGCGCCGCACTGGCGCTCGCCCGCGAGCACGGCCTGCTGGTGCGCGATGCGCGCGGCTTCCCGGGCCTGTCGCAATGCCTGCGTGTCACGGTTGGCAGCGCTGATGACAACTCCCGCCTGCTCGCTGCCTGGGCCTGAAGTTGGGACCGCCCATGAGCACTGCAACACTGTTCATAGATCGCGACGGCACACTGGTGGAAGAACCCGCCGACCAGCAGGTGGACAGCCTTGCGAAGATCCGTTTCATGCCGGGCGTGTTCGCGGCCCTGGCGCAAATGGCGAGCCATGGCTACCGGCTGGTGATGGTTTCCAACCAGGACGGACTCGGGACCGCCAGCTTTCCACGGCCTGCGTTCGAGGAATCCCAGAACTTCATACTCGAGGCCTTCGCCTCCCAGGGCATCCGCTTCGACGCGATCCTGATCTGCCCGCATCTGCCCGGCGACGGCTGCGGCTGCCGCAAGCCCCGCACCGGGCTTTTGGGCGACTATCTGCGCAGTCCCGGCATCGACCGCGAGCGCAGCGCCGTCATCGGCGACCGCGGCACCGACCTGGAGCTCGCGGTCAACCTGGGGGTGCGCGGCTATACCGTCTGCCGCGACGGCACAGAGCTTCAGACCTGGCCGGCGGTCGTGCAGGCGCTGGAAGCCCGGCGGGCCGCCGTGCGGCGCCGCACGCGCGAAACCGACGTCACGGTCGAGGTGAACCTCGACGCGGCGCAACCGGTGGCGCTGGGCAGCGGGATTGCCTTCTTCGATCACATGCTCGAACAGCTCGCGCGTCATGGCGGCTTCTCCCTGCAACTGGCCTGCGCCGGCGATCTGGCCGTGGATGAGCACCACACCGTGGAGGACTGCGCGCTGGCCCTGGGGCAGGCGCTGCGGCAGGCACTGGGAGACAAGGCTGGCCTGGCGCGCTACGGCTTCGTGCTGCCCATGGACGAAGCACAGGCCCAGGTGGCCCTCGACCTGTCGGGCCGCGCCTTCAGTGTCTTCGACGGCCGCTTCGCGCGCGAGCGGGTGGGTGCGCTGCCGACGGAACTGGTACCGCATTTCTTCCGCTCGCTCGCCGACAGCCTGGGCGCCGCGCTGCACATTCAGGTACGCGGCGACAACACACATCACATGGTCGAGTCCTGCTTCAAGGCAACGGGGCGCGCCCTGCGCATGGCTTGCGCGCGCGAGGGCGCCGACATCCCCAGCTCCAAGGGGACCTTGTGAGCCGCGTCCCCGATACGGTGATCGTCGACAGTGGCGGCGCCAACCTCGCCTCGCTCGAGGCGGCCCTGCAGCGCTGCGGCGCCCGCGCCGAGGTCAGCCGCGATCCGCGACGGATCGCAGCCGCCGAGCGGGTGGTGCTGCCCGGAGTGGGTGCGGCGCCCGCCGCTGTTGCCCGCCTGCGGGAACTGGGACTCGCCCGCGTCCTGCGCACTCTGACCCAGCCGGTACTGGGCATCTGCCTGGGGATGCAGCTGTTGTTCGACGCCTCCGAGGAAGGGCCGGCGCGCGGCCTGGGGCTCATCCCCGGGACCGCCCGCAAGCTGCGTGCACGTACCGGCCTGCCGGTGCCGCACATGGGCTGGAACCAGCTCACCGTGCGCGGCGATGACCCCCTGTTGCAGGACATCGAAGACGGGGACTACGCCTACTTCGTGCACAGCTATGCCGTCACGGTGAGTGATGTCACGCTGGCGAGCGCCGACTACGGCACGCCGCTGTCCGCCGTGGTACGTCTTGGCAACTTCTGGGGAACGCAGTTTCACCCGGAGCGCTCCGCCGGCGTGGGAGCACGGCTGCTGCGCAACTTCCTGGGGGCTGCATGCTGCTGATGCCCGCCATCGACCTGCGCGGCGGCGGCGTGGTGCGCCTGCATCAGGGCGACTTCGACTCCGAGACCCGCTACGACGCCGACCCGTTGGCGCTGCTGGAGCGCTACCGGGCAGCGGGTGCCGCGTGGCTGCACGTCGTGGACCTGGACGCGGCGCGGGCCGGCGCGGCGGCGAACCGCGAAATAATTGCTGCCCTTGCCGGGCGCGGTGCGCAGCCCGGCGCATTGCGCATACAAGCCGGCGGCGGCGTGCGTACGCGCGCTGACGTGCAGGCCCTGCTGAACGCCGGCTGCGCCAGGGTGATCGTCGGCAGTCTCGCCGCGGATGATCCGCAACAGGTGCGCGGGTGGCTCACGCACTTCGGGCCGGGGCGGCTGTGTCTCGCCTTCGACGTGCGCCTGGACGATCTGGGAGTTCCGCGGGTGCGCACCCACGGCTGGCTACGCGGCGGGGCACTCTCCCTGTGGGACGCCCTCGCCTGCTACCCGTCCGACCTGTCCTGCTGCGTGCTGTGCACCGACATCGGGCGCGATGGGACGCTTGCCGGCCCCAACACCGACCTGTACCGCGAAGCAGTGCGCCGCTTCCCGGCACTGCAGTGGCAGGCCTCCGGGGGTATCCGCGACGCTGCCGACCTTGCCGCCCTGGCGCGCACCGGCGTGGCGGCGGCCGTCAGCGGCCGGGCGCTGCTCGAGCAGCAATTCACCGCGCAGGAGCTGTCGCCATACTTGCCCGCCGCATAATTCCCTGCCTGGACGTGCGCAACGGTGCGGTGGTGAAGGGTGTGCGCTTCCGCAACCATCGGGTCGTCGGCGACATCCTCACCCTGGCGCAGCGCTATCGCGATGCCGGCGCGGACGAGCTGGTGTTCTACGACATCACCGCCAGCCCCCAAGGCCGCGGCGTGGATCGCGGCTGGGTTGCGGCCATTGCCCGCCTGCTGGACATCCCCTTCTGCGTCGCCGGCGGTATCCGCTCGGTGGCGGACGCCGAGGCGATTCTCAACGCCGGGGCGGAAAAGATCTCCGTCAATTCACCGGCGCTGCACAACCCGGATCTGATCGACTCGCTCGCGGCACGCTTCGGTTCGCAGTGCGTGGTCGTCGGCATCGACAGCCAGCAGGTGGACGGACGCCTGTGCGCCTGGCAGTTCAGCGGCGACCCGCATGCCGCGGCCGCCAGCTCCCGCGAGGTTCTGCAGTGGGTCCGGGAGGTACAGCAGCGCGGCGCCGGTGAGATCGTCCTGAACTGCATGAATGCCGACGGCGTGCGCGACGGCTACGACATCGAGCAGCTGAGCCGCGTGCGCGAGGTCTGCCAGGTGCCGCTGGTGGCCTCCGGCGGCGCGGGCACGCCCGGGCATTTTCTGGAGGTCTTTCGCGCCGCCAGGGTGGATGGCGCGCTCGCCGCGAGTGTGTTCCATAGCGGCGAGATCACCATCCCCGCACTCAAGCGCAGCCTGCAGCAATCCGGCATCCAGGTGCGGCCCGCCGCGGGCGCACCGGCCAGTTCATCCGGCAGGGAGCGGCGATGATCGCACTCGACGACCTGGAATCGCTGGACTTCGCCAAGGGCGGCGGGCTGCTTCCCGTGGTGGTACAGGACGCCGACAGCCGCGAGGTCCTGATGCTCGGCTACATGAACGATCTCGCGCTGCGCGAGACGCTCAAGCGCGGCCGGGTCGTGTTTCACAGCCGCAGCCGGCAGATGTTGTGGGAGAAAGGCGAGACGTCCGGCCATGGGCTCGAGCTGGTTGCCGTACGCACCGACTGCGACCGCGACGCGCTGCTGCTGCTGGCGCGGCCACGCGGGCCAACCTGCCACACGGGCGCCCGCAGCTGTTTCGCGGATCCCGCCAACAACGATGGCGGCGAACCCGTGGCGCCCGGGGCGGAGCGCGCAGCGGAGTTCCTGGTTGAACTGGAGTCGCTGATTGCGGCGCGCCTGCGGGACCGGCCGCCGGGCAGTTACACCGCGCAGCTGGCGGACGCCGGGCTGCGGCGCGTGGCGCAGAAAGTCGGTGAGGAAGGGGTCGAGGTCGCACTGGCCGGGGCCGGCGGCCCGGAGTCGGACCTTCTCGGGGAGAGCGCGGACCTGGTGTACCACCTGCTGGTGCTGCTGCAGCTGCGGGGGATCACCCTGGAATCCGTTTGCGGCGAGCTGCGCCGACGTAGCGGCTGACTTTTCTCATCGCCACCCGTTGTTCGGGCTCTGGATGGACAGCGGCGAACCGGACCGGACACGCCTCGCTAACGGGCGGGATGCAGTGTGGTGTTGAACAGGTATTGACTGTCGAAGTCGGTCTTGTCGCCGGCCTTCTTGCCCGTGACCGGCTGCAGCCGCGCGGTCAGCGGCTTGTGCCACTTCCATGCCAGCGCGGCCACGTCGCCGAGAATCTTGACCAGTCGTGCTTCGCTCACATCGCCGGGCAGCGGCACGGTGTCGAGCCCCGTCCCGCATACCGACGAATACGCCAGCAGCGAATCGATCTCGTAGGTGTTTTCGGCCCAACGCTGTGCGAGACGCTTGTCTTCCATGACCGGCAACATCAACCCCGAGTAGCCCACCTGCTGCACCTTCACCGCCTTGACGGCCGTGGTGATCGCCAGCGCCGCGGTCAGCGTGCCATTGGCACCAAACGGCGAGCCTGTGTAACGCTCGATCGCGTCCCCAATGGAGACATCACCCATTGGCGCCGGCGTGGGATCCACGCCGACGTACTCCCAGGCGCTCGATGCGGCGACTGCCTTGCCGGCTTCCTCAGCCACGCGCGCGTGGCGCGTCAGCTGCCGCGTCAGCTCGGCGACGGACGCAGCGAAGTCGCCATGCGTTACTGCAAACACCTGCTGCACTATTCCGGCGCCTTCGAATCCCAATGAGAATTGCCTGCCGGCGCCGGTATGGTATGCGCCCGGATAGAAGGGCCCGAGCGGCCGGACCATGGCGGTCGCCGCGAACTGAAAGGTGCCCTGGCTGTGCACGCTGTGGCCGGCAACGTAGCGCACCAGCTCTGCTGACTGGCGGATCGTCTGCCAGTGAATGCCGGCGTCGTCGGCGATTATTGCGCTCGCGTTGAGGTGCGGCAGGGTTGAGAGCGCCCGCGCCAGCAGGCGCATCGTCGCAGGATCGTCGCTGTCGTGCAGCATCGCCGGGCCGACATTGGGCGCGAAGCCGTCCTTCTGCGACAGATCATCGAATGCCTGGAGGAACGCGAGCGCCTGCGTATCAGAGAGGCCCTGCACGAGTTCCGCGAACGGTTGCGTCACGATCCGGACTGTTTGTGTCTGGTAACCACGTCGGGCAAATTCGGTCCTGGCGGCGCTGAGCACGCGCATTGCATCTTCAACCTGCGCCCGCCACGTCGGTCGCTCGAGGCGCACGAAGGCGGTGATCGCGCGGACCTTCGGCGTGCGTGCGTCCGCGGCTGCGTGCGCCGTAACGGCCACGAGTGCACACAGCAGGCCAGTGGCCAGCAGGCGTTTCAATTGGTGTTGCCCCCAGCCCGGCGCAGCGCCTCGGCGGCCTCCTGATTGCGGCCGCGCGCCTTGAGGGAGTCCGCAATCAGCCGCCACGCGAGCGCCTGGGTGGCCGGGTCCCCGGTGGCCAGAGACAGGGCCTTGTGTCCCATTGCCCCAGCCTGCCCGGCATTGTCCTCACCCATGTTGAGCCGCCCCAGTTCGATCCACACCAGGGGGTTGTCAGGTTCGATGCGTTGCGCCCGCTCCAGGGTGATGGCGGCCCCGGCGACGTCACCGCTGCCGGACTGCCGGCGCGCCTGCGCCACCAGCGCTGCCGCGGCGTTGCCGAGGCGGTACTGCCGCACCGGCGGCGGCGCAGGCTGCTCTCCCGGGGGCGGTGGCACCGGCGCGGGAATCGCCGGGGCGGCCGGTTGGGTTGCAGCAGGACCCGGGGACTCGGACCTGCGGGGCGCGGATTCCTGTGGCCCGCCCGGCGAGCGCATCATGGAACACGACGCACCCAGGAGAGCCAGCGCCATCAGCGGCGCCATCCGGCCCTTGAGCACCGGGCGATTACGGATGTCACCCTGCAGTGACCATGCGGGTGGCCGGTCCATCGTCAGTGCACCGCAATTCCGGCGGCCGGGGGTGCGTCCGTGAAGACGCAGGATGCCTTGGCCGGTACCACCGTGCCACCCGGTACGGCGACACTGACCGCATCGGAGGCGCAGGCGCTGTTCACCTTCAGTCCGCTGTCAAAGTCGATCTGCACTTCCGCCAGTGTATCGGGCATCGTTGCGTTCCACGAGCTGGCGCCGACGCTGCTCATGATGTGCGCCCACACCGGCAGCGCGCCGGCAGAGCCCGTGAAGCCGGTCGGCTGGTTGTCGTCGTAGCCGACCCATACCACTGCCAGGTGACTGCCCGAAAAGCCCGCGAACCAGCTGTCGCGGTAATCCGAGGAGGTACCGGACTTGCCGGCTACCACCAGGCCCGGCGGCAGGATGGCGCGCGCAGCGCGCCCGGTTCCATGGTCCATGACATGCACCATCATCCGGTCGACCATGTACACGGCCTCGGGAGGCGCCACAGGTGTGACCTGCAGCGGAAAGGCCTTGAGCGCCTTGCCGTCTGCGCCGATGACACTGCGCACTGCACGCAGCGGGCTGCGAAAGCCGCCGTTGGCCAGGCCGTTGTAGAGCTGCGCCGCTTCCAGTGGGGTGACATTCACCGCGCCCAGCAGCATGGCCGGGACCTGTTCCGGGGCCGGATCGAGTCCGAAGTCATTCAGGGTCTTCGCCACCTTCGGCAAGCCGACGTCGAGCCCGACGCCAACGGTGGCCAGGTTCAGCGACTCCGCCAGGGCCCGCACCACCGGCACCGGGCCGTAGACCTGGCGCGTGAAGTTCTCGGGGCGCCAGTGTTTGCCGCCGGGCAGCTTCACGTCCACCGGCTGATCCTGCACCACGGTGGTGGCGTTGTAGTGACCGCTCTCGAAGGCCGTGAGGTAGATGAAGGGCTTGACCAGCGAGCCCATTGAACGCCGCGCGTCCAGGGCGCGATCGAAGCCATCGAGGCCAACGTCACGCCCGCCGACTATCGCGATGACGTCGCCGCTTTGCGGCGAGGTGACCACCACGGCGCCCTGCAATCTCGCGCCGCTCTTGCGCCGCACGCGGTCAAGCCGCGCCAGTTCGCGTTCCAGTGCGCGCTCGGCCTCGTCCTGCGCCCGCGGATCCAGGCTGGTGTAGATGCGCAAGCCCGCCTCAGTCAGGTCCTGCTCACGATAATCGCGCCGCAAAGTGCGGCGGACAAAGTCCAGGTACGCGGGATAATAAGCGCCGGCTGGACGGCTGCTGACTCCCAGCGGCCGCTGCGCCGCGGCCAGCGCCTCGGCGCGCTTCACCACGCCCTGCTCCGCCAGGACGTTGAGCACCAGGTCGCGCCGCGCGCGTGCGCGCTGCGGATGGCGGCGTGGATCGTAATACGACGGCCCGCGCACCACGGCAACCAGCAGGGCGATGTCAGGCAGCTGCAGCTCCTGCAACGGCTTGCCGAAATAGAACTGGCTGGCGAGGCCAAAGCCGTGAATGGCGCGCGCGCCGTCCTGGCCCAGGAAGATCTCGTTGATGTAGGCGTTCATGAGATCGGCCTTGCTGAAGTGCGCATCGAGCGCCATGGCCATGATCGCCTCGCGCAGCTTGCGCGACAGGGTCTGGTGCGTGCTGAGGAAGTAGCTGCGCACCAGCTGCTGGGTCAGCGTGCTGGCGCCCTGCTCGTAGTGGCGCGCCCGCAGATCGACCCACAGCGCGCGCAGCATCGCCAGCGGGTCGACGCCGTGGTGACTGTCGAACTTGCGGTCCTCGACGGCCTTCAGCGCCGCCGGCAGCAGCGGCGGCACGTCCTGCGGCGCCACCACGATGCGATCCTCGCCGTGGCTGGGGAAGATGCTGCCGATCAGGAGTGGTTCCAGCCGCAGCACCGCGACTTCGTGGCCGGCAGCATCGCGCAGCCCGGTGAGCGCGGCCGGACCGGTGTCGATGGAGAGCACCTGCGCCGGACGGTCTTCGTCCGCAAACCGTACCGGACGCAGTGCGACCTCGATGCGGCTGCCCTGCACCAGGTAGCCGCCCGGGCGATCCAGCCGCACCGCCTGCCGATAGTGCAGGCGCTGCAGTTCGTGTTCCATCTGCGCCTGCGACAGCGGCGCGCCCGCGTACAGCTCCAGCGGCGCCGCGTACACCTGCGCCGGCAAGGTCCAGCGCCGACCCTCGAACTGCGTGACCACCTCGTGGCTCAGGTGCGCGACGTACCACACGCATCCCAGCACGATGGCACCGAGCACCGCGAGCATGATGCGGATCAGAGCACGAGCTCCCGCGCCGCAGGCCGCAGGTTGTAATGGGAACTCATGGCGTGCCCGTAGGCGCCGGCGTTGGCGATCACCAGCACGTCGCCCTCGCGGGTTTCCGGCAGCAGCCGGTCGTGGCCGAGGACGTCGGCGCTCTCGCAGATCGGCCCCACGATGTTGACCATCTCGGTGGCGGGTTCGTCACTGCGGGTGAGATTGGTGATCTCATGGTACGATCCATAGAGTGCCGGACGCAGCAGCGAGTTCATTCCGGTGGCCAGCCCAACGAAGCGCACCCCGGCCTTGTCCTTCAGCTGGGTGACGCGCGCCAGCAGCACGCCCGCCGCCGCCACCAGGTAACGCCCCGGCTCCAGCCAGATGGACAGCCGCGGATGCTGCGTACGTATGGCGGCCAGCAGTGCGTCCAGCCGCGCCAGGTCGACGCCGGGCTGACCCGGCCGTTCCGGCACACCCAGGCCGCCACCGATGTCGATCACCGACACCTCCGGGAAATCCTGCGCCGCCTGCGCCAGCAGCTTCGCGGTGTGCTCCCAGCTGGTGACGTCGAAGATGCCGCTGCCGACATGGGCCTGCAGGCCGACGACGCCCACCTCCACCTGGCGTGCCGCCGCGGCGAACGCGGCCAGCTGCGTGATCGGCACGCCGAACTTCGAGCGGCTGCCGGCGGTGCGCACGTGTGAGTGATGGCCGCGGCCGACGCCCGTGTCGACGCGCACGAACACTTCGTGTCCGCGCAGCATGTTGCCCCACTGCGTCAGCATCCAGGGATTGTCGAGCGTGACCCGCACACCCTGCTGCAGCGCCCAGGCGTACTCCGCGCGCGCGGCGAAGTTCGGCGTGTACAGGATGCGCTGCGGCGCAAGGTCGGGGAACAGGCTGTGCACATGCTCCACCTCCCCGCGCGACACGCACTCGAACTCGACGCCGGCAGCGCGCAGTGTACGCAGCAGCTCCGGGTGCGGGTTGGCCTTGGTCGAGTAATGCACGCGATCGAGGCTCTTCATGTCCAGCAGCGCCTGCGCGGCCGCCCGCACGGTGCCGCGGTCATAGACGTACGCGCAATCGTGTTCCCCAAGGGCCTGCAGCAGCTCCGCGCGGCGCCTCTGCCACCACGGCTGCGCCAGCGGCGCGGCAGCGGCTGGCGCGGCGAACAGTTCCTGCCAGGTCGGACCCAGCACGCGGTCGCCGGGCACCGGGCGGATCAGCAGTTCGTGCAGCTGCTCCACCAGGCGGTCACCCTGGTTTTCATCCACCACGAAGGTGAAGTTGAGATCGTTGGCCGCCTGGCTCACCAGGTGGATCTTCTGCTCCTCGAAAAACTCGAAGGCGCCGCCGAGCTGGTGCAGGATGGCCCGGATGTTGCGGCCCACCAGGCTCACCGAGGCACAGGGGCCGATCACCTGCACCCGGCACAGGTGCGACAGGTCCGCCACCAGCTCCGCCACCTGGGTGTTGTCCAGGGTGTTGGCGGCTGGGTCCAGCGAAACCGTGACGTTGGTTTCGGAGGTCGAAATCAGGTCCACCGACATGCCGTGTTGCTTGAAGACCTGGAAGGCATCCGCCAGGAAGCCGACCTGGTGCCACATGCCCGGGCTGTCCAGCGACACCAGGGTGATGCCCTTCTTGGTGCACACCGCCTTCACTTGCGCCCCTTCGGCGGGGCTGTCGGCACTCAACACCGTGCCGGCGAGGTCCGGCGCCTGGGTGGCGAAGACGTGCAGCGGGATGCGGTACTGGCGTGCCGGCAGGATGCAGCGCGGATGCAGCACCTTCGCGCCGCTGGTGGCGATCTCCTGCGCCTCGTCGTAATGCAGTGCGTGCAGCAGCCGCGCGGTGGGCGTGGCGCGCGGGTTGGCGCTGAACATCCCCGGCACGTCGGTCCAGATCTCCAGCCGCTGCGCGCGCAGCTTTGCCGCCAGGTAGGCGGCTGAGGTGTCCGAGCCACCGCGTCCGAGCAGCACAGTGTTGCCGCCGTCGTCGCTGGCGATGAAGCCCTGCGTGATCACCACCGGCGCTAGTTCCGCCAGGCGCGCCTCCAGCGGCGCATCGGGCGCAAAGCTGCACACCGCGTTGAGAATGCCGGCGCGCGCGGTGGCACTGTGGCGCTCCTCGGCGCGCAGCATGGTGCGCGCGTCCGCCCAGACCACCTCCAGTCCCCTGCTGCGCAGGAACTGCGCCCCCAGGGTGGTGGCCATGAGCTCGCCGGTCGCCATGACCCGGGCGCGAGTGCGGTCGCTGACCTCGCGCACCAGTGCCACGCCGGCGGAGATGTCGCGCAGCTCGGCCAGGTAGCGCTCCAGTTCCTCGGTCGGCACGACGCCCAGCTCTGCGGCGAGGCGGCGATGCCGCTCTTCGATGGCGCGCAGTTGCGGCTCCTGCGCCTGGCCGAGCGCGGCTTCCAGCAGGCGCTCCAGGCTGTCGGTGACCCCGGAGATCGCCGAGTGGACTACCAGCACGCGTGCGCCGGCGCCGCGCCGCTGCCCGACGACGCGTGCGATGTTGTTCCAGTTGGAGAGGGAGGAGACGCTGGTGCCGCCGAACTTCAGGACGATCCAGGCCGAGGGGGTACGGGTCATGGGCTGCACCGGGGGTTACCGCTGGACACGAGGGAGCCGCTGCGGTTCAAGGGCGTTCACGCGCGCCTTCGTGCTACAGCCCGTCGTCGTCGAAGTCTTTCAGGTCTTTCTCGAGTTTGCGGTCTGCGAGCACTTCTTCCAGCCGGCTCCAGGCCGCCTTGCCGCGCTCACCCTTATTGCTGCGGACACGCTTGTCCACCCGGTCCAGCAGGCGGTCGTAGTCCGTACCGTCCTCGGCCGGCGCGGTCAGGAATTCATCGTCAATATCGAAGCTCTCGTTGTCTCGTTCCGACATCGGATTTACGCCAAATCCTGAGTTAATTCAATAACTAACGCTTAAGCGGGGCGCGTGGCAAGGCTGCGAACTATAGCGGATTCCCGCCGCCAAGCAACTGGCAGGGCCCAGCCGGCAAAAGTCACGCCTTTTGCCGGCGGAAATCGCAGCCATATCCGCGAAAATCGCGGCATGCGATTTTCGCCAGTCAAATAAGGGGCTGGTCTGTCCGGTCCCTGACGATCACCGGCGCCCCGCGGCTCAGGCCCAGCCCCTCCGCCGCGCTCTTTTCGGCGCGGGCGATCTCCACCACCCCGAAGGAGTTCACCAACGCCAGGTACTCCCCCGGCCGGGCGTCGCCGTAGGTCCGCAGCAACGGGAAGGCATGCGCCCCGGCGTGCACCAGCGGCAGGCGGAAGCGCTCGATCAGGGACGAATCGATGTTGGAGATCAGGTTGCCGAAATGGTCAATGGCGATCACCACCCCCTGCACGCTGCGCGCTTCGACGAGCGGATCGTCGACCCAAGAGGGCGCAAGAGCGGTCGCCGGCTCACCCAGGTCGTCGAGCGATACGCGTGCGGCGGCAATCTCCGCCGCAACCGGTGCGAAGATGTCGCGGCCGTGGAAGGTGGCGCTGGGGCGGTGCACGTTCAGGTGCGCCAGGTGACCGGCCGTCAGCCGCACGATCCTCACCTGGCCGGCGCGCGCCGCCACCGGCGCCAGCAGTCCGTTGTCGGGGGCCAGGAAGCAGTGGCCGGCGGCTTCGATCGCCACGATATCGCGCGCGGTGCCCACGCCCGGATCAACCACGGCAACGTGCACCGTGCCAGCAGGAAAATGCTCGAAGGAGCGCGCCAGCCAGAACCCCGCTTCCGCCGGCCAATGCACCAGGATCTCGTGAGTCAGATCGATGATGCGGGCGCCTGGAAAGCGCCGCAACATGACGCCTTTCATTACACCCACGAACGGCCCGCGGTGGCCGAAGTCGGTGGTGATGGTGATGACGCCGCTCGGGGTCATGTCGGCGCAGGAGCCTGGCGATGCGCCTCCAGCCACTGCTGCAGCTTGTCGAAGGGCTCGATGAACTTTGACACCCCCTCGCTCTCGAGCTGGCGCGCCACCGCCTCCATGTCGATGCCCAGCCGCCCGAGCGCCGCGCGATCGCTCGCGGCCCGCGCCAGGTGCTGCGGCAGTTGCAGCTGCGGCTGGCCCCGCTGGCGATAGATGTCGAGTGTCTCCAGCGGTACAGTGCTGACGGTGTCGGGTACCACCAGCTCATCGATGTATTTGACCGGGCTGAAGCTGGGATCCTTGGTCGAGGTCGAGGCCCACAGCAGCCGCTGGGGCCGTGCGCCTGCTGCGGCCAGCTCACGCCAGCGCGCTCCCGAATACAACTCCTCGCTGATCTCGTAGGCGCGCCAGGCACTGGCGAGCGCCGCAGTGCCGCGCACGGCGCGCGCCTCGCCCTGCGTAGCGCCGCCCATGGCATCCAGTTGCCTGTCGACAGCGGTGTCGATGCGGCTCAGGAAGAAGCTGGCCACCGAGGCCACGCTACCCAGCGATGCACCGGCGGCGGCACGCGCCGCAAGTCCGTCCATGTAGGCCTGTACCACCTCGCGGTAGCGCTGCGGCGAAAACAGCAGTGTGACGTTGACGTTGATGCCGGCGGCAATCAGGTCGCGGATCGCCGGCAGTCCGGCAGCAGTTCCGGGAATCTTGATCAGCGCGTTGGGCAACTGCAGCCGTGCCCACAGGCGCTTCGCCTCCGCCACGCTGCCGGCGGTGTCGTAGGCCAGGTGCGGCGACACCTCCATGCTGATGTAACCGTCGCCGCCGCGGCTGCTGTCGTACAGCGGCCGCAGCAGGGCGGCCGCATCGTGCAGGTCCGCCAGCGCCAGCTCCTCGTACAGCGCCATGGCCGAGGCCGCCGGCGGCAGCCGCGCAATCTGCGCCCCATACCTGGGATCGTTCATGATGGAGTGCGCGAAGATCGCCGGGTTGGATGTCAGGCCTGCGATGCCGTCGTCGCGCACCAGGCGCGTGAGGCTGCCGTCCTCGAGCATGCCGCGGCTGATGTCATCCAGCCAGACGCTCTCCCCGAGGGCTCGCAGTTGCAACAGGGGATTGGCCACGGTCACCTCTTCCATGCAGGTACGGCTCCTGCAGCGAGGTTAACGCCTGCGGGCCGCCGCCGTCTCGCGGTTTGCGCCGGGATATGCGTAAATCTCCACCTGGGGACCGCCGGGTCCCTATATCTCAAGGAGTACGCCATGAGCGAGGCAGTTGACGGGGGCATGGCCCAGGAGATCAAGTCGCTGATGAGCGAGGCGGAAGCCCTGCTGCGCAGCAATGCCGGTGCGGCCAGCGCCCAGGCACAGGAGCGGGTGCAGGCAACCCTGCGTGATCTGCGCGACCGCCTGGCCGGCCTGGAGAGCCAGCTGCGCGACCGTGCGCGCGACGTCGACGACTACGTGCACGACAACCCCTGGCAGGCGGTGGCGGTCGTCGGTGGGCTGGCCCTGCTGGTGGGCCTGGTCATGGGACGCAGGTGACCGAAGCACCGCCTGCGCCACCACCGGGCGGTTCGCGCCACCCGCCCGGCCTGTTGGGCGCAGGGTTCGAGGCGCTCAAGACGCGGCTCGACCTGGCCGCGGTGGAGATCGAGATCCACCTGCTGCTGCTGCTGCGTCTGCTGGTGTGGGTGATTGCGGCCATAGCCTGCGCACTCACCGCCGTGGCCTTCGCGGTCACGGCCATGATCGCCGCCTTGTGGAACACCCACCGGCTGGTGGGATTGCTGTGCGGCTTCGGCGCCTTCGTGGCGCTCGCGGCGTTGTTCGCCTGGCTTGGCTGGCGGCAGCTGCGGCGCCAGCCGCGGGTACTGGAGGGCTCGCTGCAGCAACTTGACGAAGATCAGCGCCACGCCGCCGGCACACCGGCGGGCACGCCGTGAGCCGACTGGCGGAACTGGAAGCGCGCCGCCGCGCCCTGCTCCGGCGCTGCGAAGAGCAACGTGTCGATCTGTCGCAGCGTGCTGCGCATCTGCACCCGCTGTTCGGCCTGCTGGGGCGCCCGACGGCGGACGCAGGCCGTGGCGGCGGTCACCCGCTGGCGTGGCTCACCGCTGTGGCGGGGCTGCTGCTGCTGGGCCGCTTCGGCAGTGCGTCCAGGGCGATACGGCTGGCTCGCAGCGCTGTCAGCCTGGCCGCGCGCACGGCCTTCGTGCTGCGCACGTTCGGCAAGCTGCGCGGGGCGCTTTCCCGCACACGAACTCAATAATCAAGGCGCGTGGAGTTCCTCTAGGGTCCGGTGGTCGCGGCCTGGGCCGGCCCCGCGGGGGCGTCAGGATCGGCCGCCAGGCCCACCAGGGTCGGTATGCCGCGCGCCGCCTGCAGCGTGGTGCGCGCGAGGTCCCAATTGATGGCCGCGGTTTCCTTGCCGAGCGCGGCATCCAGCTTGTCCGACAGCAGCTTCAGATCCGGGTCAATTTCCTGGCCCTCCGAGTTGACCGGCGGATGGGCCTCCAGCATCAAATCGCCGTTGACCCATGCCACCTTCACCGGCTCGTTGATCAGGCGCACCGTGGTGCCCACCGGGATCAGGGGAAACAGCGCGGCGATGTCCTCCGGGTACATACGTATACAGCCGTGCGTGACGGCCATGCCTACGGCCATCGGGTTGTTGGTGCCATGGATCAGGTAAGTGCCGTGACCCACTGCCAGCCGCAGGGCAAATGCGCCCAGGGGGTTGTCTGGCCCGGCCGCCACCACTTTCGGCAGGGGATCGCCATTGGCCAGGTGTTCCTTGCGCACCGACTCCGGCGGATACCACGCCGGGTTCTTCACGCGCGAGATGACACGCGTGGCGCCCAGCGGAGTACGCCAGTCCATCTTGCCGATGCTGACCGGGTAGGTGATCACCACCTGCTGCTCGTGCCCACGGCGCGGCGGATAGTAGTACAGCCGGTGCTCCGGCAGGTTGACCACCACGCCCTCGCGCGGCCCGGGCGGCAGGATGCGCCGGCCGGGAAGCAGGATCTGCTTGCCGGCACCCGGCACCCACACGTCCACCCCGGGGTTGGCGCGGATGATCTCGTAGTAACCCAGGCTGTAGCGGTGCGCCAGCTCGGGCAGCGAATCGGCGTACACCGTGGTGACGCTGCTGTCCTCCCCGACTACCGAGGATCCATCGGCCGGCAGGGCGAAGACGCTCGCCGCGGCGGGCCCGCTCCATGTCACAAACTGTAACAACAGGCCGGCGGCGGTGAGGAAAACTATGGGCTGCTTGAGGCGGTGCATGCTGCGCATCCGTGGCATTCGCATTGCATTGTAGAACATCTACCATCCGCTGCAGTGACCCATGGCGTAAAACCCCCACGTGACTTCTTCGCCCGCAGCACCCTGCAGGTGGCGCGGGACCTGATTGGCATGCACCTGGTGCACCGCGACGGGCGGCGCCTGCGCGCGGGCCGCATTGTCGAGACGGAGGCCTACCTGGGCCCGCGCGACCTGGCCGCGCACTCCTCCCGCGGCCGCACGCCGCGCACAGAGGTGATGTACGGACCGGCGGGCCACGCCTATGTCTACCTGATCTACGGCATGTGGCACTGCATGAACGTCGTGACCCGCTCCGAGGGCGTCCCGCAGGCGGTGCTGCTGCGTGCATTGGAACCGGTACAGGGCCTGTCCGAATCCGCCGCCGGTCCCGGGCGGCTGTGCCGCGCGATGCATATCGACCTGCGACTGAACCGCGTCGATCTGCTCGACGGGCCATTGTGGATCGAGCCCCCTGCCCCCGGAACTGCACGACCGCTCATTGGCCGCAGTCTGCGCATCGGCGTCGAGTCCGCGGGTGAGTGGGCGCTGCGGCCCTGGCGCTTCTTCGACCGCCGCTCGCGCCACCTGTCGCGATAAGATGCTCCAAACTGCGGCCTCGAGAGCTGCCCATGAGAAAGGACCAGTGATGTCGAGCCGAAAAGCCCTGCTTGCCGTGCCACTGCTGTTTCTGGCCGCAACGGCGCTGTCTGCGCCCGCCGCAATCGTGGAGGGTACCGACTACCGCAGCATCGCCACCCCGCAACCTACCTCGACTCCCGGCAGGATCGAGGTGATCGAATTTTTCTCCTACGCCTGCCCGCACTGCAACGAGTTCTATCCGCTGATCAGTGCCTGGGCCGCGAAGCTCCCGCATGACGTGGCTTTCAAGCGTGTGCCGGTTGGATTCGGCAGGCCCCAGTGGGTGGCGCTGGCGCGCGCCTACTACGCACTGACCGCCAGCGGCGACCTGGAGCGCCTCGATGGCGCCCTGTTCCACGCGCTGCACGAGGAGCAGAAGCCGCTGTTCGACGCCGCCAGTCTGAGCGAGTGGGTGGGACAGAACGGCGGTCACCCCGACAGGTTCTCCGCCGCCTACACTTCCTTCGGTGTCAACAACCAGACGGTGCAGGGCGATCACATGGTCGAGACCTACGGCATCGAGGCCGTGCCGCGGCTGGCGATCGACGGGCGCTATATCGCACTCGGCAATTCCTTCACTGCCATGCTGGACAACGCCGACGCCCTGATCGCCAAAGTCCGCGCCGAGAACAAAGCCGCACACCCGCATTAGCGCCTGGAAACCGGCGCGCAGCGCCTGGCAAGTGTCAGCGCCTGGCGCAGCTAGGACTTCTGATTCAAGGCCAGCAGTGCACTGCCCTCCGGCACGCGCTGCCCCGGCGTGAAATGGATGGCGGCAACCTCACCGTCGTAGGGCGCGATGATGGCATGCTCCATCTTCATCGCCTCGATCACCATCAGCAGCTCTCCCGCCGTGACCTGTTGGCCGAGGCTGACAGGCACGCTGACCACCACGCCCGGCAGTGGCGTCGTCAGGCTGCCGCTGGACTGCGCGGCGGCGTACTCCCCGGTGCGCGGATCTTCGAGCGTGAAGTCCAGCGCATCGCTGCCACTCCACAGCCGCAGGTACCGTTCCTGATGGAAGTATCTTGCCCCGATCCGTTGCGCGCCAATGCGGGCCACCAGGGCCGTAAGGCCCGCCGTACCGGTTGCGGTGTGAGTGACCTCGGCCAGCGGGAAGTCCTCGCCGGCAAGAACGGCCGCCGCGGGCACGCCATCCCGGTACTCGATGAGCACCTGCCGGCTGCCGCGCGCGTCGACCAGCGTGGTCCCGACCCTCGCCGGCAGGTTGGGCACGAAGCCGTCACGGGCCGCCCAGGGATCATTTGCGCCCGAGACCAGTCCATCAGCCTGGGCTGCGAGGGCCGCCAGCACCAGCAGGTGAGCGGCGGGCTGACCCGCAGCGGCTGGCGCGGTGGCGGCGTCGAGCGATGCGATGGTGTGTCGCACCGACGCGAAGGGCTCGGACCGCACCAGTCGCGCCAGCCAGTGATCGTTGGTTTTTACGCCGGCGCTGGAAGTGTCATCGAGTGCCGCGGCGAGGCGTGCGCTGGCCTGCGCGCGCGTTGGCGCCCAGGCGATGACCTTGCCGAGCAGCGAGTCGTAGCTGTCGGGCACCACGTCGCCGCTGGCGAAGCCGGCGTCCACCCGCACCTGCTCGTGTTGCGGCCATTGCAACAGCGCGAGTCGGCCGGCGCTGGGCAGGAATCCGTGCTCGGGATCCTCCGCGCACACCCGTGCCTCGATGGCATGACCGTTGAAGTGGATCTGTTCCTGTGAGAGCGGCAGGGGCTCCCCGGCAGCCACCCGCAGCTGCCACTCCACCAGGTCCAGGCCGGTGATGGCTTCGGTCACGGTGTGCTCGACCTGCAGGCGGGTATTCATCTCCATGAAATAAAACTGCGCGCCGTCGTAGAGAAACTCCACCGTACCCGCGCCGACGTAGCCGATCTCGCGGGCGACCACCAGCGCCGCGGCCCGCAGGCGCTCGCGCACCTCCTGCGGCACCCCGGGTGCCGGTGCTTCCTCCAACAGCTTCTGGTGACGCCGCTGCGTCGAGCAGTCGCGCTCCCCCAGGTGCACGAAGTTGCCGTGGCTGTCGGCAAAGACCTGGACCTCCACGTGGCGCGGCCCGGGCAGGTAGCGCTCCAGCAGCAGGTCGCCGTCGCCGAAAGCACTCTGTGCCAGGCGGCGCGCCGCCGCCAGGGCCGCGGGCACTTCCGCCTCGGTGCGCACGATCTGCATGCCCTTGCCGCCGCCGCCGGCGGCGGGCTTGATGATCAGCGGCAGGCCGGCCGCGCGCGCGCGCGCCGCGAGCTGTTCCAGTTGCTGCTCATCCCCGGCATAACCCGGCAGCACCGGCACGCCGGCGGCCTGCATGCGGGTCTTGGCCAGGATCTTCGAACCCATGGCGGCGATCGCCTGCGCCGGCGGCCCGATGAAGACCAGTCCGGCGGCGGCGCAGGCTTGCGCGAACTGCGCGTTCTCCGACAGGAAGCCGTAGCCGGGATGAATCGCGCGCGCGCCGCTGATGCGCGCCGCTTCCAGCACGCGAGCGATGTCCAGATAACTTTCGCGCGCCGGGGCCGGTCCCAGGCGTATTGCCACATCCGCCGCCCGCACGTGGCGTGACCCGGCGTCCGCATCGGAATACACCGCCACCGTGCGCAGACCCAGCCGGCGGGCGGTGCGGAAGATGCGTACTGCGATCTCGCCGCGGTTGGCCACCAGCACGCTGTCGATCATCCGCGGCTCCCATCACCCATTGGAAACATGGCCGGCATCGCGCACGCCTACATCCGGAACACGCCGTAGCTGGCCGGTTCCTGCGGGGCGTTACGCACGGCCGCCAACGACAAAGTCAGCACCCGTCGGGTGTCGAGCGGGTCGATGACACCATCGTCCCACAGCCGCGCCGAAGAGTAATAAGGATGCCCCTGGTGTTCGTACTGCTCGCGCACCGGTTTCTTGAACGCGTCTTCTTCCGCCTGCGACCAGTCGCGGCCCGACTTGCGCAGCTGCTCGCGTTTCACGGTCGCCAGCACACTGGCGGCCTGCTCGCCCCCCATGACGGAGATGCGCGCATTGGGCCATTGGAACAGCAGCCGTGGCGAGTAGGCGCGCCCACACATGGCGTAGTTGCCGGCGCCGTAGCTGCCGCCGACGATTACGGTCAGCTTCGGGACCGCCGCGCAGGCGACCGCGGTCACCATCTTGGCCCCGTCCTTGGCGATGCCGCCCGCCTCGGCACGGCGGCCGACCATGAAGCCGGTGATGTTCTGCAGGAACAGCAGCGGGATCTGCTCGCGCACGCACAGCTCGATGAAGTGCGTGCCCTTGAGCGCACTCTCTGAGAACAGCACGCCGTTGTTGGCGAGGATTCCCACCGGGTAGCCGCCGATGTGGGCAAAGCCGCATACCAGCGTGGTGGCGTACAGCTCCTTGAATTCATCCAGTTCGGAGTCGTCCACCAGCCGCGCCAGCAGCTCGCGCGCATCGTAAGGCTTGCGCAGGTTCGCCGGCACCACGCCGTACAGCTCCCGCGGGTCGTGCCGTGGCGGGCGCGGGGCGCGCGGCGGCGCGGTGGCCGGGCCGGGGCGCAGGCGCGCGACGATGCGCCGTGCAATCGCCAGTGCGTGGCTGTCGTTTTGCGCGTAGTGATCGCACACACCCGACTCGCGGCAATGCACGTCGGCGCCCCCGAGGGACTCGGCGTCGATGTCTTCACCGGTGGCCGCCTTCACCAGCGGCGGCCCGCCGAGGAACACGCGGCCCTGGTTGCGCACGATGACGTTTTCGTCGGACATCGCCGGCACGTAAGCCCCACCTGCGGTGCAGGAGCCATGCACCACGGAGATCTGCGCCACGCCGAGCGCCGAGAGCGTCGCCTGGTTGTAGAAGACGCGGCCGAAGTTATCGCGGTCGGGGAACACCTCGTCCTGCACCGGCAGGAAGGCGCCGCCGCTCTCCACCAGGTATACGCACGGCAGGCGGTTGTCGCGAGCGATCTCCTGCGCGCGCAGATGCTTCTTGACCGTGAGCGGGTAGTAAGTGCCGCCCTTCACGGTCGGATCGTTGGCGACCACGACGCACTCGCGCCCGCTGATGCGCCCGATACCGCTCACCAGCCCGGCGCAGGCGATATCGCCGCCGTACAGGCCGTGTGCGGCCAGCTGTGACAACTCCAGGAAAGGGCTGCCCGGATCCAGCAGCAGCTGCACGCGCTCGCGTGCCGTGAGCTTGCCGGCAGCGCGGTGGCGCGCCACGGCGGCCGCCGATCCGCCGGCCGCCGCCCTGGCGCACTGCTGGCGCAGGTCCTGCACCACGGCGCGCATGGCCGCCTCGTTGTCGCGGAACTCCTGCGAATGGACATCGAACCGCGTCTGGATGCGTGGCATGGCCTTGCCAGGGTTGCTTCTTTGTCCGACAATCATACGATCTCAACTGATCGGGGTGCAAGCCCATGAATCCACTCGACTGCACCGATAGTGATTTCGGCCTGCCGGCCGAACTGGAGGAGATCCGCCGACAGGTGCGCCGCTTCGCCAGCGAGTGCATCGCGCCGCGCGCCGCGGACATCGATCGCAGCAACGAGTTTCCCCGCGACCTGTGGCCGCTGCTGGGAGAACAGGGTCTGCTGGGCATGACCGTTCCGGAGCGCTATGGCGGCAGCGGGCTGGGCTACCTGGCCCACGTACTGGCCATGGAGGAGATCTCGCGCGCCTCGGGGGCGGTGGGGCTCTCGTACGGGGCGCATTCCAACCTGTGCGTCAATCAGCTGCGGCTGAATGGCGACGAGGCGCAATGCCAGCGCTACCTGCCGCGGCTGGTCAGCGGCGAACACGTCGGCGCCCTGGCGATGTCGGAGCCGGGCGCCGGCTCCGACGTGGTCGGCATGCAGTTGCGTGCCGCGTCCGCCGCCGGCGGTTTCCGGCTCACCGGCCGCAAGATGTGGATCACCAACGGGCCCGATGCCGACGTGTTCGTCGTGTACGCGCGGACTGTGCCGGATGCCGGCCCGCGTGGCATCACCGCCTTCATCATCGAGCGCGGCACACCAGGCTTCACCACGGCGCAGAAGCTCGACAAACTCGGCATGCGCGGCTCCTCAACCTGCGAGCTGGTGTTCGAGGACTGCGCGCTGCCCGCCGAGGCCGTGCTGGGCGAGGTAAACGGCGGCGTGCGCGTGCTGATGAGCGGCCTGGACTACGAGCGCGTGGTGCTGGCGGGCGGCCCGCTCGGCCTGATGGCCGCGGCGCTGGACGTCGCCCTGCCCTACGTGCGCGAGCGCCGACAGTTCGGCCAGCCGGTCGGCCAGTTCGAGCTCATGCAGGGCAAGCTTGCCGATATGTACGCCGACCTCAACGCCGCGCGTGCATACGTTTACACCGTCGCGCGCGCCTGTGACGCGCGGCGCGTGCGCCGCCGCGACGCCGCCGGCTGCATCCTGTTCGCCGCGGAACGCGCCACGCAGGTCGCACTGCAGGCGATCCAGGCGCTCGGCGGCAACGGCTACATCAACGACTACCCCGCCGGCCGCCTGCTGCGCGACGCCAAGCTCTACGAGATTGGCGCCGGCACGCAGGAGATCCGCCGCATGCTGATCGGGCGCGAGCTGTTCGAGGCGGCAGCGTGAGCGTGGTGTTCGCGCCCCTGCAGCTCGAGCCGGCCTACCGGCGCGTGGCCGGCAGCATCGGCGCGCGCATCCTCAGCCGCGAGCTGCGCGAGGGCGAGCGGCTGCCGCCGGAGACCGAGCTGGCGCGGCAGTTCGCCGTCAATCGCTCCACCGTGCGCGAAGCGCTGCGCGAGCTGGAGAGCCGCGGCCTGGTACAACGCCGCGCGGGATCCAAGCTGATGTCGGTGGCGCGCCCGCACCAGCAATCGGTGGCCGCCGGAGTGTCGGACGCGCTGTTGCTGCACGACGTGACGGTACGCGACGTGTGGGAGGCGCTCACCATCCTGGAGCCGCAACTGGCGCTGACCGCCGCCCGCGTGCGCAACGCCGCGGATCTGCGCCAGCTGCAGGCGGCCATCGCTGCCTACGCCGCTGAAAGCGCCGACGCCAGGCAGGCCGCGCACCGGGTGGCCGAGGTGTTCCGCGTTCTGGCGCACGCCACCCACAACCCGGTGCTGGCGCTGGCGCAGGAGCCATTGCTGCAACTGCTGGAGCCGTCGCTGCGGGTGATGATCGACAAGGTGCCGCAGGCGCGCGCGCGCATCGCCACGGCGCACCAGCGCCTGCTGGAGACGCTGCGCGGGCGCGACGGCGCCGGCGCACAGCAGTGGATGGCGCGTCATATCAGGGATTTCCGCCGTGGTTACGACGTCGCCGGAATCGACTTCGAGATGCGGGTCAATTCCCAGGCGCTGGCGCGCCCCGACCCAGGCGCTGCGCGCCACTCCTCTCCCGGTTCGCTTCGCGAACCGGGTACATGAGGCCCGGAATGAGCAGGACCTGAGCCGCTGCGACGGCGGGCAGACAGCGGGCTGGATCACAAAACCACCACAGTCCTGACACACCAGACACCGCGGCGGCTATCATGGCGGCCGGCCATCCTGTTGGGGAGAATCTGATGTTGCCCGGCATGATCCTGTTCCTGCTGGTGCTGGCGGCCGGCTACCTCATCGTGGTCTATAACGGCCTGGTGCGGGTGCGCGCGGCTGTGAAGCTGGCGTGGTCCAACATCGACGTACTGCTGGTGCAGCGCCACGACGAACTGCCCAAGCTGGTGGAGGTCTGCCGCCAATACATGCAGTACGAGCCGGGCGCCCTGGAGCGCGTGATGCGCGCCCGTGCCGGAGTGGACAGCGCCCGTGGCAGCGGCAGCGTCAACGCGCTCGGCACTGCCGAACGCGAACTGCGGGCCGGCCTGAACGGACTGTACGCGGTGGCGGAGCGCTACCCGCAGCTTAAGGCCAGCGAGCCGTTCCGGCACCTGCAGGAACGCATCAGCGCCCTGGAAACCGCCATCGCGGATCGCCGCGAGGTCTATAACGACGCCGTCAACACCAACAACGTGCGCATCCAGGCCTTTCCCGATGCCCTGGTGGCGCAGCTCGGCGACTTCCCGGCTGCACAGCTGCTGCACTTCCACGAGGACGAGAAGCGCGACCCCGACCTCAAGGCCGCCTTCTCGGCCTGAAGGACGTGAACTGGCACTGGCTGCCGGCCGCAATCGCCGCCGCGGCGGCCGCGCTGTTCCTCACCCTGTTGCTGCGCCACCTGCGCCGTGGCCGCCTGGTATCCGATACCCCGACTGCACGCATCCGTTCGGCGGCGCAGGGCTACGTCAAGGTCAGTGGCCGGGCCCTGCCTGCCGGCCCAGAGGCGCAGCGTGCGCCGCTGAGTGGCCGCGCGTGCGTCTGGTGGGACTACCGCATCGACTGTGAGCAGCGCGACACCCGCGACCGGCACCTGCGCTGGGAGATGAGCGAGAGCGCCAGCAGCGTCGAGCTGTTTGCGCTGCAGGACGGGGACGCGCGCTGCCTGGTGGGGCCGGTGCAGGCCGAGGTCACCCCCACGGTGAGCAATACCTGGTACGGCAGCAGCGCGCGCCCGTTGTCGCCACCGCCCCCGCCGGGCGGTGCACCCGTGCTGCGCCTGGGAGACTGGCGCTACACCGAGCGCCTGATCGAAGTCGGCGCCCACCTGTCGGTGATGGGCGAGCTGCGCTCGCGCTCTGAAACCGGCGACGTCGCCGCGGCCGCCCAGGCGCTGCTGCGCGAGTGGAAGCAGGACCAGGGCGCGCTGCTGGCGCGCTTCGATACCAACCATGACGGCCGCATCGACGCCGGGGAATGGGATGCGGCGCGGCGCGCCGCCGCCGCCGCGGCGCAAGGCCGGACGCTGACGCAGGACATCAGCCGGGTCAGCGTCATCTCGCTGCCGGTCAGCGGCGAACCCTTCCTGATTGCGCCGCTGTCGTCGCGGCAGCTGGGCAACCGTGAGCGCCTGTATGCCTTGCTGTACCTGCTGCTGGGGCTGGCGAGCGTATGGGCGTGCGTGCGCGCACTGCGGGCCACTTCCTAGGCGCTGCGCGCCACTCCCCTCCCGGTTCGCCAGGCGAACCGGGTCCATGAAAGCTGGAGAGAAGACCGGACGGTCACACATAACCGCCGCTTCTGAAGTGAGACCGCGAAAGCCGCAGCCGCGGCGGCGCGCACGGCTACCATTTGCCGCCAGCAACCGCAGGAGGCGCGCGTGGCAGCCGTTGGAACCGAACGAATTCTGAGCATCCGTCACTGGACGGACTCGCAGTTCACTTTCATCACCACCCGCGACCGCGGCCTGCGCTTCGAGAACGGGCAGTTCGTGATGCTGGGCGTGACCCGGTCGGGCAAGCCGCTGTTGCGCGCGTACAGCATCGCCAGCGCCAATCACGAGGAACACCTGCAGTTCCTCAGTATCAAGGTCCCGGACGGCCCGCTGACGTCCCGTCTGCGCCACATGCGTGAGGGAGACGAGATCCTGGTCAGCCGCAAACCCACCGGGACGCTGCTGCTGTCGGACCTCAAACCGGGACGTCGGCTCTACCTGCTCAGCACCGGCACCGGCGCGGCGCCCTTTCTCGGCCTGATCAGGGACCCGGATCTCTACGAGCGCTTTCCCGAGGTGATCTTCGTGCACGGCGTGCGCTGGGCGCGTGAGAGCGAAGTGGTGCGCCACCACATCGCGCAACTGCACAATCACGACTTTCTGGGCGAGGCGGCACGGCGCCAGTTGCGCTATTACCCGGCGGTCAGCCGCGAGCCGCACGCCAATCACGGCCGGCTGACGCGGTTGCTGGCATCCGGCCGGCTCGCGCGCGACCTGGGTGTAGGTCCGCTGGACCCGGCCATGGACCGCGCCATGGTCTGCGGCAGCCCCGCGATGCTGGCCGACACCTGCGCCCTGCTCGATGGCGCGGGCCTGGTCCCCTCTGCACACATCGGCTCGCCAGGCGACTACGTCATCGAACGCGCCTTCGTCTCGAAATAACTTTCCAGGCGCTACGGGCCGGATTCACCCGGGTTCACAGGAAGCGAACCCGGTCCGATAAGTTCCGGAGAAAGACCGGATCGGTGGTCTAATGCCCGCCCTCAACCAGCAGGCCGGCGTCGGCCAGGGCGCTCGCCAGCTGCGCCTCGATGCGCGCCGCGTCGGCGCGTGAGATGCGCTGCAGGTGCAGCGTCGGACCGCTCAGCACCTCCAGGCCGCGTTTGAGCACGCTGCCGGCGGCCCGGATACCCGCCTTGTGCTGGTCGAAACGCTCCGCCGGGGCATGGCGGCTCATGCCGACGTAGACGCCCAGCGGCCCGCGGCGACGGTCGGCAAAGTCCAGCAGCACCAGGTAGATGTTGTAGCGGCCGCGCCGCGCGGCCTGGAAGCGCTGCGCGACCTCGTAGGCCTGGGGCAGCCAGTCGATGTGGCGCATCGGCAGCCACTCCGGGATCGAGGCGGCCGCGGCCCGCCACAACGCCGCCAGGTGGCTCTCGATGTGCACCGCGAACTCACCGCGCATCCACAGTTCGTGGATGCAATGCGCGCCGCTGACGCCCTCGCCCGCCGCCAGCGCGGTGCGCAGTTGCTCTCGCAGTGCCGCTTCGCCCAACAACCGCAGCGGACGCGAGCCGGGCGACTGTCGGGCGCTGCGGCCGGCGGCCATCTGCGGATCAGTGCCGCTGACTGATCGCGGGCTGCCCGTCCGCCGCGCCCGCCCAGGCCGCGGCCAGCCAGATGGCTGCTCCCACCAGCACCGCAAGCGGCACCATCAACACGGCGCGACCCAGCGAGCTCAGGTCGGAGGCATAACCGATCAGGAAGGGTGACGGGACATCGCCCAGCAGGTGAATGCCGAACATGCTCAATGCCACCGCCGAGGCGCGCTCCCAAGGGGCGACCGCGTTGATGATCGCGGCATTGATGGGACCGGTGGAGAGGAACAGCAGCAGTTCCGCCGCGACGATCGCGGGATAGTAGGCCATCGGTGCGGCAGCCGTCAGGGCCACCATGGCGCAGGGCACTGCCAGCAGCGTGGCCCCGCCCGACAGCCACAGGTAGGCCTGCCGGGTTCGCTGAAGCAGCCAGTCTCCCAGCCAGCCGCCGGCAAAGGTGCCGATGAAGCCCGTGACGACCACGATGGTGCCGAAGCCTGTTGCGGCCTCCTGCGCAGGCACACCACGCACCCGTTGCAGAAAGGTTGGCATCCAGAACGCCAGTCCCCCCAGGGCAAAGGTGTAGGCCGCATATCCCAGCACGATCAGCATGAAATGCCGGCGACGCAGCAATGCGGCATAGACCGCCAGCGGTGTGGACGGTCTTGCGGGCGCCGCGCCCGGCAGGGCGTCCTGCGCGCCGCGGCGCGGGTCACGCAGCAGCAGCACCGCCCCCGCCAGCACCAGTCCCGGCGCACCAGCCATGAAGAACGCCGCGCGCCAGCCGAAATGATGTCCGACATAACCGCCGAGGATATAGCCGAGGGCGGACCCGACCGGGATAGCCGTGTTGAGTGCGGCGTAAACCCGGCCGCGTTTGCCCACGGGAAAGCAATCGGCCAACAGCGCCGGCGCCACGGCGACGAAGGCGGCCTCCCCGATGCCGACGAAGGCGCGGGCGGCGAGCAATTGCCGGTAGTCGGCCGCGAAGCCGGACAGCAGGGTCGCCAGGCTCCAGATCAGCACGCCCGCCGCGATCGGCCGCGTGCGCACTCCCCGATCGCCCCAGGCGCCGAACAACGGCGCCGTGCAGGTGTAGACCAGCATGAACGCCGGAACCAGCGTGCCGAGCTGGGTG
The DNA here is from genome assembly GCA_018241445.1 of Pseudomonadota bacterium. Taxonomy (GTDB): domain Bacteria; phylum Pseudomonadota; class Gammaproteobacteria; order Steroidobacterales; family Steroidobacteraceae; genus 13-2-20CM-66-19. The sequence continues at coordinate 101,590 of JAFEDT010000012.1, forward strand.
TCGCTCAGGTGCATGGACGACTGCAGGTCCGGCGCCAGCGGCGCGACCACGTAGCGATCCAGGTAGTTGAGCAGGTTGATGGCGCTCAATACCGCGAGCGACCAACCCGCGGCGGTGCGCGAAACCGTGGCTGCATTCGCGGTTGCTGGTGCGGGCGATCCGGTCACGCCGGCAACTGTAACCGTTAGCCTCGGGTCAGTGCGAGCTTCAGACCAGCGCGAGCTTCAGACGCTCCAGGTACTGGCGAACAGGCTCGCGGTAACCCTCGCTGCTGGTCACCGTGGTGCCGCCGGCCATCACCAGGATGAAGTCCCCGCGCGGCGTGCGGCTGACCTCGCGTACGTGTCGCATGTTGCTCAGGCACGAGCGGCTGATGCGCAGCATCGGCTGGCCCTGGAAGGACCTCTCCGCCTGCTGCAGCGTGCTGCGGGCGTGGAACGACTCCCGTCCCACGATCAGGCGCACGTAGTTGCGGTCCGCCTCCACCAACTCCACCTGCGTCACGTCCAGCATGTGCATCCTGCCACCTGACTCGGCCAGCACACGCGGCTGTTCCCCTGAGCGCACATGCGCCTGGCTCTCCAGCCGCGCCAGCAGGCTCTCGAGCGCCGCGTGGCGATCGAGCCCGGCGGCGGTCCCGCTGCGGCGCCGAACGCGGTCGACGGTGGCCTGGAAGCGCGCCTCGTCAAAGGGTTTGAGCAGGTAGTCGACTGCGCTGACCTCGAAGGCCTCCAGCGCATAGTGATCGTAGGCGGTCACGAACACGATCAGGGGCAGGGTCGCCGGGTCCAGCGAACGTGCCAGCTGCATCCCGGTCATTGCATCCATCTGGATGTCCAGGAACAACAGTTGGGGTGGCCGCGCCCTGATGGCCTGCAGCGCCGTGGGGGCATCGCCGTACTCGCCTGCCACGCGCAGGTCCGGCTCGCGCGCGCAGCATTCGCGCACCGCGCGCCGTGCCGCCGGCTCGTCGTCGACAATGATGACATCCATCATCGGCCCTGCTCCGCGGCTGCCAGCTCACCGCCAGGGCCGTCGCGCAGCAAGGGCAGGTGGATGCACGACTCCCACAGGTCCTCGCGCACCGCCTGGGCAGTGAACTGCGCCTGCGCGCCGAACTGCACCTCCAGGCGCTGGCGCACGTTGGAGAGGCCGACCCCGTGCGCGCCAGCAGCCCGGCCACGGGCTATGGTGTTGCGCACACACAGCGCCACTCTTTCGCCTTGTGTCACGACCTCCACCTGGATCAGCACCGGTCCTTCGTGCCCGGCCAGGCCGTGCACGACGGCATTCTCCACCAGGGGCTGCACAATCAGGCTGGGCACCCAGGCGCGCGGCAGTTCTGCCGGACCCGGCACCACGACCGTGAGCCGGTCGGCGAAGCGCTCCTTCTGCAGCTTCAGGTACAGGCCGACGAACTGGACTTCGTCGGTCACGGTCGAAAACTCACGGCTGCCCGCGTTCAACAGGCGCCGCAGCAAGTCGCCGAGCTGCACCACCATGGCCTGCGCGGCTGGCGGGTCCCACACGATCTGGCCGCGGATGGTGTGCAGCAGGTTGAACAGGGTGTGCGGCGAGAGCTGCGCGCGCAACGTCGCGAGGTGCGCCTGTGTCAGCGCCCGCTCCAGCGCCGCCGAGCGTGACTGTGCATCCCGCATCCGCTGGTGAAAGCTCAGGCCATTGACCAGGGCCAGTCCGAAGCCGTAGGTCACGAGGAAATTGGTGGCGCTGGCGAGCCAGACCGCCAGCTCACTGCCGGCAAAGTACATCCGCCAGCCCTGCCAGGCGGCCGAGTGCATCTGGGCCTGGTAGTACATGTCCGGGTGCAGCGGCTCCAGGAGCTTCTCCGACACCATCATGAGGGGCGACGCCGACAGCACCACCAGCAGCGCCAGGCCCAGCTGCAGCGGCAGGCGCCGGGCCCAGGGTGTCCAGCCCATTCGCAGCGAGCGCCACACGCACAGGACAAAGAGCGGGTACAGCAGCAGGTGCTGCAGCAGGCGCGCGTCCGCACTCGCATAGACGTGTTGCACATTCTTCTGCGACAGGCTCAGCTGCATGCCATAGGCATACATCACATTGGATACCGCGACGTACACCCAGAACGCGGTCAGGAGCCACAGGTAGGGGCGGAATCCCGCCGCGAAGACTGCAGCGGGAGCGGCAGCCTGCCGCGCCGCCTGGGTGGCCGGCCGGGAAGCAATCCGATCAAGCGATATTGCGTTCATGCGCCCTAGCCTACCCCCAAACAGGCCCTGCCGGCCCGCGGGGGGCGACCGGCGGGGACAGAACCGTCGTGGCGCGGGACGAATGCGGGGCCACCGGCCGGTACCGGCAGCAACGCCCCTCTCCCGCGCGCGCGCACTGGGACGAGGCGCTGGATCGGCCTGCCCTGCCGCCCCGCGGCTGTGTCACGACCCGACCGCCAGCGAGGTACGAATACGTCGCCCGGCGGGATCAACGCGTGATCGGCCACCTTCGCAACGCCAGCGCGGGCGCGCTTCATATGCACCGCCGGCAACACCGGCGCGAACTGCAGAACCAACACCCGCAAGGAGACCCTCATGAATCGCATCCACCTGCGCAACCTGGCTGGCTCACGACTGCTGCCCGCCGCCTTCGCCATCGTGACGCTCGGCACCGGCGCACTCGCCCAGGCCGGCGGGCCCACCGCCGCCACCGCCACCATCACGCGTACCGCGACGGTCGGCTACAGCGACCTGAACCTGTCCACCGAGCAGGGCAATCACGCACTGTTCCAGCGCCTCACGCTGGCGGCCAGCAATGTCTGCCCGGTGGAGGACATCCGCGACCTCGTCGCCATGCAGGACGCCCGTGCCTGCAGGAGCAATGCCCTCAAGCAGGCGGTCAGCGACCTGCACAACGAGCGCCTGGCCGCGATCCTGCGCCACTCCAGGGCCGCGGGATGAGCCGCAACCTCCTGGCAGGCCCGTGTATGGGCCTGCCAGGACGGACCCCCGGGAACCTCGTTCCAATGGGCTACCTGGGACACCGCACCACCTTGCTAAGATCCCGCCTGCGCCCGGCCACTGTGGGCCGGGCGCCTCAGCGGTTGCGGGGAAGCGGGAATGTCCGAAGGAAAGATGAGTCTGGCGGAGCTTCCGGGCCTGGTCGGCCAGGAGGTCGGGGTATCCTCATGGGTCACCCTCGACCAGCAGAAGATCCAGGAGTTTGCGCACTGTACCGGCGATCACCAGTGGATCCACGTCGACCAGGAACGTGCAGCACGTGAAAGCCCGTTCGGCGGCACGGTTGCCCACGGGTTCCTGACACTCTCGGTGCTCGCCCCCACGGCGCTGGAGGTGATGCTGGCGCGCGTGGCCCCCCGGTCGGTGGTGATCTACGCCATCGAAAAAATACGCTTCATGGCGCCGGTGCGCTCCGGCAAGCGGGTGCGCAACCGCGTCAAGCTGGTCGCGGCGCAGGACAAGGGCAACAACCGCTACCTGGTGACGACGCGCAACACCATGGAGATCGAGGACGAGATCAAGGCGGCCCTGGTGGGTAATACCGTCGCCGTCTTCATCGGCTGAAGCAGTCCTCAGGCGCGCATGCGCGCACCCGGGCTGTCGAACGGTGGCGCAGCCTGCAGCAGCGCCGCCCGACGCTCGCCAAGGATCTCGATCTCGAATCCCTCGCGTGCAGTGGCGAGGCCCGCCGGCACGTAGCCCAGGGCAAGCGACCGTCCCACCCGGTGTCCCCAGGCACCCGAGGTGACCCAGCCCACCACCTTGCCGGCGTGCCAGATTGGCTCATCCCCTGCCGCGTCCGCATCCCGCGCGTCGACTGCGAATGTCGCCAGTCGCCGCGCCCCCCCACTGGCGCGCTCGGCGAGGGCTGCCTCGCGGCCTACGAAGGCGCCCCTGGAGACGTCGACGAAGCGCGCCAGGCCCGCCTCCTGTGGTCCGTAGATGGGACGGTACTCCCGCGCCCAGGTGCCGAAGCTCTTCTCGATGCGCATGCAGTTGAGTGCGCGGCCGCCGAAGTCGCGCATGCCATGCGCCGCCCCTGCTTCGTGCAGCAGGTCGTAGAGCGCGCGCTGGTAGTCTGCGGTGACCCAGATCTCGTAACCCAGCTCGCCGGTGAAGCTGATGCGCCCCAGCAGCGCCGGGATCATGCCGATATCGACCCGGCGGAAGGACAGGAACGGAAAGGCCGTGCCGGACAGGTCGGTACGCGTCAGCGCTTGCAGGATCTCGCGCGAACGCGGTCCGGCCACCGACAGGCCGACGTACTCCACGGCGCACGGCCGCACCTGCACGCCCGCCGGCGGCGGGTGGCGCTCGAACCAGCGCAGGTAGTAGCTCTCCGCGGCATAGGTGCAGATCAGGAATATCCGCTGCGCCTCGAGGCGGCACAGTGTGAAATCGCCGATCAGCTTGCCGCGCTCGTTGAGCATCGGGCTCAGGACAATGCGCCCGACCGCGGGTATGCGGTTGGCCATGATCGAGGACAGCCATGCTTCGGCCCCGGCGCCGGTGATCTCGAACTTGCCGTAGTTGGAAATCTCCAGCAGGCCGGCGGCGCTGCTGACGGTGCGGCACTCCGCGGCGACGTGTTCGTGAGCATTGGAGCGGTGAAAAGTGATGTCCTCGCGGGCTTCGGCGGCGCTGGGCGCGAACCACAGCGGGTGCTCCAGCGTGCAGTACTCACCGAACACGGCGTGGCGCGCGGCCAGCCGTTCGTAGATCGGCGTGGTGCGCAGCGGCCGTGCCGCCGGCAGGTCCTCGTTGGGAAAGCGGATGCGGAAGCGGCGCGAATAGTTCTCGCGCACCTTGCAGTTGGTATAAGCGACAGTGGCCCAGGCGCCATAGCGCGCCACGTCCATGGCCCACACGTCAGCGCCGGGGTCGCCATCGACCATCCACTGCGCCAGCGTCAATCCCACTCCTCCTCCCTGGCTGAAGCCGGCCATGACGCCGCAGGCGACCCAGAAGTTCTTCAAGCCGCGCACCGGTCCCACCAGCGGATTGCCGTCGGGAGCGAAGGTGAAGGGCCCGTTCACGACCTTGCGGATGCCGACCTCCCCCAGCGCCGGGAAGTGCTCGAATCCCACCGTCAGCGAGGGCGCGATGCGCTCCAGGTCGTTGGGCAGCAGGCTCTGCGCAAAGTCCCATGGTGTCGACTGCGGCGACCAGGGTACGCCGGCGCGCTCGTAAGTGCCCAGCAGCATGCCGCCACGCTCCTGGCGGGTATAGATCTCGCCCTCGAAGTCGATGCAGTGCAGCTGCTCCTTCTGCCCCTTCAACTGCGGCAGATCCTCGGTGATCAGGTACTGGTGTTCCATGGCCAGGATCGGCAGTTCGAGCCCCGCCATGCGCCCCACCTCGCGTGCCCACAGGCCGCCGGCGTTGACGACATGCTCGGCGTGCACCGTACCTTGCTCGGTCACCACGTCCCAGCCGCCGTCGGCGCGGGCCTTCAGGTCGAGCACGCGATTGTGGCGCACGATCTGCGCGCCGCCCTGCTGCGCAGCCTTGGCGTAGGCCTGGGTGACGCCGTAGGGATCGACGTGCCCCTCGATCGGATCGTACAGGCCGCCGACGAAGTGCTCGCGGTTCATCAGCGGGAACAGCCGCTGCGCCTCGTCCACCGACAGCAGTTCCAGCTCCATGCCCAGGTAGCGTCCGCGTGCCTGCGTCATTTTCAGCCAGTCCATGCGCTCGCGCGTTCCGGCCAGCATGACGCCGCCGGTGAGGTGCATGCCGCAGGACTGCCCGGTAGCCGCCTCCAGCTCCCGGTACAGGTTGATCGTGTACTGCTGCAGGCGCGCGACGTTGGGGTCGCCGTTGACGGTGTGCATGCCGCCGGCGGCATGCCAGGTGGAGCCGCAGGTCAGCTCACCCCGCTCGATCAGCAGCACATCGCGCCAGCCGGCGCGGGTGAGGTGGTAGAGCACGCTTACCCCGACCACTCCACCACCGATCACCACCACGCGGGCATGGGAAACCAATGCACGTCTCCTGGTCTTGCGTTATTCGTTGGATACGGCCAGCTGCACGGTCGGGCCGGCCAGCGGCGCACCGGCCTGGGGCGCGGTCCCGAATCGCTCGATCAGCCACGAGCGGAACATGGCGATGGCCGGATCTCCAAGCCCTTCGGGGTGGGTGGTCAGGTAGTAGCCGTAGCCATTCTCCAGCGCCATGTCGTAGGGGCGCACCAGCCGCCCGGCGCGGATTTCCTCGGCAAACAGGCTGGCATCCAGCACCGCCAGTCCCTGTCCGCCGAGCGCGTACTGCGCGGCGAGCACCGCCGTGTCGACCACCAGCCCGCGCTCCACATTGACGCCGGCGAGGTTCAGGTGCCGCACGAACTGCGCCCAGCCGTGATGGCGCGGCTGGTCGGCGAGCCTGACATGCACCAGCTCGTTGGCTTCGATGAAGGCCGCAAGGTCCTTGCCGGCATGCGCCGCGGCGAGCGAGGGATGACACAGGATCGACAGCCGCACGGGCCACAGCAGGTCGGTGATGCGATCGGTCACCTCCGGCCGCGAGTACACCACCGCGACGTCCACGTCGCCGAGCGGCGGACCCACGCCGTGGGGGCTGACCAGGTCGATGTCCACCCCGGTGCTGGTGCGGCGGAAATCCCGCAGCAGCGGCATCGCGAGCTGCACCGCGAAACTCGGCGGCATCTGCACCCGCAGTGTGCGCTGCGCCGGGGCGCCCTCGTTGCGGATGTCATCCAGCGCGTACTCCAGGCGGTCGAAGGATTTGACCACCGCCGGCAACAGGTGCTGCCCGGCCCGGGTCAGCGTCAGGGCGTGCGGCCGGCGTTCGAACAACTGCACACCCAGCAGGCGCTCCAGTGCGATCACATGGCGCGACAGGGCGCTCTGCGAGATCAGCAGCGCGTTGGCGGCAGCCGTGAAGCTGCCGTGCCTGGCCACGCCCTCGAAGGCGCGCAGGGCATTCAGCGGCAGCCAGCGCCGCTCGATGGTTCTTTTCTGCATGGGGTTGATCCTCTCCCAGCTGACAGCCTCGCGCCAGACCGGCGCTTAGCTCCAATGCCTTTTTTCGATGTCCTCAGAAGAAATCTCGGCTTCCGTCGCCTCCGGCCACCGTGGGATCGTGCGTCGCGGGCTCACCGCGGCATCGCCAGGGTCAGCCGTCAGGACTACGAGCATGAATTCCAGCGCCACCCGGACCGCCCCGCAAGCCGCAGCCGCCAGCAGCGGCGTGCACCGTATCCGTGATATTTCCATCACCCAGCACCGGCTGCCCCTCTCACCGCCGTTCCGTGCCAGCTGGGACACCCGGCCACGCACGCATTTCGACGCCACCATCGTACGCGTCACCACCGACACCGGGCTGACGGGCGTGGGCTCGGGCGATCTCATGCTGGGCTTCCACGGTCACGAGCACCTGTTCACAGGCCAGGATGCACTCGCCCTGGAGCGCCATTTCCGCGTCCTTTCCAACCTTGATTTTCACTACGGGCGCTGCTGGCCGCTCGACCTGGCCCTGTGGGACCTGGCCGGGCGGATCCTGGGCGCCCCCTGCTGGAAGCTGCTGGGCGGGCTGTCCAGCCGGGTGCGCGCCTATGCCTCATCCGGGACGCTGCGCGAACCTGCCGAGCTGGCCGAGGCCGCTGAGCGTTATCTCGCCCTGGGATTTCCTGCCCTGAAACTGCGTTTCCAGCGGGGCGACTGGCGCGATGACATCCGCGCCCTGGAGGCGGTGAGGAACCGTGTTGGGGGCCGGCTGACGCTGCTGGTTGACTGCAACCAGGGCTGGCGCATGCCGTGGGACACCCAGTCCCCCTGGGCCCTGAAGGATGCGCTCGCGGTGGCCCGGGAGCTGGAGCGGCTGGACGTCTACTGGATGGAAGAGCCGCTGCACCGCTCCGATCATGCGGGCATGCGCGCGCTGCGCGCCGCCACGTCCGTGCGCATCGCCGGCGGGGAAATGACCCGGCAGCTTCACGAGCTGCGCGACCTGATCACCGGAGGCTGCGTGGATGTGGTGCAGCCCGATTGCGCATTAGCAGGAGGAATCAGCGGCGGCCGCCGCATCGCGATGCTGGCCCAGGATCATCACGTCACCTTCACGCCGCACACCTGGACCAATGGCATGGGCGTTACCGCCAATGCGCACCTGGCCGCGGGCCTCGCCGACTCGCCCCTGCTGGAATTTCCCTTCGATCCGCCCGAATGGACCCTGGAGCGCCGTGACTTTCCGATGCAGCAACCGCTGAGGGCGGATGCCCAGGGCTGGATCGAACTGGGTGAAGCGCCCGGCCTGGGCTACTCGCTGGACGAAGAGCGGTTGCAGGCGACGCGTGTGGGGTGACAGGAATCCGAGGTGCGCGGAATTCCGCGGGTATGCGCACACGCGTCAGGTCGCAGCGGCTGAGGCATCCGCTCCAGTCACCAGTCGCTGCAACGGCCCAAGGTGCTGCTGATAGTGGCGCCAGCGCCCGATGGAGCCGCTGTGCAGTTTCTGCCGCACCTGCCAGCGGCTGGCGGTAATCACGGTGCGTTCGGTGCGCTCGAAGGACAGGCAGCGCTCGTCCCAGGGCAGGCCGAGAAACTCCAGCATGCGCCGCGTCCAGCCCTCCTGGTCCGCGACCAGTGACTCGTATGGCACCTCCAGCAGGCGGTCCCTGGGCAGGACTTTGCGCCATTGGGTCAGCAGGCGGCGGTACTGCGTGTAGTAGTGCGCCAGGTCGTCGAGATCGTATGCGTAGGGACTGACGTTGTAGAAGTTCTGGAAATAAATGGACAGACAGGTATCGCGCGGGTCGCGCTGCATGTGGATGAAACGCGCACGCGGCAGCGCCGCGTGGATGAGCGCGCCATAGAGAAAATTCGCCGGCATCTTGTCGATCAGCCGCGGCGCCTCCCCGGCGCGGGTGGCGAGTACCTGCAGGTAGTCCCTTGCCAGGACTCGCAGCGGCTCGCCCAGATCGCCCCCCGCGCGCAGCGCACGTCCCATCGCGGTATAGGCGTCATCCCAGAAGCGTACCTCGCCGGCACCGCGCACCTGGGAGTGCGAGGCGAGGATCTGCTCCGCGAGTGATGTTCCCGAGCGCGGCATGCCGATGATGAGTACCGGCTGTTCCGCGCTCAGGCCGCGGATCGGGTGTTCGCGCAATTGTGTCGACAAGGTGACCAGGTTCTCCACCATGCGCTCGAGCTTGCCCCGGTCATAAGGCGCGGCCCCCTGCCGGGCCAGCTCGTTCGCACGCCGGTAACTGTCGAATGCCTGTTCGTATTGCGCGATGTCATCGAAATACTTGCCCAGCGCAAAACGCAGCGTCACCTCGTCGGTGCGCGACACGCCGCGCGCCAGCACTTCGTGCGCGCCTGTACGCCACGCCTCATCGCCGGGGCCCATGCGGCGCAGACCCGCGAGACCCGCGTAGGCGGAGACGAGATTCGCATCGCGCGCCAGCGCCTGTTCGAACAGTGTCCGCGCCTGCGCGAAGTCGCCCGAATCGGCGTGCAGTTCTCCTGAGAGCGCGAGCGCCCGGGCATGATGTGGATCAGCCTGGAGCGCCGCCTGGCAACTCGCCCTGGCGGCCTGCGCCATTCCCGACACCCTCTGGGCGCTGGCCAGCCCCAACAATGCGTCAACGTGGCGCGGGTCGCGCGCCAGCGCAGCCTCGAAGCTGGCGCGCGCCTCGGTTACCCGGCGCGCGTGCAGCAGCGCGTGGCCAAGCCGGCTGTGACCCCCGGCGCTCTCGGGCGCCGCCGCCACGGCGCGTTGCAGCAGGTCGAGTACCCCGGCACGCTCGCCCAGCAGCTCCAGGGCCTGGGCGAGATTGAAAAGAGACTCCGCGTCCTGCGGCGCCAGCGCCAGGACCTGACGGTAGCCTGCTACCGCCTCGTTCAGCGCGCCGGTGCCCAGATGTCGGTCGGCGCGGCCGCGTAGTGTACGGACGTCCCCTGTGTCGATGGCGCCGCAGCATTGCTTGAACCTGCGGCCGCTGCCGCAGGGACAGGGATCGTTGCGGCCGACCGTCATGAGCGGGAGGTCATGCGCGCGATTCAGGCGTCGCGGTAGGTGCTGGCCGCCTCACCCAGCGCCTCGCGCAGCGGCCCGAGCCACGCCTCGAAGTGACGCCATTGATCCAGCCCCTCGCGGCTGATCCCGCGGCGCACCTGCTCGGAACTCGCAGTGCGCACGCTGCGGCGATTCTCGTGGAAGGCGAGACATTGCGGCTCGAAGGGCAGGCCGCAGAATTCCAGCAGGCGGCGCACGCTGCCCGCCAGATCGGCCACCACGTCCTCATGCTGTACGCGCAGGATGCGCCCCGGGAGCACCTGCTGCCAGTGCGCCATCAGCTCCAGGTAGGTGCGGTAGTAGCGCCCGATGTCTTCCAGGCTGTAGGTGAACTCCTGCCCCGTGGCGAACAGTTGCTTGAAGTTGCTGAAGCAGCAGGCCAGCGGCTCGCGCCGCGCGTCGATGATCTTCGCATTCGGCAGCATCAGGTGAATGAGTCCGAGGTGCCGGAAATTGTTCGGCATCTTGTCAATGAAATAGCGCTTGCCGCTACGGTACGCTCGCGCGCCCTCCAGGTACTCCCGGCCCAGCCTGGCAAAGTCCGCGGCATCCAGGGTCGCCAGGACCTGCGGATAGCGCGGCTCATCCAGCTCAGCGCCAAAGCCCATCATGCGGCTGACGATCTGCTGTACGGTGGGCAGCTCCTGGGTACCCTCCACCTGCGAGTGCGAGGCCAGGATCTGCTCCAGCAGCGTGGAGCCCGCGCGCGGCAGCCCGACGATGAATATGGGATCGGTGCTGAAATCGCCCCAGCCGCGGCGGGCGGCGAGGAACTCCGGCGTGAACAGCGCGATCTGCCGCCGGGTGTTGCGCTCGATCAGCTCGGGGCGATAGCGGCACTCGCGGCGCTTCAGATCATTGCCCTGCTGGTAGTGCTGGAAGGATCCGGCGTAATCACCGCGATCCTCCAGCGCCTTGCCGCGCGCGAAGTCCAGGTGGTAGCGATCCTCTGCGGCGATCCGTGGCGCGGCGAGCGCGATGCGCATCGCCTCGGTCTCATCGTCACTGAAGCGATAGGTCTTGAGGTTCGCCAGGCTCCAGTAGGCATCGCCAAAATCCGCGCGGCAGCGTGCCGCGGCGCGGTAGGAGTCGATCGCCGCCGCTGTATCACCGAGGGTCTTCTGCGCATGGCCGATCGCCAGATGCAGGTCGGCGTCTTCCGGCCGGCCGTCGAGCAGCGCCCGGAAGGCTTCGATCGAGCCGGCGTGCTCGCCCAGGCCCGCGAGGCTCGCAGCGTGAAAGGTCTTCAGCGACACGCTGCCCGGCTCCTGCCTCAGCAGTGCCTCGTACTCGCGGCGCGCCTCGGCATAGCGCTGCAGTTTCAGCAGTGCGAAGGCGTACTCGTGGCGCGCGGCGCGGTAGTCCGGCGCCCGCTCCAGCACGGCGCCGAGCAGCACCTGTGCATCGAAGTACACCTTGTGTGCGATGCCAATACGGGCCAGCAGCCGCATGGCCTCGATGTGATCGCCGTGCGTCAGCAGGTAGCGGCGGATGAGGCCCTCGGCCGCCTCCAGCTCCCCATCCTGGAACAGCGAGGTCGCGGTCACCACCTCCCGTGGCAGTGCGCGCAGGGTCGCCACGTGACTGGCAGCCATGGCGGCGTTGGCCGCCTGGCCCTGCATGCGATAGAGGCCTTCCAGCATTCCCCAGCTGCCCGGCAGTGCGTGGTTGAAGTTGACCGCCGCGAGGAATGCCTCGATCGCCTGCGGGGCCTGGCGCAGGTCGACATGACAGCGGCCCCGCTCCTCGAAAAGCCGGCTGAAGCGCGGATGATGCTGCTGCAATGTGGCCAGGGTACTGAGCGCCTCGGGAACGCGGCCCAGGCAGCGCTGCGCCGTGGCGGCGCCCAGCAGCGCGTCACGGTCCGCGGGCGCTTCGCGCAGCCGCGCCTGCGCCACCTCCAGTGCTTCGCGGAAGCGGCCGCCCGGCAGCAGCTCGCGCAGCTGCGCGGTTACCACCGCTGAGGGTTCATCCGCCTGCACGCCTGCCCGATGGGATTCCATGCCGCAATGATATCGGCTACGCGCAGACCGCACTGGGAGGAGTACCCGGCTCGCACCCTATGGAATCCATACATGGCATATCTCTAATCCACATGATAGGATATTGGAACCATGAAAACTACTGTTGATATTCCAGATCAGGATCTGGAGGACGCCATGAGGCTCTCCCGGGCCACGACCAAGCGTGAGGCCATCGTGACGGCGATCCAAGACTATAACCGCCGCAAGCGCATGGCAGAACTCGTCAAGCACGCCGGCACCTGTGAGGCGATGCAGAGTGCCGAGGCGCTCCAGAGTCAGCGCCGCAAGGGCTGACCGGGTGTTGCTGATAGATACCTCCTCGTGGATTCACCTGTTGCGCCCGGACGGACAGGCGGCGGTGCGCGCCCGGGTCGAACGGGCCCTGCAGGCGGGCGAGGCGTGCTGGTGTCCGATCATCCGTCTGGAGCTGTGGAACGGTGCCGGAGGTGAGCGCGAGAAACGGGTCTTACGCGACTTCGAGCGCCTGCTGCCGGAACTGGATCTCGACGCGACCGTATGGCGAGTCGCCTACGACTTGGCGCGCCGGGCCCGTTCAGGCGGGGTGACCGTTCCCGCCTCCGACCTGCTCATCGCCGCCTGCGCCAGACGCCACGCGGCGGCACTCGAGCACGCGGACACCGATTTCACCCTGCTGGAAGGCATCTAGGCACGCGCCACCAAGCCATCCCACGCGCAGCGACGACCGGCCACGGCGCCTCGCTCCTTTGGGAGACTGGAGGGGCGGGTCCCCTGCGGGACCCGCCCCCGGCGGTGGTCAGAACTTGTAGCCGAACTGGAACATGATCACCCGCGGCCTCAGCGGGATCTCCGACTTGATGAACTGGCCGGAGGAGATGTTGCTCGGCCCGTAGACGTTGCTGATGTTCGAGCCACTGATCTGCGCGGTCCAGGCGTCCTTGCTCACGCCGATTGCCCCGTCATAGGTCGTGTAACCGGGGATCTCGTAGCGCAGCAGCGTCGTGGTCGGGTTGGCTTGCGCCGGATCGTTGCCGTCCGGGAAGCTCGCCGGCTGGTTGCTCTGGCCACTCACGTGACTGGCGCCGACCCAGGCGAATGGCTTGTAGGTCCCGACACTCCAGTCGTAACGCGCGCGCAGATTGAACATCCACGGCGGGGAGAACGGCGGTCGGGTACCCAGGACACCGTAGGGGTTGGTATAGGGCTTGCCCTTGACGGTGGTGATGCACTGCCCGATCGGAGTCGGGTTATAGGGCGACACGCGGTTGCTTGGCAGGCAGGGGGCGTTGGTCTGCTCAGCGGCGTTGACGGAGCTGGATCCCTCGATCGTCAGACCGTCGGTGATACGCGCCACCACCTGTACCTCGAATCCCTTGACCTTGTAGCTCGGCCCGTTGATGTCGAAAGTCGTGTTGCCCAGGTGCACCGGGTCAAACAGCGGCAGCTGGATGTCCGTCCACTTCATGATGTAGCCGGACAGGTTGACCAGCAGGCGGTGATCGAACCACTGGGTCTTGAGGCCAATCTCGTTGTTTTTCAGGTTGTCCGAGTGATAGCCGGCCGGCTTCAGGAACTGCTTGGTGTTCTTACCGTAGAGCGCTCCACCCACCAGGCAAGCCGGATCGGTCGAGGCAGCGCCGCAGTAGGGCGCCACCGCCGACAGGTGAATCTGGCCGTCGGTGGTGGAATTGGTGCGGTTGAAACCACCTGGACGGAAGCCCTCCGAGTAGGTGTAGTAGGCCATCATGTCCGGCGCGATATGCCAGGTCAGGTTGCCGCGGAAGCGGTGCCCGCTTTCACTCTTCTCCAGGTTGATCGGGAAGCCGCACGCGCCCCCGGCCGTGCACACGCCGTTCAGATGATCCACAACCGGTGTGCCGGTGCTCTCCGAGTAATACTCCGAGCCGTGCTCGAACTCGTTGTACTTGTAGAAGCGCACCCCGCCTGTGGCAGTCAGCACTTTCGGGATCAGGTCGACGTCCACCGAGGTGAAGAACGCCGTCTGCCGGTAACCGCGCATCACGTCCTCACCGAATGCGGTATTGCTGTTGGTGCGCAGGGCGGGATTGCTGGCAAAGGCGCCCGGGACCGGGCCGACGGCGGACAGGCAGTCGGGGCCGCCGGCCTGCTCTGCCGCCAGGGTGGCGGCATCGCACTGCGGCATGCGCAGGTAGTTGAAGTCCATCATGTCATAGATGGTGAACTTTTCCCAGTACACACCGGCCAGCCCGCGCACGCGGTAGTCCTGGCTGGTGCTGACGCGCAGTTCTTCGGAGTGATGCGTGTTGCGAGTCGTGTCGTGCCAGTTACCGACCGGGCTATAGCATTGCAGCGGCTTGCCGGTGAGCTGGGCGGGAAAATTGGCGCTGTTGAAATAGCCGGCGCCGGTACCGATGCAGGCGTAATACGAACCGACCGCGCTGCGCACGTAGTTGGAATAGTCCTGCTGGCCCTCGATGTGGCGCACCATGTAGCTGCCGGTGTAGACCAGGCTCAGCAGGTCCCCGAGCTTGCCGTCCAGTGTCCAGGCCGTGCTGTTGTACCGGTCCTTGCTGAAGGCCGGCGAGAAGGCGGTGATCTGGTAGCGATTGAGCGTGGCGCCGTCGGTGCCGATCGGGTAGGCGTAGAAGTAACCGTCGGCGTGCATGTCCTGGTAGTTCTGCTGCACCAGCAGGTTCCAGTCGCTGTTGATCTTCCACGCCGCCGACAGGCGTGCGCCCTGGTAGTCGACCGGGTTGGTCGCCCGTCCCGTGAGGGTGTAGTTGTCAGACGTGGGGTTGCCGCCGCCAGGTGGCAGCGTGCCCGGGAAGAACCTGATGGTCGAGGCGACGTTGTCGATGTAGCCGCCGCGGCGCTCCGAGAAAATCACCCCGCGCAGCGCGAAGCTGTCGGAGAGCGGCAGGTTGAGTACGCCGTTGAGCGCGGTGTTGGGATCGCCCCCGGCGGTGACGCCGTAAGCGGCGTTGAACTCGCCGGAGGTGCCGTTGAACTTCGGCTTGTTGGTGATGTAGCGCACCGCCCCGGCCTGCGCACCGCCGCCGAACAGGGTGCCCTGCGGGCCTTCCAGGATCTCCACGCGCTCCATGTCCGCCAGGTAGACGTCGTTGTTGCGCGCCGGGAACGTCATCGACTGGTCATCCAGGTACAGCGCGACGTTGGGGAAGGGCTGGGTCGTCGACTGTGACTGGTTGCCCGAGCCCGACAGGCCCAGGCCGCGCATGAAGATGTTGCCGGTGCCGGGGCCGTTGCCGCTGTAGGACACGTTGGGCGTGTACTTCATGAGGTCGTTGAAGGAGACGACGCTCAGCTTCTGCAACTGATCGCCGCTGATGGCCTGTACGGTCAGTGGCACGTCCTGCAGGTTCTCCACGCGGCGCTGCGCGGTGACCACCACCTCTTCCAGCCCACCGCCCGTCGTCGCGGTGCTCGCTGCCTGGTCGGCCGCCGCCGCCAGCGCTGCCGCCGACGCACCCAGGATCGCCGCCACGGCGGCCGAGATCTTCACATTCGGTTTCATCAGACACTCCCCTATACGGCCGATTGTATTTCTGCCGCCACAACGATCGGCGCAGACCACCCTCACAGCCACGCTATATCACGGTACACCCTGTGCGCTTGAATAAACGCGCCATGAAGCCCGGATAGGTTCGACGAGAAAAGGTATCAGCGCTATGCGAAAACTACATTGCAATTTCTCTGTGGGCAATCAGCAACAGATCCTGGGAATGTGCCGCCGCGGGCCCGATGCTTCTTTTCGCTGGGCCCATCCCAATTCTCGGCGGCGGATGCGCCACGCCCTGTGGGAGTTTTGCCGGCATGATCGCCGTGCATAGCGGGCGGACGGGGCGGCTAGCCCTGCAGCGGCTCCTGCCCCATTTCCAGGTGCAACCGGTCT
This sequence comes from Pseudomonadota bacterium, assembly GCA_018241445.1. GTDB lineage: Bacteria > Pseudomonadota > Gammaproteobacteria > Steroidobacterales > Steroidobacteraceae > 13-2-20CM-66-19. The sequence continues at coordinate 117,516 of JAFEDT010000012.1, forward strand.
CCCTGGTAGGGGTGGCGTGCGATGAAGGCGTCGTTCAGTTCCACGCCCAGCCCCGGTTCGATCGGCGGGATGACGTAGCCCTCCTCCCAGCGGATGGGCTTCTTAAGGACATCGGCATGGCTGCCCTGCCAGCGCTCGATGCCTTCCAGGATCAGGAAGTTGGGGCTGCAGGTGGCGAGCTGGATATTGGCGGCGCCGACCACCGGGCCGCAGTACAGGTGCGGTGCGATCAGCGCCTGCTGCACCTCAGCCATCGCGGCAATCTTCTTGGCTTCCAGGATGCCGCCGACGCGCCCCAGGTTCATCTGCAGGATCGCCGCTCCCCCGGCGCGCAGCAGCCGCCCGAAGTCGTACTTGGTCGCCAGCCGCTCTCCCGCGGCGATGGGTATGCGCGTGGCCGCGGCCACACGCGCCATCTCCTCGGGCGCATCCGGCGGCACCGGTTCCTCGAACCACAGCGGGTCGTAGGGCTCCAGGCGCCGCGCCAGCCGCACTGCCCCGGCGGCGGTCATCTGCCCATGGGTGCCGAACAGCAGGTCGGCGCGCGTGCCGACCGCTTCGCGCAGCAGGCGCATGAAGCGCTCACAGCGCTCCATCGCCGCCAGCGACAACAACCGCCCGTCGAAGGCGCTGTAGGGACCGGCGGGGTCGAACTTCAGCGCCGTGAAGCCCTGGGCGACATACTCCGTCGCCCGCTGCGCGGCCAGTTCCGGATCGGCATAGACGTCGGTCGCATCCCCGGGGCGCGCGTAGATGTAGGTGTAGCTGCGCAGCCGCTCGTGCACGCGGCCGCCGAGCAGTTTGTAGACCGGCTGGCCGGCCTCCTTGCCGATGATGTCCCAGCAGGCCATCTCGAGCGCACTCAGTACACCCATCAGCGACAGGTCGGCGTGCTGGGTGTAGCCTGCGGAGTACACGCGGCGCCACAGACTCTCGATGTCGTGCGGATCGCGGCCGGCGAAGTAGCGGCCGAACACGTCCACCGCCATGTGCGCCACGATGTCGGGATGGAACGGTACGCAGTAGGCCTCGCCCACCCCGTGCACGTTGCCGTCGGTGGTCAGCCGGACGAACACGAAGTAGCGCCCGCCATTGCCGGGCGTCGGATTGCCGACAACGAAGGTGCTGATATCGGTCAGCTTCATGAGCGGATTCTTATAACAGATGTCAGGGTTTGACTACATCGTCGTTGGCGCCGGCGCGGCGGGCTGTGTGTTGGCCAACCGCCTGAGCGCCGACCCCAACTGCACTGTGCTGTTGCTGGAAGCGGGCGGCAACGACCGCTCACCGTGGATCCAGGTGCCGATCGGCTATGGCCACACCTTCAACGATGCGCGCTACAACTGGATGTATGAGGCCGAGCCTGATCCCGGCCTGGACAACCGCCGCGGCTTCTGGCCGCGCGGCAAGGTGCTCGGCGGCTCCACCTCCATCAACGCCATGGTCTACGTGCGCGGCCAGCCCGCCGACTTCGATGACTGGCGCGCCGCCGGCAATCCAGGCTGGGGCTGGCAGGACGTTCTGCCCTGGTTCCGCCGCCTGGAGGACCACCCGCTGGGCCCATCCGAGTATCACGGCCGCGGCGGTCCGGTGCGCATCGGCGACGTGTCCGCCAGCGTGCATCCGCTGTGCGGCAATTTTCTCGACGCCTGCGCCAGCCTGGGTGTCGAGCGCAATGCGGATTTCAACGGCGCGCGCAGCGACGGCTGTGGCCTGTGGCAGGTGACGATCCACGACGGTGTACGCGTCTCGGCCGCCAGCGCCTATCTGCGCCCGGTGAGGGGCCGGCCCAACCTGACGATCCGCTTGCGCGCCCAGGCCACGCGGCTGCTGTTCGACGGCCGCCGCGCCCAGGGAGTGGAGTATCTGCACCAGGGGGCGCTGCAGCGTGTGCAGGCGCGGCGCGAAGTGCTGCTGGCTGCCGGGGCGCTCAACTCGCCGCAGTTGCTCGAACTGTCAGGCATCGGCGATCCGCGGCGCTTGCGCCCGCTGGGCATCGAGGTGCTGGCCGACCTGCCTGCGGTGGGCGCCGGGCTGCAGGACCACCTGGCGGTCTCCTACTTCTATCGTTCCCGCGTGCCGACGCTGAACGACCAGCTCGCACCGCTCACCGGCAAGCTGCGCGCCGCCCTGCGCTACCTGCTGGGACGGCGCGGACCCCTGGCGATGAGTGTCAACCAGGCGGGCGCATTCCTGCGCAGCCGCCCGGAACTGGCCCAGCCCAATATGCATATCTACTTCAACCCGGCCAGCTACAGCACCAGCGCAGGACCAAAACGCAGGCTGTTGAATCCCGATCCGTTCCCGGGATTCCTGATGTCCTTCAACACCTGCCGCCCCACCAGCCGCGGCGCGGTGCACATCCGTTCTCCGGATCCGCTGGCAAGCCCCGCCATCCTTCCCAACTCCCTGTCCACGGCCACCGACGTACAGGATGTATTCGACGGCGCGCGCGTGTTGCGCCGGATCGCCGCCGCGCCGGCGCTGGCGCAGGTGATCGAGCGCGAACGTGAGCCGGGCGCCCAGGTCCAGTCCGACGAGCAGGTGCTGGCGGATTTCCGGCGCCGCGCCGGCACCGTGTTCCACGCCTGCGGCACCTGCGCCATGGGCCCGGACGCGCGGCGCGCGGTGGTCGATCCGCGGCTGCGGGTGCATGGTCTGGCGGGACTGCGCGTGATCGACGCCTCCGTCTTTCCCAACGTGACCTCCGGCAACACCCAGGCGCCTACCCTGATGCTGGCGGAGAAGGCGGCGGCCCTGATCCTCGAAGACACGCAAGCCGCCCAGGCGTAGCCTGCAGACACATGAACGACCTGCCCTCGAATCCGCCCGCCCCATACGACGGCCTCGCCGCCGCGGCTGCTGCGCCGCCGGCATCGCTCATCGAGCGCTGGTACGTCCTGATCATGATGTGTCTCGTCTATGCGCTCAGCATCGCCGATCGTTACGTGGTATCGACGGTGCTCGAGCCGATCCGCCTGGAACTGCACCTGAGCAACTTCGGCGTCGCGCTGCTCACCGGGGTTGCCTTCGGGCTTTTCTACGTCGTGCTGGGATTCCCTCTTTCCTGGCTGATCGACAGGAAAAATCGCCGCAATATCATCGCCGTCTGCCTGGTATTGTGGTCGCTGATGACCGCGCTGTGCGGGCTGGCGCAGACGTCGCTGCAGTTTTTCCTGGCGCGCGTCGGGGTGACCGTCGGCGAAGCCGGCGGCACACCGGGCGCCAACTCGCTGCTGTCCGACTATTTCCCGGCCACCCGCCGCGCGATGGCGCTTACCGTTTTCGCGCTCGGCGCCCCGTTGGGGGCGGCGCTCGGCTACAACGTCGCCGCCACGGTCGCCGACCACTACGGCTGGCGTTCGGTATTTTTTGTGCTCGGGCTGCCGGGCGTGCTGGCGGGGATCGCTGTGTGGCTGACGGTGCGCGAACCGCGCCGCGGCTGCCTCGATGCCGGCGACGACGGCGAGGCGCCCTCCCTCGCCGAAACGCTGCGGTTCCTGTGGCGGCAACGCTCGGCGGTCCACATCATCATGGGCACGGCGGTGTGCGCGTTGTGGGGTTGGGGCCTCATGTACTGGACGTCATCGTTCCTGCAGCGCACCTATCATATGAGTGTCGGTGAGGCGGCGGACTTCACCCAGAACATGCACCTGTGGGGTGGCGGCCTGGCTACCCTGGCGACAGGCTTCATGATGGCCCGCAGCAGCATGACAGACGCCCGCCGCATTGTGTGGCTGCTCGGCAGCGGCATTGCCATCGCGACCGTCGCATCCGGCGTGGTGTTCTACACCCGCGACCTGGCGCTGGCGCGCCTGATGCTGTGGATTTTTGTTCCTGCCATCTACTTCTATATCGGCCCGGGATTCGGCCTGATCAACAACCTGGCGCAATGCCGCATGCGCGCCATGTTCTGCGCGATCGTGCTGTTCCTGGCGAACCTCGGCAATCTGGTGATAGCGCCACCGCTCATCGGTGCGCTGAACGACTGGTTCGTGCGGCAACACATGTCACAGGCGGACGCCCTGCGGCTGGCCATGTTGTGCCTGGTGCCTACCGGGCTATGGGCGAGTGCCCACCTGTTCCTGGCGGCGCGCGACATCATGCGTGACCAGCAGCGCGCGCAGGGCCTGCTTCCCCAGGGGCTGCGCCCCGGACTGACCCGGGTTCGCAAGAGCGAACCCGGTGCATATAGTTAAGAGGAAGACCCGGAGGGGCCGCGAACCCAGTTGACCGGCTCGATCGGCGGCACGATCAGCAGCCACGCGCCCAGTCCCAGCAGTGCGACGGCGCCGGCCAGCCACAGCGCGACCTGGTAATGGCCGGTCCATTGCACCAGGTAGCCCGTGAACACCGGCGCCACGATGCCGGCGATGTTGGCAGCGGCGTTCTGCACACCCATCCAGCGCCCGGTAGCGTGCGGACCGGCAAAGTGTTGCGTCGCGGCGCAGGTGGCCGGACTGTTCAGTCCATCCGCCACGGCGGTCAGCAGCAGCAGCGCCGCAGCAACGGCGGGCGAGGCGGTTCCCGCCGCCAGCAGGCACAGCCCCACCCCGGCGGCGCTCGCGGCGAGCGCCGTCTTGTAAGCCCTGTTGGGAGTGGCGCTGCCCGCCATCCAGGCATCGAGCAGCCAGCCGGTCGCGAGCACGCTCGCCGCATCCACCAGGAAGAACGACGCAGTCAGCACCGTCATGGAGGACAAGGCCAGTCCGCGCTCATGCACCAGGTACAGCGGCAGCCAGGTAAAGACGAAGTAGAAAGCATAGTTGGAACAGAAGATCCCCAACATTCCACCCCACAGGGCCCGCTGGCCCAGGATAGCCCGCAAGGTCGGCAGGCCATCGTCCGGGTCCGGCCGCCCAGCCACCGCAAGCGCTGGCGGCGGGTTGGCACGCAGTTGCCGCGACCAGGGCAACAACCACAGCAGCGACGCCGTCCCCAGCACCAGGAACATCGCGCGCCAGCCGTAGCGGATCATCAGCCAGCCCCCGAGCAGCGTGCCCAGCGCGGGGCCCAGCACCGCTCCGACCTGCATGACCGCGGTGGCGCGGGCACGCTCCCGGTCGGCTACCCGCTGCGCCAGCAGAGTCAGGGCGCTGGGATAGGTGACTGACTCGCCGGCGCCCATCAGCAGGCGCAGACCGACGAGCGAGGTGAGGCCGCGCGAGCATGCGGTCAGCAGGGTCGCAACCGACCACGCCGCGAAGCCGCCGGCGAGCACGCGTGCCGCGCCGATACGATCCGCCAGCCAGCCCATGACGGGCTGCAGGGGGACGTACGCCCAGAAGAACGCCGACAGCACCCAGCCGAGTTGCGAGGCGTCCAGGTGCAACTCGCGCTCCAGCAGGGGTGCCGCGGTGGCGATGCTGCCGCGGTCGACGTAGTTGATCAGCAGCGCCAGCGCCAGCAATGCGATCAGCAGCCGCGGTACGGGCGGCTGCGCCGCAGGCGGCGAGCGCTGCAGTGTCGCGGTGTTCAGCGTGGTTGCGTTCGTGTCATGTCGGAGACCTCTCGATCCGCCGCAGTCTAACTTCCACCGGTCCGGGCGCGCCATCGCGATCCCGCCTCAGTGGAAAGCAATGGTGGCACGACTGGCGCGGATGGAGTATCAATGCAGGGCTTTTCATGCCACTCGTACTCTTCGGAAGGACACCAGGGGAGACTTCAAATGGCTACTTCTATGATGGATTCAATCATCGGCCTGGTCACGCCGGAAATGAAGCAGGCGCTCGCTTCGCGGCTCGGCGAGTCAGCATCAGGCGTGCAGAGCGGCCTGGGCTCGGCGGTCGCGGCCACGCTGGGTGGCCTGGCCAGCCGTGCTTCCAGTGACAGCGGCTTCCTCGGCCAGATCATCAACATGGTCGCCGGCAGCGGCAGCCAGAACATCCTGGGCAGCCTGGGAACAATCGCCTCCGCCGGCCCCGGTGGCGGCATCGGGGACCTGGTCGGCAAGTTTCTGCCAGCGGTGTTCGGTGCGCAGCAAGGTCAGGTCGCAGGGGCGATTGCCCAGCAGTCCGCGCTCAGCGCCACCTCCGGCACCAACCTGCTCAAGATGGCGGCGCCGCTGGTGCTCGGCTACCTGGGCAAACTGAACAGCGCGGGCTCGTTGAATGCGGGGTCGCTGGGCAGCATGCTCAAGGCGGAGGCGCCAGCCCTGCAGAGCTACCTGCCGCAGGGATTGATGAGCAGCCTCGGCTCCGGCGCCGGCGGCGCCGTGTCGGCGATCGAGTCCGGCGCGAGCGCGGCGGCCGCCGGCGGATCCCGCTGGTTGGTCCCGCTGGCAATACTGGCGGCGCTGATCCTGGCGTGGCTGGTGTTCCGCTCCATGAGCGGACCGAAGGACATGGCGCAGACGGCAAGCAATGCCGCCAACACCGCGGCCACCGCGGCCAGCAATGCGGCCGATGCCGCTGGCACTGCCGCGAGCAATGCGGCCAATGCCGTGGGCGGCGCGGCAAACGCCGCGTGGGCTGCGCTCGGTGAACTGGTGAAGGTCAAACTGCCGGACGGCACGGAACTGGACGTGCCCGCGCATGGTGTCGAGGGCAAGCTCGTCAGTTATCTCAACGACGCCAACTCGACCATCTCCGACGGAACCTGGTTCGACTTCGACCGGCTGCTGTTCGACACCGGGAAGGCGACGCTGCAGCCGGCATCGCAGGAGCAGTTAGGCAACATCGCCGCGATTCTCAAGGCCTTTCCCAAGGTCAAGGCGACCATCGGTGGCTACACCGACAACACCGGCAACCCGGCCGCCAACCTGGCGCTGTCGCAGGAGCGCGCGACCAACGTCACCAGCGAGCTGGCAAAGCTCGGGGTCGACGCCTCGCGGCTGACGGCCAAGGGCTATGGACAGGAGCACCCGGTGGGCGACAACTCCACCGAGGAAGGCCGCCAGCAGAACCGGCGCATCTCGCTGCACGTGACCGAGAAGTAAACCGCGTAAACGCGGCCTTACCAGGCGCGCCACTTCCCAGGCGCTGCGCGCCACTCCTCACCCGGTTCGCTTCGCGAACCGGGTCCATGTAACCCGGAAAAGAGGCACGGACACGCGACCCCTATTGGCTGTTGGCGGCGGGTGGATCGGCCACCAGCACCTGCGCCTTCAGGCGGATTCCGCCAACAGAGAGCTGGTGCGGCACGCAGGTCGAGTCGTAGTCGACCGCGCGCACGCTAAACTGCGGCAGGACCGACTGCTTGACCTGTTCCAGCAGTTCGCACTGCCCGGTGGCATCGAGCGCGTCATAGCCGCGCCGCTCGGCCAGATTGACGCTGCGCCAGTGCGCGCTGACCGGCTTGACTCCCGCGACCGTATTCTTCTGGGTCGCAGGCTCCAGAACCTGCATCTTGATGGTTACGCCGGGGAAGGGATCAGGGCGTCCGAAGCCGGAGCTGCAGGGTACCGGGTAGACCTTCAGGGTGTCGGCGCGCGCGCCCAGCTTCAGCAGCAGTTCGCGCATGCGGCCCTGCAGGCCGTCACAGGAATAGTGGGCCGTGAAGCCCTGGTAGATGAACTTCATCTCGCGCGGCACCCACACCGCCTGCACTGCCTGCTCGGGTGGCGCCTGCGTGGCGCCGGATGCCTCCTGCGCGCCGGATCCCGGGGTCGCCGCCCCACCAATGACGCTGAAGGCGGCAAAGCCGCAGCCAATGATCAGACTCGCCTTGATCCGCATGACCGTCTCCGTGGTTCCGCGGCCCGATGCCGCTGTAACTTCAAGCACCCGCAGCGCCTGCAAATGTCATAACGCACCACCCGGGTGTTGGTGCACAGACGCCAGGGCAACCCGTGCGCAGGCGATCACACGATGCTCAGCTGGATTTCGTCCAGGCCCTCTACACCCCCCGCGACGCGGTCGCCACGCGCCAGCGGTCCAACGCCCTCGGGGGTGCCGGTAAATATCAGGTCCCCGGCCTGCAGCATGAAGTAACGGGACAGGACCGCGATCTGTTCCGGCACCGACCAGATCATCTGCGAAATGTCGGAGCGCTGGCGCTCCTGGCCATTCACCTTGAGCCAGATGGCGCCGCGATCGACGGCCCTTGCTTGCGGATGGATTGCCGTACAGGGTGCGGAATGATCGAATCCCTTGGCCACGTCCCACGGCCTGCCCGCCTCGCGAGCCTGCGACTGCAGGTCACGGCGCGTCAGGTCGATGCCCACCCCGTAGCCGAGCACGTGACCGAGGGCGTCCGCTTCGGAAATGCTGCTGCCGCCGCGCGCGATCGCCACCACCAGTTCTATCTCGTGGTGCAGATTGGCAGTCATCGGGGGATAGGGCACGTCGGCGCCGCTGTCCACCACGGCGTCGGCGGGCTTCATGAAAAAAAACGGCGGCTCGCGCCCGGGATCCATGCCCATCTCGCGGGCATGCGCCGCGTAGTTGCGGCCGATGCAATATATGCGGTGCACGGGGAACCGGCCGCCGCCGGCAACCGGGACACTCGGAATCGGCGGCGGTGGGACGGCAAAGGTCGCTGGCATGGACACACCGGTTGCGGGCAGTAATCGCTTTACGAGTCAAGAAAAGATACCGCGGCCGCCGGATGCTGTCACGGACTGTGATTCATTGCGCGTGGTGGAAAGCGCGCCACAGAAAGACCCCGCCCACGACCAGGAACAGGCCGCTGGCGGCGAAGTTGATGGCGCGCAGCGGCAGCCGCTGCGCGAAAGCCTTGCCCAGGAACACCACCGGAGTGTTCACGAGCATCATGCCGGTGGTGGTACCAACGACCACCGCCGCCAGGTTGTGATACGCCGCGGCGAGCGCCACCGTGGCAATCTGGGTCTTGTCGCCGATCTCGGCGAGGAAGAAGGTCACGAGGGTCGCGAGGAAGGCCCCGGCGTTGCCGCCCGCACCGGCCGCGGTGTCGTCGAGCTTGTCCGGCTTGAGTGTCCACAGCGCCATGCCGATCATGCTGACGCCTGCCACGCCATTCAGCATGCGGGGAGACAGCAGGCTGCCCAGGCGAACGCCCACGACACCCGCAACGGCATGGTTGGCAAGCGTCGCGCACAGCACGCCGGCCAGGATCGGCCAGGGCCGCCGGAATCTGGCTGCCAGCATCAGCGACAGCAACTGGGTGCGGTCGCCGATTTCCGCAATCGCGACGCTCGACAGGCTGATCAGGAAGGCTTCCACTTCGGGCGCGACCCTACCCCAACGGCGCTCGTGCCGACAAGCTTGACCCTGAAGCCACTACAGGGTGTCTCATACCCGCATGGGCAAACCCTATCCTGACCCCGCATTGCCCCGGCCCTGTGCCGGCGCGGATCACGCCTCCCACGGCCACGGGCTGGCCGGGCACGATCATGCCTCCCACGGCCACGGGCATGCCGGACATGGTCACGGCGTCCCGGGGAGCGGGCGGCGGCTGGCTGTTGCACTGGCCATCCTGTCAGCATTCACGTTGCTGGAAGGCATCGGCGGCTACTTGGCGAACTCCATCGCCCTGCTGGCCGAGGCGGCGCACATGCTCACCGATTCGGCCTCGCTGCTGCTGGCAATCATCGCCATCCGTGTCGGCCGCCGGCCCGCCGATGCGCAGCGAACCTTCGGGCATCGCCGGTACCAGCCGCTGGCAGCCTTCGTCAATGGGCAGTTGTTGCTGCTGCTGACCGCCTGGGTGGTGTACGAGGCGGTCATGCGGCTGTTGCATCCGCCGCGCGTCGACGGCCCGTTGATGCTGGCCATTGCGCTTGCCGGCGGCGTGGCCAACTTTGCCGCCTTCCTGGTGCTCGGTGGCACCAGCACGCTGAACGAGCGCGCGGCACGCATGCACGTGCTCAGCGATCTGCTGGGCTCGGTGGTGGCCAGCATCGCAGCGCTGGTGATCATTCTGCGCGGCTGGTCGCTCGCCGACCCGTTGCTGTCGCTGCTGGTTTCGGCGCTGATCCTGCGCTCCGCCTGGTCTATTACGCGCGACTCCGCTGAAGTGCTGCTGGAGAGTGTCCCCGCGGGCTTCGAGGTACGGCGCGTCGAGCAGGAACTGGTGGGGCAGGTTCCCGGCGTGCTCGGCGTGCACCACGTGCACGCCTGGTCAATTACCGGCGAGCGGCCCACGGTGACCCTGCATGCCAACATCGATGCCACCGCACCTGCCCGCGATGTGATCGTAGCCATCAACCGGCGCCTGCGGCTGCGGCTGGACGTCGAGCATGTAACCGTGCAGGTGGAGGAACCCGGCGACTGTCACGCCCCGGACTGCGGGCCGCAGTCACAGCGCGGGTGAGGCTCAGCCGCGGTGTGCGCCGCGCACGTGCTGCCCGCCATGCGCGCCGCGTGAGCGGCGCACTCCGCGTTGGGCCAGGCGGTCCAGGATCGCGCAGTGCCGCTCGGCGCTCGTCGGACCGCACTGGCGCCGCAGGGCCTGCAAGCGCCGCTCGAGCTGCCGCAGTTCGCCGATGCGCTCAGCCACATGTGCGATGTGCTCGTCGAGCAGTCCGTGCGCGGCAGCGCAGTTGTCGCGCGGCGCGTCACACAACCGCAGCAACTGCCTGATCTCATCCAGCATCATGTCCAGGGCGCGGCAGTTGCGGATGAAGGACAGGCGTTCCAGGTGCTCGCGGCTGTACAGCCGGTAGTTGCCGCCGCTGCGCAGCGGCCGCGGCAGCAGTCCCTCGTGCTCGTAGTAGCGGATGGTCTCGACCGGGCATTCCGCCAGCCTGGCCAGCTCGCCAATCTTCAGGTTGGCAACCGTGTTGCGCATCGCTCGACCCTGCAGTTGCTTCAAGGTTTCCAATATACGCTCAGGAGCCCCTGGGGTGCACGAGGGGCTGGCTGCTGTGCCGCGGATGCGCCACAGCGCGCGGCAGCGTTCCTGGCGCGCCTCAGAAAGCCACGCGGCCGGTGACCAGCCAGGTGTGGTTGAAGGTTTTGAAGGAGCTGACCGTCTTCTGGTAGCCGCCCCCCAGGATCAGTTTCGCCCGGTGCCCCAATTCGAAGCGCCCGAGTACCAGACCGCCGGTGATCGCGGTCTGGGACTTGCCGTCGTTGGGGCCGTCCCGGTAGTAGGTGTAGTTGGCCTCGATCTCCGGCCACAGCTTGCCCCAATGCCCCTGCAGCGCAGTGTTCCAGCTCACCGGTGATCCGAGCTCGCGCAGGTTGCCGGTCGGGATGGCAATGCCCAGCGTCGACTGGATGTCGAACCCCACTGCCCTCGTCCCCCAGCCCTTGCCGGCCGCGATGGTCGGTGTGACGATGACCTTGTGGCTGGTAAAGGCCTCGCTGCCACTCGGCAAAGACAGCCCGAGGAAGCCCGTGACGATGTAGTTGCCGTGTTCCTCGTTCTGCGACAGCAGCCGGTACTTCACCAGCAGCGTCTCATCGCCCCAGCCGCTGTTGCGGCCGTGAGGGGTGTCGCGCACCAGGTACGCCGGCACGCCGATGATGACCTCGCTGTTGAGGGTCGGGATAAACTCGGCGCCCTTGCCGCCACCGTAGTTGTCGAGCGTCACGCCCCTGGGTCGGTCCTGCCAGCTCTGGTCGTAGCGATACTCCTGTTCCAGGCGCGGCGTGACCGTCACCATCGGGGAGATCCAGTGCGGCTGGGACTCCTTGGCGGCGTCGGAGGTGGCCAGCCAGTCATCGGGAAAACCTGCACTGTCGGCCGCCGCCAGGGCCGGCGCCAGCACTCCTGCCAGCGTTGCTGCAAGCGCGGCGATCTTCTTGCTGCGTGTGCGGTCCATCGAGAAGCTCTCCGCTATATACGATTGGATATATCGTCGCAGAAGCGGACGGGTCGCGGCAAGCGGCTGCCCAGGAGTTGCGCTGCGCTCAGTTCCGCCAGCCGCAGCTGCGCGCTAGAATCAGCGCGGTCTTCAACGCAACCCACACATGGAACGCAGGCCACCGATGAAGCAGCCGGCGCGGGCAGCCGGAAGTCGCGATAGGGAGAGCATCCCACGCAAGACCCCTGCGACCGCAGTCGTTACGGCAGCAGCGCAGGCCGCCAGCGCCCGCCTGGTCATCGATCCGATCGGCTATGTGCGCAGCAGCTTCCTTGCCAAGGTCGAGGCCGGCCGCCAGCCGGCGGCGGTACGCGGCGCGGCCGCGCGCATCGAACTGCTGCCGGGACGGCACTTCGAGCACGCGCTCGAAGACCTGATCGGCTGGGAGCGCCTGTGGGTAATCTTCTGGTTCCATCACAACAATGGCTGGCGCCCCAAGGTCCTGCCGCCGCGCAGCACCACCGGCCGCAAGGGCGTGTTCGCGACACGCGCCCCGCACCGCCCCAACCCCATCGGCCTGTCAGCGGTGCGGCTGGTCGGCATCGAGGGCCTGACCGTGCACATCGAGGATGCCGACATGCTCGACGGCACACCGGTCCTGGACATCAAGCCATATGTCGCCTACACCGATTCGCACCCGGGAGCCGCGAGCGGCTGGCTTGCCGCTGCGACCACGGACGGGGCGCCACCGCCTGACCCGCAACCGGCCTGGCGGGTCGCACTGGAGCCGTTAGCGCAGGAGCAGGTGGCCTGGATTGGCGAGCACGACACGCTGGACCTCGCGGGGCGTATCGTCTCGACACTCACGCTCGGTCCCGAGCCGCATCCTTACCGGCGGATCCGGCGTCTGCCCGAGGGCATGCTGCTGGCGGTGAAGGACTGGCGGGTAAAATTCAGCGTGCGCGGGCGCGAAGCGCGCGTGCTTCGCATCGACTCGGGCTACCGCACCGCGCAACTTGCGGGCGGTGCGGACCCCGCGCTGGAAGTGCACCGCGCGTTCGTTGCGCGCTGGCCGCGAAGCGGCCGGCCGTCGCCGGCCCCGGACGAGCGGTAACGGCAAGCGTCAGGGCCAGGACCAGCGAGCCAGCGCCGGCGGCACTCAGTCAGCCCCTGCAACTGCCGCGCGGATTCCTGCCGGCCCGGAGCTTGGACGGCGGGATTTGCGCGCCGGCGCAGGCGCGACGGCAATGCCACACCGCCGTCGGTCGAATTGCGGGACCCGCGGTCATTTGAGGGAGGCGAGGTAGGTCGCTACGTCCTCGATGTTCGAATCCGTCAGGTGCACCGCCATCGGGCTCATGATCGGATTCTGGCGTGAGCCATCCCGAAACGCGCGCAACTGGGCCACGAGATACTCGCGCTTCTGTCCGGCAAGATTCGGATACAAGGGGATGATGCCAATGCCGTTCTGCCCATGACAGGCGGCGCAGCTCCCGTCCGACAGTTTTTTGCCGGCCTGCTCATCGGCGGCTCCAGCCACGTGCGAGCATGCCAATGCGGCCGCGACGCCCAGCACCCTGATCATCTGAAGTCTTGCCATGGTCATCTCCAGCGGAACCACCCGCGCACCCCACTCCGCCGCGCACACCGCGAAATCACGTCGGGACCTGCGCGGGCCGATACAACGCCGCCCACAGCGCCAGGATGGCGACGGTTGTCCCCACGGAGAACTGAATCCAGAAGGCAGTCAGCGGCACATGCCACAGCTGCAAGGCCGTCATTCCGGCCAGCATTACCCCGAGCAGCATATTGGTGTAGTTCTGCCACGGATGGTGGTCACTGCGTCGAGCCCACCACGCCGCAACAGCAATGCACGCTGCGGCCGCAAACAGCAGTGTGGGCCGATCGCCGAACAGGGTGGGCCGGAATACTGCCGAGTAGACCAATACGAGTCCGAGCAGGACATTGAGGAGATTTGCGACCATCGTGGCCTCGCGTCATTGGAGCTGGTTATGGTGAATTGAGTCGAGCAGGCGCCACGTGGCCGGCGGAATGAACCCGTAGACAACGCCGCTGACCGCCATGAACAGCTTCCACAATGAAGCCAGCGGCGAACCCAGGCACACGACCAGCACCAGCAGCAGCTGGCCCGCATAACATGCATAGCCTGCACCCGTGAGGGATGGACTCGAGCGCGCCGCACCCAGGGCGTACAGGACGCCATAGGCGCCACCCAACAGAACGAGCAATCCCAGCGCCGCCGACGTCGCGAAAAGAGCGGCGGAGGTCATGCGGGGGCCGCCTGCGTCGGTGCGGCGACCGCCGCCCGCCTGCCAATTGCCAGCAGGTCATAAACCAGGGCGAAGTAGCCGAGTGCGAAAACGATACCGAAGATGAACCGCGCGTACATCGCGGAGCGGAACCACGGATGCTCACTCGCCGCAACGAACGCCTGTAAAGTCGATCCGCCCTCTGCCCGCTCGTAGATGGCCTGGGTGATGCCTGCTATTAGCAGCCCACCCACCATCCCCACGAGGCCGAGATTCAGCAGGCCGAAACCCCATTTCCACGCCCGGCTGTCAAAATGCTCCGCGCTACGGGTGCGCTGCAGGACCAGGTACATGATGGCGATGACGCCGCAGGCATACGCTCCCCAGAAGGCGAAATGCCCGTGCGACACAGTCCACTGGGTGCCGTGCGAGTACAGATTGATCTGCGGCAGCGTCATCATGAAGCCGAACACCCCGGCGCCGATGAAGTTGCCGAACGCTTCCGCCAGCACCCAGTAGAACGCCGGCCGGTTGGTGGTTTTCATGTGATGCGTGCCCGCGTCGTAGACCGCGTGCACGACCATGCCGAGCAGGGGCAGCGGCTCGAGCGCGGAGAAGAACCCGCCAATGCTGAGCCAGTACTGGGGCGTGCCAATCCAGAAGTAATGATGCCCGAGGCCGAGTATGCCGGTACCCAGCACCAGCATGACTTCGATGTAGAGCCACGTTTCGACGATGCGCCGCGAGGTGCCCATGAGCTCCATCAGTGACCAGGCCATCAGGCAGCCGATCAGGACCTCCCAGGTCGCCTCCACCCACATGTGTACCAGCCACCACCACCAATACAGATCGTGGGACATGTTGGTGATCTTCGGAAAGGCGTCCAGGTACAGCACGGCCAGCGGCACGAGATCGAGGATCAATACCCCAAGAACGCCGGTGATCCTGCGCGCCTGCCACGCCGTCGCGGTCACGTTGAACACAAAAGTGAGCACCACGGCAACCACGCCAACCGCAGCCCAGCGGGGCGCTTCCACGTATTTGCGTCCCTGGTTGATGAACCACATGCTGAACTCGTTGCTGCCGCCGTACTGGACGACGACAAACACCACGGCCACCACGGCCACCGCAGAGCAGAAGACGTAGAACAGCAACTCCGCGACCCAGATGCCGACCACTTCGCGTCCGAGTTCCTTGGGCAGGAACCAGTACACCGCCCCTATGAATCCCATCAGCAGCCAGATGATCAGCGTGTCGATGTGCAGAATCTTGGCCATCTGGAAGTCGAATACGTTGTAGAGCAGCGCCGGGTCGATGTAGTAGAGCGCCGACAGCAGACCCGCGGCTATCATCACGCCAAATAACGTGATCGCAGCGATGAAATAGCGCAGCGCCAGCTTCTGGGACCGATACATCGCCGTCTCCTAGTTCTGCGCCTGGATCCGCCCGAAGTGCGCGGGGAAGCCGTTGGTGTCGATGGCCGACATCCACTTGAGGTATGCGACGACGGCCTGCGCTTCTGCGCGCGTCAGATGCAGATTCGGCATGCGACGGGTCCAGGTCGGGTACTGATCCGGGTGCATGAGGAACGCGACCATCGCCGCTTCACGCGTGCTGGAGCCGGTCATGGGCATCCAGATCTGACTCCACGCGGGATCGAGCCAGGCCTTGGTGAGATCCGGCCCGTAGTAAGCACCGTTACCGAAGAAGGTGTGGCAGTCCATGCAGGCCCGGCTCTGGATCACGAGTTTGCCAAAGCTCATCAACCCGCTGGCCTCTTGCAGGCTGTAGGTCCTGCCAAACAGCGGCTCCGCGGGGCCGATCACCGGCACTTCGAGCCGGCGCGACCAGTCGTAGGTGTAGCCGATGTGCTGATTGATGACGTCGTAGTCCGGCACCTGGCGGCCGCCAGCCCTACTGGCATCCAGGCTGTCAATCGTGAGGAAAGCGAGCACCACCAGCATGACGGCGGTGCTGCTGATTGCACCTGCTCTCCAGAATCGAGGGTCCTCGATGTCCATCATCGCCCCGCGGTGGCCAACAGCCTGCAGACCTGACGCGTCACGAACCAGATCGGACAAAATCTAGAGCAGAACCCTCACGAACACCCTACGTACATATCCTTAGTCTTTTTTGCAGGAAAGCACCTCGCGCAACACGACGGCCTGGTTGTGCTCGGTGTCGCGCGCGGAGTAGACGAGCGTCAGCTTGCCGTTGCGGGCGCTGGCGCGCAGTTGCGTCAGCAACCCGGCTTTGCCAGCCAGCTCTGCGCGGTAGCGGCGCCGGAACTCCGCCCACCGAGCCGGATCGTGGGCAAACCACTGCCGCAGCCTGGTACTGGGTGCAATCTCCTTCAGCCACACCTCCACTGCTGCATCCGCCTTGCGCAGCCCGCGCGGCCAGATGCGATCGACCAGAACGCGTGCCCCGTCGCGAACCGAGGGAGCCTCGTACGCGCGCTTGATCCGGACTTCCACGGTCTTTTTCGGGTGTCGCAAGTGGCTACCCCGCGGCCCTGGCCGGCGCGCTACCGCGACTGCACGTGCGCCAGAGGCGGCGCCGCGGCGCCTGCGGTGCGCGCCTGCGCCGCGCTCAGCGTCTGATTGACGAAGTCCCAATTGACCAGATGGGCGAGGAATGCGGTGATGTAATCGAGGCGGCGATACTGATAATCGAGATAGTAGGCATGCTCCCAGACATCCAGTGTCAGCAGCGGCACGGCAGACGTGGTCAGCGGGGTGTCGGCATTGGAGGTTGTCGTGATCCGCAGCCGCCCGTCATCCAGCACCAGCCAGGCCCAGCCGCTGCCGAACCGATCGCTTGCCGCCGCTACAAATTGCTGACTGAATGCGCTTGGCGAGCCGAAGGTTGCGTCGATGAGCTTCCGGATCATGCCCGACGCCTCGCCCCCGCCGGCGGGGCGCAGACAGTTCCAGTAGAATCCGTGATTCCACGCCTGGGCGGCGGCCTTGAACAGGGCATCGCCTTTTGCAGCACTGGCACGCACGATGTCCTCGAGCGAGGCCGATGCGAGCGGAGTGCGCTGTGTGAGGGCCCGGGTCTTCTCCAGGTACGCGGCATGATGGAAGCCGTGATGGTTGGACAGGGTGCTGCGCGAGAGGTAGGGCTCGAGCGCATCGAGCGCGTAGGGCAATGCTGGCAGTGTCAGGTTCATTTCGTGCTCCAACGTCCGCGAGACGCTGAGCCTAGGTCCATCCGGGCATTTTACAAGCGAAAAATATTGGCTCTTGAGACCAACAAACCCGATGGATACTGAGCTGGCGCGGACTTTTCTCTCGGTGGTTGCCGCTGGCAGTTTCGTCGAGGCGTCGCAGCGGCTGCACATCACGCAGTCTACGGTGAGCGCCCGCATCCGGCGCCTCGAGGAGCAGCTCGGGGCGGAGCTGTTCGTGCGTAACAAGGCCGGAACGACTCTGACGCCTGCGGGCCGGCGGTTTCAGCATCACGCAGTCGCGCTGACCCGAACCGTGGAACACGCGCGCCAGGAAATCGGCAACGTCGCCGGCTTTCGCACCTCGCTCACCATCGGCGGCCGCATCGCCTTGTGGGAGGGCCTGCTGCAGCGCTGCCTGCCAGTGATCACGCAGCTTGCATCCGACGTCGCGGTGCGGGCGCACCTCTTCGGTTTCGAGGAGGATCTGATGGAGGCATTGATCGACGGCCGCGACCACATTGGCCTGCTGTACAACCCGCAGTCCCGGCCGGGGCTCACTGTCGAACCCCTGCTTGAAGAGCGCCTGGTGATGGTGTCGTCGCGCGAGTCCCCGGGGCCGGAGCCCGACAGCCGCTACGTATACGTCGACTGGGGACCGGAATTCTTCGCCCACCACAGCCTGGCGTTCCCGAACTTCACGGGTGCCGCGCTCACCGTGAATGTCGGCTGGCTGGGGCTGCAGCACATCCTCGCCTGCGGTGGCAGCGGCTATTTTCCGGTGCGGCAGGTGCGCGAGCACGAGCTGGCCGGCAGACTGCATCGGGTTCCCGGCGCCCCCGAATTCCGCCTGCCCGTCTATCTGTGTTATCCAGCCGGGTCGGAATCCGGGGCGCTCGCCCTGGCCCTCGACACGATTCGCCGCGTAGCGGCCGAGACGCAATAGCCAGGCAGCATGTCAGGCCGGCCGCAGGCCGTGCGCGCCGCGCCCGCGGCGCCGGCCCGTGAGCGCGGCGACCCGCTGCTGCAGCGTGGGCAGCAGTTCGCGTTCGAACCACGCGTTGCGCACCAGCCACGGCTGGTTGCGCGGTGAGGGGTGCGGCAGGGGCAGATACCGCGGAGCGTATTCGCGCCAGGCGCGCACCGTGAGCGCGAGCGAGCTCTTGCACAGACCGGCGAGAAACTGCCGCTGCGCGTAGCTGCCGACGAGCAGTGTGAGCTCGATGCGCGGCAGCCCGGCGAGCAGACCCGCCAGCCATAACTCGGCACATTCGCGGCGCGGTGGCCGGTCGCCGTGCCGGCCGCGGCCGGGATAGCAGTAGCCCATCGGGATGATCGCGACCCTCGAGGCGTCGTAGAAGAGCTCGGGTGAGATTCCCATCCAGGCTCGCAGGCGTACGCCGCTGGGATCGCTCCACGGTATCCCCGTCGTGTGCGCGAGCCGTCCCGGCGCTTGCCCCACGATCAGAATCCGGGCGTCTGCACCGGCCTGCAGCAGCGGTCGCGGCTCCAACGGCAGATATCCGGCACAGACCCGACAGGCCCGCACCCGCTCGAGCAACCTGGCGAGACCCGGGCCGGCGTGAGCCGCGTCCCGGCGCGAATCGCGCCGCGCCCGCGACGGAAGTACGTTCACTTCAGAGGAGCGCAGGCCACGGCGCGCGTGTGCTGGCGGTGCGGAGTCCTGCACTGTCAGTCCCGCGTCCGCGCCGGGCGCCTGGACTTCAGAACGACGACCGACTGTCCGAGGACGTTGCCCGCGGAGTCGACGAGCAGCTGCAGCCGCCGGGCCCCATGGCGAAAAGTCACCCGGAAGCGGCCTGCGTCCTCCTCCAGGCCGCGCTCGCAGTGCGCAGTAATGCGCCCCGCCCGGATGAGCGGCAGCACCGTCTGCGGCGTCGCCTGCAACGGCCCGGCAATGAGCGTCGCATCGACGCTCAAGGCGTCCGCGTCCCACTCGATCCGAGCCATGCTCGCCTCTCCTGCTCCTCCTGCCCGACTCGAAGTCTGGGCGGCACGCCCATCAGCGGCAAGCGATGAATCGTCGCGCATGCCATCGGCTGCGCCGATATGATGACCACGGCGCCGACCCTTCCCGGGGTTGCAGCAGGAGGCTCCAACGAAGCCCCGGGCAGCTATCAGGACAACGTGATCCTGTCGGCATTCATCGGGATCCTTGATGAGACGCGCGAGTATTTATCGCGTGTCAAGGTCTCGGGTGCGCGTAGGCTCGTCACACCGGGCCCCGCATCAGGGCTCGGGAGATCAAGGAGATCTTCATGACAAGGCAGGAGCTGGAACGCGCCCTGCTCGATCCGACGGGCTCGTTTGGGGCACCGCAGGACGTGGTGCGCAGTACCGAACTCTCACGGGCCCAGAAACTCGAGGTGCTGTGCCTGTGGGCCTACGACGCGCGCGAGCTGGCGGTCGCCGAGGAGGAAGGCATGCCGGGAGGCAGCGGCGCCGACGACCTGGATGCGGTCGCCGCGGCGCTCACGAGCCTGGTAAGCGAGCTCGACGGGGAGCACGCTGCGCCCACGAAACACGCGGCGGCATGCCTGCGGCCACGTCGCCCCGACCCGCGCTCGACTGGCTGAAGCACCTTTTAGAGGAGACGGTCACGCTCATCAGGTCATCCGAGCAGCAGCCGCGCGTCACGCTGCTGCGGCGATTCCCGGTGCCGAGAAACTTCGCGTTGCCGGGAAATGCGCGCATCCAGCACGGCCGGACATGGCGGGCGCCCCCGGGGGCGAAACGCGTGAAGCGCTTTGAGATCTATCGTTACGACCCGGACTCCGGCGAGAACCCGCGCATCGACACCTTCGAAGTGGACGTCGGCAGCTGCGGACCGATGGTTCTCGACGTACTGATCAAGATCAAGAGCGAGATCGACTCCACCCTGACTTTCCGCCGCTCCTGCCGGGAGGGCATCTGCGGCTCCTGCGCCATGAATATCGACGGCAGCAACTGGCTGGCGTGCACGCGCACGATCGCCGGCACCGCAGAACCGAGCACGATCTATCCGCTCAATCACCTGCCGATCATCAAAGACCTGGTGCCGGACCTGACGCATCTTTATGCGCAGTACGCCCTGATCGAACCGTGGCTGAAGACGCGCGGTCCAGTGCCCGAGCGTGAGCGGCTGCAGAGCCCAGCGGAGGCGGATCGGCTGAATGGCAAGGACGGCAAGGGTCCGGCGGCGTGCATTCTGTGTTTTTGCTGCACGGCAGGATGCCCAAGCCACTGGTGGAACGGCCAGCGCTTTCTGGGCCCGGCGGCGCTGCTGCAGGCCTGGCGCTGGCTGGCGGACACGCGCGACGAGGCGGCCGGCGAACGCCTCGATGCTCTGGAGGATCCGTTTCGGCTCTATCGCTGCCACACGATCCTCAACTGCACCCGTACCTGCCCCAAGGGCCTGAACCCCGGCCAGGCGATCGGCGCTATCAAGCAGAAGATTGCGCAACGCCGGAGCTGAACCGATGCCGCGCGCTCTTCGACCACTCTCGCCCGACCTGCAGATCTACCGACCCCAGCTGACCTCGGTGATGTCGATCACGCACCGGGCCACCGGCGTGGCGCTCAGCGCCGGTGCGCTCCTGCTGGTCTGGTGGCTCGCCAGCGCCGCCGCAGGACCTGACGCCTACGCACGCCTGCATGCATTGCTCGCCACCGACTTGGGTCTCACGGCGATGCTCGTATGGACGTTCGCTCTCTTCTATCACCTCTGCAACGGCATCCGGCACCTGTTTTGGGACGCGGGCCGCGGCTTCGGACTCCGGACCATCTACGCCTCGGGCTGGACGGTATTCGGCACCAGCATCGCGCTCACCGCGATAGCCTGGATCCTGAGCAGCAAGGTCTGAGTGTGCAGAACCTCGGCTCGGCCCGCGAGGGCGCCAGACAGTGGTGGATGCAGCGCATGACCGCCGTAGCGCTGATTCCGCTGACGCTGTGGCTCGCCGCCTCCCTCCTGCGGCACGTAGCCGACGACTACGCGACGCTCATCGCCTGGCTGCGCACGCCGCTGGCGGCAGTGTTGATGGTGCTGCTGCTGATGGCGTTGTGCTATCACATGGCGTTGGGCCTGAAGGTGATCATCGAGGACTACGTGCACCTCGATCGCCTGCAGATCGCCGCCCTAACCCTGATCGACCTCCTGTCGGTAGCACTGGCGGTCGTGGGGATCTTCGCCAGCTTACGCGTCGCGCTCAGCGCTTGAATACTGGCCGCCCCGGCTCTATAGGCAGTATTTGTCAGTAAGCGCACTTCACAAAATGACTCTCTCTGTCAGTGACGACGCCGAAGTGCAGGACATTTTTCGAAAGTGCGCACAATGCGACTTTCGAGATGCTCTTTTAAGCTGGTCGGAGCGCCGAGATTTGAACTCGGGACCCCTTGCACCCCATGCTGGTGTTGCGTTCCCATGCATTCCGGTGTATTCCTAGCACATGCGCCGGGAAATATGCCAAAACCCCTGCTTTTCACGTGATTGTGTCCCGGAATGCCCCGGCACACGTGGGAATGTAACAGAACACGGCATTGGGTACCCCAGCGGGTACCCCAGTAAGCTCCGAGAGCCGCCGTGAAGATTACGCACACCTGGCTAGAGAGCCGCAGAGAGCCACGTAATCGGCCGCACGAGCGCTACGACGTGACCATCGACGGCAGGGAGGGCCTGATGGCCCGGGTCTTCCCGAGCGGCGTGGTGAGCTTCAGGTTTCGCTACAGGCGCGGTGGCCGGCGCTTGGTCATGGTTCTCGGCGAGTTTGGCGCGGAGAACGGCCTATCCCTCGCAGATGCCTTCGACGCACACCACCAGGCGCAGAAAGAACTCGCCAAGGATCTCGATCCCATCGAGGAGCGCGATCGCCGCCAAGCGGACGCGGAGCGCAAGAGGCTCGAACGGTCGGCGGCCGACACCGTCGCCAGCCTGGTCGAGCAGTTCGTCCATCGCAAGCTGCGCGCGGAACGGTGGGACGCCGCCGCCGGGCAGTGGGTCCGCGACTCCCGCGCGAACATCAAGGCCAGGAAGCGGCCAGACGCCGCAGCCGCCCTCCTCGGCTATGTCCCGGCCGCCGGTTGGCTTCCAGGAAAGCGGCGTACCAAGCACAAGCCGGTACCCACGCTGATTTCCGAACTGGGTCACCTGAAGGCCCGCGACGTGACCCGCCGCCAGCTGATCGCTTTCTTGGATGGCATCGTCGAGCGCGGGGCACCGGTCACGGCGAACAGAGTGCACGCCCTCCTCTTGCAGCTTTTCACCTGGGCCTCCGCCAAGGACCTGATACCTGCCTCCCCGATGGCCGGCGTCGAGCGCCCAGGCGGCGAGGAGCGGCCTAGGCGGCGCGTCCTGACAGCTGAGGAGGTCAAGGCGTTTTGGGCGAAGCTCCAGACGGCCGACATGGCGGAGCCTACCCGTCTTGCCCTGAAGCTTCTGCTCGTGACCGCGCAGCGCCGTGGCGAGCTTACCTTCGCCAAATGGTCGGATTTCGACCTCGACGGCAAGCTCTGGACGATTCCTGTCGAGCTGCTGAAGACCAGTCACGCGCGGCGGGCAGAGCCGGAGCCGCACGTCGTACCGCTCTCCCCCGTCGCGATTGAGCTTCTGAAGCAGCTGGCCGCCCTCACTGGTGAAGGCCGGTACGTGCTGCCCGCCCGGGTGGACAAGCGCAAGGACCGCTCCTACTCGGAGCGCGTGCTGTCGCGTGCAGTCCGTGAGAACGCCAAGCACTTCGGCATTGCGCACTTCACGCCGCACGATCTGCGGCGCACGGCTGCCAGCTTCATGACGAAGATTGGCGTGCCGCGTCTGCACGTGGAGAAGGTGCTCAACCACTCGACCGGCGACATCGCCGAAGTGTACGACCGTCACGACTACCTGCCAGAGAAGCGCGCGGCACTCAGGAAGTGGGGTGAGCATCTGCAGGCGATTATCGACGACAAGCCACAGGCCCACGCGAGAGTGCGTCATGGATAACGCCGACAATCCGTGGGCAGACCTTGTGGAAGCTGCCGAGCAGAGAATCCGCCGTGCCAATGAGGGCGATACGCTTGCTGCACAGGAGATTCTGGTGCAGGCCGCTATTGGGTTGCGTGGGGTACTCTCGAATCAGCTCCCGGACCCGTACCGACGTGAATCCCTGAAATTCTTGCTCGCAGCGCTTGACCAGATCGCGCAAGGCGTCCAAGCCGACAAGGCTCTCGGTTTGTGGACCGAGGGCCGACCCAGGCAGATCTCCGACGACCGCGACTTCTGCCTGTTCCTCGCGATTGGCCAAGAGCTGAACCGACTATCCGGCCGTGAATCCGAGGGGCCGGTTGCTCATGCGATCAAAGTAATCGCCGGTCGCCACAAGGTCGGGCTTGAGGCTACTCGAAAAGCGTGGAACAGCTACGGCGGCGAAGCTGCCTGGAGAGCTGCTCAGCACGACGGTACTGAATCGGAAGTAAGTACCCCGTCTTAAATCCATTTCGCTTACTCGATCATCAGTCTCCTGAAGGTTGCGGCATAAGCCGCACATAGGAGCTGAAATGTTAGCCGACATTGATCCCAACGGCCTCATCGACGGGCCTTTCATTGATGCGGACCTTGGCATAACGGATCGCTGCCGTCGTCAGATGGTGGCAGACGGGCGCCTGCCTCGGCCGGCCGGGTACTTGGGTGGTCGGGCGCGCTGGCGGCGTGCCGACTATGTCGCCGCTCGGGAGCGTCTGCTCTCTACGGGGCGCCCGAAGTTCATCGGCGGGAAAACCGAGACGGTAGCCGCGTGATTTTCCCTCTCCCCAATGCGACGAGAGCCGCCCCGGCAAGGGCGGCGCTCAATGTCTTCAACAGCAAATGCACTGGATGAACAGATGCGCAGCAGATTCTACTCGGCGGCCTCGCGCGCGCAAGGTGCCAGCGACCGCGGCTTAGTCCTGCAGTTCCGGCCGCGCCGGACGCAGGTTCGTTGCTGTGCTTCGTGCGGCAGCCACTTCGTGCCCCTGGCCGCGCATCACTCACTCTGTCGCCCTTGCTATGCGTGGGGCGTCGCCGCCCGGCACACGTTCGCGGCTGTCAGGGCGCTGAGAGAGCTTCCGTGAGCGGGAACCAGCCCACCACCCTGCGCGTTATTCCTACCGTGCAGCAGATCCATGCCCAGCACCACGCAGCTCGCTACGCCAACTCTAGCGTGCTCGGCATTGCGTGGTTCAAACAGTACCCCGGAGACAATCTGCGCATATCGAGGGGCTGGCCCACGGTGGCGCTTGGCGCCTATCACGCCGTGCGCGATCTTCAATGGGACCGCGGCTGCTTGCCGCTCGCCCCGGATGAGATCAGGCGCCTCCTCGGAATGGCGCTGCGGGACTGGCGGATTGCCTGGCCGCTGCTCCAGGAACACTTCCCCGCTGATAGCGATAAGTTCCGCCGCAATCCCGCTCTTGCCAAACAGCGCTATGAGGCGATCGGTAAGCGCTGGCAGCAGCTGGATGCCATCAACCTGCGCCACCGGCCCAACGATTGGTACCGCGGGAAAGCCGCGGACGCCTACCGTACGGTCGTAGCTACGGGCGTACGTTCGGACGAACTTACCCATCAGCATCAGCTCCGGAATGCTTACGAAGGGGGCGGTGATGTTCTGAGGGAGTCTCAACAGAGTAGGGAAGTGAGACAGTGAGCGCTTCCCCCCTCGCAGGCTTTCTGGATTCGCTGCCGGCGGTATGCGGCATTCTGCGGGACTACCAGCGCGAGCAGCTGGCTACTCTTTCCCGGGCGCTGCGCTCCGGGTATCGCCGCATCGTGCTGCAGGCGCCGACCGGTTCGGGCAAAACGCACCTCATCGCTGGGAGTACCGCCGCCGCGCACCAGGCCGGCCTGCGGGTACTGATCCTGGCGACCCGCACCAGATTGGTACGGCAGATCCACCAGCGTCTGGTCGAATTCGCCATCCCGCACGGGGTCATTGCCGCGCCGCTCCCGCAGCTGCTGAACAGCGCGCTCACGGTCCAACTCTCCAGCGTCGACACTCTGCACCGTCGCGCCGTGGTGGACCGGCGCATGCCGCTGCCTCCGGCGGACGTTGTGCTGTTCGACGAGGCCCACCTGGCCGGCGCCGACTCGCGGCTCGCTATCTTGGACACCTATCCGCAGGCGCTGCGCATCGGTTTGACCGCCACACCGGCGAGGAAGTCTGGCCGGGGTCTGGGCGCCGTGTTCGATGCTCTCATCGCTGGCCCCGCGGTCCTCGAACTCATCGCCTCCGGGATGTTGGTGCGGCCGCGGGTGTTCAACGTCCCTATCGTCAACCAGGCCGACTTGGAGAAGCTGCCCAAGGATGCGGCTCAGGACTACCAGTCCAAGGCGCTCGGCGCCCTCCTGTCGCGCCCGAAGCTCGTTGGCGAAGTCGTGGGGAACTGGCTGAGCACCGCTGCAGGCAAACCCACCCTGTGCTTCGCGGTGAACAAGGCCCACGGCGCGCAGCTCGTGCAGGAATTCCTGCAGGCCGGGGTCGCCGCGGAACTCGTGACGGACGCTGATTCCGAGAACACCCGCGAGCAAGTCGTGGCACGGCTGGAGAGCGGCGCAACCCGAGTGGCTGTGAACTGCTTCCTGATGAGCTACGGCGTCGACATTCCCATGGTCGAATGCATCGTGCTGGCGCGCCCCACCAGGAGCCTCGTGCAGTACCTGCAGATGGCCGGCCGTGGGATGCGTCCGGCGTCTGGCAAAACGGAGTTTCTGCTGATCGACCACGGCCGTGTCGTTGAGTCCCTCGGCCTGCCGCACGCACCGCGTGATTGGACACTGGACCAGGGCCGCAACGTCAACGCTGAGGCGCGCGAGCAGTGCAGCCGCAAGTCTAGCCAGGAGAAACCGCGCACTTGCCCTGAGTGCCAGTACATCTGGCTCATCAGCGAGCAGGGTGAAGCTTGCCGCGAATGTGGGTGGCTGCCGGCACCGAGACCCCGGGGCATTGAGGTCGAGCCGGCGGACCTGGGCGAACTCGACTACGACAACGCTCCCAGCGTCACGCCTCAATCGCCGGAAGCAGTGCAGTTCTTCCGCGAGTCGCTGGGCGACTACGCCCGCTCGAAGCCTCAGAAGTGGCACGACGCGCCGAACACCGCGAGGGCCGCCTGCTGGCACGCTACGCGCGAGAAATTCGGGCTGACCTCGGAGCGCATACCGTCGGCTTACTGGGAGCTGATGCCCCTGGCGCCGAATGCCGCGACCTCAGGGTGGCTGAAGTGGCGGCGTATCCGCTGGGCCAAGCGTCGGTCGAGGGTAGCAGCGTGAGGGACCTTCGGGCGGCGGACATTCACGCGCAGCTGGGCGAATCTTGGCCGAAGATCCTCGCGCAGCTTGGAATTCCTGAGCAGGCTTTGAGGCTCAAGAAGGCCGGCCCTTGTCCGGCCTGTGGCGGTCAGGACCGCTACACGTTCGACAACCGGAAAGGCAAAGGCGACTTCATCTGCCGCGGATGCGGGCCGGGGGACGGCTTTACCCTCTTGCGGCGCTTTCACGGCTGGTCATTCACTGAAGCGCGTCGGCACGTGCTGGAGGCGGCCCGGATCGTCACCACGCCCTACCGCTTGGGCGTGCACCGCGCGGCCGGCTCGGTGATCGAATTGGCCCCTGCGGTAGCGACACCCCCGAGCAGGGTTCGGTTCCTGGCGCGCTCGGCCTGTCAGGTGGCTGACTGTCCCGACGCCGTTAACTACCTGGAAAGCCGGGCTCTGTGGCCGTTACCGCCTGACTGCACGCTGAAAGCCCACCCGACGCTCGACTACTGGCGGGAAGGTGAACGTGCTCGCCACCCCGGCCTGGTGGCCGAGGTACGCGACGAGGCTGACGAACTGGTGACCGTGCACGTCACGTACCTGGTCGGCGGCAGAAAGCTCGACGCACCCGACTGCCGCAAGCTGCTCTCACCGCTTACCGGCAGCGAGGGTTGTGCGGTGAGGCTCATGCCGGCGCCTGGGGAAACCCTCGGGATTGCCGAGGGTATCGAGACCGCACTGTCCGCCGCGGCCATCGACGGCATCCCCGTGTGGGCCGCGCTCAACACCAGCCTGCTGGCCAAGTTCGAACCACCGCGTGGCTGCGCACAGCTCGTTGTGTACGCCGATCGCGATGAAGCGGGTCTCACGGCCGCCCTGAAACTGTTCGAGCGCCTGCAGGGCCGTATTCGCGTCGAGGTGCGAATCCCGACGCCGCCCGCGAAGGATTTTAACGACCAACTTACTGGCCGCAGGCGCGGCCAAGGGCACCACGATGAGTAACATCACACAGCCGGCGACCCTCCATGCGAATGGGAACCTTCCCGCCACCTACGAAGCGGCGCAGAAAGCGCTCTCAGAGTGCTCCCGGGTCGACGAAGTGAAGGACTGGGCCGACAAGGCGGCCGCGTTGGCGAGCTATGCGAAGCAGGCGAAGGATCACAGCCTACTGACCTTGGCACAGCGGATTCAGGCCCGTGCTGTCCGGCGGTGCGGAGAGCTGCTGGAGCAGGTGCCGAAGGCAAACGGGGCAAATCAGAACATTCGGGACGGTGCCGTCCCGAAAGTTACCCGGGAATCTGCCGCGACTGACGCCGGTCTGTCGGAACGCCAGCGAAAGACCGCCCTGCGCGTCGCCAACGTCCCTTCCGAGGACTTCGAGCGGCAGATCGAGAGCGCCAATCCGCCCACTGTCACCGAGCTGGCCCAGCGCGGCACCGAATCAAGGCCGGCTGCGCCGGAGCTCGCACAGGTTGTTCCCGCCGACTCCCGCCGGGTCGCCGAGGCCACCACTCTCTTGCGGGAGCTGGCCGCCTTCTGCGGCACGCAGAATCCGCTGCGGATCGCGGCTTCCCCGGCCGTCGATGCGGACCTGCTGCGCGGATACGTCGCTACCGTTGACCGCTGGCTGGATCGGCTCGTAACGCACCTGCCAGCGGAGACGGGCTGACCTTGGACCGCACCGCCGCCCTGAGTGCCATCCGTCGTATCGCAGGCAGTCTGCGTCCGACGGAGCGCGCAGAGCTTCTGCGGGCCAGCACCGCACTCGCGAAGCCGGCGAGCCGGGAGGAGCACTTGGCGCTGCTTGAGGCTCAGATGGCTGAACTGACGGCCGGTGAGCGCCGTACGGCCATCTGTGAGCGGCTCCAGATCAAACGCTCGACCTACTTCCGGCTGCGGAAAAAAATCTCCGCCAGTCCAACCTAGTGGGACTGCTTTTCGGTTCAATCGTCGGCAACAGCCATGGGAGGAGCCGGAGTGAGCACGCAGCAGACCTACGCCGAGGTACTGCGCGCCGAGCAGCGCCGTTGCGATGAGCACGCCAGTGAACTCGCACGTCTGATCGTGCGTGACCTGGAGCGGGCGGAGGAGATTGATCGCTTGCTCGCGGCCTACCCGCAGCAGCATTACGGAGCGAACGTCTCGCACGACAGATGCGCGCGGCGAGGGCGCGTAGGAGGGACCAGCTAATGCAGCTCGACCCGCAGTTTCAGGAGCTGCTCGACGCAAGCACTCCGCAGGCGCTGGGCGGATCAGGCAACACGCCTCCCACTCCGGTTACAACAGACGGTGACAATGAACTCGGCCCGCAATTCGCCGAGCTTTTGGCAGATTCGGCCAAATTTGCCTCTCGCGGAGATCCCAACGCCGCCGCTGCACAGGCCGCCTACAACATGGCTCAGAACACCCAGCAGTATCTGCGCGTTGGTCCCTTCAAAACCGGCATTCCGCTACCGCACTGGATCGACAACACCCTCGGTGGCATGGGGGGCCGGGCCCTGCAGCTTGGACAGTGGGCCTATCAGTCACTCGGCGGCACACCCGACCCGCTTAGGGCTGCTGTGGCGCAGCAGCTCCAGAGCGGCCCGGCCGGCAAGGCGGGCTCGTTTCTCACGGATGTGGGACTCACGGCACCCCTCGGCGGTGCGGTCACATCCGGGCTCGCAAAGCTGGGCGGCGTTGGCGCGCGCATCGCTGCCAATACGTTCGGTCGCGCGGCCGTGCAGGGTGCTGTTCAGGGCGCCGCGACCGCGCCTCCTGGTGATCGCCTCCAGGGGGCCGCCTTTGGCACTGCGCTGTCACCGGTATTACCGGCGGTAGACGGCGCGCTCAGCAAGCTGGCATCCGGCCTCACACGCACGCCGGAGGCACAGTCACTGCTCGATCGTGGCGTGCAGCTCACCCCGGGCCAGATGAATCCGACGGGGAAGGTGGTCAATCGCCTTGAGCAGGCTGCGAGCGGGTTGCCGCTCGTCGGCGGCCTGGTAGCGAATGCCCGTGTTCGGGGCCCGCAGCAGTTCGCCCGCACTATGCTGGAGGACGCCACGGCACCGGGGGAGCGCCTGTCGCCAGGCAACGCCGACTTCAACGACATGATTGGGGAGGCGCAGGCGGGATTTGACCGCGCCTACGATCAGACGCTGCAGAGTTCAGCGGCCGGTATCCCGGTTGCCCCGCGCATCTTGAACCCGACCCAGCGCAACGTTTACGTACCGCTGGTCAAGGCGTTCCAGCAGCTCGCTGACCAGCCCCGCCTGGGACTCACAGGCACGCAGCGGCAGATGATGGGGGAGCAACTCCAGGAAAAGCTCGCCGAGACCGTCGCGGTGGCCAAGCGCGCCGGAGGCATGACGGCCGATGACCTGCAGCAACTGCGCTCGGACCTCAGAGCCGCTGCGCGTGACGTTTCCCCCTTGGACAGTGCCTCTCGGGCACAGAAGGGCTTTTGGAACGATGCCCAGCAGACTGTGACCCAGTCACTCGAAAGCCAGTTGCCACCGGATACCGCGCAAGCGCTGCGGGCGATCGACGCGCAGTACGGGAAATTCGCCATCGCTCGTAGGGCTGCGGTGCTCGCCAAAGATCAGCCGGGTGGTCCGACGCCCGCGCAATTCTCCCAGGCGATCAAGGAAGCGACTGCACCAAATACCTACGCTGCTGGCGGAGGTTTCAACCGGGATCTCTCGAAGGCAGCGCGTGGAGTATTCCAGACCACTATTCCGCATACCGGCCTGACCGGCATCGGTACGGTGCTGCCCATCGTTCACGCCGCAGAGGGGGTCGGAGGCGCGCTGCTGTCGATGCACAACCCCATTGCGGGCCTCGGCATCGCGGGCGGCCTGGGGGCCGTCGCCGGGGCGTACACCCGCCCTGGATTGCGGTTGCTCGCCGGCCAGACTTCGGCACAGCAAGCCGCGCGCAGAGCGCTGGGGGCTGTTCCCCCGGCAGCTCAGGAAGCAATCAGCAGGTACGGCCGATCAGCTGTGCTCGCTCCCGCTTTGCAGGCGCCGTGGATGAGCCCCCCGGTGCCGGCTGAGTGATGGTTACCCTGAGGACTGGTGTTCCACGTGATCCGGCGAGGCATCAATGACCGAAGAATCCATACCTGTTACACCGGAGACTCCTGAACCCCTGTCGCCTCCGGCCCAGCTTCACGACCTCACCGTTTACGAGGAGAGACGTGGTAGACCTACCAATTACCGGCCGGAATTCTGTGAGATCGTGGCCCGATTGGCGGCGGGCGGAGCTACCGATTTCGAGTTAGCGCAAGCGCTTGGTTGCGCTGCGGGAACGCTATATCGCTGGCGCTCCACTCATCCGGAATTTGAGGAAGCAACGCGACTCGGCAAGGAATGCGCCGATGACCGGGTGGAGCGCTCGCTCTATCACCGCGCGATCGGCTACAGCTACCCGACCGTGAAGATCATGCAGGACAAGGGCAAGCCGGTAGTAGTCAAGTACATCGAGCACGTGCCCCCTGATCCCGCAGCGGCCTTCATGTGGCTGAGGAACCGCAAGCCCGACGAGTGGAGGGACCGCCGCGAGCTGACAGGCCCGAATGGTGGTGCAATCCAGGTGAAGTCGGTCATCGAGTTCGTGGACGCTCCGGCCGACGATGCTTGAGACCCGCGTCCAGTTCCCCTAGAAGCTGCGCTCGCCGCCGCCCACTTTCCCCTTAATCACTAGCGGCGGGCGCTCGATTCCGTTTTACGGCCTTCAGCAGCCACAGCAGCAGCTTGAATGACGGGGAGCGGTAGCGACTGCGCATTTCAGGCGCCAGCTCCATTTGCTTCGCAAGGTAGAATGACCACGCGATCAGGGCATAAGTCCAGGCCACGCCGGTAATCACGACCAGCGCGCCAGAATCGCCCATCGTCTCGCTCAGCGACTGGCCGCGATGCCATCCGACCAGGACGCACAGCATGAACAACGTCGCCGTGACGAAGCCCGCGTTCTTCAGGAACACATACGCTGGCGTATCCGGCGGCGGCGGTTTGTAAGTCTTGCGGCGCTTGGTGAACATGGCTTGGTTTCCTTGGCGCTGCGGTTGCGGGCCACGAGAGCGCTTGCACAGGAATTCAATCGCAAGTTGTAGATACACTGCCGTCCAACGCGCGATGCGTATTACAGGTCACGGAGGGGGCTGGCGCCGCAGTAGCATTCATCAGCTTCATTAACTGAATCAGCTGTTGCGTCTTACGTTCTTCCCGATCCTCAGCGTTCTGCGACTCCTTGACCTTTGCAAGCTCTGTTTGCAACTGCTGCAATCGCTTGTCGGCCTCTGAGACGTACGCCAGCAGGACATCCCTAGCAACTTCAGTTGTGCGGTCCCTAATGGTGTGGATGAGCCGTGCACGTTGCGGCCCCTTACTGGGCAGTCTGCCGGCGCTCACATCAAGCCATGCGAGGTACTCGGCCACTGGTGGCATGCTGAGAAAGCGGTCGAGTGCCCATTCCGGCTGTCCCGCATATACGCTCGCCATCATCGAGCGCACGCACAGGCCCATGTAGACCTGGCTGATGTCCTCGCACGCCCGCTCAGCTTGTTCGATGGGCGTTCGAGCTGCGTCGGCGGCGGCCCAGGTCGGCGAAGCGCCGAAGACCATCAGACCCGCCAAAAGCAAACCCTTAGCTCGCAGTGTCATGTCGGCCTACCCCAAAAAAGTGCTCGCAGTACATGGCGTCCTACCAGTATTTCGCGACCTGAGCGATCAGTAAATGGGGCTGTCTTTGAAGGTCACAAGCATGCGTGACGCGATGGTAGAGGTCATTCGCCCCGCCCGGCTCGTTGCGCTCCCCAACCTGTTGAATGCAGGCGCAATTCACGATGGTCACACGCGCGCATTGTGTTCGCTGCGCGCTATTCATGCTTTACAGCCATTGGGGAGACAATGCTTTGCTTGGGAACACCTTCCCTGAAGGAGAACATCATGACCCCAACAGACATGCGCCGAATGGCTACCAGGCTGGATGAGATCCAGGGCACAGTAGCCCTCGCCTACGATACCGTGTTGCGGGAGGCCGGCACGAATCAGGAACTCACCCACGCCTGGTGCTCATTGGGCCTGGCTAGTGAGGCGCTGGGTGCGCTGCGCAAGGATCTCGACGCGCCGCTGGAAGGCACCTGACCGTAGCGCGCTCAGCGTCGAGCCTGATGCTCAATAATCTCAACGATGTTGTAGCCATCGCCCGCCGCTGGCGCAAGTCGCCACTCGCGACCGATGGGCAGCTGGCTCGCGGTGTAGGCAGGAAGCGCGTTGGGGTTCGGGAGCAGCATGAAGTCTAGGCCCAGCGGGGTCGGATAGTTCGCCGCGTCGGCCGCAGAGACGAGCGCTCCGGCGACGTGCGCAAAGTCGGCATGGAGAAACGGCGCCAGGTCTACCGGTGCGCCCGAGCTCCGTTGGATTTGCGGGCGATGCTGGAAGCCTGACTCGACAGCCGCCCCGCTATCTCGATCGAGCACCACATACTGCGGGCCGACCCCATAGGTCGCA
Source organism: Pseudomonadota bacterium (assembly GCA_018241445.1). GTDB lineage: Bacteria > Pseudomonadota > Gammaproteobacteria > Steroidobacterales > Steroidobacteraceae > 13-2-20CM-66-19. The sequence continues at coordinate 150,384 of JAFEDT010000012.1, forward strand.
GCAAACGCATACCGCTCGGCATCGTAGAAGCCGTGGGGGATATCGTGGACGTTGATAGCCACGATGGCTTGGTCGTCCGGCGCAATGACACCTTCGTCGCGATAGGTCTTGAGTTTCGCGGCCTTGTCACGCAGCGCGCCGCTTACGCGCATGGTCACTTGGTCGGTCGGAACACTGTAGGCGACCGGCGGATCGCCCGGTTCCTGCCTAGGATAAACAACCCGATCTGGATTCGACTCCTCTCCACCGGTGGGTGCTATCGCCTCGATCCAAAGCACTCTGCCGTCACAGTACTGCACTCTCACGTCGGGTGCACCTTCCGCCGGGCATTGGATGTCGAGGCCCGCGTGCAGCAGCGACACCGCCAGATACATTTCGTGCCAACGCTGATGGAGGTGGTAGGGGAATTCAGCGATGAACTGCTTACTGGCATACGGCGCGAAATCCCGCCAGAGTTCCTCGCAGTGGGCTCGAGCCCGCGACGAGCCCTCGCGAGCCGCCGTACGGATGTTGATGTAGGCGCGATCTGCCTTAGTGTCTTCGGCCGCGAAGAGATCGATCACGGGGCGATTATAACTCTCCGCTGCCCAAGCGCCGCTTTTCAAGGCCAGCGTGGCGGCTTGTGCGGCAATCTTGGGTCCAGCACCTCGATACCCACGTAGTACCGCGCACCGGTCAGCGTCGCGAAGTAGGAAGCCGCCACCCGACCGATCTCCCCCGCCGCCCAGCCCTGGGCAATGCGCTGCTCGCGGTCAGCGGCCAGCACCGAGCGCAGGCCGGTGAGCGGCGCCAGGGCTTGGAATTCCACGACGACGCCGTAGGGATCGCGCACCACCAGCCACCGCGGCTCAGGGGATGGCTTCAGGGGGTCGGGTAGCTGCCGGCGCCGCATACCGCCAGCATGGCGCAGAATCGCATGTCCTCAGCAAGGGTGGACTCGTGGTACTGGATAGCCGCTGGGAACAAAGAGGCGATCTCGACCGAGAAGGTCGTTAACACGGTCCCTATCACAAGCCAAAAAATTCCAACCGCAGACAGTGACAGGCCACCCGTTGCGCTGAGTTTCAGTCTCTTTTCGGCACGGTTAATCTGATCGGTCAGCGTGGCGCCTTCGCGCTGACGAGTCAGTGACTCAGTGGTCAGGCGGGAATCTGCCTCAGCCATCCGCTTTTCAATCCCTTCGATCCATGCAACTAGCAGCCGAATTGCCTCTTCCGGAGGAGCGCCGCTTCCGGGCTTCACGGCCACGTACGGGGCGTATCCACCGATGCCAGTATGGCCAGCACCAGTCGCCAGCGCCGTATCCGTTTTCCTGGGTCGTCTCTCGAACCATGCCATGAACTCAGCAATGACACTCGGGTATCCAAATAGCTTGCGCGTCTGCGCGATCCCGAGGACAGTGGTCGCGAGCCCAAGGACCTGCAGGACACCTCCAGCCCATCGTGCCCGGGCTTCAGCCCCGTGCCACGGACAGGAACAGACGAACGTTGCGGCAATTGCCCCTACCGAGAGGGCGATCCACAAGAACCTCGGTGAGAAGAGCCAACTGCCCCACACACGAGCCCGACCCCTTACGTAGGAAAGCATTTAGGCGCGCGCCTCGCGATCAGATCTGTTGGGGGACACCCAGCATTGTCCGGACGAGTGATGCAGCAACGCCCACCCCGTGCGAAACAGCCGCCTCACGCATCAACAGACCCAGCGGCTTGGCTGCCTGATCCGGCTTGGATGCAATCGACCGCGGAACTTCGTTCAGCACCGTGAACCCCTTCGTGGTGAGGCTCACAAGGGCATAAACGCCAGCCAGCGAGGCTTTACCGCGAACGAAGCCCTCGGCAAGCAGCCAATCCATCGTCGGCGCGAACAGCTGCACAGGTGGCAGCTCGTTTGGACCTAGCTTGCGTCCGTCGCGCACTGCTTCAGCCTTGAAGGCGATCACGTCACGGGGCGGATCAAAGTTCTGCGGAACCGGGAATTCCTCCCACAAGCGCGCCATGATCCAAAGCGTCCAGAAATTGAACGCCTGTACGCTCTGGGGTACATCGAGTTCCAATCGGTGCTCCCGCCGCTGCTCCAGCTATTACGGGTACCCCGGTGGGTACCCCAATCTTCTTTCTAGGATCTTCGCGCTTCTATAACTGATTGATTTAACTGGTCGGAGCGCCGAGATTTGAACTCGGGACCCCTTGCACCCCATGCAAGTGCGCTACCAGACTGCGCCACGCTCCGACTCAGGTTCTTTTTCTTGGTACTACCACCACACGGGCGGGGACCCCGTGCGCGGGCGCGATGATACGCCCTTTTGCGCCGGCCTGCGGCTGACTTCAGCGCCGCAGGACCTTCAGCATTTCTTCCAGCTCCACCCTCACCTGCTTGATGATCTGCTGGCTCTGGCTGAGGTCAGTGCGTGCTTCCTCGCCGGTCAGCTTGTTGCGCGCACCACCGATGGTGAAGCCCTGGTCGTACAGCAGGCTGCGGATCTGGCGGATGACGATCACGTCCTGGCGCTGGTAGTAACGCCGGTTGCCGCGGCGCTTCACCGGCTTCAGCTGCGGGAACTCCTGCTCCCAGTAGCGCAGCACGTGCGGCTTGACGCCACACAACTCACTCACCTCGCCGATGGTGAAGTAACGCTTGCCGGGAATCGCCGGCAGCTGCGCGTTATTCCTTGGCTCCAACATAGGCTTCGACCCGTGCCTTCAGTTTTTGCCCCGGCCGGAACGTGACGACGCGGCGCGCGCTGATCGGGATCTCTTCCCCGGTCTTGGGATTGCGCCCGGGACGCTGGTTCTTGTCCCGCAGGTCGAAATTGCCGAAGCCCGAGAGCTTGACCTGCTCCCCGCCCGACAAAGCCGCGCGCATTTCCTCGAAGAACAGATCCACCAGCTCGCGGGCCTCACGCTTGTTGAGGCCTAGCTGGTTGAAGAGCGCTTCCGCCATCTCCGCTTTAGTCAGGGCCATGTTCTTATTCTCGAATTCTCGCGTTCAGATTCTCGCGCAGATCCGCCACCACCGCGGCCATCGCCTTCCCTACTTCCTCGTCCGTGAGAGTGCGCGAAATATCCTGAAAAATCAAGCCTAAAGCAATACTTTTTCGACCTTTTTCGAGGCCGGGGCCCCGGTACACGTCGAAAACACGCAGATCACGCAGCAGGCTGGAGGCGGACAAGGTTACACGCTCGGTCACGGCACTTAAAGTGATGTCGTCGTCAACCACGATCGCGAGGTCGCGCCGCACTTGGGGGAACCGCGAGATTTCCTGGTAGGCGACCGGCCGCACCGCGAGCGCTGCCAGGTCGACTTCGAAGAGCACTGGGACATATGTAAAGTCCAGCGCTTTGACATGCAGGGGATGCAGTTCACCCAGCCAGCCCACCGTCGTGCCGTCGCGCAATATCTTCGCGGTGCGTCCCGGGTGCAGCGCCGGATGCCCCGCCGCCTCGAAACGGAAGGCCCGCTCATCGCCGGTGGTCGCGAGCAGTGCCACGACGTCGGCCTTCACGTCATGGAAATCGGCGTTGCCGCGCGCCTCCTTGCCAAGCCCCCACTGCTCCGGCAAACGCGGCCCGCACGCGATCCCTGCCAGCGTGTCGATCTCGCGCGTGTCACCTGTCGCGCCGACGAAGCGACTGCCGTGCTCGAACAGCCGCACCCGCGACTGCTGGCGGCGCTGGTTCTCGCGTGCCGCGCGCATCAGGCCCGGCCACAGTGACACGCGCATCACCGACAGGTCGCTGGCGATGGCATTTGCCAGTGCCAGCTGCGGCGCACCAGGAAAGAGCTGCTGCTGCAGCGCGGGATCCACGAAGGCGTAAGTGATGGCCTCCTGGTACCCGCGTGCCGCGAGCGTTTGCAGCAGCGCGGACTCGCCCGCCTGCGCGCCGCTCAAGCGGCGGAATTCCTGGGGCGCCCGCGCCGCCGTCTCCGGGATCGCATCCAAGCCCACAATGCGCGCGACTTCCTCGATCAGGTCGGCTTCGATGCCGATGTCGAAGCGGTAGGCGGGCGCGGTGACCTGCCAGTCCTCCCCCTGCGCCCTCACCTGCATTCCCAGGCCCTCCAGCGCCGCCGTCACCTGCGCAGGGGCAAGCTGTACGCCCAGGATCCGTGCAAGCCTGCTGGAGCGCAGCGGGACGGGTGCCGGCGGTGGCGGCACCGCGGCGGTCTCGCGCACGTCGATCGGCCCCGCGGCGCCACCAGCGATGGTCCTCAGCAGTGCGACTGCCCGCTCGATCGCGCGCCCCTGCCGGGTCGGATCCACGCCGCGCTCGAAGCGCTGGCTGGCATCCGTGACCAGGCCGACGCGCCGGCCGCGGCCGGCTACCGCCGCGGGGGAGAAGTACGCCGATTCCAGGAGAATGTCCCGGGTCACTGCGCTCACGGCGGTGCGCAGCCCGCCCATGACGCCCGCCAGTCCCACCGGGCCTTCGCGGTCGGTGATCAGCAGCATGTCGGGATCGCACGCGATCTCGCGCCCGTCGAGCAGCGTCAACGGCTCCTGCGCGCGAGCCAGCCGGACCCGGATGCCGCCGTGCAGCTTGCCCAGATCGTAGGCGTGCATGGGCTGGCCCAGCTCCAGCATCACGTAGTTGGTCACGTCCACCACGGCGCTGATGGAGCGCACGCCGGCGCGACGCAGTCGCTCGCGCATCCACAGGGGCGTGGCGGCGCCATTGTCGATGCCGCGCACGATGCAGGACGCGAAGCGCGGACAGGCGGCAGCGGCGTCCAGCTCCACCGGGAAGCGCTCGTTGTGCGCTGCCGCTGCCGCGATGATCTGCGGCCCGGTGACCTGCACCTGCGCAAGCGCCGCCACTTCGCGCGCCACACCCAGGATCGACATGGCATCGCCGCGGTTGGGCGTGATGTTCAGCTCCAGCACCGTGTCGTCCAGGTCCAAGTACTCGCGCAGCAGCGTGCCTGGCGGCGCATCGGCCGGCAGTTCCACGATGCCGTCGGAGTCCTCGGACAGCCCCAGCTCCTTTGCCGAGCACAGCATGCCCTGCGACTCCACGCCGCGCAGCTTCGCTGCGCGAATGCTGACATCGCCCGGCAGCTGCGCGCCCACTGGGGCGAGTGCGCTCATCAGCCCGGCACGCGCGTTGGGCGCACCGCAAACGATCGACAGCAGCGTTCCCGTACCGGCATCCACCTGGCAGACGCGCAGCTTGTCAGCCTGCGGGTGCGGCTGGGCACTGACGATCCGGGCAACAACGACCCGCGAGAACGGCGGTGCCGCAGGCGTGTTCGCCTCCACCTCGAATCCCGCCATGGTCAGGCGCGCGCCCAGCTCGCCCGCCCCCCACGGAACGGGCACCCACTCGCGCAGCCAGGAATACGGGACTTTCATGTGCCGAGGGAGCGGAACTGGGTCAGAAAGCGCAGGTCGTTCTCGAAGAACAGGCGCAGGTCGTTGACGCCGTAGCGAAGCATGGCGAGGCGGTCGATCCCGGCACCGAAGGCGTAGCCGCTGAAGCGCTCCGGGTCCACGCCGCTGGCGGCGAGCACGTTGGGGTGCACCATGCCGCAGCCGGAGATCTCCAGCCAGCCGGTGAACTTGCAGACCCGGCAGCCCTTGCCGCTGCAGAACACACAGGACATGTCCACTTCGGCGGACGGCTCTGTGAAGGGGAAATACGAGGGCCGCAACCGCATGGCCAGGTCGCGCTCGAAAAAAGCCTGCAGGAAGCCGTGCAGAGCCGCCTTCATGTTGGCGAAACTGACATCCTCGCCGACCACCAGCCCCTCGAGCTGGTGGAACATCGGCGAGTGCGTCATGTCGGAATCGTTCCGGTACACGCGCCCGGGCGCGATGATGGCCAGCGGCGCCCCGCGCTCACGCAGGGCGCGCACCTGCACCGGCGAGGTGTGGGTGCGCAGCAGCCGGCCGTCGGGAAAGTAGAAGGTGTCGTGCATCGCCCGCGCCGGGTGATCGGGTGGGATGTTCAGCGCCGTGAAGTTGTGATAGTCGTCCTCGATCTCCGGTCCCGAGGCAACCTCGAAGCCCGCGCGCCGGAACAGCGTCTCGATGCGCAGCCGCGCCCGGGTCACCGGGTGCAGGCCGCCGCTCTCCTCGCCGCGTCCGGGCAGGGTGACGTCAATGCGTCCGGCGCTGAGCTCACGTTCGATTGCCGCCCGTTCCAGCAGCGAGCGCCGCTGCGCAATTGCTGCGTGCAGCTTTTCCTTGGCCTCGTTGATGCGCTCGCCAGCAGCCGGGCGCTCGGCCGCACTGAGGCGGCCGAGCGCCTTCAACTGCTCGGTGAATGCACCCTTCTTCCCCAGCCACCGCACCCGCACTTCATCCAGTGCGGTGAGGTCGCCACAGGCGGCGACCTCACCGAGTGCGGCGGCGGCAAGCGCAGTCAGGTCCGTCACGACCTCTCCTGCGCGTCAGGTGATACCGAGTGCGGTCTTGGCCTGTTGCGCCAGGGCGCCGAAAGCCGCCGTGTCGTGCACGGCGATATCGGCGAGCACCTTGCGATCGATGCTGATGCCGGCCTTGTTCAGGCCGTCGATGATGCGGCTGTAGGACAGGCCGTACAGACGGGCCGCGGCGTTGATGCGCGTGATCCACAGGGCGCGGAACTCACGCTTGTTCTGCCGCCGGTCGCGGTACGCGTACTGTCCGGCCTTGATGACCGCCTGCTTGGCGGCGCGGTAGACCTTGCGGCGGGCGTTGTAATAACCCTTCGCCTTGCCCAGAACTTTCTTGTGACGGCGGCCGGCCGTCACGCCACGCTTGACTCGTGCCATGGTATTGCCTGCCTTTTACTTGTGATGGGGGAGCAGCTGTACGAGACGCCCGACATCACTTTCGTGCACGAGACTCGAGCCGCCGGAGCGGGCCTGGCGCTTGACCTTGCGGGCCTTGTGGCCGAGGTTGTGCCGCCGATTGGCTGCGTAGCCTTTGAAGCCTTTCGCTGTCTTGCGAAAACGCTTGGCTGCAGCCCGGTTGGTTTTCAACTTGGGCATGAATCTGCAATCTCCTGTTGTGTAGCCCCACTCACAAGGTGCTCGCGCACCCGCTTGCGGGCGAACGCCACGCAGGGCCCTTACGGGCCGTGTGCGGCGTTACTTCTTCTTCGGTGCAAAGACCATGATCATCTGCTTGCCTTCCATGAGCGGGTTCTGCTCGACCACCGCGTGCGGGGCCAGGTCAGTTGAAACCCGGTCAAGGAGCTTGCGCCCGATGTCCTGGTGCACCATCTCGCGGCCGCGGAAACGTAAGGTCACCTTGGCCTTGTCACCCTCGGCCAGGAAGCGTGTCAGGTTACGCAGTTTGATCTGGTAATCCGACTCGCCCGTGCCGGGACGAAACTTCACTTCCTTCACCTGGATCTGCTTCTGCTTGCGCTTGGCAGAGTGGGCTTTCTTGTTCTGCTCGAACAGGAACTTCCCGTAATCCATGATCCTCACGACCGGTGGGTCAGCGGTCGGGGATACCTCAACCAGATCCAGCTCCGAGGAGGACGCCATCTGCAGGGCGTCAAAGCGGGACATCACTCCTGCCTGCGACCCGTCGGCCGCTATCACACGTAGCTGCGGCGCACTGATGTCCTCATTGCGCCGGACCCTCTTCGTTGCACTAGCGATGCGTCAACCCTCCACTCCTTTGCGCCCGCGGCTGTCGAGCTCGATGCGGAGCCGTTCGGCGAACGTCTCCAGGGCCATCGCGCCCAGGTCCTTGCCGCTTAAAGTGCGCACTGCAAGCAGGTTCGCGGCCACTTCCTTGTCGCCCGCAACCAATAGATACGGAACACGCTGGAGCGTGTGTTCGCGAATCTTAAAGCCGACCTTCTCGTTGCGCAAGTCGGACTCGACCCGAAAGCCCTGATTTTTCAAGGATTCCGTAACCTGCCGGACGTAGGCGTCCTGGCGGTCGGTAATGCTCATGACCACCACCTGGATGGGCGCAAGCCAGGCGGGCAGCTTGCCCGCATGGTGCTCGAGCAGGATTCCGATGAAGCGCTCCATGGAACCGACGATCGCCCGGTGCAGCATGGCCGGCACATGCCGCGCCGAGTCCGCACCCACGTACTCGGCGCCCAGCCGCGCCGGCATCATGTAATCGATCTGCATCGTCCCGAGCTGCCAGGTGCGGCCTATGGCGTCGCGCAGGTGGTACTCGACCTTCGGGGCATAAAAAGCGCCCTCACCCGGCAGTTCCTCCCACTCGACGCCGGCGGCCGCCAGCGCCTTGCGCAGCATGCCCTCGGTCCGGTCCCAGAACTCATCCGAGCCGATCCGCTTCTGCGGCCTGAGGGCGATCTTGATCTGCAGGTCCTTGAAGCCGAAATCCTCGTAGACCGCCAGGGCCTGGCGGTGAAAGGCGGTGACCTCGCCCTCGATCTGCTCGTCGGTGCAGAAGATATGACCATCGTCCTGGGTGAAGCCGCGCACCCGCAGGATGCCGTGCAGCCCGCCGGAGGGTTCGTTGCGATGACAGGCTCCGAACTCGCCGTAACGCAGCGGCAGGTCGCGGTAGCTGTGCAATCCGTGATTGAAAATCTGCACGTGACCCGGGCAGTTCATCGGCTTCAGCGCATAGGTGCGCTTCTCCGACTCAGTGAAGAACATGTTGTCCTGGTAGTTGTCCCAGTGCCCGGACTTCTTCCACAGGGTCACATCCAGCACCTGTGGACCGCGTACCTCCTGGTAGCCCGAGGCGCGGTACACCCCGCGCATGTATTGCTCGATGACCTGCCAGATGGCCCATCCCTTCGGGTGCCAGAACACCAGCCCCGGGCCTTCCTCCTGGATGTGGAACAGGTCGAGTTCCCGGCCAATGCGGCGGTGGTCGCGTTTCTCGGCCTCCTCCACGCGCGTGAGGTAGGCATCCAGCTGCTTGCGGTCGCCCCACGCCGTACCGTAGATACGCTGCAGCATTTCGTTACGCGAATCGCCGCGCCAGTAGGCACCAGCCAGTTTGGTCAGCTTGAAGGCCTTCAGCTTGCCGGTGGACGGCACGTGCGGCCCGCGGCACAGGTCGACCCAGTCACCCTGACCGTACAGGCTGATAGGTTCGTTGGCCGGAATGCCGGCGATGATTTCCGCCTTGTAGATCTCGCCGATGCTGCGAAAGTATTCCACCGCCTCGTCGCGCGGCATGACGCGCCGGCTGACCGGCAGGTCGGCGCGCGCCAGTTCGGTCATCTTGGCCTCGATGGCCGCGAGATCCTCCGGCGTGAAGCCTCGCGGGTAAGCGAAGTCGTAGTAGAAGCCGTCCTCGATCACCGGACCGATGGTCACCTGCGCTTCGGGGAACAGCTGCTTCACCGCCTGTGCCAGCAGGTGCGCGGTGGAGTGGCGGATGACCTCGAGCCCATCCGGGTCCTTGTCGGTCACGATAGCGACACGCGCATCGCCGTCGATGACATATGAGGTGTCGACCAGCCTGTCGTTGACGCGGCCGGCCAGTGCCGCCTTCGCCAGGCCGGCGCCAATGCTTGCGGCCACCTCGGCGATCGTCACCGGGTGATCGAAGCTGCGCTGGCTGCCATCGGGCAGTGTGATGACGGGCATAGGGTCCGGCCGTTCGCGAATGAGTATCCAGATGCTCCGCTAAGCACCTGAAATATCGGGATTTAACCCTTGTTCCTTCCGGACTGTCGCGGCGGGTCGCGCAGTGTGCTCAATCCCACTCGCTGATGCAATAGGGCTCGACTGGGCGGCGCGCCAGGGTACTGCGGGTGCAACTGCACGATAAGTCTGCTGGCGCGGCCGCGATACCTCTGCCAGCTGTCCGGGCGCTGGTAGTAGGAAGTCATACTTGTTCCTACTTCATCCTACTTTCTCCTACCGTGGCAGGATTCCCTGGGGACACGCAATCGTGGGGTGTCTTGGAGTTTGCCTGGCCGCGCCGCGCACCGGCGCCGCTACTGCGTGACGTAAGTCTTTGGAATGAAAAGACAAGTTGCGACCTCAAGCGCAATCTTGTATCGTCCCGGCCCGCCAGGCGCGTAGCTCAGTGGTAGAGCATCACCTTGACATGGTGGTGGTCGGTGGTTCGATCCCACTCGCGCCTACCATTTCTTTGCCCGTGGAGCCGGCGCAGACGCCGCTCGCGGCACTGCCAGGTCCGGCGCCGAGGCCGGCAGCGGCAGTCCCAATTCCAGCTGCTTCAGGCGCTGCACTTCGTCGCGCAGGCGCGCGGCTTCCTCGAACTCCAGGTTGCGCGCCTTCTGCAGCATGTCCGCTTCCAGGCGCCTGATCTCGCGCACCAGTGCCTCGGGCTTCAGGCTCCCGGCTGTGGCAGCAGCATCTCCCTTGCCGCTGCGGCGGCGGCCCGCGGGCATGGGGGCGGCCGACCGCGCACCCTCCATGATGTCCATGACGCCCTTGCTGATGCCGCGTGGCGTGATGCCGTGCTCGGCGTTGAAGGCGATCTGCTTCGCACGGCGGCGGCTGGTCTCATCCATGGCGCGCTGCATGGAGCCAGTGACCCTGTCGGCGTACAGGATCGCCCGGCCGTGAATGTTGCGCGCCGCACGGCCGATAGTCTGGATGAGTGAGTTGTCCGAGCGCAGGAAGCCCTCCTTGTCCGCATCCAGGATCGCCACCAGCGACACCTCCGGCATGTCCAGGCCTTCGCGCAGCAGGTTGATGCCCACCAGCACGTCGAACTGCCCCAGACGCAGGTCGCGGATGATCTCGGTGCGCTCCACCGTCTCGATGTCGGCGTGCAGGTAGCGCACTTTCACTCCGTGCTCCGCCAGGTAGTCGGTCAGGTCCTCCGCCATGCGTTTGGTCAGCGTGGTGATCAGCACCCGCTCGCCGCGCTCCACGCAGCGGCGGATTTCCGACAGCACGTCGTCCACCTGCGTGGCGACCGGGCGCACCTCCACTTCCGGATCCACCAGCCCCGTGGGACGGACCACCTGCTCCACCACCTGCGCCGAGTGGCGGATCTCGTAGCCCCCGGGCGTGGCTGAGACAAAGATCATCTGCGGTGCAAGCTGCTCCCATTCCTCGAACTTCAGCGGCCGATTGTCCAGAGCGGACGGCAGGCGGAAGCCGTATTCCACCAGGACCTCCTTGCGCGAGCGGTCACCACGGTACATGGCGCCGAGTTGCGGGATGGTCTGGTGACTCTCGTCCACCACCAGCAGCGCTTCCTTCGGCAGGTAGTCGAACAGGCACGGCGGCGGCTCACCCGGTGCGCGGCCAGAGAGGTAGCGCGAGTAGTTCTCGATCCCGGCGCAGTAACCGACCTCCTTGATCATCTCCATGTCGAACTGGGTGCGTTGCTCCAGGCGCTGCGCCTCCAGCAGCCGTCCCGCCTCGCGCAGTTCCATGAGGCGCGCGCGCAAGTCATCGCGAATCTGGTCGACCGCCCCGATCAGCCGCTCGCGCGGCGTAACGTAGTGCGTGCCCGGGTAGACGGTGTAGCGCGGCACGCGGCGGCCGATTGCGCCCGTCAGGGGATCGAACAGGGTCAGCGAATCGACGCTGTCGTCGAACAGTTCGACGCGCAGCGCCTCGCGCTCTGACTCCGCCGGAAAGATGTCGATGACGTCGCCGCGCACGCGGTAGGTGCCCTGGGTCAGGTCCAACTCGTTGCGCGTGTACTGCATGTCTGCGAGCCGCCGCAGCAGCGCCCGCTGCTCGATGCGCTCACCGCGGCTCAGGTGCAGCACCATCGCCAGGTAGGCCTGCGGGTCGCCCAGGCCGTAGATGGAGGAGACGGTGGCGACGATGATGGAGTCCGAACGCTCCAGCAGAGCCTTGGTGGCCGACAGGCGCATCTGCTCGATGTGCTCGTTGATCGAGGAGTCCTTCTCTATGTACGTATCGGAGGAAGGAACGTAGGCCTCGGGCTGGTAGTAGTCATAGTAGGAAACAAAGTACTCGACCGAGTTGTGCGGGAAGAACTCGCGGAACTCGCCGTAGAGCTGGGCCGCCAGCGTCTTGTTGTGGGCCAGCACCAGCGTGGGGCGCTGCACCTGCCGGATCACGCAGGCAATCGAGTAGGTCTTGCCGCTGCCGGTCGTACCCAGAAGCGTCTGGTGCGCCAATCCTTCAGCGAGACCCTCCACGAGCTTCGCAATCGCCTGCGGCTGATCGCCGGCGGGAGTGTAATCGGCCTGCAGTCGAAACGGCTGACGTTCCATGTGAATAACGGATCCTCGGCGCCGCCCGCGGTGGGGGCATGATCAGGGCGTCGAAGTATGCGCGCCTGGGTGTCGTGAGCATACCGCCCGGGCTGCCTTGAGCACTTCCGGGACGATTTCTTCCACATCCGATGCGCGAGTTCGATGGTTCACGAAGCAGGCGCGCAGCGCAAATGCGCCCGCAATGGAAGCGTTGGAGAGGTAGATGCGGCCATTCCCGATGATCTGCCGCAGGATTGCCGCGTTGAGCTGATCCAGGTCCGCCTGGCCGTCGGCGCCGCGATAGCGGAAACAGACGGCGCTCAGCTCAACCGGCGCCAGCAACTCGAGCTCAGGGCAGCCCACGATCGCCTGGCCGAGCTGCTGCGCGTGCTCAAGGTCGCTGCGAATGGCGGCGCGAAAGGCCTCGAGGCCGTGATAGCGCAGCGACAACCACACCTTCAGTGCGCGGAAGCGCCGCGACAGTTCCAGCGACTCTTCGAAGAACGCAAAGTCCTCTCCCGGCCCCGGGTCGATCATCCGCGCATAGTCTTCGGTATGTGAGAAGGTCTTCGCGGCAAGCGCCGCGTCCCGGTACAGGAGCAACCCGCAATCCACCGGCTGGTAGAGCCATTTATGCAGGTCTACCGACAACGAATCCGCCCGGTTGAGGCCGCGGTACTTTTCCGCCGCGACCAGCGCACCCAGCGCCCCGTAGGCCCCGTCCACATGCAGCCACAGATCGTTGGCGCGGCAGACCTCCGCAATCTCCTCCAGGGGATCGATCGCACCGGTGCTGACGGTTCCGGCCGACGCCACGACCGCAATCAGGTCGCCACCCGCGGCGCGGTCCTGCGCGATGGCCCGCTGCAGCGCGCCGACGCTCATGCGTGCCTGCCCGTCCACCGGCACCGTGTGCAGGCTGCGGCGGCCCAGACCCAGAAGAGCCACCGCCTTGGCGATCGACATGTGCACTTCGCCCGAGCAGTAGATGATGCCCGGGCGGGCGCCCGCATCATTGGCGGGCAGGCGGGACTCGCGCGCCATCGCCAGCGCCATCAGATTGGCGGATGAGCCACCGCCGCACAGGCTTCCGGCAAACCCCGCACAGCCCAGGGCGTCCGCGATCCAGCGCACCACCTGTCGTTCAATGGTCACCGCCGCCGGCGCGGATCGCCAGGCGGTCACATTCTGATTGAGAACGCTGGCCAGCAGGTCTGCCAACGCCGCCACCGGCTCGCCCGAGCCGAGCACATAGCCGAAGAAGCGCGGTGTGGGCAGGCGAGACATGTCGATCACGTCGACGAGCGCATCCAGCGCCGCACCTTTGAGGCCTTCCCGCGGCGCCGGCTCCTCGAACGCCTGCCTTGTCTGCGCTCCCGAGGTCCGCGGGTACGCGCGTGCTCCTTCCACGTGTTCATGGACACCCGCCGCCAGCTGCACCATGCGAGCCGCCAGCGCCCGAAACTCCGTGGCCGACAGGTGCAGCGCACTCACCGGCCAGTCCCGCCGGGAGTCATCCGCGCAAGCGTGCACCCGGGCGCGCACATGCCAATGGGCCGGTCGTGCTGCAATGCCGCTTACGCGAGCGACGTTTCCTTGGCGGCAGCCGCGGGCGCAGCGGCCGTCGACTGCTCGGCCTGGATGAGCTTCTCGAGTACGCGCCTGAAATGGGCGAGCGGCGCATCCGCCAGGATTCCGAGCATCTGAAACCCCGCATCCGCATCGAGCGTCTTCTGCTGCTGCTCGATGATCGCCTTGTCCTCCATGAAGCCTTCAATAAGGCTGTCGAGGAGGGACCTGGAAATGGTGGAGTCCTCACCTTCGTAGTTGTTCAGGTATGCCCAGAAGAAGTGCGTGGTGCTCTCGGTTTCGGGAGTCATGTACTGGCAGTTGCGATATTCCCTGGCGTTCTGGAGGTTGCCCTTCTCACCGCCCTGGCCTGCAGGCGTGAAAGCGGTCTCCATGTAGAAGATACCCGGGATGAGCATGGTCACATGATTGCGGCGGTCCACCTTCGTATCCTTGTCGCGGATGACCTTCTTGTGATACGGCGGTGACTCGCTGTTCATGTGCCAGCGCTCCACACGGAAGCCGCGCTCCAGCTTCTCGATGACAACCGGCTTGGTGACGAACGCGTATTCTTCCGAGCCCCCGAGGGTGTTGGTATGCACGAAAGCCAGGTGCGCAAAATCACTCAGGTTGTCGACGATGAGCAGGTAGTTGGCGTCGTAATGCAGGTAGGCCGGCAGGCCCTTCCATTTGGGATCGTGCAGCGGCGCATACTCCGGGATGAGGCTGCGATCCGCGCGCGCCGGGTCTCCCATCCAGATCCAGATCAGGTGCGCGCTCTCGACCAGCGGATATTTGCGCACCCGCAGCCTGGGCGGAATCATGTCCTGGCCCGGGATCTGCACACAGCGGCCCGTCTGATCGTATTTGATCCCGTGGTACATGCAGCGCACGCTGTCGCCCTCGCGGCGCCCTTGTGAAAGCAGCGCGCCGCGATGCGGGCAGCGGTCGTTGAGCGCAATGACCTCGCCGCTGTCGCCCCGATACAGCAGCACGGGCTCGTTGAGGATGGTGCGGGCAAGCAGCTTGCCGTCGATCAGTTCGTAGTCCCAGGCGGCGACGTACCAGCAGTTCTTGAGAAACATGATCTTCCTCCTACCTTTCCCCGCGGCAACCGGGTCCGCCGCACGGTCTCACACGATACGACAGTCAGGCGGACCACAGGCCCGTGGCCAGCCGGGAGTGCGCACCGTGCTCAAAAGCCCCTTTTCTTGCACGAACCACGCTCTGCGCACCTTTGATGCCGAACCTCCCCTCTCTCAGCGGTGCACAATTTTTGCGGTCACGGTCCCGGAGGACGGAAAGCCGAAATAACTGCCGGCCCAGTTCCATTGTGCCGCTCCATTCGAATAGAAATAACTGGCGTTGTAGCCTAGCTTTGTAACTCCATTGCCAGTCGCTGACGCCAACCATTTGATTCCCGGGTCGGACGTGAACCCACTAACGTACAGACTGCCGCCACTAAAGCTACCTCCCGACGAGGAAGTGTCTGAAAACCCCGTCACCGTCTTCCCTCCGGTCAGCGTAGGTGGCGACCAAGATCCTGGCGTGAGGTAGCCCCTAAACGTCGTCGAGTGCCCGTTTTGTATGATGATTTTGAAGCTCGACGTAAATGTCGCAGCATCGGAGTAAACCGCAGGCTGGCCGAAAATAGAGAGCTGCTTGTAGCTACCCACCAGTACTTTCCCATTCGCCACGACAGGCACAGCGTTAGCATTATTACCGTTCGGCCAACTCCCTGTAGTGGCCTCGAATAACTTGCTAAGGGTCCCTGCATCGTATGCGCCTAAGACCAGCGGCGCACCGGCCGCACTAGTCGGGCCCCCAACTGTCCAGATCACTGCGGTGCCTGCGTTTGTCGTACTGGACGACACTGATGTCGTAAATCCGTCGCTTCTGATGCCCGTCGACGCCGCAGTGGATGTGACGAAACCCAGCCCAGACGTCAACACGTTGTAGAGTCCGAGCGTAGAGCCCGCACTCATCGCGACGTGCCCCTTTCCATCCGACCCTGTGAAATAGGAATAAATGCAATGACAATCCGAACTGACGTTCACGTCCTGGAAGTACGTTGGACCTAGCGCGAGATTATTGATGTAAAGGTTTGCATCTTTCCCGGCAGCCGCCACAAATTGCGCCGTAGTTGTCCCGCTGATGGATGATGGCGCCCCTTGAGGAATGAGCAATACACCACCGGAGCCAAAGTCTAGATCCTTGGAATCGAGAGTCGCGTAATTGGTAGGCGTGAACTGGGAAATGAACGTGAGAGTTAATGGAGCGCTGCTCGACCCATGTACATTAACGAGAGTTTCGGCGAGGTTACTTACACCGGGCGGGTACGGCCCAGAGGTGCTGCCATTTCCGGTAGTGAAGTAGATGGAGTTTCCGTAAATGGCCGGGCCACCACCGGACATCCATATCGACGCAAGAAAGTTTGTGGTGGTTTGCAGAGCGGCCTGACCTGGTGCGCCGCTGAGAGTTGCGTATGTCAGAAAACCCCTCGAAGCCGGGTGATCACAAAAACTCGCGAAAGGGATGAGAACGCCGCCATTGAACAGAGTCAGCGCCGCGCGCTGCCTATTAATACTGCTCGACCACGGATTGGTAATCGTTAGAGGCGCAACCTTATCCGCGAGGGTACTGACGCTTAATGCGTGTAAATGATAGATCGGAGTGCCAGATCCTACTGTAGTTACGACATATAGGGTTCCAGCCGCCTGATCAATTACGGGAGTTGACTGGATACCAACAAAGGCGCTGTTGTTGCTACAGCTGCCATTCGACAACAGAGACACGGGAAATGCTGCCTCGAGGTGATTGGAGGCAAGAATGACTCCCGTATCCACGTTGATCGCATACACCGTATTATTTTCGGTGGCCACATACGCTACATTGGCGGCCGCACCACCATTAATACTCTGACCACTGAGAACCAGAGGTTGAGCGTCGATTTCTTCGTCGACCGACACGTTAAATAAGTTGCCGAAAGTACCGGAATTTAGAACAGTCGGCGTCAGAGACGATTCCTGCCAATTCCATCCGGTTCGAAAATTATCGTAGTGATGAGTAGTGACATTGACACCCGCACCTAAAGCCAGGACGGGTGCGAGCATTAGCAGAGAAATCGAGTACGCCGCTACCTTGCTCCAAGCGCTCATGCCGATATCTCCCCTCAGGTGAAGCCTTGTTTGGTTTTCGCGTTTTGTTTCGGTCCCCTGCCTATTGTTCGCCTGCGCCTTCGCAGAGTCCAGTACGCTACAGATCTCGAAAATGCGTCTCGCGTTGCCTCAGTGGTCCGCTGAGCGATTCCGTCCGTCTCGGCGAAGGTGTCTTGGTACTCTTGGCATATTTTGCTACTGCACCACGTCGATGACGCCGCCCGCAGCTCCTGCTTCTTTGGCTTGAGATAAGTCGGCGCCCGCCGCCTTGCGGGAGTCGTACTCCGGCAGCATCGCCAGCAGCTGATCCAGCGCCTGCACGAGGCGCTCACTGAATACCTCGCCGACCTGCTGCTCGATGCGCAGGTAGGTTGCCTCGATCTGCGGCACCATGCGCGCCGCCATGGCCCGCGCCCGCGGCGTGAGTGACACCCGTAGCCGGCGCTGATCGTGGTCGACGCGCCGGCGGGTCACGAGGCCCAGCTCCTGCATCCGGGCCAGCACGCCGGCCATGCTCGGGCTCGAGATGCGGCACAATTCGACGATCTCGCGCGGCTCGAGCGAGGGTTTCTCGTACAGTACGCGCACGATGCGCCACTGCTGCTCGGTAATGCCGTTGGCATTGAGGATCGGCCGGAAATGGGACAACAGGCGCTCGCGTGCCTGCAGCAGTACGAGAGGCAGATTGCGATGGTGCAGCCTGGTCGGTTTCGAAGCCACGCCCTGACACCCACAAGCCGTAATGGACGGCGGTTATTCACTATACTCACATATTAGTAATCTATTTGCTAATCTATTAGCAATGCCACAGCCCGCCGTTCCCATGGATGTCCCGCCCTGGCGCCTGTCCGGCGTGGTTTACGGCACACTGCTGAACCACCACACGGCGTGGCACAGCCTGGGCGACGCCATGAAACAGCCTCCCTACAACGGACCGCCCAGGGCCCCGGTGTTGTACGTCAAGCCGCGCAACACCCTGGCGGCCAGCGGCGACCCGGTGCGCGTGCCACCGGGTGTGCCGGAACTGCAGCTCGGCGCCTGCCTGGGACTTGTCATCGGCCGTCCGGCCTGCCGCCTCAAGGCAGCCAGCGCCCTGGATTACCTGGCGGGGTACCTGATCGTGAACGACGTCAGCATTCCGCACCTGTCCTGGTACCGGCCTTCGATCAGCTGCCTGGCGCGCGATGGCTTCTGCCCTCTCGGGCCGTGGGTGGTGCCCAGGGCAGCGGTGGCGGATCCTGACAACCTGGCCATCCGGGTTTTCGTCGATGGTGAGTTGAGGCAGGTGGCCGACACTTCACAGTTGGTGCGCGCTACCGGAAGATTGCTGGCCGATGTCACCGAGTTCATGACGCTTTCTCCCGGGGACGTGCTGGCCGTCGGCGCCGCTGCGCCGGGACCGCGCGTTCGGGCAGGCCAGCAGGCCTGCATCGAAATCGACGGCTTCGGGCGCCTGGAGAACTACTTCGTGCAGGGGACCGCGTGAAGCTCGCCCGCGTCGCCTGCTCGGGGGCCATCCACGCCGCGGAGCCACAGCAGTTGCAGGACGGGCGCGCGGGCGTGCGCCTCACCGACGGGCGTGTGTTCGCGGAGGACGCCGTCGTGTGGCTGCCCCCGATCGAGGCGCGCACCATCATTGCGCTCGGCCTCAACTACGCCGCGCGTGCGAAGGAGCTGGCATTCGCGTCCCAGGAGGAGCCCCTGGTGTTCCTCAAGGGTCCCGGGACCCTGCTGGGCCACCGCGGCGTCACGCGGCGTCCCGCCGAGGTCAAGTTCATGCATTACGAGTGCGAACTTGCCGTCGTCATCGGCCGAACCGCCCGGGGTGTGGCGCGCGGGGAGGCCCTGGATCACGTGGCGGGCTACTGCATTGCCAACGACTACGCGATCCGGGACTACCTGGAAAACTGGTATCGCCCCAATCTGCGGGTCAAGAATCGCGACGGGGCCACGGTTCTGGGTCCGTGGCTGGTGGACGCTGCGGCCGTCGCCGACCCCGGCAACCTCGCTTTGCGCACCTACGTCAATGGCAAGCTGACGCAACAGGGGAACACACGCGACATGATCACCGATGTGCCAGGGCTGATCGAGTACCTGAGCTCCTTCATGACGCTCAGTGCCGGCGACGTGATCCTGACCGGCACACCCGAGGGCGTCACCAACGTCGAGGTCGGTGATGAGATCGTGTGTGAAATCGACGGTCTCGGGCACCTGCAGAACACCATCGTCGCGGATTGCCTGTACGGTCGCTGAGGACCCGCATGAAGATCAATCACCTTATAAACGGCAGGCCGGTTGCCAGCCGCAGCTACTTCGAGAGCCTGAACCCCTCGACCCAGGAAGTACTGGCCGAGGTGGCGCGCGGCACAGCAGCGGAGGTCGATGCGGCGGTCAGCGCCGCCAGCGCCAGCTTCCCGGCCTGGGCCGCACGTCCGGCGAGCGAGCGAGCCTCTCTGTTACACAAACTCGGCGAGCTGATCACGCAGCAGGCGCCACCCCTGGCGCGCACGGAAACGCAGGACACCGGGCAGCCCATCGCCCAGACGGGCAGGCAGCTGATTCCGCGTGCCGCGGATAACTTCCACTTTTTTGCCGAGATGTGCGTGCGCACCGACGGGCACACCTACCCCACGCCCACGCACCTTAATTACACCCTGTTTCAGCCTGTCGGCGTGTGCGCCCTGATCTCACCCTGGAACGTGCCGTTCATGACTGCGACCTGGAAGGTCGCCCCCGCCCTCGCCTTCGGCAACACGGCGGTGCTGAAGATGAGCGAGCTCTCGCCGCTCACGGCGGCGCGACTGGGCGAGTTGGCGCTGGAAGCAGGGATTCCCGCCGGGGTACTCAACATCGTGCATGGCCTGGGTCAGGAGGCCGGCGAGCCGCTGTGCCAGCACCCGCAGGTGCGGGCCATCTCGTTCACGGGCTCCACGCTCACTGGCAACCGCATCATCCAGGGGGCCGGCCTCAGGAAATTCAGCATGGAGTTGGGCGGCAAGAGCCCGTTCGTGGTCTTCGAGGATGCCGACCTGTCGCGTGCACTCGACGCCGCTCTGTTCATGATCTTCTCCAACAACGGTGAGCGCTGCACCGCCGGCTCGCGGATCCTGGTGCAGAAATCCATCTATGCCGATTTCGCGGCCCGCTTCAGCGAGCGCGCGCGCCGCATCGGCGTGGGTGACCCTCTGGATGAAGCGACGCTCATCGGGCCCATGATCAGCAAGACTCACCTGGAGAAGGTTCGTGGCTACATCGCCGCGGGCCCGAAGGAAGGAGCGACGCTGCTGTGCGGCGGACTGGAGCGTCCGTCCTATGCCGCCGAGCTGCCCCCCGGGGTACGGTCGGGCAACTATGTGTGGCCCACTGTGTTCGCCGACGTCGACAACCGCATGCGCGTCGCACAGGAGGAGATCTTCGGCCCGGTGGCCTGCCTCATTCCCTTCACTGACGAGGCCGACGCCATAGCCAAGGCCAACGACACCCGCTATGGGCTCAGCAGCTATGTCTGGAGCGAGAATCTCGGCCGCGCACACCGCGTGGCGGCCGCCATCGAGGCCGGCATGTGCTTCGTCAACAGCCAGAACGTCCGCGACCTGCGCCAGCCCTTCGGGGGCAGCAAGGCGTCCGGCATCGGGCGCGAGGGCGGTACCTGGAGTTACGAGGTGTTCCTGGAGCCGAAGAACGTGTGCGTGAGCCTGGGCTCTCACCACATTCCCCGATGGGGCGCCTGAGCGGCTGCCGGCTCGAGCGCGCGTCCTGCCATGAGTCTGTATCAGTTGCAAAAATTCCTGTACGACCTCAATCGCGACCCGCTCGTGCAGCACAGCTATCGCGCTGACCCTGCGGCGCTGCTGAGCCGATACGAGCTGGAGCAGGACGAGCGCGCGGCGCTCGCGGCCGGGGATATCGGCCTGATCTACGTACTGGGCGCGAACGGGCAGCTCCTGATGCACTTCGCCGCCTTTCTTGGCCTGTCATGGCCGGCCTACCTGCAGGCGATGCGCGACGGTGTGGTGCGCCACGGCCCGGTGCGCGCCGGTGTCTACTCCATGACAAGCCAGGTCGATGAGAAGGTGGCCGGCGTATGAGCCTGGTATTCGCCGGCATCTGCAGCCACGCTCCCGGCATCACCGGCCGTGCGGGCATGGCGGATCCCGGGTTGCGTGAACCCCTCTACGCCGCCTACCACGGCCTGCGCGCTCAACTGGCCGCGGCCCGGCCGGACGCCCTGGTCGTCGTCGCCGCCGAGCACTTCGCCAACTTCTTCATGAGCAACATGCCGGGCTTTGCCATCGGCATGGCGGACCGTTACACGGGCCCGATCGAGGACCCGGCCTGGCTCGGCATTCCCCGCACCAGCGTTCCCGGGAATGCTGCCCTCTCGCTGCAGCTGATCTGCGAGATCATGCAGAGCGTGGATGTTGCTTTTGCGGAGGAGTGGAAGCTGGACCACGGGATCATGGTGCCGCTGCACTTTCTCACCCCCGCCTACGACCTCGACATCGTGCCGGTCAACATCAACTGCCAGGGGCCACCGCTGGTGCCACTGCACCGCGCCTGGGCATTTGGTGAGGCACTGCGGCGCGCCGCGGACAGCGTGCCGCAGCGCATCGCCGTAATCGGTACCGGCGGTATCTCGCATTGGCCGGCGACGCCGGACTCGGGAAAAATCAACGAAGCCTGGGACCGGCAGCTGCTGGAGCGCTGGGCGCGCAACGACCGGCAGGCGCTGCTGGCGTACTCCGACCCGGACACCTATCGGGAGGCCGGCCAGGGAGGCTTCGAGATCCGCACCTTCATCAGCATTGCGGCGGCGGCACGCGGCCGCGGACACGTTCAGCACTATGCCCCCATTCCCATCTTCGCGGTCGGCTGTACGATCGCCACCATGGACATCGCGGCCTAGGGCCGCCACGAGCTGCCGATGCCACATCTTGTCATCCTGTACACCGGAAATCTGGAGAAGCAGACCGACATGACCGCACTGTGCCGCAGCCTCGCCGATACCATGCTGGGCGTGCGCGACGAGCGCGACCAGCAGGTCTACCCCAGCGGCGGCGCACGGGTGTTCGCGTATCCGGCGCCCCATTACGCCGTGGCCGACGGACAGCGCGACTACGCTTTCGTGTACCTCAACCTGCGCATGGGCCGCGGGCGTACCGCTGCGGTCCAGCAGCGTGCCGGCGAGGCCCTGCTCGCGGCCGCGAAGGCGCATTTCCAACCCCTGTTTGCCACGCGTTACATCGGTATCACCCTGCAGATCGACGAGGGGCAGGAAGTGTTCAACGCCAAACACAGCACCATTCACCCGTTGTTTCGCGCGCCATGACTTTGTCCGGGGATCTTGTCGCAGACCTTGCCCGCCGGCTGTTCGAGGCACGCAGGAACCGTACCTGCCTGCGCCAGTTCTCGCTCGAGCACCCTCAGATGACGATCGAGGATGGCTACATGATCCAGCGCGCCTGGGTGCGGCTGGAGCTCGCCGAGGGCCACACCATCAAGGGCCGCAAGATCGGACTGACCTCGCGCGCCATGCAACAGGCGTCGCAGATCACCGAGCCGGATTTCGCGCCGCTGATGGATGACATGTTCTTTGAGAACAACGCCGATATCCCGGCAGAGCGCTTCATCTCCCCGCGGGTGGAGGTCGAGCTGGCATTTGTACTGGATGCGCCCTTGCGCGGTCCGGGGGTGACTCTGCAGGATGTGCTGCGGGCGACGGCCTGTGTAACCCCGGCGCTCGAAATAATCGATTCGCGAATCGAGCGCTTCGACCGTGTCACGAAGGCGCCGCGCAAGGTATTCGACACCATAGCGGATTTCGCGGCCAACGCGGGCGTCGTTCTGGGTGGCCGCCGCGCGCGGCCCGACACCCTCGACCTGCGCTGGGCAGGCGCCATGCTGTACAAAAACGCGGTGATCGAGGAGACCGGGCTTGCCGCGGGGGTATTGGACCATCCGGCCACCGCGGTCGCCTGGCTGGCCAACAAGATTGCGCCCTACGACGAACAGCTTAACGCCGGTGACGTGGTATTGAGCGGGTCATTCACCCGACCGATCGAGGTGGCGGGCGGCGACGTTCTGCGCGCGGATTTCGGGCGCCTGGGCACCATTTCGGTGCAATTCACCTGAGGGAACCGACGCCATGGAGCTGCCCAGGAACATTTTCAAAGACGCCATACGCGCCCGCCGTCCGCAGATTGGCCTGTGGCTTGGGCTCGCGGACGCGTACGCGACCGAACTTCTTGCAAGTACCGGGTTTGACTGGCTGGCGATCGATGCCGAGCACGCCCCCAACGACCCGCGCAGCGTGCTGTCGCAGTTGCAGGCCCTGGCGCCCTACCCCGCACACGCCGTCGTCCGTATCGCCTGCAGCGATGCCACGCTGATCAAGCAGTATCTGGATATCGGGGCGCAGACCCTGCTGGTCCCGATGGTGGAGTCCGCCGCACAGGCGCAGCGCATTGTAGCGGCGACGCAGTACCCGCCCGCGGGGATCCGTGGGGTGGGCACCGCCCTGGCCCGTGCGTCGCGCTGGAACCAGGTTGATAATTACCTGCGCGACTGCTCGCGCGAACTGTGCGTCCTGGTCCAGGTGGAATCCGCGGCGGGCCTGAAGAATCTTCCCGCCATTGCCGCCACCGAAGGTGTCGACGGCGTGTTTTTTGGCCCGGCCGATCTGGCCGCATCGATGGGCCTGCTGGGGCGCCCGGCCGGGGACCAGGTGCAGGAGGCCATCATCCATGGGATCGAGGCCGTACAGCACGCCGGAAAGGCCGCTGGCGTGCTGACTGCGGACCCGGCCCTGGCCCGGAAGTACCTGGATGCAGGCGCGATGTTCGTCGCAGTCGGCGTGGACACCATACTGCTCGTTCAGGCGGCCCGGCAGCTGCGCGCAGCGTTCAGGCTGGATGCCGCATCGCCGCCGCCGGCGGCTGGCGCCCGCTGAGGCGCGCCCCGTGGTCCGGGATCGGGACAATCTCTTGATATAATCAGTTCGTCTCGAACCCGAACGACCTGCAGGAGATCCCGTGCCATTGTCCGTTTCGCGGCGCGTCCAGCGCGTCAAGCCCTCCCCCACTCTCGCAGTGACCGCCCGCGCCGCCCGCCTGAAGGCCGAGGGCAAGGACGTCATCGGGCTGGGCGCCGGGGAGCCGGATTTCGACACACCGGCGCACATCGCACAGGCCGGATCGCAGGCGATCAGCACTGGCTTCACCCGCTACACGCACGTCGAGGGAATCGACCCGCTGAAGGACGCCATCCGGGCCAAGTTCGCGCGCGACAACCAGCTCAGCTACGAGCGCTCGCAGATCCTGGTGTCCTCGGGCGCCAAGCAGACCATCTACAACCTGTGTATGTCAGTGCTGGATCCAGGTGACGAGGCGATCATCCCTGCCCCCTACTGGGTATCGTACCCGGACATGGTATTGCTGGCTGACGGGCTGCCCGTCATGCCCTTCGCGGGCCGCGCCCAGGGCTACAAGATCACAGCACGACAGTTGGCCGCCGCCATCACGCCCAAGACCCGCCTGGTGCTGCTCAACAGCCCGTGCAATCCCACCGGGGCCGCCTACACGCGCGCGGAACTGCAGGCCCTGGGCGAGGTGTTGCTGGAGTACCCGCGCATCATTGTCGGTACCGACGACATGTACGAGAAGATCTACTGGGATCCGGAGCCCTTCTGCAGCCTGGTAACCGCGGTCCCTGAACTCTATCCGCGCACGGTGACCATCAATGGCGTATCGAAGTCCTATGCGATGACCGGCTGGCGCATCGGCTATTGCGGGGGACCGGCGGAGATCATCGCCGCCATGAGCACCATCCAGGGGCAGTCGACCTCCAATGCCTCCAGCATCTCCCAGAAGGCCGCCGTCGCGGCGCTGAACGGCGACCAGGCCTGCGTGGCCCGGATGAACGAATCCTTCAAGGCGCGCCATGACTTCGTGGTGCACACCCTGAACCTGATGCCCGGGGTGACCTGCCTGCCAGGTGCCGGCACTTTCTACGCCTTCGCGGACGTATCGGGCGCCATCAGCAATCTGGGCTGCCGGGACGACAACGAGTTCGCCGAGCTGGTGCTCAACGAGGGTGGCGTGGCTGTGGTCCCCGGCTCCGGCTTCGGCGCCCCGGGGCACGTGCGCCTTTCCTTCGCCACCAGCATGCAGAACCTGGAGAAGGCGCTGGGGCGCATGGCGCAGGTCATTGCGGCGCGCGTCGCGGCCTGAGCGACCCCCGCGCCTGCAGCCGCAAGTGCGTGTTTCAATGGCGGCCCCGCGGGAGCGACCATGATCTGGCGCCTGCTCGCCGCTATGGTGGTGGTGATCCATTTCGCGTTCGCGGCGTTTTGCATCTTCGGCGGCTTCCTGACCTGGCGCTGGCCGCGGATCGTCTGGGCCCACCTGCCGGCGCTCGCCTGGGGAAGCTGGGTGGAGATCTCGGGCAGCGTCTGCCCACTCACCCCGCTCGAAAATCATCTGCGCGAACTCGGGGGCGCGGCCGCCTATCCCGGGGACTTCCTGGTGCACTACCTGCTGCGGGCCCTGTATCCACCCGGGCTCACCCGGCACGTCCAGTGGCTGCTCGCGGCCGGCCTGCTCGGCCTCAATGTCATTGCGTACCTGGAGTTTGCCCGCCGCACCCGTGGGGCAGCTGCCCGAACTCCTTGACTCTGCCGATTGGCTTGCCTGAGAATTCGCGCCCGTCGATCGCACCCCTTCCGTTCCCCGGTAGCTCAGCGGTAGAGCGTCGGACTGTTAATCCGTTGGTCGTTGGTTCGATTCCAACCCGGGGAGCCAATCAATCAACGACTTACGCGCGTTTACCTTGTCCTCGGGGCCCGACAGCATCCCCGCCGTCAGCCTGCCGGTTTCATCGGCCCCCCGAGCGCAAGCTTGCGCACCTGCACCATGGCTTTCGCCGCGGCATGCTTTGTGCACGTTGCCTCGTCAGGCGATGCATCCGGATACTGGTGAGAGATCGCTACACAAGCGGCCCGCGCGGCCTCGTTCACCCGCTTTTCCATTTCCCCGAAACCGGTGTTCGACGTCAGGTCAATGCCTGAGGTACTGACACCGTAACTGATCGTGATGTCCACGATCGGGACTCCGCTCGGACTGCGATCAACAACTTTTGTCGACAGCGCGCGCTTGGCCTGCACAGAAATTTCCTCCACCGGTTGAGCAACCGCAACAGTGCCGAGCACTCCGCAGGCCAGAGCGACGCCAACCACAATGAGGTGAGATCTCTTCATAACAGCCTCCATCGAGTTTCTCCTCTGGATGGTGACCGTACGGTCGGGACAGCCTTTGCTCAATACGAACTTGTACGTGGGTCTACCCGCGCGGATCAACTATTGCGCGCAAAGCCCGCTGCGGCTTCCACGGGTCGGCGCCCCCTCGGTTCTCGGCCAGGCGGTGGAGGCACCGCACTCGGCGTATGATTGAGGATTACGCTCAACCAGATCAATGAATATGACGCTTCCCACCTATTTCATTTCGCACGGCGGCGGACCGTGGCCGTGGATGAAGGCGCAGATGGGCGGCGCCTACGATCGCCTCGAAGCGTCGCTACGCGATATGCCGCGGCAGCTGGGCCCGGTACCACCGAAGGCGGTGCTGATGATCTCCGGGCACTGGGAGGAGCGCGAATTCACGGTGATGGCGACGGCGCAGCCGCCGATGATCTACGACTACTCCGGATTTCCCGAACACACCTATCACATCCGCTACCCGGCGCCAGGGTCGCCGCAGACCGCCGGGCGCGTCCGCGATTTGATCGCTGCCGCCGGATTCGCGGTACGCATGGACGCCGCGCGGGGCTTCGATCACGGCACGTTCTCCCCACTGGCCGCGATCTATCCGGACGCCGAGGTGCCGGTGCTGCAGCTGTCGCTGCAGAGCGGCTACGACCCCCGCGCGCACATCGAGGCCGGCCGCGCGCTGGCCCCGCTGCGCGACGAAGGCGTGTTGATCGTAGGCAGCGGCCTCAGCTATCACAATCTGCGCGCCTTCGGCCCGCAGGCCGCGGTCGCATCTGCCGCCTTCGACCGTTGGCTCGATGAGACCCTGGTCCGGGTGAGCCCCGCGGAGCGCCTCGCGCGCCTCATCGCCTGGGAAGCTGCACCGGCGGCGCGCCAGGCCCATCCCCGCGAGGACCATCTGTTGCCGTTGATGGCCGCGGTAGGCGCCGCCGAAAACGACCCAGGCAGGCGCATATATCACGAAGACAACTTCATGGGCGGCGTGTCGGTGTCGAGCTTCATGTTCGGATCTGCTCCGCGCCTGTCGTGAAGCTCATTTGCCCGGCTGCGGGGCTGCGGCAGCAAGGTCAGGTGACATCCGGCAGAAAATTGAATGAGTGACCAGACCGCCCTCGCAACCTGGGATGATTTCGAGCGCGTCGCACTGCGGGCGGGGACTGTGCGACAGGTCGAGTATTTCGCCGCGGCCCGCAAACCAGCCTACAAGCTGTGGGTCGATTTCGGCCCCTATGGAATAAAACAATCGAGCGCGCAGATTACGGCGCTCTACACGCCCGAGCAGTTGCTGGGCCGCCAGGTCATCTGTGCAACGGGGCTGGCGCCAAAGCGGGTTGCGGGATTCAAGTCCGAGGTGTTGGTAACGGGCTTTGTGCGCGACGACGGGGTGGTGATCCTCGCCTCGATCGATCAAACCGTTGCGGACGGCAGTCCACTGGGTTGAGGGCGCGAGGAGACACTGATGACGCGGACCATCGCTCTTACGGCCGGGCTGCTGTGCCTGAGCAACGTCTTCATGACCTTCGCGTGGTGCGCGCACCTGAAGGATTTGCGATTTTCTACCTGAAGGAACCCTTGAAGCTCGACTATCTGTGGGCAGGATGCTGCATCGTGGCAGCGGTTTATTTCGTGTTCAGAGGGCGTCTGACGGGCGCTTAGCGTTGGCGCACTGCCTGTGCCTCAGGAGTCTCATGTTAAAAGTCCTGCAGAACTTACCGATTGCGCTCCTGCTGCTCATCGCGACTACCCTGGAAGTCAGCGGTGATGCCGCTGTGCGCCTGGGGATATTCCAGCACACCGGGGCCGCTCGCCTGGCCCTGTTCCTTGGCGGGGCCGTGCTGCTCTTTGGCTATGGGGCCTTCGTGAACATCGCACCCGTCGACTTCGGACGCGTGGCAGGCCTCTATATCGCCACCCTGTTCGTGGTGTGGCAGACCATCAACCTCCTGGTCTTCCGCACCCTTCCGGCGGTACCGGTTCTGATTGGCGGTGCGCTGATCGTCGCCGGCGGCCTCATCGTCACATTCTGGCGTACGGCCTGACCGCCGCCTGGGCTGCGGCTGGAAGCACGGTTCGACTTGGTTCGCGCTCTACGGGTACTATCCGCAGCGCTACGGTTCCGATCAACAACTTCCAACAGCGAGGGGGAGTCATGAACAGAATATCAATCCTGGTGGGCGGCGCGTTGGCACTGGCGGCGGCCGCGCTGGTGTCCGCGGACGAGCCGACCCGTGCGCCGGCCATGCACAAGATGGAGTCCGCCGGTGACCCGGTCAGAGTCTCTACAGCCACGCACAAGGTGGTATTCGAGGACGCCTCCATGCGCGTGCTCGACATCCACCTGGCCGCCGCGGGACATGCCAACATGCACCGCCACCCGCACGGCTTCTATCTCGTGGCGTTAAGCGACTGCAAGTTGAAGTTCTCGTTCCCGGACGGCACGACCCGGGAGGGCACCATTCATGCTGGCGACATGGGCTGGTACGGGCCTGTGACACATGCCGCCGATAATCTCGGCAGCAACGAGTGTCACGTGGTCAACATAGAACCACGCCTGGCGCACAGGGCCACGCAGGCAGAGGAAAAGCCGGCGGACAAGAAGTAACACAGCGGGCATTGCGGCCGCTTGACGCCCCTCCCGGGTGGCCGGCGCCCGGGAGGCTGGCATCATTTGCGGTGGCTCGCGCGTTCGTAAGCATCCAGCACCAGGGCGTGGAAGTGATGCAAAGCGTGTTCCGATTTTCCGGATCCGAGCGGATCATTGACTATGCGCCCCTGCGTGAAGGCCGGGGTGTTCATGCCGCGCTGGACATTCTCGACAAGCGCGATGTCCTCCGCCTGCAGAACCGTATCGAGGTAGTGAATCGCCTGCTGTTCCAGCGCGTCCGGCTGCGGTGTCTCCAGGTAAAAGTCGTAGGTCTCCAGGGTCCGATCGGCGGCCACCGGCACTATGTGCAGCACGATCATCGAACTGCGACCCGGATAGCGCATCAGGCAGGTGTTGGGCCATAGCCACCACACGGCATGCGTGCGCACACTGGCCGCGGATGTATCGTAAGCCGAGTTGCCGGTTCTGCCCGCATCGGCCATGTGACTCGAATAGATTCCGTACGTCGTCACCTTGTAGGTATTCATGTCGACCAGGGTGCAGAAGTCCTTGTGGGCGACCGGACAGTGGTAGCACTCTAGGAAGTTGTCGACCACGTTTTTCCAGTTCGACCTGATCTCGTACGTCAGGCGATGGCCGAACGTGAGCTGTTCGATGTCAGGCGCCCAGTGCCGTATCTCCGACTCGAGCGCTCCAGAGTCCGCGCGCAAAGAGGGACTGGAGCGGTCGAGGTTCACGAAAATGAACCCGCAAAACTCCTCGACCCTCACCTGGCACAGGCGGATGCTTTCTGTCGAGAAGTCTTTCAGGTCCGCGGTGTGCGGCGCGCCGGCCAGCTGTCCGTCCAGCCGGTATCTCCACGCGTGGTATGGACAGACGATGCGGCGCACGTTGCCCTCCCCGGCCAGGACCGGGTGCGCCCGATGCTGGCACACGTTGTAAAACGCCCGCAGCACGCCATGCTCGTCGCGTACGATCGCCACCGGGTGTCCCGCGACCTGCGCCGTCGTGTACGTTCCCGGCGCGCGCACCTTTTCTGCGTGACAAACCCACTGCCAGGACTTCGAGATGATTTCCTGCTGGTCGACGTTGAACCAGCCGGGATCGGTGTAGGCCTCGGCCCGCAAGGAGAACGAGCGCGAAGGGTCGGCGTGGTGCCCCGATCGGATGGAGTCGAACTGCTGCCTGGAAGGCATCAACATGGTCAGGCCCTCAACTTTTGGTTGCTGCCGGCAGGAGCTCCAGCACGGCCTCCTGTGGGCGGCACAGGCGCACGCCCCTGGGCGTGACGACGATGGGACGGTTGATGAGGATCGGGTGGGTGAGCATCAGGTCGATGAGCTGCTCGTCAGTCCAGTGGGCCGCCCCCAGCCCGAGTTCCGCGTAGATTGATTCCTTCTGTCTCAGGAGATCCCGCGGACGCAGGCGCATCCGCGCCAGCAGATCGATCAGCGTGGCCCGGTCCGGCGGGGTCTTCAGGTACTCGATGACGGTGGGCTCGACACCTGAATCGCGGATCAGCGCCAGGGTCTTGCGCGAGGTGCCGCAGGCAGGGTTGTGATAGATGGTGACAGGGGGCGGCTGGTCCTTCACGGTGCACTCCGGCGTGGTGGCCACCCGGCAAGCCTGCCTGATCGGGCGCAAGGGATAAAGCATTCCAGAATCTCAATGTGCGGCAGCAGCCGCGGCGAACGCCGTATGCAGGAATTCGTCGCTCCGCCGCAGCATCAGCGCGCGCGCATCCGAGTCCTCCAGGCGGTGATCGAGATCCTTGAAAGTCACCAGTTCGACCTGCTTACCCGCTGACTTAAGCTTCTCCGCCATGTGCTGTGACTGCGGGTAGCCAACGTTGCGGTCGAGCGTTCCGTGGAACAGCAGCACCGGCGCCTTGAAACTGCCTGCATTGTCGACGGGCGACGCCTCGCGGGTGTGAGCAGCCTCGCCGACAAAATCCTTGACGATCTCGTAGTCAGTCCAGTAGCGATTTTCCTCTACCAGCGCCGGAAGATCGGTGACCGGCGCGATCGCCACCACGGCCTTGAAGAGGGTGGGATCGACGACGGCGGACTGCAGGGCGGCGTAGCCGCCGTACGACCACCCCACGATGCCAAGGCGAGCCGGGTCGGCGATCCCTTCCTTCACCAACCACCGCCCTGCTGACAGGACATCCCCTATGGCAATGCGCCAGGAGCGGAACCCATTGTGCTTGAACCAGTCATCTCCGTAGCCAGCAGAGCCGCGGAATTCCGGCTGCAAAACCGCGTAGCCGCGGTTGGCAAAGTACTGCGATAGCCAGTCAAATCCCCATTTGTCGCGTGCACTCGGGCCGCCGTGGGGCAGCACGATGGCCGGCAGGCCGTGTGCGGATTCCTGCCCGGGTGGCAAGGTCAGATACCCCGGCACCATCACCCCGTCGCTCGCCGGATAGTTCACCGGCTGCACCTTGGCGAGCCTGACGCCCTCGAGCTGGCTGCGCACTACCAGGAACGTATTCAGGTGGCGGGACTTGCGGTCGAAGAGATAGTACACACCCGGATCGTCATCGCTGCCGCTCACCACCAGGAGTACGCTTTCGTCGACGCTCGAGTCTGCGATTTGCAGCAAAGGCTGCCGCGGCAATGCATGCGAGATTGAACCAATCAACTGCTTGATCTGGGGGTCGAACACCTCCGAATGCTCCCGGTCCGTGGCATAGGCGGCGCCGACCACCCTTTGCCTGCGCCCGATCTGCACCACGTCTTCGACATCCACGTCGGGGCGGGAGTAGACCTCGTGCTCCTCCAGTGAGCCGTCAAGCTTGATTGTGTAGAGCGCCGAGCGGCCGTTGGTTTTGCGAAAGCCGTAGGCTACGTTGAGGTCGTGGTCGACGGCGATCGGCCAGAATCCGCTGTGGTCGCGCTCGTTGTATCGGCTCAGCTGGTGCCAGTCTGTCGAACCGGCGGCGCGGTAGAGGAAATTTGAAATGCCGTTCTCATAACCGAGAGTACCCTGCTCCGCCAAACCCATGACACGAACGCTGCCGCGGCCGTCGCTCAGGTACTCAAAGGCTTCCTTGCGTGGCTGCACCACATTCCTGATGGTCATGTTCCGGGTGTCCACCCAGTCCACCCCAAGTCCCTGCTTGTCACTGCCAACACGGCTGCCGATGTGATCGTCGGGAGTGTAGTTGCGACTCATGAGCACCGCCGCTTCCTCGTCCGGCAGGGCGTCGATGATCTCACCATCATGGAGGAAGTAACCGCGGCTGTACATGTTGCGGCCAACGGCCAGAGTCCGGATGTTGCCGCCGTCGGCATCCACCGCGATCCAGCGTGAAACCGGCAGCAGCCCCGCTGCGCCTGCAGCGTCCGGTACGATTCCGTAGATCTGGCAGACGAGACGCTGGTTGGACACCCAACCGCAGCGCAGCAGGCGGTACGGCTTACCGTCCGCACGCATGACACCCGTTGCCCGGAAGGGATTACCAAGGCGGCCGGTAACCAGGACGCTACCCCGCGACGTTCCCGGCGTGATGTAGGCCACGCTGGTGCCGTCGGGTGACAGGCTGAGATCCGACACGCTCGGACGCGCGCCGAAGGCGCTGGCGGCATCGAAGCCCGCCGGCGTCTGGGCATTCAGCAGACCTGCCGCCAGCAGCAAGCCAACGCCAAACGCAGCCGGCACGCGGCCGACCAGCCGGCGTCGCGAATTGCCCGCATGCCGCGCTCCCTGGCAACAATCGCTGGGTGTTGCACGCATACACGCCTCCCTGCCGCCCGACACAGGCGGTTTATTGGTGTTGGTTATGGACTCAGCGCAGCGCTCGAACGCCGTTAGAGCTCAGGACTTCCATCACTGGCTTCGACAGGCCCTATACTACGCCAGCTGCCGGCATCGCCCAATCGCGTTCAATTCGAATATCGATCACCATGACCATCCTGAAATTCAACGTCGACTCCAGTCCGCTCGGCGCTGCCAGCCCGGTGCCCGTGCCCGTGGGCACGCCGGTGCCGGTCGTGCGCACCTTTGGCATCTCGCCAGCCAACAACGCCCGTACCCGCACCGGTGTGTGGGAGTGCTCCCCAGGCCGCTTCCGGCGACAGGTGAAACAGGCAGAGTTCTCCCACTTCCTGAGCGGCGAATGTTCCTTTACGCCTGACGGTGGCGAGACCCTGGAGATCCGGCCAGGTGATGCGCTGTTCTTCCCGCCTAACAGCAACGGCGTGTGGGAAATCCGCAAAACCACCCGCAAGGTTTTCATGGTTTTCGACGAAGGCGCGGCACCGGCGGCCTGACATCAGCAGGGAGGGACCGTGAAGCACTACGATGCCATCGTGATCGGTACGGGTCAGGCAGGCCCGGCACTGGCGGTACGCCTCTCAGGGGCTGGTCGCCAGGTCGCAATCATCGAGCACGGCCGCTTTGGCGGCACCTGTGTCAACAACGGCTGCACCCCGACCAAAACTCTGATTGCCAGCGCTTACGTAGCCCACATGGCGAGGCGTGCCGGAGAGTTCGGCATACGGCTCGGCGCTGCCACGACGGTCGACATGCCCGCCGTCAAGGCGCGCAAGGACGCGGTGGTCGCCCAGTCCAGCGCCGGGCTGGAAAAGTGGCTGCGCTCCCAGGCAAACCTCACGATCGTGCGCGGGCACGCCCGCTTCCTGGACTCGCGCACCGTGCGAGTCGGTGAGGACACACTGTCCGCCGACAGCATCTTCATCAACGTCGGCGGGCGCCCGCTGCTGCCGCGCATGCCCGGCATCGAGCGCGTCCGCTACCTGACCAGCGAAAGCATCATGGATCTGGATATCCTGCCGGGCCACCTGATCGTGGTGGGCGGCAGCTACGTGGGCCTGGAGTTCAGCCAGATGTATCGCCGCTTCGGCAGCCGGGTAACCGTCGTGGAGATGGGCCCGCGCCTCATCGGACGGGAGGATCCGGAGGTCTCGGAGGCGGTGCGTAATATTCTCGCCGGTGAGGGCATAGAATTCCGCTGTGACGCGAAGTGCATCGCCCTGGACTCAGGCGGCGACAGCATCCGCGTATCCCTGGACTGCACCAGCGGCGCGCCAGTGCTCGAGGGGACGCACGTGCTGCTGGCGGTCGGCCGCACGCCCAATACCGACGACCTCGGCGCGGCACAGGCCGGCCTCGAACTGGACGGGCGCGGCTACATCCGGGTCGACGATCGGCTGCGCACCAGCGTGCCAAACGTCTACGCGCTGGGTGACTGCAACGGCCGCGGGGCCTTCACCCACACCGCCTGGAACGACTACGAGATCGTCGCCGACAACCTGCTCGACGGCGCGGATCGCAAGGTGACTGACCGCATCAGCATCTACGGCCTGTTCACCGACCCGCCCCTGGGGCGCATCGGCCTGACCGAAGCCGAGGCGAAGAGCAAAGGACTGTCGCTGCTGGTGGGCACGAGGCCCATGTCGCAGGTGGCCCGGGCGCGGGAGAAAGGCGAAACCCAGGGATTCATGAAGATACTGGTCGATGCGTCGACCCGCCAGATACTCGGCGCGGCGATCCTGGGCGTGGGCGGCGATGAGGCGGTGCAATCGCTGGTGGATGCCATGTACGCCCGACTGCCTTACACGGCGGTACAGCGCGGGGTACGTATCCACCCGACTGTCAGCGAGCTGATCCCCACCGTACTGGAATCTCTGGCGCCCGTCCCTGCCGCAGGTTCGGCCGCGCGCTGACGCGACTATCTGTCGTGCCCCCGGCCGAAGGGTGGAGTCAGGCCGGTAAAGTCCCCGACCACCTTGGCATCGTACGGCCCGTTCAATTGGTTGAAGCCCTTGCCCAGCACGTTGAGCATGCCCTGCTGAAACACGATCTGCTTGCCGCGGGTCACCTCGATCACGCGATTGTTGTACTGATCGCTGATCAGCGTGTTGCCATTGGCCAGCCGCACCGCCCGCGTCGGCAGCGGCGCCGTGTTGCTGCCCGGATCGGTGTTGGTGTCGTATTCCCAGACGATGGCATCGGCGGGACTGAGCTCGATTATGCGGTTGTTGTTGGAGTCGGTGAGGAGCGTATTGCCGTTCGCCAGGCGGCTGGCAAAAGCCACCCCACTGGCAGTGCCGCCGGCGCTGAAAGCCTGCACCAGCTGCTTGCCGGCCGTAACCTCGATGGCGCGGTTGTTGTTCTCATCGGCGATGAGAATGTGGCCATTGTCGAGCAGCTCGGCGCTGTTGGGATTATTCAGCAGATCCGGTCCCAGGCCCGGCACCTGCGTCATGCCGTACTGCCACACGACCTGGTGCGAACGGTTTACCAGGATGACGCGCGAATTGGCCTGGTCGGTGATCAGGACATGGAAGCCGTAATGCCCGGGGAAATGCCAGACCATCAGCGCGTGCACCGGGGTATTGATCTGGTTGGCGCCGAAGCCGCCCACACCCGCCTCGCCATATTGCCAGACGATGCGCCCGCGGCGGTTGACGATCATTACGCGGTTGTCGGCGCAGCCGGTGGCCGGCGTCGAGCAACCCGGCAGGGCCGGATTGCTCGGCGGAATACCCGTGCCGGACAGCAGTGTGAAGCTGCCGAAGCGCTCGGCGTCGTTGACGCCGACAATGCTGTGCGGGCCCGGCTGATCCGAGCCATCGCCGAAACTCCACACGATGCGGTGCGTGCGCGGATCGACTTCGACGACCCGGTTGTTGTACTGGTCGGCGATGACAATATTGCCGGCCTCATTGAAGTCCGAGGCCCCGGCCGGCAGCCCGAAGGCCATCAGCGCGAGCGCTGCCATGGGCAGCAGTCGCTGCGTGGATCGTGCTCTCATGAGTTATCCCCTTGAAAATGCGGTGAGTCACAAGTGGCGGCCGCCCCACGGCGATGCCGGCTCCTTACGGTAAGTACCCCCGCCGCACCCGGGGGTTCACGCGCCTGGGCGCGTACTGTCAGGCGGGAACTGCCACGCCCGCGGTGCTGTCAGGCCGCGCCAGCCGCGCTGTCGTACGGCACGCGCAGGGCGCGGAAGCACCCCGTAGGCGACAGCGCGCCGCGTTCGGCCGAGAGGTCCCACAGGACATTGCGCCGCTCCACCACGGCGTTGCCGGCCAGTTCCGCCAGCGACGCCGGCGCCCCGAACAGGTATCCCTGTCCCGCCACGCAGCCCAGGCGGATCAGGGTGAGCGCCTGCAACTCAGATTCCACGCCTTCGGCCACCGTGTCCAGGCCCATGGTCGCCCCCAGGGTGATCACGGCGCTGGCCAGTTCCGGGCCCTTGTCGCTGTCGGTCAGGCGTCCCACGAAGGAACGATCGATCTTCAGGATGTCGATGGGA
The DNA here is from genome assembly GCA_018241445.1 of Pseudomonadota bacterium. Lineage (GTDB taxonomy): Bacteria > Pseudomonadota > Gammaproteobacteria > Steroidobacterales > Steroidobacteraceae > 13-2-20CM-66-19. The sequence goes on from JAFEDT010000012.1 coordinate 186,355, forward strand.
AAGCGGTGCAGGTACGACAGCGAGGAGTAGCCGATTCCAAAGTCATCGATCGCAACGCGCACGGCCAGTTCCTTCAGTTCGCGGAACCGCGCGAGACTGCCCTCGTTGCTGTACATGGTGGTGCTCTCGGTCAGCTCGATCACCAGGTTGTGCGGCTCCAGCCCGGAGAGCTGCAGCGCCCGGGCGACGTCGGCGGCGAGGTCGCCATGTTGCAGGTGCCGCCCCGAAATGTTGACCGCCAGCCGCAGCTCTTCGCCCCCGGCGACGCAGCCGCGCCAGTTGCACAGCTCGCGGCTGGCGCGTTCCAGCACCCAACGGCCCAGCCGGCGTACGTGCCCACTTTCCTCCAGCAGCGGGATGAACCGCGCCGGCATCAGGATGCCGAGCTCCGGGTGGCGCCAACGCACCAGCGCCTCCACACCCAGCAGGCAGCGGCTGCCCAGGTCGACGATTGGCTGGTAATCGAGGAAGAATTCCTCGCGGTCGAAGGCCAGGTTCACGTCGGCTTCCAGGCGCATGCGCTCCTGCAGCAGGTCCTGCATCTGCGGACGGAAGACTGCGTGCCGGTTCTTGCCGGCCGCTTTCGCGTGGTACATCGCGATGTCGGCGTTGCTGAGCAGCGCGGCCGAGCCACCCAGCTCCGGCGAGAACGCGATGCCAATGCTGACACCGATGCGTACTTCCGCGCTCGACAGTGCGACTGGCTGGTCGATGGCGGCAATCAGGGCATCCGCCAGGCGCTGCGCCTCCTCGGCATTGGCCAGGCCCTCGACCAGCACCGCAAACTCATCCCCTCCCAGGCGCGCCACGGTATCGGAGGAACGCGTAGTGCGCGCGATGCGCTGCGCCACGATCTGCAGCAACTGGTCGCCCGCGTCGTGCCCCAGCGTATCGTTGACGTTTTTGAAGTTGTCCAGGTCCAGGAACATCACGGCCACCGGGGAGTGGTCGCGCTGCGCCAGCGCCAGCGCGTGCTGCACGCGGTCGCGGAACAGGTTGCGGTTGGCGAGCAGGGTCAGCGGATCGTGGAAAGCCAGTCGCCGCAGCTGCTCTTCAAGCTGTTTGCGCTCGCTGATGTCACGAAAGTTCAGCGCCAGGCCCTGTACGGCGGCGTCGGCGGTAAGGTTGCTGCCGACACATTCAATGATAGTCCTGCCGCCCTGGGCGTCTACCCGCAGTTCCGTCGGCCCTACCGCGGTCGCAGGCGGCGCTGTCAGCAGGCCGGACAGGAACTGCCGCAGCTTGCCGCGGTCGTCAGCCGCGCACAGCTCTACCAGTACCCGTCCGCCCATGTCCGCCGGCTTCATCCCGAAGATGCGTTCGCATGCCGGGGAAGCGAAACGCACCGCACCCTCGGGGCTCACGATCATGATCACGTCCGACGCGTTGGCGATCAGCGAGGCGTAACGCGCCTCCACGATCAGGGCCGCGCGTCGCTCGCGGGCGCGCGCCTCGCTGCGCAACTCCACCGCCTGACGAACCATCAGCAGCAGCGCCAGGGCGAACACCACCAGTGTCATGATCTGTGCCGGACCGGCGTCGTTGTCACGGCTGTAGCGGATCAGCATGATCAGGGCCGCCAGCAGCGCCGCGTAGGGTTGCAGCCGCAGCAACCAGTCCGCCGGCCGCGAGACACTGCTGCCCCCGGAAGCCACCGCGCGCACCTGCTCGCGCCCGGCGAACGCCAGTGGCACGTGGCAACACAGGTACAGTACGTCGCGAAACTTCTGCGGGATGTGCAGGCCGCGCACGTCCGTCAGTGACCACAGCAGGTCGCCCATGAACAGCATCGCGAACCCGGCCATCAGCAGTACCGGTACGCGCCGGCTGGCGCCCGATCGGGTCCCGGCGATCAGCAATACGCCCAGCAGCAGCATCAGGATGCAGTCCGAGGTCGTGTAGCCGAGGCTCAGCAACTGCGGCAGCAGGTCCTGGCCGGCGCCGCCCGATCTGGCCACGGGACCGACAACCAGGAACCAGAAGCAGGCGCCGAAGCCTATGACGAGGATTGCAGCGTCAGCCGCCAGCCGCGCCCAGGGTGCCCGGACGGCCGCCGCGCGGATCAGCAGGCAGGCCGCCACCGTCAGCGTCAGATAGAAGCCGCAATAGAAGATGTCGGGCGGACCGGGAAAGGGATCGACGTTACGCAGCCAGTAGCCCGCGGCTACGGACGTCCCGGCCAGGTACATCCACAGGGCGGCGGCGAGGACACGCCAGGCGGTACGCTGAGTGCCCGGTGGTGTGCGGCGCGCCGCGGCTGTAATCAGCACAGTCGCGACCAGGGCGCCCGGGACGTCCAGGCATGGCTCCAGAAAGCGCATCGCAACGCCACCGACTCCCAGCAGGACGCACAGCGACGCCGTCAATGCATAGGCCAGCACGGCAGCTACGAGCGCATCCATCCAGCGAGGCGGTGTCGCGCGTGGCAGTCGCGCGGTGTCGGTCATTCCGGCATCCACTTGGCTCTATCTATCCGGCAGCTGGGTGTCTGAATTTGAGCCCGGCCGGCCCGTGGCGGCCAGTGGAATATGTCCTGACGTGACGCAGTTCTCGCGCCGCTGCGGCAATCTGCGGCTTGTGTCACCCGCCTCTGTTGGGGGGGCGGCTCAGGTCGGCGCTTTACCCTGACCTGCGGCCGCCTCAGGCCGGCGGCCGCGCGCCGCTGAAGCGTATCGCCGTCGCGCCGATTATCGGCCCCACTGTGGCCTGGTCGCTGATGTACAGGAGCACCTTGCGCTCGAAGCGCAGCTCCCCCGCCACCACCGCACCCGGTCCGATGACGACCTTCGGCGGATCGCCGAAGTGCCACTGCAGCCAGCCGGATCCCTGCTTGTGCACCACGATCCCGCCCTCGACGTGGGAGTTGCCTTCGACGTCGATGTCCCCGGACACAGTGCGCAGCCCGCCACCCACATGCGCCCCCTGCAGGGTGATGTCGCCGTTGACGTTGCTGACTTTCCCGGCAACCTGCGCGCCGTCCTTCAGACTGAGTGCGCCATTCACGGCGGAGATGCCCTTGGCGACGTGCGCCCCGGCCACCAGGGTGACACCGCCGTTGACGGTCTCGACGGAATCGGCGCCAGCGCGCGCGCCCAGGTGCACCGAACCGTTGACCGTGGTGGCGGAGCCGACCTCAGCCCCGTCGTCGATGTGAATGCCGCCATTGACGGTCGACAGACTCCCGCTGTGCTGTCCCGCTGCAACATGGATTGACCCGTTCACGGTATCGGCACCGCCCGCCGTGGCTTCCACGCGGTTGGCTGAATTGTCGCAGCCTGCCACGGCCGTCACAGCGGCTACGGCCAGGGCCAAAGAGAGCCATCCGCGCGTGGTCATGCCCGCCCCCTACTGTGTTCCGAAGTGCGGGAAGGTGCCTTCAATTCACGCCAGCCGCAAGCCCTCGCGCACCGCAGCCTTGCGCACCTGGCCAGCCCTCGGCCGTGGCCGTGACAGGCCCGGCGCGCTTTGCAAGAATCCCTCGCCATGACCGCGCGCCTCTTCAACCGCTTCGTGGGCGGCCTGCTGGACCGGGCAGTCCTGGTGTGCGCCGCCATTGTGGGCGGGCTGATCCCCGGATTCATCGCCCAATATCGCCAGCGCCTGGGCGGCAGACTCGACCAGGCATTGCTGGACCTGGCGCCGTGGCAGAAGCTGGCGGACCAGTACCAGGGCGGCAGCCTGGAGCTGCTGATCCGCCATCACCTGGGCAGCGCCGATCCCCAGTTTCATGCCGAGGGCGCCGTCATCCGCGCGCTGATGATCACGGTGCAGCAGCTGCAGGCGGCGGTACACGCGATGCACGCCAGCCTGCCGCGCCAGGCCTCCTGGCTGCTGCTGCACGGCGATCCCGCGCTGCTGCGCGCAACCTGGTCGGACTGGGTGCCGACCTTCGCGCTCTCGTCCCAGGGCCTGGTTTTCGCGCTGGTGTTCGCGGTGGGCGTGTGGCTGCTGTACAAGGGCGCAGCGTGGCTCGTCATGCGCCTGCTCGCCGGGCGCTCAGCGATCCCCGAGCCCGCCTGAGCCGCCCAGCCAGTCCTGGATAAACTGCCACGCAGTCCGCCCCGACCGCGAACCGCGCTGTAGTGCCCACTGCAGCGCGGCGTGGTGCAGTTGCTCGCGCGGCGCGCCGATCCCGTACCAGGCGGCGTAGCCGTCAATCATCTCCAGGTAGCCATCCTGGTCAATGTTGTGGAAGCCCAGCCACAGCCCGAAGCGGTCCGACAACGACACCTTCTCTTCCACCGCCTCGCCGGGATTGATGGCGGTGGCGCGCTCGTTCTCGATCATGTCGCGCGGCATCAGGTGCCGCCGGTTGGAGGTGGCGTAGATCAGCACGTTCTGCGGCCGCCCGGCGATGCCGCCGTCCAGGACCGCCTTCAGCGACTTGTACTCGGCCTCCCCGGCCTCGAAGGACAGGTCGTCGCAGAAGATGACGAAGCGCCGCGACGGTTGTGCCTGCAGCAGCGGCAACAGCCTGCCCAGCGTGCCGACGTCGGCGCGTTGCACTTCCACCAGCGCCAGCGGCGCCGAGCCGGTACGACATTCGGCGTTGACCGCGGCATGCACCGCCTTCACCAGCGCCGACTTGCCGGTGCCGCGCGGGCCCCACAACAGCGCGTTGTTGGCCGGCCGCCCGGCGGCAAAATTGCGGGTGTTGGCCAGCAGCACTTCGCGCTGCGCCTCGATGCGCTTCAGCAGCCCGAGGTCCACGCGCGCGATCGCAGCCACCGGCTGCAGGCGCTGTTCGCGCGCCAGCCACAGATAACCCTCGCTGCCTTCGGCGATGGCGGCGGACGGCGGCGGTGGCGCCAGCCGTTCCAGGGCGGCGGCAATCCGCGCCAGCAGCGCGGACTGCGACTCGCTGGCGCCGTCGTTCATTGCCGTCAGTTGCGCGAGCGGTCGACCAGCACGTTCTTCGACAGCCACGGCATCATCGCCCGCAACTTGCTGCCCACCGCCTCGATCGGGTGCGCATCCGAGCGCGCACGCTGCGCCTTGAAGGACGCCTGGTTGACCTTGTTCTCCAGCATCCACTCGCGCGCGAACTTGCCGGACTGTATCTCCTGCAGCACCCGCTTCATCTCGGCCCGCACCCGCTCGTCCACGATGCGCGGCCCGATCTGGTACTCGCCGTACTCGGCCGTGTTGGAAATGGAGTAGTTCATGTTGCTGATGCCGCCCTCGTAGATCAGGTCGACGATCAGCTTCAGCTCGTGCAGGCATTCGAAATAGGCCATCTCCGGCGCGTACCCGGCCTCCACCAGCGTCTCGAAGCCGGCGCGGATCAGCTCGGTGGCGCCGCCGCACAACACCGCCTGCTCGCCGAACAGGTCGGTCTCGCACTCCTCCTTGAAGGTAGTCTCGATGACACCGGCGCGCGCGCCGCCGATGGCGGCGGCGTACGACAGGCCCAGGTCGTGGGCATTGCCGGTGGCGTTCTGCGCAATGGCCAGCAGCGAGGGCACGCCACCGCCACGCAGGTACTCCGAGCGCACGGTATGGCCGGGACCCTTGGGGGCCACCATCAGCACGTCCAGGTCCGCGCGCGGCTCGATGAAATTGAAATGCACATTGAAGCCGTGCGCAAACATCAGCGCTGCCCCGCGCTTGAGGTTCGGCGCCAGACTCTCGCGGTAGATGTCCGCCTGGGTCTCGTCGGGCGTCAGCAGCATCAGCACGTCGGCGGTGCGCGCCGCCTCCTCGGGTTTCACCACCGCGAGGTTTTCCTTCTTCGCCTTGGCAACCGCTGTTGACTCCGGGCGCAGCGCCACCATGACATCCTTCACCCCGCTGTCGCGCAGGTTGAGGGCATGGGCGTGTCCCTGGCTGCCGTAGCCCACGATGGCCACTTTCTTGCCCTTGATCAGGTTCAGGTCCGCGTCACGGTCGTAATACACTCGCATTTTCAGCTTCTCACTTACCATTAAATCAATATCTTAAGAAGGATATCGCAACCAGATTCTAATTCACGTCACGAGCCCTGCGGGCACAGGAATCGGGGGCGGTATCCATGCAGCTTAAACCACCGGCTGGGCTGCCGCGAGGGATTCACATGCCCCGTTCACGCTGCGCAGGAGCATCCCTGGTGGCAGCGTCAGGGCCGATCAGAATCCCCGCCGTGGCCATGGTCGCTGTCTTCGCCCATATCCATGTCTTCATCCGGCGGCGCCTTCGCCACGATGTCCTTGTATTGGGCCGGCGTCATGTCAGGCAGCTTCTGCAGAAACGCAACCATGCTCCAGATGGTGGGGTCGTCGTGGCTGGCGCCCCACGCCGGCATCGCGCTCATCTTGATGCCGTGCTTGATGATCCAGAACGCCTCCTTCGGCCCGACCCGCACCTGTGACAGGTTTGGCGGCTGCGGGTACAGGCCGGGGCGAAGCTCCGAGTCCTTCATGCCGGGCGCGAGATGGCATTCGGTGCACATGGCTGCGTACTGACCCGCGCCTTCGAGAATCAGCTGCGGATCGTTTAGATCAGGAACCGTGAGGTGTTCCGAATGGGCGTGAATGGAGCGCTCGCGCAGGGTCTGCAGCACTGCAAACACCGGCCTGGTGTGGTGATCGTCGGCGCCGATGTCATAGAGGCCGGAGTACACGAACACAACTGCGCCAACGGCAAGCACGCCCAGAACAACTGCGACGGTGATGCTGTAGTGTCTGATGTGTCCATTTTTCATGGTGATCCCCTCAAAACCAGAGCCGGACGCCGGCCACGACCTGGCGGTCGAGCACCGCTTGACGGTCCTGCCGCGCGTAATCGGCGGTGATGCCGGTGCGGCGCACCCAGTTCGCCCCGATGTATGGGGCGAACTGCCGACGTATCTCGTAGCGCAGACGCAGGCCGAACTGCACGTCCGAGACACCGCTGCCGATTCGGCGCCGCGGATCGCTCTTTCCGTAGAGATTGATCTGCGCCTCCGGCTGCAGGATCAGGCGCTGGGTAAAGAGCATTTCGTAATTGGCGCGCAGGCGGGCCGCCGTGCGTCCGGAAGCCCCCACATAGCCGGTCGCTTCGACTTCAAACCAGTATGGCGCCAGGCCTTGCACGCCGAATGCCGCCCAACTGCGGTTCGGCCCTTCACCGAGATCCTGGCGAGCGCCCAGCTGACTGCTCCAATAGGTGGCGATGTTGTGATTCCAGAACGCTTCGACATCACCGTCTTGCAGCTTGTCCCGGCCGCGCTCGCCTTCGGTGCGAAGCCACAGCTTGTCCGCGTCGTTGCCGTACCAGCCTTCGGCTTCCCAACTCTGGCCGTTGACATCGCGGCCGTGGAACGCTTCGAGCTGATCGATCAGCAGCATGCCAAATGGCGCGCTGCCGTGCATATGCAGCCCGTGTTTGGGGCGGCCCGCCACCCCATCCGAATAATCGTCGCTGCGTGCATCCGCGGGTGCGCTGCCACCCTGCATCGGCCCCATGGTCATGCCCGGCATCGCCGGGTGATCCATTCCCGGCATGCTGCTGTGGTCCATGCCCGGCATGCTGTCGTGGTCCATGCCAGGCATGGCACGGGTGTCCGTCGATGATGCGTCGTCGGGCGCTGGGGCGCTTTGCGCCGTGGCCGTCAGCGGCAGCACCAGCAGCAGCGCGGCCCGCAACACGAAACCATGCAGCATCGCTGGGGTGTCGCGACGATGCCTGTTCATGACACCACCACCTCGCGGAACATGCCCGCCTCCATGTGATACAGCAGGTGGCAGTGGTAGGCCCAATGGCCCGGATTGTCGGCCGATACCGCATAGGTGATGCGCTGCGCCGGCTGTACGTTGATGGTGTGTTTGCGTACCTGGAACTGGCCGTGCGGACCTTCCAGCTCGCTCCACATGCCGTGCAGGTGGATCGGGTGGTTCATCATGGTATCGTTGACCAGCACGAGGCGCAGGCGCTCGCCGCTGTTGAAGTGCACCGGCTTCGCGTCGGCATATTTCACGCCGTCGAACGACCACATGAAGCGCTCCATGTTGCCGGTCAGATGCAGCTCGATCTCGCGGCTGGGCTCGCGCGCGTCGATCGGCCCGCCGATGGTATGCAGGTCGGCGTAGGTCAGCACGCGCCGCCCGTTGCCGCGCAGGCCGATGCCCGGGTCGTCCAGGCTGGTCCGCGGCATGTCGACGTGCATGTCCACACCGGGGCCATATTCGGTACGGGCGTGGCGCACCGTCACAGCAGCGGGCGCCATGCCCGGCATGGCAGCGTGATCCATGCCGGACATGTCGTGCGGGCCGCTCGTTCCCGGCTTTCCCTGCACGCTGCCGTGACCGCTGCCGCCCATCGCCATGGCGCCCATCATGTCCTGCATGTCGAGCCAGTGGATCGGATCAGGCCTGGGCACTTCGGCCTGCATGCCAGCGCGTGGCGCCAGGGTGCCGCGGGCGTAGCCCGAGCGATCGATGGATTGCGCGAACAGGGTGTAGGCGCGCTCGTCCTGTGGTTCGACGATCACGTCGTAGGTTTCAGCGACCGAGATGCGGAACTCGTCGACCGCGACCGGCTCGACATCCTGGCCGTCGGCCGCGATCACCGTCATCTTCAGGCCCGGAATGCGCACGTCAAAGATCGTCTGCGCCGAACCGTTGATGAACCGCAGCCGGATCTTCTCGCCTGGTCTGAAGATGCCGGTCCAGTTGCCGGCCGGCGCCACACCGTTCATCAGATAGGTATAGGTGTAGCCGGAGACGTCGGCGAAATCGGTTGGGTTCATGCGCATCTCGTTCCACATCCTGCGCATGGCAAGCGCCTGGCCCAGGCCCCTCACCCGCACGTCACGAATGAAATCGGGCACCGTCGGCTGGGCGAAGTTGTAGTAATTGCTCTGCTTCTTGAGCCTGGCGTAGATGCGCCCGGGATCCTCGTCGGTCCAGTCGTTGAGCATCACGACATAGTCGCGATCGGTCGGATGGCGATCCGGTCCGGCCGGCTCTATTACCAGCGGGCCGTACAATCCAGTCTGTTCCTGGTAACCGGAATGCGAGTGGTACCAATAGGTGCCGCTTTGGCGCACTTTGAACTGGTAGACAAAGGTTTCACCGGGTGTAATACCATCGAAGCTCAGACCCGGCACACCATCCAAACCGGTCGGCACGATGATCCCGTGCCAATGGATCGAGGTTGGCACGCGCAAACGGTTGGACACCCGCAGATTTACCGTGCTGCCTTCCTTCCACCGCAGGATGGGACCCGGGATGCCGCCATTGACGGTGCTCGCCAGGCGCGTCTTACCGGTGTAGTTGACCGGAGTCTCGGCGATAGCCAGCGCGAAATCTGTGCCACTCAACACCGTGGGCTGGCCGGGGCTGCTCAGCGCCCAGACGTTCGCGGGTCGCTGGAGGCCCAGGCCCGCCATAACCCCGCCGCTGGCGACACCCTGGACGAAACAACGTCGCGACAGGTCCACCGGGGGCGGGCGAAGGATCTTCATGGGCTCTCCAATCACAACCGATGGCCGCGGGTGGACCGCGACCCATGAACCCAGTTTATCCCGGCAGGGGATGCGAGCCGCTATCGGGCCCCACCACCACCTTCGTGGCCCGCATCGCGGCGGCCCCGGGCCACCACAGCTGCGCGATCGCCAGCGCCAGCGAGTAGACCTCCGGCCGGTCGCGGTTGCTGAGGGCGATGACCGTCAGGCCACGCTGCGCGAAGCGCAGGATCGCGGTGCGAAACCCCAGTGACTCCCCCGAGTGCCACAGGCACTCCCCGGTGATGCGCCAGCCGAATCCATAGTGCACCTGCGGATCATCGGTCGGTGTCAGTGGCGCGAAGGCCAGTGCGCGTGAGCTCTCGCTGAGCAGGCGCGAATCGCGCAGCGCCGCATCCCAGCGCACCAGGTCGCGCACGCTGGAATAGACGCCACCGTCACCGAGCACCGCGCTGGTCAGGCTCTGGTCGGTGCGCCGCCACGAGCGGCCCTCGCTGCTGTAGCCGAAGGCGCGGTGCGTGACGTTCGAGACTCCCTCCTCGTGAGCCACGCTGCCCGCCATCCCCAGGGGCTGGAATATCCGCGTGCGCAGGAACGACGCGAAATCACAGCCGGCGCAGCGCGCCACCACCAGCGCCAGCAGGGCGTAACCGCTGTCGCTGTAGCGCCAGTCGGTACCCGGCGGGAAGTAGCTGCGATCCTCGCGCTGCAGCAGGCGCAGCACGTCGGCGTCGCGCAGTGGCCGCGTCGTGCCGGCGGGAATCAACTCCTCGTAATCGACAAGTCCGGAGCGGTGCAGCAGCAGTTGCCGCAATGTCATCGGCGCGGCCACGCGCGGCAGTTGCGGCAGCCAGTCCCGCACCGAGTCCTCCAGGGTGAGCCGGCCGTCCTGCAGCAGCAGCAGTACCGCGGCGGCCGTGAACTGCTTGCTGACGGAGGCCAGGCGGTAATTGCTGTCGGTGCCGGCCGCGACCACGGCCTCCAGGTCGGCGTAACCGCAGGATCCCTCCCACACCGGCCGCCCCTGCTGGCACACGGCAACGGATATACCCGGCACCCGGCCCCGGTAGGGTGCCAGCAACGTGGCGACGCCCGATCCCGGATCGCTCACGGCGCCTTGCCCCCGTGACACAGCGCGCAACGACGCACCGGCCCGTGCAGCTCGACCTGCTGCGCCGCCAGGCTGGCGTGGCAGTCGCGGCAGAAGCGATGGAAGGTGGCCTCGATGCCCGAGGTGAGTTCCGGGTGCCGGTGGCAGGCGTAACAGCTCTCGTTACCGGTTTTGTCGGTGAAGTTGTGATGACAGGTGACGCAGTTGACGCCGCGGTGCTTGTCGTGCGGAAAAGTCACGGCGATCCGCGCCGTCGGCGTCACAGGCGTCTGCGGCAGCATGCTCCCGGCGAAGCGCGAAGGCAGCAGCACCGCCGCCAGCGCAGTCGTCACGCTCAGTGCGCGCACACTGAGGATCCCGCGCGGCGCGAACTGCCGGCGCGCCGGCCACAGCAGCGGCAGCGCCAGCAGCAGGCAGCCGCACAGGACTTTAAGGGGTGTGTTGAGGAACTGGCCGCTGCCGACCACGTGGGCCGCGCACAGCCACAGCAGCACCACGGCCGGCAGCACGTGGCTGAGGCGGATCGCACCCACCGGCCGGCGCGAGCCCGGCCTGCGCTTCAGGTAACCGGTCCCGACCGCACCCGCGAGCAGCAGCAGCGCCAGCAGGCCGCACAGCATGTACAGCGGCGCCGCCGGCTTCCAGTATTCGATGGTGGTCGGCTCCGTCACGAGCAGCCCGAGCGCGTGGGCCAGCGCCAGCCCCAGGGCCAGCCAGCCGATGTTGCGATGGGCGGCCAGTGGAAAGCCGTGGCCGTCGGCACGCCGCGCGCGCAGCGGATAGAGGTACAGCACCAGGATCGCACCCAGGGATGCGTAACCCACGAGCGCCGCAACGTTCCACCACCCGCCTGCCGCCAGCAGCCACGGCGGCGCCAGTAGCAGGGCCGCCGCAAGTGCCAGCACCGCGGCCAGCCGGATCAGCGCACTCCTCATGGATCAGCGGGATACTTCCACCACCAGCTTGCCGAAGTTCTCCCCGCGCAGCAGGCCGATGAGCGCGCGTGGCGCCTGCTCCAGGCCCTGCACGACGTCTTCGCGGTAGCGGATGCCACCGGCTGCGAGCCACGCGCCCATGTCCTTGCTGAACGCGGCGCTGCGCTCGTAGTGATCGAAAATGATGAAACCCTGCAGCTTCACCCGCGAGCGCAGCACCGTCAGCAGCAGTTGTGAGCTGTAGTCCGGGCCCTCGGGCGCGCGCTCGGCGTTGTACCACGCGATAAGTCCGCACACCGGCACGCGCGCGCCGACGTTGAGCAACGGCATCACGGCCCGCAGCACCGCGCCCCCGACATTCTCGAAGTAGACATCGATGCCCTGCGGGCAGGCCTCCTTCAGACGCGCCGCCAGCTCCGGCGAGCGGTGATCGACGCAGGCATCGAATCCGAGTTCCTCCCTGGCATAGCGGCACTTGTTCGCGCCACCGGCGATACCCACGACACGGCAGCCCTGCAGGCGCGCGATCTGGCCCACCAGGGAACCGACCGCCCCGGTGGCCGCGGCGACCACCACCGTCTCGCCGCGACGCGGTTGCCCGATGTCCAGGAGGCCCACGTAGGCCGTCAGGCCTGGCATGCCCAGAACCCCGAGCGCCCACGACGGCCGCGCCATGTCCGGTGGCAGGCGGCGCAGGTCACCGCCGTCCGAGAGGCTGTAGTCCTGCCAGCCGCTGTTGGCCAGCACCAGTTCACCCGTGCGCCAGGCGGGATGTCCGCTCGCCTCGATCACACTGACCGTCTGGCCCGACATGGGGGCGCCCACCTCGATGGGAGGAACATAGGAGGGCGTGTCGTTCATGCGCCCGCGCATGTAGGGGTCCAGTGACAGGTAGCGGGTTCGCAGCAGTACCTGCCCCGCCGCGGGCTGCGGCACCGCGCCCTGCTCCAGGCGGAAATCCGCCTCCACCGGCTCGCCACGTGGGCGGCGCGCCAGCAGCACCCGCCGGTTGAAAGTCGCGCTCATCGGCGTAACTCCTCCACCTGTACTCCGGGTGGCGGCTGTGAGTCGGGTGGCACGAACAGGTCAGCGAGCAGCGCCGCCCCGGGCACCAGGCTGTAGGGACTGAAATCGCGCACGCCGGCCTCGTACAGCACCTCGTCGTCGATGAAGAAGCGCCCGCTGCACTCGCGGGCCGGCCGGTTGAATATCACGTACGCGGCGTCCCCCATGATCTGCGGCTTGCGCGAGCGGCGCAGCATGGGTTCGCCGCCCAGGGCAAACTCCACCGCCGCGGTGGCGACAATGGTGCGCGGCCACAGCGAATTGCAGCCAATGCCGGCGGCGCGGAACTCTTCCGCCAGTCCCAGCGTGCACAGCGACATGCCGTACTTCGACAGGCTGTAGGCGAGGTGATCGGCGAACCAGCGTGGCTGCAGCGACAGCGGCGGCGACAGTGTCAGGATGTGCGGATTCGCGGCGCGCTTCAGGTGCGGCAGGCAGGCGCGCGAGGTCACGAAGGTGCCGCGGGTGTTGATCTGCTGGATCAGGTCGAAGCGGCGCATGTCCATCTGCTCGGTGTGCGCCAGGCTGATGGCCGAGGCATTGTTGACGCATATGTCGATGCCGCCGAAGCGCTCGACCGCCTGCTGCACCGCCTGCTGCACCGCCGCCTCGTCGCGCACGTCCACGGCGACGGGCAACGCCCGCCCCCCCGCCTGCTCGACCTCCTGCGCGGCGGTGTAGATGGTGCCGGGCAGCTTCGGGTGCGGCTGCGTGGTTTTGGCGGCTATCACGATGTTGGCACCGTCGCGCGCCGCGCGCAGTGCGATCGCCAGCCCGATGCCCCGGCTGGCTCCCGTAATGAACAAAGTCTTGCCCTTGAGACTCACACTGCCTCCGCGACGGCGACCCGTCCCCCTTCCCTTGAGGGGCAGTGTACGCAAGCAGCCCTGCTTGCGCCCATAGCGCCGGCCGGTATAGCGTGAGTACAGGGTTAACGACCAGGGAGAGCGCCGTGCGCTGGGACGATCTGCGCGAAAGCAGCAATGTCGAGGACGTGCGGGGCAGCACGGGCGGCGGCGGCGGAGGTCCGGGGCTCAAGCTCGGGATCGGCGGCACCCTCCTGGCCCTGGGTGCGGCATATTTTTTGGGCATAGATCCGCGGGTGATCCTCGGACTGGTCAGCTCGGTACCCAGCCAGCAACAGGCTGCGCCGGTGGCCCAGACCGGCGTCCCCCAGGACCAGCAGGGAAAGTTCATCGCTGCCGTGCTGGGGGAAACCGAGGACACCTGGAGCGCCATCTTCCAGCAACAGGGCGCCACCTACGTGCCACCGAAACTGGTGCTGTATACGCAGCAGATGCCCTCGGCCTGCGGTTCGGCCAATGCCGCGGTGGGACCCTTCTATTGCCCGCTCGACCACAAGGTGTACCTGGATCTGGGCTTCTTCCAGCAGCTCGCCACCGAGTTCCAGGCCCCCGGCCAGTTCGCCCAGGCCTACGTTTTGGCGCACGAGGTCGGTCACCACGTACAGACGCTCATCGGTACCGGGGACAAGGTCCGGGCCGCCCAGGAGCGGGCCTCAGAGGAACAGGCCAACCAGCTCTCGGTACGACTGGAACTTCAGGCCGACTGTTACGCCGGCGTCTGGGCGAACCATGCCGACCAGACCAAGCACATCCTGGAACAGGGTGACGTGGAATCGGCACTGCGGGCGGCAACGGCGGTCGGGGACGACACCCTGCAGAAGCGCTCCCGCGGGTACGTGGTGCCGGAGTCCTTCACCCACGGCACCGCGGCGGAACGGGTGAGCTGGTTCAAGCGCGGCCTTGAATCCGGATCGATGTCCGCCTGCGACACCTTCAGCGGCGGATGATTTCAACCAATGGGGCCGCGGACCTTGCAGGTTCCGCGGCCCCCTTTGCGTCAACGACCGAAACCCGGGTCGGGCAACGGGCTCACGAGCACGGCTTGCCGTGATCAGCGTGGGCCCCTGCGGCCTTGGCGGCAGCCTCCGTCATGTACTGCCCTTCCTTGGTCTTCCCATACCAGCGATCGTTCTGGCAGTGGTAGACATGGCTGGCAGTATTCACCCACACCTGGCCTGCGCCACCACCAGGTGCCGCCTGCGCCGGGGGCGTCCACTTCCCGGAGGCAGCGTGGCTGGTCGTGGCCGCCGCCGCCGCGCCCGCACCCGCCGCCGCGGCAGCCGGAGCCGCCGGAGCAGCCGGGGCAGCCGGGGCAGCCGGGGCAGCCGAAGCCGACGCCTTGGCACCCTTGTCGATTCCACCGTGACCGCGGCAGGCACCGCGACCGCCCCTGGCGGAAGCCGTGCCGTCCTTGCACATCACGCCAGACTCGGTCGCGGCGGGTGCCGCGGCAGCAGCGGCTGCCGGAGCGGCAGTCGAGGCCTTGCCACCGGCGGCGCGGTCGATTCCGCCATGGCCGCGGCAGGCACCGCGCCCACCCTTGGCCGAGGTGGTGCCGTCCTTGCAGGTGACCGGCGATCCAGCAGCGTCCTGGGCGACGGCAAACATCGGCGCCGCCATCAGCGCAGCACCCAGCACGGCGCCGCACATCAAACCGTTGAATTTCGAAACTCGCATCGGCAGTTCTCCCTGATAAGTCTGATAAGTTGCACCTGTGCCCCGAGCCTGCGGGCGCGTCAGAATACTCCAACAGCCGCAAGGGGGGCCAAACAGCACCCCGGGCATGCGCAAAAGCTGCTTTGCCGCCCGGCCCATGGATGCGACAGTAGCGCCGGCACCCTTAACAGGAGGTAAACGGGCGATGAGGTATCTGCGTCCCTGGGTATTCGCAGTGCTCCTGGCCGGCGCCGCGGCCCTGCAACCCGCCCGGGCCGAGTGGCGCGAACGCACCGAGGCCATCATGGGCACACGCATCTACGTGCAGGTGTGGAGCACCGATGCGGCCGCCGGGGACAGCGCCATCGAGGCGGTGATGGCCGAGATGCGCCGCATCGACGCCCTGATGAGCCACTACCGGCCCGAAAGCCAGCTGTCGCAGATCAACGCGCATGCCAACCGCCGGCCAGTGCAGGTGGACAAGGAGCTGTTCGACCTCATCAAGCTGTCGACTTACTACTCGCAGATCACGCAGGGCGCCTTTGACATCACCTACGCCAGCGTCGGCTACCTGTACGACTACCCCAGCCACATCCATCCGAGTGAGGAACAAATCGATCAGGCCCTGCCGGCGGTCAACTGGCGCAACATGCTGCTGGATGAGGCGCACCACACCGTGCGCTTCGAACACCGGGGCATGCGCATCGACCTGGGAGGCATCGGCAAGGGCTACGCTGTTGACCGTGGCATCGCGCTGCTGAAGGCGCGCGGCATCGCACACGCGGTGGTCACGGCCGGCGGCGACACCCGCATTCTCGGCGATCACCTCGGACGTCCCTGGCTGGTCGCGATCCGCCACCCCGACGATCCGAAGCGGGTCATCACGCGTATCCCGCTGTCGGACGCCGCCATGTCGACATCCGGAGACTACGAGCGCTACTTCGACGAGGACGGGCAGCGATACCACCACATCATCGATCCGCATACCGGCCACTCCGCCAGCAAGGTGCGCAGTGCCACGATCATCGCGCCCACCGCAACCCAGACCGACGGCATGTCCAAGACCGCCTTCGTACTCGGCCCCGAAAAAGCGCTGGAGATCATCAACCGCATGCCGGAGTTCGACGCAGTGTTCGTCACACCCGACGGGCGGGTGCTTTACTCCAACGGCCTGCGGCCGCCGGCGCCGCGCTCGCAGCAGCACTGAAGGCTGCCACGCGCCGCCGATCGCTACTGCGAGCGGCCGGTCGCGCCGGCCCGCAGCAGGGCGTCCACTTCCACCTCCGCCGCCAGCCAGTCCTCGGTCTCCCTTCCGGGGGCAAAGCCGCGGCGTTCGGCACGCAGGTAAGCGCTTTCGGCAATCATGGCATTGCGCAGCTTGGGATCGACCTGCATCGCGGCGACGGCGGGTGACTTGCGCCGCGTGCGCGCACGCGTAACGGGACGGTCGGCCTGGATCGGGGCATCGGGTGTACGGCGAGCAGCCATTGGACTCTCCTTGGCCTTGCCAGAAGCCCCGAATGTACCCCTTATTTCCCCCTGGCGCGCCTGCCGCGTCCGGTGCGCGTCGGTCTCGCCGCCGCCCGCGCGACGTCCAGCGTCCGCAGGTAGCGGCGGAAGTCACGCCCCAGCTGCTCGTGACCCAGCGCATATTCCACCGTCGCCTGCAGGTAGCCGAGCTTGCTGCCGCAGTCATAGCGCTTGCCCTGGAAGCGATAGGCGTACACAGCCTCCTCGCGCATCAGGGATGCAATGCCATCGGTGAGCTGGATTTCGCCACCGGCGCCGCGCCCGATGCGCTGCAGGTGTTCAAAGATTGCCGGGGCCAGCACATAGCGCCCGACCACCGCCAGGTTGGAGGGGGCCACCGCAGATTTGGGCTTCTCGACGATGCTGCACACCCGGCCGATCGCGCCGCGCTCCCCTTCCACCTCAACGATGCCGTACTTGTCAGTGTCGCGGTGTGGAACCACTTCCACGCCCAGCACGCTGGCGCGCTTGGCCTCGTAGACCTCGGCCATCTGCCCGAGGCAGGCTACTTCGCTGCGGATCAGGTCATCGGCGAGATGCACGAAAAACGGCTCGGCGCCCACCGCCGGCTGCGCGCACAGCACCGCGTGGCCCAGGCCGAGCGGCGCCGGCTGGCGGATATAGATGCAGGATGCGTAGGACGGCAGCACGCTGCGCAGCTGATTGAGCAAATCGCTCTTGCCCTGCCGCTGCAGCATGGATTCCAGTTCCTGGTCGGAATCGAAATGGTCCTCGATGGCGCGCTTGGACGCGCCGGTGACAAACACCAGCCGGCGCGCGCCGGCCGCCAGCGCCTCCTCCACCGCGTACTGGATCAGCGGCTTGTCGACCACCGGCAGCATTTCCTTCGGACTGGCCTTGGTGGCGGGCAGGAATCGCGTGCCACGTCCGGCGACCGGAAACACGGCAGAGCGGATCGCGGTTTTCACCGTCCTCATCGACTTTCCTTATTCACTGATGGCCTCATTGACTGATGGTCTGGCCGGCCCGCTCGGCCCATTTGAAGACCGCGGGCTGCATGCTGTCCCAGGCATGACACTTCGGGCAGCGCCAGTACCAGCGAATGCTGTGCAGTCCGCACTCCTCGCACTGGTAACGGCCGGCGGCGTCCCCGATCCGGGTCAGCAGCGTCGCCAGTGAGCCCGCCTCGGCGCTCGACTGCCAGCCCGCACCCAAGCCCGCGGTGGCCGGCGGCAGCTGCGTCATTTCCTCCGCCGGCACGGCCGCGGCCAGCAGCCAGGAGAGCTGCCGCGAACTGACACGGCCACTGTCGCTCAGGCGGCGACTCAACTGCTCCAGCACGCCGCTTTCCCCGGCGCGACGCGCGATGGCGAGCGCCGCCGGGATGATCTCCAGCGCCAGCCCGGGTGAGTGTTCCAGGGCCTGCAGGTACAGCAGCAGCGCAGCGGCGCTGTCACCGCCGCGCTCGGCGAGGCGCGCGGTCAGCACGTCGGCGCGCGGCAGCTGCGCTTCGTGGCTGCGTGCCTGGCGCAGCAATGTGCGGGCACGCTCGAAATCTCCCTGCACCAGGGCGTGTTCGGCCAGCTCGCACAGGTAATGAGCCGCCTCCCGGCGTCGTTCCTGCTGCTGCGGGCCCGGCAACTCGTTGAAGACCTTCAGCGCCCGCGCCCAGTCGCTTTGTGCTTCGTAAATGGCCACCAGGTGATCCAGCGCCGCCGGACGGTACTCGCGCGAGGCGGCAAGCTCCTCGAACAGGCGCTCGGCGCGGTCCATCAGGCCGGCACTGCGATAGTCCAGGGCCAGGGCGAAGGCGGCGCGGTCGCGCAGCGCGCCGCTGCCCTGCTCGCGCAGGCGGGAGTGGATGGCGATGGCGCGATCGACCTCGCCGCGGCGGCGGAACAGGCTTCCCAGGGCGAACTGGATCTCGGCTGCATCCCCGTCGGCCTGCGCCATGCGCGCGAAGATCTCCGCCGCGTGATCGAAGCGGTCGTTGATCAGGTGATCCAGGCCGACGTAATAGTCGCGCGGCAGCCGCACGGTGCGGGCCGCGCCGTTGCGGCGGCCCAGGTACCAGGCCGCCAGCCCCACCAGGATGAAGGCCAGCGCGAGCAGCAATGGTGGCAGTTCGAACACCGGCTGCCTTCCGCCGCGCCCGGCCCGTCAGTCCCTGATCGGCTTGCCGGCGCCCTCGTTGACGCGCTCGCGCAGGTCCTTGCCGGGCTTGAAGTGCGGCACGTGCTTGCCCGAGAGCGCCACCGCCTCGCCGGTCTTGGGGTTACGTCCCTGGCGTGGCGGGCGGAAGTGCAGCGAGAAGCTGCCGAAGCCGCGGATCTCGATGCGCTCTCCCTGCGAGAGCGCATCGCTCATGATCTCCAGGATCTGCTTGAGCGCCAGCTCAACGTCCTTGGCCGGCAGGTGCTTCTGCCGGGCCGTGATGATCTCGATGAGTTCCGACTTCGTCATGCCGACTGCCGTAGCGCGCGGGCGACTGGCCTTCAGCGTCCTTCGCCGGAACCGATCTGCTCCTTGAGCAGGTCGCCCAGGCTGGTGCCCGAAGTGCTGGTCTCGGAGCGGTAGCTCTGCACCGCCTCGGCCTCCTCGTGGGCTTCCTTGGCCTTGATCGACAGCGAGATGGTGCGCGACTTGCGATCGACACCGGTGAACTTCGCCTCGACTTCCTCGCCAACCTTGAGCACGGAGCGCGCGTCCTCGACGCGGTCGCGTCCCAGCTCCGAGGCACGCAACTGGCCCTCGATGCCGTTGCCCAGGTCGATCACCGCGCCGCGGGCATCGACTTCCTTCACCACGCCGCGCACGATCGTGCCCTTGGGGTTGTCGGCAATGTAGGCCGAGAACGGATCCTTGGCGAGCTGCTTGACCCCGAGGGAGATGCGCTCGCGCTCCGGGTCGATCGACAACACCATGGCCTCGAGCTGCTGGCCCTTCTGGTAGCTGCGCACCGCCTCCTCCCCCGGCTGATCCCAGGAGATATCCGACAGGTGCACCAGCCCGTCGATGCTGCCCGGCAGGCCGATGAAGATGCCGAAGTCGGTGATGGACTTGATCTGGCCGGACACCTTGTCGCCGCGGTTGTAGTTCTCGGCGAACTCCTTCCACGGATTCGCCTGGCACTGCTTGAGGCCCAGGGAGATGCGGCGGCGCTCCTCGTCGACGTCCAGCACCATGACCTCGACTTCCTGGCCGGTGTGCACCACCTTGGCCGGGTTGACGTTCTTGTTGGTCCAGTCCATCTCCGACACATGCACCAGGCCCTCGACACCGTCCTCGATCTCGACGAAGGCGCCGTAGTCGGCGATGTTGGTGACCTTGCCGAACACGCGGGTGCTCGGCGGATAGCGGCGGGCGATGTTCTGCCACGGATCGGCGCCGAGCTGCTTCAGTCCCAGGCTGACGCGCGAGCGTTCGCGGTCGAACTTGAGGATGCGCACCTCGACTTCGTCACCGACCTTGACGACTTCCGAGGGGTGTTTGACGCGCTTCCACGCCATGTCGGTGATGTGCAGCAGGCCGTCGATGCCGCCCAGGTCCACGAACGCACCGTAGTCGGTGAGATTCTTGACCGTGCCGCGCACTACCGCGCCTTCCTGCAGGTTGTCCATGAGTGCGCTGCGCTCGGCGGAAAACTCCTGCTCCACCACGGCGCGGCGCGAAACCACGACGTTATTGCGCTTCTGGTCGAGCTTGATGACCTTGAACTCGAGCGGCTTGCCTTCCAGGTAGGAGGTGTCGCGCACCGGGCGCACGTCCACCAGCGAACCGGGCAGGAAGGCGCGCACGTTCTCGATCTCGACCGTGAAACCGCCCTTGACGCGGCCGGTGATGATGCCGCTGACGATTTCCGACTTGTTGAATGCCTCCTCGAGCCGCGTCCAGGTGCGGGCGCGCTTGGCCTTCTCGCGTGACAAACGGGTCTCGCCGGTGCCGTCCTCGACCGAATCGAGGGCAACCTCGACCTGGTCGCCGGCCTTGACCTCGACCTCGCCGCGTTCGTTCTTGAACTGCTCGAGGGGGATCACGGCCTCGGACTTGAGGCCTACGTTGACGATGACCACGTCGTCGGTGAGATCGACGACCAGCCCGGTGAGAATCATGCCCGGGCGGATTCGCTGGTTGGCGAGAGACTGCTCGAAGAGCTGGGCGAAACTTTCTGTCATACCTTCACTTCGCACACTATGGTGCTGCCACTGGACCTTGGGATCCCTGAGGGTCCAGGAAATCAATAAAGGCACGCGCGTCCTGCGCATGCCGGCCGATGGCTCCCAGCAATGGAAACCGGTAAATCCTTCGCGCTCTACAGTCCGGCGGGCCACAGTCCCCGCAGCGCTCCCAGCTCCACGGCCCTTGCGACCACCTGCCCGACCGACAATGCGGTCGAGTCGATGACACAGGCGTCCGTGGCAGGCTGCAGCGGTGCTATCGGGCGGGTCGCATCCCTCAGGTCCCGCTCGGCTATCTCACGCGAAAGGCCGGCAAGGCTAACACCGGAGTCCTTGTCTTTCAACTGGTTATAGCGCCGGCGGGCTCTTTCTTGTGCCGAGGCGGTCAGAAAGATCTTGAGTGGGGCGTCCTGGAATACCACCGTCCCCATGTCCCGCCCGTCGGCTACCAGTCCCGGGGGCTGGACGAAGGCGCGCTGGCGTGCCAGCAGCGCGGTCCGGACGGACGGCCAGGCGGCCACCCGCGAGGCGCCCGCCCCGGTGGTCTCGGTACGCAGCCCGGCCGTGACGTCCTGGCCCTGCAGAAAAACCCGTTCCGAACCGTCCGGCGCCACATCGAAGCAGACCCGCATGCGGGCGGCCGCGGCGGCGTGACCCGCCTCGTCGTCAACCGCAAGGCCCTCCAGCAGGCCTGCCAGGGCCACCAGGCGGTACAGCGCCCCGCTGTCGAGCAGATGCCAGCCGGTGCGCTGCGCCAGGGCGCGGCTGATCGTTCCTTTTCCCGATCCGCTCGGTCCGTCGATGGTGACGACAGGGATCACGTCAAGGGCTCCACCCTGATGCCCACCGCCCGGGCGCTGTCGACGAAGCCCGGAAAGCTGGTGGCGACGTTGGCGACGTCGTCGATCGCAAGCGGCGCGCGGGCGCGCAGTGCCGCCACCGCGAAGGCCATGGCGACACGATGATCCCCGCAACTGTCGATGCGGCCGCCGCCGAAGGTGTCGGCGCCGCGGATCCACATGCCGTCCGGCAGCAGCTGATGCTCCACCCCCAGTGCCGCAAGGCCGGCGGCCATGGCGGCCAGCCGGTCGCTCTCCTTGACCCGCAGTTCCTGCGCACCGCGCACCAGGGTCTCGCCGCGTGCGCAGGCCGCTGCGATGAAGAACACCGGCAGCTCGTCGATGGCGAGCGGTACCAGCGACTCCGGCACGGTGATGCCGCGCAATTCACTGCGGCGCACCTCGATGTCCGCCGCCGGTTCGCCCTGTGCGCCCTCGCCGCCGCGCGCCTGGATACGAATGTCCGCGCCCATGCGCTGCAGCAGTGTCAGCAGCCCGGTGCGGGTCGGATTGACCCCGATGCCACTGAGCACCAGTGGGGCGTCTGCCGCCATGCAGCCGGCAACCAGGAAGAATGCGGCCGATGAAAAATCCGCCGGCACCCGCACGGGGGTGCCGCGCAACACCTGGCCGCCCTCCATCGCGATCGTCCGGCCGTCCTGCAGCAACTCCACGCCAAAGGCGCGCAGCATCCGTTCAGTATGGTCACGCGCCGGGGCGGGTTCGACGATATGCATGCGCCCGGCGGCCGCCAGACCCGCCAGCAGCAACGCTGATTTGACCTGCGCGCTCGCGACCGGCAGCTCGTAGCGGATCGCCCGCAATCCCGCAGCCGCCGCAATCCGTACCGGGGGGCGGCCGTCCGTGGTCTGGATGCGCGCCCCCATCAGGCCCAGCGGCTCGGCGACGCGCAGCATGGGACGGCGCATCAGGGACTCGTCTCCCACCAGGATCGAGTCAAAGCGCTGTGGCGCCAGCAATCCCATCATCAGGCGCATCGCCGTGCCGGCGTTGCCCATGTCCAGCGCTGCGGCCGCGGCGGTCAGGCCCTCCGGTCCCACGCCGCGCACGCGCACCTCGGTCGGCGCCGGACGCTCGACGGTCACTCCCAGTGCCGCCAGTGCCCGCGCCGTCGCCAGGCAGTCCTCGCCGTCCAGGAACCCACTGATATGGGTGTCGCCCTCGGCGATTGCGCCGAGCATCAGGGCGCGGTGCGAAATCGACTTGTCTCCCGGTACCGTCAGCGTCCCGCCGACCGTGCCGCCGGCGCCCACGCGCCAGCCGCCACGCCCGCCGCTCACTGCACCGCCCGCGGATAGGACCCCAGCACCCGGAACAGCGAGGCGCGCTTCTTCAGCGCCGTCAGCGCCCGCGCCACGTGCGGATCGCCGGCGTGGCCCTCCAGGTCGATGAAAAAGACATAGTCCCACTTGCGCCGCCGCGAAGGCCGCGACTCGATGCGTGTCAGGCTGACGCGATGGCGCGCCAGTGGCTCCAGCAGCCGGTGCAGCGCGCCGGGCGCGTCGGTGTGGCCGACCGACACCAGCAGGGTGGTACGGTCCTCGCCGCTCGGCGCAAACAGCTTGCGGCCCAGGACCAGGAAGCGCGTGGTGTTGTCGGCGCGGTCTTCGATCTGCGCCGCCAGCACTTTGAGTCCGTAGACCTCGGCGGCGGTATCGCCGGCGATGGCCGCGGTCCCCTGCTCATCGCGCGCCCGGCGCGCACCCTCGGCATTGCTCGACACCGCCACCTGCTCGACCCCCTGCAGGTGTTCATCCAGCCACTCACGGCATTGCGCCAGCGACTGCGGGTGGGAGCAGACGCGCGCGATGCGCGTGAGCGAGTTCATGCGGCCCATCAGGAACTGGCGGATGCGCACCTCGACCTCGCCGCAGATCTTCAGCGGTGAAGTCAGAAAGCGGTCGAGCGTATGGTTGACCGTGCCCTCGGAGGAGTTCTCGATCGGTACCACGCCGAAGTCGGCGTTGCCGGCCTCCACCTCGTGGAACACCTCGTCTATGGAAATCAGCGGCAGCGCCCGCACCGAATGCCCGAAGTGGGTGAGGACCGCACTCTGGCTGAAGGTGCCCTCGGGTCCGAGAAAGGCCACCTTGAGTGGCTCCTGCTGCGCCAGGCAGGCGGACATGATCTCGCGGAACAGCCGCAGCACCTCCTCGTTGCGCAGCGGTCCCTTGTTGCGCGCGCGCGCCTGGCGCAGCACCTGCGCCTCGCGCTCGGGGCGGTAGAAGTCGACCGTGCGCCCGCCGCTGCCCTTGGAAATGCCGACCTGCTGCGCCAGCGCCGCGCGTTCGTTGATCAGTTTCTGGATCTGCTCATCGACGGCGTCGATGCGGCCGCGGATCTGCTCCAGCGGCAGGACGCCCCCGGAAAGAGCCTTTTTCGATCGTGTCCGCTCGGCCATCTGCTGGTTTCGTGATGTCCGAGCTAGACGATGCGCGCCGACAGCACGCCACCGATCCTGCCGATCGCCGCCAGCACCTGCGGCCCGATACTGCCGTCGGTGTCGATCAGGGTGTAGGCGAACTCACCGCGCGACTTGTTGAGCAGCTCGGCAATATTGATCTTCTGCGCTGCAAGCACGGCGGAAATCTGGCCGACCATGTTGGGAACGTTGCTGTTGACCACACCCAGGCGCGTGGTGTGCGGTACGCGCGGCAGGACCGCTTCCGGGAAGTTGACGCTGTTGCGGATATTGCCATTCTCGAGGAAGTCCCGCACCTGGTCGGCGACCATGATGGCGCAGTTCTCCTCGGCCTCGCCGGTGGAAGCTCCCAGGTGCGGCAGGGTGACCACCCGCGGATGATCCTTGAGCACGTTGTTCGGGAAGTCGCAAACGTAGGCGTGCAGCCGGCCGGCGTCCAGCGCCGCGATCACCGCCGCATCGTCGACGATCGCCGCCCGCGCGAAATTGAGCACCGTCGCCCCGGGCTTCATGATCCCCAGGCGCGTGCTGTTGACCAGGGCACGGGTGTGGTCGTTGAGCGGCACGTGCACGCTGATCGCGTCAGCGCGCGCGAACAGGTCCTCGAGCGACAGCGCCTGCTCGACACTGGCCGAAAGCTGCCAGGCACGCTGCACCGTGATCTGCGGATCGTAGCCGAGCACCTTCATCCCCAGGCCGAGGGCGGAGTTGGCGACCTCGACGCCGATGGCGCCCAGGCCGATCACGCCCAGGGTGCGCCCGGGAAGCTCGAAACCGACGAAGTTCTTCTTGCCTTTTTCCACCGCGGCGTCGATGGCGGCATCATCGCCGCTGAGTGAGCGCGCAAACTGCCACGCCGGGGCAATGTTGCGCGCCGCCAGCAGCAGGCCGGCCAGTACCAGCTCCTTTACCGCGTTGGCGTTGGCGCCCGGGGCGTTGAACACGGCAATGCCGCGGCGGCTCATGTCGGCCACCGGGATGTTGTTGACCCCGGCGCCGGCGCGCCCGATGGCGCGTACGCTGGCGGGGATGGCGGTGCGGTGCATGTCCGCGGAGCGCACCAGGATCGCGTCCGGCTCCGCCACGTCGCTGCCCACCTGGTATTGCCCACGCGGCAGGCGCTCGAGTCCGCGGCTGCTGATGTTGTTGAGAGTCAGGATGCGGTAGGTCATGGATCAGCCGTGGCGTCGTTCGAAGTCGCGCATGAACGCCACCAGGGCCTGGACCCCCTCCGGCGGCATGGCGTTGTAGATGCTGGCGCGCATGCCGCCCACCGAGCGGTGCCCCTCCAGGTTGACCAGGCCCGCCGTGCGCGCCTCGGCGAGAAAGGTCTTGTCCAGCTCCGGCTGCGCCAGTATGAAGGGAACGTTCATCCGCGAGCGGCACTCGCGCGCCACCGGATTGCGGTAGAACCCGGAAGACTCGATGGCCTCGTACAGCAGCGCCGCCTTGGCGCGGTTGCGCACCTCGATGGCGGCCAGCCCTCCCTGGGCCTTCAGCCAGCGGAACACCAGGCCTGCCAGGTACCAGGCAAAGGTGGGTGGCGTGTTGAGCATTGAACCGTCGGCGGCCATCGCCTGGTAGTCCCAGATCGACGGCGTGCCGGGGCGCGCGCGGCCGAGGAGATCCTCGCGCACGATGACCAGGACCAGCCCCGCCGGGCCGATGTTCTTTTGCGCACCGGCGTAGATCAGGGCGAACCGCGACACGTCCAGCGGGCGCGACAGGATATTGGACGACATGTCCGCCACCAGCGGCACAGCGCCGCTGTCCGGGATGTAGGGGAACTCCACCCCACCGATGGTCTCGTTGGCCGTGTAATGGAAGTAGGCCGCGCCGGGCGTGGCGCGCAGCGTGGCAGCCGCCGGCATGGTGGTGTACCGGCTCGCATCCTCGTCCGCGACCACGTTGAGACGCGGGTTGAAGCGTCGCGCCTCGGTGATGGCCTTCTTTGACCAGGCGCCGGTGTTGACATAGTCGAGGGTATCGCCGGCACCCGCCAGGTTAAGCGGGATGGCGGCGAACTGGCCGGTGGCCCCGCCCTGCAGGAACAGCACCCGGTACCCTGCCGGAATTGCCAGCAGCTCCCGCAGCAGCTGCTCGGCCTCCTGGGCGCAGGCGACGAAGGGCTTGCCGCGGTGACTGACCTCCAGCACCGACATGCCGCCGCCCTGCCAGTCGAGCAGTTCGTCACGGGCCTGTTGCAGAACTTCAGCGGGCAGCGTGGCCGGCCCCGCTGCGAAATTGAAAACGCGCACGAGCACCCTTTCCAGGGGAGATTCTGAAGATCAGGGAAGGGCCGATCTTAGCAACCGCCCGCGCCCGCGGTTAGAACTTTTGAGCCTCAGCCCGGCGCAGGATCGGCAGCCTCGTCCGCGGCTTCCGCGCCGCCGGCATCCTCGCCGCCCTCCAGCGCCTCGATGCGTTCGATGCCCACCAGCCGCTCGCCCTCGTCCAGTCGGATCAGGCGCACTCCCTGGGTGTTGCGGCCCTGGACCGAGATCCCGTCCACCGCCGTGCGCACCAGCGTGCCGCTGGAGCTGATCAGCATGATCTCCTGGCCGGCAGTCACCTGCAGCGCGGCCACGGTGGCGCCGTTGCGCTCCGTGGTCTGCAGTGCGATCACGCCCTGGCCCCCGCGGCCGTGCGCGGGAAAATCCGCAAGTGGCGTCAGCTTGCCGTAGCCCGCCTCGGAGGCGGTCAGCACCAGGCCCTCGCCCACCACGATCAGCGCGATCAGCGCCTGGTCATCCCCCAGGCGGATGCCGCGCACCCCGGTGGCCTCACGCCCCATGTGACGCACCTCGTCCTCGTGGAAGCGGATTGCCTTGCCGCCGCTGCCAACCAGGATCACCTCGCGCTCCCCGTCGGTCAGCGCCACCCCGACCAGCTGGTCGTTGTCGGCCAGGTCGACGGCGATGATGCCGCTGGCGCGTGGCCTCGAGAACGCCGCCAGCGGCGTCTTCTTGACGGTGCCGGCGCGCGTCGCCATGAACACGAAGTGCTGCTCGTCGAACTGTTTGACCGGCAGCAGCGCGTTGATCTTCTCACCCTCACCCAGCGGCAGCAGGTTGACCATGGGCTTGCCGCGCGCGCCGCGGCCGGCCTGCGGCAGCTGGTAGACCTTCAGCCAGTAGACCTTGCCGCGGTTGGAAAAGCACAGCACGGTATCGTGGGTGTGCGCCACGAACAGCTTCTCGACGAAGTCCTCGTCCTTGACGGCGGTGGCGGCCTTGCCGCGGCCGCCGCGGCGCTGCGTCTGGTATTCGGTGAGCGGCTGCGACTTGGCATAGCCGGTGTGCGACAGGGTCACGACCACGTCCTGCGGCTCGATCAGGTCCTCGGTCGTCAGGTCCAGGTGGTCGCGGTTGATCTCGGTGCGGCGGGCGTCGCCGTAGCTGTCACGCATTTCCAGCAGTTCGGCGCGCACCACCTCCGTCAGGCGCGCCGCGCGCCCCAGGATGTCGCTGAGGTCGGCAATGCGCTCCAGCAGCTCGCGATACTCGGCGATGATCTTGTCCTGTTCCAGCCCGGTGAGGCGGTGCAGGCGCATATCCAGGATCGCCTGCGCCTGCGTCTCCGACAGGCGGTAGCTGCCGCCGTGCAGGCCGGCGTCCGCCGCCAGGTCCTGCGGCCGCGTCGAGACCGCGCCGGCACGCTCCAGCAGACCGGTCACCGCCCCCGGCGCCCAGCTCCGCGCCAGCAGCGCGCCGCGCGCCTCCGCCGGCGAGCCGGCGGCCTTGATGACCGCGATCACCGCGTCGATGCTGGCAAGCGCGACCGCCAGGCCCTCGAGGATGTGCGCCCGCTCGCGCGCACGCGCCAGTTCGAAGATGGTGCGGCGCGTAACCACTTCGCGGCGGTGGCGGATGAAGGCTTCGAGGATCTCCTTCAGCGACAGCAGCCTCGGCTGCCCGTCCTGCAGCGCCACCATGTTGATGCCGAACACCGTCTCCATCGGTGTCTGGGCATAGAGGTTGTTGAGCACCACCTCGGTGACCTCGCCGCGGCGCAGCTCGATCACGATGCGCATGCCGTCCTTGTCGGACTCATCGCGCAGACCGTCGCTGGCGATGCCGTCGAGCTGCTTCTCGCGCACCAGCTGCGCAATGCGCTCGATCAGGCGCGCCTTGTTGACCTGGTAGGGCAGCTCCGTGACCACGATTGCCTGGCGGTCGCCGCGGCCGATGTCCTCGATCGCCACACGCGCGCGCACCGACAGCCGGCCGCGCCCGGTACGGTAGGCGGTGGCGATCTCCTGCGCGCCGTTGATGATGCCGCCGGTCGGAAAGTCCGGTCCCGGCATATGCTGCATCAGCCCGGCCAGCGGCAGGGCCGGATCATCCAGCAGCGCCACGCAGGCGTTGATCGTTTCCGTCAGGTTGTGCGGCGGGATGTTGGTCGCCATGCCAACCGCGATTCCCGTCTGGCCGTTGATCAGGATATTGGGGACACGTGTCGGCAGCACCGTTGGCTCGGTCTCCGACTCGTCGTAGTTGGGCGCGAAGTCCACCGTGCCCTTGTCGATATCGGCCAGCAGCTCGTGCGCCATGCGCGTCATGCGCACCTCGGTGTAGCGCATGGCGGCCGGCATGTCGCCGTCCACCGAGCCGAAATTGCCCTGGCCGTCCACCAGCAGGTAGCGCATGGAGAAGGTCTGCGCCATGCGCACGATGGTGTCGTACACCGAGGTGTCGCCATGCGGGTGGTACTTGCCGATGACGTCGCCCACCACGCGCGCGGATTTCTTGTAGGGCTTGTTCCACTCGTTGCCCAGCTCGCGCATGGCGTACAGCACGCGGCGGTGCACGGGCTTCAGTCCGTCGCGCACGTCGGGCAGTGCGCGGCCGACGATGACGCTCATGGCGTAGTCGAGGTAGGACTGCCGCATCTCGTCTTCGAGATTGACCGGCAGGACTTCGCGGGCGATATCAGCCATGTTCACATCGGGTCGATTCAAAGGCGAAATTCTATCACGAACAGCCGTCACATCCGGCAGCACGCCGCTGCGCGCGCCGATATACTGGCCGCAACCGCCCGAAGGCCCAAACTGTCTGTTCCAGGCGTCCGATCCATGAGCACTGCCACCCGCGCCACTGCCGGCGTCACCGCCGGCGCCCAAGATGGCGGCGCCCCGGCGCGCGATGCACCCGCGAGCGCACCGGCCACGGATGCCGACCCCGCCGAGCTCGCGAAATTCGACGCAGTGGCGGCGCGCTTCTGGGACCCGCAGGGAGAGTTCCGTCCGCTGCACCTGCTCAATCCGGTGCGCCTGGACTTCGTGGCCACGCACGCGCCGCTGGCGGGCGCGCGGGTCGTGGACGTGGGTTGCGGCGGCGGGCTGCTTGCCGAATCGCTGGCGCGCGCCGGTGCGCAGGTGACGGCCGTCGACCTGGCGCCCGGCATGATCGAAACCGCACGCCTGCACGCCGCGCACAGCAGCCTCGCCATCGACTATCGGCTTGCCAGCGCGCAGCAGCTGGCGCAGCAGGCGCCGGGTGCCTTTGACGTGGTCACCTGCATGGAGATGCTGGAGCACGTGCCGCAGCCGGCGGACACCCTCGCGGCGCTGGCGCGCCTGTTGCGGCCCGGCGGCGCGCTGTTCGTCTCCACCCTGAACCGCAACCTGCGCTCATTCCTGGCGGCCATCGTCACCGCGGAATACCTGCTGCGCCTGCTGCCGCGCGGGACCCACGAGTACGAGCGCCTGATCCGCCCGGCTGAACTTGCGCGCTGGGGCCGCGCTGCCGGACTCACGCTGTCGCAGCTGGCGGGCATCGACTTCAATCCGCTCACGGGGCAGGCGCGGCTGAGCCGGACTGTAAGCGTCAACTACCTGGCGTACTTCAGGCGGTGAACACGCCGCTCCTGGTCCTTGGTCTGACGGTGGCGCTGCTGTGCGGCCTGGCGCTCGGGATGCTGCTGGCGCGGCTGCGGGCCAGCGCGCAGCTGGCGCAACTGCAGTCGCAGCTGGCCGCGGCCCAGGCGCGTCAGGAAGCGCTCGCCGGCCAGGACAGTGACCGGCAGCGGCTGCTGCAGCAGGCCGAGGAGCGCCTGCACGCCTCCTTCGACTCCCTGGCCACCGATTCGCTGCGCAGCAACAGCGAACTGTTCCTGCAGCTCGCGCGCGAATCCTTCGGGCGTGAACAGGCGCGGGCGCAGGGCGAGCTGCGTGAACGCGAGCAGGCTATCGCGCGCCTGGTGGAGCCGTTGCGCGAGGCGCTGGCCGCTACGTCCGCGCAGGTGCAGGCGCTGGAGAGCGAGCGCCGCGACGCCCACGCCAGCCTGCGCACGCAGATCGAGACCCTGGCCGGGGCACAGTCGCAGTTGCAGCGCGAGACACGCAACCTGGTCACCGCGCTGCGGCGCCCGGAGGTGCGCGGCCGCTGGGGCGAGCTGACGCTGCGGCGCCTGGTGGAACTGGCGGGCCTGAGCGAGCACTGCGACTTCACCGAACAGCTGGTCAGCGCCGGCGGCGCGCTGCGTCCCGACCTGGTCGTGCACATGCCCGACGAGCGCGACCTGGTGATCGACGCCAAGGCGCCGCTGGATGGCTATCTCGCCGCGCTCGATGCCGGCAGCGACGAGGAGCGCCAGCAGGCGCTGCGCCGCCACGCGCAGCAGGTCGAGATGCGCGTACGCGAGCTGGCGGGCAAAGCCTACTGGAGCCAGTTCCAGCGCAGCCCGGAGTTCGCGGTGCTGTTCCTGCCCGGGGACCAGTTCCTGTCCGCCGCACTGGCCGAGCGCCCCACCCTGCTGGACGATGCGCTGCGCCAGAGCGTAATCCTGGCCACTCCCTCGACGCTGATCGCGCTGCTGAAGGCGGTGGCCTATGGCTGGCGCCAGTCAGCGGTGGCGGTGAACGCCACTCTGATCCGCGATTTGGGCGAGGAGCTGTATCGGCGGCTCGGCAACTTCGGCGGCCACGTCGGCCGGCTCGGCCAGCGGCTCGCCGCGGCGGTGGACGAATACAACAGCGCGGTCGGTTCGCTGGAACGCCAGGTCATGCCGCAGGCACGGCGCTTTGGCGAGCTGGGCGTGACCAGTGCCGCGCCGCTGGCCGCGCTCGAGCCCGTGACCCGGCTGGTGCGGGAGAACGGCGCGGGAACTATTGAAGATGATGCCGGCGGCGGTTGAGGGAGCGGGCGCCGGCCGGCGGGCCCTCGCCCTGCTGTATACACCGGCACCGGGGCAATCGTGCCTGCAGGCGCTGCTGGGCATCGAGGCACAACTGCGTTCCAGCCTGCGTGCTGAGCACGAAGTCGCCCATGCCCGCCTCAGCTGGTGGCGTGATGAATGCGCGCGCACGGCGCGTGGCGAGCCACTGCACCCGCTGACACAACATCTGACAGCAGTCTTTGCCACACGCGGATTGCCGCCGCCGCCCTCCCTGGCCGGGCTGGTCGACGTGGCGGTGTGGGACCTGGCCAGCGCAACCTTCGAGCGGCAGGCGGAACTGTCCGCTTATTGCACGCGCTGGAGCGGCGGCCTGCTGCAACCCCTGGCGCTGTTCAGCGCCGCCGCCGACGGCAACCCCGTGCATGATCCCCTGACGGCCCTGGGCGCCACGCTGTGCGAGCTGGAGCTGTTGCTGGCCCTGCGCGGCCATGCTGCGCAGGGGCGCCTGCGGCTGCCGCTGGATGCGCTGGCGGCCGCGGGCCTGCCGGCGCAGGACGCAGCGCGGGTCCTGGGACAGGACACCTGGCCCGCGGCGCTGGCATCGCTGCTGAATGAACGCCACTGCGACCTGCGCCAGCGGCTCGCCGCGGCGCTCGCCGCGCTGCCGCGCCAGACTGGTCTGCGGGGCGTCGCGGTATGGGGCGCGCTGGCGCTGTCACACTCGCGGGCCGCCGCGCGGCGCTTGCCAGAGGCGACCGCCTCGCGCCATCCTCGCGCGCCGCTGGACGCCCTGCGCGCCTGGAGCGCCGCACGGAGCTGGCAGAAAGGGCGGCAACAGAAGATGACATCCACCCTGAGGTCCAGTCGTGTTTGATCCGCGCAAGCACCAGGCGCGCCCCGATGAACTCGCCGGGCGCGTCATCGCCATCACCGGCGCCAGCGACGGCATCGGCCGTGCCGTGGCGCGCGCCTGCGCGCTGCACGGCGCGCAGGTGGTACTGCTGGGGCGCAATGCAAAGAAGCTGGAGGCCGTGCACGCGGAACTGGCGCGCAGTCCAGCCCCACCCGCGAGCATCGCGGTGCTGGACCTGGAGAAGGCGGTGGCGCGCGACTACGACGCAGTCGCTGACGCGCTGCTGGAACGCTACGGCCGCCTCGATGGACTGCTGCATAACGCCTCGCTGCTCGGCACCCTCACGCCCATCGAGCAGTACGATGTGCCCACCTGGTGCCGCGTGCTGCACGTCAACGTCACGGCGGCCTTTGCACTCACCCAGGTACTGCTGCCGGCACTGCGCCAGTCGCAGGACGCCGCGGTGCTGTTCACCAGCAGCAGCGTCGGGCGCCACGGCCGCGCCTACTGGGGCGCCTACTCGGTGTCGAAGTTCGCGGTCGAGGGGCTCACGCAGGTGCTGTCGGCGGAGCTGGAGGGCATCACGCAGGTGCGCGTCAATGCCATCAATCCGGGCCGTACCCGCACTGCCATGCGCCGCCAGGCCTACCCCGCCGAGGACATCGCAACTCTGCCCGAGCCGCAGAGCCTGGTGGCGCCGTACCTTGCGCTGCTGGGACCGGCAAGCCGCGGCATCAGCGGCGGCAGCTTCGATGCTCAGGCGTCTGACAGGTCCGTTGCCGCGGCGGCTTCCGCCGCGGACGCGCCGGCAGCGGATGCAGCTGCCGTCAGCGCCGCCAGCTCCTCGGGGCTCACCTCGCGGTAGTGGCCACGCGCGAGCGCCCGCTCCAGCTGCAGCGGCCCGAAGCGGGTGCGCAGGATCCGGCTGACCAGCGCCCCCTGGCGTTCGAAGAGCTGGCGGATCTCCTTGCCGCTGCCGCCACGCACTGACAACGTGTACCAGCGGTTGCTGCCCTCGCCGCCGGCCGCCTGGCAGGCGAGCACCGGCAGCCGGGCGCCGCTGTCGAGGATGCCCAGACTCACCTGCTGCAATTGCTCCGCCGTCAGCTCGCCACGCACCCGCACGCCGAACTCGCTGACCACGTGCCGTACGCCGCGCTGCAGGCGCGCCGCGAGTTCACCGTCGGCGCTGACCAGTTCCAGGCCCCCGTCGATACGTGGCATCGGGCTCACGACAACGAACCGCCGTCCTGCGCGGCCCGGCAGTCTCTCCAGCAGAGCGGCGGGCGCTGTGGAGGCGTCGGTCGGCAGGGGGGAATCACTGGTCCGCAGGGGTTCACCCGGTGAGCGGTGACACAGGAAAGTCCGCGCGGATGGCGCCCCGCGGCCGCCCAGGTGGACCTTGCGCCCGTCGAGCAGCACCGCGTCCTCAGGGCCGACGCGGGTGCCGAGTTGCGCCGGGCGGCCGTTCACGCTGAGGCGGCCGGCACGGATCCACTGTTCCACCTCGCGCCGCGAAGCCAGGCCCGCGCGCGCCAGCACTTTCTGCAGGCGCTCGGGTTCGCCGGCTGCACGGGTCGCCGCGGCACCCGCCACCGGCTGCGCTGCGCGCCGCGGCGTGCTGCGGCGCCCGCGACCTCCCGCCGCACTGCGGCGCGCCGCAGGCATCAGTACTCCGGATGTCGCGGAGCTGCCACCAGCTCCGCCGAGGCCCCGCCTTCGGCCGACAGCTCGTCCTCCTCGCCCGCATCCTCGGCGTCGGCTTCGGCCGCGGCTGGCGCCGCTTCGCCGGCCGTGGTGGCGTCCTCATCCGCCAGCGCGGCCGCCGTGGCGCCGCCCTCACCGGCCAGTGCGAGCTGCAGGTTAACGTCGCTCATGGCTCTCAGTTCCGCCAGCGGGGGCAACTGGTCGAGGCTCTTGAGGCCGAAATAGTCGAGAAAATCCCGGGTGGTAGCCAGCAACTCGGGGTGGCCCGGTACGTCACGGTGCCCCACGACGCGCACCCAGTTGCGCTCGATGACCGTGCGGATGATGTTGGGATTGACGGCCACGCCGCGTACCGCCTCGATTTCCGCGCGGGTGATGGGCTGGCGATAGGCGATCAGCGCGAGAGTCTCCAGCAGCGCCCGTGAGTAGCGCGTCGTGCGCTCCGGCCACAGCCGCGAGATCTCCGGCGCCAGCTCCGGCCGTACCTGCACCCGCCAGCCGCTCGCGGTCTCCTTCAGCTCGATACCGCGCCCCTCATACCCGCCCGCCAGCGCCGCAAGCGCCGCACGCAATTCATCGACGCCGGGCTGCTGAGCCCCCTCGCCAAACAGCCGCGCCAGGTCGGCAAGCGGCACCGGCGCGCCGGCCGCGAGCAGCGCAGCTTCAACGACGTTCCTGAGGTAGGTCTCGTTCATGAGGGTTCCTCTTCCACAAGCCGCAAGGCCGGGGCCGGCTGCGCAGCGCGCACGTGCAGGGGCGCGTAGGCCTCCGCCTGCACGATGTCGATCAGGCCCTCGCGCATCAGCTCCAGAATCGCGACGAAGGTCACCGTCACCCCCATGCGGCCCTCCTCGGGACGGAAGAGCTCCACGAAGGCCACGAAGCCAGGGCTCCTGAGCGCCGCGAGAATATCACTCATGCGCTCACCCACCGACAGCCGCTCGCGCTGGACGTGGTGGTGGGCAAACATCTGCGACCGCGCCACCACTTCCTGGAAGGCTACCAGCATCTCCTGCAGCGTCACCTGCGGCAGCGCGCGCACCACGCGCCGCTGCGTCAGCGGTGCCGAGGTGCTCCAGACGTCGCGCTCCAGGCGCGGCAGCGCGTCGATATCGGCGGCGGCCCGCTTGAAGCGCTCGTATTCCTGCAGCCGGCGCACCAGTTCCGCGCGCGGGTCCTCTTCGCTGGCGACATCGCTCTTCGGCCGCGGCAGCAGCATGCGCGACTTGATCTCCGCCAGGGTGGCGGCCATGACCAGGTACTCGCCCGCCAGCTCCAGTTGCAGCTCCTGCATCAGCTCGATGTAGCGCATGTATTGGCGGGTGATCTCCGCCAGCGGGATGTCGAGGATGTCCAGGTTCTGGCGGCGGATCAGGTACAGCAGCAGGTCGAGCGGCCCCTCGAAGGCCTCGAGGAACACCTCCAGCGCCTGTGGCGGGATGTACAGGTCGCGCGGCAGCTGCGAGACCGGCTCGCCGTTGACCACCGCGAACGGCATCTCCGCCTGCTCGGGTGCGGCGTCATGCACCGGCGCCGGCGCCGGATTGGAAACCACCACCTTCAGGTCCGGGCGCCGCGCCATAGCTCAGTCGACACGCAGGTGCATGGCGCGGCGCACCTCATCCATGGTCCCGCGCGCCGCCTCACGCGCCTTGTCAGCGCCCTCGGCGATGATGGTGCGCACCGCGCCGGGATTGTCGATGAACTCCTGGGCGCGCCGCCGCATGCCCTCGATCTCCTGCACCACCTTGTCGATCATGGGCTGCTTGCACTGCAGGCAGCCGATGCCGGCGCTGCGGCAGCCGGCGGCAGCCCACTCGCGAGTGCGCTCGTCGGAATAGATGCGATGCAGGTCGAACACCGGGCACTTGTCCGGGTCGCCCGGGTCGGTGCGGCGCACCCGCGCCGGATCGGTCTGCATGGCGCGCAGCTTGCGCACCACCGAGTCCGGTTCTTCGCGCAGACCGATGGTGTTGCCGTAGGACTTGGACATCTTGCGCCCGTCCAGCCCCGGCACCCGCGGTGTCGCTGTCAGCAGCACCTGGGGCTCAGGAAGGATGGCGACCGCCCCGCCCTCCAGGAAACCCAGCAGGCGCTCGCGGTCGGCCACGGTGATGCGGGTGTTGGCGGCCACCATCGCCTGGGCGCGCTGCAGGGATTGCGTGTCCCCGGTCTCCTGGAACTTGCGGCGCAGCTGGCGATAGGTGGCGCTGTTGCGCCCGCCCAGGCTCTTGATCGCACGCTCGGCGCGCGCCTCGAAATCCGGTTCGCGGCCATAGATGTGATTGAAGCGCCGCGCCGTCTCGCGCGTCAGCTCCACGTGCGCCACCTGGTCCTCGCCCACCGGCACGAAGGCGGCACGGTAGATCAGGATGTCCGCGCTCTGCAGCAGCGGATAGCCCAGGAAGCCGTAGGTCGCCAGGTCTTTTTCCTTCAGCTGCTCCTGCTGGTCCTTGTAGCTGGGCACGCGCTCCAGCCAGCCCAGCGGGGTGATCATCGACAGCAGCAGGTGCAGCTCGGCGTGTTCGGGCACGTGCGACTGGATGAACAGCGTCGCCACCCCCGGGTTCAGGCCGGCCGCCAGCCAGTCGATCAGTACTTCGTGGATGTTCTGCGGCAGCTGCGCGGTGTCGTCGTAGCCGGTCGTCAGCATGTGCCAGTCGGCGACGAAGAAGAAGCACTCGTACTGGTACTGCAGTTCCACCCAGTT
Organism: Pseudomonadota bacterium; assembly: GCA_018241445.1. Taxonomy (GTDB): domain Bacteria; phylum Pseudomonadota; class Gammaproteobacteria; order Steroidobacterales; family Steroidobacteraceae; genus 13-2-20CM-66-19. The sequence continues at coordinate 222,749 of JAFEDT010000012.1, forward strand.
GCGCAATGCCCCGTGGAAGTTGCCCAGGTGCAGCCGGCCCGTGGGCCGCATGCCGGACAGGACGCGCCGCCCGGCGGCAGGCGAGCTCACGGCGCGCCGCTCACGGTGAGCGCGGCGCTGCGCGGCGAGTCGGTCGGATGTTGTTTCACCTGCGGATTATAGCGCACGGCCTTCAGCCACCGGTCAGCAGCGCCAGTGCGCCCTTGCCCTGGCGCACCAGCCGCGGCGGGTTGACGGACAGGTCTACCACCGTCGTGGGCTCGATGCCGCAATCCCCGCCGTCCAGGATCGCGTCGATCTCGTGCCCCAGCCGCGCCTCGATGTCGCGGCCGCGGGTCAGCGGCTCGCTGTCCTGCGCCAGCAGCAGCGTGGAGCTCATCAGTGGCTCGCCGAGGTCCGCGCACAACAGCCGCGGCACCGGGTGATCGGGAATGCGCACGCCAATGGTGCGGCGTTTCTCGTGCTGCAGCCGGCGCGGAGTGGCGCGCGTGGCGCGCAGCAGAAAGGTGTAGGGGCCGGGCAGACAGGTGTGCAGCATGCGGAACTGCCAGGTCTCGAGCTGCGCGAACCGGCCCACCTGCGCCAGGCTGGCGCATACCAGCGTGAAATGGTGATGACGGTCGGCGCTGCGGATGCGCCGTACCCGCTCCAGGGCCGCCGCATCGCCCAGGTGCCAGCCCAACGCGTAGCAGGAATCGGTCGGATAGGCTATGAGCGCGCCCCGGCGCAGCAGCTCGGCCGCGCGACGCAGCAGCCGCGGCTGCGGATCGACCGGATGCAGTTCGAAGTACTCCGCCATGGTGGTTCACCCGCCGCGGCCGGGGTGCCGGGCAAGGGAATCCGGGGTGCGGGTCCGGCGGTCATTTTCGGCGGGCATTGGGTGCAATTTCATGAGAGTATAGCCGCCCTTTGCCGGGCAGACCCTGCGCACCGCCGCATCCTCGACTTTCCCGATGCAGACTATCGCCGAACTGGCGCCGCTGGTGGCGTTCTTTATTACATACCGCGTGCGCGGGTTGTATGCCGCAACCGCGGTGCTGATGGTGGCCATGGCCCTGGTGCTGGCCTTCGACTGGCTGCGGCTGCGCCGGATCCCGCCCCTGCACGCCCTGTCGGCGCTGCTGGTGCTGCTGTTTGGCTCGGCAACCCTGCTGCTGCACGACCGCGCCTTCATCCAGTGGAAGCCCACAGTGCTGCTGTGGGGCATGGGTCTTGCCTTCATGGCCAGCGGCTGGTTCGGTCGGCACACCCTCACCCAGCGGCTGCTGGGCCCGGCCGTGCGCGAGCATTTCACCATCGGCGAGCGGCTGTGGCGCCGGCTCAACGCCGCCTCGGTGGCGTTCTATCTCGCAGCCGGCGCCGCCAATCTCGCCGTGGCGCGCAATTTCGCCGAGAGCACCTGGGTCAACTTCAAGGTCTTCGCGCTGCCCGCGCTGGCCTTCGTATTCACCGCGCTGCAGGCGTGGTGGCTGACGCGCCACGCCAGCGCCAGTCCCGTGGCCGCCACCAACGGTGAGGCAACACCATGAGCGCCACCGTGATGCGGCAGATGGAGAGCGCCCTGCGCACGGCGCTGGCGCCCACGCAACTGGACATCATCGACGACAGCGCCCGACATGCAGGCCACGCCGGCGCACGCGGTGGCGGCCACTACCGGGTGCGCCTGGTGGCGGCAGCGTTCAGCGGCCATAACCAGTTGCAGCGCCACCGCCTGGTATACGCAGCCCTGGCACCATTGCTGGCCGGCGCGGTACACGCGGTCAACATCGACGCGCGCGCCCCCGGCGAAGCCACGGACGCACCGCCCACCTGATTTTCGTAACCACTGTGACTCACGGGAAACTCAAGATGAATCACTCTCGTATGCTCGTTGGTGCCGCGGCCGTGGCACTGCTCGCCGCCTGTCAGCCCAAGGGAGCCGTCACCACGGCAGCCGTGGCTGACACCTCCCCGCCCGTGGCAACCATCAACGGCGCGCCCATTACGCGTGACTTCTACGAGTTCTACATCAAGGGCATCAGCGGCGGCAAAACCTCCGCCGACCTGAACCCGCGCCAGCGCGACATGGCACTGGACAACCTGATCCGCGCCCGCCTGGTGGCAGCGCAGGCGGCGAAAGACGGCGTCGACAAGGACAGCAACACCGCCTGGCTGCTGGAGCTGTCGCGCCTGAACGTGCTGGAGCAGGCCGAGGAAGAGCGCTACATGAAGGATCGCGCGCCGACCGACGAGGATCTGCGGGCCGAGTACCAGACGCAGCTCGCGGCGATGCCCAAGACCGAATATCACGCACGCCACATCCTGGTAGCCACCGAGCCCTTCGCGCGCAAGATCATCGAGCGGCTGGACAAGGGTGAGAAGTTCGACGAGATCGCAAAGAAGGAATCCATCGATTCCTCCAAGACCAACGGTGGCGACCTGGGCTGGTTTACCCCGGAACGCATGGTGCCGGAGTTTTCCGGCGCCGTGACGGTCCTCAAGGTCGGCGAGTACACGCACCGGCCGGTGCAGACGCAGTACGGCTGGCATGTCATCCAGCTTCTGGAAACCCGTGATCTGACACCGCCGCCCTTCGACAAGGTCAAGGACCGCCTCACCCAGGTGGTGCGGGCGAAGAAGTTCAAGGCCTACACCGACGAGCTGATGCGCACGGCGAAGGTGGAGAAGATGATGGACAGGACCCCCGCCCCCGGCGCTGCCGCACCGGCCGGCGCCGCAGCGCCCGCGGGGGCAGCGGGCGATTCCGCCGCGCCGGCACCGGCCGCGCCGGCGGGTGGCGCGAAGCCGTCCAGCCCGCCGCAGGGCTGAAGTCAGGTCAACACCCACGTGCGGCCGGGCCGCACGTGGGTGTGCGGCCCGCGGCGCGGTTGATGCATCGGCCGCGGTTGATGCGCCGCGCGATGAGGATGTTATCCAGCCGAGTGTGTGTAATGGATTACACGCTGCCAGCGCAGACACCCATGGCGGGGCCGTGGGCAGATTGATCGTGCCGGCAAGTTGATAGCGCCAGGCCGGCCCGCGAAAACTCACGCACGCCGCGTCGAGGACTATCGCAACAGGTCGCGCAGCCCCTGCTCGTCCAGTACCGGGATCCCCAGTTCCTGCGCCTTCGCCAGCTTCAAGCCGGCGTCGCTCCCGGCAACCACATAGCTGGTCTTCTTCGACACGCTATTGCTGACCCGGGCTCCACGCGCCACCAGCGCCTGCTGGGCCTGCTCGCGTGTCATGCCGGTCAGGGTTCCGGTGATGACGAACGTGCGCCCCGCGAGGACGCCGTCCGCGGCCGCCTGCGGGACCATGTCCGGCCAGGTCACGCCCGCCTCCTGCAAAGCCCTGATTCCAGTCCTATGCGCGGCGGACGCAAAGAAGGCCGCGACATGCGCTGCCACAACCGGGCCGACATCGGGCACCCGCTGGATGCTGTCCTCGTCCGCGGCCATCAGGGCTTCCAGGGAACCGAAGTGGCGCGCCAGGGCCAGCGCCGTCACCTCGCCGACATCGCGGATGCCGAGCCCGAACAGCAGGCGTGGCAGGGTCGTGTGCTTGCTGCGCTCCAGCGCCGCCAGCAGGTTGGCGGCGGACTTCTCCCCCATGCGCGGCAGGGCCGCCAGCTGCGCGGCACTGAGGCGGTACAGGTCGGCCGGGGATGCAACTTCATTGCGCTCCACCAGTTGCTCCACCACCTTGTCTCCCAGCCCCTCGATGTCGAGCGCCCGCCGGCTGGCGAAGTGCAGCAGCGCCTCCTGGCGCTGGGCGCGGCAGGTGAAGCCACCGGTGCAACGGGCTGCCGCCTCGCCCTCGACCCGCAGCACGACAGAGCCGCACACGGGGCAGCACTGTGGCAGGGTGACGGGGGCCGCGCCGGGCGGGCGGCGTTCGATGACCACCGCGACGATCTCGGGAATCACGTCTCCCGCACGCCGCACGATTACCGTGTCGCCGCTGCGCACGTCCTTGCGGTGCACCTCGTCGATGTTGTGCAGCGTGACGTTGCTGACGGTCACGCCACCGACGAACACCGGTTCCAGCCGCGCCACCGGTGTCAGCGTACCGGTGCGCCCGACCTGGAACTCCACCTCACGCACGACGCTCAGCGCCTCGTCGGCCGGGAACTTGTGCGCCACGGCCCAGCGCGGCGCGCGTGACAGGAAGCCCAGGCGCTCCTGCTCGCTGCGGCGGTCGATCTTGTAGACGACACCGTCGATCTGGTACGGCAGTGCGCTGCGCCGTGCGCCGAGATCCCGGTAGTACTCGAGGCAGCCCTCCACGCCCTGCACTGCGCGCGCCTCCTTCGATACTGGCAGTCCCACTGAGCGCAACAGGGCCAGCAACCCCTGCTGGCTGTCCGGCGCCGCCAGCCCCTCGATCCGGCCCAGCCCGTAGAACAGCGCCGCCAGCGGCCGCGCGGCACTGATGCGCGCATCCAGCTGCCGCAGGCTGCCGGCGGCGGCATTGCGCGGATTGACGAACACCTTCTCGCCACGCTCGCGCGCCTCGCGGTTCATGCGCTCGAAACCCGCGAGCGGCATGAACACCTCGCCGCGCGCCTCCAGCAGCGCCGGCGCCGGCGCGCGCAGGCGTTGAGGCAGCGAACGGATGGTGCGCACGTTGGCGGTCACGTCCTCGCCGGTGCTGCCGTCACCGCGCGTTGCGGCGCGCTCCAGCAACCCGTCGCGCCAGGTCACGGCCACCGCCAGCCCATCGAGCTTCGGTTCCGCCACGTAAGTGAGCGGGGCGTCCTCTCCCAGCCGCTCGTGCGCGCGCCGGTCGAAGGCGCGCAGCTCTTCCTCGTTGAAGACGTTGTCCAGCGACAGCATCGGGACCGTGTGTGCGACTGCCCTGAAGGCCGCGCCCGGGCTGCCGGCGACCCTCTGCGTTGGCGAGTCGGCCGTGACGAGTTGCGGGTCGGCGGCTTCCAGCTGGCGCAGTTCGCGCATCAGCCGGTCGTATTCCGCGTCCGGTACCTGCGGATCATCCAGCACGTAGTAGCGGTAGTCGTGCAGCGCCAGCTGCTCGCGCAGCCAGGCGGCGCGGGCCGCCGGCCCGGTCATGGGGCGGTCCCGGCGCCCAGTCGCTCCCGCAGCAGCGCCACGCGTGCCGCCGTCAGCGGGCTGCCCAGTTCATCCTGCAGCACGCCGTTCAGGCGCTGACTGAGATTGCGGGCAGTGTCTACCAGTTCCTCGAAGGCCTGCGGCAGCGGCTTCGGTCCGGGCAGCACCGCGAACAGGGACAGCCCGCCAAAGTGCAGCGAGTCCATCGTCTGCAGGTCAAAAGTTCCCGGGCGATTCAGGCTGGCGGCGCTGAGCACCGCGCGCCGCTCCTCATCGGGCTTGTGGAAGATGTCGAAGCGGCCGAGCACGAAGCCCTCCGCGGCCAGCGCCTGGCGCAGCGGGCGGCCGGCGAAGCGTTCGTGGGGGGGTGCCAGCAGGCGCACGGCAACGATGCGCCGCCGGTCCTCAGCAGGCCACTCGACCCGCGGCTCGAGTGCGTCGGCCGGCAGGGCCGGCGTGGTATCCACTTCGCTGTCGCTGAGCGCTGGCGCCGGCGCCGGCGCTGGCGCCAGCCCCGGCACTGCCACCACCGTCGGTGCGCTCACGTCCGCAACGCCCGCGGTGGCGTGCTCCTGGTCTTGCGCAGCCGTCGCGCGGGGTATCTCCGGCTCGTACCATTGCGTCGACTGCACCGACGGCTCGAGCACCGGGACCCGCTCGTTGGCAGACCCGATCTCCAACACCGGCAGCTCGCGGGTGACCAGCGGCTCGCGCGCCCGGATGGCAGGCAGGTGTGCGAACTCCGGTGCCGGCTCCATGTCCTCGTGGGGTTGCGGCTCGCGCGGTGATCGCGCCGCTTCCCGCGCCAGCACGCTGCCGCCGCCGGCTGCGCGGCGGCGCATTTCCCACCAGGTCAGCCCGGCAAGGATCAGCACGCTAAGCAGCAGCAGGGCCCAGCGCAGACTCATGGCCGGCATGCCTACACTGCCGCCAGGCGCACCGCGGCGTCGACGTCCACGGTGACCAGGCGCGAGACACCCGGCTCGTTCATGGTGACCCCGATCAGCTGCGAGGCGAGCTCCATGGTGGTCTTGTTGTGGGTGATGAACAGAAACTGCACGCGCTGCGACATCTCGCGCACGATATCGCAGAAGCGCCCGACGTTGTGCTCGTCGAGGGGCGCGTCGACCTCGTCCAGCAGGCAGAACGGCGCCGGGTTGAGGTCGAAGATGGAGAACACCAGCGCCACGGCCGTCAGGGCCTTCTCACCGCCCGACAGCAGGTGAATGGTGCTGTTTTTCTTGCCCGGCGGGCGCGCCATCACCGCCACGCCGGCGGTCAGGCGATCCTCCCCCACCAGTTCCAGGTAGGCGTGGCCGCCACCGAACAGGCGCGGGAACTTCTCGCGCAGCCCGACATTGATGCGCTCGAAGGTGTCCTCGAAGCGCGTGCGGGTTTCCTTGTCGATGCGGTTCATGGCCTCATCGAGGGTGGTGAGTGCGGCATTCAGGTCAGCAAACTGGCTGTCGAGATACTCCTTGCGCTTGCTGTGCTCCTGCAGTTCGTCGATCGCCGCCAGGTTCACCGAGCCGAGCTTCTCGATATCGGCACGCGCGCCGGCCAGGTTCTCCTCCCACTGGGGCACGCTCGCCTCCGCCGCGAGCCCTTCGAGCACCTGTGGCAGGTCGCAGCCAGTGGCTGCGAACTGCTCCGCCAGCGCTGCGCGGCGCACGTGGGTTTCCTGCGCAGCCAGCCGCGCCTGCTCCATGGCGTCGCGTGCGCCGTTCACCTGCTGTTCCGCACCCAGGCGCTGCTCGTCCAGTGCGCGCAGTGCGGCGTCGGCTTCCTCGAGCGCCGCGCGTGCCGCGGCCAGTTCCGCTTCCAGCGCCAGCCGCCGGCCCAATGAGCCCTCCAGGGCCGTCTGCGCGCGCAGGATCGGTTCATCCCCCCCTGCCAGCTCAACTTCCAGCTCCGCTTGCCGGCGCGCAAGCTGCTCACGCTGCTCCTGCAGCCGCGCGGCGCGTACCGCCACCGAGGTCTCACTGGTGCGGCGCGATTCCACCCGCACATGCAGGTCGCGCGCCGCCAGCTGCGCCTGCTGCGCGCCAGCGCGCGCCCCGGTCAGCGCCTCGCGGCGCTGTTCACGCTCGCCGCCCAGGGATTCGTAGCGCACCGCCAGCTTCTCGAGCTGACCCTGCGCCGAGCTGATCTGCGCGGCGGCGCGCGCCAGTGACTCCTGCGCCGCCATCTGGGTACGCGTCACTTCGGCGGCATCGTCGCGCAACTGCTGCACGCGCCGCTCGCTTTCCTGGGCACGGGCCCGCCCGGCCTGCAACGCGCCCGCCCTGGCGGCATGCTCGGCGTGCGCCGACTGCAGCGCCGCCTGTGCGGCGTCGCGCTCGGCCTCGGCGCGCACCAGCCGTTCGCGCGCGCGCGTCAGGTCTGACTCGGCCCGCGCCGCATGGGCCTGCGCGCCTTCGGCGGCGCCACGCAGCGCCTTCAGCCGGTGTTCACGCTCGATACTGCCGGCACGCGGATCCGCGCCGCGGCTGACGCGCAGCCAGCCGCGGCCCACCCACTCACCGTCACGGGTGATCAGCGACTCGCCCTCGCCCAACGTGTTACGTGCCTGCAGCGCCTGCTGCAGGGATTCGGCAGTGAGCACGCCAGCCAGGCGGCTGATCGCGGCGGCCGGCCCGCTGACATGGGCCGCGAGGCCACGGCCCGTGTTGGCGGCCAGCGTATCGCCCTCCAGCAGGGTCACGCGTCCGGCAGTCAGTCCGGGCAGCGCGGCGGATGCCTCTTCCAGGCCCGCCACGCATACGGCCTCCAGGTAGTCCCCGAGAGCCGTCTCGACCGCGCGCTCCCAGCCGTCGCTGACCTCCAGCGCGGCTGCCAGGCGCGGCCGCGAATGCAGTCCCGCGCCGCGCAGCCATTCTCCGGCCTGCCCGGCATGGTCCGACAGCGCCGCCGTCTGCAGGGCCTCCAGTGATGTCAGCTCCGCGCGCGCCGCCTCGCGCGCCGCGCGGGCCCGCTCCAGCGCCTCCTCGGCGGCGTGCTGTTCGCCGCGCGCCTCCTGTACCTGCGCCTGGCTGCGCTGCAGCGCCAGCGCCTGCTGCTCACGGGCGCCGCAAGCCGTCGCCTCGTCCGCGCCGAGCTGCCGCAATTGTCCGTCCGCATCCTGGATGCCCAGGCTCTGCTGTTCCTGGGTGAGCCTTTCGGCCCGCGCGCCCAGTTGGCGCAGCTGCTCCTGCAGACCCTCGATCCGCGCCTGTTCCACCTGGACGGTCTGGTCCGTGGCACCCGCCTCGCGGCCATGCGCCTCCCAGCGCTGCTGCCAGTCCTGCAGCGCCTGCTCGCATTCCGCCAGGCGCTGCGCGGCGGAGTGCTCGGCGTGCTGCGCCTGCTCGAGCTGCGGCGCGAGCCCGGCCAGCTCCGCGCGCACCGCGGCCAGTTCGCGCTCGTCACGCTGCAGCAGCGTGCCGACCTCCGTCAGCGTGGTCATGGTGTTGGCCAGATCGCTGCGCTGCCGCTCACGCAGTGCGCGGGTGTGTTCGATCTGCTGCTGCAGGCGCGATATCTCCGCGCCCACTTCGTAGTGACGCCCCTGCACCGCCGACAGATTCTCGCTGCCGAGCGCATGCACGCCGCGCTGGCGCTCGATGGCTGCCTCGGCGCTGCGCTGGCCAGCCAGTGCCGCCTGCATGGCCAGCTCGCGTTCACGCACGGCGGCGTCATGGACCTCCGCACCGCTGTCCAGCTCGCGCAGCCTCAGGGCCAGCAACTGCGCGCCCAGGCGGTGCTCCTCTTCCTTGAGCGCCTGGTAGCGCCGCGCGGTGGCCGCCTGGCGCTGCAGGTGGCGGATCTGCTTCTCCACCTCGTCACGCACGTCCTGCAGGCGCTCCAGGTTCTCGCGCGTCTCGGCCACGCGCGCCTCGGTCTCCTTGCGCCGCTCCTTGTAGCGGGAGATGCCAGCGGCCTCCTCGATGAAGGCGCGCATGTCCTCGCTCTTCGCCTCGATGACCCGCGAGATCATGCCTTGCTCGATGATGGCGTAACTGCGCGAACCCAGGCCGGTGCCGAGGAACAGGTTGGTGATGTCCTTGCGGCGGCAGCGCACGCCGTTGATGAAATAGCCCGAGGCGCCGTCGCGCGATACCTGGCGCCGCAGCGCGATCTCGTTGTAGCTGGCGTAGGCGCCGCCGATCTTGCCGTCGCTGTTGTCGAACACCAGCTCCACCGAGGCGCTGCCCACCGGCTTGCGCGCGGACGAACCGTTGAACACCACGTCGGCCATGTTGTCGCCGCGCAGGTGCTTGGCTGACAGCTCGCCCATCACCCAGCGCACCGCGTCGATGACGTTGGACTTGCCGCAGCCGTTGGGGCCGACGACTCCGGTTAGATTGCTGGGAAAGTTGACTTGGGTCGGGTCGACGAAGGACTTGAAGCCGGCGAGCTTGATCTTGGTCAACCGCATCTGGTTCTCACGGATTCACCAGCCGTGTGGATGGTGTAGTGTAGAGGAATTATGCCCAGCACGCCCGCCACGCGCATCGAAACCTTCGCCAACCCGGCGGTGGATCGTGACTACACGATCCATATGCAGATCCCGGAATTCACCTGCCTGTGCCCCATGACCGGACAGCCGGACTTCGCGACGCTGGAGCTCGACTATGTCCCGGATCAGCGCTGCGTGGAACTCAAGTCGTTGAAACTCTACATCTGGTCGTTCCGCGACCGCGGCGCGTTCCATGAGGCTGTCACCAACGAGATCGCGCGCCATCTCTACGACACGTTGCAAGCGCGCTTCCTGCGGCTGACGGCGCGCTTCAATGTGCGCGGCGGCATCGGCACCACCGTTGTCGCGGAGCACCGACAACCGCAGTGGCAGCCGGCGCCGCCCATAACCCTGCCTTAGGGTCGCTGGTGCGTTTCAGGGGCGCTGGGCGGTCACCGCCGCAAACTGTGTACAGCGCGGAGTCCGCCGGTATAATCGCGCGTTCTTCAACGGGCATAGCCGTATTTTGAGGAGCAACTGATGCCGGCCAAGAAACCCGCGCCCAAGCCTGCCAAGGCCAGGAAAGCGCCGAGCCGGCCCGCGGCCAGGAAGGCTGCGGTCCGCAAGACCGAGAGCCGCAGCCGGCCGGCACCGGCCGCCCCGGCGCGCAGCGCCGCGGCTCCCCGCAAGAGCGTGGCCGCCGCCGAGGCAGGCTCTGCGACCCTGCGGCGCAATCCGCGCCCGGTACCCGCGAGCGCGGCGATCGTCGTGGCCCCACCGCCCGCCGCAGTGCGCTCCGCTGCACCGTTGAGCGAAGGCGACGAGGCCGATACGCTGGAGCCGGGGAGCCTGCTTGCCGGGCCGCGCAACGTACAGCCGTACATCGTCAAGCGCGGTGAGCTGTACATGAGCAAGGAACAGCTCGATCACTTCCGCACCATTCTCAACAGCTGGAAGCGCGACCTGATGGTGGAGGTCGATCGCACCGTGTCGCACATGAAGGACGAGGCGGCCAACTTTCCCGACCCCAACGACCGCGCCACCCAGGAAGAGGAATTCAGCCTGGAACTGCGCACGCGCGACCGCGAGCGCAAGCTGATCCGCAAGATCGACGAAGCACTCAAGCGCATCGAGGATGGTTCCTACGGCTATTGCCTGGAGACCGGCGAGGAAATCGGGATCAAGCGCCTGGAGGCCCGGCCCGTGGCCACCCTGAGCCTGGAAGCCCAGGAGCGGCGCGAACGGCGCGAACGGCAGTACGGCGAGCGCGACGACCGCTATCGCTGAGGCCCCCGCAGCCGGTGGCAGCCCGGTGCCCTATGTCGGGCGCTTTGCGCCCTCACCGACCGGCCTGCTGCACCTGGGTTCACTGACAGCGGCACTCGGCAGCTACCTGGAAGCCCGCAGTCGCGGCGGGCGCTGGCTGGTGCGCATGGAGGACCTGGACCTCGCGCGCGTACGCCCCGGCTGCGCCGATCGCATCCTGCGTACGCTCACCGGCTTCGGCCTGCACTGGGATGGCGAAGTCGTTTACCAGAGCCGCCGCACCGGTCACTACCTGGATGCGCTGCGGCAACTGCAAGGCCAGGGCCTGACCTACCGCTGCACCTGCTCACGGCGTGAGCAGCAGGTGGCCCCGGGGGCCTCGGGCGCCTATCCCGGCACGTGCCGCGACGGCAGCCCGCGGCCCGGGCCGGCCGCCATGCGCTTCCGCCTCGCCCCGCAACCCCTGACCTTCGAGGACCGGCTGCAGGGACTTCAGCGCCACGCCCCGCAGGCACTGGGGGATTTCATCGTACAGCGCCGCGACGGTATCGCCGCCTACCAGCTCGCCGTGGTCGTAGACGACGCTCTGCAATCGGTGAATGACGTGGTGCGTGGGGCCGACCTGCTTGCCAGCACGCCCTGGCAGATCGCCGTGCAGCGGGCGCTGGGCCTGCCCCGGCCGGGTTATGCCCACTTGCCGCTGCTCACTGAACCCGGCGGCCGCAAGCTGGCAAAATCGCGGCGCTCGCTTGCCATCGACCCCGCCCGTGCTTCAGTGGAACTGCACGCGGCGCTGGTTCTGCTGCGCCAGCAGCCTCCGGGCGAGCTGCGGCACGCCCCGGTGGCGCAGATTCTGGACTGGGCGCGGGATCACTGGGCTCCCGCACGCCTGGCCGGGATCGCGGAGCTGCCGGCGCCGCTGGTATTCACACCCGCTCACGAGTTGTAATAGAGTGTGTCGAACATAACTGACGCCAGGGAGGGGGCGAACAGCGAACACGAACAGGGGGGTGCGATGAACGAGCTACGCACTATCAAGAAATATCCCAACCGGCGGCTGTACGACACCACCGAGAGCCGTTACATCACGCTCACCGACATCCGCCGGCTGGTCCTGGAGCAGGTCGATTTCACCGTCATCGACAAGCGTTCACAGGCCGACATCACCCGCGCCATCCTGCTGCAGGTGATCGCCGAGCAGGAACATGGCGACGACCCGCTGATGAGCCGTGAATTTCTCTCCGAGGTGATCCGCTCACAGAGCGGCACGATGCACGCGTCGATCGCGCTGCACCTGGAACAGAGTATCCGGCACTTCCCAGGCGCTGCGCGCCGGACTCACCCCGGTTCGCAAAACGAACCGGGGGCATGAGGCCCGGCAACCCTCTTACTGGCTTTCCAGATCACGCATCGAGAGGCGCACGCGCCCCTGGCGATCCACTTCCAGCACCTTCACGCGGATGACGTCGCCTTCCTTGAGCTTGTCGCTCACCCGTTCCACGCGCTCGTTGGAAATCTGCGAGATATGCACCAGGCCGTCGCGTCCCGGCAGGATCGTGACGAAGGCGCCAAAGTCCATCAGGCGGGCGACCTTGCCCTCATAGATCCGGCCGACCTCGACGTCGGCAGTGATCAGTTCGATGCGCCGCTGCGCTTCGCGGCCGGCCGCGCCGCTGACGGAGGCGATCTTCACCGTGCCGTCGTTCTCGATGTCGATGGTGGTGCCGGTCTCCTCGGTGATCTGACGGATGACCGCGCCGCCCTTGCCGATGACGTCACGAATCTTCTCCGGATCGATCTTCAGCGTGATGATCGACGGGGCCCACTCCGACATCTTCTCGCGCGGAGCGCTGATGACGCGGTTCATCTCCGCGAGGATGTGGAGGCGACCTGCACGCGCCTGTTCCAGCGCGACCTTCATGATCTCCGGCGTCACGCCCTCGACCTTGATATCCATCTGCAGCGCGGTGACGCCGTCCTTGGTGCCGGCGACCTTGAAATCCATGTCGCCGAGGTGATCCTCGTCACCGAGGATGTCGGTGAGCACCTGGTAGCGGCTGCCCTCGAGCACCAGCCCCATCGCCACGCCGGCCACCGGCGCCTTGATCGGCACGCCGGCGTCCATGAGCGACAGCGAGGTCCCGCAAACACTGGCCATCGACGAGGAGCCGTTGGACTCCAGGATCTCCGACACCACGCGAATGACGTAGGGGAAGGTGGCCATGTCCGGCATCACGGCAGCGACACCGCGGCGCGCCAGGTTGCCGTGGCCGATCTCGCGGCGCTTCGGCGAACCCATCATGCCGGTCTCGCCCACCGAGAACGGCGGGAAGTTGTAATGCAGCATGAATGGCTCGCGGCGCTCGCCCTCCAGCGCGTCGATGATCTGGGCGTCGCGGGTCGTGCCGAGCGTGGTCGCGACCAGTGCCTGCGTCTCGCCGCGGGTGAACAACGCCGAACCGTGCGTGCGCGGCAGCGTTCCCACCTTGACCGTGATCGGACGCACGGTGCGGGTGTCGCGTCCGTCGATGCGCGGCTCGCCGTTCAGGATGCGCTGGCGCACGATGCGGCTCTCGAGCTTGAAGATCTCCTCGTCCACGGCCTCCTTGCTGAACTTCGGCTGCTCGCCGCCGGCCAGGGCCGCCACCGCCTTGGTCTTGATCTCCGCCAGGTGCGCAACGCGCTGTTGCTTCTCGGTGACGGTGTAGGCCAGCGACAGCGCTTTCTCGGCCTGCTGCGCCACCGCCGCGGCAAGCTCGGCGTTCGCCGCCGGCGCCTGCCAGTTCCAGCGCGGCTTGCCCGCCTGCGCCGTCAGTTCCTTGATGGCCTTGATGGCAACCTGCATCTGCTGATGACCGAAGACCACCGCACCGAGCATCACCTCTTCGGAAAGTCCCTTGGCTTCGGACTCGACCATCAGCACCGCGTGCTCCGTGCCGGCCACCACCAGGTGCAGTTGCGACTGCGTCAGGTCCTTCGCGGTGGGATTGAGCACATACGCGCCGTCGCGATAGCCGACGCGCGCAGCACCGACCGGGCCGTTGAAAGGAAGTCCGGACAGGGCCAGGGCCGCCGAGGCGCCCAGCAGCGAGGGGATGTCGGCGTCGATCTCCGGATCGAGCGACAGCACCGTGGCCACGACCTGCACGTCGTTGTAGAAACCGTCCGGGAACAGCGGGCGGATCGGGCGGTCGATCAGGCGCGACGTCAGGGTCTCCTTCTCCGTCGGCCGGCCCTCGCGCCTGAAAAAGCCGCCGGGAATGCGTCCGGCCGCGTAGGTTTTTTCCACGTAGTTGACGGTCAGCGGGAAGAAATCGCGACCCGGGGTCGGCGAGGTCTTGGCGGCCGCGGTGACCAGCACCACTGTCTCGCCCATGGAGACACGCACGGCGCCGGCTGCCTGGCGGGCCAGCTCGCCGGTTTCGATGGTGACGGTGTGGGCTCCGAACGGAAAAGACTTGCTGAAGACGCTCAAGGGTCGATCCTCAAAGTAGATGGGTCACGGTCAGTCGGGTAAACGAGGGGCAAAAACGCGAAGGGCCGCCGGCGGTGCGCGGGCGGCCCTTACTTCAGCGGCGAAGGCCCAGGCGCTCGACGACTTCCTGGTACTTCTGGGGTTGCGTCGACTTAAGGTAGTCGAGAAGCTTACGGCGCTGGTTCACCAGCTTGACCAGGCCACGGCGCGAAGAATGGTCGCGCTTGTGGGCAGTAAAATGCCCGCCGAGGTCGTTGATCCGTTCCGAGAGGAGCGCTATCTGAACTTCCGGGGAACCGGTATCGGTCGGCCCGCGGCGGAACTGCGCGAGGATCCCGCCCTTTTTCTCGCTGGTAAGCGTCATTGCGCGATTGTCCTGACTGATTGAGTCTTAAAACCTTTTTGGCAAGCCGCGCATTCTACCCGGGCGCGTCGCCCGTCTACAAGGTCCCAAGGGCTCAAGGCCCAGCCGGACTGTGGCAAGGCGGGAGCCGGAGAGCGCCCAAGCGGCGATCTCCGGCTCCGCAGGGGTGCTTACTTCGCAGCTTCTTCCGCGGCCTGTTTGGCCTTGTGCCCGTGGTGATGCGCCTTGGCGTGATGGACTTTAGCCTTCGCCTTGGTCATCGCCTTGTCGGTGCCAGACTCGGTGGCAGCCTTCATGTTGTCTCCCACTTCCTGGGCCTTCTCGGAGGTGGCCTTGGCGGCCTCCTTGACGGTCGTTCCGACCTGGGCCATTGCGAGGGGGCTCAGGACCGCACTCGCGGCCAGCACTGCCAGCAGCTTCTTCATCATCGACTCTCCTTGATTGGGTGTCCGCCAAAGCGGGGCCGCACATTAGAATAAAGTGACCGGCGCTGTCCACGAGGACTGTCGTCGCGCGTTGTACATTCCGTTTGGGGGCCCAAGGCCTGGAGGTGAATCGTGATCCGGACAGTCGCATTTGCGGCATGCGCCGCGACCCTGGTCCTGGCAGCTTGCGCCACCGCAGCCGTAAAGCCCGCGGCCGTAAAACACGCGGCAGTGGCCGCGAAAACAGCCAGCACCGCCCAGCCAGCCGGGTGCATCCAGGATACGGGCAGTCATCTGCCGGCGAGCTCCAGGGCGCCTTGCGCCAGCCCAGGCCGCACCTACAGCCAGGACGACTTGCAGCGAACAGGACAGATTGACCTCGCGCGCGGGTTGCAGATGCTCGATCCGTCCATTACCGCTCATTAGGGCCTGCTGACAGCGGCGAGGGGAGCGCTGAATCCTGCCGAGCGCCCGCCCCGTCCGGGGCGTTCACGTGTATCCGCAGGAGGTGTGTGTATATCGTTACACACTCCCGGGCAGAGCACCTGTACCTCCCCCGGCCAGAATTACTGACGGGTTCCCGGCGATACCGTCAGCAACCGCTTTGGCCGCACTTCCCCCGCAGCGTCCACAGCACCGATCCCGAGGAACTCGGCGCCCGGGCCGTACAGGCGTACGCGCCCTGCCATGCCGTGGCGAACCCCAGCCGCCTGGCCGTGCCTGATGCGCTGAGCGTCCACAGCCGTGAGGTCGACCGCGGGCAAGTGGAGAACAGCCCGATCCATCGGGATCAGCTCGATCGGCTTGATCGCCTGTTCGGCATGGCGGGCTGCCTCGAGCTGCTCCAGTGTCTGCATCGGAAAGGCTTCAAACGGCTCCACGTACAGACGCCGCAGCGCGCCGACATGCCCCACCGTGCCCAGCGCGCGCGCGATGTCTTCGGCCAGCACCCGCACGTAGGTGCCCTTTGAACACAGAACCTTGAGGTCGAGCGCTGCATCGTGCCGCTGCAGCAGCCACAGCCCGAACAGCTCGATGGTGCGCGCCGCCCGCTCCACGGTCAGGCCGGCGCGCGCCAGGCGGTACAGCGGCTGGCCCTTCTGCTTGATGGCGGAGTACATGGGTGGGGTTTGCTGCTGCGTGCCGTGCAGCGCTGACAACACCGCGTCGATCACGCCACCCTCGAGCGCGGGCACCGGCGCCGTCTCGACCACCTCACCTTCAGCGTCGCCGGTCGCGGTGCGCGCCCCGAGCACGATGGTGAAGCGATAGCACTTGCGCAGCGCCAGGATCTCGCCGGCGATCTTGGTCGCCTCCCCCAGGCAGATGGGCAACATCCCGCTCGCCAGCGGGTCCAGGCTACCGACGTGGCCGGCCTTTTCGCGGTCGAACAGCCGGCGCACGCACTGCAATGCCGTGTTCGACGACAGCCCCAGCGGCTTGTCGAGCAGCAGGATGCCGCTGGACATATCCGGCCTGCTTCAGCGCGAGCGGGATTGTGGGTCGCCGGCAGCAGTTCCAGCCGGCAGCCCCGCGGCATCACTCTCGCTGCCGCTGCCTGCCGCACGCGCGGCAGCGCGGTCGCCGGCCACCGCGCGGTCGATCAGCGCCTCCAGGCGCGCCGCCTTGTCCTCGCTGTCGTCGAATTCAAACTCAAGCCGCGGGGAGTGCCGCAGCGACAGGCGGCGGCCGACTTCACCGCGCAGGAAACCGCCCGCGCGGGTCAGCGCGGCCTGCACCTGCGCGGGCGGGTGCGTGCTGCCCGGGAAAGGACGGAAGTACACGCGCACGCTGCCCATGTCGGCGGCAGCGCTGACCCGCGTGACGGTGACGTTGCCGACACGCGGATCCTTCACCTCGCGCGCGATCAGCCCGGCCAGCACCCGCTGGATTTCAGACTCGATGCGCTGGCCGCGGGCCGAGGTCATGCACTCACCCTACTGCAGGGTGCGCGCCACTTCCACGCGCGCGAAGCACTCGATCTGGTCGCCGACGCGCACGTCCTGGTAATTCTTCACCCCGATGCCGCACTCGGTGCCGGCACGCACCTCGCCGGCGTCGTCCTTGAAGCGCTTGAGCGATTCCAGCGCACCCTCGAAGATCACCACGTTGTCGCGCAGCACCCGGATCGGGTTATTGCGCCGCACGAAGCCCTCGGTAACCAGGCAGCCGGCCACGACGCCGAACTTGCTGGAGCGGAACACCTCGCGCACCTGGGCAATCCCGACGATCTGTTCCTTGATCTCCGGCTGCAGCATGCCGGACATCATCTGCTTCACGTCGTCGATGGCCTCGTAGATGATGCTGTAGTAGCGCACCTCGACGCCGGTCTCCTTGACCGCGTCGCGCGCGGCAGCGTCCGCGCGCACGTTGAAGCCGATGATCAGCGCCCGCGAGGCCGCGGCGAGCTGCACGTCGGAGGCGGTGATGCCGCCCAGCCCGCTGGCCAGCACCTTCACCTGCACCTCGCTGGTCGAGAGCTTGCCGAGCGCTTCGCGCAGCGCCTCGGCGCTGCCCTGCACGTCGGCCTTGATCAGCACCGACACCACGCCGGCCTTGGCCTCTCCCATGGTCGAGAACACGTCCTCGGCACGGGTGGCCTGGCGTGCCAGCTTGACGTCGCGGAACTTGCCCTGGCGATACAGGGCGACCTCACGCGCCTTGCGTTCGCTCTCCACCGCCAGCAGCTCATCGCCCGCATTGGGCGCGCCCGACAGTCCCAGCACCACCACCGGCATCGAGGGCAGGGCTTCCTGCACCGCCTTGCCGTTTTCGTCGAACATCGCACGTACGCGGCCAAACTCCGAACCGGCGATGATCGGATCGCCCATGTGCAGCGTGCCGCGCTTCACCAGCACGGTGGCGACGGCGCCGCGGCCCTTCTCGATGCTGGACTCGATCACCACGCCGGAAGCCAGGCCGCTGCGCGGCGCGCGCAGTTCCAGCACCTCGGCCTGCAGCAGGATCGCCTCCAGCAGCTGGTCTATGCCCTGGCCGGTGCGGGCGGAGACGCTGACGAACATGTTCTGTCCGCCCCACTCCTCGGAGATCACCTCGTGCTTGGACAGCTCGGTGCGCACGCGATCCAGGTCCGCGTCGCTCTTGTCGATCTTGTTGACCGCGACCACGATCGGCACGCCGGCGGCGCGCGCGTGGTCGATCGCCTCGATGGTTTGCGGCATCACGCCGTCGTCGGCGGCGACCACCAGCACCACCACGTCAGTGGCGCGGGCGCCGCGGGCGCGCATGGCGGTGAAGGCCGCGTGGCCGGGAGTATCCAGGAAGGTGATCGCCCCCTTCGGCGTCTCCACGTGGTAGGCGCCGATATGCTGGGTGATGCCGCCCGCCTCGCCCGCCGCCACCTTGGAGCGGCGGATGTAGTCGAGCAGTGAGGTCTTGCCGTGGTCGACGTGACCCATGACCGTGACCACGGGCGGGCGCGGCTCGACGTCCGCCTCTGCATGACTGCCCTGCAGATCTTCCTCGATCTGGTTTTCCTTGAGGACCTTGGGGGTATGGCCCATCTCCTCCACCACCAGCACCGCGGTGTCCTGGTCCAGCGGCTGGTTGATGGTGGCCATCACACCCATGTTCATGAGCACCTTGATGACCTCGGTGGCCTTGACCGCCATCTTCTGCGCCAGCTCCGCCACCGTGACGGTCTCGCCGATGCCGACCTCGTGCACCACCGGCGCCGTGGGCATCTCGAACCCGTGGCGGCCGTCGGGGGTGGTGGCAACCGTGCGCGCCTTGAAGCGCTTCTTTTTCTTGTAGCGTGAACTGACGTCGCCGGCGACGTGCAGCTCCTGTCGCCCGTAACGGGTGCCGCGATCCTTGTCGTGCGCCGCGGCTGCGCCGGCCGGGGACGGCCGCTCGCGTGCGGCAGGCGCGGCGGGCGCCGCCGCCGGACGCTCACGGGCAGCGCGCTCCTGTTCCTCGCGCTCGCGCACCCGGCGCGCCTCGTCCTCCCGTCCGCGTTGTTCCGCAGCGCGACGGGCGTCTTCCTGGGCACGACGGCGGGCTTCCTCTTCCTCGATGCGACGGCGGTTCTCCGCCTCCAGCCGCTCGCGCTCGCGGCGCTCGGCCTCAGCACGTTCGCTTTCGGCGCGCTGCGCCTCCTCGATCTCGCGCTTGCGGCCGTCGATCTCGTCCTGCTGGGCGCGCGCCTGCTCCTGCAGCACCGAACGCTGCACGTAGGTGCGCTTCTGCCGCACCTCCACGTTGACGGTGCGCGCGCGGCCCTGGTTGCTCGCCAGCTTCAGCTCGCTCTGGGTCTTGCGCTTGAGCGTGATCTTGCGCGGCGCGGCCTCGTCGTTCACTTCGCTGCCGCCGTGGCTGCGGCGCAGGTGCGTCAGCAGTTCCAGCTTGGCGTCGTCGCTGATGCGCGCGTCGGGACCTTCGACCTTGATGCCGGCCTGGTCAAGCTGCACCAGCAGCCGGTCGACCGGGACCTTGAGTACCTCGGCGAACTGGGAAACGGTGACTTCGGCCATACTCAACCCTCGAACCACGGCGCACGCGCCGTCATGATGAGCTTCGCCGCCTGCTCGGCGGCCAGGCCGTCGATGTCGGCGAGCTCGTCCACCGACTGATCCGCCAGGTCCTCGCGCGTTCGTACACCACGGCGCGCCAGCGCCAGCGCCAGGTCGGGGCTCATGCCCTCAAGCAGCAGCAGGTCATCCGCCGGCATCGACTGGTCCAGTGTCTCCTCGCTGGCGATCGCCTGCGTCAGCAGTACGTCGCGGGCGCGGTTGCGCAGTTCCTTGACGATTGCCTCGTCAAACTCCTCGATGCCGGCCAGCTCGGCCTGCGGCACGTAGGCGATCTCCTCGATGGTGGAAAAGCCCTCCTGCGCCAGGATGGTGGCGACGTCCTCGTCGACATCGAGCTGCTTCATGAAGTTCTGCACCAGCTCCTTGGCCTCGGTCTCGCTCTTGGCCTCGGCGTCGGACTCCGTCATGACATTCAGGTCCCAGCCGGTGAGCTGGCTGGCGAGGCGGATGTTCTGGCCGCCACGGCCGATGGCCTGCGAGAGCTTGTCCTCGGCCACCGCGATATCCATGCTGTGCGAGTCCTCGTCGACCACGATCGACATGACTTCGGCCGGCGACATGGCGTTGATCACGAACTGCGCCGGGTTGTCGACGAAGGGGATGATGTCGACGCGCTCGCCGGCGATCTCGTTGGAAACGGCCTGCACGCGCGAACCGCGCATGCCGACGCACGCGCCGACCGGATCGATGCGCGGATCACTGCTGCGCACGGCGATCTTGGCGCGCACGCCCGCATCGCGGGCGGCCCCCAGGATCTGGATCAGCCCCTGCCCCACCTCCGGAACCTCCAGCTTGAACAGCTCGATCAGGAACTCCGGGGCGGTGCGGGTCAGGAACAGCTGCGGACCGCGCGGCTCGGAGCGCACTTCCTTCAGGAAGGCCTTGATGCGGTCCTGCGGCTTGGCCTGTTCGCGCGGGATCATGTCGGTGCGCGGCACGAAGCCCTCGGCATTGCTGCCCAGGTCGATGTAGATGCCGTTGCGGTCGATGCGCTTCACCACACCGCCAACCAGCGTGCCCACGCGGTCGCGATAGGCATCGACCACCTGCGCCCGCTCGGCCTCGCGCACCTTCTGCACGATGACCTGCTTGGCCTGCTGCGCGGCGATGCGCCCGAAAGCCACTGACTCGATCGGCTGCTCGACGTAGCCGCCCACGGTGGCGCCGCGGTCCAGGTCCAGCGCGTCCTCCATGCGCAGCTCGCGCTCGGGGGCCTCCATCTCGCGCGAGTCGTCCGCGAACACCTTCCAGCGGCGGAAGGTGTCGTAGTCGCCGCTCTTGCGGTCGATCGCGACGCGCACGTCGGATTCCTCGCCATATTTCTTGCGGGTAGCGGAGGCCAGGGCGGCTTCAAGCGCCTCGAAGATCACTTCCTTGTCCACGCCCTTCTCGTTGGAGACGGCGTCGACCACCATCAGAATCTCTTTGTTCACTGTTGTCTGGCCTCTCGCTTCCGGTCTGTCCCACGTTGCTGCGGCGCGGGCGCTGCGCCCAGCGGCGCCAGCCGCGCCTTGCCAATCTGTCCGTACTCCATCGTCACCCGTTCGCCGTCGACCTGCAGCGCGATCCCTTGCGGGTCCGCCGCCAGCAGCGTGCCGCTGTAGCGGCGCCGCCCGGCGCGCGCGTCCTTCAGTTCCACGAACACCCGCTCACCCAGGAAGCGGGCGAAGTGCGCCGGGGTGCGCAGCACCCGGTCCAGGCCGGGCGAGGACACCTCCAGCGTGTACGCGCCCGGCAGCGGATCGGCCACGTCCAGCAGCGCTGAGAGCTCGCGGCTGACCTGCTCGCAGTCGTCCAGCCCGACGCCCGCCGGCGCGTCGATGAAGACCCGCAGCACGCCGTGGCGCCCCGGGCTGTACTCGAGGTCGACCAGCTCGTAGCCCAGGCGCTGCGCCGCCGGCTCAACGAGCCCGATCAGTTGTTCGCGCAAGATCCCGGCCACCACCGCTCCCGCGGCGCCATTTCCGGCGCCGCAAACAAAAATGGGCCTCAAGGCCCACCCACAGAAAACAAAAAAGCCCCGCGGGGGGCTTTCCGGTGCTCGCGTTCCGTCCAGTTTGCGCACCGGCGGCGCCTCGAGAGCACCGCGGTGACAGCCTCCCGCCAGCCCATCGCACGTGCCGCGCGAGGGGCCGTGTAGTCTAGCGCAAGCACTCTATATAAGGAACAGCAACCTGGTATCCCGTCGGGGTCCTTCGCAGCTTATACCTGTCTAGACAACTGGCCGTGCAAATGCGAGACTCCCGCCATGCAGCCGCAAGACAGTGCCGCCCGCTACCTGCAGGTCAAGCACTTCATCCTGGAGCAGATCGCCGGCGGAGAACTGCCACCGGGAGCGCGCGTGCCTTCCGAGAACGAGCTGGTGCGCCGGCTGACCGTGGCGCGCATGACCGCAAATCGCGCCTTGCGGGAACTGGCCGCCGACGGGGTACTGGTGCGGGTCGCCGGAGTCGGCACTTTCGTCGCCGAGCAGCGTGTACACGCGCATCCGCTGGAGGTGCGCAATATCGCCGACGAGATCCGCTCCCGCGGCCACACGCACAGCGTGCGCGTCGTCGCACTGCAGAGTGTGCCGGCGCGGGGCGCGGCGGCGGAGCGCAGTGGGGTGCGCCCCGGCAGCACGCTGTTCTACTCGTTGCTGGTGCACTGCGAGGACGGCGAGCCGCTGCAGGTGGAGGAGCGCCATGTCAATCCGCAGGCCGCCCCTGACTACCTGCAACACGACTTCACGCGTACCACCCCGCACGAGATCCTGGTGCGCGCCGCTCCCCTGCAGCGCGCCGAACACACCGTGCGTGCGCTGGTGCCCGAGGCGCGCATCCGACGCCTGCTGCGGCTCGGCGCCGGGGAAGCCGCGCTCCTCATCCGGCGGCGCACCTACTCAAAGGGGCGCATCGCCAGCATTGCCGATCTCTACCACCCCGGTTCGCGCTACGAACTGACGGCCACCATTTAAGCCCGAGGCAAGCCATGAACGACTCCAGTCCCCGCCAGCCGCTGCGCGCACCGCGCGGCGCCACCCTCACCTGCCGCAGCTGGCTGACCGAAGCGCCGCTGCGCATGCTGCTCAACAATCTCGACCCGGAGGTGGCCGAAAAGCCCGAAGACCTGGTGGTGTACGGCGGCATCGGCAAGGCGGCCCGCAACTGGCAGGCGTTTGATCAGATCGTCGCGGCGCTGCGCAAGCTGGGCGATGACGAGACCCTGCTGATCCAGTCGGGCAAGCCGGTCGGTGTCTTCCGCACCCACGCGGATGCGCCGCGCGTGCTGCTGGCCAATTCCAACCTGGTGCCGCACTGGGCGACCTGGGAACACTTCAACGAGCTGGACCGCAAGGGACTGATGATGTACGGCCAGATGACCGCCGGCTCGTGGATCTACATCGGCAGCCAGGGCATCGTGCAGGGCACTTACGAGACCTTCGTGGAGATGGGACGCCAGCACTTCGGCGGCCAGGTTGCCGGGCGCTGGATCCTGACCGCCGGCCTGGGGGGCATGGGCGGCGCGCAGCCGCTGGCGGCCACCATGGCCGGGTTCTCCATGCTGGCGATCGAGTGCCGTCCGGAACGCATCGCCAAACGTCTGCAGACCCGCTACCTGGACGTGCAGGCGAAGAGCCTCGACGAGGCGCTGGAGTTGCTGCAGCGCGCGCGCCGCGACGCCAAGCCGGTGTCGGTCGGGCTGCTGGGCAACGCGGCCGAAGTCCTGCCGGAGTTGCTGCGCCGCGGCGTGCGCCCGGACGCGGTCACCGACCAGACCTCGGCCCACGACCCGGTCAACGGCTACCTGCCCGCCGGCTGGACGCTGGAAAAGTGGGACCGGCTGCGCGGCAGCGGCCAGGCAGACGAGATCACACGCGCGGCGCGTGCCTCCATGCGCACCCACGTGCAGGCGATGCTGGACTTCCAGAAGCTGGGGCTCCCGGTATTCGACTACGGCAACAACATCCGCCAGGTGGCCTTCGACGAGGGCCTCAAGGACGCCTTCGCCTTCCCGGGCTTCGTGCCCGCGTACGTGCGGCCGCTGTTCTGCCGCGGCATGGGGCCGTTCCGCTGGGCGGCGCTCTCGGGCGACCCCGAGGACATCTACCGCACTGACGCGAAGGTTCGTGAGCTGTTGCCGCACGATAAGCACCTGCATCACTGGCTCGACATGGCGCGCGAGCGCATCCAGTTCCAGGGCCTGCCGGCACGCATCTGCTGGGTCGGACTGGGAGACCGCCATCGCCTCGGCCTCGCCTTCAACGAGATGGTGGCGCGCGGGGAGCTGAAAGCTCCCATCGTGATCGGCCGTGATCACCTCGACTCCGGCTCCGTCGCCAGCCCCAATCGCGAGACCGAAGCGATGCGTGACGGCTCGGATGCCGTCTCGGACTGGCCGCTGCTCAACGCCCTGCTCAACACCGCCAGTGGCGCCACCTGGGTGTCGCTGCACCACGGCGGCGGCGTCGGCATGGGCTACTCGCAGCACGCCGGCGTCGTGATCGTCTGCGACGGCACCCCGGCGGCAGCGCGGCGCATCGAGCGGGTGTTGTGGAACGACCCGGCCACCGGTGTGATGCGGCACGCCGACGCGGGCTATGACATTGCAGTCTCCTGTGCCCGCGAGCGGGGCCTGAACCTGCCATTCCTCGGCGGCAAGGGCGACTGAGCGATGTCGGCCACCCAGGGCGCCGCGGGCGCACCGCCACCGGCAAGTGGGCCGCTGCAGCTGTGGCGCGGCGCGCGCCTGGCAACCTGCGATGCCGCCAATACGCGCATCCAGGCCGGCGCGCTTATAACGCGTGGCGCCACCATCGAATGGGTCGGCGAGGAGGCGGCCCTGCCGGCCGCGCGCGCCTACGCCCAGGTCCACGACCTGCGGGGCGCCTGGGTCACCCCCGGCCTCATCGACTGTCACACTCACCTGGTGTTCGCAGGCACGCGCGCGGACGAGTACGCGCAACGCCTGCGCGGCCGCAGTTACGAGGATATCGCCCGCGCAGGCGGCGGCATCCTCTCCACGGTGCACGCGCTGCGCGCGGCGGGCGAACAGCAGCTCTTCGATGAGAGCGCGCCGCGCCTTGCGGCACTGGTGGCCGAAGGCGTGACCGCGGTGGAGATCAAATCCGGTTACGGCCTGACCCTGCAGGACGAGGCGAAGATGCTGCGCGTTGCGCGCCAGCTCGGCCGCGCCTTTCCCGTCACCGTGCGCACCACCCTGCTGGCCGCGCACACCCTGCCACCGGAGTATCGCGGCCGCGCCGACGAGTACATCGATACCATCGCGCGTGAGTGGCTGCCGGCGCTCACCGGCGAGGGACTGGTGGACGCCGTGGACGTGTTCTGCGAGAGCATCGCCTTCTCGGTGGCGCAGGCGGAGCGCCTGTTCACGGCGGCGCGCACCCTGGGACTGCCGATGAAGATGCACGCGGAGCAACTCAGCAACCTCGGAGGCACGCTGCTGGCGACCCGCTATGGCGCGCTGTCGTGCGATCACCTCGAGTACGCCGGCGCCGCGGAAGCGCAGGCCATGGCCAGCTCCGGTACCGTGGCAGTGCTGCTGCCGGTGGCTTATTACTGCCTGGCTGAGAGGCGCAAACCGCCCCTCGCTGCCCTGCGCGCCGCCGGGACCGCCATGGCCGTGGCGACTGACTGCAACCCCGGCTCCGCCCCGGGCGCCTCGCTCCTGACTGCCATGAGCATGGCGACGCGCCTGTTCGGCCTGACGGCCGAGGAAGCCCTGGCCGGCGTGACACGCCACGCTGCGCGCGCCCTGGGACTCGCCGGCACTCACGGTGCGCTGGTGCCCGGGGCGGCGGCAGATTTCGTCGTCTGGAACGTCGGCTCGACCGACGAGCTGGGCTACTGGATCGGACTCAACCCACGCCGCACGGTGGTCCGTGCCGCGGAGATACAGCGATGGCCGGAACGGCAACACTGAAACTTGGCTCCCGCCCCCTGCAACTCGGCGAGCTGCGGCGCGTGTACGCGCAGCCGCTGGACGTGGCGATCGACGCTGCGAGCCTGGGCGCCGTGCGCGAGGCGCACACGCTGACGACGCGGCTGGCCGCTGCCGAAGCCCCGGCCTATGGCATCAATACCGGTTTCGGGCTGCTGGCCAACACGCGCATTGCGCCGGCACAGCGGACGCTGCTGCAGCGCAATATCATCCTCTCGCACAGCGCCGGCGTGGGACCGCTGCTCGACGATGCGCTGGTGCGGCTGGTGCTGGTGCTCAAACTCAACAGCCTGCTGCAGGGCTTCTCGGGTGTCAGCATCGAGCTGCTGCGCTTCCTGGAAAAGCTGATCAATCTGCAGCTCTATCCCTGCGTACCGGCGCAGGGCTCGGTGGGCGCCTCGGGCGACCTGGCGCCCCTGGCGCACCTGTCGCTGTCGGTGCTGGGCCTGGGCCACATCCGGCGCCGCGGAGAAATCCTGCCCGCCGCGCAAGTCCTGGCGCAGGAGGGCGTGGTGCCGCCGCAGCTGGGCGCGAAGGAAGGACTGGCACTGCTCAACGGCACGCAGGTCTCAACCGCGCTGGCGCTGGCCGGGCTGTTTGAACTGGAGGGCGTGTTTGCCGCCGCGGTGGTCAGCGGCACGCTGTCGGTGGATGCGCTGCAGGGCAGCGATGCGCCCTTCGACCCGCGCATTCACCACGTCCGCGGCCACGACGGCCAGGCCCGCGTCGCCCAGGTATACCGCGAGCTGCTCGCCGGCAGCGCCATCCGTGAGTCGCACCGCACCTGTGAGCGGGTGCAGGACCCCTACTCACTGCGCTGCCAGCCGCAGGTGATGGGAGCGTGCCTGGACCTGATGAGCCAGCAGGCTGCCACCCTGCTGACCGAAGCAAACGCGGTGACTGACAATCCCCTGATCTTCCCGGACACCGGCGAGGTAATCTCCGGCGGCAACTTCCACGCCGAGCCGGTAGCCTTCGCCGCCGACGTGCTGGCGCTGGCGTGTTGCGAGATCGGCTCGCTGGCCGAGCGGCGCCTGGCGCTGCTGGTAGATCCGAAAATGAGCGGCCTGCCGCCGTTCCTGGCACCCGACAGCGGCGTCAACTCCGGCATGATGCTGGCGCAGGTTACGGCTGCGGCGCTGGTCGCGGAGAACCGCATGCTGAGTCACCCTGCCAGCGTCGACAGCATTCCGACCTCCGCCAACCAGGAGGATCACGTCAGCATGGCCACCCATGGGGCTCGCCGCCTGCTGAGCATGACAGCCAACGCCTGGAACGTGATCGCCATCGAGTTCCTGTCGGCCTGCCAGGGACTCGACCTGCGCTCGCCCCTGACCTCCTCCGCGGTGCTGCAGCGCGCCCACGCCTCCCTGCGTGAGAAGGTGCCCTTCGCAGCCTCTGACCGGCTGCTGGCCCCCGACATCGAGGCTGCCGCGGCGGTGATACGTGGCGAGTCAGTCCAGCTCCCGGCGCGAATGCTGCTCCCGAGCTGGCGCTGACACTTCCCAGGCGCTGGCGCGGGTGGAGGACCCGAGGAAGGCGCGCAGTAACCGGCGGGAGTGGTCCCGAGCCAACAGGCGCGCGGACCAACAGTCGCGCGTTGTGCGCGCAACAGTTATAATCACTTAAATTGCTTGCTCCGCGTGCACCCCGTTGCCGTGGTGCAACAAGATTGTGTGCTTTTTAAACATGGAGACCAACTGCATGAAGCGCAGCACCCGGACCGTCCTGCTTGCCCTGGCATTTGCCGCCCCCGTGGCGGCCAGCGCCGGCGACGAAGTTGGACATTGGTACCTGAACCCCTACGTCGGTGGAATCTCCGCTGACAGCATCTACACCACCAAGGGCTCCGACCTCTTGTACGGGATCGGATTCGGCAGGCATCTCTCGGAAAACTGGAGTCTCGAGGCCAATCTCAACACTGCCCGCCTCAAGGACAAGTACGACGGCGATCACTTTCGCCTGAGTGGACTCACCTTCGACCTGCTGCGTGTGTTTCGCCGCGATTCAGTCTTCGCGCCGTACATTTCCGCTGGTGTCGGGGCCGTTCGCTACGAGCCCGGCGCCCTGAGCGTCTTTGATGGCAGCCCGGCTATCGGCAACGGCAATCAGACGGGGCTGGCCGCCGAGGCAGGCCTCGGTGCATTCGTCAAGCTGTGGGAAAATGGCAATGCCTCGCGCAGCCTGTCGCTGCGCCCGGACGTCAAGGCGCGCTGGGACAATATCGACGCGCGCCGCGTGCCGCTCGACCTGCTCTATACCCTGGGCCTGACTTTCTCATTCGGCCCCGGCGTGACTCCGCCGGCCCCGCCGGCCCCGCCGGTTGCGGCCGCTCCCCCGCCGCCACCACCACCCCCGCCCCCGCCTGCCCCGGTTTCCAAGTGCCCGGGGACTCCCGCTGGCGTTGCGGTTGATGCCGACGGCTGTCCGATCAAGGACGTGGTGCTCGAGGGGGTCAACTTCGAAACCAACTCCGCGCAGCTGACTGGCGCATCCAGGCCTATCCTGGACAAGGTGGCCGACGGCCTGCGTCAGCACCCGCACCTGAAGGTGGAAATCCAGGGTCACACGGACTCGACCGGTTCGGCCAAATACAACCTGGGCCTGTCAGACCGTCGTGCAGCGTCGGTGCGCGAGTACCTGATCAGCCAGGGCGTGCCGGCGGCGCAGCTCACGGAGCGCGGCTACGGCGAGACGCAGCCAGTGGCGAACAATGCCACCGCGGCGGGTCGCCTGAGCAACCGCCGCGTAGTGATGCACGTGCTGGACAACCCGGGTGACGTTCCGGTCAAGAAGGCCGGCACCGCCGCGGAGTAACGGGCACAGCCGCGGGGCAGCCCGCATGCACTCAGGGCCGCAACCCTCACGGGTTGCGGCCTTTTTATTTCGGGAGGCGGACAGGCCGGCGGTCGCGGCCGCCGGCGGTTGTTTCAGACCGGGGCGAAATGCTCCGGGGTGGTGCGGGCGTCACTCCCGCCTCCGCTTTCCTGCTCGCGCCGGATGCGTTCGTATATCTCCTCGCGGTGCACCGAGACATTCTTCGGCGCATTGATACCGATACGCACCTGGTTGCCCTTGACCCCCAGCACCGTGATCGTGACTTCATCGCCGATCATGACGGCCTCTCCGACCCGTCGCGTAAGAATCAGCATCGCTATTCCTTGTGAATCCTGGAACTTGTAGTTCTGTGGTTGTGTGCCCGTACGGGCGGGAAAGCCAATCAACCCCCGCTTCCCCACAGCATCCATATGCCGCAGTGCGCGAGAGTACGCTCAATCGCAGCCAAAGAGAACGGCCCTGCCAGCCCCGGCCCCCGGGTCGAGGCTGACGGGCCTCAGCCCAGCCCGGTCTGCGGGGGGGTTGGTCCCAGCAGCGCCTGCAGCGCAGCAGCCAAGGGGGCCGCCCCGGGGCCGGCCAGCAGGTGATACACGCGCATCGCGGCACGCACCGTACCCCGCAGCGGCAGCGTCCCGAGCACGACCTCGTCCACAGCTGCCTCGCTCCCCACTGTGACCAGCAAGCGCCCATCACGGCGCAGGACTTCCTGCACGTTCGTCCTGCCGCCCAGCGCCGTCAGCAGCCGGGCTGCAAGCGCCGCATCCTCCGCCGACACGACAACCGGTGATTCCCGGGCGGCTGACGGCACCGCCTGTGCTGTCGCAGGATCGCCCGGCTCCTGCATGGCGCCCCGGATCTCCTCTGCCAGGCGGTCGGCGACCGGACCGACAACCACCTGCAGCACATTCCCCGCGGGGCGCACCAGGCCCCGCGCACCCAGTGCGCGCAGTGCAGGCTCGTCAACCACTCCCCGGCCGCTGAGCACCAGCCGCAGCCGGGTCGTGCACGCATCCACACTGGCCAGGTTGGCCGCTCCTCCCAGGGCGGCCAGCCACTGGCGCGGCCTGGCCTGGACGGGCCCCGCGGGCAAAGCGGCGGCCTCGTCCGGCTGCGCGGGCGCGCCCTGCGCCGCGGCGGCCTGCCTCTCGCGCCCCGGAGTGCGCAGATCGAAGCGCGCGATCGCCATGCGGAACAGTACGTAGTACAGCGCGAAGTAGGCAGCGCCCACGGGCAGCAGCCACAGGGGGCGGGTGGCGCGGCTGAAATTAAGCACGTAATCGAACAGCCCGGCGGAGAAACCAAAGCCCAGGCGTACCTGCAGCAGGTTCATGACTATGAAAGCAACACCGGTGAGCAGGGCATGCACGGCGTACAGGAGCGGCGCCAGAAACATGAAGGTGAATTCGATCGGCTCGGTGACGCCGGTGAGGATCGATGTCAGGGCCATGGAGGCCAGCAGGCCGCCAACCGCCCTGCGCCGTCCGGGAGCGGCGGCGTGATACATGGCGAGGCACGCTGCCGGCAGGCCGAACATCATGACCGGAAAGAAGCCGCTCATGAATTTGCCGGCGGACGGATCGCCGGCAAAGAAGCGCTGCATGTCGCCGGTGACACCGTGGTAGTCGCCCAGCAGGAACCAGGCGATGTTGTTGATGATGTGATGCAGCCCGGTGACAATGAGGACGCGATTGAGCACGCCATAGGCAAACAGGCCGAATGCGCCGGCGTGCAATACGCTGCGGCTGAGGCTGTCCATGCCCTGTTCAAGATGCTGCCACTGCGTGCCGAACAGCAGCGCCAGTACCAGCCCGGCTACGCCGCTGATGATGGGGACGAAGCGCCGCCCGCCGAAGAAACTCAGATAGCTGGGCAGTTCGATGGTGTGGAACCGGTTGTACAGCGGTCCGGCACACAGGCCGCACAGGATGCCCAGCGGCACGCTGAGCTTGGCGAGCTCGTGAGTGCGGTAGGCCTGCGCCGCAAGATCCACGGCGCCGGCGGCGACGCCCGCGAGCGCCTGCGGCGGCACCGTGATCAACACCTGTGCGCCGCGCGAGGCGACCACGTAGGCCACCACGCTCGCCAGGCCCGCCGCCCCGTGATTGCCGCGTGCCAGGCCGACGGCGACGCCGATCGCAAACAGCAGTCCCAGGTTGGAGAAAATCGCCTCCCCGGCTGCCGACACGAACGGCATGTTCAGCAGGTCCGGCTGGCCGAGACGCAACAGCAGGCCCGCGATGGGCAGCACCGCGATCGGCAGCATCAGCGCGCCGCCGATCTTCTGCAGCCCGCCCGCCAGGTTCCTCAAGAATCCTCCCCGCCTTGCGGCAGGCGCCGCGCCAGCAGTGCGCGCACCTGCGCCGCGTCTGCCATCTGCAGGGCCGCGGCGGCCAGTTCCTGGCACTGCGCCAGCGTCAGCAGGCCCAGGAGGTGTTTGATGGCGGGTATGCGTGACGGTACGGCCGACAGCTCGTTGACGCCCAGGCCCACCAGCAGCGGCGCCGCATGCACCTCGGAAGCCAGGCCACCGCACACCGCGGCGTGCCGGCCCGCCTCACGCGCCGCCTGGGCGCTGCGCGCGATCAGCTCCAGCACCGCCGGGTGCAGTCCGTCCAGGCGTGCCGCGAGACGCGGATTCCCGCGATCCATGGCCAGCACATACTGCGTCAGGTCGTTGGTGCCCACGGAGAGGAAGTCGGCTTCCGCGGCCAGCCGGGGTGCCAGCACCGCTGCCGCCGGCGTCTCGATCATCGCGCCGACGCTTACTGGCCGCGTGTCGCCACGCGCCCGCTGCAACCGGCTGATGGCCGCGCGCACCTCACGCAACTCCTGCACGTCCGTTATCATCGGCAGCAGCACCCGCACCGGGAACTGCGCCTGCAGGATGAGGATTGCGGCGAGCTGGTCATGCAGCAGCTGCGGGAATTCGAGGCTGGTGCGGATGCCGCGCAGCCCGAGCGCCGGGTTCTCCTCGGGCGGCAGCGGCAGGTAGGCAATCGGCTTGTCGCCGCCTGCGTCCAGCGTACGGATGGTCAGCGGCCGCTGCCCCAGCACCGCGGCAATCTGCCGGTAGCTGGCCACCTGCTCGTCCGTGGACGGCGCCGACTGGCGTTCCAGAAACAGGAACTCCGTGCGCAGCAGCCCGCAGCCCTCGGCGCCGTTGTCAACGGCCGCGCGGGCTTCAGCGACTGAACCGATGTTTGCAAACACCTCGATGCGCACGCCGTCCGCCGTATGGCATGCGCGCTGCGCCTGCGCCCGCAACCGCTCACGGCACGCCCGCTGCCGCGTGATCTCGCCGCGCACGGCGGTAAGGCGCGGCTGCGACGGCGCGGTCTCCAGCAAGCCCGCGTCGGCATCGAGCACCAGGGCTGTGTCCGGCGCAACGGACAGCAGCGCCGGGCCGAGTGCGACCAGCGCCGGGATCCCCATGGCCGCGCACAGGATCGACACGTGTGAAGTCGCGCCGCCTTCGGCCATGCAGACCCCGGCGACACCGGCGGCCTGCAGCGCGGACATCTGCGAGGGCAATACTTCACGCGCCAGCACGATGGCGTGGCGCGGCGGCGCCGCGGCGCACGCGGTCGCTCCCGGATGCAGCAGGGCAGCGACCTGCGCCACGAGATCATCTAGATCCGCGGCCCGTTCGCGCAGGCGCGGATCCTCGAGCGCCCGCAGCGCGGCCGCCGCGGGGGCGAGCGCGGATTTCCAGGCAAAGGCTGCGGAACTTCCCTGGCTCAGCAAGCCGGTCGCCGCGTCCACCAGCTGCGGGTCGTCGAGAATCTGCAGGTGCGCCGCGGCAATTTCCCGCAGAGCCTCGGGCGCCGCCGTCTGGGCGGCGCGCGCGGCGAGCTGCCCGCGCAGCTGCGCACGCGCCCGCTCCAGCGCCGCCGCCTCCAGATCCACGCCCTGGCCCTGCTTTTCGATGGGGGCAGACACGTCGCGCTGCAGGAACGCCACGCCGCTGGCCAGTCCGGGACTCGCGGTGATGCCGCGCAACACACCGGGCTCCGCGGGCGGCGCGGGTGCCGCTTGCCCCAGCGGCGCCACGCCCGCGGGCGTCACGATCATTGTTGCCGCGGTGGCGCCCGCCGATTGCGCAGGTGCACCGCGAGCGCCGGGCACGCCGCCGGCACCCGGCTCCGCAGCCGCCAGCAGCAGGCTCACCGCCTCTACAGCCGCCAGGGCGTCGGCTCCGGTCGCCCGTACCCGCAGCTCATCGCCCGCACGGGCGCCGAGGGCCATCAGCGCCACGGCGCTGCGTGCGCTCGCCTCGCGTGTCGGGGTATGTACGCTGACCTGCGCCGCGTACCCGCGGGCGCGCGCCACCACCTTCGCGGCGGGACGCGCGTGCAGGCCCTGAGGCCACGCGAGCCGCACCCGGCGCTCTTCCGTCCGCCCGGTGTCACCCGCCGCGGCCGCGGGCGACGACAGCGCCGCGGCCGCGGTCTGCACCTCGAGCACAAATTCCCCTGCCCTGACTGCGCGCCCGGTCACCGCACGTGTCACGCTGAAGGGGCTGCCGGCGGGAATGACGAACGGCGTCATGAGACTGCGGGCACGCCGCGCCAGCAGGTCCAGATCGAAGCTCAGCAGCCGCTGCCCCTGGCGCACCTGTGCGCCGGCGTGCGTATGCAGTTCAAAGCCCTCGCCCTTGAGTTCCACCGTATCCATGCCGATGTGCAGCAGCAGCTCGCAGCCAAGCGGACCGCGTAGCGTGATCGCGTGGCGAGCAGCCGCGACCGCCAGCACGGTGGCGTCGCACGGCGCCAGCAGCTCGCCGGCCAGCGGATCGATCGCCACTCCCTCGCCCACCAGCTGCGAGGCGAAGGCCTCGTCCGGCACTTCGACCAGCGGTGAGCACCAGCCCGTGAGGGGTGCCGCGAGCTGAACGATGCTGGCAGGAGCGCCGCTCATTGCGGGGCAAGCTGCAACCAGTCGAGCACCCACAACGGGTCCAGGCCGTGCTGCGCGAATCGCAGGCACAGGTCATGGCTGCCACCGAGGGCGGCGAGCCGCACCGGCGGCAGCACCGTGACAGCCTCATTCGCGGTCGCCGGCGCCAGCGGCAGCCGCGCCAGGGGCTCGCCTTCGCAACTGTCGGCATACACGTTCAACTCACCGGCGGCGCTGTGCGGCGGCTGCAGGTGGATGGAATCGCGGTCCGCGCCGATCTGGAAGTTGAATGGCACCTGGCCAACCGCCGCCGTCAGTTGCAGCGGCCGGCCCAGGTCCACCTGCGGCATGCGCCAGCAGGGATTCTCGATGTCGACCAGGAACACCGCGCGCGGTCCGGACAGCGGCGCATCGTCCTCGAGATTCAACACCAGCTTCGCGGTGCAGGTGAGCAGGTCCTGGCTCATGTGCCGCTGGTAGGTTGTGGGCGTGAGCGTCGGTTCCAGCACCGTATTGGAGTAGTGCAAACCCAACTTCCGGTAACGCGCGAACTGCGCAGGCAGCCGCGCCTTGAAGTTGTCCCAGTTGCGCAGCTGCGGCGGCGACCAGGCCACCTCGGCGAGCGCGGCGGCCCGGGGCCAGCTCATGTACTCGGCCTGCTCCGGCAGGCGCACGTGTTCGGTCCACAGGTTGGCCTGGACGCCCAGCACGCGCGGCGCCTGGCCCGCCAGCGCGCCGGCGAGGGGCTCGATTCGGTACACATCCTCGACAGTCACCGGGTGCGCCCCGCGCCCGGGTGGCTCACGCGA
The DNA here is from genome assembly GCA_018241445.1 of Pseudomonadota bacterium. Classification (GTDB taxonomy): domain Bacteria; phylum Pseudomonadota; class Gammaproteobacteria; order Steroidobacterales; family Steroidobacteraceae; genus 13-2-20CM-66-19. Next base: position 256,804 of record JAFEDT010000012.1, read on the forward strand.
CCCGGGCCCCTGCCGATAATCCAGGTACAACGTCGGCTCGGGGGACAGCACGGTGTCGTGACCGGCCACCGCTGCGCTGAGAGCCCCCGCCACGCCGCGCCAGGACATCACGGCCGCGCCCGGCGGCACGCCCCCTTCGAGGATCTCGTCCCAGCCGATCATGCGACGGCCGTGTTGCTGCAGGTACCTTCCCAGGCGCTGCATGAAGTACCCCTGCAGGGCTTCCTCGTCCGGCACCCCGAGTTCGCGCATACGCACCTGGACGCGTTCCGAGGCCTTCCACTGATCCTTGACCGCCTCATCGCCCCCCAGGTGGATGAACTCACCGGGAAACAGCGCCATGACCTCATCCAGGACGTCCTCGAGAAAGCGGAACGTGGATCCTTCAGCGTTGAGCAGGTTCGGATACACACCCCAGTCGGATGGGACCTCGCGCGGCGGATCCGTCTGCACGCCCAGCGACGGGTAGGCAACGATGGCGGCGGTGGCGTGCCCGGGAATATCGATCTCCGGCACGATCGTGACACCACGCGCTGCGGCGTGCGCAATGATGCGCCGCACGTCTTCCTGCGAGTAGAAGCCGCCGTAGAGTCGCGGCCGGCCCGTGGCCGGATCGATGTCGTGCTGCGCGGCTGCGCCGGCCGGGACGCGCCAGGCACCGATCGTGGTGAGACGGGGATATTTCGGGATCTGCAGCCGCCAGCCCTGGTCGTCCGTCAGGTGCCAGCCGAACATGTTGAGTTTGTGCAGCGCCATCCAGTCGATGTAGCGCATGATGAACTCGGGCGACTGGAAATGACGCACCGAGTCCAGCATCAGGCCGCGCCAGCGGAAACGCGGGGCGTCGTCGATGTGCAGCGCGGGAATCAGGATCGGTCGCGCGTTGCTAAGAGTTGACAGCTGCCACAAGGTCACGGCCCCGTAGAACAGCCCGGCGGGCTGCGCGGCACGCACGACGACACCCTGTGGCCGGACCTCGAGACGATAACCCTCCTCGGCACCGCCCTCTCCCGGGCGCAGGTCGAACAGGATCGAGCCCGCCGCCATCCCTCGCGCAGTAGTCTGGCGCTTCAACTCGAGGCCCCGGCTGCGGCGCAGCATCGTCGCGAAGTAAGCTGCGCAGCGCTGCGCCTCGGGGCCGCCCATCGCCACGAGGCTGGTGGCGGCGGACAGCGTGAAGAACCCCCCGACCGCGGCAACTTCGCGCGGCTGCGGAATGAGTGACACCTGCGGCCCAGCTGCTGCGGCCCCGGGGGCCGTGACTGCGGCCGCAGCGCAGCGCGTGCCGCCGCCGAGGCATACGGCAAAAAAGCAGGCAACCAGCATGCGCCGAGCCGCCCTCATGGAGACCCCTTCAGCCTTTGGGCCAGCAGCGCGCGCCAGCGCTCGGTATCGCCCGCCGTGAGTTCGCCCAGAATCCCGCGGCGCTGCGCAACGATGTGCCCCGTCACCCCCTCATGGGAACCAAACACATAGTGCCGGAAGAGCGCCTCCCAGCCGGCGCGAGTCGCGGGGGGTAGCGAGCGGATGTTGAGGATCGCGTGCATCAGGGCGTCATAGCCGGAGTTGCCACCAGGAGCTGTGCCGTCTGCAAGCCACCAGTAATTCACCCACATGTTCAGCGGCTCCAGCGATTCGACGTTGTGCCACCACAGCGGCGGGATGAAGAGCGCGTCCCCCGGGGACAGCTCGGCACTGCGCGCCGCGGCCAGGGCCTGGCGGAAGCGCGGAAAACGCGCGAAGTCCGGGGCGTGCAGGCGCACCAGGCTCATCGGCGCCCCCGTGGGAGCGTAGTCGAGCGGTCCGACGTACAGGTTGGCGACCTGCTCTGGTGGAAACAACGTGAAACGCCGCCGGCCGTGTACCACGCAGCCGATGTTGAAGGCTTCATCGAAATGCGTGGGTGTGGTAACGGCGTTACCGAGCCAGATGCGTGGCTGCGCCGATACGTCGGCGATATGCAGCGGATTCGCCTCCGTGAAGCCGGGCAGGCAGTCCCTGATGAGGGCACTCTGCACCGCCACCGCCGGCGCGTGGGAATGCCCGGCGTAGCGCAACGCCTGCTCCGCCACCGTGCCCAGCGGCAGGCGGTTGCGCACGAAATTGAAGCCGTTCAGTCCCTCGCGATAGAAGATCCGGCCCGCGACCTCCGGGGGTGTCATGATGGCATCGACCGGCGCACCGTTGTCGAAGCCGCGCAGGTACTGCACCAGCGCCGCGGCCGAGGTGCGGCCCGCGGCCACCGCCGGCCAGCCGCTCACCAGGCCGCGCAGCACCAACGGCTCGCTTCCCGGCACCTCACGGCCGACCAGGGCGGCATCGCGCGCGTCGATCTCGCGAATCGCCGCGGGCGGGTTATCGGGGTTCACGAACACCGCCGCGCCTCTACCAGAAGTAGGCTTGCAACGCCGGCGCATGGCGCCGCGGCGGAATCTGCGCGAGTGTGTGCTTGTGGTCCGGGAAATTTCCGGCGCTGCGGCTGATGAGGTCGTCGATCTCCGCCATCCGGTAGCGCGCCTCTTGCGCGACGGGCGGGCGCAGGTTGGCCGGGTCCGGAAACACCCCCATGCCCGCCATCAGCGCGAACCAGGAGAACACCGGGTAGCCACGCCCGAGGAGCTGCTCGCGCAGTGGCGGCACGATGCTCTGTCCGGTCATCCACATGGAATAGAGCTTCTTCAGTTCGTCCGACAGGTCGAGATTCGCCGCGTTGGCGCGCCAGTACTCGGTGTCGGTACGCGTGTTGGTCTTGTAATGCGTGACGATGTAATCCCGGATGCCCTCGAAGTGCGCGTTCATGATCCCATTGAAGCGCCCGTGCGCCTCCTCGCCGAAGTCGCCCTGCTCCAGGAATTCGGCGAACGTGGTCGCGGTCTGCTGGATGAAGAGCAGCGCGGTAGCTTCCAGCGGCTCGATGAAGCCCTGGCTCAGACCCACCGCGAGGCAATTCCTGTTCCAGTGCTGCTTGAGGCGGCCGCAGCGCATCTTCAGGTGACGCACCTCTACATCCGCTTCCAGCAGCCCCAGGTGCTCACGCAGCTCGCGCTCCGCGCCCGCGGCGTCGCAGAACCGGCTGCTGTAGACATAGCCGTTGCCGAAGCGGCTGGTAAGCGGGATCTGCCACGCCCAGCCGTATCTGAGCGCGGTGGAGACGGTCTCGCAGGGTACTCTGTCGTCCATGGGGGTCGGCAGCGCCACCGCCGCGTCGTTGAACAGATTGCCGGCGAAACTGACGTAGGGGGTATGCAGCGCCTTCTCGATCAGAAGCGCCGCGAAGCCGCTGCAATCGACGAACACATCGGCCCCATGGACATCGCCCTCACGAGTGTTCACCGCTGCTATGTCGCCGCGCTCATCGAGCGTCGCATGCGTAACGTGGCAGCTGTGGTAGTGCACGCCGCGCTCGAGCGCTTTCCTCTGCAGGAATTTCCCGAGGAGCACCGCGTCGAAGTGGTAGCCGTGCCAGATGTCGAACGGGAACGCCTCCGGCGCCTTCGGCGCACGATGCTCGCGCGCCAACCGCGTGGCGACGAAGAAACGGTCCGGATGAGCGTGCAGATCGACGCCCCGCGCCCGCGCCTCGACGTTGTGCACGAACTGCCTCATCGTGAGGTTATCGAGCATGGAAGCAAAGGGGTGGAAGTAGCTGGTAAAGCCCGGCCGCGTCGACCAGCCCGCGAAAGTGATGCCGCACTTATAGGTCGCGTGGCATGCAGGCATCCATTCCGCTTCCTCGATACCCAGCATGTCGAAAAACCCGCGCAGCCACGGCGTCGAGCCCTCGCCGACCCCGATGGTCGGCACCGCCGGAGACTCCAGCACCGTGATGGCGACGCCGCGGCTGATGAAGGCACGCGCCAGGATAAGCGCGGTCATCCAGCCGGCCGTGCCGCCACCCACGATCACGATGCGCCTCAAACCCGCCGGCGCCGGACCTGTATGCCGCGGGTCCTGCGGGCTGTACGAGTAATTGAAGAGCGTGGCGGTCGTCATGGCACGTGCCCGGCGCAGGTTACCCGATCCCGCGGTGTGCTCACCAGGCGAGCCACCGGGGCCGGTTTTCCCGGCGCCGGTGGCGTGCCCGGCATCCCGATCAGAACTTCGCCCGCACAGTCAGGTAGTACTGCCGGCCGTTGTGATAGAACGCGCGCGGCTGATCCTGGTTGAGCGCGTAGTACTTCAGGGTCGGATTGTTCAGGTTCTGGCCGTCCAGCGTGACACTGAAGTTGTCGCTGATGGTATACGCCAGCGACGCCGCCAGAGTGCCGATGCTGTCCTGGGTGAACGCGGTGCTGCGATCCAGGCCGCTGTAGAACGCCGAGCGGTAGTTGTACGAAATCCGCGCGCTGAAGAAGCGGTTTTCGTAGTAGCCGCTGACGTTGTACACATTCTTCGAAGCGCCGACCAGGCGGTGATCCCCGGGGGTACCGTCGGCGTTGGGCTGCACGCCGGAGGTCTGCTTGGCATCGGTATAGGTGTAGTTCACATCGATGCCGAAGTCGCCGAAGGCCTGCTGGTAGGCGAGTTCCACACCCTGTGCCCGCCCCTTGGTGTTGACCGGGACGTCCAGCAGATACGGAACATTGACGGCGCTTAGCGGGAAGCCGGCGTTGGCCGGGCCGTACGTGAGAACGTTCTGCACCGCCGTGCCGAGGCCGATGTAGTTCCTCAGGTTCATGTAGAACAGCCCCGCCGACAGCAGCGAGCGTGGCGCGAAGTACCACTCCAGCCCCGCGTCGAAGTTGTCGGAGCGGATCGGCTTCAGGTCCGGATTGGGACCGCTGCCGCTGCCGCAGTTCACAGGTGCGGAAGGGTTGCAGGTGCTCGCCTTGGTCGGGTCATAGGCCCCCGGCGGCAACAGGCTCAATGAGCCCGACAGCGCCGAGTAGTCCGCACGCGTCATGGTCTCGGACGCCGCCAGGCGGCCGATCAGCTGCGGGCTGAACTGCCAGCGCAGGTTGCCGCTCGGCAGGAAGTCGTTGTAGGTGTTCTTGACCGGAACGGCCTGGTAGGGTCCGAACAGCGAACCGGTGACCAGCCCCGGGGTGTTGGGATCACAGGGTGGCTTCGTGGGGTCGAGCGTCGGCGCAATGCTGCAGCTCAGCCCGTGCCAGCCGGTCGCATCCTCCTCGGTGTGCACGTAGCGCAGGCCGAGGTTGGCGCTCCAGTCCACTCCCTTGAAGTCCGCCTGCACGTAGGCGGAGGTATCGGGCTCCTTGATCTTGAACCAGTACGGCGGGTACGCCCGCAGCACCGGGTCGCGCTGCACCAGGCCCGGGCCGTTGTAGGCCGCGAGCTGCGCCGGCGTCCAGTACCAGATGCCGGTCGGGACGTTGCCGCCGAAGGTGTTGTAGTTCGACGGGTAGTGTGTGTAGGTCGTCGGGTAGTTCAGCGGATCGGTGCCGCCACCGGGCGGACAAGTTGCTGTCACCGGGCTGCAACTGAAGGTCGGACCCTGCGCAATCGACCCGAGGGACTCCCGATCGTGCTTGGAGTAGCGCGCGCCGAACTTGAGATCCTGCCAGGCATTACCGGCGTCAGACATATCGAAACTGGCATCCAGCTTGGCCCAGGTCTCCTTGTCGACTGTGTCGACGTCCTGGGCGCCGAATATCCAGTTGAAGGACAGCGTCTGCGGCTGTCCGGGCGGGAAGGGCTGGGAGTAGTTGATCCCCGGGAAGCCCCAGTCCGGCGCCCGCGACAAGCCGTTGAGCGAGTAGTAGGCGCCCGAGCCCAGGTCCGGATTGACCTCCGCGACGTTCTGCGTCGGGCTCTTGCCGTGGCCCTGGGACCAGCCGACCTGGCCGTCGAGACGGAAATGCGGTGTGACGATGAAGTTGCCGTCCAGGTTGACGAAGGCCGAGTCCGACTCGGCATCCGGGCGGCTGATCTGGTCATAGATCGAGTAGGCGGTGCCGGGCACGCCCGCGAACGTCGCGCTCGTCAGGGTGTTGCCCTGGACAACGTACCCCGGCTGCAGCCCCAGTCCGGGCACCGAAGAGTTGTTGGCGCCGTTGCCGTTGTTGATGAAGTGGTTGGCCCACATCAGGAAGTTGCGGTTGTAGTTGGGTGCTTCCAGCTTGGCGTAGAAGCCCGAGAGGTCGAAGCCGATGGTGTCGCTCGGCCTGAGCTGCACGTCGAGAAGCCCGCCGCTGCGCTTGCGCTCCTGCGTGAACAGGGCCGATCCCATCTGGTACGGTGTCCAAACGTTGACCAGGTCCGGGTGCGCCAGCGCGAGGTTGCTGCCCGGCGAGATCTGCTGGTAGCCGAGGATCTCCTGGCCATCGCGGCGCAGGTAGCGGTCCTCGTAGAATCCCTGCGCCAGAACGCCGAAAGTTGCATCGGCGTTCTTCCAGTTGACCAGTGCGCCGAACTGCGGCGCGCCGCGGTGCGGCAGGTCGGCGTAAACCGCGCCCGCCGAGACGTCGAAGGTCAGGGGCTGCTTGAAGTCATCGAGGGGCTTGCGGGTGACGATGTTGACCGAGCCGGCCACGCCACCCTCGACCAGCGACGCCTCGGAGCTCTTGTTCACAATCACTTTGCTGACCAGTTCCGAGGGCAGCAGCGTGTAGCTGACGCTGCGGCCGACGGTGCCGAACTGGTCCAGCACGAACCAGTCGCCTGAGGCGACGTTGTGACCGTTGACCAGAGTCTGCGTGAGGCTGGGGCCGGTGCCGCGGATGCTGACGCGATCGTTCTCGTCAAAGCCGCCCTCGTTGGCTCCCGCCGGGCTCACGGTCACCCCGGGCACACGCTTGAGCGAGTCGGCGACGTTCTTGTCCGGCATCTTGCCGATGTCCTCGGCGGTGACCACGTCCACTACACTGGTGGAGGACTTCTTCAATTCGAAGGATTCGGTCAATGCTGCACGAATGCCCGTTATGGTGACCTCCTGCAGTTCGCCCTGCGTCGCGGTCGGCGCGCCGCCTGTTTGTGCCTGCGCCTGCAGCGCCTCATCGCGACCGAACAGCGCCATCGCCACCGCGGTTCCGATCAACGTCGACCTGGAGATTCTCATGTCTGACCCACCCCTGATGTTTCGTGTCAGTCCTCGAAGACCATTCGAGCCCAGGAGAGCTCCCTGGCAGCTCCACAGAGTGTATTCCACTCTGGAACCAATTAAGTGCCACTATAGTACCATTAACGTAGCTTTGACAACTTCCGTAAGACCAGTGAATTAATGGTATAGTTTTCTCAAGAATAATTAATTAGTTATGATTAGACACGTATCATTGATACAACATAGTGGTATGCTAGTGGTAGTATGAAACTTCCTGCTCCTCAGTCCACCGGGGTAATTCAGTGGCAGCTCTTTCGCAGCGCGTAGGCAAGCTCGACGAGACCATCCGCCTGCCGCTGTACCAGCAGCTGCAGCGCGCGCTACGCGAGGCGATTGAGACGCGCGTGCTGGCCCCGGACGACGCGCTGCCCCCGGAACGCGATCTCGCCGCCGACTTCAACGTCTCGCGCATCACGGTGCGCAAGGCGCTCGACGGACTGGTCAACGACGGCCTGCTGGTGCGTCGCCAGGGCTCGGGCACATTCGTCGCAGCACGTGTCGAGAAGAACTTCTCCAAGCTGACCTCGTTCTCCGAGGACATGCGCGCCCGCGGCCGCAATCCACGCAGCGTCTGGCTGAGCAAGGCGGCCGGCACGGTGACACCGGAGGAGGCGCTTGCACTGCGCGCGAGCCCCGGCACGCCGGTTTACCGCTTTCACCGTATCCGCTATGCCGACGATGCGCCGATGGCGATCGAGTATGCGACCGTGCTGGCGTCCTGCCTGCCATCGCTGGAAGCGGTGGACTCCTCGCTGTATGTCGCGCTCGAGCGGTTTGGCAACCGTCCGGTGCGCGCCCTGCAACGGCTGCGCGCAGTGCTGTTCACCGCTGAACAGGCCGAGCTGCTGCAGGCGCACGACAAGGGGCCGGGTCTGCTGGTCGAGCGGCTCGGCTTCCTCAAGGACGGGACCACCGGGGAGTTCACCCAGTCGTATTACCGCGGCGATATCTACGATTTCGTGGCCGAGCTCAGTACCAGCACATGACCGCACAGAACCTGACAAATGCCACCGCACACTCCGGCATGTTCCTCGAGGCGGCGCAGGCGCCGCAGGCGGTGCGGGCACAGCTCGCAGCCAACACCGCGCGCATCGGGAGCCTGGGCGCAAGCCTGCGCCAGCATCCCCCGCGCGCGGTGGTCACCATTGCCCGCGGTAGCTCGGATCACGCCGCTACCTTTGCCCGCTACCTCATCGAGACACGCCTCGGCCTGCTGACCTCCTCGGCCGCGCCTTCGGTCAGCTCGGTGTACGCGGCGAACCCCGATCTCTCCGGCACACTGGTGATCGCGATCTCCCAGTCCGGCGCCAGTCCCGACCTGCTGGCCGCGATCCGCAGCGCCCGCGCTGCCGGCGCGCGCGTCGTCGCGATGGTCAACGTAGCCGACTCGCCGATGGCACAACTGGCCGACGAGGTGCTGCCGTTGCACGCCGGCCCCGAGCACAGCGTGGCGGCCACCAAATCCTTCATCGCCTCGCTGGCGGCCATCGTGCACCTGGTGGCGCAATGGAGTGAGGACCGTGAACTGCTGCAGGCCCTGCAACAGGCGCCCGCCCTGCTCGAGAGGGCCTGGGAGCTCGACTGGAATGCCATGGTGCGCCTGCTGACACCGGCCCGCAGCCTGTATACCGTCGGGCGCGGGCTGGGGCTCGCCATCGCCGGCGAGACGGCGCTGAAGCTGAAGGAAGTCTGCGTGCTGCACGCCGAGGCGGTGAGCGGCGCGGAACTGCGCCACGGTCCGATGGCGCTGGTGCAGCCGGGCTTTCCACTGCTGGTCTTCTCGCAGGACGACGCGAGCCGGGCGGGACTGATCGAAGTCACGACCCTGGCAGCCACCCAGGGGGCGCAGCCGCTGGTGGCCGGAGCGCCGGTCGCAGGCGCCACCGTCCTGCCGACCCTGGCGGCACACCCGGTGATCGAGCCGTTGCTGTTCGTGCAGAGCTTCTACCGGGCCGCCGAAGCCCTGGCCCGCGCCCGCGGCGGCGATCCCGACCGTCCGCCGAACCTGCGCAAGGTCACCCGCACCCTATGACGCGCGCCCTGCTGACCAACGGCCGCGTGCTGCTCGATGAAGGTCTGCGCCAGGACGTCGGCGTGCTGCTGGAGGGTGCGCGTATCCTGGACGTCGTGGACAGCTCCGATCCACGCTGTCGCGATGCGGCGCGGGTCGACCTGCGCCAGCAACTGCTGCTGCCGGGTTTCATCGACGTGCAGGTCAACGGCGGCGGCGGCGTGTTGTTCAACGACGCACCGGAAGTCGCCACCATCGCGCGCATCGCGCAGGCGCACCGGCGCTTCGGCACCACCGGCTTCCTGCCGACGCTGATCAGCGCCGAGCCGCAAACCATCAGGCGCGCCATTGCGGCGGTGCGCGAGGCGATCGCGGCCGGCGTGCCTGGCGTGCTCGGCATTCACATCGAAGGGCCGTTCCTCAACGTGGAACGCAAGGGAGTACACGACCCGGCCAGGCTGCGCGATCTGGATGCCAGCGCGCTGGAACTGCTTACCGCGCCGCACGGCGGCCGCACCGTGGTGACGCTTGCACCGGAGATGACGACACCGCAGATCATCCGGGCACTCAGCGATGCCGGCGTCATCGTCTGCGCCGGCCACACCAATGCGACCTATCGCCAGATCCGCGCCGCGCTGGCCAACGGGCTGGCCGGCTTCACACATCTGTTCAACGCGATGTCGCAGCTCACCGGGCGTGAGCCGGGAACGGTCGGCGCCGCGCTCGACGATCCCGGAAGCTGGTGCGGCATCATCGTTGATGGCGCGCACACCGACCCGGTCGTGCTGCGGCTGGCGCTGCGCTGCAAGCCCCATGAGCGCTTCATGCTGGTGACAGACGCGATGCCGACCGTCGGCACGCCGCTCGACTCCTTCATGCTGGACGGGCGGCGCATTGGCGTGCACGGCACTACCTGCGTGGACGCGGACGGCCGCCTGGCTGGTTCCAACATCGACATGGCCAGCAGCGTGCGTAACGCGATGTCCATGCTCGGCCTGTCGCTGCCGGAGGCCGTGCGCATGGCGAGCAGCGTGCCGGCGCAGTTCCTGCGCCTCGGGCCGCGCGCCGGGACCATCGCGGCGGGCGAGCGTGCTGACCTGGTGCTCGCCAGCGACGAGCTCGGGGTGCTGCAGACCTGGATCGGCGGGCAGCCGGTCTAGGGCCTCCCGCGCCCTCCTGGTGCCGTGTGGCGGGGGGTGCGCGCCCCTCCCTGGCGCTGCGAGCGCCCCTGTCCCGGGCGCTGCGGCTGGCCGCGCCGCGCACCGTGCCACGTCGTGCCTGGGGGCCGCGCCCCATGACCGTGCCCCTGGGCGGCGCCCGGACGATGGCGCGCGGCCTGGTCGTGGTGCGGCCGGGCGTCACGAGCCGCCGGCGGCACGGCCGACTCGCGCACCGCGAACACCGGCGTCGTGGCGACCGGCAGCGCTCGCCGCAGCAGTTTCTCGATGTCCTTCAGCAGCGGCGCCTCGTCCGGCGACACCAGCGACAGCGCTGCACCGCTGCCGCCGGCGCGCGCGGTGCGCCCGATGCGGTGGACGTAGTCCTCCGGGACGTTCGGCAGTTCGAAGTTGACGACGTGTGGCAGCTCCTTGATGTCCAGCCCGCGCGCTGCCACCTCGGTGGCCACCAGCGCCACGATGCGATTCTCCTTGAAGTCCGCCAGCGCGCGCACGCGGGCAGCCTGGCTCTTGTTGCCGTGGATCGCGGCCGCGGCGATGCCGGCGCCCTGCAGTTGCTGTGTCAGGCGGTTGGCACCGTGCTTGGTGCGTGTGAAGACCAGCACCTGGTGCCAGTTGCCTTCCTGGATCAGGTGGGCCAGCAGGTGGCGCTTGTGTTCCTTCGGCACGCGATAGACCTGCTGCTCGACCCGCTCGGCCGTTGCGTTGCGCGCGGCGACCTCGACGGTGACCGCATTGCGCAGCAGGCCCGCGGCCAGCGCGCGGATGTCCTCGGAGTATGTGGCGGAGAACAGCAGGTTCTGCCGCTCGCGTGGCAACAGCTTGAGGATCTGGCGGATGGCATGAATGAAACCCATGTCCAGCATACGGTCGGCTTCGTCCAGCACCAGGCAGCCTACCTCCCGCAGGTCCAGCAGCTTCTGCTGCGCCAGGTCCAGCAGGCGTCCCGGGGTGGCCACCAGCAGGTCGCAGCCGTTGCGCAGCGCCTCGATCTGCGGCTTCTCGCTGACACCACCGAAGATGACGACCGTGCGCAGGGGCACGTAAGTTCCGTAAACCTGGGCACTCTCGGCGACCTGCGCCGCAAGCTCGCGCGTGGGTGTCAGCACCAGCGCCCGGGGGGCGGTGCCACGGCGCGTCGCCAGCCGCTGCAGCAGGGGCAGCACGAAGGCGGCGGTCTTGCCGGTCCCGGTCTGGGCGCCGGCCAGCACGTCGCGGCCGGCGAGCACGGCGGGGATGGCCGCGAGCTGGATGGGTGTTGGCGTGCTGTAGCCCTTTTCGTTGACCGCACGCAGCAACTCGGGCGTCAGCCCGAGATCGGAAAATGACATAAGTAAAGCCTCGCTGTCCTTGAAGCCCGCCGGCGGATCGCTGATCCGCAGGTCAGAAGCGCGAGGCTTGGGGTAGCAGAACAATTAAAGTGGTTCGGGCGGCGCTGACCCGCGCCGGCCGTCAGTGACGGCGGCGCGGACTCTACCGGCTTTGCCCTGCGGCGTCCAATGATGGGCGCATCCATCCCCTTTCCCGGGGGCTGGGGGGCCGCCCGGGGGCCCGGCGGACGGCTGTGCGGCACCAGCCGCGGCCTGCCACAGCCCGCAATTGCAGGCGACCCGCGCGGGCGGCATCATGAGTCGATGAGAGGCAAAGCGCCAGGTCGACCGCGCGCCGCGGTGCTCGCCGCCGCCCTGGCCGGGATCGCCGCCCTGCTCGCCGGCTGCTCTTCGCGGACGCAAGTGTCCGCCTCTGGCAATGCACCGGCCCAGTACTCGCACGTCTACGTCACCATCCAGGGAATCTGGTTCAACACCGGTGCGGCCGCGACCGCCGAGGATAGCGGCTGGGTGAAGTTCAGCGTCTCCCCTGCGGTGACGGTCGACCTGGTGGCGCAAAATGGCGGCAACCTTGCGAGCCTGGTGACCGGGCTGAAGCTCGCCCCCGGCACGTATTCGCAAATCCGCCTGATCCCGGTGGATCCCGGCAGCAGCCTGACCCCCTCGGCACAGACCGCCGGGGCGCTCTACAACGCGGAGGCCGACTATGTCGACAGCAGCGGCCAGACGCAGCAACTGCCGCTGGAGATGCTGAACCCGGACAAGGGCATCGGCATCCAGGCGAGCCTCAAGGTCCCAATCGGCGCCCTGAGCCGTGCCGCCACGACAACGCCCCAGGCCACCACGCCGGGCGCGAGCGTCGCCGCCACGAGTACTGCGAGCACGGCCACGACCGGCAGCACCTCCCAGACCACGCTGGCACAGTTCACCGTCTACTTCGACGGCGCGCGTGACCTCGTACCCTTCACCTACAACGCATCCGGCCCGGCAACGCCCGTCTGTCCGCGCAACTGCGGCGTGCTGCTCAACGCCCATCCCGGGGCCTGGGACATGAGTACCGCAGGGGGCATATCAGGACAGCTCACCCTGACGAACCTCACCGCAATCAGCGGCAGCCCGGACATCCAGGCCACCGCCGAGACGGTCAGCGCCGACGGCACACGCCACGAGGTCGTGATCAGCACGCCGGTGTCCGCATCGGGAAGCTTCCTGCTCTACCCGCTCGCCAGCAGCAACTCCTCGCCCGCGTACTATGATGTGGTCATCCACGGACCGGGCATTGCGACAATCATCGTCAAGGCGGTGCAGGTGGTCCTGGGCAACAGCACCACGGCCGGCTCCACTGCCACCACCGGCACGACCACGGGCGGCACAACGACAGACGTGAGCGCCAACACGGTCTCCCTGGGCACCATCACTCCCCGCAGCGCGACCTCCTTCAGCGCCAGTCTGTCCACCGCCGCTGGCAGCCCGGGGCTGCCCGCGGGCGCCGTGGTCAATTTCTGCCAGACCCTGGGCGGCTCGGGCGAGGTGCCCTATGTCATCGCCCGGGCGCCGGTCGATCCTTCCGGCCGCATGCTCACGGCCGCGCGCACCCTGGCCGCGGAGACTGTGGATTCCGGCACCTACGTCAGCAGCGGCAGCACCCTCACGCTGGTCAGCGCAGCGCCCGCCGAGGGCAAGGGACACTATACGGTCGGGGCATCATCCCCGGACTATGACGACGGCCCGCTGACCACGCAGGTCCGCGCACCGTCGAGCGGCAGTTCCGCAAGTTTCAGCCTGGCACCCCTGTCCCTCGCCGCCGGCGTCAGCGCCGGCCAGCTCACCGTCGCCGTCACACGCGCCAGCGGCAGTGACGCCACGGGGGGAACCCTGCTGGTGAGCCACGAGGGTGCGCTGGTCGCCTCGGCCCCGCTCGACAGCGTCCTTGGAAGCGGTTCAGGACAGATCACGCTGAGCACCCTGCCCGCCGGGACGGACCATGCGCTGTACTACCTGACCGTGCGCAGCTGGAATGCCGGGGGCGCCGTCAGCCGCCAGTTTCTCCCCGCCCTCATCGACATGCGCTCGAGCGCCGTAGCGAGCGCCTCGGTCACGGTGAACTGATCGCCGGCCGGTTGCACGCGGCAAATGGCGTTATAATTTCTGGCTCGACCTCGTGCCGGCCTCCGGGAATCCCTACCCAAAGGGAACCGCGACGGCCGGCGCGGCTCTAAGCGCGGGTGCACTGGCGTACAGGCATCGCGCCACCGATGAAGGGATTTTCCAGATGAGTTTCTACAAGTTCCGCCAGGGCGGCGCCTGGCCTGCGCTGCGCATACTGGCCGCCGGTTTGCTCGCTTTGCAGGCCGGCTGCGGCCACGGCAACCGGCTCTTCTCGCCCGGCACCCCGGTCCTGACGGTATCGGCGGCCCACAGCCCCGAATTCTCCAATTACATCGTCAACATCAGCTACGTCACCCTGACCCGCAGCGACGGCTACGTCGCCTACGCGCTGCGTTCCCCGGAGACTGTCGATCTGGCCAGACTGGCCGACGTGCCGGAACTGGCTGCTGTAGGCCCCGTGCCCTCGGGCACCTACAAGTCGGCGAGCATCACGCTGGATTACACCTACGCGCAGATCGCCGGCATCGTCAACGGCCAGCCGGTCACGCTCACGCCGGTATCCACTTCGGGCAGTGCGCCGACCACTGGATCATTCACCATCACCTTCGACCCGAACGCGCAGCTCGTGGTCACCGCCGGGCAGTCGGTGCGGCTCGACCTGCACTTCGACCTGTCGGCCTTCAACAGCATCAATCCCGCGACCTCCAAGGTGACCGTGCAGCCCTACGCCACGCTGCGTGCGGCGCCACTGGATGGCACGGTCATGCGCGCCCGCGGCCTGTACGTGAACTCCGCCCCGGGTGGCTCCAGCGGCTACGTGATCAACGTGCGACCCTTCGTCGACCAGGTGTCGATGCTCGGCTCGTTGCAGGTCAACACCACCGGCAACACCCTGTTCAACGTCGATGACCAGGCCTACACCGGCCCGGCTGGCCTGACCGCGTTGCAGTCCCAGGTCGGCAACCAGACGTATTATCCGGTGGCCGCCTACGGCACCCTCGGCAGCCTTGCCGGCATCACCCCGACCTTCAATGCCACCTCGGTCCTTGGGGGCTCCAGCCTCGAGAGCACCATCACTGATTCCGTCAGCGGCATCGTCGCGGCACGCAACGGCAACGCCATTACCCTGCGCGGCGTCAACTTCCGACCGCGCCAGCTGCTGATTGTGACGGTCGGAAACCTGTACGAGAACAGCGTCAACGTCACGCTCGGCCCCAACACCATCGTGACGCAGGACGGCTCGACGGCTGGCGGGCTTACCGCGGCTGCGGTGTCGGTCGGGCAGCGGGTCACTGTTTCCGGGCAGGCCAGCACCAGCGGCAGCGGCAGCACTTTCGCGGTGAGCCTGGACGCCACCGCCGGTCACGTGCGGCTGCTGGATACGCCGCTGTGGGGTACGCCGGTCGCGAGCACGACCAACCAGCTGCAGGTCGCGTCCTTCGATGTATTCGCGCCTGCCGTATTCAACTTCGCCGGCACCGGCGCCACGCCGGCGAACCCGGCGGCCTATGTAGTGGGCGGCACTGCCGCCCTGCTCCCTGGCGTGCTGCAGCGGGTCGACGGCGTGGTCACACCCTTTGGCACCGCCCCCCCTGACTTCACGGCCAGCGCGACGACCGCCGGCACGAGCACGCAACAGCAGAAGCTGGTGGTGGAATGGACCGGCGGCGTCACCGCGCCCTTTACCAGCGTCAGCAGCTCAGGAATCGTCGTCAACCTGTCGCACGCCAACAGTGCCTTGAGCTACGTCGCCACCGGGCCGGTGATCACACCGCTCAGCGGCACGCCCACCGTCACCACCACCGGTGCCGCGTCGCAGGACCTGATCCTGAGCGTGGGCAGCGCGCTGTTGACCCCCGGCGTTTCGATGTTCGGCACCGCCAGCAGTTACGCCGCCGGCATCCAGAGTACCGTCAACGGCACCAACAAGGTCTACCGGCTGGTGGCCGTCGGCAGCTATGACGGCGCCACCAATACCTTCGCGGCTTCGCAGATCAGCGTGGCCGTGCAGCAATAACGCACCGGCATTGGCGGCGGGCGCCCGGCGCCCGCCGCCAAAGTCTTCCGGCAAGGGCCGGCGGCGGCGCCCTCAGGCAGCCAGGGTGCCCTTCTTCTTCGCCGCGTGGGTGGCGATCAGGTCCATCAGTGCGGGCGACAGGCAGTCGTAGGGCTCCAGCTTCAACTCCTTCAGCCGGGCGCGCACCTCACCCATCCGCGCCGGCGGGAAACCGGACTCGATGATGGAGGATACAAAGGCCGCGAAGTCCGGCGCCGACCAGCCGCTGTCCTTGGACAGCTCGGTGTGCACGAAGTCGAAGCCGTAGAAGGGATGGTCCTTGTTCTCGATGCGCCCGTACATGTGCACGCCACAGCCGGTACAGGCATAACGCTGGATCGGCGCCTTCTCGTCGACGATCTTCAGCTTGTTGCCGTTGGCCGTGACGCTGAGCTTGTCGCGGCCCAGGACGGCGACCTGCGAGAACAGCGCGCCCCGCGGCTTCCAGCACTTGCTGCAGCCGCAGACGTGGTTGAAGGCGGTATTGCTCCTGAGGCTGACGGTGACCTGCGCCGAGGCGCAGTGACAGCTGAGCGTGCCGCCGGCGAAGTCCGCCTTGCCAGGCTTGACGCCGCCGTCGACCGCCGGATGGATGTTGACTGCCATGTTGTTCTCCTTGCGTGAGTAGCCAGAAATCGTGTTGGGTTCAGAAGGTGACCACGGAGCGGATGGACTCGCCGCGGTGCATCAGGTCGAAGGCATCGTTGATCTTCTCCACCGGCATGACGTGGGTGATCAGGTCGTCGATGTTGATCTTGCCGTCCATGTACCAGTCGACGATCCTGGGCACATCGGTGCGGCCGCGCGCGCCGCCGAAGGCGGTGCCCTTCCACACCCGGCCGGTGACCAGCTGGAACGGCCGGGTCTTGATCTCCTGCCCGGCGCCGGCGACGCCGATGATGACCGACACACCCCAGCCGCGGTGGCAGCACTCCAGCGCCTGGCGCATGAGATCCACGTTACCGACGCACTCGAAGCTGTAGTCGGCGCCGCCGTCGGTAAGGTTGACCAGGTGCTGCACCAGGTCACCGCCCACCTCTTTTGGGTTGACGAAATGCGTCATGCCGAAGCGTTCCGCCAGCGCCTGGCGGCGCGGGTTCAGGTCCACACCAATGATCTTGTTGGCGCCCGCCAGGCGCGCGCCCTGGATCACGTTCAGGCCTATGCCGCCCAGGCCGAATACCACCACGTTGGCGCCCGGCTCCACCCGGGCGGTGTTGATGACCGCACCGATGCCGGTGGTGACGCCGCAGCCGATGTAGCAGACCTTGTCGAAGGGCGCATCCTCGCGGATCTTCGCCAGTGCGATTTCCGGCAGGACCGTGTAGTTGGAGAAGGTGGAACAACCCATGTAGTGATGCACCATGTCCTTGCCCATGGAGAAGCGGCTGGTGCCGTCGGGCATCACGCCCTTGCCCTGGGTGGCGCGGATTGCGGTGCAGAGGTTGGTCTTGCGCGACAGGCAGGACTTGCACTGGCGGCATTCGGGTGTGTAGAGCGGAATGACGTGATCGCCCTTCTTCAGCGTGGTCACGCCGGGTCCGACGTCCACCACCACCCCGGCACCCTCATGGCCGAAGATCACCGGGAAAAGCCCTTCCGGATCGGCGCCGGAGCGCGTGAACTCGTCCGTATGGCACACGCCGCTGGCGCGGATCTCCACCAGCACCTCGCCGGCCTTCGGTCCCGCCAGGTCCACGGTCACCACTTCCAGAGGCTTGCCGGCGGCCCAGGCAATGGCAGCTTTGCTCTTCATCCCCGATCCCCCTCCGTTCCTGTGTGTGCAAGGAAGCAAGTCTACTCCTCCTCTGCAGGGGTGCACGCAATGTCGGCCCGGGCGCCGCAATGCCCGGCGGGATTCCCGTTCGCGGTATTCGAGTCAATGCCACAATAGACTACGGCAATTGCGAAAGAACGGGGCCAACGCGTAATGAGACACACCACAATAGTTCGACAAGCCCTCTGTACCGGCCTGCTGGCGCTCACCGCATCAGTCGCTGGCCGCGCTGCAACACCGGGGCCCTTGCCGCCCGCAACCGATCGGCAGCTCGCGCGCGAGATCTTCAAGGAGTTGATCGAGATCAATACCACCCACGCTCACGGTTCGACCGCGGCCGCCGTGGCGATCCGCAATCGCCTGCTCGCCGCGGGCTTTCCGGCCACAGACGTGATCCTGGTTGCACCTCCGGAACATCCTGCCAAGGGCAACGTCGTGGTGCGTTTGCACGGGAAAGAACGCGGCCAGCCGGTGCTCTTTCTCGGCCACCTGGATGTCGTCGAGGCAAGACCGGAAGACTGGACGTTCGACCCGTTCAAGCTCACGCAGAAGGGCGGCTGGTTCTACGGTCGTGGCGCCATTGACATGAAGGACGGCGATGCCGCGATGGTGGAGTCGCTCATCCGCTTGCGTCGCGAGGGCTTTCAGCCCGAGCGCGACCTGATCGTTGCCTTCACGGCTGACGAGGAAGCTGGCGGCGATGCAAATGGACCGGCATTTCTGCTCAAGGACCATCGCGACCTGGTGAACGCGTCGCTCGTGATCAATCTGGATGGTGGCGGCGGTGCCTACCGCACCGGCGAGCGCGCATATATGGAGATCGGCACCAGCGAAAAGACCTACCTCACATACACCGCGCAGACCACCAGTCCGGGGGGCCACGGTTCGCTGCCGGGTCCGGACAACGCCATCTACCGACTCGCCGATGCCCTGGGGCGGCTGGAGAAGTTCGCGTTTCCAGTCATGCTGACGCCCACGACGCGCGCAAGCTTTGCGGCCCGTGCCGAGCTGCCCCATGGCCCCAACAGCGCCGACATGAAGGCCGTGGCCCGCACCCCACCGGACCTCGCCGCGGCCGGGCGCCTCAGCCGGAATGTGTATTTCAACGCGCAATTGCATACCACGTGTGTGGCGACACTGATTACAGGCGGGCACGCGGAAAATGCCCTGCCGCAGCGTGCCCGGGCAACCATCCAGTGCCGCATGCTGCCCGGAGACAGTGAGGAGCATGTGCGCAGCGCGCTGGTGCGAGTGCTCGATGATCCAAACATTTCTCTCACGCTCGATGCGCCGCCGATCGTAAGCCCCGAATCGGCACCCACCACTGCCATCATGACGCGCGCTGCGCGTGTAGTGCACTCCATGTGGCCCGGCGTGCCGCTCGTTCCGACGATGGCAACCGGCTTCAGCGATGACCGGCAGACGCGCAATGCCGGCATCCCGAGTTACGACCTGAGCGGCATATGGATCGACGCAGACGAGAACCGTGCCCACGGGCGCGATGAGCGCGTGGGCGTCCGGGAGTTTGACGAAAGTGTCGAATATACCTACAGGCTGATGAAGGTCATGAGCGAGGCGGATTGATCGGGTCCCGGTTCAGCGATTCCCGGCCTTTAGACCCGGATCAGGCAGAATAGGCTCCACTGACTGAGGTAGCGAGGCGATCATGGCAGACACGGTGTTCGGCAGGATCCTGCGCGGCGAGATACCGGCCCACAGGGTGTACGAGGATGAACGGGTGCTGGCGTTCCTGGACATCAACCCACTGAGCCGCGGACACGTCCTGGTGATTCCAAAGGAACCGGCGGCGAGCCTGGACCTGTTGTCGGATGAGTCGGCCGCAGCACTCGGGCGGGTGCTGCCACGGCTATGCCGCGCCGTAATCGCCGTGACCGGCACGCGCGAATACAACGTGCTGGAGAACAACGGCAGCGGCGCGCACCAGGCAATTGCGCATGTGCACTTCCACATCATTCCCAAGCCCAACGCGCGCGAGGGCCTGGGCGTCGGCTGGCCGATGCAGGGGTTCGATCATGCCGAGGGGGCGCGCCTCGCGGCGCAGATTGCGGCGCAGGTGGACAGGAGCGGGAGCCGGCCGCCTGCCCCGCACGATGAGAGCGCCAGCACCGAGCTGATCAGAAAATTGCGCGAGGAGGGTTAACGGAACGGCGGCATGCCACGACTGGCGCCGAACCGCCCTACTCATCCGCTTGGCGCAAGCCTTGCGGTGAGTCTATCTGCGGCGATGCTATCCGTGGCGAATCAACGGTCCGCCCGGGGCACCGCAACACCGATCATGCAATCGCGCGTCACGATCGAGGCGAGCTGCTCTTCGCTCCAGCCCTCAGTGCCCGCGGGACGCGCGGGCAGCACGAGGTAGCGCATGTCGGCGGTCGAGTCGTGCACACGCACCGTGACCTCGTTGCGCAGGTCGAGCCCAAACTCGCGCAGGACGGCGCGCGGCTCCCGCACGGTGCGGCTGCGGTAGTTGCGACTCTTGTACCAGTCCGGCGGCAGACCGAGCAGCCAGCGGGGATAGCAGGAGCACAGAGTGCACACCACTACGTTGTGCACCTCGGCCGTGTTCTCCACGATCACCAGCTTGTAGGGGCCGCGCTCGAGGCCCAGATCCACCAGTGCGTCGTTGCCCTGCTCGAGCAGCTTTGCCTTGAACGCCGCATCGTGCCATGCACGCGCCACCACCCGGGCGCCCTGGGCCGGACTACGCGCGTCCATCTTCTCGACTTCACGCCGCACGGCCTCCCCGCTCAGCACGCCTTTCTCAATCAGAAGCTCGCGCACCGCGATTTCCATTATCTGATAGTAGGTCAACCTGTCGTCGACATCGGGGCGCAACCCGGGGTGCGCATGGGTGCGATCGTGATCGTCGCCAGGGTGCTCGTGTAAATGCTCGTTCATGCCGCGCGTATCACACCGATTCCAGCCAGTGCTGATAGACCTCTACGTCGATGGAATCCGCAGAGCTCCCCGTGTAGTCCGGCCATACCTGGGCCTGGAAGAATCGCACGCGGTAGAGCGGCTGCGCTGGCACGCCTGAACGCGCGTACGCCAGCTCCTCAGGATTGGGGTAGGCGCCGCACAGGCGCTCGATGACACCGCTTTGACCGCGGATATACCAGGGCGTTCGGATGTGACCGGGCACATCCGCGCAACGCACTCTCACGCGATCGCCGGGGCGAAATCGCGCAGCGAGCGCGGGTGAAGCGGGCGCAGTTTTCATCGGCACTCATCCTTGAGACGGACCTCGACTTGCGCCATCTTGCGGCTGAGCTCGTCGATCGTGATCACGCCACGCTGCACCAGAGTCTGGCTGATCGAGTGGATCCAGCGCTCGTAGTAGGTCATGCGGTCGTAGGCGTCCGGGCCGATCGCCTCGATGTTCTTACGCAGTTCGTCTACGGTCATCCGACCGGCCGCGGAGAGAAGCACCATAAGTGCGTCGACGCGCTTCTCCCAGAGCGCGTACTCATGCTCTGTGGCTTCCACGCGGCCCGCAGGAAGCCCACCCATGTCGTGATGACTGCGCATTGCGGTTGTATTCAGCTATGGCTCGCAGTGCTTACCTGAGACGCGGCTCGAGTATCCCAATATACAACCTGAACTGGC
Organism: Pseudomonadota bacterium; assembly: GCA_018241445.1. Classification (GTDB taxonomy): domain Bacteria; phylum Pseudomonadota; class Gammaproteobacteria; order Steroidobacterales; family Steroidobacteraceae; genus 13-2-20CM-66-19. The sequence goes on from JAFEDT010000012.1 coordinate 277,953, forward strand.
GTATTCAAAAAGCGCCGCCTTGCGGCAGCGAGGTTGCCGATTGACCGCCCCGCATTGCGGTGCCCGAAGCACAACACCGGGGCAATCAGTGAAACTTCTCGCCGCGCGCGAGCATGTCGATAACCAGCTTCATGCGTTTTATCTTTGTCTCTGGACGCTTTGCTGTTTGCAGCCGGTAGGCGATCGAATACAGATTGGCCTTGTTGAGCGTCGCATAGAACTGTTTTGCCCTGGCGTTACGTGCAAGCTCCCTGACGAACTCTGCAGGCACAGTTGCGTTGGCGGAAGACTCGTACGCCGTGGCCCAGCGACCGTCGGCCTTGGCCGCTTCCACCTCGTTGAGACCCGCAGGCGTCATTTGGCCAGCCTGGATGAGCCGATCCACGTGTGCCACATTTATCCTGGACCAAGTGCTCTTCGCCCTCCGCGGAGTGAACTTCTGCACCCATGAGCTTTCGTCAAACGGCAGCTTTTGCCCATCTATCCAGCCGAAACACAACGCCTGGTCGAGCGCCTCGGCGTACGTGACCGATGGGACACCGGAGTCTTTCCGGAAAATTCGCAGGAACAGAGCAGGGGTTCGGGCGTGCTCCTTCGCCATCCATGCGCGAAGCTCCTTCGCTGTCCGAAAACTCCTCGGTCCAGGAATGACACGCGCAGGTGATTTTCCCATATGTGGTCCGATTCAGGTTCGCGCGGGTTGATCGTCGTACTGTAACAACTCGCGGGAGTGCTACCAGTGCGATCACCGGCCTCCGGCGGCCTCCGCTACACTGCGCGGCATGCAAATGACAACAATGCGCAATTGCATCCAGCGCTTGGCCCGACAGTGACCACCCGCGACCTTCTGCTCAGACGCACCGTGCGCGCCGCGGTCGTGATGCTCTCGCTGTTCATTGTACTGGTCGCATGGAGCCAGGGCACTCCCAAGGGATCCCTTGTGGACTATGTGCAGCGTGCAATTGGACTCGCTGGTCTCATCGGCCTGCTTGCTTATCGTTGGTTGACGCCATGCCTGACATGCGGCGCGCCCATCGGGTGGCAATCAGTGGGGAAACGCCTGGCGAACGACGCCCATTGCAAGGCTTGCGCGGCCAGCTTTGGGCGCGACGTACCCGAAGGCCCGCACGGTGTTTGACGTATAACGCGTCAAGTACTCTGGTGCGGCTCGTACCGCCAGATCGAGCGGAATGAGGGCGTAGCGGGCGCAATTCTAATAGCGTGCCAGCCCCACTGGCTGTGGCATCATGCGATCCGCGTTTCCTTCAGGACCACAGCACCAGCAAGCATCTCGCCTCAACGAGAAGGGAGACCATATGAAGAACCGCGCATACCTCTGTCTCGCTGTCATCGCCCTGATCGGCTTCACAACACCCTCGCTTGCCGCGCAAGTGCGGACGGCGATCGAAGCGGCCAACGCCAGGTTCTCAGCGCTGGCCGCACAGGGTAGCGGTGCGACTCTCGCGGGCCTGTACGCAAAGGACGGCGCCGTCATGCCGGCGGGAAGTGACCCCATCCGCGGAACTCAGGCAATTGCAAAGTTCTGGCAGGGCGCGTTTGCCTCCGGGATGGCCGCCATCGAGCTCAAGACCGTAGAGGTGTACGCGCAGGGCGCGACTGCAACCGAAGTTGGGGAATATGCGCTGCGCGACAAAGTGGGCCACTTGCTGGATCGAGGGAAGTACATCGTGATCTGGCACAACGAAGGCGGCCAATGGAAGCTACTGCGTGACATGTTCTCGACCAACGTTCCGTCGCCCAAGAACTGAAGGGCAATCATGCGACCGTCCTGTCAAACCTGATCGAGGCGCCCTGCTGCGCGAGATCATCGGGGCAGTGCACCTGCGCCCATACGCCGATTACGCGTTTCGGGCAGGCCGACTCCCTTGCTGCCTGCGAGGTTGATGATGGCGAAATACCTCCCGGATCTGCGGATCCTCACGCCGCGCTTGCTCCTGCGCCCGTTGCAGATGCCGGACTTCGATAGCTGGGCAGAATTCATGGCCGATCCTGAGGCAACCAGGTTTCTGGGCGGAGTTCAGCCCCGTGCGCTGGCGTGGCGCAGTTTTATGACGATGGCCGGTGCGTGGCATCTGCAAGGCTTCTCAATGTTTTCCGTCATCGAACGTTCGAGCCAGCGATGGGTCGGGCGCCTCGGACCCTGGATGCCGGACGGTTGGCCAGGCACTGAGGTCGGCTGGGGCATCATCCGGGAATGCTGGGGACGCGGCTACGCGGCCGAAGGCGCAACGGCCGCCATCGACTGGGCCTTTGATGAGCTCGGCTGGAGCGAGGTTATTCACGCGATCGATCCGGCAAATGGCGCCTCACAGGCGGTCGCGCGCAAGCTCGGGTCCGGGCTTATTGGGCCTGGGCGTCTGCCAGCGCCGATCAATACGACGGTGGAGATCTGGGGACAGCGCCGGGCGGCCTGGCGTGCACGGACGCAGCGATGACAAGGAAATAATTGGTAGCGGGGGCAGGATTTGAACCTGCGACCTTCGGGTTATGAGCCCGACGAGCTGCCAGACTGCTCCACCCCGCACCAGGAGGGCCGCGCATTCTACAAGCGCGCGCGCTGGCGGGCAATAGCAATGCTGATCCCTCGTAATCTCCATCGTCATCAAAGGCTTGTTCTCGCCAGCAACATCACCGTCACCGCAGCCTGCTGGCCTTCTGCCCCTCCCCGGGAGCAGACTCGCGTCCGATCAAGAACGGGCGGGGGCACTGATGGAAGCAATGCCGGCAGTCGGGGTCGACCTGCGTACGGGATCGCGACGCTTCCATCTGTTGATGGCGGGCACATTCATGCTGATCGCCTTCGCCGGTTTCACGCCCACTTACTGGGCGCGACTCGCCAGCGGCACGTTCCATGCCCCGCCGATCGTGCACATCCACGGCATGCTGATGTTCTTCTGGACGGCGTTCTACTTCATCCAGGCCGGTTGGGTAGCCGCGGGACGCATCGCTACTCACCGGGCCTGGGGGCTGGCAGGTATCTCCCTGTTCACCGCCCTCATCTGCTCGATCATCGCGACCAAGGTGACCACGCTTCGCCTGGACGACGCCGCCGGCTTCGGCGGCCGCCCCCCGTCGTGGCGCTGCCGCCTGCCCTGGCAGCCGTGCTGCTGATCGTGGTGGCGATGATCTACGACTGGCGCACACGTGGACGTCCGCATCGCGTCTACGTGTACGGTGCGGTCCTGACGATTCTGACCATCGCCCTGATCATTCCGCTGTCAGAAACACGGCTGTGGATGAGTGCGGCGCGAATTATCCAGCACCTCGGCGGCTAGGCATGCGCCGGAAACCCCTGGCCCGCCTTGCAACCGCCCTGCTCGCCTGCGCCGTGCCCACCGCACAGGCTGCGCGCCAGGCAGACCTGATCATCCGCCATGCCGCCGTCGTTGACGTCGAGCACGGGCGACTGGTCCGGGACCAGGCCGTCGCCGTGCAGGGTGACCGCATCGCCGCGGTCGGCAATGACGGCTACACTGCCGGCAACTGGCAGGCGCGGCGCAGCATCGACGCGCACGGCCGCTACCTGATTCCCGGCCTGTGGGACATGCACGTCCACTTCGGCGGCGGCGCGGATGCAATCGCGGAGAATCTCGCGCTGCTGCCACTGTACGTGGCCAACGGCATCACGACCGTGCGTGACTGCGCCGGCGACATCCCCTATGACGTGCTGGTGTGGCGCAGCCAGATCGCCGGCGGCCGGCTGTTCGGGCCCCGGTTGTTGACTTCAGGTCCGAAGATCGAGGGCATCAAGCCAGTCTGGAAAGGCACGCTGGAGAGTGGCTCGCACGCCGACATCGATCGGAATGTCGAACTACTGCGGGCGTTGCATGTTGACTTCATCAAGATCACCGACAGCACCCTGCAGCCCGACCTGTTCCTCTACGCAGTGGACCAGGCCCGTAGCGCGGGTCTGAAGACCTCGGGCCACATCCCCATGCAGCTGACGGTACGCCAGGCGGTCGATGCCGGCCTGGGCTCCATTGAACATCTGGACTATGCTCTCAAGGCCGCGGCGAAAGACGAGGCGGCGGTCGCAGCGGAGTTCGCGGCCGGAAAAATCGACCACGCTGAAGCCTGGCGACAACTGGACGCCAGCTTCGATCCGACTACGGCGCTGGCGGCCTATCGCTACTTCGCTCAGCACGGTGTCGCAGTCACCCCCACCCTCAACGTCAGCCGCATCCTGGCGTGGCTCGATCGCGATCATCACGAACACGATGCGGGACTCGCCTACATCGGCCCGAAGCTGCGCAAGACCTATGAGTGGCGTGTACAGCGGGCGGCGCAGGCGGATGCCGCAGCCGTAGAGCAGAGACATCGGCATTACGAACGTATTGCCGCGGTCCTGCCGCTGCTGCAGCAGGCCGGGGTGCAGGTCATGGCCGGCACCGACGCGGGCTTCCTCAACTCCTTCGACTACCCGGCATTCGGCCTGCACGACGAGCTGGCCCTCTACGTGCAGAACGGCCTGACTCCGGCGCAAGCCCTGGCGTCCGCCACGCGCACCGGACCCGCATGGTTCGGCTGGCTCGACCGCTACGGTGCGATCGAGGCGGGGAAGGCGGCCGACCTGGTGCTGCTCGACCGCAATCCGCTCCAGGACATCACGGCGACCCGTGCGATCCGTGCAGTCGTACTGCGCGGGAAAGCCCACGAGCGCGCCGAACTGGATCGCATGCTTGCCGAAGTCAGGGCCCGCGTGGCGGCCTGGACAGACAACGCCCAGACACCGCGGATCAACTGATTCATAACACGGACGCCCACGCACCTGTGGGCTGACCGCCCGACTGGCCCGCAGGCCGCGCAACCTTACTGTTGCACGGCGCGTCCCGCCGACGGCCGGCCGGTGGCCCGCGCGCGCACCGTGGCCTCCGCCAGGTAGTCGTCACGCGGGCCGACGCGTGCGCGCCGCTCGGTGACCGACACTTCCACATGTGCATCCACCGCGCCGGCGCTGCGCGCGGCCTCGAGCGCCAGTTGCTGTGCGACACGGCGGGCATCGGCCAGCGCTTCATCCGCGCTGGCGTAGTCGCGGCTGCCCGCCGGATCATGCACCCTGAACAGGTCCAGCGCCGGCTGGTTCACGATCACATCACAGGTCTGCGAAACAACACCGGCCACAGCGCCCACCGCGTTGCAGACGGCCGCGTACTCCGGCACCACCAGTGTGGCCCCCAGGCGGCGCGCCACCTCCGGATAATAAGCCGCTGCGGGAGCGCCAATCGCCACCAGTGTGGTGCCGAGGTGCATTCGTGCGTCAACCAGGCTGGAGAAGCGCCTCCCTGCCACGGTGTCCTCCAGCAGCCGGCCCAGTGGTCCCCAGCGGCCCCGCGGCGCCTCCACACCGGGGTCCTGCGCCATGGCGCTCTCCAGGACCAGGCGGCCGGCTTCGCGAACGACGTGCTCGCAAACCCGTCCGCTCAGTTCCTCTGGTGTGGGCGCGAGCCGATAAGCGCTGGCATTGCGCTCCTCGATGGCCAGGATGGTGGCGCCGAGGCGCGCGGCCTCATCGTTCCATCCCCGCTGCGACCCAAGCACGTGCATTGCATCGCTCGGTGTAAAGGTGGCGAGCGTCGCCAGTCCGCGATCGACCAGGCGGTGCAGGGCTTCCATGCCCTGCGCGCTGCGCACCACGTCGCCCGCGCGCCGCGGCTGCGGCGTGAGCGCCTGCCAGACGCGCTGCTCGAGTGAATCCAGGCGGCCGGGCTCTTCGCAGCCCGGGTTGCGCAGGGCATAACGCGGCGCGTAGTGCGGTACACGGCTGCCGGCGGCAAGCACGCGCAGGTCCTCCAGCACCCCGGGTGACTCATGGGCCAGCAGGGCCAGCGGCATGGCGCGGCGCGGGCCGACCCGCAGGCGCCGCTCGCGGTCGAAATGCACTTCACTGTCACCACCCAGGCCGCAGGTGCGCACGTCGACCGCCTCGACCATGGTGCGCCAGCCCCCCACCACTGCCCCTTCGGCGGCTACTGCCGGCAGTCCGTTGCGCACCAGCGCCACGTCGGTGGTAGTGCCACCCATATCCGCGACGGCGAAATCGCTGAGCCCGCTCAAAAAGCCGGCGCCGACCACGCTTGCCGCGGGACCTGACAGGACGGTCTCCACCGGGCACTCCAGCGCGACCTCGGCCCGCATCAGCGTCCCGTCCCCCTTGACCACCATCAGCGGCGCCGCGATCGACTCCTGCGCCAGCACCCGCCGCAGCGCCTCCAGCAGGTGGCTGATCTGCGGGGTCAGCCGTGCGTTCAGGGCCGCCGTCAGCGCGCGCAGAGGCGCATCCAGGCGCGAGCTGAGTTCATGGCTGCAGGTCACCGGCAGCTCGCAGGCGCCGCGGATCAACTCGCGCACGCGGCGTTCGTGCTGCGGGTTGCGCACGGAGAACTGCGCGGCAACCGCGAAGGCCGCCACTTGCGGTGCATGCTCGCGCACCGCCGCCATCACCGCCGCTTCGTCCAGGGCTTCGGCCTCCACCCCCGTCGGGTCATGGCCGCCACGCACCTGCACGATTGCTCCCGTGCCGGCACTGCGCAGCCCGGAGCGTGCCACCATGGCGTCATCGAATCCGACCAGCAACGCACAGATCGGGCTGAACCGGTTCTCCACCACGGCGTTGGTGGCGAGCGTGGTCGAGACCGACACCAGTGTGACCTCGTGCCGGGTCAGACCCGCCGGCAACGCGGCCAGCAGCGCTCGCAGGGATGCCCCCAGGCCGACCGACAGGTCCCAGTGGGTGGTCAGCGCCTTGGCGCTGGCGACCACGCGCCGCCTGGCATCCAGCGCAACGGAGTCAGTGTAGGTGCCGCCGGTGTCCAGTCCGATCCACAGCTCCCGCGTCGGATCGACCGGCGAGCGCTGCCCGGTCAACGGGGCGCGCCCCGCGGGCCCGCGCCGCAGCGGTACTCCGTGACCAGGACCCGTTGTATGTAGCGTGCCGCGTCGCGCCCGGAGTCCGCGTCAGCCAGTGTGCCGGAGAGGCGGTGCCGCACCGCATCCTCCAGGGATTCCGCGCTCAGGGATGCCGGCAGGCACGGCCGCGCCTGGTGGCGGTCGGCCAGCGCCAGGCCCAGGACGATGCCCTCGGTGACTCCCAGGATGTAGACGCGGCAGACGTTGCGGCTGACGTGATCGGTCCCCGCACACAACTGCTGCAGGTCCCCCGCCGTCATGATTTGCGGGGCGGTGGCGCCCTCACCCGCGCTGACACCGGCTACCGGCAGCAGGCCGAATATCGCCCCGCTCAGCAGACACAGGATTTTCTTCTTCATCCTTACGCTCCTCTGACTGGTTTCACCCCACAAGCCTAGCAAACCGCTACAGTACGCGGACCATGGGCACGATGGCACGACAGCGCGCCGCGGCGCCTGGCGCACCACCGGCCGGCACGGCAGAGCTGGCCCGCCGGGCGCTACTGGCGTTCCTGCTGACCTTCATCGCCGCCCGCGTGCTGGTGCTGCTGATCATGGCGCAGCGGATACCCAACCTGTACCTGTTCATGCACGGCACCCACGTGCACCACCTCAACTACGGCATCTTTCTGCTGGCCGCGGTCGGCGCCTGGCTGTTGTTCGGTGCGCCGCACGGCGACTCCGCACGCCGCGCAGCCCTGCTCTACGGCGCCGCCATGGCCCTGACCTTCGACGAGTTCGGCATGTGGCTGCACCTGGGCGGCAGCTACTGGCAGCGCGCCAGCCTGGACGCCGTGGTGATCGTGGCGGCGCTGCTGATGCTGCTCGCCTATGCGCGGCAGATCCGCCGCTTCGAGTCGCGTCATCTGCGTGCGTTCCTGGCCCTGGGCGTCGCGTTGGCTGCGTTCGTGGCCGCGGTGTACTTCGCCTCGCTGCGCCTCGGCAATTACGCCGGGCCGCGGCTGGAGCAACTGGAGCAGGCGTCTTCACCGTAGACGACCGGCTCGAGAAGCGCGATTGCGCCCGGTGCGCCGGCTGCCCGCTTACTTTCGCGCCGGGGCAATCCAGTGCAGAATCTGCGCCATGCACCGATTACTCACGACCTGGATTGCCAGCGGCATCATTGGCCTGACGATGGGCAGCGCGGTGCCTGCAGCCGACTCCACCGTGGTCCACGGCCAGCGCCTGGGCGCGTTCGACCTGGAAGCACACCGCGGCGGCCGGGCACTGCGCCCGGAGAACACGCTGCAGTCCTTTGCCAACGGTCTGTCGATCGGGGTGGACACGCTGGAACTTGACATGGGCGTCACCCGCGACGGTGTCGTCGTAATTTCGCACGAACGCGGGCTGAATCCCGACCTGGCGCGCGGCCCGGACGGCCGCTACATTGACCACGGCATCCCCTACGTCAAGCTGACCCTGGCCCAGGTCAAGCAGTACGACGTCGGCCAGATCCGCCCGGGCTCGGCGTACGCGGCGCGCTTTCCCGACCAGGTGGCGGTTCCTGGCACGCGTATTCCGACGCTGGCCGAGGTGATCGGCCTGGTGCGCCGCTCGGGTAACAAGCACGTCCGCCTGAACATCGAGACCAAGATCGACCCCACCCACCCGGATGAATCGCCGGATCCGCAGCACTTCGTCGATGCGGTCCTGAAAGTGCTGCGGCGGGAACACTTCACGCACCGGGTGATGATCGAGTCCTTCGACTGGCGCACCCTGCAGCTGCTGCAGAAACTGGCGCCCGAGATTCCCACCGTGTATCTCACCCAGGTGCAGCAGCCCGAGGAAAATCTCTACCTGGACAAACCCTCACCCTGGACTGCGGGCTTCGATCCGCAGCGCTACGGTGGCTCGGTGCCGCGGGCGGTGAAAGCGGCCGGCGGCAAGATCTGGTCGCCACTGGCGGAGGATCTGGACGCCGCCTCGATTGCCGAGGCACACCGGCTGGGTCTGCCGATCGTGGCCTGGACCGTCAACGACCCTGCGCAGATGGCGCGCCTCATCGACATGGGCGTCGACGGGATCATCTCCGACCGCCCCGACGTGCTGCGACAGGCCGCCGCAAACAAGAGGATCCCGCTGCCGCGTCCCACGCCGGTCAAGCCCTGACGGCGGTGGTCCGCAGAGAGTTATAACGGTGCGCGGGCACCACCCGTCAGCGCCCGGCTGCCTCGCGCGTGCTGCTGCCGGCATGATGGCCGAGCGTCAGGGCGCTGAAGAAAATGGTGAGCACGCAGCAGGCCATCATGGTGATGAACACCCCGCCCCAGCCCCAGTGGTCGGCGATCCAGCCCACGCCGGTACCGGCGGTGGCCGAGCCGAACACGTAGCCGAACAGACCGGTGAAGCCTGCGGCCGTACCCGCGGCTTTCTTCGGCACCAGGTCCAGGGAGTGCAGGCCGATCATCATGATCGGCCCGTAGACCAGTGAGCCGATTCCGATCAGCGCCACGTAGTCCAGCCACAGGGGCCCGTGCATGTTGAGCCAGTAGACGACGACAGCAACCATGGTCAGCAGCATGAACAGCATGGTGGCCGGCGCGCGGCGGCCGCGGAACACACGGTCGGAGATCCAGCCGCAGGCGATGGTTCCGGGGATCGCGGCCCACTCATACAGCGACCAGGCGGTGCTGGACTGCTGGAAGTTGAACCCCTTGGTCGTCTGCAGGTAGGTCGGAATCCAGTCGACCACCCCGTAGCGCACGAAATAGCAGAAGGCGTTCGCGATCGCGATAGCCCACAGGTAGCGGTTGGGCAGGACGTAACGCAGGAAAATCTCGCGAAAACCCAGCGTGCGCTCGTCCGCCTCGCTGTAACCTTCCGGGTAATCGTTGCGATACTGCTCCACCGGCGGCAGTCCGCGCGATTGTGGCGTGTCTTCCAGCAGGAACCACGCCCCGACCGCCACCGCCGCGGCAATCATGGCGTTGAAGTAGAACTTCGCCTGCCAGGCGTGAAACAGCGTCACCCCCAGCAGCGCGATGGTTGCCACCAGGGCGCCGCCGACGTTATGGGCGGTGTTCCACACCGATACTGTCAGACCTCGCTCGCGGGTGCTGAACCAGTGCACCATGGTCTTGCCGCACGGCGGCCAGCCCATGCCCTGCACCCAGCCATTGAGTCCCTGAATCACGATGATCGCGGCCAGGGATCCGTACGCCAGCGGCAGCAGGCCGAAGCTGGCCATGATCGCGCTGGACAACAGTAGTCCGAGCGGCAGGAAATACTTGGGGTTGCTGCGATCGGATACCGAGCCCATCAGGAACTTCGAGACGCCGTAAGCGATCGACAGGACCGTCAGAGCCGTACCGAGCTGCGCCTTGGTGTACGCCGGGTAAGCCTTGAGCATGTCCGGGATCGCCAGCGCCAGGTTTTTGCGGACCAGGTAATAGCCGGCGTACCCGATAAAGATGCCGATGAACACCCGCCGGCGCAGGCGGCGGTATAGCGGGTCCACCTGGTCGGCCGGCACGGGTGCGCGCGCAGGCGCGGGCTTCAGCAGTGCGAACATTCCGACATCCTAACCGGGCGGCTGCTCGCGCAGCGCGGCCGATATGGCTGACAACCCGGCGCGCAGCGCCGCCTCCTGCGGCCAGCCGAATCCCACCCTGAAATAATGCCGCGGCATTTCGAACCAGTAGCCGGGTCCGACGTAGGTGCCATGCCGTTGCAGCAGCTCGTGATAGAAGCGGTCCAGATCGAACCCTGCGCCTACCTTCAGGCGCGGGAAACCTACCACCCCGCCCTGCGGCGGCACCCACTCCACCAGCGGCTCCGCATCGATCCACCGCTGCACGATGTCGCGACGGGCAGCCAGGCGCGGCAGAGTGTCGGCCAGGAAGGCGCTGCGCCGTTCCAGCATGATGCGGCCCAGGTGCTCATCGATCACGCTGCCGCAGATGCCGATCTGCTCCTTGGCGGCCAGGAAGGTCTCATAAAGCTGTGGGTCACGCGTGATCAGCCAGCCGACGCGGATACCGGGGATACCGAAGGCCTTCGACAGCGAACAGACACTGATGGCGCGCTTGCTCAGGCTGGCCGCTGCCGGGAGCCGGGTGCCATAGCTGATGTCGCGATAGGTCTCGTCCACCAGCAGCCGACAGCCATGACCTTCCACCAGCTGCACCAGCGAGCGCAGTTCGGTCTCGCTCATCATCGTGCCGGTCGGGTTGTGCGGACAGGTGACACTGACGTAGCGGGTGTTGGGTCGCAATGCAGCCTTGACCCGCGCCAGGTCCAGCCGGAACCCTTCCTCGAAGGACAGGTCGATGTAGCTGATCTGGCAGCCGATCGCACGCGGGGTCTCTATGTTGGTGGCGTAATTGGGGCGCACCACGACCAGGTGGTCCTGCGGCGACAGCAGGCTGGTGGCAATGATGAACAGCGCCCCGGCCGCACCGGCGGTCACCAGCACGTCCGCGGCCGAAACGCCGGGGTCCTGCGCGGCAATCAGCTGCCGCAGCTCTGCGATGCCGCGGTGCTCGCCGTAGAACAATGTCAGGTCAGGCAGGTTCAATCCCAGCTCGCCGAGCTGGCGATCGCTGATCGAACTCTCCGACAGGTTGCAGCGGATGCGCTCGTAGCCGTATTCCTCGGGCGCCTCCTTTTCGATCACCATCCGCTCGTACTTCATGCCAGGGACCCCCGAATCTTCAGCGGCCTGATCAGCCGCCTGTTTCAGTGACGGCCGTCCGGATCGACCAGGAATTGCGACGCGACGCGGCCGGCGCGCACCGTCACGCCCTCGGCCCGCAGCCGGCGGGCCTGCTCGCGCCCGGTGGCTGACCCCGGTGGGAAGGAAATCCTGCCGCCCGCGCCAACCACCCTGTGCCACGGCAGGTTCATGGCTGCTGGCGCCACCCGCAAGGCCCGCCCGGCAAGGCGCCCACGGCCCGGCAGCCCGGCCGCACGCGCCACCGCCCCGTAGGTGCTGACGCCGCCCGCGGGCAACAGTGCCACCACGTCCCACAGCGCCTGCAGCGCCGCATCGCCGCGCTGCGGACCCCAGGGTTCACCGTGTTGCGGCGCCCGCGCCACGGATGCTCAGGACGGAATGGTGAGACCGCGCGCAACTGCCGGGCGCGCTACGAAGCTCTCCAGCACCCGCTTCACCTGCGCGAAGTCGGCAATCCCGACCAGCTCACCGGCGTCATAGTAGCCGAGCAGGTTGCGCACCCAGGGGAAGATGGCGATGTCGGCAATGGTGTACTCATCGCCCATCATCCAGCTGCGGCCGCGCAGCCGTCCGTCCAGCACCGCCAGCAGGCGCCGCGACTCCGCGACATAGCGATCGCGCGGACGCTTGTCCGCATACTCCCGGCCCGCGAATTTGTGGAAGAACCCCACCTGTCCGAACATCGGGCCGATGCCGCCCATCTGGAACATCAGCCACTGGATCGTCTGGTAGCGCGCGCCCGGGTCGGCTGGCAGGAAGCGCCCGGTCTTCTCCGCCAGGTACAGCAGGATCGCCCCGGACTCGAACAGCGGCAGCGGCCGGCCACCGGGGCCGTCGGGATCGAGGATCGCCGGGATCTTGTTGTACGGATTGAGCGAGAGGAACTCCGGTGAATTCTGCTCGTTGGCGTCGAAGCTCACCCGGTGGGCCTCGTAGGGCAGCCCGGTCTCCTCCAGCATGATGGAGGCCTTCACGCCGTTGGGTGTCGGCAGCGAATACAGCTGCAGGCGCTGCGGGTGGCGCGCCGGCCACTTGCGCGTCACTGGAAAAGACGACAGGTCGCTCATGCTCTCCTCCTTGTTTCCCACCGATCAGCGGCGGTAGGTCAGCGTCACTCCGAAGGTCCGCGGCCGCACGCTGCGCTGGAAGTACAACTTGTCGTTGCTATCGTCCGCGATATCGCGCGAACGGTACAGCAGCGGCTGGCTGCCGGTCGCGTTGTCCACGAACGCCGACAGGTCAAAGCCGCTCCAGCGCAGCCCGCCACGCATGGACAGGTTGCGGGTTATCGGCAGACCCGGAATGGTCGTGTCGTTGAGACCGTTGGTCGGATCCTGACCCGGCAGCAGCGCCGTCTGCGCGGTCGTGTACTGGAAATCCGCGCGCAGGTACGGCGTGTGCTCGCTCCAGCCGGGAAAACTGTATTCACCGGTCGCAAAAAACGTCCACGGGGCCCCGACCAGCCGGTTGCCTTCGTGCACGATGGGCAGGAAGCCCTGGGCCGCGCCGTTGCCCACACAGTTGGTGCCGTTGTACTGCAGGACCCCCGCACAACTGGTCTTGCTGTACTTGGCATCCGTATACGCCACGGTAAAGCTGGTCAGCAGGGACTGAACCGGACGGTAGTTCAGCTGCAGCTCCCCACCCTGGCTGCGCACGCGGCCGAGATTGCTGACGAACTGCTGCCCACAGCTGGGCAGGTAGACATTCTGCTGGATGTTCTGCCAGTCGATCACGAACAGGCTTGCATCGACCTGCAGGCGCCGCTCCAGCAGCGTATTCTTGGTACCAATCTCGTAGCTCCACAGGTGATCGGAGGAGTACGTCGGGGGCACGTGCCGCAGCCCGTCCGCTGACAACGGTACTCCCACCGAGCCGAGATCGCCCTCACACTGGATGCCCACGTCGGCGTTAGTACCGCCGACGCGATAGCCCTTCGCGGCGCTCGCATAATAGAGCTGGTCGCGATCCGGCTGCCACGAGATCACCAGTTTCGGCGTGAGCGGGGTCTCCGACGCCGAACCCACCGAGTAGATCGTGGGACCGACGAAGGTCCCCGCCTGCAGGCTCTCGCCCTTGAACTGCACCCGCGAGACCCGCAGACCCGCGGTGACCTTGAGGGTCTGCGTCAGCTTGTAGCTGGCCTCGCCGAACAGCGCCGCCTGCTTGTCGGTGACCCGGTCGTCAGGCCCATAGAACAGCAGTCCACCCGGGCAGGGGGTCGCGGCACACAGCTGGCCAAAACTCTCGGCATCGAGTGTCGGGTCGTAGATGTTCTCGGGGACGCTCTCCTTCAGCAAGGAAAAGAAAACGCCGCTGTTCCAGGTCAGGCGCGCCGCGGCGTCCGCGGACGTCAGCCGTACCTCCTGGTAGAAGTTGCGCTGCTCGTCCCGGAACGGCGCGGTACCGGCGTCACCGGGCTGCGGCCAGTGCGATATGCCGACCTGGTTGGTCAGGGGATTGAAGTAATAGGGCAGATAGCTGGAACGCAGGTACTGGGTGTAATCCGACACCGAACGCTGGTCGCGCCGCAGGTATGAGGTGTTGGACGTGAGCTGCGCAAAACCGAGATTCCACTCCACCTTCACGGCCGCCAGCCAGAACGGGTCGGTGCTGGGATTGGGTAGCGCGTTGCCGTTGCGGAACACCGCGGACTGCCGATCCGACAGCGCCTCCCAGTAGGCAGCGGTGTCGTTGATGTGCAGTTCCTGGTAATAGATCGAGGGCGTCACATTGACGTTGTCGTTCACCGCCCACTTCAGCGCCGCGCGCAGGGTGGCGGTGCGCTGCCAGTTTGCCGCCGACTCGATGGTATGGGTAAAGACCGGGGTCGCCAGTTGGTCGGCCGCATCCACGCTGTACCCGACACGATCGACATAACCGCCGTCACGACGGTACGAGGCGCTGACGCGATAACCGAGTACTCCGTCAATCAGGGTACCGCCGTAGGCCGCCCCCAGCTCGTAGCTCGGATCGCCGTGGCGGGTGGTGGCGAGTTCCGAGCGCACGTACGTCGAAGTGCGCGACAGGCTCGGTTCCGGGCTGATGAAGCGCACCGTACCGCCTTCTGATCCCGCCCCGAACAGCGTGCCCTGCGGTCCGCGCAGCACCTCGACCCGGTCGAGGTCGAACAGTGCCGGAAAAGCGTTGACCGCACCGAAGCCGATGTGCCGGCTCTGGATGGGCGTGTCGTCGATATAGATGCCGGTCGTGGACGTGCCCGCGGTCGAGTCGACGCCGCGGATATTGATGTCCGAATTCTCGTCATTGTAATTCGCGGAGGATCCGGTGCCGTTGCGCTGGAACGTCACCCCCGGGGACAACCGGGTCAGATCATCGATGTTGCGCAGCCCCTGCGCGTCCATCTGCTCCTGACCAAAGGCCGTGACACTGATCGGCACGTCCTGCAGACGCTCGGCGCGCCGGGTGGCGGTAACCACGACCTCCTGCAAGCCGTTGTCCGCGCTGCCGCCAGGCTGCGCTTGCTGCTGCGACTGCGCCACCACCGGTCCCGACAGCAAGCCCGTAAGCGCCACGACCGCCGCGCCCCACAACGCACGCTTTGCACCTGAATACCTCATGATCCCCCCTGTTATGCGATCTAGTGCGCCGCGAAGTCACGCGCTGCGAACACCGTCTTGCCGCCCACCACCGTCAATAGCACTTTCACGTCGGCGATCTGCTGCGGCGGAACCTTGAAAACATTGCGATCCAGAACGATCAGGTCGGCGAACTTGCCGACCTCCAGCGAGCCGACCTCGTGCTCGGCGTGCAGCTCCCAGGCCGCATTGGCGGTAAAGCCACGGATGGCCTGTGCCAGCGTCAGCCCGGCGTCGCTGCCCAGGCGTCCGGCATACTGCCGGCCCGCCTCCGGGCTGTTCTCGCGTGTCACACCGACCTTCATCGCGAACCACTCGTCCAGGCGGTCCACCGGCCAGTCGCTGCCGTAGGCGATGCGCGCCCCTGCGGCCGCCAGGTATCCGGCCGGCTCCATGTATTTGAAGCGCGCCGGACCCAGGAAGTCGCGCGCGCCTTCGATCGTGTCGGCAGCCGGCTTCTCCCACTGATAGGACAGAACCGGAACCGCGCCGAGCGCCTTGAAACGCGGAAAATCACTCGGGTCCACGCTCTCGTCGTGGGCGATCGCCGCACGGATGCGCTCCTCGGGGAACTCCCTGCGCATCGCCTGCACGGCATCCAGCGCCTCACGCACCGCGCGGTCGCCGTCGGCATGCATGTGCGGCTCGATCCCCGCCCGTGCCAGGGCGAGCAGCGTTTCACGCAGTTGCGGCGCCGGGAAGTACACCGGCGGCCCGCGATTGCTGCCGGGAACCCAGTGCGGCTGCGCCGCCGTGCCCTTGTTGACAAAGTAGGGCTCGAGCATGGCGCCGGTGAGTGCGGGGGCAGTGATCACCCCATCCATGAACAGCTTCGCATTGTGCACGGACACGGTCGGCTCGACGCGGCGCGGCCCCTGGTCAAAGCGACCCGCGATCGCGCGCACGCGGGCCGCTTCGGCGGCGGGCTTGAGGTCGGTCGCGGGCCTGATCGGGACCGCGAAGTGGCCGCGCGCCGTCAGGCCGCCGGCGTGTTGCACGGTGCTGAAGGCCTGCAGGTCGCCCTCCTCTGCCAGCGCGTCCAGGAAGGAGGTGACGCCCTGGCGACGCAGCGCATCGAGGGCGGCGCGAGCGCCGGCAGCATTCTGGCTCGCAGTGTAAGGCGGTATGAGTTTCTGCACCATCTCCGCGGCCGCGTCCTCCAGCAACCCCGTGGGCGTGCCGTCGGGCTGGCGATGCATCCTGCCGCCGAGCGGATCGGGCGTAGTGCGGGTGATCCCCGCCAGCTGCAGTGCCCTCGCATTGCCCAGCGTCGTGTGCCCGAAGGAGTCCTCCACTGCAATCGGCCGCCGCGTGTGCAGCGAGTCCAGCACCGCGTGCGTCATTTCAAGGCCGGCCGGAAGCATGGCGTACTGGAACCAGTTGGTTACGACCAGCCAGCCGTCGGGCTCCTGGCCGCGCGACTTGTCAAGGCACGCCTGGATGCGCGCCTGGAACTGCGGCACAGTCAGGCTGAGATAGTCCAGGTTGCAGGCCACCAGCCGCATGCCGCCCTCGAGCGGGTGCATGTGACCGTCCACCAGCCCCGGCATCAGCATGCGGCCGTGCAGGTCCACGGTGTGCGTGCCGGCCCCGGCCAGCTTGCGCGCACCGGCGTCGTCGCCGACATAGACGATGCGTCCGTCGCGGACCGCCAGTGCCTGGTAGACGCCGTCATGGCTGTCGACACTGTAGACGTAGCCATTGACGTACACGGTGTCGGCAGCGTCGGGTGGGTTTGCGGCCAGCGCCGCCGGCGGCGCGGCGGTGAACGCTGCGAGCCATGACACGGCCATGACTGCACCGCGCAGGCGGCACTGTTGATTCGGCATCGCAGACTTCCCCCGGAACGAAGCCGCGGCGAAGACCGGCGGCCTCGAGCAGCATACACAGGCGGGCATGCACGCGACAATCGCCGCTCCCGGCGAAGCCCACCCCCGCAGACCCCCAGGCCGGCCCGGCGGAGCAGCCCCGCCGGCGAACTGCGCCGACTCGCCTTGGGTCAGCGCCGCGCGCGCCGGTCGCGCAGGATCTCGCGGGCCGCGTTGCGCCCGACCACACCGCCGACCCCGCCGCCGGGGTGGGCGGAAGATCCACATTGATACAGGCCCCTGATGGGCGAGCGGTAGTCGGCCCAGTGCGGCGCCGGGCGTGACCAGAACAGCTGATCGACGTTGAGCTCGCCGTGGAAGATGTGTCCGTGAGGACTGCCGATCGCCGCCTCGATGTCCGGCGGTGTCAGCACCTGCATGTCGATGATGCCAGAGGAGAATCCCGGGGCGAATTCGTCCATGACCGCCATCACGCGGCTGACCAGCTCGCCGCGCCGGCTGTTCCAGTCGCCTTCCTTCAGCGTATGTGGCGCATGGCCCCCGAACAGGTGCACCACGTGCTTGCCGGGTGGCGCCACCGTGGAATCCACGAAGCTCGGCGTCACCGGGGTGACGAAGGGCCGCTGCGACATGTCGCCGTACTTGGCGTCGTCGTAGGCGCGCTCCAGGTATTCGATGGTGGGTCCGATGTGGGTGTAGGTCGGGTAGGCAAAGCCGCAATTCGCGGCATCGAAGGCGCGGTACTGCGGCAGGCGTTCGCAGGCGATGTTGATCTTGAAGGCAGTCGAAAAAGTGCGGTAGGTCTCGATGTCGCGCACGAACTCCGCCGGCAGCGTGCCGCGCTCCAGGAACTTCAGGAAGGTCAGCTTGGCGGACACGTTGCTGGCCACGATATCCGCGTCGTAACGGCTGCCGTCGGTGAGGGTTACGCCGGACACGCGGCCGTCGCGGGTTTCGATGGCCGCCACCTCGGCACCGGTGCGTACGGTCAGTCCGTGCGCCGCGCCGGACATGGCGATGGCCTGGGTAATGGCGCCCATGCCGCCCTGCACGAAACCCCAGCCGCCGGCTCCCGCGTGCTCGCCCAGCAGGTGGTGCATGACGACATAGGCGGAGCCCGGACTCTTCGGGCCGGCAAAAGTGCCGATGCCGCAGTAATAGGCCAGCACGGCGCGGATGTGAGTGCTCTCGAACCACTCCGCCAGGTAGTCATCCGCGCTCATGGTCAGCAGGTCGATCAGCCGGAACAGCTTGCCGCCCACGCGGCGGTACTTCCACAGGAAGGCCGCGGTCTCACGGAACGCACGCCAGTCGCGGCAGGACGGATCCGGTGGGGTTTCATGCAGCAGCTGGCGCATGATCGACACCGACTCCATCAGGTAGCGGTCGAACTGCGGGTAGATGTCGGCGTCCTTGCGCGAGAAGCGCACGAAACTGCGCTGCGTCCTGGCCACATCGTCGGAGAACACGATGTAGTCGTCGCCGGGCAGCGGGCCGAACATGTCGGTGGCCGGCAGCACCTTGTAGCCGTAGCGCGCAAGCTCCAGGTCCGCGATGACCCGCGGGTGCAGCAGGCTCATGAGGTAGCTGAACACCGAGAATTTGAAGCCGGGCACGACTTCCTCGGTGACGGCGGCCCCGCCGACCACGTGGCGCCGCTCCAGGACCAGGGTCTTCACTCCGGCGCGCGCCAGGTAGGCGCCGCAGGTCAGGCCGTTATGGCCGCCACCGATGATGATGGCATCGTACTTGGGGTTCACAGGCCCCACCCTACCCGAATCGCCGCCCGGTGCGCACCTGCAGTGCGCGCCCCAGGCCGCTCACCTGTTGCATGCGACCCGCCCGTCCCCTCGGCGCGGCCGCGATGCGCGCCAACGGCTCGTCCTTAAGAATGCGCGGCGACGTGCGCCTTGCGGGTCGGCCGGGTCCACACGGCGCGGCGCACCAGTGTGCTCTTGCCGAACAGCGACTCGATCAGGTCCACCGCCAGGACCGCGGTGCTGTTGCGCACATCAAAAGCGGGATTGAGCTCCACGACGTCCAGCGATGCCAGGCGCCGCGTGTCGGCGATCATCTCCATGCACAGCTGCGCCTCGCGGTACGTGGGCCCGCCGCGCACGCGCGTACCGACCCCGGGGGCAATCTCCGGGTCGAGGAAGTCCACGTCGAAGCTGACATGCAGGTGGGTATCCCTGTCCACCCCGGCCAGGGCCTGCTCCATGGTGGCGCGCATGCCCAGCTCGTCGATGTGGCGCATGTCGAACACGTCCAGCCCCTGTTCGTGCACGAAGCGGCGCTCGCCCGGATCGACACTGCGGATACCGATCTGCTTGACGCTCGCAGGCTCGATCGCCGGTGTCTGCCCGCCGATCGAGGTCAGCTCGCGCGGGCCGAAGCCGCACAGGCACGCCACCGGCATGCCGTGCACGTTGCCGCTGGGCGACAGCTCGCGGGTGTTGAAGTCCGCATGGGCATCCAGCCACAGCACCCGCAGCTTGCGGCCCTGTTCCCGGCAGTGGCGCGCCACCGCCGAGATCGAGCCGATTGCCAGGCAGTGGTCCCCGCCCAGCAGGATCGGCAGGCGCCCGCCTTGCAGTTCCCCGTAGACGCTGTCGTGCACCCGCTGGTTCCACACCACGGTCTCACGCAGGTGGCGATAGCCGTCCTGCGGCGGCTGCCAGGGGTTGCCCGGACCGTTGAGATTACCCTGGTCAATGACCTCAAGGTCGCGCCCGCGCAGCGCATCGACCAGTCCCGCGACGCGCAGCGCCTCCGGCCCCATGGACGCGCCACGGTCCGCGGCACCCACGTCGGTCGGCGCACCGATCAGCGCCGCCGTACGCCGCGCGCTCATGCGCTCACCCGCGCCGGCGGGCGGGTCGCGGTTTTGTCACCGGACCGTGAGTCGCGCGTCAGCAGCCCAAACAGGTTCTTCGGATCTTCCAGGTCCGGGACCAGGTCAACCGTGCGGCGCAGGCCGCGCTCGGCCTGGTGGATGCGCTGCAGGTAACGCAACGAGGAGAAATCCTCGAGCGCAAATCCGACCGAATCAAAAATCGTGACCTCGTGCGCGGTGGCACGGCCGGGCGCGCGGCCGGTGAGCACCTGCGTCAGTTCCGTCACGGCAAAGTCGGCCGGCATCTGCTGGATCTCCCCCTCGATGCGTGACTGTGGTTCGAACTCCACCACGACCCGTGTGTCGCGACCGGCGAGGATGTCGGCATGCAGTTCGGTCTTGCCGGGGCAGTCCCCGCCCACCGCATTGATGTGCGCGCCCGCTGCAACCATGTCGGGTGTCAGGATGGTGGCGTTGCGCTTGTCGGCGGTGACAGTGGTGATGATGTCGGCTCCCTCGACAGCGTGGGCGGTCGAACGGCACGCCACCACCTTCAGGCCGGCCAGCCGCAACTGCGCCAGGTTGTCGACCAGCTTGGCGGTGGCACCCGGATCGGTGTCATACAGGCGCAGCTCACGGATGCCGAGCATGTGGTGGAAGGCGATGGACTGGAACTCGCTCTGCGCGCCATTGCCGATGAGCGCCATGACCCGGCTGTCGGCACGCGCCATGTGGCGTGCGGCCAGGGCGGAGGTCGCGGCGGTGCGCAGCGCCGTCGTCAGCGTCAGTTCCGACAGCAGCAACGGATAACCGCTGTTGACGTCCGACAGCACCCCGAAGGCGGTGACGGTCAGCAGGCCCTCGCTGGTGTTCTTGGGATGGCCGTTGACATACTTGAAGGAGTACAGCCGCCCGTCGGAGGTCGGCATCAGCTCGATCACGCCCACAGGGGAGTGCACGGCGTGGCGCGCTGACTTGTCGAACTGCTCCCAGCGGCGGAAATCGGCGGCGATCTCGCCGGCGAGCTCCGCGATGAAGCGCTGCGGACTCAAGGCCCCCACGAGTTCCCGGACTCTCTCGATACCGATGAAGTCGACCATGGCGGTTCCTCGCTTCCTGAGTCAGGCGTCAGTCCGATCTGATTGCCATTTTCGATCGGTAGCATGTCAAAATGAACCCCAACAAGCGCTCACTTTTGCTATAAACTAGTCATATCGACAAAGAATTTTGGCGGACTGCACAATGGACGAAACGGACCGCAGGCTCATTGGATTGTTGCGCGCGGACGCCCGGACCTCCGTGGCCGCCCTGGCGAAGGAGCTGGACGTGGCGCGGGGCACGGTGCAGAACCGTCTCGCACGGCTGGAGGCCGATGGCACCATTGTCGGCTACACCGTGCGCCTGAAGCCGGACGTGGAGGATCAGCGCGTGCGGGCGCTCATGACCATCGCGGTCGAGGGCAACCAGCTCGACGATGTACTGAAGTCACTGCGCGGGGATCCGGCGATCTCCACCCTGCACAGCACCAATGGCCGCTGGGACATCGTCGCGGAGCTGCGCGCCGACAGCCTGGAGTCCTTCGACCGCGCGCTGGCGCGCATCCGCCGGTTGGGGGGCATCTCCCAGTCGGAAACCAGCCTGTTGCTCTCGACCCTCAAGTTCTGATCGGCGCATCATCGGGGCACGGCCCGCTCGCGGCAACCGCGATCGCCACCCACCGGGAGACCGTCGATGCGCTTCATCCTGCAGCTCGGCTTTGCACGCCATCCCGACTACCCGCAGATCGCGCAGGCGGCCGAGGCGGCCGGCTTCAGCGCCATCAGCATGCCCGACAGCCTGTTCTTCCCGAGGAACACACAGTCGGAATATCCCTACGCGGATACCGCCATGGTCCGCGAGTACATCGAGTCGACGGGCTTCATCGAGCCGATGGTCGCGATGGCATGGATGGCGGCCGTCACCACCCGCCTGCGCTTCTATCCCGGCGTGTTGAAGGTGCCGGTGCGCCAGCCGCTGGTGCTTGCCAAGGCGCTGTCCTCACTGGCTGTGTTGAGCGGTGAGCGCATCATGCTGGGAGCGGGCCTGAGCCCGTGGCGCGAGGACTTCAGCTACAACGGCGTGGACTTCACACGCCGCGGGCGGCTGATGGACGAGTGCATCGCGATCCTGCGCGGCGCGATGAGCGGCAAATACTTCGAGTACCACAGCGACAACTACCAGTTCGGCCCGCTGAAGATGAACCCCGTGCCGGCCAGGCCCGTGCCCATCCTCATAGGCGGGCACTCGCAGCCGGCGCTGGCGCGCGCGGCCCGCCTGGGCGACGGCTGGATCTCGGCCAACACCGACTTCGCCACCCTGGGTTCGATGATCGGAGACCTCCAGGGCCAGCGGCGCGCCGCCGGGACACACGGGCGTGCCGACTTCCAGATCCACGGGTTCGATATGGCTGCGCGCAGTCCCGCTGACTTCCGCCGACTGGGGGAGATTGGCGTGACGGATGCATGCGTGGCGCCCTGGGGGATGGACCCGCGCATCACGCTGCCGGAGCAGCTGCAGGCCATCCGCCGTTTCGGCGATGAAGTGATCGCTGCCTGCGCCTGATCTGCGCGGGCCTTCGTGCCGGCCGACCTCAGTACCACTGGTCCTGCAGGTCGTGCCACACGTCCACGGGACCGACATCGCGGTCCGCGCTGAAGGTGCCGAAACGCCCGGCGTGAAAGGCCAGCGGCGCACCGGGCACCCTCGCGATGGCGAGCACCTCGCCCACCACAATCAGGTGATCACCGCCTTCGTGCACTGCATGTACGCTGCAGTCGAAGCGGCAGAGCGAGTCCGCGAGCTGTGGTGGATGGGGTCGCGAGCGCCAGTGGCGGTCGACCTCGAACTTTTCCGCGCTGCGGCGCGCGAAGTGCAGCGCCAGCTCGCGCTGCTGGTGGGAGAGGATGTGGACCGCGAATGGCGCCCCTGGGGCGAATGCCCCCACGCTGCCGCTGCCGGCGGCCAGGCACCACAGCAGCAACGGTGGCTGCAGGGACACCGAGGAGAAGGAGTTGGCCGTGACGCCGACCGGCTCGCCGTCCGGCCGCACGGCGGTGACCACCGTTACGCCGGTAGCGAACAGCCCGAAAGCATCGCGCAATTCGCGCTGGCTGAAGGGCGTGCTCACGTGGGTTGCCGTGCCAGTTGCAGGAACACCGGCACCTCCCCGCCGCCGTGGACCGCCAGCAGTGCGCCGCTGACATAGGCGGCCAGCGGCGAGGCCAGGTACAGGCAGGCGCTGGCCACGTCCTGCGCAGTCGCCAGACGGCGCAGGGGAAACATCGCGGCAATGCGCTGCACACCCGCGGCGCCGCCGTAGTGCTGGTCGGTCAGTTCGGTGGCCACGAATCCCGTGATGATGGCGTTGACGCGCACCTTCGGGCCCAGTTCCATCGCCAGTGAGCGTGTGGCGTGCAGCAACCCCGCCTTGGCTGCGCCGTAGGCGGTGGTGCCCGGCGAGGGGCGCTCTCCGGCGACACTGCCGATGTTGATGACGCTGCCGCCGCGCGCCTGGGCCTGCATCAGCCTGTTGGCCGCCTGCGCGCACAGCAGTGGCGCGGTCAGGTTCAATGCGATCACGCGCTCGATCAGGCGCGGCGAGGCGGCGGCCAGGTCCGCCGCCGGCGAGCCGCCGGCGTTGTTGACCAGCACGTCGAGGCGGCCGTGGCGCTCGCGCACGGCGGCGAACATCGCCTCCACCGCCGCGGCGTCGCGCACATCGCAGGCGATGAACTGCGCCCGCAGCCCGCCGGCGGCGGGCAGGTCGCTGTCCGCAGGCGTGCTGCGGCCGCAGACCAGCACCGTCGCCCCAGCCTCGAGGAAAGCGCGTGCGATGCCGGCGCCGATGCCGCGGGCGCCGCCGGTGATCAGCACCACGGCCCCTGGCAGTCGGATTTCGACCGTGGGTTCGTGCATGTTCGCATCGTACGGGCTGCTCTGATATTTTCAAAGTCATGTCCGCCAACACACCCGCCGCGCAGCCACTCACCCTGCCTCGCGTGCTGCTGCATGCGGCCGATGCCTTCGGGGCCGCACCCGCTGTCATCGAGGGGCGGGACCGCCTGGACTTCGTCACGTTTGCAGACAGGGTCCGGGCCGTCAGCGCCGCCTTCCTGGCGGCGGGCATCACCCCGGGCGATCGCGTCGCGCTGTGGGCCCCCAACAGCCCGTCGTGGCTGCTGGCCGCCTTCGGCGCGGCCAGTGTCGGCGCAGTGGCGGTGCCCCTGAGCACCCGGCTGAAAGGACGGGAGGCCGCTTTCATCCTGCGGCGCAGCGGTGCGCGCGTGCTGGTGACGGTGGACGAATTCCTCGGCATCCGCTATCCGCAGCTACTCACCGATCAGGCTCTGCCAAAACTGGAGCTCACCCTGAGCCTGGACACGGCGGATTGGCAACGCTTCCTCGAGGCCGGCGCGGGTGTCGGCAGGGCACGGGTGGACGCGGCCTGGGATCAGGTCGCCCCCGATGACATCGCCGACATGATCTTCACCTCGGGGACCACCGGGGATCCCAAGGGCGTGCTGTGTACTCACGCACAGAACGTGCGCGTGTTCCGCACCTGGGGTGATGTCGTGCGCCTGGCCCGCGGCGACCGTTACCTCATCGTCAACCCCTTCTTCCACACCTTCGGCTACAAGGCGGGGGCTCTGGCCTGCCTGATCCAGGGCGCCACCATGTATCCGGTGGCGGTGTTCGACGCCGCCGCGGTATTCGACCTGGTCGCCCGTGAGCAAATCAGCGTGCTGCCAGGACCGCCGACGCTGTACCAGAGCCTGCTGAGCCACCCGGGCCTGGCCGCGGCGCGGCTCGACTCGTTGCGGCTGGCTGTCACCGGCGCCGCCAGCGTGCCGCCGGTGCTGATCACGCGCATGCGCTCGGAGCTGAAGTTCCGCAGCGTGCTGACAGCCTATGGCCTGACGGAGTCGACCGGGGTGGCAACCATCTGTCCTCACGATGCCGACGATGAGACCGTCGCCACGCGCTGTGGCTTGCCCATACCGGGCGTGGAGGTGCGCTGCGCCGACGGCCAGGGCCGCACCGTCGCCACCGGAGAGGCGGGTGAGGTGCTGGTGCGCGGCTACAACGTGATGCGCGGCTACTACCAGGATGCCGCCGCCACCGCGGCCGCGATCGACGCTGCGGGCTGGCTGCACACGGGCGATGTGGGGGTGCTGGATGAGCGCGGTTACCTGCGCATCACCGACCGGATCAAGGACGTGTACATCGTCGGCGGCTTCAACTGCTATCCGGCGGAGATCGAGAAACTCCTGGCAGAGCACCCGGCGGTGGCGCAGGTCGCGGTGATCGGCGTGCCGGACGAGCGCCAGGGCGAGGTCGGTAAGGCCTGTGTTGTGCCCCGCCCGGGGATGCACCTGGACGGCGAGACCCTGATCGCCTGGGCGCGCGGCAACATGGCCAACTACAAGGTGCCGCGCTACGTGCAGATCCTCGATGCCCTGCCAGTCAACGCCGCTGGCAAGGTGCAGAAGTTCGCGCTACGCGAAGCTCACCAGCGCTGAGCCAACGCCCGTAAGCTCCATGCGGAACCGGTCGCCCGGGCGAGCCGGCTCCAGCGGCACCAGCGATCCGGACAGGATTATCTCGCCGGCCTCGAAGGGCACGCCGTACTGCCCCAACGTGTTGGCAAGCCACGCCACCGAGGCCAGCGGCGAACCCTGCACTGCCGAGCCCAGCCCCTCGGACAGCGGCTGGTCGTTCTTCCACACCCGCGCACGCAGCTTTGCCAGGTCGAAGTCACGCGGGTCGGCGCGCGCCTCGCCCAGCACGAATACGCCGCAGGAGGCGTTGTCGGCCACTGTATCGACGATGCCGATGTCCCAGGCGGCAATGCGCGAGTCGACGATTTCGAAGCACGGCGCGATGCTGTGCGTCGCCTCCAGCACCTGTTGCGGCGTGACGCCGGGGCCACGCAGCGGGTGCTTCAGGATCAGGGCAATCTCCGCTTCGGCCCGCGGCTGGATCATGCGCTGCGCGATCGCCACCGTGGCGCCGTCGTCGATGCGCATACGGTCGGTCAGAAAGCCGAAGTCCGGCTGGTGCACGCCCAGCATGTCCTGCACGGCACGGCTGGTGACGCCGATCTTCTTACCGATGACACGCTCGCCGGCGCGCTGGCGGCGCGCCAGGATCCCGAGCGATATGGCGTAGGCGTCATCCACCGTCAGGTCCAGCCCGCGGCCGCGCAGCGGCGGCACGACCTGCTGTGACTGCAGGGCGGCATACAGCTCGGCGGCGAGCTGCTCGTGCAGTGCGCTGCGCCCGGCAGCGCGCCCCTCAGCGCCGGAGGAAATCGATGACATTGCGGTTGAAGTCGGCGGCGCGCTCGATCATCGCCCAGTGGCCGCAGTGCGCATACATGACGAAGCGGCTGTCCGGCACGGAACGCAGGAATTTCTCGTAGCCGCTCGGCGGGCAGAACTGGTCGTCGATCCCCCAGAAACCCAGCACCGGGCAGGCAAGCCGGCCGAGCTCAGGCGTCTGGTCGGCGATCTTCATGCGGGCCAGTACTTCCTTGGGCTGGGTCTGCAACACGTTGAAGCGTTGTTCCACCAGGTCGTCGGTCACGAACTTCGGGTCCGCCGTCAGCATGTGCAGAAGCCGGCGCAGGCCGTCGCGATCGAAGCCCGCGCCGGTGAACTGCGACACCATGGACTGGATGCCCGGCATGCGGAAGTAGGTCTCGCGCGACTCGATACCGCCCGGCCCCATCACGATCAGCCCGCTGACGCGGCCCGGATCGTCGAGGGCCAGCCGGATGGCGATGGCGCCGCCGAGTGAGTTGCCCGCCAGCACGCAGCGTCGCACTGCGATGGAGTCGAGGAACTCGCGCAGCGTCGAGCTGAACAGCTCCAGCGTGTAGTCGATGCCGGTGGGCTTGGAAGACCACCCGAATCCGATCATGTCCGGCATGATGCTGCGGAAACCCGCGGCGGCGATCTCGCGGTAGTTGCCGGAGAAATTGCTGTAGCCGCTGACACCCGGGCCGCTGCCGTGTATCCACACCACGGGCGGGCCACTGCCCTCCTCCAGGTAATGCATTTCGTGGCCCGAGGGCAGCGTCACCAGCTTGCCGAAGGGTGGCGTCGATGGCCTTGTGGTCATGCCGGGCTCCTGGCTGTGTGCACGCAGCTTCAGCGTGCGCTGCGCGCCTGCGGCGCGCTCGAATACGCATTAAGGACACGCTGCAATGCTGCAATCAACCTACTGCAGCAATTCTATATCACAGGATGCGTAAAGAAGTAGCCCGATATTTTACGAATCTGTTGAAGGCCCCCGGTAGCCGGCGTATTCTTATCTACTGGTCTCAGGCACGCTTCTTTCTAGCCCCACCTTCCGGAGGTCCGCATGGCCAGCCGCGCCCCCACGGCCGACCCGATTCCCTCACCCGCCACACTGGTGGAGCGCGCCCGCGCCCTGATCCCGACGCTGAAGGCACGCTCCGAGGCTGCCATCGCGGCACGCACCCTGCCCGCCGAAACCATCCGCGACCTCAAGGAAGCCGGCTTCATGCGCGTGCTGCAGCCACGGCGCCATGGGGGATATGAACACGACCCGCAGGTGTTCTACGACATCCAGATGACGCTGGCGGAGGGCTGCATGTCCACGGCGTGGGTGTACGGCGTGATTGGCGTGCACCCTTTCCAGCTGGCGCTGTTCGACGCGCGCGCCCAGCAGGAAGTCTGGGGCGGCGACGACGGTACCCTGGTGTCGTCCTCATACCAACCGGTGGGCAAGGTGGAGCGTGTGCCGGGCGGATTCCGGCTCTCCGGGCGCTGGGGCTTCTCCAGCGGCTGCCAGCACTGCCAGTGGACCTTCCTGGGCGCGCTGATTCCGCCGCTGGAAGCCGGCGGTGCGCCGGAGATGCGTACTTTCCTGCTGCCACGCAGCGATTACCAGATCGTCGAGGACTGGAATGTCTTCGGCCTGCAGGCCACCGGCAGCCACGGCATCGTGGTGGACAAGGCCTTCGTTCCGGATTACCGCACGCATCGCGCCATCGACGGCTTCCTCATCAAGAGCCCGGGCCAGGCCGTCAACACCTCGCC
Source organism: Pseudomonadota bacterium (assembly GCA_018241445.1). Classification (GTDB taxonomy): domain Bacteria; phylum Pseudomonadota; class Gammaproteobacteria; order Steroidobacterales; family Steroidobacteraceae; genus 13-2-20CM-66-19. The sequence goes on from JAFEDT010000012.1 coordinate 305,923, forward strand.
ACTGTACCGCGTGCCGTGGGCCCAGGTATTCGTGCGCGCCGTGTCCTCGGCTGCCATCGGCGCACTGCAAGGCGCGCTCAATTCCTACACCAGCATTGCCGCCAAGCGCGTGTCCACCAACACCGGCAAGGCCACCAAGCTCGATCCGTTCGCGCTCAATGCCGCGGCACGCACCCAATCGGCGATCTACGAAATGAAGAGCGTGCTGTATCGCAACTACGATGAACTGATGGCCAAGGCACGCGCCGGGATCGAGATCCCCACCTCCGATCGCCTGCGCTACCGCTTCGAGGCTTCGCAGGTGGTGCGCCGCTGCGCCGCGCTATGCGACGAGCTGATGCCGCTCCTGGGCGGGCGGGCGATCTACATGGACAGCCCGGTGGTGCGGTACTGGCTGGACATCAACGCCGCGCGCGCGCACGTGGCCAACGACCCGGCGATCGTCGGCACCCCGCTGGGCGCCATGTATTGCGGCGAGACCACCCTGACGGAGTTCTTCATTTGAGCGTCAACGCCGCCCTGATCGGTTCAGGCAACATCGGCACCGACCTGATGTACAAGGCTTTGCGCAGTAGCGCCATTCGGCCGGCCTGGATGGTCGGAATCGATCCGGACTCCGACGGGCTGGCACGCGCCCGCGAACGGGGTCTGTCGACCACGGCCGAAGGCGTCGACGGCCTGCTGCCACACATCCAGCGCGACGGCATCCGCATCGCCTTCGACGCCACCAGCGCCTACGTGCACCCGCAGAACGCCCGCAAGCTCGCCGCGCATGGGGTGGTGGTGATCGACCTGACGCCGGCGGCCATCGGCCCCTACTGCGTACCCTCGGTGAATCTCGCCGAGCATGTCGGCAAGCGCGAGATGAACGTCAACATGGTCAGTTGCGGCGGCCAGGCCACCATCCCGATCGTCGCCGCTGTGGCGCAGGTGCAGCCGGTAGCCTATGGCGAGATCGTCGCCACGGTTTCCTCGCGCTCCGCCGGCCCCGGCACGCGCAAGAACATCGACGAGTTCACGCGCACGACGGCCAACGGCATCGAGAAGGTCGGCGGCGCGAAGCGCGGCAAGGCCATCATCATCCTCAATCCGGCCGAGCCGCCGCTGATCATGCGCGACACGGTGCACTGCCTGACCGAGAGCGAACCGGACCAGGAAGCCATCCGCGCCTCCATCCGGCGCATGGTCGCCGAAGTGCAGAAGTACGTACCCGGCTACACTCTCAAGAACGGCCCGGTGTTCGACGGCAAGCGTGTGTCGACCTACCTGGAGGTGGCCGGCCTGGGTGACTACCTGCCGCGCTACGCCGGCAACCTCGACATCATGACGGCGGCGGCACTGCGCACCGGCGAGCTGATCGCCACCGAGATGGCCGAGGGGCGTTTCCCGCCTGCCCCGGCGGAGGGCGCGTGAACGCCACGCCCGTGAGCCTGCGCGGCCTGAAAATAGTCCTGCACGACATGTGCCTGCGCGATGGCATGCACCCCAAGGGGCACCAGATCTCGCTGCAACAGATGGTGGCGGTCGCCACCGGGCTGGATGCGGCCGGGGTGCCGTTGATAGAGGTCACCCACGGCGACGGCCTGGGCGGGGCCTCGGTCAACTACGGCTTCCCCGCGCACAGCGACGAGGAATACCTGCGCGCGGTCATTCCGAAGCTCAAGCGCGCCCGGGTCTCGGCCCTGCTGTTGCCGGGCATCGGCACCGTCGAGCATCTGCACCTCGCGCACGACTGCGGGGTTGCCACCATCCGCGTCGCCACGCACTGCACCGAGGCGGACGTGTCGGAGCAGCACATCACGCAGGCGCGCAAGCTGGGGCTGGACACGGTCGGCTTCCTGATGATGGCGCACATGGTCACCCCCGCGGAGCTGGCCCGCCAGGGCAAGCTGATGGAGAGCTACGGCGCCAACTGCATCTACTGCACCGACTCGGCCGGCTACATGCTGCCGCAGGACGTGCGCGAACGCATCGCCGCGCTGCGCGCCGTGCTGAAACCCGAAACCGAGGTCGGCTTTCACGGCCATCACAACATGGCGATGGGCATTGCCAACTCGTTGGCGGCGCTGGAAGCTGGCGCCATCCGCATCGACGGTTCGGCCGCGGGCCTGGGTGCCGGCGCCGGCAACACGCCGCTGGAGGTCTTCAACGCCGTCGCGCATCGCATGGGGATCGAGACCGGGGTGGATGTCTTCAAGCTCATGGACGTCGCGGAAGACCTGGTGGTCCCCATGATGGATCAACCGATCCGCATCGACCGTGACGCCCTGATCCTGGGCTACGCCGGTGTGTACTCGTCCTTCCTGCTGTTTGCCAAGCGTGCCGGCGCCCGCTACGGCGTCTCGTCGGCCGACATCCTGGTCAAGCTCGGCGAGATGAAGACCGTCGGCGGCCAGGAGGACATGATCGAGGACCTGGCGCTGAACATGGCGCGCGAGCGCGGCGCGGGATCACGCAGCTGATGGCTCTCGACCCCGGCCTGGCGGCCTTCCTGGGGTCCCCGCTGGCGGAGCACCCGCCGCTCGATACCCTGACCCCGCAGATCCTGCGGGCCTACACGGAACAGTTCCAGTTGCCCGGCCCGCCACCGGCCGTGCACGAGACACGCGAACTCACGGTGCGCGGCGCCGCCGGACCCATCCGCGCCCGCCTCTACCGCCCGGCGGCCGCCAGCACCCTGCCGGTGATTGTGTTCTACCACGGCGGCGGCTTCGTAGTCTGCGGCCTGGACAGCCATGACTTCCTGTGCCGCGATATCGCCAGGGCCTCCGGTTGCGCCGTGGTGTCTGTGGACTATCGGCGCGCCCCGGAAGCGCGCTTCCCCGGCCCGCCAGAGGACTGTTACGCCGCCCTTGTGGATGTCGTACGGCGCGCCGCGGAACTGGGCGTCGAGCCCTCCCGCCTGGCCGTCGCCGGCGACAGCGCCGGCGCCAACCTCGCCACGGCTGTCGCGCAACTGGCGCGCGACCGCTCTGGTCCTGCGATCCGCTACCAGGCGCTGCTGTACCCGGCGCTCGACCCGGCGCTGGACAGCGCCTCGGCGCATGCGAATGCCGAAGGTTACATGCTGACGCGCGCCGGCATGCGCTGGTACTGGGATCAGTACCTCGCCTCGCCCGCCGATGCCGCCAACCCGCTCGCAGCCCCGCTCAACGCCCGGGCTGCGGGTCTGCCTGCCGCCACCATCATCACGGCGGAGTTCGATCCGCTGCGCGATGAGGCGGAGCAGTACGCGGACCGGCTGCGCGCCGCCGGCGTGCCGGTGGTGGCACGCCGCTACCTGGGTATGATCCACGGCTTCGCCAGCCTGACCTTCCTGACACCGGTGGCGGCGCGTGCCATCGCTGATGTGGGCGCTGATGTGCGCGGCGCGTTAGCTTAGTGGCGGAGGCCAAAGCGCGGTTGAAACCCTCAGTCACCGTGGGGGCACGTGAACATGCTTCCGCGCGGGGTGTGTATAGTTTTACACACTTCTCCGCGGAGCATCACTGAGTAGCCTCCGCCCAACCCGGCGCACAGCCACACTCCCGCCCGTCAGCTGGGCCAGGCGTCAGCGCTTCACGATCACCGACGATCCGTGACCGAACAGGCCCTGGTTGGCCGTGATCCCCACCTTCGCGCCCGCAACCTGGCGCGCGCCGGCCTGGCCGCGCAGTTGCCAGGCCAGTTCGCACACCTGCGCCAGCGCCTGCGCCGGGACCGCCTCGCCGAAACAAGCCAGGCCACCGCTGGCGTTGACGGGGATACGCCCGCCAACCGTCGTGGCGCCACTGCGCAGAAGTGCCTCGGCGTCACCGGTCTTGCACAGGCCGATGTACTCGTACCAGTCCAGCTCCATCGACGATGCCAGGTCGTAGACTTCCGCGAGCGACAGGTCCTCAGGTCCCAGGCCAGCCTCCTCGTAGGCGCGCGCGGCGATGGAGGCGCGGAAGGAGTGACCGGCCGCCGCAACTGCGGAATCGGTGGCGATGTCGGGCATCTCCACCTCGGCGCTGGCGAAGCGCGGTGTCACCGTCGAAATGCCCGCGATGCGCGGCGCGCCTGCAGCACCGCGCCGCCGTGCAAATTCCAGGCTGGAGATGATGAGCGCCGCGCCGCCGTCGGAAGTGGCGCACACGTGCAACAGCCGTAACGGGTCGGCCACCATCGCTGACTTGTTGACTTCTTCACGTGTGAAAGCCCTGCGGTAGCGGGCGTTGGGGTTGTGCACGCCCTGCGCAGCGTTCTTGATCTTGACCGCGGTAAAGTCTTCGAGCGTCGCGCCGTACAGGTCCATGCGCCGCCGCGCGTAGAGTGCAAAATAGGTCGGGTTGGTGATACCCAGGTGGAAGCGCACCCAGTCGGGGTCTTCCGGCCGGTAACCGGGTTGTGGCGCCAGGAAGCCCTTGGGCGTGGTGTCGGCCCCGACCACCAGCGCCACCTCGCAGGCGCCGGAGAGGATCCGCTCGCGTGCAGCCGCCAGCGCCTGTGAGCCCGAGGCACAGGCGGCGTAGGAGGTGTTGATCTGTGCGCCCTGCCAGCCGAGCGCCTGGGCGAAGGTGGCGCCGGCGACGTAGCCGGGATAGCCGCAGCGCATGGTCGCCGCCCCGGATACGTACTGCACCTCCTGCCAGGTGACGCCCGCATCCCGCAGCGCCGCGCGCGCGGCGTGCACGCCGTACTCGACGAAATTCCGCCCCCACTTGCCCCAGGGGTGCATGCCGACCCCCAGGATCGCGACCTCGCGGCTCATGCAGCGTCCTTGAGCGGCCGCCATTTCCACACCAGGTGCTCGCCGCGTTCATCGGTGTACAGCGGCTCCAGCACCAGCTCCACCGCCATGCCGACTCGCAACTGCGCCAGCTCCACCCCGCGGGCCACCTGCCCGAGCACGATCATCTTCTCGGCGGCCAGTTCCACTGCCGCGATGACGAAGGGTATGAAAGGTTTGGCCGCAACGTAGGGCGCAGGGGGTTCGTAGCAGGCGTCAGTGTAGGACCAGATGCGGCCGGTGCGACTGAGCCTGACTTCCTCAAACTGCGTCCCTTCGCACTGCGGGTTGCGGCAGAACATGGTCTGCTTGGGAAAATAGCAGGTACCGCAGGCACTGCAGCGGGTCCCGAGCAGGTGCGGCTTTTCCTCCAGCGTGTACCAGCCCTCGATTGCGGCGAGGCCTGCGGGGGCGGGCGCGCTCATTGCCCGGCCCGCTGTGGTTGCACTCCCGCGGTCAGGCCGCCGTCTACCACGAAGGCACTGCCGGTGGTGTACGAGGATTCGTCCGATGCCAGGAACAGCACCGTGGGGGCAATCTCGGCGGGGTCGCCCATGCGACCCAGCGGCGCGTTGGGGAACGGCACCTGCGCCAGTGCCTGCAGGGAAATGTTGTAGGACTCCGCCAGCAGGGGTGTCAGCATCGCTCCCGGGCACACCGCGTTGACGCGTACCCGCGCTGCACCGAACTCCAGGGCGGCGGCGCGTGTCATTCCCACCACCGCGTGCTTGCTGGCGGTATAGGCCAGTGCGTTGGGGACTCCCTCGACACCGGCCGTGGAAGCGACGTTGACAATGGAGCCCCCGCCCGCATCGCGCATGCCCGCAATCACCGCACGCATGCCGAGGAAGGTGCCGAGCTGGTTGATGCGCACCAGGTTCATGTACTCCTCGGCCGCCAGCTCCAGGGTCGGGTGGGTGCGGTAGACACCGGCATTGTTGACCAGGATCGTCACCGGACCGAAGCGCTGCTGCGCCGTGGCGACTGCCTGGGTCCACTGCGCCTCGCTGGCGACGTCCAGGTGCAGGTAACTGGCGCGCGTCCCAAGCCCCCTGGCCAGCGCCTCGCCTTCACCGTCGCGTACGTCGCCAATGATGACCGAGGCCCCTTCGGCATGCAGCCGCTGCGCAACCAGGGCGCCCAGTCCCCGCGCTGCGCCGCTTACCAGGGCCACCTTGCCTGCGAATCGTGTCACGCCAACTCCCGGGGAAACCTGCGCCTGACGGCAACGCACATTCTGTCAAGCGTACCGCGCCGGACCGCGTGGCCGGCATCATTCATATAGAGTACGCTGCCTGAATGAGTCCGGGATCAACGCGTTCCACCACCCACGCAGCCGGGAGCGCCGCCGCCAGGAGCGCCGCCGCCAGGAGCGCCGCCGCAGCGCGCGCCACCGACACCGTCGCCGCGGGTGATGTGCTGCGCGAGCGCCTGGCGCTGCTGCTGCACGAGGGTGCACTGGAACCGAAGCGCTGGCGCGAATTCCTGCAGGGACTGGGGGAACGTCTCAAGGGGGCGGCGACACTGCTGCTGCGCTCGCCGCACGTCGCCGAGGCCGGCCTGCTGTATTCCTGGGGCGGGTCGGATGAAGTGCTGGCGCAGTACGCCCATCGCTACTTCCCGCTGGATCCCTTCGTGAACCTGCCGCCCGGCCAGGTGATCACCATGCACGACTTCGTGCCGGCAGCGATGCTCGAGGGCAGTCGCTTCTTCACGGAATACCTGGTGCCCTGGGACGCGGTCCACAACCTGGGCGTCGACGTGCGCGACGGGGACCGCATCTATGCGCGACTGCGCGTCACCCGCGGGCGGCGCGCAGGCAACTTCACCGCCGCCGAGCGGCGCTTCGTCGAGCGGCTGGTGCCGCACTTCGACGTCGCAATGCGCACCCACGCGGCGCTGGATGCGACGCGCATGGAGCGCGCCATCTACGCCGATGCCATGGACCACCTGACACTGGCGACAGTGGTGCTGGATGCCTCAGGTCACGTGATCCACACCAACGCGCTGGCACGCGAAATCCTGAAGCGCCAGGACGGGATCGCCCTGAACAACGACATGCTGACCCTGGCGCACCCCGCCGACTCGCAGCGGCTGCGCGAGGCGATCGGGCGCGCGATCGCCGCCAGCCGCGCCGCCAGCCCCGCCATCGTCGAGGTGCTGCGTGCCCGCCGTCCCTCCGGCGCCGGCCACTACGGCATGATGATCCGCCCGGCCGCCGGTTCGCATGAGCTGGAGACCCCCTCCTTCAGCCCCGCCGTGGCCGTGTTCATCAGCGTCGAGGACGGCAGCGTCGTGCCGGCACCGGTGCAGACCATCCGCAAGCTGTTCGAGCTGACCCACAAGGAAGCGCAGCTGGCTTTGTGCCTCGCCAACGGCCGCAGCCTGCAGGAGGCCGCGGGAGACCTCGGGATCACGCTCAATACCGCGCGCGCCCACCTGCGCTCGACCTTCTCCAAGACCGGTATTGACCGCCAGGCGCGCCTGGTGCGCGCCATATTAAAGAGCGTCGCGCAGCTGGGAGATTGAACCCGAGGCGCGGCCGGCTGACGCCCGAATGCGCCCTGGGGCTAATGCGCAGGCTTGCGGAACCGGAACAGGAACTGATCGGTCTTGTGCCGGATCGAGGGGTCGAACACCAGTTTGCTGTGGTCATCGCTGCTGTTCCTGAAAGCGTCGCTGCCCGTGTCGAACACGAAGCCCGCCTCCTCGAAGGTGCGCCGCACAACTGCCGGATCAATCCGGTGCATCTTGTCGACCGATTGCGCAGGATCACTGCCGGCATTGGCGACATGATCCTGCACCACTACCACGCCGCCGGGCTTCATCGCGGTAAACAGCGCCCGCACCATTTGCGGCGCGTCGCCCATCGGTGCTGTCGCGCCCCGCGGCGTGTAGTAGACGTCGTGATAGGACATGACGAACAGCGCCGCATCCAGGGACTTCGGCGGCAGTTTCAGCTCGGAAATCTGCGCGACTTTCTGCAGGACATTGGGAATGTGCCGGCCGTCGAAGCGCTTCGCCAGCTCCTGTCCCGCATAGCTGGCGTAGCCGTCATTGTTGTAGAGAATGACCTGGCCCTTCGGGCCCACGATGCGCGCCAGCAGCTCGCTGTAGTAACCGTCCGCCGCCAGATAGTCGATGACGTGCATGCCCGGCCGCGCGCCGAGCAATGTCAACACCACGTCTGGCTTCGCCCACACGTCGCGCTCGCGGTCCGCGGCCGGGCGCTCGGAACTGGCGATCGAGGCGGCGATGGCTCGCGCATCCGCCATGGCTGCCTTGGCTGGGTGGGCCAGACCCGGATTGCAGCTGAAGGTGGCGACCGCCAGGGTGAGTGCCAAGGAAACCGGTGAAACGCGCATAGCCGCTCCCCACAACGACACAGGATTGGCGGCATCATGCTACCTTCCAGGGTACTTTGCATCAGCGGGTGGCGTGAGACTCTCTTCCCGAATGCTGAAGCGCTCGATATAGAAGCCGAAGCGCTCGCGCAGCGCAGCAACGTCGGCGTCAAAGTCCTGCTGCAGGCGATAGACCACCCGTCCCGCCCCGCCGCGCGGATGCGCCTGCAGGTATTGCTGCAGCTGCGCGCGCGCCTCCCCGGTGAGAGGCAGCTGGGCTCGCGCGTACACCTCTTCCAGCATCCTCCAGGGCTCGCGCATGAACAGGTGGAAGGGACTGTCGAAACTGCGCGCGGCCTCCGCTTGCGCCCGATCCCGCACACAGCGGCGCAGCAGGTGCTCGATACGCGCCGTCCAGTAATCACGCAGCCACTCCATTTCGATCCGCGGCCGCTGCATGCGCTGGGTGTAGGCCTGCATGGTAACCGTCGACTGCAGCACCGCCACCGGATCGCGGTGGGTAAACACCACTGTAGCGTCCGGAAAGGTCTCGAGCAGCGCCGGCAGCTGCTCGAGATGCTGCGGGCACTTCAGCACCCAGCGCTTCCCGGGGGTACCCCGCTGCCACTGCAGCAGCTGCAGCACATGGTACAGGTAGCGGTAATGCGGCCGCTGGTCGTGACCCAGGTAGTGGTCGCGCCAGCGCGGCGACATCGACAGCCACTCGAAGTTGTAGGACGCGAAGTCCGGTCCCATCAGCTCCAGCTCCTCGTGGATGTGGTCCGGCTCCATCGGATGCATGGCGGCCAGCAACGGCGTCACCTGCCGCATGCCCTCCCACGCCGCGGCGCAGCGCTGATAGCGCGGGTCAGCGCGCCGGTCCGCGGCCCGGGCGGCCGCCTGGCCACCATCGGGGCCGTCGATGAGCAGCGGTACCGGCTCGTAGGATTCCCACAGCGGCAGGCAATGAAAGCGGCTGTCCGCCGCCAGCAGGTTGACCAGGTGCGTGGTGCCCGAGCGCGGCAGACCGGTGACGATCACGGGCCGTTCGATACGCTCGGCGAGGATTTGCGGGTGGCTCGCCAGCGTGTGCCGGATCAACAGGCGATTGCTGGCGTAGCGCACCAGGTAGCCATACAGCACCTGGCGATGCAGGGCCGTCAGCGGCCGGTCGCCATCCCACTCGGAACACAGCAGGCCCAGGCGCTCCCGGAAATCCCCGGCCCCGAAGTCAGCAAGCCCGGTACGGGCGCGCGCCGCGGCCAGCACCGCCTCTGGCTGCAGTTGCACCGGCGTACTCTCGCCCCAGGCAAGGGCGGCGCGCTGTGCCTCGCTCAGGCGCGGCTGTGCCAGATCGTCAATGACGATATCGCTGCCGGCCATGAAGTGCGGTCCCGTTCAGCCCACGACCGAGTAGCCGCCATCGACGATGAGTGTCTGCCCGGTCATGAACTTCGCCGCCCCGCTGGTCAGGAACAGCACCACGCCAGCCACATCGTCAGGCTGGCCGACGCGTCCGAGCGGCGTGCGCGCCAGCACCGGGTTGGTCATTGCCGGCACCCTCAGCATCTGCGCCGTCATGCGACTGGCGGTGACGCCGGGCGCGACGGCGTTGACCCGGATCCGCTCCTTCGCGAGCGCAATACTGAGCGTCTTCACCAGCTGCACCAGGCCCGCCTTCGCCGCGCCGTAGGCCGGAACCACCTCGAGCCCGAAGAACGAGGTGAGCGAGGCCAGCCCGATGACGCTCGCGCCGGCGGCGAAGGTGCTGGCGGCCAGCTGCGCGCGGCACGCCTGCGTCAGGCGCAGCACGCTGCCCAGGTTCACCTGCAGACCCTTCTCGAACACCTCCGGGTCGTACTCGTTCTGCAGCATGAAATTGCCGCCGGCATTGTTGACCAGTATATCCAGGCGCGGCAGCGCGGCCGCCACTGCTGCTACCCGGGCGCGGTCGGTCAGATCCAGCTGCAGATAGCGCATGCCGGTGAGATCGACCTCATACTCCGCTGCGCTGCCACGCGTACCGGTCACCGTGACCTGCGCCCCGGCGGAACGATAAGCAGCCGCAATGGCGGTGCCGATGCCGGAAGTCGCGCCGGTGACCAGGACATGCGCCCCGCTGTAATCGTACTCGATGCCCTGCCAATGACTCATTACCACCCTCCCAGGTCGACCGTGTGCGAGATCTCCCCGCCGCGCCACTCGCGCGCAGCCGCCAGGCGCTGCGCAAGACCCTCACGCATCGGTGCCGTCATGGAGATGAATTCGAACAGACGTCCCGGCTCGTGCGCATCCTCGAAGTATGCGACCTCGGTCACCGGGTTGGCGGCCGCGAACACCTGGCGCAGGCCGCGCGCGCGGGCGCGCGCCACGTCAGCGGCGAAGTCATCACTGAACCAGGCGACATGGTGCATGCCCAGCAGCGGCGCGCCGGCCGGGTCGCGGTACGGCGAGGCGCCCTGCGAGACGTCCTGGATGAGCTCGATCTCCATGTCAGCCAGATAACCCAGCGCCACGTGCATGCGCACCGTGGCTGGCGCGCCGCGATGCTCACCCGCCAGCACGACGCGCCGGAAGCAGGTCCAGGGCGCGACCCCGGTAGCGCGGTGCCATGAGCGTACGCTTGCGTCCAGGTCCGCCACGATCCAGGCGATCTGGCGGATGGGATCGCGGGTCTCTGTTAGCATCCTCTGCTCCAGGAGGACCGTGGATGGAAAAACTGCTCTATGCCTGGTGGCGCGGGCACGAGGACCCGGCCGGGCTGCTGCGGCGGGTCACCGGCGAGCTGGCGCCGCGGCTGACCGCCCTCGGCGCACAGCGGCTGCAGTTCAACATCGCGGATCTCGACCTCGAGGGCGCGCTGGTCAACTTCTCGCTGCGCAGCACGCAGCCGCCGCCGGACGGCCTCTTGAGTTTCTGGCTCTCCGGTGTGTGGCATCGTGACCCCGCCGAACGGCTGCTGCGCTCCTGCTTCACGAGGGTTGCGGGCTACCAGGTCGCGGAGTCCACCATCCTGCGCAACACCCTGCACCCCGCCCCCGCCGGGCAGCGCACCCATGGCTTCAGCCAGGTGAGTTTCCTGCAGGTGCCGCCGCGCCTGACCTGGCGGGAATGGCGGCGCATCTGGTTCGAGGAACACACGCCCGTCGGCATCGACACCCAGGCCAACTTCCGTTACGTGCACAACGTGGTGGTGATGCCGCTGACTGCAAACGCACCGCCCTTCGCCGGCATCGTGGAGGAAGGCTTTCCGCCGCAGGCGCTGCGCGACTCGCAGGCCTTTTATGGAAGCACGGGAGATGAAGCCCTGCATCAGCAGCGCCTGCAGCTCATGATGGCCAGCTGCGCGAAGTTCATCGACTTCGACCGCATCGACGTGATTGCCACCGGCGAGTACCTGCTGCACGCAGACCCGGAGCCGCGCCTGTAGTCACACGCCGCTGACCCTGATCAGCCGAAGTAGGACTGGCCGCCATCGAGCGGAATGGTCGCGCCGCTCACGTAGCCCATGCCCGTACCCACCAGCGCCACCACCGCGCGGCCGATGTCGGCCTCGCAATCCCCGACACGCTGCAGCGGTACCGTGCGGATGAAGGCCGGACCCTCCGGATCGCTCGCCACCCAGCGCGCCATGGCCGGAGATGAGGCAAGCGGCACGATGGTATTGACCCGGATGTTGTCCCGCCCCCACTCACTGGCCGCCGCCCGTGTCAGGGCGCGGATGCCCTGCTTGGCCACAGCATAGGCGCCATAGTTGGAGGAGTCCCAGCGCACCGCGGCCGAGGTGGCGAGATTGACCACATGGCCACCGCCGCGAGCCTTGAAGTGCGGGTAACAGGCGCGCATGAAGCGAAAGGATGCCAGCGGCCCGGAACGGATGCCGCGCATGAAAGCCTCGTCGTCCAGCGACAACAGCGGCCCGAAAGCGCCGTCGTAGGCATTGTTGACCAGGATGTCCACGCCGCCTAACTGCTGGACGCACTGCGCCACCGCGGCGCTGATCTGCGCACCGTCGAACACGTCGCACAGCACGGGCAGCGCCCGCCCGCCCCGGGTGGTGATGGTGGCGGCCGTTGCTTCCACCTTGGCCAGGGTCCGTCCGGCCAGCGCCACGGCGGCACCCGCCGCGGCCAGCGCCAGCGCGATGCCCTGTCCCACACCCTGCCCGGCGCCGCTCACCAACGCCACCTTGCCCGTGAGCTCAGCCATGCTTGCGCGCTCCGGGCGGCGGCACGCGCGCCAGCCAGTGAGCGGTCAGCTTGGCGGCACCCGTGTACGGCTCGACTTCCTCGTACAGACGCTCATACACCGACTCGGCAATGCGCCATTGGCCGCCGGCCTTCAGGTACTTGTCACGGTACAGCGCGCTGCCGGTAGTGCGCAGCTTTTCCGCCAGGTTGATGAACACGTCGGTGAGATACCAGATGCCGCTGGCAGTGGTCTCGGTCTGCACGTCGATCTCCGGGTGGTGGCCGGTGTGACAGGCCACCGAGTTGGCATTGAACGAGCCGGCGATCGACTGCAGCACCTGCTCGCGGCCTGCGATCTGCCAACGGTAGCTGCCGCCGATGTAGTCCACGGTGATGTCGTCGGTGAACACGTCCCGCAGGCCCGCGATGTCGCCCGTATCCAGGCAGCGCCAGTAGCGGTATTTGAGCCGGCGGATGAGTTCGATGTCCTCCAGGCGCAGCGTCATCTCCAGTCCCCCTTCGCGGCCGCGAGGGCCGACGCAGTCCGGTGCAGTTCCCGGTCAATCTACATTATCCTGCAGGCACGGCATCACCAATACAGGGTAACACCGTGACGAATGCTCCTCGCCTTGCCAGCGCCTCGCTCGATCATCCGGCGGATCAGCGCGACGTTGCGCGCTGGGACTACGAGGCCGACGTCATCGTGGTGGGTTTTGGCGCCGCCGGCGCCTGCGCCGCACTGGAAGCCGCCCGTGCCGGTGCGCGCGTGCTGCTGTTCGAAGCCACCTCCGGCAGCGGTGGAACCTCGGCGCTGTCGGGCGGGGAGATCTACGTCGGCGGTGGCGGCGGCACGCTGATGCAACGCACCGCGGGCTTCAACGATGCCACGGAGGATCTGTACCGTTACCTGCTGCTCACCGGCGGCCCCGACGCCGACGCCGCCCGGGTGCGCCTGTACGCCGACCTCTCCCTGCAGCACTTCGAGTGGCTGATGGCGCAGGGAGTCGAGTTCCGCAACTCCTACATTGCCGAACGCTGCATCGAGCCGGTCACCGACGATTGCCTGATCTGGTCCGGCAGTGAGGAGGCCTGGCCGTTCGCGCAGCAGGCGCGCCCGGCCCCGCGCGGCCACTGCCCCAAGTTCGCCGGCATGGGCGGCGGCCGCTACCTCATGGACGTGCTGACGCAGCGCGTGCAGCAGGCACGGGTGCAGGTGCAGTTCGACGCACGCGCCTGCGCGCTGGTGCGCGGCGGTGAACGTGAGGTGACCGGGCTGGTGGTGCGCGTTGACGGCGAACTGCGCAGCGCCCGTGCGCGCCGCGGCGTGATCCTGTGTGCCGGCGGCTTCGTCATGAACCGCGACATGGTGCGGCGGCACGCGCCGCTGCTGCTGCGCTCGCGCTTCCCCATCGGCACGGTGGACGACGGCTCAGGCATCCGCCTGGGCCAGAGCGTGGGCGGAGCCGCCATCAACATGGCGGAGGGTTTCGCCACCATTCCATGGTACCCGCCCGGCTCACTGGTCAAGGGCATCTTCATCAACAGCCAGGGACAGCGCTTCATCAACGAGGATTGCTACCACGGACGTGTCTCGCAATACATCCTGCGCCAGAGCGGTGACCGCGTGTGGCTGCTGCAGGACCAGGACACCTACGCCGAGCCGCAGCTGCGCGAACTGGCGCGCATCGAGATCGCAACGGCCGGGGAGACCTGGGAAGAAGTGGAGCGCGACCTGCAGTTGCCCGCCGGTGCGCTGGTCGGCACCGTGGAGTTCTACAACCGGCACGCCGCCGGCGGCGGCGACCCGCTGTTCCACAAGGCCGCGAAATGGCTGAAGCCGCTGGTCCGGCCGCCGTTCGTAGCGCTCGACTGCCGGGTGGACCACTGCTTCTACGCCTCGTTCACGCTCGGCGGGCTGGACACGCTGCCGACCGGCGAAGTGCTGGACGCCGCGCGCCAACCCATCGGCGGGCTGTTCGCGGCGGGACGCACCGCCTGCGGCCTGCCGCGCTGGGGCGAGGGCTACAGTTCCGGCACGTCGATTGCGGATGCGACTTTTTTTGGACGCCAGGCGGGCATGAGGGCGGCGCGGGTTTCGCGCTGAGCCGGCGCCAGCACCCTGCGCTTCACAGGCAGCGGCCGCACCTTGATGCCCTGCGTTTACGGGTACCCGCGCCAGCGTCGCGCGCGCTGCGCCAGGGATTCCCCCGGCGGTGCCGCCGCCCACCGTACGGCGTGGGCCACCACGCCGCGCAGCCCAAGCGAGCGCAGGCCCCCGCCACCGCCCAGGAAGCCGCACCAGGCGGCGAGCGCCGCGTGCAGGCCGGTGAGTGGATCGGCGATGGCATCGCCGCAGAACATCGCCGCACCGGCGCACTCAAGCATCACCGCCGACAGGCCACCGGCCACCGCGGCATCATCGCCGTAAGCGATCCAGTTCTCCTGCGGCTCGCCGCGCCCGTGACCGCTGATACTCACCCAGGTCAGCTGCGGGCGCACAGCGAGGATCTCCTCCGCCACGATGCCGAGCTGCCGCAGGGCCCGCGGCCGCGAGCCCTCGATGACGATGTCGGCCTGCAACAACAGTTCGCGCAACCTGGCGCGTCCCGGCACCGAGCCAAAATCCGCCGTCACCCCGCTCTTGCCGGCGTTCAGCAGTTCATAGAACCGCGGCATGCCCTGCCGCGTGCCGTCCGGCCGCGACCCGCTCTCGACCTTGATGACCTGCGCGCCCATGAGCTGCAGCAGGTGCGAGCACAGCGGGCCAGCCCACAGCGAGGAAAGATCGACGACCCGGGGCGCACGTCCGTGGCGGATTTCCACTGCGCGCCGGGAGAAACCGGCGGGGTACCAGGTCTCGAGCCAGCGCGCGCCCGCAGCTGCGTCATTGCCCGCCGGCTCACGGCCAGCAGTGACCAGCGGCGCCACCGCAAGCCCCAGCAAGCGACCGCGTTCCAGGCACGCCTCCAGGGGCAGGGACGCGAGCGCACCGGCGACCTCCTGCCAGCTTGAAAGGCAGCCGCACTGCAACCACGCCGGCAGCAGTTCCCAGTCTTCCGGCCGCGGCAGGTTCACGGCGAGCCAGCCGTCCGCCGCCACCAGCAGCCGGCAGGCGCCGCCCGGCGAAATGGCTCCGCGGCGCGTGAAGCCCCCCAGCTCCGCGCGTGCGGTGAGCAGCGCCGCGCCGTCCACGACCGCAAGTTCCGCGGTCGGACTCAAGGCCCGCAGCGCGGCGAGGATGCCGTCCGCATATGCAGCCAGGGGAATCGGGCACATCTGCGGTGGCCCGAGGGCCTCGCCGGTGAGCGCCATGAGACCACTTTCGGACCAACGCCGCGCCGGATGGATGTGATTGATGGGCAACGCAGCCGACGTCGGCCAGCCGACGCCCAGATCCGCGAGCAGCCCTTGCGCGTAAGCCAGACCCCAGCCGCATTCCGCCTGGGCCCTCGCCTCGCTCGCGCCCGCCGCTGGCACACCCGTCCCGCCGGTCACGCGGCCGGCACCAGCGCCTCGCACCATTGCGCCACGCGCTCGAACAGCTCGCGCCGCGAATCGAACAGGAAGTGCGCGTGGCCGGTGCCCGGCAGGATGCGCAAGGTGACGTCACGACTGCCGGTAAAGCTGGATGGGATCGAATGCGGCGGACCGGCAATATCGCGATCCCCCACAACCAGCAGCACCGGCACGCCGACACGTGCGCACTCCGGCGCGCTGCTGCCAGGAATCATGGAAAACAACCCCGGCGTCAGCAGCAGTGGCGCGCGCGCCGCCTGCAGGGCCTGCACGCCGCGCCGGTCGGCCGTCGCGCCCGCGAACAACTGCCGGCCCTCCTCGGTACGCTGCACTGGCGGGTAGGGATCGTCGCCGCGCAGCCGTGCCAGCCGCACGAGGTTGGCGCGGGTCGCCACCGGGTCGCCGGCATACTGCAGTTCCTGCGGGGCGAGCGCCTGCGTCAGGCCCCCGGTGCCAAAGCCCAGCAGCACCAGCCCGGCATGCGCCGGCTGCTGTGCCTGCTGCATCGCCGTGAGCATCGCGCCCATGGAATGGCCAACGCCCACGCTGCGCAGCTCCGACAGCGGCCGGTCGCTGAACTGACCGGCAACCAGCTGCTCGCGCAGCGCATTCATGGCGCGGGCGTTGGCCGCCACCAGGGCATCGGGTGTCAGCTCGAAGCCCCGCTGCGGGCGGCCGCTGTCACCGACACCGAGCAGGTCGAGAGCGACCACGATGAAGCCGCGGGCATTCAGGTGGGCGGCGAAGCTGAACTCCTGCGGCGCGCCGTCCGCGCGCAGCGCGAAGTAGTGGCGGTTCATGGCGCCGCCGGGCAGACAGAACAGCACGGTGGCCGGCGGGCGCAGCCGCGCTGGCATGAAGACGCTGGCTACCTGCGTCAGGGGCGCCGCCTCGCCGGGCGGCGTTCCTGAGGCCACCCTCACCACCCGGCCGGCGTCCGTCACCATCCCTCCGGGGCCAAACCGCTCATCGCGTGTATTCAGTAGCCGCGCGCGCCCAGGCCGCGCAGCAGCACCGCGAGGTACTCGCGCATCGCCGGCAGGCCCAGGTTGCCGGGCACGAAGTACATGCGCAGCACCACCAGCCCCATCAACGCGTCGATCGCCAGTTCCAGGTCGGTGTGCCGCGGCAGCTCGCCCCGTTCGATGGCCCGTTCCAGCACGGCTCGCATCGGCTGGCGCCGCCGCTGCATCAACGGATCGAACACCGCCGCCAGCGCCGGGTTGTGGGCGCGTTCGGCCACCAGCGTCGGCATGATGGCGTTGGAGGGCGGGCGGTGCAGCAGTCTCAGGAACTGCCGGTGCAGGTCCAGCAGGTCCGCCATCAGGCTGCCGCGGTCGCGCACCGTCAGTGCCGGCCAGCGGTTGAAGGCCTCGATGACCAGGTGTTCCTTGGTGGGCCAGCGGCGGTAGATGGTCGACTTGCTGGCGCGGGCGCGCTTGGCGACTTTGCTGACCGTCAGGCTGGCATAGCGTTCGTCCGCCAGCAGCGCACTGGCGGCGCGCAGGATCGCTTCTTCGGATCGCTTGCTGCGTGGACGCCCCGGACCGCGGCGCACGCGGACCGCGGCCGCAGCGGCCGGCCTGGTCTTGTTCATCGGGAAACTATCGCACGAATGCCAGGCCGGCGGCCAGGCAATTTGGTACCCATGGTTCCGTATTAGCTGCATTGCGTATACCATCTTAGGTCTGTCAGGTGCGGCGAGGCCCTCCCCATGGCGACCGTAGCGTCCGAGACCCTCAAGTCCCCCCGCCGGGTTCGCGGCGTTCCACTGCTCGGCAATGCCCTGGAAATGGGCAAGGACCCGGCGCGCTTCTTTGTCGACTGCTACCGCGAGTACGGCCCGGTATTCCAGGTAAAACTGCTCAACAACATCTACACCGTACTCGCCGGGGCCGAGGCAGCCAACTTCATGGGCACGCGTGAGGGCCGCGACTCGCTGCGCTCCAAGGAATTCTGGCAGGGGCTGGTGGATGAATGGGGTGCACAGCGCACACTCACCGGCGAGGACGGCGAGACCCACCAGAAGCTGCGCGCGGTGATGCGCCACGGCTATTCGAAGGAATCCCTCAAGGGCCGCTACCCGGAGCTGATCGCGGCTACCGACAAGGTGATTGCGCGCGACTGGCCTGCCGGCAAACTGGTGCCGGTGCTGCAGAACATGCAGTACATCGTCACCGAGCAGCTCGGCGACATCCTCACCGGCACCTCGCCGCGCGAGTACGTCAAGGACATCCGCACCACCATCCTCTACATACTCAACATCCTGGTGACCCGCCAGCGCCCGCGCTTCCTGCTCAAGGATCCACGCTACCGGCACGCCAAGAAGCGCGTGAGTGAGCTGGGGCGGCGCATGATCGACGAGTACTACGCCGGCCGCGACAGCCGCGATCCGGCGCGCCGCAACCTGGTGGATGACATCATGGAAGCGCACGAACGCGACCCCGAGCTGATCCCGGCCTCCGACCTGATCCTGAGCCTCACCGGCCCGTTCGTGGCCGGCCTGGACACCGTCGCCAACACGCTGGCCGCCTTCGTCTACGCGGTGCTGAAGGATCCGCAGGTCCACCAGCGTATCCGCGACGAGGCCGATGCGCTGTTCGCAGACGGCCATCAGATCGACGAACCGGACCTCAAGCGCCTGCCGGCGATCGACGGGGCGGTCATGGAGGCGATGCGCCTCTACCCGATCGCGGTCGCGCAGATGCGCACCGCCACCCGCGACTTCGCCTTCTGCGGGCACAAGATCAACGCCGGTGAACTGCTGTTCGTGGCCACCTCGGTGCCGCACTTCATGCAGGAGTACTACCCTGAGCCGGAGAAGTTCGACATCGACCGCTACGCCAGGCCGCGCGCCGAGCATCTGAAGTCAGGCGTGTACTCGCCCTTCGGCCGCGGCACCCATACCTGCCTCGGCAAGACGCTGGCCGAGGCGCAGATGTCCCTGACCATGGCACGGCTGTTCTACTCGCTCGACCTCGAACTCGAATCCCCTGACTATCAGCTCGAGCGCAAGACGCTGCCCACCCCGGGTCCGAGCATGAAGTTCAAGGTCCGGGTCAGGGGCCGGCGCCACTGATTCGCTGGGCCAACCGGGCTCCTCAGAGTTTCAGGCCGCGCTCGATCAGCCGGCGATAGGTCTTCGAGTACGGCGGCAGATTGAAGGTCAGATCGAGGATGCCCAGCGGCTGCTCCACCACCGAGCGGGCGTTGGACATCTCCATGAAGCCCACCTCCCCGCCGATGCGACCCATGCCGGAGTGATTGACCCCGCCGAAGGGCAGGCGCGGATTGGTGCCGGACTGGATCAGGTTGTGGTTGACCACGGTGCTGCCGGCGGTGGTGTTGGCGAGGAACCAGTCGATGGCAGCGCGCTCGCGGGCGTAGATGTACAGGGCCAGCGGCTTGGTGCGGCGCGCCATGATCTCCAGCGCCTCCGTGCGGTCGCGGAATGGCACTACCGGCAGGATGGGGGCGAAGATCTCCTCCTGCATCAGCAGCATGTCCTCGCTCACATTGGTCAGAACCGTCGGCTCCACGAAGCGCTCGCGCGCCGAGGTCTGCCCGCCGGCCGCAAAGTGCGCCCCCTTGGCGCGCGCGTCATCCAGCAGCCGCTGCACGCGCGCGAAGTGCCCGTCATTGACTATGCGCAGCAGCTCCGCGGAATGCTCGAAGCCCTTGTTATCGGCGTTGTACATGGCGCCGATGGCCCGCACCAGCGCCTGCACCAGCGGCTGCGCCACCGACTCGTGCGCCAGCACGTAGTCGGGCGCCACGCACACCTGGCCCGCATTGGCGATCCGGCCCCAGGCGATCTTCTTCGCCGCGTTGTCGATTGCCGCCGAGCTGTCCACGATCGCGGGATTCTTGCCGCCCATCTCCAGGGTAACGCCGGCGAAATTAGCCGCCGCGGCCTGCATCACCAGCCTGCCGACGCGCTGGCCGCCGGTGTAGTAGATATGGTTGAACGGCAGCGCCAGCAGCTCCTGCGCCATCTCCGGCCCGCCCTCGAACACGGCGAACTCGTCCGCCGGCAATGTGGCCTCCATGACCTCGCGCAGCACCGTGGCGCTGTGCGGCGCCAGCTCCGATGGCTTGAGCGCAAAGCTGTTGCCGGCGGCAATTGCCGCGATGGCCGGCACCAGTCCGATGCACACCGGCGCATTCCAGGTCGACAGGTTGAGCACCACGCCCTTGGGCTCGTAGCGGATATAACACTTCTTGCCGAAGGTTGCGGCCGAGTTGCGCACCCGCCGCGGTTTCATCCAGGTGGTCACGTGCCGTGCGGCGTAATCCGCCTCGGTCCTGATCATCAGCAGCTGCGCCGCCACGTCCAGGTCGCAGGCCTTCAGCTCCGCGTAGGCGGCGTCGTAGAAGCGCTGCTTGTTGTTCAGCACCGCAGTCAGCAGCCGTCGCAGCCGCTCTGCGCGCTGCGCGCCGCTCAGGGCCGCCATGGTGCGGCTGCCCTTGCGCAGCGCTTCGAAGCGGGATTTTGTGTCCTGCACTTGCCTCTCCTGTACCTGAAGTCAGGTTTGAACCCGTGTTGCCGTCGCCTGCGCCGCGCAGACCTCGTCCACCAGCCCCCACGCCAGCGCGGTCGCGGCATCCACACGCCTGCCGGACAACGCCATCTCGCCCGCACGCAGGCGCCCGATGCGGCGCGGAATGCTGACGCAGCCGCCGCTGCCGGGTATCAGCCCATAGCGGATTTCCGGCAGCTGGAACCAGGCATCGTCACTGGCGCTGACATGCCGCGCGAAGGCCGCCATCTCCACCCCGGCCCCGACACTGGCGCCGTGGACCTGCACCCGCAGCCGGCCGGCGCAGCGGGCCAGCAGTGCCGCGAGCGGCCGCGCAGTACGAATGGCATGCGCCTCTGCCGTATCCTGCATGCTGCCGAACTCACCCAGGTCCCCTCCGGCGCTGAAGCACGCGCCGGCACCGCTGAGAGAGACGCTGCGGATCGATTCGTCCAGACTCACCAGTTCCAGTGCCTCAACCAGCGCATCGCGCATCTGCACCGACAGGGCGTTGCGCTGCGCCGGGCGGTTCAGGCACAGCGCCAGATGCGAGCCGGTCCGTTGCAGCAGCACCGCCGGCCCTTCCTGCGGCGCGCTCGCGCGTGCGGGGGTCTGGCCCAGCCAGCGACGGAACTCGCCGCCTCCCTGCAGCGTGGCGTAGGCCAGGGACTCGCACAGCAGGGCGTGCTCGATGTCCATCTCCTCGGTGAGGCGCAGCACCTGCACCAGCACCTGGGCAGCCAGCGGAGCGGCGGCGATCGGCCCTCGCAGGGCGGCAAGCGCCGCATCGCCGGTCACGACTGCGTCGCAGGCGAAGGCCAGCGGATGCGCGATGCCGGCCGCGGCGATGCCCAGCACCGGGCGCCGCTGGCCGTCGCGCCAGCGGATAACCGCCGCACGCTGCGGCGGCGACAGGGCCGCCGGTGGCCCCAACTCCACCTCCAGCCACGGGGCATCCACGGACGTCAGCGCCGACAGGGCGGGCGCGTCCAGCGCCGCGTGCAGAAGCTGCGTGGCATGCAGTGGCGGCACGGGATCGTGTCCGAAGAAGCGTACCGGCGGTACCGATTTGCTACGCTAGCCGCGCGGCCTCGGCCCTGTCAATGTATCGGCCCATGAACCAGGCCATCCGCTACCACATGCACGGCCCGGCGGCCGTCATCACCATCGACCGGCCGCACAGCCGTAACGCCATCAACGCCGAGGTGCGCGCCGGGCTGCAGGCGGCGTGGCAGCGCTTCGAGGCGGACGCCACGGCGCGGGTAGCGATCCTGACCGGCGCAGGCGAGCGCGCCTTCTGCGCCGGTATGGACCTGAAGGAAGCCAGCGCCACTGGTCTCAAGGTGCCGCCGCGCGGATTCATTCCGACACTTGGCGACTCGGTGCAGGTCAGCAAGCCGACCATCGCCGCCGTCAACGGGCTGGCGGTGGCCGGCGGCTGGCTGTTGGCGCAGATGTGCGACCTGTGTGTCGCCGCCGAACACGCCACTTTTGCCATCACCGAGGCACGGGTGGGGCGCGGCACACCCTGGGCGGCGCCACTGATCCACATGCTGCCGCAGCGGATTGTCATGGAGTTGCTGCTCACCGGCGAGCCGATGAGCGCGCGCCGCCTGCATGAACTGGGCTACGTCAATCGCGTGGTGCCGGGCGCGGAACTGCTGCCGCGCAGCCTGGAGCTGGCGCTGCGTATCGCGGCAAACGCGCCGCTGACCGTGCGCGCCTGCCGCGCGCTGGTGTACGCCGCCACGGAGAGCGGGCGCAGCGATGCGCTGCGCGCCGCCGATACCCTGTTCGAGCCGGTGTACCTGAGCGAGGATGCCCAGGAAGGCCCGCGCGCCTTCGCCGAAAAGCGCCCGCCGGTGTGGAAGGGTCGTTGACGGCCAGGCATCCACAGCGGGCCTCCGCCGGGCTCGACCCGGGGTGGCGCCAGCTCACCTCAACAGCCCGGCCGGCACCGTGACCGGCATGTCGAGCAGCACCTGGGCGTAGGTCTTGCCCTGCGGGTCGTAACGCAGCGAGGCCGTGCCTCCACCGCCGAGCGCCCGTTGCAATACGAAGTTCCATCCCGAAAGCCCCGGCCAGTCGAAGCGCTCCACCGGACCTTCGACCAGGTGGGCGAACCACTCCGCCACCCGTTGCGCCGTCAGGACCTGCTCGAGAAATGGCACCCACCGCGGATGCCGCGCCAGCACACCAATGTTGACCACGTCTCCCTTGTCGCCACTGCGGCCATGGGCCAGCCGCAGCAATGGCACGGTGACCTGTGCCGCCTTCGTGGCGGATTCGAGATGACCGCCGTTGGCCGGCGGCGCGTCCGCGGCGGCCACAGCAATCGCCGCAGGAGAGTCGGCACCCACGCAGTCCCTGCCCAGCGGTCGCGGCGGCGACGGGGCGGGATCGACCTCCACACGCACATCGACCGCGTTCCTCGGCACCAGGCAGGACACCAACCGGATCAAGGGCTGCACCGCCGGCCTGCCGCCGGCGAACCCGGTGATCCCCTGTGCCATGGACGTGGCCGCAGGCGCGATCTCGCGCGCGAACAGTTCCAGTGCCTTTTCCTCGGCATGCGCCACAGCGATCTTGAGCAAGATTTCGTGCACTTCGGCGGGACGATGCGCCGGTGGGTACATCTCCCCCGCACCCAACACCTCAACTGATACGGCGCTGTAGTCGGCGAAACCCTGTTCCGACAGCATGCGCCGGGTGCGCTTGAGGATGGCTTCACCCACGGCCCGTGCCCTGGCATCGGCCTGTCCGCCGGCGATCATCAGCGTCGCCGTGCAGCGGAAGCCCTCCGCAGAGGTGAGGCTGGCCTTGTAGTGTGCAGGCGGGTACACACCCCGCGCGCCCAGGACCCGCACCCTGTCCTGCCCCAGATCCTGCAGATGCACGCCGCTGAAGTCGCAGGTCACATCCGGCAGGACGTAGGCGGCCGGATCGTGGATTTCGTAGACAATCTGTTCCGCCACCGTGGCCGGATCCACCCGTCCGCCCGTGCGCTGCGGCTTGCTGACAATGAAGCTGCCGTCGGCATGGCATTCAACGACGGGATATCCCATGTCGTCCCATCCTGCGGCCACGTCCTGCCAGTCAGTGAACACGCCGCCGGTGGCCTGGGTGCCGCATTCGATGACGTGCCCGGCGAGACTGCCCGCCGCCAGGAGATCCAGGTCCGAGGCCTGCCAGCCGAACGCCGCCATCAGCGGCCCGAGCGCCAGGGCGCTGTCCACGCAGCGCCCGGTTATCACCACATCGGCCCCGTCACTGAGCGCGGCGGCGATCGGCGCCGCACCGAGGTACACGTTGGCGCTTTCCACCTGCGCCGGCAGTGGCTCGCCCCCGGGCGTGCGCACCCCGGCGGCCCCGAGCGCCGCGAGCTTCCCGCTGATGTCATCGCCGCTGACGACGGCGACTCGCAGGTCGACGCCGCACTCGCGCAGCACTGCCCGCAGGGCCGCAGCGCAGCCGTGTGGATTGACGCCCCCTGCATTGGTGACCACACGGATGCCGCGCGCGGCGATCCCGGCGGCCAGTGGTCCCATGACCGCGCTCACGAAGTCGGTGGCATAGCCGAGTTCCGGGCGGCGGCGCCGCACCCGTGCCAGCAGCGACAGGGTGATCTCTGCCAGGTAGTCCAGCACCAGGATGTCGATGTCGCCGTGCCGCACCAGCTGAGCCGGGCCGGCGGCGCTGTCACCCCAGAAGCCGCAACCGCCGCCGATCCGCAGGATCCTTCCACCCATGGAACGAGTGCAACTCATGTCGCGGCACGCTGTCAATCCGTCCGCGCCGCTGTAGACTCGCGCAATCCAACGCACCGACGAGCATCGCCATGGCCGCACTCATCGCGCCGCAGTCGAACCGCTACGCATGAGCGCCCCGGCATCGGAATCCTTCGGACTGACGGGCGAGCAGCAGTCAGTGCTCGATGCCGCCGACCGTTATGCGCGCACGCACCTGTATCCCCTGGCCGCGCGCATGGACCTGGAGGAATGGTGGCCGGCGGCCGCCTTCGCCGCGCTGGGTCCTGCGGGACTGCTCGGGATAACGGTCCCGGCGCAGTACGGCGGCGCGGGCATGGACCTGTTCGCCAGTGGCCTGGTGCTGCAGGGGCTGGCGCGCTGGAACCACGCCCTGGCGCTGTCGTGGGTCGCCCACGACAACCTGTGCGTCAACAACATCCTGCGCAATGCCTCGCCCGCGCAGCGCGAGCGCTTCCTGCCCGCATTGTGTTCGGGCCGCCAGGTGGGGGCGCTGGGCCTGACCGAACCGGGCGCAGGCTCGGATGCGGTCGGCTCGATGTCCAGCCGCGCCACCCGTGCGGGAGACCACTACCTGCTCAACGGCAGCAAGATCTTCATCACCAACGGGCCGGTGGCTGACATCCTGCTGGTTTACGCCCGCACCGACCCGCAGCGCGGCGCGCAGGGCATATCGGCCTTCGTCATAGAGAAGGACTTTCCCGGCTTTCACGTCGCCCAGACGCTGACCAAGATGGGGTTTCGCGGCAGCCAGACCGGAGAGCTGGTGTTCCAGGACTGCCGGGTGCCGCTTGCCAACCGGATCGGCGAGGAAAACGAGGGGATCGCGGTGCTCATGAGCGGCCTGGACCTGGAGCGCGCCATGATCGCGCCCCTGTGCCTGGGTGTCGCCGAGCGCGCCCTGGCGTTGTGCCTGCAATACGCGCGCGAGCGCCGGCAGTTTGGCCGGCCGATCGGCGACTTCCAGATGATCCGCGGCAAACTTGCCGACCTGTACGTCACTGTCGAGACCATGCGCACCTTCACCTACCGTGTGCTGGCGGCGGCGAATGTCCTGGAGGTGGGCGGCGGCGGGCGCGGCGGCATCCACGCGCTTACCGCGGCGGCGGTGCTGCATGCGGCGGAAGGCATGAACCGCGTGCTGTCGGAGGCGCTGCAGATCCACGGTGGCAGCGGTTACCTGTGGGAAGCGGAGATCAACCGGCTGTTCCGCGCCACCAAGCTGCTGGAGATCGGCGCCGGCACCAGCGAGATCCGCCGCCTGATCATCGCCGGGGAACTGCTCGACGCGTGAGGCGGGCACCGCCGCCCGACTCAGCCAGCGCGGTTGCGCAGCTCCTGGCGCAGCACCCGCCGCAACAGCTTGCCGGTCTCGTTGTATGGCAGGGTGTCGCGGAACATAATCGTCTCCGGCACGCGCGAGGAACGCAGGCGTTCACGGACCCACTGCTGCAGCACGGCGATCGACGCGGCCTGCCCGGCGCCGAGCACCACCACGGCAGCCACCGCCTCGCCCCACTGCTCGCTCGGCGCCGCGACCACGGCCACGTCGCTGACCGCCGGGTGCGCCAGCAACGCTTCCTCCACCTCTCCCGGGGAGATGTTTTCCCCGCCGCGCACGATGACATCGTCCTCACGCCCGTCGAGGAATACATAACCCTCGTCGTCGATCCAGCCGCGGTCCTGGGTCGCAAACCAGCCGTGTTCATCCAGCAGGCTGCCGGTGCCGCGATACTCGCCCGCCACCTGCGCGCCCCGCACGAAGATCAGCCCCGCCTCACCCGCCGGCTGCACCACACCGCCTGCGCCGCGCACCTGCAGCTCGACACCCGGCAGCGGCCGCCCGACCGACCCCAGGCGCTGGCGCGCCAGGGCGTCGGCGGCACCCGCGGCGGCCCGATGATCCTCGGGGGTCAGCAGGCAGATGGTGCTGCTGGTCTCGGTGAGACCGTAGGCGTTGGTGAAGCCGACGCCCGGGAACACTTCCAGCGCCCGCTCGATCACCGCCAGCGGCATGCGGCCACCACCATAGGCGAGCGCACGCAGGGCGGGAAAGGAACGGCGCTCGCCCCGCAGCGCCTCCAGGATGCGTACCAGCATGGTGGGGACCACGAACGCATGAGTGATGCTCTCGGCCGCCAGCAGGTGCAGCCACTCGCGCGGTTCAAACTCTCGCATCAGTACCACGCGGCGCCCCGCGTAGGTCGAGCTGAGCAGCGCCGAGATGCCGGCGATGTGATACGGCGGCACGGCCACCAGCGCGGCTTCCTCCTCGCCGGCGCTGCCGAATTCCACGCTGCCCAGGATGTAGGACAGTACGTTCTCGTGGCGCAGCACGGCCGCCTTGGGAGTCCCGCTGGTGCCGCTGGTGAAGAGTTGCACGGCGATGGCCCGCGGGTCCTGCGGCGCCTCGGGCGACGCGGCGGCCGGCTGCGCCGCGGATCCCGCCACCAGACCCGCCGATGGCACCACCTGTATGCCGGCCGGCAGTGTCATGCGATCGAGCGCCGCAGGACCCGCCGCCAGCCAGGCTGGGGCGATACGCGCCAGCAGCTCCTGTAACTCAGCAGCCGTCAGCCGGTAGTTGAGCGGTACGTAGGGAATACCGGCATAGGCAGCCGCGAACAGGGCGACCGGGGTGGCCAGGCTGTTGGTATCCAGCCAGGCAGCGTGGGCCGCGGGTGGTTGGCCCGCTGGCGCGGCGCTCATGCGACGCGCCGCCTGTCCGGCGGCACCGCGCAAGGACGCGTAACTGAGATTGCTGCCGTCGCAAGTTACCGCGATGCGCCCAGGGTGCGCCTCGGCGGCCATGTCCAGCAGCATCGAGTAGTTCACGGCGCGTGTCCGCTCACCTGTGCATTCTCAGTCCGACGACGGCAATGCCTTGGCCTGCTTGACCTCGAGCGCCGTGCCATCCAGCTCCAGCGTGCCCGCGCCGCCCTTGGTGCACAACACCTCGAGGCGATCGGTCGCGTCGACATAGCGCTTGCCGATGAGTGTGCCACCCGCCCGCGTGTTGTCGAGCGCCACACCCGCCGGCGCACCCTCGCCGCTGGCCAGCATCTCCGCACCACCGCAGGCCAGTACGGCCGGCGTGCCGGGGGCGCGGATCACCATGACCTCGCTGGCGCATACCGCACTTCTGAGTTTCAGGCCGGGCTTGAGGGTTCTCATGCCGGACTCAGACTGTTGGACAGGATCGCGCCCCCCATGCCGCTCGCCACCAGCGCGTGCTGCGCCCGAGCCACCTGGTTGGCCGCGGTGCCCCGCAACTGGCGCACCGCCTCGGTGATGTTGTTCATGCCGTGGATATAGGCCTCGCCGATCAGGCCGCCGTTGGTATTGACGGGCAGCAGGCCGCCCACCTCGATGTTGCCGCCCTGCACGAAGTCCTTGGCCTCACCCTGCGCACAGAAGCCGAAGCCTTCCAGCTGCTTGAACACCTGCGGCGTGAAGGCATCGTAGAGCATGGCGAGCTGCATGTCGCGCGGCGTCAGGCCGCTGCGCTGGTACAGGCGCCGCGCGGTGCCGCGCGCCTCGGGCATCACGGTCAGGTCGCCGTGGTAATAGTTGGAGATCACCTCCACCTCGCCCGGGATCGACTGCGCCGAGGCGGCGATGCGCACCGGCTTCGACTTCAGGTCGCGCGCACGCTCCAGGCTGGTCACGACGAGCGCCACGCCGCCGTCGCTCTCCTGGCAGCAGTCCAGCAGCCGCAGCACCGGTTCGATGATCCAGCGTGACTGCTGGTGTTCCTCGAGCGTGATGGGCTTGCCGTAGAACCAGGCCGCCGGGTTGGTGGCGGCGTGCTTGCGCTGCACCACTGACACGCGCCCCAGGTCGCGGCTGGTGACGCCGTAGGCCTGCATGTAGCGCTGCGCCCCCAGCGCCTCCCAGCTCGCCGGCGTCTGGGCGCCGAAAGGCATGCACCACAGCAACGAGCCCGTGCCGTTGCCCGCCACATTCACCACGCCGCCCGACGGCGGCACCATCGGCTGGCCGAAGCGGTAAGCCGACCGCTCGTTCATGGCGCGCCAGATCAGCACGACTTCCGCGGCGCCGCCCAGCACGGCCGCTGCGGCCTGGTGCAGTGTCGCCGCGGAGGCGGCCCCGCCGCCGGGAATGCGCGCGGTCCAGCCCAGGTCGCGTACGCCCAGGCAGCGGCCCAGGCCGATCTCGTCGCTGGGATCCAGTGTAAAGGTGATCATGCCGTCGACGTCGGCCGGATCGATGCCGGCGTCCGCCAGCGCTGCGCGTGCGGCCTCGGCGGCCAGCTGCAGTTCGCTGCGGCCGGAGTTCTTGGAGAATTCCGTCTGGCCGATACCCACTATGGCGGCGAAGCGGTTCATCGGCCTGCCCCGGCGCGCGCCGGCGCGAATACCGGCACCGCCTTGCCGCCGCGGGTGGGCTCGAAGCGCACCTGCACCTGCATGCCGGCCGTGATCGCCGCGAAGTCCACGTCAACCAGGTTTGAAACCAGGCGAATCCCCTCCTCCAGGTCGATCAACGCCACGATCGGCGGGGCAGCGAAGCCCAACGGCGCGGGGTGGCGCGGTATGACCCAGGTATAGACGCGGCCGCGCCCACTCAGTGTCACGGTCTCGCGGCGCACGCTGCGGCACCACGGGCACATCGGGCGCGGCGGATGCGCGAAGCGCCCGCAGTCCGCGCAGCGCTGCCCCAGCAGCTCGCCGCGCGCTGCGCCCTCCCAGAAGAAAATTGCGTCGGGCGTATAAACCGGGTCCGGCCGGCCCGTTGCTGCCGGCGCCGAGGTCTGGTTCGTGCTCATGCCTGGTCCTGGGTGTTGGTTGTGGCGACTGCGGGCGGCGCGGCTGCCTGCGGCTGCCAGGGACTCCTGACTTTGCGGTGGCCCTCGCCCGGGCTCCACGCCAGCACACAGTCCTGGCACAGCGTGTCGATCTCCTGTGGCGGATAGCCCAGTTCCGCCAGGATCGCGCGGCTGTGCTGCCCCACGACCAGCGGCGCCCCCTGTACCCTGCCGGGCGTGTCGGAGAAGTCGAACAGCAGTCCGACCTGGTCGATCCTGCCGACCATCGGGTGTGGGTAGGAAGCCACCCAGCCGCGCTGCTTCATCACGGGATCATCGTGCAGTCGTCGCGAGAACTGGGGATCGGAGATCTCGCAGGGCACCTGCGCCGCATCCAGTACGGCGAACCACTGTGCCGCGCTGCGCTCGAGCAGCTTCGGTTCGATGAGCGCCGCCAGGGCGGCGCGGTTGCGCCAGCGGGCCGCGCTGTCGGCAAAGCGCGGGTCGCGCGGCAGCTCTTCCAGCCCGACCGCCGCGCAGAACCGCAGCCACTGCTGCTGCGTCGCCAGCACCACGCACAGCCAGCCCTCGCGGGTCTGGTACAGGCGGTGGGTGGCGTCAAAGCCGAGCTGGTCGCCGTCGATGCGCGGGCGCTCGAAGCCGCGCCCGTCCGGACGGGCCACCGCATAAGAACTGTTGAGCAGGTGTGCGTTGACGATCGAAGTTTCGCAGAACTGGCCAAAGCCGGTGCGCTCGCGCTGGTACAAAGCCTGGATGATCGCGATCGCCGACAGAAAGCCGTTGCCGGTGTCGCCCAGGCTGGTCAGCGACCACAGCGGCTTGCCGCCGTCACTCATGCCGCCGTCCTCGTACTGCACGCCGGTCAGGCAGGCGCCGGTCTGGTCGTTGCCCGGCAGGCTCTCGCGCGGGCCGGTCTCAAAGCCGCGGGTGTGGCAGTACACCAGGCGCGGATTGAGCTCCTTGAGGCTTGCATAGTCGATGCGGAGCCGCTCGGCCGCCTCGTAACGCATGTTGTGTTGGACGACATCCGCGCGCTCGACCAGCTGCAACAGGATCTTCATCGCGCGCGGGTCCTTCAGATCCAGCGCGATGCTCTCCTTGCCGCGGTTCGCCATGTAGGCGATGTGGTTGGAGTGCCAGTAGGTGTCGTACAGCGCATTGATCTTGATGACCCGCGCACCCAGGTCCGACAGGATCTGGGTGCCGTAAGGGCCGGCAATCGCCAGACCCAGGTCCAGCACCGTGATGCCCGCGAGCGGCGCAGCCAGTGTGCCGCCGGCCGCAGTACCCGCCGCAGCGCCCGTGGCAGGCGCCGCGCCCCCGGCTGGGGCCGTGCCCAGCGCCGCTGCCTCGGCGCGCACCTCCTGCGTGTGCTCCCCGGCGGGCGCCGCTGGGGCACCCACCACACCGGGGCTGCGCTCCAGGCGGTAGGTGATGCCGACCTGGCGGATGGGCCCGAGCTCTCGGTCGCGCAGCTCGGTGACACAGCCGTCGTCGATGAACAGCGGATCGGTCAGCGCCTCCTCGGGGGTGCGCACGTCCTGGATGGTCATGCCGGCGGTCGCGGCCGCATCCACCCACTGCGCCGCGGGGAATTTGCGCACCGCATCTGCCAGCAGGGGCTGGTAGTGCGCCATCACCAGCAGTTCCTCCGGCCCGGTGCCAAAGCGATCCGGGTCGTTCTTGGCCTTCAGATCCGGATCGGAATTGATGGTATCGCCCGCGGCGGCTGTCAGCAGGAAACGCGGGTTGGGGACCCAGTTATGGATCCAGCGCCGGTCGGCGCACTGGAAGTGCCCTTTTGGGGAGCGTGAGCCCAGGATCCAGCTGTTGAACATGGGAGCGTCGATCTTCTGCGCGCGCTGCCACACGCCGCTGGCGCAGGCCATGGCCCCCTGCAGCAGCGAAGTCTCCACCCACTGGCCGCGCCCGGTGACCTCGCGGGCCCGCAGCGCGGCGCTGACCGCGGTGGTGGCGGCGAAGCACGCCCCGAGGCTGGGCCAGGCAGAGGCCGTAAACACCGGCCCCTCGCGTGCCGGCCCCTGGAGCCACTCCCAGGGTATCTCGAGTTCCGCGAAGGGATCCGCGACCCCCGCCATGTGATTGATGGCCCCCTCAGGCCAGCCGCGCTGCTCCCATTGCAGCCCGGTGCGGGCGGCGACCAGCGCGTCGTAGCCGGGCCGCTGCGAATGCGGGTTGTCGCGCCCGTAGGCGGTGATCGACAGGTAGATCAGCCGCGGATTGAGCTGCGACAGGGTCGCGTAGTCGATCCCGAGGCGTTGCGTGACACCAGGGGTGAAGCTCTCCACCAGGATATCGGCCTGCGTCACCAGCGCCTTGAACGTCGCCAGGTCGGCCGCGGCCTTGAGGTCCAGGATGGCGCTGCGCTTGCCGCGCTGCCAGACGTGATAGCCGAGCTGGCCGCGGAACGGGTCACCACCGGGCGGCTCGATCCGTGTCACCTGCGCGCCGTGATCGGTGAGCAGCATGGTCGCCATCGGGCCGGCGATCCCCCACGACAGATCCAGGACCCTGACGCCTTGCAGCACTGCGGCCATCATGCCTCCGCTTGCAGCTGCACTCAGATCGGCAGGCCGAACAGACGCAGCGCGTTGTCGCTGACGATCTTGCGGCGATCGGCCTGGGGTACGCCTGCCTTGTCGAACTGTTCCTCCACGACCCGGCGCGAGTTGGGCCAGCAGGTCGCGGGGTGCGGGAAATCGGTGGACCAGTACAGGCAGTCCGGGCCGAAGAATCGGTACGCGGTGCCCAGGCCCGTGGGTTCGTACATGAAGGTCGCCCCCATCTGCCGCTTGAAGTACTCGCTCGGCAGCAGCTTGACGCCCGGAAACTCGTAGTGCTGGTGCATGCGCGGATCGAGGATGGTCTCGAAGAAATACGGCAGCCACCCCAGACCCGGCTCCACCAGCAGCACGCGCAGCTTCGGGAAGCGCTCCAGCGTACCGGTCAGGATCCAGAACGCCAGCGGCTCGGCCAGCATCATGGCCGGCATCGCCGTGAAAATCCCCTTCTGCGGCGTCGGGTCACGGCGAAACACGTCCCAGGTGCTGGCCTTGAGGTCCAGGTGGTTGAGGATGGTGATCTGCGAATCCGCCAGCTCGGCCCACAGCGGGTCGTAACGACGGTCGTGGACGTCCGGGAGCCCCTGCTCGGTCGGGAAAGGCGTGATCTGCACGCAGCGCGCGCCGCGCTTTGCCAGGCGCCGCACTTCCTGCACCGCAAAGTCGACGTCGAACAGCTGGATCTGGTATGCCGTCAGCAGCCGCAACGGATCCACGGCAGCGAAATCCGCCATGCCGTCGTTGTAGCCGCTGAGGGCCTCCTGCCAGTCCGTGCCCATCAGCCGCGGGGTGCAGTACTTGGCGCCGCCCACTTCGGGAAAGATCACTTCCGCCTGCACGCCGTCGCGGTCCATGGCCTTGAGCTTGGCGTGCGGCTCGAAGTGGCCGGGGTCGCGTGCCGCCTCCGGGTCCACGAAGTCCTCCAGCTCCAGGTTCTTCTGGCCGCGGCGCAGCTCAGCGGCCTCGTACTCGCCCTGCGTGCGCGCCGCCTGGTCCCACACCGGGTGCAGCCGCGCCGGCAGGCGCGCCTTGACCCACTCGTCGGTGAAGTGCACGTGGGAATCGACGGAGATCAGGCGCTCGGGACTGTGGACGGCGGCATTCATCGCTGGCACTCCTGGAATGGCGGCAAGGCGAAAGTGCGGGTGGAGCGATTGTGCCCGCCGCCCCCGTGAGGGGTCAATTACTGTACTGCCGGTTTCGATTCACCGGGCACTCGCCTGCGGCCGCGCACTCATGCTAATTTCGGAACCCACGGTACTCTACGGGAGCGGCCATGGGCAGACTCGCCGGCAAGGTGGCGATCGTTACGGGCGGTGCGCGCGGCATGGGCGCCGCCACGGCGCGGCTGTTCGCGGCCGAGGGCGCGCGGGTGGTCATCGGCGACCTGCTGGAGGCGGAAGGCAGGGCGCTCGCCGCGCAGCTCGGGGACAATGCCCTCAGCCAGCCCCTGGACGTGGCCAGCGAGGACAGCTGGCGGCAACTGCTGCAGGCGACCCGGGAACGCTTCGGCGCTCCCGACGTGCTGGTCAACAACGCCGGCATCCTGCTGATGCAGGGCCTGCTGGAAACCACCGCCGCCGACTTCCAGCGGGTGCTGTCGGTCAACCTGCTCGGCACCTTCCTCGGCATGCGTGCGCTCGCGCCCGCGCTGATCGCGCGCGGCCGCGGCAGTATCGTCAACATCTCCTCCGTCGACGGACTGAAGGCCGCCAACGCCGTCAGCGCCTACGCCGCCAGCAAGTGGGGCGTGCGCGGCCTGACCAAGGTGGCGGCGATGGAGCTGGGACCGCACGGCGTGCGCGTCAACTCCGTACATCCGGGCGGCATCGATACGCCCATGACTTCGCGCCCGGTGCCGCCGGAGGTCCAGGCGATCATCGACCGTCACTACCAGGGCTATCCGCTCGGGCGCATCGGCCGGCCGGAGGAAGTCGCCAACCTGGTGCTGTTCCTGGCCAGTGACGAGTCCTCTTATCTATGCGGGGCCGAGATCGCGGTGGACGGCGGTATGAGCCTCGGCCACTACTATCCCAACCAGCCCGGCGGCCCGAAATCCTCCTGGGCTGCAGCTTCCCTGCCGGGTGCGGGCAACAAAGGAGCCAGGCCATGAGCCGTGTGGTCAGTGACATCCGTGGTGCGCAGCAGGATCGCAGCGGCAGCCCGCCGCTGGAGCGATGCCCGCTGCCGGTTCCCTTCGGCTGGTTCCATGTCGCCTACAGCGAGGACCTGAAACCCGGGGAATTGCGCAACGTCCAGTACTTCGGCCAGGAGTGGGTGCAGTTCCGCACCGAGACCGGTGAGGCCGGCATGGTCGATCCCTACTGCCCGCACCTGGGCGCGCATATCGGACACGGCGGCAAGGTGGACGGCGATTCCATCCGCTGTCCGTTCCACCACTGGTCCTATGACACCCGCGGTTGGTGCACGCGCATTCCGTACGCCAAGGTAATGCCGCCGGTGACCCGGCGCCAGCCCATCCTCAGGGCCCTGCCGGTGGTGGAGCAGTACGGCATCGTCTGGGCGTGGTACCACCCGCACGGCAGTGCGCCGCAGTGGGAGATCCCCGCCATACCGGAGCTGGGCAGCGACGGTTACATCGCGGCCCGGCGCGGCGAATGGCCCGTCAACACCTTCATCCAGGAACTGGGCGAGAACGGCGTTGACTTCGCCCACCTGAAGTTCCTGCATCACTCGCCCATCATCCCGACCGGCGAGTGCCGCGCCGACGGCATCCGCTGGCATGTCAACATGGCCAACGGCTACATCGTCATCGAGCAGACCGGCCCGGGGTTGCAGGTGGTGCGCTTCACCAAGGGCAAGGTCGTGACCACCATGGTCAGCTACCCCACCCCGGTCAGCCGCTCGCGCACCGTCATGCGCATGAGTTTCACGCACCCCGTGTACGCGGAAGACTCCGCGGAGGCGAAGCTGGCGGCTGACATGCTCCAGGAACAGGTTGGCCAGGGCGCCGGCGCCGAGGCCGGCTTCGAGTCCGTCGACATGATCGTCTGGAACAACAAGTGCTACCGCGACTCGCCGCTGCTGTGCGACGGCGATGGCGAGATCCTGAAGTGGCGGCGCTACTTCAGCCAGTTCTACGTCGAATGATCACAGAGCACTGATCGCCGCCGGCTGCCGGCCGCGGGCCCAGCCCCGGCGCCGTCGTCGCCGGCGCCGATTGCCAGAGTGGGGAGCCCCGCACGGGGCTCCCCGGGCAACAACGCGAACTGACCTGCCGCGATCTGTGGCTGCTGGTTTCAGGTGCCCTCAACGTGGGAACAATGGTTTGACGCGAGCTTCCAGGCTCCGCCCTCCTCAACCCACGTGTTACTGCAGATGACCGTGCGGGCGCGGTGGGTGGCACCGAAAGTCCCGTCGTAGGTGAATTTGTAACGCGCGACCGCCACGTTGGCGCCGTATGTCGCCACTTTCATGTCGCTGATTTCGCCCTTGGCGATCTTGTTCGCTTTCTCTCGGGTCTGCTTGATCGCGTCAGCCCTGCTCGCCCACTCACCCCAGCTGTGCCCTTCAACGTAGCCCTCGGCCAGGTGCTTCTCAAACCAGGCGACATTGTTATTCTGCTGTGCCTCATTCCGCTGGTGCTCCAGCTGTTCGATCCTGGCGGACTCTGCCGCGCTGACTTGTGTTACCAGTGCGCTCCCGGCAAATGCGCCGACAAACGCCAGCGCCACACCCTTGTTCACAGAGTTCATCTGATTCCCCCGTTGTTGATTGTTGGTGCCGAAAGCGGCATCACCACGCAATGCTCCGCCTCGACGCGACGCTTTTCAAGCGCTACCGGCTGGTGGTGGTGAGCGCCGCGGCCCGAACGGCAGCGCCAGAGCTTCAGCTCAGCGGCACCACCCGGCAGCGCGGCAGCGGGTGCGTTGCGGCGCGCACCCAGCGCAGCAGCATGCTGCCGCTGCCGTGACCGTCGGTGTCGATCCAGTTGCTGAAACCCCGGTTCTCGCGCGCCACGGTCAGAGTCACCGAGCCGTCGGCGTTGTAGTGCGCCGTGTGGCTGTTGACCCAGATGGGCGCGTAGCGGTAGTCGAGCGACTCCATCCAGTAGTTGTCGAGCTGGAAATTCCAGAACTCGCACTGCGGCGGGGTGAAGTCGATCACCAGCGCTTCATCGCGCTGCAAGCGCCAATAGCCGTGCAGATAAAAGATGTTCGGGTCACCGCCGGCCTTGAAGAACGGCGTCTGATCGAGGGTGGCCAGCTGGTTGGGATTGGCCTGGAACTGCCTGACCCACTCGGCAAACGTCTGCGCGGTGCCACGCACGAAGGCTGCTGTGGACAACAGCGCGCGCTCCAGTCGCGCGGCATCCAGCGGGGCCGGCTTGGGCGGCGCGCCGATCCGCTCGATGCTCATGAGCGCCGGTGTTTCGGCGCCGCGGTCCAGAATGGTATTGCGCACCAGCACCATGCTCGAGTCGGCCGCCAGCGGCAGCCAGTTGTCGCCCTGGCGTGTGCGGCTGACAATGACTTCAAAAGTGCCGTCGGCGTTGACCTTGAGGTCGCGCGCGTCCAGCTCGCCGGTGGATGCCATGGTGCCGTCGATGGCGTAGCGGTTGGCCTTGGTGGCGAACGACAGGTAACGCACCGTGCCGCGCGTGCCGCGCAACCGGTAATCGCGATCGCCACTGATGGTGGCGTTCCAGTAGACGTTGTCGGGATTGTCGGCGCCGATCTTGATGGTGGTGTTGGAGGCCTGATAGAACACCGGAAAGTCGGGGTTGGAGAACTCCAGCATCATCTCCAGACCCACGCGTGTCAGGCGCGTCAGGTAACGCCAGCCCTCGGCGCGGTCCAGTTCCGTGGCCGGCGTCTCGGGCCGCAGGATCGCGGCTCCCGCGCTCTTCAAGGCATCGCAGAATTCCGCCCAGCTGCGCCCGTCGATGACCCGCTCCACTGTGTTCGTCATTCCGTCCTCGCTTTTGCCCCGCCCGAATGCGCCCGTCGCGGTGCACTCTACCTTGCGTGCGCCCGAGGCAACACCCGCTGGTGGCGTCAGTAATCGCCAACATTGACCCAGCGCTCCCCGCGCGCCGAGTCACGCATCGCATCCAGCACCTGCTGACACGCCAGTCC
This sequence comes from Pseudomonadota bacterium, assembly GCA_018241445.1. Classification (GTDB taxonomy): domain Bacteria; phylum Pseudomonadota; class Gammaproteobacteria; order Steroidobacterales; family Steroidobacteraceae; genus 13-2-20CM-66-19. The sequence goes on from JAFEDT010000012.1 coordinate 342,480, forward strand.
GTCGGCAAATGTCGCGAACGGTGGGCTGCCCGGATCACTCCTGCCGGCGATGCGCGCCCGCATGCGCTCGAACAGGCGTGTGTAGGGCGCCAGGTCGGTGCCGAAGGCGTGCGCCTGCTCGTAGGCGCTCTGCATCAGCTCCCCATGCGGGAACGGCAGCGGCGGGGGCAATACGATGTCATCGGGCACCGGCATGCGCTTGCGGTTGCCGAGGCGGTCGGCCACCCACACCTCCTCGCCCTGTACGCCTTCGATCCATGCCGCGCCCTCACTGCCACTGATGCGCACGATGCCGAACATGTCCCCGGGTGCCGCCATCGACTCGACGAACACCCCCTCGAGCCCGTTGGCGAGGCGGAATTGCGCCGAGAACGTGTCGTCGGCGCTCATGCCGGCGCGACCCGAGAGCGTCTGCAACTGCGCCGAGACTGCCACGAACTCCCCCAGCGTCACGCGCACCTGGTCGATGAGATGCGAACCCCAGGCCCCGAGGAAACCGCCACCCTGCTCGCGATCGCACCACCAGTCCGGCATGCCGGCCTGCGGGTGCGACAGCATCGGCACCAGCCAGGCAAACAGCCCCTGGCGCGGCACGCCGATCTCGCCCGCGGCAATGGCCCGGCGTAGCAGCTCGTGCGCAGTGGCGAAGCGGAATTCGACGCCCAGCGCATGCACCACACCCGCGGACTCGGCGGCCGCCAGCATGCGCGCGGCCTCGGCGCTGTCCATGGCGAAGGGCTTCTCGCACAGCACGTGCCGGCCGGCGGCAACAGCCTCCAGCACCAGCGGTGCATGTGTCGCCGGCGGCGTCGCGATGGTCACGACACCGATGGCTGGATCTTCCAGGGCCTCGCCGAGGGAGGTACAGGCGCGCGGCACAGACAACAGTTGCGCGCGCGAGCGCGTCCGCCCGGGGTCGCGCCCCACCAGTGCGCGTACCTCGAAGCCCGCCTGGCGAAGTGCGCGCAGGTGTGTGAACACACCGAAACCGGTTCCGACCACTGCCGCGCCGGGCGCGGATCCTTCAGCACTCATGCCGCGATTCTGCACCGGCGCGCCAGGCTGCCCGCATCCCCGATACGAGGTAGCATGAGCCATGGATGGCAAGCCGCAAGTCCCGCGACCGGCCGCTGCCGGCAGCAGCGCCGGCGGCGACGCCAGCACCGACGCCGCCGCGCAGCGCCTGCTGCAGGGGCATGCGTGGGATGACTTCTGCCAGGTACTGCGCCTGGCGGGACAGGCCGTCGAGCGGTTCGGACCCGTGACGCCGCTGGAACGGACCGAGTGGTACCGCTTCCTGACGCGCCTGGTGCGCAACGGCTTTGAGCGTTACGTGGAGAACTGCGACCCGGCAAGGCCGCGACTGCGCGACGCGCCCTGGCATCAATCCATCAACTTCCAGTCACCCGATCAGGATCACCTGCTGGCGGAGTTCGTCGACGGCCGCAACGACTACCTGATCCGCGGTACGCGCGGCACCGCACCCTACTTCGTCATGGCGTCCTGGTCGGCCCCGCAGCCGCCGGATACCGGCGCGCAGGACTGGGCGCCACGCGGGTTCGCCGGCCTCGCGGACTGCAATCCGGCGTTGCTGCGCACCACCGCGATGCTGCAGAGCCAGCAGATCGACTGCGATGCCGGGGGCAACTTCCAGGTGCACGTCAGCGGCACACCGCCTGCCGGCGGGCGCAACTGGTTGCGCATCGACCCGGATTGCGTCGGCCTGTTGATCCGCGTGGTCTACCACGACCGGCGCCGTGAGCAGGCGCCGCAGTTCGGCATCGAGCGCGTCCCTCGCGCGGCGCCCAAACCCCTCGACCCGGCGCACCTGGCGACGCAGCTCGCCAAAAGCGGCCAGCTGGTGCTGGCCTACGTGGAGCTGGTGCGCTCCTGGTGGCAGGACAAGCTGGCGCGCGAACCCAACCGCATCCGCTTCAGCCGTGCGCTGTACCTGAGCAACGGCGGGGTGCCCGACCGGCATCACGGCTTCGGCATCTGGCGCTGCGAGGCGGACGAGGCCCTGGTGCTGCAGTTCTCACCGCCGCAATGCGACTACTGGATCTTCCAGCTGTGCAACCTGTGGCAGGAGAACCTGGACAACTACGAGGAAGGCCAGGGCCATGTCACGCGCTTTCGCTGCCGCCTGGAGCCGGACGGCTCGGTGTTGATCGTGATCGCGGCGCGCGACCCGGGCATCGGCGGCAACTGGATCGACCCCGGCGGGCACACCCAGGGGGGCATGAGCCTGCGCATCATTCTCACCCCTGCCCAGCCACCGCAGGTGCGCTGCTGGCGCCTGCCACTGGCGCAACTGGTACGCGGGGGCCGCGGCGCCCTGAAGGGACTCGCCGCCACGGACAGTGAAATCGTCGATTAGGACTACAGGCGTTCAGACGATGCCGGCGGCCAGCACTGTCTCCTATGCTGAGCGCCCAGGATTGCGGCGTGCTGTTGCGCCGATCTGCAGCGAGCCCGACCGTGAGTGAACACCTGCTGCCGGCGGAAAAGAAGATCACCGAGAGCGATGAGGTCATCGCCCGTGCCCTTACCGGCGCGAGTGTACCGACGCTGATGATGTCGCTGGTACACCTGACCGGCGACACCGCCATCCTGCGCGGCGCAGTGCGGCCGAAGGCCCCGCACATGGGTGAATTCCAGGGCTACATGAGCGATGAGGAGAAGGCGCAGGTGCGCGCGATCGCCCTGCAGGCGCTGAAGGACTATCGCGACCGCGGCTGCACCCTGCCGCCACCACCCTCGGCACAGACGGTGCGCGAGATGATGAGCTTCATGGTCGCGCAGCAGGTCACCGACGAGTACGTGCCGATGATGCTCGAGGAGCTGGCGCTGGATGGCGAGGACTCGCGCGCGCCGCGCTGGAACCGCCAGCCGGCGCCCGGTGTGCGCGAGAAGTACCACGTGCTGGTGATCGGCGCCGGGATGTCCGGGCTGCTGCAGGGGCTGCGGCTCAAGGAAGCCGGCATCCCGTTCACTATCGTGGAGAAGAACGATTCGGTCGGGGGCACCTGGTACGAGAACCGCTACCCGGGCTGCCGGGTCGATATCGCCAATCACTTCTACTCGTACTCATTCGAGCCCTACGCGTGGGGCGAATACTTCTCGCGCCGCGACGAGCTGCTCAAGTACTTCCGCCACTTCGCCGCGCGCCATGGACTGGAATCGCACATCCGCTTCAACACCGAGGTGACGCGCGCGCGCTATGACGAAGCCGCGGGCCTGTGGGACGTGGAGCTCAGGCGGACTGCTCCGGCCAGTGGCGCTGCTGCCGGCGCCGGCGCTGGCGGGGACGACAACGGCGCTGGCGCAGGATCAGCCCCCCTGCGCCTGCGTGTGAACGCCATCGTCAGCGCCGTCGGCCAGTTGAACCGGCCGAAGATCCCCGGGATCGCCGGCCGCGACACCTTCCAGGGTCTGCAGGTGCACTCGGCGCAGTGGGATCCGGCCATCGACCTCACGGGCAAGCGCGTGGCCGTGATCGGCTCGGGCGCCAGCGCGTTCCAGCTGGTCCCCGAAGCGGCCAGGAGTGCAGCGCAACTGTACGTATTCCAGCGCTCCGCGCCGTGGATGCTGCCCAATCCCCTGTATCACGAGGCCGTGAGCCGTGAGTTCCGCTGGCTGGTGGAGCACGTGCCCTATTACGCCCGCTGGTTCCGCTTCCTGATCTTCTGGCCCGGCAGCGACGGCGTGCTGCCGATGCTGCGCATCGATCCGGACTGGCCGCACCAGGAGCGCTCCGTCAACGAGCTCAACGAGCAGGCCCGTGTTTACCTGACCGACTACATGCGCAAGCAGGTCAACGGCGACGAGGAGCTGCTGGCGAAGGTCACGCCGAAATTCCCGGTGATGGGCAAGCGCATGCTGCAGGACAACGGCAGCTGGCTGCAGGCGCTGCAGCGGCCCAACGTGGAGCTGGTCAGCGAAGGCGTGACGCGGCTGGACGCCACGGGCATTGTCGGCGCCACGCGCCGCTATGACGTCGACATCATCATCTACGCCACCGGCTTCCACGCCACGCAGTTCCTGTGGCCGATGGAAGTGGTGGGCCGCGGCGGCGGGCTGCTGGCGCGCAAGTGGGGCGACGAACCGCGCGCCTACCTCGGCATCACGGTGCCGGACTTCCCCAACCTGTTCGTGTTGTATGGACCGGCTACCAACCTGGCGCACGCCGGCAGCATCATCTTCCACTCCGAGTGCCAGGTGCGCTACATCACCTCCAGCATCCAGGCCCTGATCGAAGGCGGCTATCGCTCCATGGAATGCCGGCCGGAGGTGTACGAGGACTACTCGCGCCGGCTGGCCGCCGAGCTGCAGACGCTGGTGTGGTCGCACCCGGCTGCCGACAGCTGGTACCGCAACCGCGCCGGGCGGGTGGTGACCACCTCACCGTGGCGCCTGGCCGACTACTGGCGCTGGACGCGCGCACCTGACCTCGCCGACTATCACCTGACGGCGTAAGCCCCAGGCACATGGATGTGCCCCGCCGCAAATCAAAGACTGAAGGCGACCAGGTAGTCCCCGAGCGTGGTGCGCATGTAGGCGTGCCCGCCGGCGGCAATGACCACGAACTGGCGGCTATCGGGTGACAGGCGATAAGTCATGGGCGTCGCCTGCGGTCCGGCTGGCAGCCGCCCCTTCCACAACTCCTCGCCGGTGCGGGTATCGAAGGCGCGCAGGTAGTTGTCGGTCGCCGCACCGATGAACGTGAGCCCCGAGGCGGTGACCAGCGGCCCGCCGATGTTGGGTGTGCCGAGCTTGAACCAAAACGGGAACGGCGCCAGGTCGCGCGTGGTCCCCAGCGGCACCTCCCACAGCTTGCGGCCAGCGTGCAGGTCGATGGCCACCAGCGTGCCCCAGGGTGGCGCGTTGCACGGTGCACCCCACGGCGACAGCAGCGGTGCCCACTGCAGCGCGTAGGGTGTGCCGATCTGCGCCATCAGCCTCTCCCCCTGGGCAAACAGCTGGTTGGCCTCGCCACGCGGCACCAGCCGGGTTATGCCCGCCACGTGGCTGGTGTTGACGACCAGCAGCCCGCGCTGCGGATCCACCGCCACGCTGCCCCAGTTCATGACGCCGAGATTGTTGGGGTAGGTGATCGTGCCTGCGAGCGATGGCGGACTGAAGATGCCCTCGTACCGATGGCTGCGGAACAGCTCGCGGCACTTGCCGCGATCCCAGGGGGTGAAGCCCCACATGCTCTTCTCGGTCAGCGGCGGGCGCACCAACACGTACGCCGGGTTGGTCGGCGCGGGCTGCGTGGGTGACAGGCGCTCACCGGGCACCATGCCCCCCTGCGGGGCAGGTTGCTCGGCGACCGGCACCAGCGGTTCGCCGGTCTCGCGGTTGAGGATGAAGATGTAACCCTGCTTGGTCGCCTGGGCAACCGCCGGCACCTTGCCGTGTGCGGTGGGAAAATCGAACAGCACCGGCTGGGCAGGCACGTCGTAATCCCATACGTCGTGGTGCACCGTCTGGAAGTGCCACACCACCTTGCCGGTCAGTGCGTCCAGCGCCACCACCGAGCTGGCGTAGTAATCGCGGCCGTCGTCGCGCCCGTCGGCCATCAGTCCGCGTGTACCGCCGTAGATGCCCAACTGGGCGTTGCCGGTGGGAATGAAGATCAGCTTGCGCTCGACATCGATGGAGAAGATCGACCAGGTGTTGACCGTCGATCGCGGATAGACGGCCGGCTCGCCGGCGCCGGGCGCGGCGGGGGCATTTGCGGCGGCTGGCGGGGCTCCAGGCGCGCTCGTGGTGGCTCCGGCCACCGGTGGGGGCAGCGGGTTCCAGGCCCACAGCAGAGCGCCGCTGCGGGCATCGAAGGCGCGCACCACCCCGCCGGGCATGTCGGCGCGCATGTCTTCGTTGACCCTTCCGCCCAGGATCACCCGGTCGGCGACAATGGCGGGCGGGTCGTTCGGACCGTACTCCCCCGGCACGACTTCGCCCATGCCGGCTTTCAGATCCACGGAACCATCGTGCCCGAAGCCCGCGCAGGGCTTGCCGTCGGCTGCATCCAGGGCGATGAGACGCGCGTCCTGGGTGCCAACGAAGATGCGCTGCGCGCACGCCGCGCCGGCAGTGGCCTGCGAGTCCTTCCAGTAGCTGACGCCGCGGCAGTTCATCAACACCAGCCCGGCGCGGTCGATCTTCGGATCGTAGGCCCACAGCTCGCGACCGGTCTGCGGATCCAGTGCCACTACTCGGTTGGTGTTGGAGCACAGGTAGAGGCGGCCCCCCTCCAGGATCGGCGTGGCCTCGAGCGCCGGCAGCTTCAGGCCCTCTGGGGTATAGCCCTCGGCAAGCTTGCGGCGCGCCTGCGGCGAGGGGGGATTCTCGAATGCCGCAGTGGCCTGCCCGATCCGGTAAACCCAGGCGACCTTCAGGCCGCGCACGTTCTCCGGGGTGATCTGCGTGGCGGGCGAGTACCGCTGGCCACCCGGCTCACCACCCCAGGACCCCCATCCGGCCGTGGGGCCGGAATTGTCCGGCGGAGCGCCGCGCGAGCAGGCCGCCAGCATCAGTAGCATCCCCACAACAACGCCGTGACGATGCGCGCTGAACCCTTTCATCATGTCCTCCGGGACCCCGCCTGGCCGATCAGTCCCGGATCATAGGCCCTGCCCCGGCGATCAAATCCCTTGTTCGGGGGAGGCGCTGACACATTGCGTAACGACGAGGTTCTGCTGCTGCGAAACACGCGACCCGGACTCGACAAGCATCCTGGTTTGCGTATCATGAAGCGGGGCTGATCAAACTAGTCTTGTCCGAGGGGGATCCACATGTTCAAGTCCGGTTCGCGCCTCGCTGGGGTGCTCGTGTCCGCCGCAGCTCTGATGTGCCTGGATGCGCGGGTGGCGCTGGCGCAAACACAACAGGGGCAGGCCTCGCAGGAAGGCCTGCAGGAAATCCTCGTCACGGCGCAAAAGCGTACGGAGAATCTGCAGACCGTGCCGATCGCCATCACGGCGATCACGGCCGACGCGCTCACCAAGCAGGGCGTAACGGATTTCGCGGGCGTGGCCAACCAGTCCACCAGCATCAACTTCACGCCCTATCCCAGTTCCAGCAACACGCTGATCCTCTACATGCGCGGCCAGGGCGTCGCGGATGCGAACCAGATCACCCAGGACGGCTCGGTGGGACTGTACGAGGACGGCTTCTACATCGCCCGGCCGCAGGCGGAGACCTTCGATCTGGCTGACGTCGAGCGCGTGGAAGTACTGCGCGGACCGCAGGGCACGCTGTACGGCCGCAACACCACCGGCGGAGCGGTCAACCTGATCAGCAGGAAGCCAACCGGCGAATTCGGCGTCAGGTTCAGCCTCGACGGCGGACAGCGCAGTTACGTGCGTGCCCTGGGCACGATCGACCTGCCCAAGGTCATGGGCGGACTGTCGAGCAAGGTCACCCTGCTCTACAGCAATCTCGACGGCAACGTGAAGAACTCGGGCGGCGAGGATTTCAACAAGGAGGAGCAGAAAGGCGCGCGCGCCTCACTGCGCTGGGACACGGGCGGGATCTTCACCGCCGACTACTTCTACGAGTACGGCGAGATCGATTCGACACCGATCTATTATGAAGACCCGGCATTATCCGGGTCGATCGCCGGTTATCCCGCCAATTACTCGCTGCAAGGCCACACCTGGGAGCCGATCGCCCTGCCCCTCAGCAAGGCCAAGTTCAACGCCAACGGGCTGACGCTCGCCTGGAAGCTGAATGACGCAACGACGCTACGCTCGCTTACCGGCTATCGCGGGCTCGATTCGCGCTTCTACCAGGACTATGCGGGAGCCTTTACCGACCCGTTGGGCGCGCCGGTTGCCGGGATCACCAACTTCACAAGCGGTGACGTGGTGCAGAGCAACCAGTTCACCCAGGAAATTCAGCTGGTCGGTGACCTCGGCAAGCAGGCGAACTACGTGCTGGGCGTGTACTACTTCAAGGAGCACGCCAACCACGGCGAGGCCGGCACAATCAACATTCCGAAGGAGTTCATCCCCGGCATCCCGCTGTACACCGATGTCTCCAGTCGCTACGTGGTGGCGGAGGCGAAGTCCAAAGCCGTTTACGGCCAGTTCACGTGGAATATCACCGACCCGTTGTCGCTGACCGTCGGCGCGCGCTATACGAAAGACGACCGCAGCGCCAGCCGCGTCTACACCAGCAATGCGCTGATCTTTGCGCCGCCCCCGCAGAATCCGTTCTGTCCGCCGGCGTGCCAGTTCCCCTTCAATCAGAGCGATCCACCGGGGGCAAGCAATAGCCTGAGCTTCAGCAAGTTCAACCCTGCCGGCACCCTCAACATGGCCTGGACGCCGGACATCAACACCTACCTGCGCATCGCCACCGGCTACAAAGCCGGCGGGTCTACAGAGGCCGCGCCCTTTGCCCAGCCCGGCAGCGCGTTCATTCCTTTCAGCCAGACGTTCAAGCCTGAGAACGTGACCACTTACGAACTGGGCCTCAAGTCCTACTGGTTCGAGCACCGCTTACGGGCCAATGTGGCGGCGTTCTACAGCAAGTTCAGCGACATGCAGCTGCAGTTCGACGTCGACCCAACCAACCTGTCGATCGTCCAGTCCTACAACGCCGGTTCCGCCAAGGTGAAGGGCGCGGAGTTCGAGCTCCTCTTCGCGCCCACAAATGACCTGACGTTGGGCCTCAACGACACGGTGTTGTCCTCACAGTTCGACACCGTCTATGCGTTGGCGGGTACGGTGTTCGACCCGGCCACCAATCACGCCTCGCCGTACCAGGTGGGCCAGAACGTCGCGTCGGTATTCCGCCTGCCCTACGCGCCGAACAACACCGTGAACGGCAACATCGACTGGACCTTGTTCCATGCCGGCGGTGGCAGCGCCGAGCTTTACCTCAACTACCGTTATCAGGGCCGTCAATACGATACGTCTCCGACGGGCATCGCGGTACCCGGCTCGGCGCAGTACTACTCGATCCCGGCGCATGGCGTGCTGGACGGGCGCATCACCTGGAATTTCGACATGCACGGCGGCAAGCAGACCATGAAGCTGTCGCTGTGGGGCCGCAACATCACCAACAAGGACTACCAGGCGCACGTCATCGGACAGGGTGCCGCGCCTATCGTGTCGATCCTGAATCCGGCGACCGGGCAGCTGACGCCGCAGACCGGCTACTACTACCAGGCCGTGGCCTGGGCGCCGAAGGCCATGTTTGGCGCGCAGTTCCAGTACGCGTACTGATGCTGCACGGCTGAGCCTTCATGTGATCGGGCGGGCGCCCCGCGGGCCCGCCCGAAATTTCTGCGCGCTGCAAGAGGTGAGAACGGATTGATGGCAGCGGCCCGCCCGGCACAGTTGAGCACGGTGGCGCTGCTGGCGCTGGCGGCCCTGGCCGCCGTGGCGGGCGGTGCAGTCCCGGCAGCAGCGGCCGACGTAGCACCGCCGGCTTCCAGCGTGATGGCGCCTGCAACGGGCGCGGCGGCCGAAGGCGCGGCGCTGTACTCAACGCACTGCGCCGCCTGCCACGATCATCCCGTCGACCGGATCCCGCCCAAGGTTTTCATTTCCACGACCCGTACCGCCGAGGACGTCATCGACACGCTGACGCTCGGCGCCATGCGCACGCAGGCCGAGGGCCTGTCGGCAGTGCAGATACAGGCCCTTGCCGTCTACCTGACCGGCAAGCAACCCGCGCCGCGCGCCGCCGCGGATGCCAACCTCTGCCAGAAACCGCCTGCGGTTGGTCCAGCCTCGGCCGGTGACTGGCGCAGCTGGGGACGGGATCCCGTCAACTCCCGCTTCCATCCCGACAGCGGTCTTACGGCCGCGCTGATCCCGCATCTGAAACTGCGCTGGGCCTTCGCCTATCCGGGGCGCGCCGCCTTCGGCCAGCCGGCGGTGCTGGGCAAGCTGGTGATCGCCGGCGGTACCGCTGGCCGCGTATTTGCCCTGGACCTGGCCAGCGGCTGCACGTACTGGAGTTATGACGCAGGCGCCCTGGTGCGCACCGGCATACTGATCGGGCAGATCAGGGATCAGCCCGGGCGGCCGCGATGGGTCGCCTGGTTCGGCGATGACCGCGGCACATTGCATGCCGTCGACCTGCGCGACGGCAAGAGCCTGTGGCGGCGATCGCTCGATCCGCACCCCATGGCACGCCTGCTGGGCACGCCCCAACTGCACGCCGGCATTCTCTATGCGCCGGTGAGCTCGCTGGAGGAAGTCGCGGCAGCGGACCCCAAGTACCGTTGCTGCAGCTTCCGCGGCAGCCTGGTGGCGCTCGATGCCGCCACCGGGCGCAAGATCTGGCAGCGCTACACCATCAGCCGGCCGCCCCGGCCTTTCACCACCCATGGGCGGCAGATGCTGGGACCCGCGGGGGGTTCGATATTCGGCGCCGTCACGCTCGATGCGGCACGCGGCCGGATCTACCTGGGTACCGGGGACTCCTATACCGACGCCCCGAGCGATTCTACCGACGCGCTGCTCGCACTGAATCTTGCCGACGGCCGGCGTATCTGGACTCACCAGGTGCTGCCCGGCGATGCCTGGATCCTGCTGTGCAAGGGCGCGGCTGCGGGCAACTGCCCGAGTCCGCTGGGGCCCGACTTCGACTTTGCCAGCTCGCCCATGCTGATGCAGCTCGCGCAGGGCCGACAGGTCCTGATTGCCGGCTCCAAATCCGGCATCGTCTACGCGTTTGATCCGCTGGCGAAGGGCCGCCTGCTGTGGAACCGGCAGCTCGCGCACGGCAGTCCCAATGGCGGGATCCTGTGGGGCCCCGCCAATGACGGTGTGCGTGCCTACATCGCAACCTCCAGCTACGACGCCTCGAGCGGCAGCGGCCCGGGCGCACTCACCGCCCTGGACCCGGGCAGCGGACGGATCCTGTGGAGCACGCCAACACCCGGCTCGCCCTGTGCCTGGGGAACCACCAACTGCGCGCACGCCCTGCTGGCGGCCGTGACCGTCATCCCGGGCGCAGTCTTCGCCGGCGCCATGGACGGGCACATCCGCGCCTATGACGCCGCCGACGGCCACGTCGTGTGGCAGTTCGATACGGGCGGCGACTTCAATGCCGTCAACGGCATCCGTGGTCACGGCGGCGCCATCGACTACGGCGGTGCGATCGTCGCCAACGGCGTGCTGCTGGTGAACTCCGGCTCCATGCGCCAGGGCGGCAACCTGTTGCTGGCGTTCTCACCACAGGAGCACTAGAACAAATGCAGCCAGGCGATCCGCACTGGGCCTCGCCCGTTGAACAACCGCGCATCATCACGGACGAACGGTCTCTCGACTGGGACGACTCGGCCGACCTGGTGATCGTGGGTTTCGGCGGCGCCGGCGTTGCGGCCGCGGTCGAGGCGGTGGACAGCGGCCTCGATGTGTTGGCGGTGGACCGGTACGAGGGCGGCGGCTCCTCGGCGGCCAACGGCGGTGTGTTCTATGCCGGGGGCGGCACCCGCATCCAGCGCGAGGCGGGTGTGCAGGATACGCCCGAGGACATGTTCCGCTACCTGCGCCTGGAAACCCGCGGCGTGGTATCGGACCGGACCCTGCGGCGCTTCTGCGAGGAGAGTCCGGCGACCGTGGACTGGCTGCTGGCGCATGGTGCGCGGCTGTCATCCAGCGGCGTGTTCACCCGCAAGGTGTCGTATCCGCCCCTGAAGTATCACCTCTATCATCCTGACAACTCGCTGGTGCCCGCCTATGCCGCCCAGGCACGGCCCGCCGCCCGCGGCCACCGCACCGCGGTGAGCAACCATGGCAAGGCCTGGGGTTTAGGCGTCGGTATCTGGCAGCCGCTGGCCGAGGCGGCCCGTTCCCGCGGCCTGCGCAGCGAGAAGTACACTGAGTGCCGCCAGCTCATCGTCGATACGGCCGGGCGCGTCCTGGGCGCGAAAGTGCTGGGGATTCCCGCCGGCAGCGCCGCCGCGCGCCGCTTCGCGCGCTGCATCCGCCGCGCCAACCGGTTGCTGGAACTGATTCCGCCCGTGATTCCGCTGGCCGCGGTCACCATCGCGCTCGCACGGCGCTACCTGGCTGCCGCCGCGCGCATCGAGGCCACGCAGCGCGTTACGCGCCACATCCGTGCCCGCCACGGCGTGTTGCTGTCGGCCGGGGGCTTTATCCTGAACACAGCGATGGTGGAGCACTACGCGCCCCTGTACCGGCGCGGCTTGCCCAACGGCACCCTCGGGGACACCGGCAGCGGGATCCGCCTGGGCGAGAGCGCCGGAGGCGCTGTCGGCTCCATGGACCGTGTCACAGGCTGGTGCATGATCAACCCGCCCGCGGCCTGGCCGCGCGGGATCGTCGTCGATCGCAACGGCCAGCGCATCATCCACGAGGGCGTATACGGTTCGACACTCGGCGATGCGGTGGCGCACAGCCCCGGCGGTGTCGCATTCCTCATCCTGGACGAGGCGCTGTATCGCGAGGGCCGGCGGCAAGTGTCGCCGGGGCATGAGTACGTGAAGTACCAGCGCCAGGTGGCGCATCTGAACATGCTGATGAATCGCCGCAGCGCCCCGACACCGCAGGCGCTGGCGCAGCAACTGGGCATCGACCCCGCCGCGCTGACGGCCACCATCGATACCTACAACCGCGCGGCGCGCGGAGAAATTCCCGACGCCTTCGGCAAAGTCCCGGACGAGATGAGTCCGCTGGCCAAGGCACCGCTGCATGCCATCGACATTTCGGTGCACAGCCGCTACTTTCCCATGCCGATGCTGACCCTGGGCGGCCTGCGTGTCGATGAGGACAATGGCCAGGTGCTGCGCGAGGATGGCAGCACGATCGGCGGGCTGTACGCCGCCGGCCGCACCGCGGTGGGCATCTGTTCCAATGTTTACATGAGCGGCCTCGCCTACGCCGACTGCGTGTTCTCGGGACGGCGCGCCGCACGCGCGGTCGTCGCCGCGAAGCTGGGCGCGGCCGCGCCCCCTGCCGCGGCTGGCGGCTGATGCCGGCCGATTCGTGTACTTCCAGGAGCCCACATGAACCCCATTCCGCCAGACGGTCGTGATACCGGCGCACTCGGCCTGCCGCCGCTGGCGCAGGTAGGCCTGGTGGTGCGCGATCTGGGCGCCTCGATGACACAGTACGCCGCGCTTTACGGACCGTGGCAGCGCCTCGACGGGTCCGTGCAACAGGCCCGCTACCGCGGACGCAGCGCCGATGTGCGCCTGGACATCGCCATCGGCCACAGCGGGCCGGTGGAGATCGAGCTGATCCAGTGGTTGGCGGGTGACAGCCCGCACCGCGAGTTCATCGACAGTGGCCGCGAGGGTATGCATCACCTGCAGTATCGGGTCGACGATGCGACTGGCTGGATCGGGCGTTTCGAGGCGCTCGGCTACCGCAATATCTGGTACAAGCGCTGGTGCGCCGACACGCAGTTCGCCTACATGGAGCGTCCGGGCGACCCGCTGATCATTGAATTCCTGGAAATGCCGCCGGGGGGACCCGGCACGAGGTTGCCCGGATGATGTCACTGCAGGAGCTGTCCGACCGCAAGGAAATCGAGCAGCTGATCGTGCGTTATGCCAACGCCATCGACCGACGTGACTGGGACGCGCTCGACGCCGTGTTCACGCCGGACGCCTATATCGACTACCGCGCGATGGGTGGCATCGACGGACGCTACCCGCAGGTCAAGGCATGGCTGGGCCCGGTACTCGCCAACTTCCCCCGCTATTGCCACCTGGTCGGCAATATCCAGATCACCCTCGAGGGCGACAGCGCCCGGGGGCGCACGCTGTGCTTCAACCCCATGGAAACGCCACTGCCCGCCGGCGGCAGCCAGGTCATGTTCCTGGGCCTGTGGTACGTGGACCGCTTCGTGCGTACCGCGCAGGGCTGGCGCATGAGCGAGCGTGTCGAGGAAGCCGGCTTCCAGCACAATGTCCCGGCCCACATGGTGCTGCCCACCAGCTGATCACCGTCCGAACGGACTACGGAACACGCGTGTTGCACGGCCTGCCGGTTCTGGTAGGTTCGTGACAACAATGGTCGGAGAGCTGTCGATGGCACGCACGCAGGACTACGGGATCGGCGAGTACACCTACCCGCGCGGCTGGTTCATGGTCGCCGACGCCGCGGAATTGAAGGACAAACCGCTGGCGGTGCGGTTCTTCGGCCAGGAGTTCGCCCTGTACCGCGGCAAGAGCGGCAAGGTGGTGCTGCTGGATGCCTTCTGCCCGCACATGGGCACACACCTGGCGCGCAACGACAGCTCCTACGTGGTGCGGGACGGCCAGATCGAGGGTGACTCGATCCGCTGCCCCTACCACGCCTGGCGCTTCGGCCCCGACGGCAAGTGCAACGACATTCCCTACAGCAAGGCGCCGATCCCGAAGGCGGCGTGCGTCAGGTCGTGGAAAGTCGTCGAGAGCCTCGGCGCGATCTTCGTCTGGCACGACCCGGAGGGCGGCGAGCCGGAATGGGACGCACCCTCATTGCCACAATGGAACGATCCGCAGTGGGTGCGCTGGAAGTTCGACCATCTCGGCTCGATCGCCTGTCACCAGCAGGAAGTGATCGACAACATCGCCGACTGCTCGCACCTGGGTCCGGTGCACGGTGAAACCGTGAAGTTCTATCGCAATGAGTTCAAGGGGCACCTCGCCAGCCAGATCCAGGGCGGCGGGCACCGTACCCTGGTGACCCCGGACGGCCTGCAGCCTATTCTCACCACCGACACCACTTACCACGGCCCTGGCTTCCTGCTGTCGCACATGATGGGCATGGGCGAGTCAGTCATTTTCATCGGCCACACCGCCGTCGACGACGGCGTGATCAAGGTCTGGCACGCACTGCTGGTCAAGTCGGCCAGCAAGGTGGCGACAGCCGAAGACGTGACCGCGGCCCGCGCCTACCAGGAAGCCTCGCGCCTGGCCTTCGCGCAGGACTTCGACGTCTGGGCCAACAAGCGCCCGGCCACTTCCATCCTGCAGGTGCCCGGCGACGGGCCCTTTCACAAGGCACGCATCTGGTACCGCCAGTTCTACAATCCGCGCGCCCGCAAGCAGGAGTTCCTCAAGCAGGTCGAGGGCGTCCAGCATCGCGTGGTGGGTATGCCCTCGAGGCTCGAGGAAGCGGAAACCGCGGCCTGAGGCGCAGCGGAACGGGCGCGCGCTGCCCTGGCAGCCGTCGTCCAGGCGCCACCTGGCGCAGGCGCCGGGTTACCGCCTCAGTAAGCCGCAATCGGCATGAAGTCGGCGCGCGCGGCGCAAGCCGCCGCGGATCCCTGCAGGCACGTCTCCGCGAGGAGCGCCCGGCCGCGGCGCCGATCCTCCGGGATGCCATCACCCCGCAGCAGCATCTGCGCAAGCGTCACGCAGCTCGGCAGGAATGTCCGGCTGCAGGCCCGGTCGTAACTGTGCGCCGCCTGCGCGCTGTCCTTCCTTGTGCCGACACCAAATCGGTAGGCATCGCCGGTGACGGAGCAGCCCGTCGGCACACCCAGAGCGCACGAGCGCCTGAAATAGCGGAAGGCAACCGCCGGATCCGACCGGCTCTTCAGGCCCAGCAGATTGACCATGCCCAGGATGTAGCAGTTCTTGCCCTCGCCCGCACTGCAACCGCTGTCGAGTTGCCTGGCGACATCGTCGCTCAATAGCGGCTGCAGTGCGGCACAGCCGCGCACGTCAGCCAGGTCGCAGGCGCGGGCATAAGCACGTACCTGCCACAGCGGATCCTTGTGCACTGCCGGATGATCGGTACCGATACTGACATACTGCATGCAGGCGGACGGGCTGCCGGCCGCGCAGTCATCGTGATAGATGGCCGCCCAGTTGCGGCAGCCGTTACGCAGTCCCTGGCTGCAGGCCCGTTCCCAGGTGTCTGGGTGGAGCCCCGCGTGATCCTTGCCGATGAAATCAGTGGCCGACATCCACACGAACAACATCGTCCACAACCCCATGAACAGGAGGTTCTGCGCATTCGGACTCAATCGACCGATCCGCGCAAACGGCGGCAGACGCGCCAGTGAGCTGCGGGCGGCGAATCGATCCATGAGCTGAACCCCCAGGTTCAGCAGCGGCACGCACAGCAGCTTGTCGTAGAAGCGCGGCACGCCGCCCCATTCGAGCAGCGCATAGGCGAAAAACACGCCCGCGCCATAGAGCGCTCCGAAGATGAACCGGCCGAAGTTCGTGCGCGGCGAAGTGGCCGGATCGGTCACGATCAGGTGCAGGCCGAGGAATACCGCGATCGGAATGCCGGCATCCATGAACCAGTAGACGCCGGTGATCGTCAGGTAGATGACATTCAGCAGGTAGAGCGCCGCGGCGGCGGCCAGCGTCACCAGGGTGACGCGGAACAGGGCCTGCACGATGAGTCCGACCGCGAAAATCCACAAATAGATGTGATCCGGGAGGCCCAGCCTGATTGCGATGGGCTCGGCCCAGGTGAAATCCGTCGTCCCTGTGAAGATCAGTACCAGCGAGACCAGGAACAGACTGAGTGCGGAAGGGTTGAAGATGTGGGTCACGCGGCCGTCACGGCGCCAGCGGAACAGCTCCTTGCCGAGCAGGCCGAGGGCCACCATGCCGAACTGCAGGTAGAACCAATCGTCCTTGAAACACATGAACAGGTTGGTGCTGAGGATGATCGGCAGCGGCCCGAAGCCGAGCCGCCACCTCTGCGCGCCTGCCCAGGCCAGCAGCAGGCTGAAGGCATAAGCAAACAGCAGCTGCGCCAGGATCAGGAAAGTCTGTCCCTCGATGAAGGGCCAGTACTGCGCCCAGTAGAGGTAGATCGAACCCTGCACGAGCCCCTGGACGTAGTGGGTGCGCACGATCTGCACATCGAAGCTGAGCTCTTCGCCGCGGGCCACGGCACGGATGAGAATGAACACATACCACAGGGTGAGTGCGGCCGTGGCTCCCCAGAACGACAACACCAGCTTCGGGCTCGCAAGCACCCGGGGTGTGAACGACACCAGGAACATCGGTACGATGAACAACAGCGGCAGAGCCGCCTTGCCCGAGAGTCGATAGGTGAGCTTTTCCGCGATGACGCTCATGGCGATCACGCTCGCTTCTATTTTTCCCTAGTTTAGCCCGCGGGGGAGGTGGTGCAACACTGCCGGGCGGCACCAACAGCGACCTTTACCATAAGGAGCAGTGGTCCCCGGGGGGCGATGGGGCGGGCCAGGCCCCCTGACCCCTGGCCGCCATGCCGCCAAGCGGCCAGGCGTGGTCTCAGGCTCGCAGTTGCGCCAGGAAGCGCACGATCCACTCGTTGACCTCCCGCGGGCGCTCCATCTGCATCATGTGGCCGGCCTCCGGCAACATGGCCACACCCCGCACGTCGTCGTACTGGGCGCGCAGCGCACCGAGCGGGTCGGCGCCGTGCCACGCCTCCAGGTCGCAGTCGCGTTCACTGCCGATGAAATAGAACGGCGCCGGATTGCGCCGCCCCTCGAACTGCCGACGCTGCGCCCAGCGCAGATCCATGGCCCGGTACCAGTTCAGACCGCCGGTGAAGCCGCTGCGTGCGTACTCGCTGACGTAGAACTCCATCTCCAGTTCGCCCAGCCAGCTCCACGGCAGTGGCGGGGCTGCCGGCAGGGCGTCCAGGTAGCTGGTGCCCGGCGGGTGCTTCCACACGTCAAGGTAGTGGTAGTCGCCGCTGAGCGCGTAGAACACCCGCGTCAGGAAGGCGCGCGGCTGCGCGTCCAGCGCCGCATCCGCCACGCCCGGCTCGGCAAAGTAGTGGATGTGCACGAAGTGCCGCTGCGCCCACTGCGCCGCCTCCTCAAGCGGCGACAGCCGCGGGTTGTGCGGCGTGGCCGGATTTTCCAGGCCGATGATGGCCCGCACGCGCTCGGGATGACGGAATGCCAGGTCGTAGACGGCGAACAATCCGAAGTCCAGCCCGATGAACACCGCACGGCTCTCGCCCAGGTGATCGAGCAGCGCCACGAGGTCCCCGACCGTGTGCGGCACGTCGTACGCCTGGGGTTGCGCGGGTGCGTCCGTTTGCCCCATGCCGCGCATGTCCGGGGCCACGACGCGCCAGCCCGCTTGGGCGATTGCCGGGATCTGGTGGCGCCACGAGAACCACAGGTGCGGAAACCCGTGGCACAGCACCACCAGCGGCCCGCTGCCGAGCTCCACGTAGTGCATGCGCAGACCGTTGGCAAGCTGCGCGTGCCGATGCACCCAGTCGGTCATCGTCAGGCGGGAAAGGTCTCCCCGCCGTTGGCATCCAGGATGGCCCCGGTGATCGCCGAGGCGTAGTCGGAAATCAGGAACAGCGCGGCGCGCGCGCACTCGGTGTCGGTCACCAGCCGTCGCAGCGGGATATTGGCGGCCACCGCGTCGTAGAACTGCTTCTCCGGCACGCCCTGCTCCCGGGCCGCGTGGCTGACGTAGTTCTGCACCGGCACACCGAGCATCCAGCCCATGCGCGCCACGTTGACGCGGATGTTGCTCGCTCCCAGCTCCGCGGCCAGGTACTTGCTCACCACGTTGAGCGCGCCCTTGGAGGCGGCGTAACCCGCCTCCCCGGTGTGCGGCTTGACGGTCGCCATGGAGCTGACATTGACGATCGCCCCGCCCCCCTGCGCCTTCATGATCGGCACCACCGCCTGCGTCATGTTCATGGTGCCGATGACATTGGTGTCCATGACGTCCTTCCAGCCCTTAAGGTCCGCGCCGTCCGCCGTGGCCGGGGCGCCCCAGAAAAACGCGCTGTTCACCAGGCCGTCGACGCGGCCGAACTGCCGCTGCGCGCCCTGCGCCAGCGCGCGGCATTGCGCCGCCTCGCGGATGTCGGTGACTGCCTTGAATACCTGGCAGGAGGGATTGACCTCACGCACGCCGGCCTGCGCCTCATCCAGCTTGGCGGCGGTCCGCGCACCGATCCCAAGCCCCCGGGCGCCCTCGCGGGCCGCCTCGATGGCGAGTTTGATCCCCAGGCCCGGGCCGATGCCCGACACGATCACAACCTTGTCTTTGAGCAGCATGGTTCACGCGCCTCCAGGCGTCGAATGTTCGAAGGGAAGAATGTGTTTCTCGCGATAGGCGCGGAAGCGCCGCTCCAGCTCCGCACGCGTGAAGCCGAACTCCTCGAGTGTGTACTCGTGCTTCGGCCGCCCTTCGCGCGGATGGGTCTTCATGTAGCCGTCGATCCCGGCGCGCGTCGCCGGCGTCAGCGACATGCCGATGCCACGGTAGATGCGCTCCACCACCGCCTGCGGCGCACTCACGGTCTCGCGGAAGTCCACGTCGATGAAGCGATTGGGCAGAAGCTCGCGCTGCGCCATGCAGTGATTCAGGTGTTCCTCCAGCGTCGCCGACCACTGGCGCGCCGCCTCCTGCGGGTCGGCATGGTCGCTGCCCATCGCCCACAGCGACTGCACGAAGCTGGCGAACGAGGGCATGGTGGCGATCGGATCGCGGTGCGTCTGCACGAAAACCGCTCCGGGCATCAGCCTGGCAATGACCTCGACATAGCCCAGGTGCATCGGTGTCTTCAGCACCCAGAAGTCCGCCGGCTGTGTCCCAGGGCGGCGCTGCTTCTGCCACTGCAGGAATTTCAGCAACTGCAGCAGGTACCCGTAGGCCGAAGTCAGGTCCTGGCTGTGGATCCAGTCCCGGTAGCCGGGGACGCAGGCCATGGACTCCGCGGTGGTGCTGCGCAGGGTCTGGTCGATGAGCAGGATGTCCTCGTCCGCCCCCATCGCGTCCCACGGATGGATCGCGGCCAGGTCCGGCATGGCCTCGAGGATGCCCGCCACTTCCGCCTTGGCAGCGGCGATGCGCTGCTCGCCGCCAATGTCGTTCGCCTCCGGAACCGGGAAGCGGCATTCCCACCAGGCAGCGGCGTAGAAGCGCGGGTCGGTCGCCAGCAGCCGGTGCAGCAGGGTCGTGCCGGTGCGGGCCAGGCCCAGGATGACTACCGGCGGCGGCAGCTGCTGCTGCAGGATGTCGGGATGCCGCTCGAACCAGTCGCGCGCCCGCAGCCGCGTCATCAGTGTATTGAGCAGGCGCGCGTGCCAGGTGTACACCCCGGCTTCGTTCAGGCGCGCCTCGCTGCGCAGCGAATCGGTCAGCCGCTGCAGCGGCTCCTCCAGCGGCGGGTCGTCGAGGTCCCGCAGGCCGGTCTGCTGGCGTGCCTGCGCCAGCAGGGCCTGCGGGTCGAGCCGCGGGTCGCTCATGCGCTGGCCTGCGTGAAATGCTTCGCCGCCTGCCACGCGAAGGTCATGGCCGGGCCCAGGGTCGCGCCCGGACCCGGGTAGGTCGGCAGGATGGCAGCGGCACAGTTGCCGGTGGCATACAGGCCGGCAATCGGGCTGCCATCCGCACGCAGCACCTGCGCATCGGTATTGGTCACCAGTCCACCGTGGGTGCCGAAGTCACCCGGGTTGATGCGCATGGCGTAGAACGGCGGCTCGACGATGGGCGCAAGACAGGGGTTGGGCTTGATGCGCGGATCGGCGTAATAGCGGTCGTACTCGGCATCGCCGCGTCCGAACTCCAGGTCCTTGCCAGTGCGCGCGTAGCCGTTCATGGCATCGACGGTACTCTGCAGGCCGTCGGGATCGATGCCTGCACCCTGCGCCAGTTCGCGGATGGAGTTGGCGCGGCTCAGGAACCCCGAACTGAAGTAACTCTTCGGCAGCATCCAGTCGGGCCGATAACTGGTCGGCCACAACGGCCCGTTGAAGTACATGCGCCGCGAGCGGCCGTCGAACACCAGCCACGCGGGAACCTGCGGATCCTGGCTGCTGTGCCGGCGGTAGACCTCGAGCTGGTAGGTCAGGTAGTTCTGCGACTCGTTGGCGATGCGCTGGCCGCGCCGGGTCACCACGATGTTGCCGGGATAGGACTTGTCCATAACGGCCAGGCGCGGCACTGGTTCATCCGGCGCCTGCATCGAGGAGCACCACCAGCCGCCATTCATCAGGCGCGTGGCCGCGCCCAGCGCCATTGCGGCGCGGTGCCCGTCCCCGGTGTTGGTGCCGGCGGCCGCGCTCCAGCGCGCATCCGTGGGCTGCGGCAGGTACTGGTCGCGCATCTGCTGGTTGTGCTCGAAGCCGCCGGCAGCCAGCACCACGGCGCGCCGGGCGCGGATGGTCAGCGGCTTGCCCTCGCGCATCACCCGTGCGCCGGTGACCCGGCCGGCATCGTCGGCCAGCAGTTCCGTCATCGGCGCCTGCAGCCACAAGCGCATGCCGCGATCGAGCATCGACCAGCGCAGCCGCGCCACCCCGGCGCAGCCGCAAGCGATGCGGCGCGACCGTCGGTGTGTGAGCCGCCAGGGAACGTCACTCGCGTATTCCCAGAAGAGCCGCGCGGCCAGGCTCTTCCAGCCCGGCAGCTGTGCCATGAGCACCTGGGCGTCCACCTGGGTCATGGCGATGCGGTCGAACATCCACATCATGTAGTGCGTGTCGCGCAGCCGGGGCGCCTCCGCGGCCAGCTCACTGCGCTGAAGTGGCGCCGGCTCCAGGGAACGGTGCCCGTGCTTCGCCCCGGGGAGAGAGGACCAGTAATCGGGATAGTGCGCCAGCGACTCGTAACGCACCCGGGTGCGCTCGTGCAGGAAGTCCAGCATCTTCGGGCCTTCCCGCAGGTAAGTCTGCTGCATTTCCAGCGGCACGGCTCCCGCCGGGGTGGACCCCTGGATGTACTGCAACGCCTCCTCGTAACTGTCCTGGGCGCCCGCCTCACGGGCGTAGCGGCTGCATGGAATCCAGATGCCGCCACCCGAGGTGGCCGAGGTGCCGCCGTACAGCTCGCTCTTCTCCACCACCAGTACGTCGCGCATGCCCAACTCCCACGCGCACAGCGCCGCCGTCAGCGCGCCGTTGCCGGAACCGACCACCAGGACATCGACACTCAGGTCTTCGGCGCTCAAGCGACCCTCCCTCTTGGTTCCGGCATGATTGTCGCCGCCACCGCCGGCACGGGCACCGCCCAAATGAAGGAGCGCGCATCGCACCACGCCCCAGTATGCTGGTGGCCCGTCATCGCGCGAGAGTCGTCATGCCGAGCGAACAGACCATGAAGGCCGCCATGCAGGCCTATATCGACGCCTTCAACAGCGGCAGCGCCCTGGCGGTCACCAATCTCTACAGCCCGGAGGCGACGGTGGAGGACCCGGTCGGCTCCCCGGCGCTGCGTGGCCGCGAGGCGATCCTCGCCTTCTACACCGGCAGCATCGCCACCGGCGCCAAACTGACCCTGGACGCGCCCATCCGCGGCTCGCACTCCAACAGCGCGGCGATGGCCTTCAGCGCCCGCATCGGCGCCCTCACGGTGCGCGTCATCGACGTCATGACCTTCGACGAGTCGGGCCGCTTCACCAGCATGAAGGCCTACTTCGCCCCCGGGGACATGCTGCAGGGCTGAGCTCATGAGGCGGCCGGTGTGCGGTTGAGCACCGCATCGCCGGGCACACCCAGTACGCAGGAAGTGCCACCCGGGGTGTACATCATCGCCACGCAGCGATTGCAGGCTGTGCAGCCGGACTCGGCCACCTCGCCGCTGGCAAAGGCGTTCACCAGGTCGGCGCGGTGGATCAGCACCCGCCCGAGCGCGATGACGTCAAACCCCTCCGCCAGCAACTGCTCGGCGTTGGCCAGCGAGTGCACCCCGCCCAGGTAGGCGAGCGGTCCGTGCGCGACCGCACGGGCCACGCGCGAGTTCTGCAGCTGGTACAGCTCCCGGAACTGCACCTTCGGCTCGGTCCACCGCTGCAGCAGCATGGCCGCCGCCACCACCGGGTTACCGACATGCGTACGGTTTTCCTTCGGAAAGGAGGAGCCGAACATGGTCGTGATCGACTCGATGTTCAGGCCGGCGCTCAGCACCACCAGGTGGGCGCCGGCCTGCTGCAGCGCGTGGGCGATCTGCGCCCCGTCCTGGGCCGCATTGCCGCGCGGGTGGCCGTCGGTGACGCTGATCTTGCATACCACCGCCAGCTGGCTGCCGACGGCATCCAGCACCCGGCCCAGCACTTCCAGCGGGAAAGCCAGCCGCCGCGTGAGATCGCCTCCCCAGGCATCGCGCCGGCGGTTGTACAGGGGGCTGAGAAACTGGCTGAGCAGGTAACCGTGCCCCATGTGGATCTCGACCGCGTCGAAACCCGCCGCCTGCGCGAGCCGCGCGCCGCGCACGAACTGTTGCGCGACACGCTGCATGTCTGAGGCGGTCATGGCCTGTCGCAGCCACTGACCGCTCATCATTCCCACCTTGTTGAAGCCGCCACTCGCCGACAGCGGCCGCCTGGTCTGCGTCGGTGGGACGAAGGTGAAGCAGCCACCGTGGGTAATCTGCGCCATGGCGGCCGCTCCGCCGGCGTGCACCGCCTCCGTCAGCACCCGCAGGTGCGGCACGGTCGCCTCGTCAAGGGTGACCTGATCGGGAAAGGTCCGGCCGTCCGGCGCCACGGCGCAATAGGCCAGCGTCGTCATGGCGACGCCGCCGGCGGCGATGTCACCATGGAACTGCACCAGGCGCCGCGACGGCACGCCGCCGCGCGCCCCACCCTCGTTGGTGGCGGCCTTTATGAAACGGTTGCGCAGCCGCAGCGGACCGATGGTCAATGGAGTAAAAGCCAGAGCGTTCATGCGTATCTTGCCCTCAGCTGCGCGCCCTGCCGCGGCGCGAGTCTGTGATCTTGGCGGCGCGGTAGTCGTACTTGAGTGTCCGGACGGCGATGGAGGTCTCCACGTGCCGTACACCCGGCAGCGCCAGGATGCGATTGTTGGCCACGTCAATCACGTCATTCAGGTCGCTGAACAGGCCGATGGCCAGGATGTCGAAGCGGCCCAGCATGATGATGACGCAGCCGATCTCCTGCATCGCCGCGATCCGGTCCGCCAGCGCTCGCAGCTCCCCGTGATGCGCCTGGATGCCGATCAGCACCACCCTGGGAGACCCGGCATAGGCGACGTTGGTTACGGCGGTCAGGCGGATCGCGCCGCTCTTCTCCAGCCGGTGGATGCGCCCGCGAATGGTGCCTTCGGTAACCCCCAGCTGGGCCGCAATCTGGCGGTTGCTGACGCGCGCATCCACGGTCAGCAGGTCAACGATGCGGTGGTCCAGTTCGTCCAGCACCGGCAGCTGTGTCTTCATGCGATGTGCGCCCGGTCAAAATCGTACTTGATGACATCGGCTGCGACGCCAGCGCTCAGGGTGCGGATGCCGCGGATCCTGGCCACATCGCGCAGCAGGAACCCCTCGAGCTGGTCGAGGTCGCGCAACGCCACCAGGATCTCGATATCGCGCGCCCCGGTCACCAGGTGCACGGCAAAGACCTCCGGCAGCGTCGCCAGCTCGCGCGCCACCTCCTCGGATGGCCGCCCCTGCACCTCGATGCCGATCGCCAGCAGCACCCGCAACCCGAGCGCCGCGAAGTCGGTGACCGCGACCACGCGCATGGCCTCCATGTTCTCCAGGCGGCGGATGCGCGCGCCGACTGTAGCCGGCGAAATACGCAGGCTGCGTGCGATGCGCTGGTTGGTGGCGCGGCCGTCGGCCTTGAGCGCCGCGATGATGCGGCGGTCGATGTCGTCGAGCTGGTATTCCGCGGGACTGGCCATCAATACACCTCGAACAGCCCGGCCGCGCCCATGCCACCGGCCACGCACATGGTCACCACCACCCAGCGCACGCCGCGGCGGCGGCCCTCGATGAGCGCATGGCCGACCAGCCGCGCACCGCTCATTCCGTAGGGATGACCGACGGCGATTGCGCCACCGTCGACGTTGAATTTCGCGTTGTCGATGCCCAGGCGGTCACGGCAGTACAGGGCCTGGACTGCGAAGGCCTCGTTCAGTTCCCACAGGCCAACGTCGTCGACCGTAAGACCATGTCGCGCCAGCAGCTTCGGCACCGCGAATACCGGGCCGATGCCCATCTCGTCGGGGCTGCAGCCGGCCACCGCCATGCCGCGATAGGCGCCCAATGGCTTCAGGTTGCGCTGCTCGGCCAGCTTGCCGTCCATCACCACGACAGCGGCGGCGCCGTCGGAAAGCTGCGAGGCGTTGCCGGCGGTGATGTTGGTGCCCTTCTCGACCGACTTGCCGCCCGTCCACACCGGCTCGAGCTTCGCCAGCCCTTCGAGCGTGGTGTCCGCGCGGTAGCCCTCATCGCGCGTCAACGTCACCTCCTCGGAATGGGTGGCGCCGCTTGCCTTGTCCGTCACCACCTTGCGGCTGGCGAGCGGGACGATCTCGGCGTCGAAACGTCCGGCTGCATAGGCAGCGGCCACCCGCTGCTGGCTCTGCAACGCGTAGCGGTCCTGCGCGTCGCGGCTGACGCGATAGCGGCGCGCTACGACCTCCGCCGTTTCGATCATGGCCATGTACATGTGCGGCGAACGCGCCAGCACCGCCTCGGACTGACCGCGAAAGACATTGAGATGCTTGTTCTGCGTCAGGCTGATCGACTCAACCCCGCCGGCCACGACGATTGACATGCCGTCCCCGCTCACCTGCTTGGCGGCGGTGGCGATGGCCATCAGGCCCGAGGCGCACTTACGGTCCAGGCTCACGCCGGCGACCGAGTCGGGCAGGCCGCCCGTGATCACGGTGAGGCGGCCGATGTTGTACCCCTGCGTGCCCTGCTGCGTGGCGCAGCCCAGGACCAGGTCCTCCACCTCGGCCCCGTCGATGCCGGCGCGCCGCACCGCTTCGCGCACCGCGTGCCCGGACAGCACCGGCGCCTCGGTATCGTTGAAGGCGCCACGGTACGCCCTGCCGATCGGCGTGCGGGCGGTGGATACGATCACGGCTTCAGCCACGGCATTCTCCTGGTAGCGTTGTATCGCCAGCGGCGCGTTCAGAAGTAGAAACGACTCAGGGTGTCGGCCACGCAAACGGGCTTGTCGGCGCCCTCGAGTTCCACGGTCACGCGAATCTTGACCTGCACCGCGCCCTCGCCTACGTCCTCGACACCGATGATCCCGGCGCGCGCGCGCACCCGGGAGCCGGCGCGCACCACCCCGGGGAACCGCACCCGGTCGCAGCCGTAGTTGAGTCCGAACTTCACGTCCCGGGTCTCCAGCAGCTGCGGCAGGAAGTGATTCACCAGCGACAGTGTCAGAAAACCGTGGGCAATGGTGGTCCCGTAGGGACCGGTGGCGGCGCGCGCACTGTCCACGTGGATCCACTGGTGATCCCCGGTGGCATCTGCGAACTCCTCGATGCGCGACTGCGAGACCGTCAGCCAGCCGCTCGGTCCGAAGGACTTGCCGACGGCGGCGCGGTAGTCCGCGGCACTGCGGAACACGGCGGTCATGCGCGCTGGCTCGACACGGAAACCACCTCACCGGTCATGTAGCCCGCCAGGTCACTGGCCAGGAATACGATCACGTTCGCCACCTCCCAGGTCTCGGCCGCGCGGCCGAAGGCCTCACGCTCACTCAGTGTTGCGAGCAGTTCGTCCGACATCACACGGTTGAGGAAGGCATGCATGGCAAGGCTGGGCGCAACCGCATTGATGCGCACGCCATGCTGCGCCGCCTCCAGCGCCGCGCAGCGCGTGAAGGCCATGACCCCGGCCTTGGCGGCCGCGTAGTGCGACTGCTGCGCCTGTGCGCGCCACCCCAGTACCGAGGCATTGTTGACGATGGCGCCGCAGCGGCGGCGGTACATGTGCGGCAGCATCGCCCGAGTCATGCGGAACACGCTCGTCAGCGACACGTCGAGCACCTGGCTCCACTGCTCGTCGGTCATATCCACCACCGCCGCAGACCCGCCCAGCCCGGCGTTGTTGACCAGCACGTCGACCTCACCATATGCCTGCCGCGCCGCCTCCACCAGCGCGCGCACATCATCCTCGTGGGTCACGTTGCACAACTTCGACTGCACCTCGCCTGCCTTCAGTTCGCGCAACCGCTCGACCGCCTCAGCCAGCCGGCGCTCGTGCAAATCGCTGATGAACAGCCTCGCGCCCTCCTCCAGGCAGCGCCGGGCGGTGGCGAAGCCGATGCCGGTGCCGGCCGCGGCCGTGACCAGCACTGACTTTCCCGCCAGCAGGTTGCGGCCCTGGGGATAGGGCGGAATTGCCGTCACGGCGCTCATGTCCCGTACACCTTCTTCTGCGGCTTGCGCTGCTTGAGCAGCTGCGCCACTGCCGCGCCCGCCTCGCGCGGCTGCCAGCGCGCCTTGTGGTCCACCGATGGGCCGTCGCTCCAGCCATCATCGATCGTGATGCGCCCGCCTTCCAGCTCGAACACGCAACCCGTCACGCCGCGCGACTCGCTGCTGCCCAGCCACACGACGGTGGGGGCGATATTGTCCGGATCCTGTACGTCGAAGCCGGCATCGGGCCGCTTCATCCTCTCGGCAAAAGCCTGCTCCGTCATGCGGGTGCGCGCCGCGGGCGCCAGTGCGTTGGCGGTGATGCCGTAGCGCCCCAGCTCCGCTGCCTGCACCAGTGTCAGGCTGGCGATACCGCCCTTGGCGGCGGAATAGGCGCTTTGCGCCATGCTGCCGTTGAGACCGGCGCCGGAGGAGGTGTTGATGATGCGCGCATCGACCGGCTGACCCGCCTTGGCACGGCCACGCCAATAGTCCACGGCGTGGCGTGCGACACAGAAGTGCCCGCGCAGATGCACTTTCATGGTTGCATCCCATTCATCCAGCGTGGCGCTGACGAACATGCGATCGCGCACGAAGCCGGCGTTGTTGACGATCACGTCCAGTCCACCGAAGGTTTCGACCGCCGTCGCGATGATGCGGCCCGCCCCGTCCCACTCCGACACGTCGTCGCCGTTGGCCACGGCCTCGCCGCCCGCTGCACGGATCTCGTCCACCACCGCCTGCGCAGTAGCCGTGTCACGGCCGGCGCCGGCGAGCGTAGTGCCCAGGTCATTGACCACGACGCGCGCCCCCTCGCGCGCAAAGGCGAGCGCATAGGATCGACCCAGCCCGCGCCCGGCCCCGGTGATCGCCACGATCCGTCCCGCACACAAGCCGGCCATTACGGCAACCTCTCGATAATGGTGACGTTCGCCTGACCGCCCCCCTCGCACATGGTCTGCAAGCCAAATCGCGCACCGCGCCTTTCCAGCTCGTGCAGCAGCGAGATCATCAGCCGCGCGCCGGTGGCGCCCAGCGGATGCCCCAGGGCGATGGCCCCGCCGTTGACGTTGACCCGCGACAGGTCGGCCCCGGTCTCCTTCTGCCAGGCCAGCACCACCGGGGCGAAGGCTTCGTTGATTTCGACCAGGTCGATGTCGGCGAGAGTCATGCCGGCCTTGCGCAACGCGTGGTGGGTGGCCGGGATCGGCGCCGTCAACATGTAGACGGGGTCGTCGCCGCGCACCGAGATGTGATGGATGCGGGCGCGCGGCTTCAACTTCAGGCGCTGCACCGCCGCCGCCGAGGCGATCAGCAGTGCCCCTGCCCCGTCGGCAATCTGGCTGGCGACCGCGGCGGTGATGCGTCCCCCCGGCGTGAGCGGCTCCAGGGCCGCCATTTTCTCCAGCGTGGTGCCGCGGCGTGGCGTCTCATCATCGGCAAGTCCGTTCAGGGGTGCGATCTCCCGCCGGAAATGACCCGCCTCGATCGCGGCCAGCGCCCGGCGGTTGCTCTCCAGCGCGAATTCCTCCATCTCGCGGCGGCTGATCTGCCATCTGGCGGCGATCAGCTCCGCTGCACGGAACTGTGAAATCTCCTGTGTGCCGTAGCGCGCGCGCCAGCCCACGGAACCGCTGAAGGGATCGGGGATACCGAAGGGCTGTCCGGCGATCATGGCGGCACTGATCGGGATCTGGTTCATGGTCTGCACGCCACCGGCGACCACCAGGTCCTGTGTGCCGCTCATCACCGACTGGGCGGCGAAATGCACCGCCTGTTGCGAGGAGCCGCACTGACGGTCCACCGTGGTGCCGGGAACCGCCTCCGGGAATCCGGCGGCGAGCCAGCAGGTGCGCGCAATGTCCCCCGCCTGCGTACCAATCTGGTCGACACAACCGAAGATGACGTCGTCCACCTGTCCCGGGTCAACCCCGGTGCGCTCCATCAGCGCCCGGATGGCGTGCGCGCCCAGGTCCGCCGCGTGCACCTGCGCCAGCGTGCCCTTTTTCCTGCCGATCGGGGCACGTACCGCCCCGACGATGTAGGCTTCAGCCATGGATTCAGTCCCTCATCGTGGTCATTCGAAAGTCTGCCCCGGACCCAGCGTCAGTTCCCCGCCGCACACCAGCGCCTGGATGCGGCGGGCGTGGAAGCTGTGCGCCCCCCAGCTCCCGGCCAGGGCCCAGGCGCGCTTCATATAAAAGTGAAGATCCACCTCCCAGGAGTATCCCATGGCGCCGTGTACCTGGATGGCCGTGCGTGCCGCCAGGTCGGCCGCCGCCGCCGCCGCCAGCGCGGCGTGTGACACGGCCGCCTGCGCACCCGCATCCGGGTCAGCGACACGCGTTGCCGCCGCATAGACCACCGGCCGCGCGAACTCCAGCTTCACCTGCACGTTCGCCAGGTGGTGCTTGATCGCCTGGTAAGCACCGATGGGCTTGCCGAACTGCACCCGCTCGCAGGCGTAGCTGACAGCGATGTCCGTGAGCCGCTGGGCCACCCCGACAGACTGTGCCGCGGCGTACAGCGCACCGCGTTGTGCGGCGCGCGCCGCCGCGGCCGCCGCCGCGGCGCCCCGCACCGTCACCCCGTGCTGCTGTAGCGGCGCCTCCAGCCTGTATAGCAGACGCCCCGCATCCGCCGTCGGTTCCGGGACCGCCTTGACCTCGCGCGCCTCGAGCAGCCGGACCGTATCGGCGTTGCACACCAGCCAATGCGTCGGATCGGCGGGCGCGAGCGTAAAGGGGTTGATCGGGTGTGCCACCGCCACGCGGCTTGCGCCGCTCGCCGCCGCCTGCAGCGCCTCCGCCAGCGCCGCGGCGGTGCCGCTGTCCGCAGCCCCGCCGGCCAGCTCCGCGAGCAGCGGCACGGCGACACCCGCCTGCTCGCACAGCGGTACCGGCAGCGCGGCATGGCCCGCCTCCTCCGCCAGCAGGATGAAGTCGCTGTCGGTGAGACTCATGCCGCCGCTGCCCTGCGGGGCCAGCACTGAAAACAGGCCGAGCTCGGCCAGTGCGTCCCAGCGCTGGCGGTCCGCACTATCGGTGCCGTCGTATATGGCGCGCAGCCGCTCGCCCGACGACAGATCCGCAGCCAGCTCGCGCAGCGCCCCGGCCATCATCCGCTGTTCCTCGCTGAAGTTGAAATCCATGGCTCAGCCGCGCGGCAGGCCGAGCAGCCGCTCGGCGATCACGTTGCGCTGGATTTCGTTGGTGCCGGCGTAGATCGGGCCGGCCAGCGAGAAGATATAGCCCTCGAGCCACCCGGCGTCCTGCACCACATCGGGTGCCTGCGCGCGCAAGGCCGCGTGCGCACCGAGCAGCCGCATCGCGGTGCCGTGCAACTGCAGATCCAGCTCCGACCAGAAGATCTTGTTGAGGCTCGCTTCCACCCCGATGGTCCCGCCCGCCATCAGGCGGCTGGCCGTACGGTAGGTGTTGAGAGCGTAGGCTTCGGCGTCCATCCACGCCTGCGCGACCTGCGCCGCCAGTGCCGGATCGGCCTGCGTTGCGTGGCTGCGCCACAGATGCGCCAGGCGCTGCGCCGCCGCCTGGAAACGCGCCGGACTGCGCAGCATCAGGCCGCGCTCGAATCCAGCCGTGGCCATGGCGATGTGCCAGCCCTGGCCCTCCTCGCCCAGGCGATTGGCGACGGGTACGCGCGCCTCCTCGAAGAAAATCTCCGCAAATCCCGGCTCGCCGTGGATCTGGCGGATCCCGCGCACCCGCACCCCCGGCTGGCGCAGCGGCACCAGCATGAACGTCAGCCCGTTATGGCGCCCGGATGCCGGATCGGTACGGAATATTCCGAAACACCAGTCGGCAAAGGCGGCACGCGAGGACCAGATCTTGTGTCCCCTGAGAACATACTGGTCGCCTTCGCGCTGCGCGGTGGCGCGGATCCCGGCCAGGTCCGAGCCGGCCTGGGGCTCCGACCATGCCTGCGCCCAGATCTCCTCGCCGGCCGCCATGCGCGGCAGGAAGCGTGCCTTCTGCTGCGCGGTTCCAAACTCCATCAGCGTCGGGCCCAGCAAGAAAATGCCGTTCTGATTGACGCGCAGTGGCGCGTTGGCGCGGTAGTACTCCTCCTCGAAGATCAGCCATTCGATGAGATTGGCGCCGCGTCCGCCATACTCGCGCGGCCAGGTGATCATGCCCCAGTTGCCGCTGGCAAGGGTGCGCTCCCACTGGCGGTGCTGGGCGAACCCGGCTTCGCCCTCGAGCGTCGCCAGCGGCGTGCGCGGCACGTGCGCCGTCATCCACGCGCGCACCTCGGCGCGCAGCGCCTGCTGTTGCGGCGTGAATGTCAGGTCAAGGGGCATGGTCTCAGTACTTCGCGGTTCCCTTGTCCTTCACGAAGGCGTCGCGCGCCTTCTGCGAATCCTCGTGCAGGTACATCTCCAGCGTGAAGCCCTGCTCGAACCGGTAGCCGTGGTCTACGTCGCGCGGCTCGATGCCGTTCAGCGCCTCCTTCGCCAGCACCAGCGCGCGCCGGCTCTTGCCGGCAATGATGCCGGCGAATGCGCGCGCCTCCTGCAGCAATGAGGCCACCGGCACCACTTTCTCCAGCGCGCCCAGGCGCCAGGCCTCGGCAGCCTCGATGCGCCCGCCCGTGAAAAATGCCGCGCGCACCTTGTGCAGCGGCAGCATGCGCATCAGGTGCGAGGCGCCACCCATGGCGCCGCGGTCCACCTCCGGCAGGGAGAAGTAGGCATTGTCGGCCGCGATGATGACATCACTCGCCCCGCACAGGCCGATGCCGCCCCCGATGACAAAGCCGTGCACCGCCGTCACGACCGGCACCTCGCAGGCGCGTACCGCGCGAAAGCTCAGGTAGTTGCCGCGGTTGAGGCTGACGATGCGCCCCGGATCCTGCTGCACTTCCTTGATGTCCACCCCGGCGCAGAAGCCACGACCCTCGGCGCGCAGCAGAACGCAGCGCACCTCCGGATCGGCGCCGGTACGGGCGATCACCTGCGCCAGCTCGTGCCAGCCGGCGGAGTCCAGGGCGTTGACCGGCGGATGGTCGATGACGACCTCGCCGATGTGTGCGCGGATCTCGGTGCGGATCGGCATGGTTCCTCCCTCGCGTTCAGGGCGCCGCGACGCCAAGCAGTCGGAGCCGCGCGCGTGCATCCGCGACGATGCGCTGCACCAGTTCCTCGCAGCTGGGCAGGTCGGTCAGCCGCCCCGCCACGAGTCCCGTAGCCAGCAGGCCCTGCTGCGGCAAGCCCGCGACCATGGAGCGCTGGAACATCACCGGCGCGATTGCCGCCAGCAGCGACTGGCCCAGGGTGAGGTCGCCGCCGTGGCTCATCTGCCGCGCCGCGGCCAGCATCTGCGATACGCTGGCGCCGGTCAGACGCTTCATCCGCCAGGCGCTGTCCAGCGCCAGCAGCAGCATGCGCAGGCGACCGGCCTTCTCTATGCGTGCCAGCGTCTCGTTGCGGATCATGCGCTGCGGGATGCCGTCGATGCGGGTCGTCACCAGGATGTCGTCGGTGCCAGCGGCGGTGTAGCGCGCCTTGGTTGCATCCGGCACCGGGCAATCCCGCGTCATCAGGAAGCGCGTCCCCATGGCGATACCCGCGGCGCCAAAGGCCAGCGCCGCCGCCAGGCCGCGGCCGTCGGCGAAGCCCCCGGCCGCCACCGCCGGCACCTGCACCGCGTCCAGCACCTGCGGCAGCAGCACGGTGCTGGCGACGGAGCCGGTATGGCCGCCACCCTCACCGCCCTGAACCACCACCATGTCCACGCCGAGCTGCACCATCTTCTGGGCGTGACGCACCGCGCCCACGGTCGGGATGCAGGCGATTCCGGCCTCCCGGAAGCGCGCGATCATCTTCGCATCCGGCCCGCGCCCGAAACTCACCGCCGCAACCTTCTCGCGGATCAGCAGGTCGACGATCTGTGCCGCCCCCGGCTGGAACATGTGAAAGTTGACACCGAAGGGCGCGGCGGTGAGCGTGCGCAGGCGGGCGATCGCCTGCTGCAGCTCGGCGGGGTTCATCACCGCTCCTGCGAGGAAGCCAAACGCACCCGCGTTGCAGGAGGCGGCCACCAGTTCCGGGCGCGCAACCCAGCCCATGGCTGTCTGGATGATGGGGTAGCGGCAACCGAGCCGCTGGCACAGGACGGTCTGTAGCGCGTCGCTCATGCCGCCGTGCCGGCGCCCACCAGCGGGTTGCCCTTGAACACGCCGGCCCGCAGGTCGTGCGGGTCGAGCCGGTGGATGATGGCGAGCTGCTCTTCGGTGGGCATTGCCGTGGCCGGCGGCTGCCCGGCGGCCTCCAGCGGAAAGCCGCTCGCCTGCCGCACGGCATCCAGCGTGACGCCCGGGTGCAGGCTGCGCACGCGGATCGCGTGCCCGGTGCCGCCGAAGTCCATCACGCACAGGTCGCTGACGATCAGGCGCAGATCCACGTGGCTGCTGTTGGCGCCCGCGGGCCAGCGCGCCGGGTTGTAGCCTACCCCGCCGACGATGTCGACCTCGCCCGGGACAAAGACACGCTTGCTGTGGGCCGTGACGAACATCGAGTTGGCATGACACATGCTGTTGCCGGGCAGGCCGCGCATGCCGAGCATCTGCACCTTCGGCCGCACGCGATCACCGATTCCCGACAGGTTGGTCTGACCGTAGCGGTCGATCTGGATCGGTCCGATCATCACGTGGCGGCGGCCGCCCCACACGCAGTCGAACACACGCGCGAAGCTCATGCTGCCGCTGAACTTCGGCTGATAGGTGCCGCGCGGCCCGAGTGGCACCGGTTCCTCGACCAGGTGCGCCTCGGCGTCCGTCATCATCAGTTCGGGGGAATGCGTCAGCTTGGCAAGGCTGGCCGCCAGTCGCGGCACCACGCCGATCCCGGAAGCCAGCACCTCGCCATCGCCCCGCCATGCCTCCGACGCGGCGGCGATCGCCAGTTCCGCCAGCGTGACAGGGGCGCCCATCAGAACACCGGCACCGGCAGGGCGGCGAGCCGCGACTCGCCGCCGGCGCGTGCGAGGTAGTCCGCCTCGCTGCCCGCCAGATGTTGCGCCCTATAGGTGAGCCAGCCCTGCTCCTGCGTCGCCAGCGCACAGTAGGCCCGCAGATGCTCCATGTCCCAGCCGTAGGCCGGCGGATTGGAAGTCGGGTGGGCGCCGAAGCGCGCCGGCACCACGCCGGTGATGTAACTGCGCTCCACCAGGTTGAAGCGCGCATCGGCAGCA
The DNA here is from genome assembly GCA_018241445.1 of Pseudomonadota bacterium. Taxonomy (GTDB): domain Bacteria; phylum Pseudomonadota; class Gammaproteobacteria; order Steroidobacterales; family Steroidobacteraceae; genus 13-2-20CM-66-19. Next base: position 376,736 of record JAFEDT010000012.1, read on the forward strand.
TGACTGGCGTCGATGCGGTCCACCAGTTCCTCGCAGCTGACATAACAGCGCGCCGCGGCGCGGGCGAACAGTTCGTCGAAGTACGGGTCGGGCCCCAGGGTCTGCACGTTGCCGCGGCGGTCAGCGCGGTCGACATGCAGCAAGGCCACATCCAGCTTCAGCGCCGGCATTGCCAGCAACACCTCGGCGTCGTCATAGGGTGAACGCACGGTGCGGAAGTCGGGGTTGAAGCTCATGACGTCGCTGGCCAGTCCCACCGGGGTGGGCAGGAACGGCACGCGCATGGCCGCGGCGCGCAGGCCCCACTGCAACAGGCCCTCATCCAGCTCGCGCGCCTCGAAGGCGCCGGCCTCGCGCGCACGCCGGAACCAGGGCTCCACGGGTATGGCATCCAGCGACACGAAACCGTAGGTGAGTTTCCTGACCTTCCCGGCAGCGCACAGCATGCCCACTTCGGGGCCGCCATAGGCGACCACGGTCAGATCCTTCACTGGCGAGCGCAGCAGCTCGCGCACCAGCGCCATGGGCTTGCGGCGCGGTCCCCATCCCCCCACACCCACCGTCATGCCGTCCTCGATGGTGGCGGCCACAGCGGCGGCGGTGAGGGTCTTGTCGAACATCCGCGTCCCTTTCAGGACTTCGGTGGGGGCGGCGGCGACCAGCGATGACCCCACAGGTCCGAGATCAGGCTGTGGGTGGGCACCCAGGTATTCCAGTCAGGCTGCAAACCATCCCAGCCAAACTCGAGGTCGAAGCCGCCAGGTGTCTGGACATAGAACGAGACCATGAAATCGTTGGAGTGCTTGCCCAGTGACGAAGAGATATGCGCCCCGCCGGCGATGCAGCGGTCGAGCGCGTAGCCCACGTCATCGAGCGAGCGCGCCTCCAGCATGATGTGCACGCAGCCGCTGGGCACCGGCGCACCCATCAGCGCCAGGCTGTGGTGACGCGGATTGGCGGCGTGCATGAAGTGCAGGCCGAGTTTCGGATCGGCCGGGTTGGGAGTCATGGCGAGCCACATTTCGTCGGTGTCGGCAAAGCCAAGCCGCTGGTAGAAGGCACGCGCTGCCTGCAGCTGCGGCGCCGGCAGGACCGCGTGTCCCATCCCCAGGCTGCCGGCGACAAAGCCGGACACGCCGCGCGGGGATGCGAAGGGCGTGTAGTCGTAGCACCGGCCGTGGAACAGCTCCAGCGCGTTGCCGCAGGGATCGCTGCAATGGAACAACTGGTCGACGACCCGGTTGGCCGCTTCCGCCTCGGTACCCGGGCGGACATCCACTCCGGCTTTCTTCAGCGTCGCTACGGCTTCGGCCAGTTCGACCGCATCGCGAAATTCCCAACCGCAGCTCACGAAGCGGTTGCTCTTGCCCGGCACCACCGCGATGCGGAACGGTCGCTCATCCACACGCAGGCGCAGACTGCCGTCGGGGCCGGTTGGCCCCTCCATCAGTCCGATCAGGTCCGTGGCAAAACGCCGCCAGGCGGCGATGTCTGTGGTCTCGACGACCACGTATCCCAAGCTTCTGACGGTCATAGTATTACGAGTTTATGCTCCACATCACAATGTCGCAAGCATAACTCGCTGCAATCGGCTTCAAATATTACGCATATGAGCCATAGCGGCGTGACAGGGCATGCACACCTGCGGGTTCCAACAGCTGGCTCAGTCGAAGTCTTCAGCGGTGAGAGCCGCCGCCGCCTTGCCCCGCGGCGTCCAGCAGCTCCAGCCAGGCCGGCGCGGCGGGACCAAAGGCTACGAAGAACGGATTCAGCACCTGCTCACGTGTGTTGTATCGCAACGCCTCGCCGTCGAGCTGCAGCACCCGGCCGCCGGCAGCGACCACGACCGCCTGCGCCGCGGCCGTGTCCCATTCGCAGGTGGGACCCAGGCGAGGGTACACGTCCGCACTGCCCTCGGCGATGAGGCAGAACTTCAACGAGCTGCCCATGGGTTTCAACTCATGCGCGCCCAGGCGCGCCAGGAAGGCGTCGAGTGAATCGCCGCGGTGCGAGCGGCTGCCCACCACCTGCGGCGGGTTGGCGCAGCGGGACCGAACACGGATCTGCCGGCGGGGCTCCCCGGGTTGTTCCCGCCAGGCACCCTGCCCCGGCACGCCCAGGTAGGACAGGCCGCCGACCGGAACGTGCACCACGCCCAACGCGGGCGCGTGATCCTCGATGAGAGCAATGTTGACCGTGAACTGACCGTTGCGCGAGATGAATTCTTTCGTTCCGTCCAGGGGATCGACCAGCCAGTAGCGCCGCCAGCGCGCGCGCTCGGCCCACGGGATTGCCGCCGCCTCCTCGGAGAACACCGGAATGTCCGGCGTCAGGCGGGCGAGCGCCGCGACGATGGAGCGGTGCGCACGCAGGTCGGCCGCCGTCAGCGGCGAATCGTCCTGCTTGCGCGTCGCATCGAAGCTGCCGGATTCGTAGACCTGCAGTATTTCGCTGCCCGCCGCGCGTGCAATCGCGCCGATGGCTTCCAGCCACTCCCGCGCCTGCGCTGCCTCCGCTGCGGTCACCGGCGCTCAGCCTTGCGGAATGAGCCGCAACTCCTGCAGGTACTGCACGATGCGCGCCGCCGCCGCGTCGGCGTCCATGTGCGTGGTATCGATATGGATCTCCGCCTGCTCGGGCGCCTCGTACGGCGAATCGATGCCGGTGAAGTTCTTCAGCTCGCCGCGGCGCGCCTTGCGGTACAGGCCCTTGACGTCGCGCCGCTCGGCCTCGGCCAGCGGCGTGTCGACGAACACCTCGAAGAACTCGCCCGCGGCGAACAGCTCGCGCGCCATGCGGCGCTCGGACCGGAACGGCGAAATGAAGGACACCAGCACGATCAGTCCGGCGTCGACCATCAGCCGTGACACCTCCGCGACGCGGCGGATATTCTCGACGCGGTCCTGGGCCGTGAAGCCCAGGTCCTTGTTGAGTCCGTGGCGCACGTTGTCGCCGTCCAGCAGGTAGGTGTGACGGCCCTGGGCGGTGAGCAGCTTCTCCACCCGGTTGGCGATGGTCGACTTGCCGGCGCCCGACAGCCCGGTCAGCCACAGTACGCAGGCTTTCTGGCCCTTCTGCCGCGAGCGCACCTGCCGGTCCACGTCCAGCGCCTGCCAGTGAACGTTCTGCGAGCGCCGCAGCGCGAAATTGAGCATCCCGGCGCCCACGGTGGCGTTGCTCAGCCGGTCGACGAGGATGAACCCTCCCATGGCGCGGCTGTCACGGTAGGGCTCGAAGGCAATCGGCCGGTCCAGTTCCAGCTCGCACACCCCGATGTCGTTCAGTTCCAGCTTCTCGGCGGGCACCTGTTCCAGGGTATTGACGTTGATCCTGTGCTTCAGCGGCGTGATGGTCGCCGACAGTGTGCTGCTGCCGGCCTTCATCAGGTAGGTACGGCCCTGCAGCATCGGCTCATCCTGCATCCACACCAGCGTCGCCTCGAACTGGCTGGCAACCTGCGGCGGATCGGCAGCCGCGACCAGCACGTCGCCACGGCTGACGTCGACCTCCGAGGTCAGAGTCACGGTCACGGACTGTCCTGCCACCGCGCTGTCCAGGTCGCGCGTGCCCAGAACGATCCGCGCCACCTCGCTCTCACGGCCCGACGGCAGCACGCGGATGCGCTCACCGCGTGCGATGCGCCCGCTGACGACCGGGCCCGCAAAGCCGCGGAAATCGGCATTGGGCCGGTTGACCCACTGCACCGGCATGCGCAGGGGCCGGGCCGCCAGGTTGTCGTCCACGCTGACTGTCTCGAGGAACTGCATCAGCGTGGGTCCGGTGTACCAGGGCGTATTGCCGCCGGGCACGATGATGTTGTCGCCGTGCACCGCCGACAGCGGAATCGCCGTGATGTCGCTGAAGTCCAGGCGCGCGGCAAACTCGCGGTACGCAGTCACGATGGCATCGAAAGTGGCGCGCTGGTAACCCACCAGGTCCATCTTGTTGACCGCCAGCACCACACGACGGATCCCCAGCAGGCTGACCAGGAAGCTGTGGCGGCGCGTCTGGGTGAGCACACCCTTGCGCGCATCGATCAGGATCACCGCCAGGTCGGCGGTCGAGGCGCCCGTGACCATGTTGCGCGTGTACTGCTCGTGGCCTGGCGTGTCTGCCACGATGAACTTGCGCCGCTCGGTGGAGAAGAACCGGTAGGCCACATCGATGGTGATGCCCTGCTCGCGCTCGGCCGCCAGGCCGTCCACCAGCAGCGCGAAATCCAGCTCTCCGCCGCGTGTACCGACCCGGCGCGAGTCGCTCTCCAAAGTCTGCAGCTGGTCATCGAACACCATCTTCGACTCGTACAGCAACCGGCCGATGAGCGTCGACTTGCCGTCGTCCACGGACCCGCAGGTGATGAAGCGCAGCAGGCTCTTCTTCTCGTGGGCGCGCAGGTACGCCTCGATGTCGGTTGCGATCAGTTCGGATTGGTGCGCCATCAGAAGTAGCCCTCCTGCTTCTTCTTCTCCATGGAGGCGGCCGAGTCGTGGTCGATGACCCGCCCCTGCCGTTCGGAGGTGCGGGTCAGCAGCATCTCCTGGATGATGGCGGGCAGGGTGTCGGCGCTGCTTTCCACTGCCCCGGTCAGCGGGTAGCAGCCCAGCGTGCGGAAGCGCACGCGCCGCTGCTGCGGCTGCTCGCCCTTCGCCAGCGGCATGCGCTCATCGTCGACCATGATCAGGGCGCCGTCGCGCTCCACCACCGGCCGCACGGCGGCGAAGTACAGCGGCACGATCGCAATCTGCTCCAGCCAGATGTACTGCCACACGTCCAGCTCGGTCCAGTTGGACAGCGGAAACACCCGCAGGCTCTCGCCGGGATTCTTGCGGGCGTTGTACAGCGCCCACAGCTCCGGCCGCTGCTGCTTCGGATCCCAGCGATGCGCCGCGGAGCGGAAGGAAAAGATACGCTCCTTGGCGCGGCTTTTTTCCTCATCGCGGCGCGCGCCGCCGAAAGCGGCGTCGAAGCGGTACTTGTCCAGGGCCTGCTTCAGTGCCTGCGTCTTCATGACGTCGGTGTGCACCTGCGAGCCGTGCGTGAAGGGCGAGATGCCGGCCTTCAATCCCTCCTGGTTGACGTGCACCAGCAGCTGCATGCCCGTTTCGCGCACCACGCGCTCGCGGAACTCGTACATGGCGCGAAACTTCCAGGTGGTGTCCACGTGCAGCAGCGGGAACGGTGGCGGGGCCGGCGCGAAAGCCTTCAGCGCCAGGTGCAGCATCACGGCGCTGTCCTTGCCGATGGAGTACAGCATCACCGGTCGCTCGCACTCGGCCACCACCTCGCGAATGATGTGGATGCTCTCGGCCTCCAGGCGCTGCAGGTGCGTGAGTGTGGCGGTCATGAGCTCATAACTGTTCTGCTTGAAGCCATCCTGCGAGTCTCGCGCACGCCTTCACCGGCGCGCAACCCTCACGCCGATTGCGACCCCGACGGCACCGGCTGCAACAGGTGGGCACTGAGGTCGCCGAACAGATCCATCTGCATGCGCCGCTCGCTGAAGCGCCAGAGGCCGTCGACGCACTCGAAGCGGTCGAAGTACCAGCCGCCGATGACGGGTTGCAGCGGCAGCGCCGCCGTGGCCTGAAACACCAGCACCGAGGAGCGCGCACGGGCGGCCGCCTCGCCCTGTGGCTCGATGATCACGTTGCTGATCAGGTGGCGCGTGTGCGGCGTACCGCTGTCCGGGTAGAGGCGCGTGTAGCGGCGGAACAGCGCCTCTATGGCGGCGGCGCCGCGCAGGGGATCTTCGCTGACTGGCACGTACAGGGCGGCGTGCTCGAACAGGCGCGCCACAGCGGCGAAATCGCCGCGGTCGAGACCCTCGCCATAGCGGTAGACCAGGTTCTGGATCGCAATGTAGTCGTCAGCCGTCACGCCGCATCTGCCGCCGGATTACAGGCCATAACCGCCGGCCACCGCGATGCGTTGCCCGGTAACGTAGGCCGCCCGGCTGGAGGCCAGGAATACCACGGAATGTCCGATTTCCTCGGGCTTGCCCCAGCGTTTGAGCGCCAGTGTCTTGTGCACTTCCTTTACCCACGCCTCGTCGAACACCCCCTGGCGCGTGAGCTCCAGGAACATGCCGGCCTCGATCACGCCCAGCAGCACGGTGTTGGCACGGATGCCGTGGCGCCCCTCTTCGCGGGCGATGCCGGTGATCAGTGCCTCGATGGCCGCCTTCGGCGCAACCGAAATCCCGTCACGTTCCGGCCAGCGCAGATGGCCGGCGGAACCCAGGTGAACGTAGGAACCCCCGCCCCAGGCCTTAAGGCGCGGCAGCGTCGCGCGCACGACGTTGAAGAAGCCGTTGAGATCCTGATCGACGACCTGCTGCCACAGCTCGCGCGTCATCTCCGACAGCAGGACCTGCGTGGCCAGCGTGCCTGCGCCCACCACGATGGTGTGCAGGCGCCCGTGCGCCCGCGCCGCCGCCTCGACCACTGACTCCACCTGCGCCGCATCGCCGATGGTCAGCTGGTGCGTCGTCGCCCGCACGCCCAGGGACTGGATCTCGCCGGCCAGCTGTTGTGCGACCTCGCTTTTGCTGCGGTAGGTGATAGCCACAGGCGTGCCGGCGCGCGCCAGTTCGCGGCAAACCGCCTGGCCGACGCCACCGCTACCACCGATGACCAGCGCGGCGCCTTCCGGAAACAATTTTTCTGTCATGCGTGCCTTTATATGGACGCCTCCCGATGGCAAGGATTTTCCGGTGTGACGAGCTGACAGATAAGGCTGCAGGTTTATATCCGGCCTGTTGTGCAGGCCGAAGCCCGCGGGCCCTGATGGATTGCGCTGAC
>JAFEDT010000013.1 GCA_018241445.1 Pseudomonadota bacterium
CGGTTGCCTGTGAAGACTGAACACCTTCCACCTTGGCACTTTGATGCCGTCGGCCCGGAGGGTCCACTTCCTCACCTGTTCACCTCAACCTTGAAGTGGGAGGCGTCCATACCATTTCCTTTCAGGAACACGGCTTCGATACGTTCGGCCGTGCATGCAGTCAGGGGCAGTGTGAGTCCCAGTTGCGCGGCGCTCTGCAGCGCAGCCTGGAGATCCTTGCGCGCCAGCGCGGCAAACGGCCCCATGGCGCGAGCTACGGCCGTCTCGCCCTGGTGCGCCAGCTGGCTGCGATTGGTTGCGAATGCGGCCATCTGCCCGGTCACCACGCCGTTGCGGCGGCCGACTTCGATCAACAGGGCGGGGTCGAGGGTGCCGGCGGCCGCGAGGGTGCATGCCTCATCCAGGGCGGCCAGCGCCGCGTAGCTCATGAGGTTGTTGCACAGCTTCAGCAGCATGCCGGCGCCGATCGGGCCTGCATGCAGCACCGTGCCGGAAGTTTCCAGGATGGGCCGGCAGGCCTCGACGAGGGCGGCATCCCCGCCCACCATGTAGGTCAGCGTGCCGGCGGAGGCCGCCGCGGCACCGCCGGTCATCGGAGCATCCAGCAGGTGCACGCCGCGGGCCTGCGCCTCGCCCGCCCAGCGCAAAAGCGGAGCCTGCGCCACGGTGCTGTGCACCAGCAAAACGGCCCCCGGCCGCGCCAGCTCCAGCAGGCGCGCGCCATGCAACAGCGCCTCGAGCTGCTGCGCGTCGCGCACGCACAGGCCGATCACCCGGCAACGACGCGCGATTTCACCGGGGTCCGGCGCCGCCCGTGCGCCGGCGGCCACCAGCTCCTGCACACCCTCGGGAGCAAGGTCGTAGACCAGGACTTCCTCTCCCAGTTTCAACAGCTGGCGCGCCATCGGCCGGCCGATGTTGCCCAGCCCGATGAACCCGAGACTCACGGTGTGCCCCTCATGAAGCCCCCGCGTCCGCAGCGCCCGCGGTCTGCGTGCTCTCGAGCATCTTGGGCGTCGGCACGTTGGGCCGCAGCTCCAGGAACTCCAGCGCCACGCCGGGCGGCAGCGCGAAACACGCCGCGATCGCTTCCCCCACCGTGTGGGGCTGCAGCACTCCATCGCACAGCGGGCCCTTGGTCAGCCAGTCCTGCATGGCTTCAGCCAGGGCGGCGGGATCGAAGTTGGCGACACTGCCCGTGGCCACCGCGCCGCAACTGAAGACGCTCACCATGATGCGGTCTGCCTTGAGCTCGTGGCGCAGCTCGGCGGAGAACTGCTCCACCGCGGCCTTGCAGGCGCTGTACATGCCGACGTGCGAGAACTCGTTGGGATGGCGCACCGTGGCCGAGGAGACATTGACGATGCGTCCGCCGCCCGCGGCGCGCAAGTGGGCGATGACGGCCTGGCTGGCGAACACTGTGCCGAGGAAGTTCAGATCGACCAGCTTGCGGATCTCCGCCTCGCTCATCAGCTCCAGCCGGCGCGCGAACTGGAACCCGACGTTGTTGACCAGCCCGTCGATGCGGCCCCATTGGGCGGCGACCTGCGCCAACGCCGCCGTGATGGCGGCGCGCTCGCTCACGTCTGCGCTCAGGGCCAGCGTGCGCTGCGGCGCCGCCAGCGCTGCGAGCGCACCCTGCAGCGCAGGGCGCTGGCGCGCCAGCAGCGCCACGCGCGCACCGCGCTGCAGGAGGCTGCGCGCGGTGGCGAGGCCGATGCCGCGCGAGGCGCCAGTCACCACGATGACCTGTCCCTCGAGACTGCCGCTCATGCTGTGTCGCTCACTCTATATATATGGATGTCAACGACCCGGGTGCTGCCGGCGGGCTGAGCCCACCTGCCGTGGCTTGAGGCCGGACGCGGCTTGAGGCCGGACGCGGCTTGAGGTCGGACGCGGCTTGAGGTCGGACCGCGCGGCTTCAACCGGGCACCGCGACGGTCTTGATCTGCAGGTATTCCTCGAACCCGGCCACGCCCATCTCCCGGCCGATACCGCTTTGTTTGTAGCCGCCGAAAGGCGAATCGGGGGCGAAGAAGTTGGCGTCGTTGATGTTGAGGGTGCCGGTGCGGATGCGGCGCGCCATGCGCAGCGCCCGCTGCGGGTCGCCCATGATCGTCCCCGACAGGCCGTAGATCGAGTCGTTGGCGATCCGCACCGCATCGTCCTCATCATCATAGGGGATCGCCACCAGCACCGGGCCGAAGATTTCCTCCTGCGCGATGCGCATGCGCGGCGTGACGTCGGCGAACAGCGTCGGCTCCACGTAGTAGCCGTGCGGCAGGTGCGCGGCGCGCCGCCCGCCGCACACCAGGCGCGCGCCCTCCTCGCATCCGATGCGGATGTAATCGAGCACGCGCTCGAGCTGGCGCGCGCTGACCAGGGGCCCCATGATCTGCCCCGCGCCGTACGGATCCCCGTATGGCAGTTGCGCAAACGCGCGGCGAACGTACTCGACCCCTTCGCGGTAGCGCGCGCGCGGCAGCAGCAGGCGGGTCGCGATCGCGCAGCCCTGCCCGGCGTGGTAACACACCGTCAGTGCCTGCGGCAGCGCGCGCGCGAAGTCGGCATCCTCCAGCACGATCAGCGCAGACTTGCCGCCCAGCTCCAGGAACACCTTCTTGATCGTGCCGGCGGCGGCGGCCATCACCCGTCGCCCGGTGGCGGTGGAGCCGGTGAAAGACACCATGTCGATGCGCGGGTCGCGGCACAACAGTTCGCCGAGCTGCGCCGGGTCGGACGAGGTGAGGACGTTGAGCACCCCGGCGGGCATGTCGGTCGACTGCGCCGCGAGACGTGCGATGAAAGTCGCAGCCCAGGGCGTCTCCGGCGCGGCCTTCAGCACCACCGTGCAACCGGCGGCCAATGCCGGGGCAATCTTGGCCACGTTGATCTGGAAAGGCATGTTCCACGGCGTGATGGCGGCGACCACGCCCACGGGTTCGCGCCACAACAGCCGCCGGCTGGGAATTCCCATGTGCCGGGTGACCGGCAGCTCGCCATCCCAGGCATAGTGGTCCAGCAGTTCCAGGCAGAAGTCCAGGATGGCGATCGGGCCGTCTCCCTGCGGTCCATTGTGGGTGATCGCCATGGTCGCGCCGGTCTCGGCCACGATCTGTTCGCGCAGCTGCGGCGCCGCCGCGCGCAGCGCGTCGCGCAGTTGACCCAGGCAACGACGCCGCAGAAGTCGATCGGCCGCCCAGGCGCCCTCGTCGAAGGCGTGCCGCGCAGCGGCGACGGCCGCCGCGGCGTCCTCGGGACCGGCGTCGGCCACCGTGCCGATCACCTGCCCGCTGGCCGGCGCGATGTTGGGATATTCGCACCCGGAGCGGGCCGGCGTCAGGCGCCCGTCGATCAGCAGGCGGCCCTCGCCACCCGCGCCTGCGTGTTTGGCCGCCGCACTCACCGCGGCGCCTCGAACGTGGCGGGCACGTGCGTGAAGCCGCGCACGTTGGGGTTGTGCGCGCGGCGCAGCCCGGACTCCTCGATGCAGTACTGCGGCAGTTGCCGCAAGATTTCCTCGAATACCACGCGGGTCTCCAGGCGCGCCAAGGCCGCACCCAGGCAGGCGTGCACACCGTAGCCGAATGCCATGTGATCGCGCGAACCCCGGCGGATGTCGAATTCCTCGGGACGCTCGAATTTGTCGGCGTCGCGATTGGCGGAGATCACGCACAGCCCGACGCGGTCTCCCTGGCGCAGCTGCTTGCCACGGACCGTCACGTCATGCGCGACACGGCGTACCAGGATCTGCGAGGAGCCGTCGAAGCGCAGCGTCTCCTCGATCGCCCTGGGGATCAGGCCGGGATCGTCGCACAACCAGGCCCGTTGCTGCGGGTGCTGCCATAGGCGGTAGGCCATGTTGCCGATCAGCTTGGTGGTGGTTTCGTTGCCGGCAATCGCCAGCAGGATCAGGTTGCCGACCACCTCGGTGTGGCTCATGGCGCCGCCGGCCTGGGCGCGCAGCATCGCGCCCAGCAGGTCCTCGCCGGGTGCATGGGCGTGACGCGCGGTGTGCTCCTCGAAATACTGCGCCAGGCTCATGTAGCCGGCCACGTTGCGCTCGGCAAGATCGATCTGCCCGTCCTCGCGCGCGATCAGCGCGTCCGCCCAGCCGCGCACTGCGTCGCGGTCAGGGGCCGGCACCCCGATCAGGACCGAGATGACGTCCATGGGCAGGAAACAGGCCAGGTCGGCGACGAAGTCAATCCGTCCGTGGGGCAGGTGCGGCTGCAACAGCTCGCGGGTGCGCTGGCGGATGTAGCCCTCCAGCTTCGCGAGCGCGCCCGGCATCATCAGCGGCGCCAGCACGGCGCGCTGCCGGGTGTGCTCGGGCGGATCACTGGCGATGAACAGCGGGTAGGGCAGTTTCTCGTTGGCGTCCTTCTCAAGAGCCAGGGCGCCGGTGTTGATGAAGGTCTTGTGATCGCGAAAGGCGCGATTCACGTCGTCCCACTTGGTGAGCAACCAGAATCCCCCGGGGGCGTAGTAGTAGACCGGATCGTGCTCGCGCGCGGCGCGATAGAACGGGTACGGATCCCAGTGGAAGCGGTGATCGTACGGATCGAGGACGACTGCCACCATGGGTCCCTCCTACAGGATGGCGCCACCGTCGGCCGCGATCACGCAGCCGGTGACATAGGACGCCTGCTCGGAAGCGAGAAAGGCGACGATGTTACCCACTTCCTGCGCCGTCCCCGGCCGCCCCATGCGGATGAAAGACATCAGGCGCTCCATCAGGGCGCGGGTGGCCGGCGCTTCGGGCCCGGTCATGGCGGCGGTGTAAGCGCGCGCTTCGGCGAAACTGCTGGCGAACCCCCCCACCCAGCCGATCGGTACGGCGTTGGCGCGGATACCGGCCGCGGCTTCCTCGGCCGCGACCTGGCGCACCAGCGATTCCACCGCCGCCTTCGGGATGGCGGAGAGCCCGTCGGTATCGATCGCACGGTAGTTGGCCATGGTCACGATGGCGGTCAGCGAACCGCCGCCGCCGCGCTCCAGCACCGGGATGGCGTGATGGAACAGCCGGAAGCAACCCAGGGAGTCCGCCAGCAGGTGCCGCTCGAGGGTGCGCGGCGGCATGTCGCGCACGCGCAGAAACGGAATCGGCGGGCCCGCGGCGTACACCACGCTGTGCAGGCGGCCGAAGTCGCGCGCGCAATCCCGCACCACGCGGCCGACCGCGGCATCCTGGAGCAGGTCGAGCTGATGCGCGCGCGCCTGGCCGCCGCGCGCCTGGATCTGCCGCACCAGCGCCCGGGCACGCCGCGCGTTGCCCCGGTACGTGAGGACCACGGGAACTCCCGCCTCGCCCAGGCGCAGCGCCGCCGCACCGCCGATGTTGCCGCAGCCCACGATGAGCGCCGCACCCTCGGGAAACGTCAGCGCCACGCCGGCGGGTGACGGGAGCGTGACATCCCCGCGGGACACCCCTGCGCGCCGGCCGCGCAGCCGCTGGCTCGCTGGCGCCTGGCGTTTCAACCCGTCTCCGGCGCTGCGGGCCGCTGGCCGCCGCACAGGATCTCCGTCACCCGCTCAGTATCCATGTATTCCGTGAGCCGCACGATCTTGCCGCCCCGAAACTCGAACAGGAAATGGTACTCGTTACTGTAGGACCGGCCGGAAACGTGCGCTCCCAGCGAATGCGCCTGGACGGCCACCCGCTCGCCCTCGGCCGTCAGGCCATCGATTGTGAACTCGATGCCCTGCGGAAAGACCTCGAAGATCCCGCCCGCGGCCGCGGCGATCCGCGCGCGGTCGTAGCGGCCGGAGATCAGCGTGCGCCCCATGGTGATCAGGCAGCCGTCCTCGGCATACGCGGCGAGCAGCGTCGCCACGTCGCCGCGGTTGAGGGCAATGAAGAACTCGCGTACCCGCTGCCGGTTAGCTTCCTCGCGCGTCATGATCCAGTGTATGCGTGCCAGGTCCGGGTTTGACATCCCATGAGTGTAGTATCCGCCTCATGACGAGCGCGGTTGGCGACCCGGCGCAGCACCTCACCCTGGAAGTGCCGGGCGCGGGAGTGGTGTCGGCGCGCTGGCAGCGGCCGCAGGAGCCGTACGCCTGTTACGTCCTGGCGCACGGAGCGGGAGCGGGGATGGAACATCCCGCCATGCGCGAACTCGCCACCGGCCTTGCTGCCAACGGCGTGGCCACCCTGCGATTCCAGTTCCCCTATATGGAACGCGGCTCGCGACGGCCGGATCCGCCGCCGCTGTGCCACGCCGCGGTCCGTGCCGCCGTCGCCTGCGCCGCGGGCCTCGCGCCGCAGCTGGCGCTGTTCGCCGGCGGCCGCTCTTTCGGCGGACGCATGACCTCCCAGGCACAGGCGCTCGAGCCGCTGGCGCGGGTGCGCGCTCTGGTGTTCCTGGGCTTCCCGCTGCACCCCGCCGGTGCTCCGGGCGTGCAACGTGCGGCTCATCTCGATGACGTGCGCGTGCCGATGCTGTTTGTGCAGGGCTCGCGCGACACCCTGGCAACGGCGCCGCTGCTGGACCAGGTGCTGGCGCGCTTGCAGCCGCGTGCACAGTTGCAACGCGTCGAGGGCGCCGACCACTCGTTTCATGTCGCGGCGCGCAGCGGGCTGACAGACGCGCAGGTGCGCGCCGCACTGCTGCGCGATGCCGCCGCGTGGATGGTGCGCCACTCGTGAGCAAGGCGAACCCCGCCCCGCCGCGACGCCGCGCGAGCCGCCAGCGGCGTGCCCACCGGCCTGCCGGCGAGGACGCACTCGGGCGCTATGCCGCCAAACGCAGTTTCGCCCTCACCCCGGAACCGCCGGCGGCCGCGGCGAGCGCACCGCGCGCAGGCCCACTGCTGTTCGTGGTGCAGAAACACGCGGCCCGACAACTGCACTATGATTTTCGCCTGGAGCTGGACGGCGTGCTCAAATCCTGGGCGGTGCCCAAGGGGCCGTCATCGGATCCGGCTGACCGCCGCATGGCGGTGGCGGTGGAGGATCACCCCTTCGACTACGCCTCGTTCGAAGGCGTGATCCCGCAAAAGCAGTACGGCGCCGGCAACGTGGTGGTGTGGGACTGCGGGGTGTACTCGCCCGATGAGGGCGGGCACTACGACTTCGCCGACCGCGCCGCGGCGCAGCAGCGGGTGCGCGCCGAGCTCGCCGCCGGCAAGCTGTCGCTGTTTTTGCGCGGCGAGAAGCTCAAGGGTTCCTTTGCGCTGGTGCGCACGCGCACCGCCAGCCAGTGGCTGCTGCTGAAGCACCGCGACCGCTTCGCCCAAACCAACACCGTGCTGGCGCAACACCACTCGGTCCTGTCGGGGCTGAGCCTGGAGGAGATCGGCGTGCGCGGGCCGCCGCCGCGCCTGCCAGCCGCGCAGCTGACACCCGCCGGACCGTCTGAGCGGGTGCCGGAGGAGCTGGCGCCGATGCTGGCGCACAGCACGACGACATTGCGCAGCGACCCACAGTGGCGCTACGAGCCCAAGCTCGACGGCTACCGTTGCATTGCCTTCATCGACGGCACGCGCGTGCGCTTGCAGTCGCGGCGCGGCATCGATATCACCGCCCTCTTCCCCGAGGTGGCGGCAGAACTGGCGGCGCAGGCCGTGGAGTCGATGGTGCTCGACGGGGAGATCGTGGCGCTCGATGCCGACGGCCGCCCCTCTTTCCACGTGCTGCAGAACCGTGCGCAGCTGCGCGACGACGCCGACATAGCCCGCGCCGCACGCGCCCAGCCGGTGGCGCTGGTGTGCTTCGACCTGCTGCATTTTGCCGGGCTCAACCTGCGCGGTGCACCATATGCCGCACGGCGGCGCTACCTGGCGCAGTGCCTGCTGCCCTCGCCCCACATCCAGCTCATTCACGGCGCAGCAGATGCCGGCGCACTCTATGACGCGGCACTGGCGCATGGCTTCGAGGGCATCGTCGGCAAACGCATCGACAGCCCCTACCTGCCCGGCGAGCGCTCGGCGGCCTGGCTGAAGTGCAAGTCAGGACAGACCGCGGAGTTCCTGGTCGGCGGTTATACGCGCGGCAAGGGCGCACGCGCCGCGCTGGGCGCACTGCTGCTGGGCTACCGGGCGGGGCGCGCGCTGCGTTATGCGGGCCACGTGGGATCGGGACTCGATGAGGCCGCGCTGGCGCTGCTGGGACCGAAGCTGTCGGCCCTGCGGCGGGCCACCTGCCCCTTCGACACGCCGCCCGACCTGCACCGGCCCACCACCTGGGTCGAGCCGCGGCTGGTGGTGGAAGTGGCTTTCAGCGAATGGACCCCGTCGGGCTCGCTGCGCGCACCAGTGTTCCGGCGGCTGCGCGACGACATCGACGCGGCGCGCGTGCGGCGCCCACAGCCGGCGCACAGTGGCGCGCGAGCGCGCCAGGGAAGGTCCGCGGACAAGGTGCCTGGCGCCGCCATACCCGGTGCGGCCAGCACCAACGCTGATCCGCGCATGCTGGCGCGGCAGGTACTGGAGCAGCTCGACGCGCCGGGCAACCGGCTCGATCTCTCGGTGGGAACGGCGAAGATCCGCCTGACCCATCTCGATCGCATCTACTGGCCGGCGCCAGCCAACAGCCCCGAGCCGCCCATCACCAAACGCGATCTGCTGCGCTACCTGGCCAGTGTGGCGCACTGCATGCTGCCGCACCTCGCCGACCGCCCCCTGACCATGATCCGCATGCCCGAGGGAATTGCCGGGGAGCGCTTCTTCCAGAAGCACTGGGCGCAGGCGCTGCCCGACTTCGTGGACACGATCGAGGTGTACTCGGATCACAAGGAAGAGAGCCACCGTTACCTGTTGGCCAATAATCTGCCGACCCTGCTGTGGCTGGGCCAGGTGGGCACGCTGGAGTTTCACGTATGGCATTCGCGCGCGCGCGCGGGTGCCGACGCGCCGCGGGCGGGCACTGATTACGCCAGCTCGCTGGCGGCGATGGAGGCCTCGGTCCTCAACCGTCCCGACTACCTGGTGTTCGACATCGATCCCTACATCTATTCCGGCAAGGAGGCCCCGGGAGCGGAACCGGAACTCAACCGGCGCGGCTTCGCGGTGGGCAGGCGCGTTGCCTTCTGGCTGCGTGACCTGCTGCAGGAGATGTCGCTGCAGGCGGTGGTGAAGACCTCCGGCAAGACGGGGCTGCACGTGTTCGTGCCCATCGAGCGCACGGTGACCTTCGATGAGGCCCGCCACCTGTGCGAGACCATCGGTCGCCATGTCATGCGCCAGCACCCCAAGGAGATCACCATGGACTGGGCTGTCGAGAAGCGCACCGGCCGGATCTTCATCGACTACAACATGAACGTGCGCGGCAAGACCCTGAACGTCGCGTATTCGCCCCGTGGCGTGGCGGGCGCCCCGGTCTCCATGCCGCTGACCTGGGAGGAACTGGAAGCGGCGGAACCGACCGACTTCACAATCCGCAACGCCCCCGCCCGCTTGGTAAAGACAGGCGATCGGTGGCATGATGTACTTTCGGTAAAACAGAGCCTTACGCTGGCTTTCGGTATTGAGCGTGAGAAGTAGCCCCTCCCTCCTCCGGGGCTGAAGGTGTCATACATGGCCGCGCCACGTTCCATTGGATCCCTGACCGTCTCATTCGGCCTGGTCGCCATCCCGGTGAAGCTCTACTCCGCGACCCAGTCGGCAAACACCATCTCCTTCAACCTGCTGCACCGCACCTGCGGCTCGCGCCTGAAGCAGCAGTACCTGTGCCAGAAGGAGGGCGTGGTGGTGGATCGTGACGACATGGCCAAGGGTTATGAGTTCGCCAAGGACCAGTACGTCATGTTCTCGCCGCAGGAGATCAAGGCGCTGGAGGAAGTCGGTACCCACTCGGTGGACATCACCGAGTTCGTGCCGGTCGAGTCGATCGACCCGGTGTATTTCGACAAGACCTACTACCTGGCCCCGGACAAGGGCGCCGCCAAGCCCTACGCGCTGCTGACCGAGGCACTGAAGCAGAGCGGCCGTTGCGGCGTCGGCCACTGGGCCGCGCGCGGCAAGGCCTACCTGGTGGTGATGCGGCCGATCGGCACGGTGCTGAGCATGCAACAGCTGCACTTCGCCGCCGACGTGCGCGGCGCCAACGAGATCGAGGTGCCGAAGACCGAGGTCAGACCGGCGGAACTGAAGCTCGCCGAACAGCTGATCGGACAGCAGACGGCGGAGCGCTTCGACCCGCAGGCCTACAAGGATGACCTGCACGCGCGCCTGCAGTCGGCCATCGACCGCAAGGTCGCCGAGGGCAAGGAGATCGCGGTCAGTGAGGCAGCCCCGGCGGGTGACGGCAAGGTCATCGACCTCATGGAGGCGCTGCGCGCCAGCCTCGAAAAGAGCGCCACCGCCCGCGCCCAGGTGTCGCGCCTGGGCCCGCGCAAGGAACCGCGGCGCGCCGAAGCGCCGGCGCATGCAGAGGACGCCGCACCCGCACGGACGCCCGCGCGCAAGGCGGGCAAACGCAGCAGCTGAACGCGCGGCCCTCCCCAGGGAGCCACTCCGTGCGTTCCTACAGCGTGCGGGACGTCGAGCGGGTGCTGCAGCTGGCGCCTGACACGACGCGTGCCCTGGTGCGCGCGGGCTTCGTGCAACCCTCACGGGGGGCAAGGCGAGAACTGCTGTTTTCATTCCAGGACATGATCGTGCTGCGCACGGCGCGGGCACTGCTGCAGGCCAACGTCCCGGCCCGCCGCGTGCACCGTTCACTGGAGGCGCTGCGCCGCAGCCTGCCGCAGCAGATCCCGCTGTCGGGGCTGGCGATCAGCGCAGTGGGCGAGAAGGTGGTCGTGCGCGACGGCGCCGCTCACTGGCAGGCGGAGACGGGTCAGTACCTGCTCGGCCTGGACGTGAGTGAACAGGACGGCGAACTGCGGGTCGTCGAGCATCTGCCGCAACCGCGCGCGCAGGCTGCCGCGGACGATCCCCAGGGGCCGGCCGGGCAGGCCGCGACAGTGGTGCCACCGGATCCGTTCGTCAGCGCTCTCGACCTGGAGGCGACCGATCCGCAGGCGGCGCTGTCTGCCTATCGGCAACTGCTCGATTCCGATCCGCGCCACGCCGCGGCCTGGACCAACCTCGGGCGGCTGCTGCACGAACAGGGCAACGCCCGTGAGGCACAGGAGGTGTACGCCCGCGCCCTGGAGCAGGTCGGCCCGAACGCCCTGCTGCTGTTCAATCGCGCGGTCGCGCTCGAGGACCTCGGGCGCCCGGGTGCCGCGCTGGAGGCCTACCACCAGGCCCTCGAGGTGGACCCGGAGCTGGCGGATTGTCATTTCAACATCGCCCGCCTGTACGAAGCGCTCGGCAGGCCGCAGCACGCGATCCGCCACCTGGGCCAGTACCGGCGGCTGCTGGGAGAGCAGGCGCGCTGATTTATGGGCCAAAATCGCAGGAAGCGATTTTGGCGGACTGCGGCTGCGTTTCCGCGGGCCAAAGGCGCGGCTTTGGCCCGCTGGCATTTAGCGGATAGTCAGGACTGAGGGCTCATGGAATTCTGGGTGGGTACTTCCGGCTACAACTACCCGGAGTGGAAGGGCAGCTTCTACCCGCAGAAGTTTCCGGCGGCGAAGATGCTGCCGTACTACGCCAGTCACTTCCGCACGGTCGAGATCAACTACACCTTCTACCGCGTACCCAACGAGAAGATCCTGGCGGGATGGGCGCAGGAGACGCCGCCGCACTTCCGCCTCACGCTCAAGGCCCCCAAGCGCATCACCCACATCGCGAAGCTGCGCGACTGCGCCGACCTGACGGGGTACTTCCTCAAGACCGCCGCCACCCTGGGGCCGCGACTCGGCGCACTGCTGTTCCAGCTGCCGCCGTGGCTGCGCAAGGACCTGCCGGCACTCGAGGCCTTTGCCGACACCCTGCCGGTGGGCACGCGTGCCGCGTTCGAGTTCCGCCACGCCTCGTGGATGGACGCTGATGTCTTCGCGCTGCTGCGCGCACGTAACCTGGCGCTGTGCGTGGCCGACAGCGAGAAGTTCAGCGCCCCGGTGGAGATCACCGCCGACTACGGCTACTTCCGCCTGCGCGACGAGGGCTATACGGACGCGGACCTGGCGCGTTGGGCCAATACCATCCGCCGCGAGGCGCACGCCTGCCGCGACGTGTACGTGTACTTCAAGCACGAGGAAGCGGGCGTCGGTCCACAGTTCGCGCGCACGCTGCTGGCGGCACTGGGCGCGTAGGAATCCTGCGCGAAATCGAGCGCCCGCGAGAGGACCAGCGCTTGCGGCCGGCGTTTTCAGGCGTAGGATGTCCGGTGGCGCCTAACTCCAGCCGCAAGAGCCGTGCGAGCGATTCGAGCGATGCAGATGCCGCCAGCAACGAGCCTGCGGGTGCACGCAGCAGCCGTGCCGGGCGGCGAGCGGCACGCACCCGGTCTCGGGGCGCTCGGCGTAGCACTCGCCGTGATCACCGCTCATCCCGAAACGGCGCGCGCACAGGCGCTCCCTGCCGCTAACGATGCGCAGCCGCCGGTCCTGCAGGAAATCCTGGTAACCGGGTCGAGGATCCCGGTGCCCTCGAACCTCGATGCCACCGGCCCCCTGCAGATCGTGACAGGCCGCGATATCCTGCTGTCGGGCTACACCGATGCCGTCGACGTGCTGAACGCGCTGCCGCAAAGCACTATCAGCGCCGGCGCCGATCTGGGCAACCATTCCAGTCCCGCCAATTCCGCCGGCGGCATTGCCACCGCGGATCTGCGCGGACTGGGTCCGCAGCGCACCCTGGTCCTGGTCAACGGCCGCCGCCTCGGCTTCGGCGATGCCAACACCGGCAACCTGAGCCCCGCACCCGACCTGGACCAGATCCCGGTGGCGATGGTCGAGCGCGTCGAGGTCGTGACCGGCGGCGCCTCGGCAACTTACGGCTCGGATGCGATCGCGGGTGTCGTCAACTTCATCCTCAAATCCCATATTCAGGGCATCCAGGTGGACGGCCAGTACGGGTTCGCGCAGCACCGGCAACACGATGCCTATCTCCAGGGTGCACAGGTCGCCGCCGGGATCACGCCGCCGACCGGTTCGGTCGTGGACGGCAAACGGGCCGACCTGTCCATCCTGGCCGGCAGCGCGTTGCACGACCGGCAGGGGCAGATCACCGCGTACTTCGCCTATCACAAACAGGAGCCCGTGCACGGCTCGGACCGGGACTTTTCTAACTGCCGGGCACTGAGCGTCAACGCCGTCACCGGCGTGCCAACAGACGGTGGATTTCTGTGCTTTGGGGCTTCGGGTGCCAACAAGTTCGGAACCGCTTCCGGTGCGGAATACTCTGTCGTCGGTGACCAGTTCCTGCCGTACCCGGTTGCCGGTTCCCAGCCGCCGGCGCGCTTCAACTCCGCCCCGTACGAGTCCATGCAGCGCCAGGACACGCGTTACCAGGCGGGCCTGGTCGGCGAATTCGCGTTCAGCCCGATGCTGCGTCCCTATCTCGAACTGAGCTACATGAGCGATCGCACCCGCACCTTCCTGGCACCGTCGGGCCTGTTCCAGGGTGGTAACCCGCTCACGCCTGATGGCGGCGACCTGGTGAACTGCAGCAATCCGCTGCTCAGCCCCCAGCAGGCGGCAATCCTGTGTACCCCGGCGCAAATCAGCGCCGATCGGGCCAGTCCGGGCTCGGTGAGCGCTGACGTGGACATCGGGCGGCGCAACATCGAGGGCAGCGGCCGTGCCTCGGCCTACGAGCATGTCAACTATCGGGCCGTGGCCGGCGCCGGTGGCACGCTGGGTGAAACTTGGAGCTACGACGCCCATGCACTCTACTATTACACCTCGCTGTTCCAATCGAACCTTGGCTACCTGAATTACGCGGCGGTCAACCACGCGCTGCAGGTCACGACCGACAGCGCCGGCCGGCCGGTATGCGTGAGCGGCGGTAGCTGTGTGCCCTACGACATCTTCACCAGCGGCGCCGTCACCCCCAGGCAGCTGAGTTACCTGTACACCGCGGGCACCGACCGCGGCTCCAACACCGGGCAGGTCGTCGAGGCGGACCTCACCGGTGAGCTCGGCCGCCTCGGCATCAGGTCTCCCTGGGGGCGCGACGGGGTCGCCGTCAACGTCGGAGTCGAGCACCGGCTCGAGACGCTGAAGTTTGCACCCGATGCGGCGGAACTCTCGGGCACCCTCGCAGGCTACAGCGGCGCGGCCGTCCCGATTGACCGGCACATGTCGGTAAACGAGGGGTTCGCGGAAATACGTGCCCCGATCACCCAGGGACGCCGGTTCCTCGAGGAACTCACCCTCGACGGCGGTTACCGCTATTCACACTACTCACCCGCCGGCGCGACCCACACGTATCGGCTCGGCCTGCAGTTCGCACCAGTCGCTGGCGCGCGCCTGCGCGCTTCCTACGATCGGGCGGTGCGCACCCCCAATCTCATCGAGCTCTACACACCCCTGACTTACATGCAATCTGGCCTGGTCGGCGAGGACCCCTGCGCACCCACCCACGGCGGCGCGCAGCACGCCAGCGCCAGTCTGGCGGCTTGTCTGCACACCGGCGTGACCGCTGCACAGTACGGCAACGGATTCGGGCCTGCGGTGGGGGGCACGAGCACGATCCCGCAGTGCGCGGGCAGCTGCGGCGTCGCGTCCGGCGGGAATCCAGCGCTCGCGCCGGAAAGCGCCAACTCCTGGTCGGCGGGAATACTGCTGACCCCGGCGGCGCTGCCGGGGGTGAGCGCCAGTATCGATTACTTCCACATCCTGCTGCGGCAGGCGATCGCGGTGGCCCCCGACTCTGTGCTGCTGCAGCAGTGCCTCGACAGCGGCGAGCCGTTCTCGTGCAGCCAGATCGTGCGCCGCCCGGACGGTGCGCTCAGCGGCGCCACGGTCGCCGGCGGCGGCTACATCCTCCAGCATGACATCAACACCGGCGGCGCACTGGTGGCGGGCACTGAGATGCAGGTCGAATACCGGGCGCCGCTGGGGCGCCGCGGCGGCACGCTCAGCCTCGCCCTCACCGGCAGCTGGCTGCACCACAATACGACCACGCCCTACCGGGGCGCCCCCAGTTACGATTGCGCCGGTCTGTTCGGCGCCACCTGCCTCAACGGTTCGGTCAATCCGACCTGGCGACACAACCTGCGCGTGACCTGGGAGAGTGCTGCGCACCTGCAGCTTTCGGTGCAGTGGCGGTTCATCGGCCGCACCAGCTTCGACAACAACTCTCCGCAGCCTCTGCTGCAGGGTGCGGAAGAACAGTTCTTCGATCCCGTGGTGGCACGCATTCCGAACTACAGCTACCTGGATCTCTCCGCCATCTGGGACGCGACTCGCGCGGTGCAGCTGCGCGCCGGAGTCAGCAACCTGTTGGACAAGGACCCACCCTTCATCCCCGCGGTTGACATTTCCGGCACCGCCGGGAGCTTCAACACCTTCCCGAGCTACGATCTGCTGGGCCGGGAGATCTTCGTCGCAATCAGGGCAACACTGTGACGGTCCTGCCGCAACCCCGCCCCGGATCCCCAGCCGAGGTCGGGCCCGCGCAGTACCGGGTCGGCGATCTGCTGATCGACACCGGACGGCAGCGGCTGACCCGCGACGGCCAGGCGATCGCGCTGCCGAAACTCTCGTACGATCTTCTGTTGGTGCTGGTGCGCGGTGCACCGAACCTGGTGTCGCTCGAGGCACTCATGGAGCAGGTGTGGCCGAGAGCGGTGGTCAGCCCGGAAACCGTGAGCCAGCGTGTCAAACTGCTGCGCGACGCCCTGGGCGACGATCCGCGCTCCCCCCGCTACGTCGAAGGTCTGCGCGGGCGCGGCTATCGCCTGATCCCCGCAATCTACCGCGTGACGCCCGGGACCGCCGTAGTCGCCGCCAGCCCGGCCAGCGGCGTCGCGGTTGAAGCTGCCGTCGTCGCTGCGGCGCCCGCACGGCCAGTGCCGCCGGATCGCCCTGGGCACGGACGATCCCTCAGGCGCTGGACACGCCCCACCTTCATCAGCCTGATCGGCGCCGTGGCCATAGCCGCGGTGATTGCCATTGCCCTCCATGAAAGGAAGCCGGCGCAGCCTGCCAGAACCAGCGTCGAGGTCGCCGCAGTCGCGCCGCACACCGTTGCCGTGCTGCCTTTCGAGAACCTGAGCGCGCAGCCCGACAACGAGTACCTCGCCCTGGGAATCGCCGACTCCGTGCTGCACGAACTGGCCAGCAGCCCGGATCTGATCGTCATTGCACGATCGTCTTCGTTCCGCCTGAACACGCCGGCGTCGGAGCCCGGAGAGATCGGGCGACGCCTGGGCGCGCACTTCCTCGTGAGCGGAAGCGTGCAGCGCGCGGGCGACATGCTGCGCGTCACGGCGCGCCTGGTCGATGCTTCCACTCGTGTCGAGCTCTGGTCACTCAAGCTGGATCGTGCCATGGGCGATGTGTTCGCCCTTCAGGATCAGATCGCGCAGCGCGTGGCACAGCAGCTCGATGCGACCGTGCGCAGCAAGTCTGTCGACTATGCGCGCTTCGGCACGGACGCCTGGCTCGCGTTCCTGCGGGGGCGGGCGCTGATCGAATCGCGCAGGGTCAACGACGTCGAGGCGTCCATCCAGCAGTTCTCCAGGGCGGTGGAGCTGGCACCAACCTTTGCCGCGGCCCTCGCCGAGCTGGCGCGGGCCAAGGGGGAGCTGGAGGGTCTGAGCGGCGCAGACAGCGGCACGTCGCCCGAAGTCGACGCTATGATCACGCGCGCCATCCAGATCGATCCCGGCGCCGGCGAGCCGTATTTCATGCGCGCCAGTCGGCGAGTCGAGCTCGGCAACCTGCCGGGCGCCGAGGCCGATTATCGCAGGGGCCTGGAGCTTGCACCCAACTTCGGTCCGGGCATTCGCAGCTACGCGGAATACCTGGCTGGGCGCAAGCGTTACGATGAAGCACTGGAGCAGATCGATCGCGCCAGGCTGGTCGAGCCTCTGTCGGCCGAGAACCATTACCGCAAGGGCGAGTTCCTGCGCCTCCTGGCCATGTTCCACCTCTTCGACCCAGGCGCTGCGCCCGGCCACGAGCGCCAGCAGCTGGACGAAGCGGCAGCGCTGTACCTGCAGGCCCTGGCAGTGCAGCCGCAATTCTACCCGGCGTACACACGCCTGGCGCAAACGCGCTGGCAGCAGGGCAGGCTAGCCGAGGCGGTCAAGTACGCCGAGAAGTCCGTCGCGCTGGAACCGGCGGCCAGCTGGACGCGCTGGCGTCTGGTGTGGTTTTACGTCGAGCTGGGGGATCTGCCGGCCGCGCGCGACGTTTTGCGCCGTTACGAGCCGGGTGCGCGCGCCATGCAGGCCTCCGAGGCGCTGCTGTGTTACCGCGCAGGGAATCTCGCGCGGACCGAAGTCCTGCTGCGCGCGACGGGACGTGAGGCTGGCGCCGATAACGATGGGTACTCGTGGGCCATCGCGCCCCAGGCACTCATCGAGCGCGCCATTGCCAGCCACGATGCGGCGCGGGCGCGGCAGTTCATCGTCACGCTTCCTGGCCTGAAGCGAACCCAGGGTGCTCCCGAGGTGATCGATGAGAATTTCCCCTGGATCATGCAGCTCGCCGAACTGGAGCACAGCGCGGGCAACCCGGCAGTCGCCCGGGGTCTGGCGCGGCGCATTCTGCAGTACCTCGACTCCCGCGACGGGCAGCGCGAAATCGCGGGTGGCGGGGATGAGTGGGCGCGCGCCAGCGCCTCGGCGATCCTCGGACGCAGCGATGCGGCGCTCGCCCACCTGGAGAACCTCATCGGCTCGGGCCAGCAGTCACAGCCCTTGCAGCCGACCCTTGCGGCCTCGCGCGTTGCCATGGGCGGCCTGGCGTGGTGGGCGAGGATCGAGCGTGATCCAGACTTTGCCTCACTGCGCTCCACGCCGCGCTTTCAGGCGATCATTTCGGCCCTGCGCCTGTGGCAACAGGACCAGCTGCGGCAGCTCGCCCTGCTGCGCGCACGCGGAGAAGTCCCGATCCGCGCCCCACAGCAGCTGTCACCGCAGGGCTGTTGAGCGGCTGCGAGCAAGGAAGCCCGGCGGGAGCGGGATCGGCTCCCGCGGGCTTCCTGACCCCGCATTGACTGCGCCGCCAGCCACGCTAGCCTGAAGTTCCTGTAGTCGCAGCGCAGTTTTTCTTTGCGTGTCATGTACATAGTCGGATCGGCGGCGTTGGGTTTCTGACTACACGACGATCTGTTCGATGAGCTCGAAGGCGCGGCGCTGA
>JAFEDT010000014.1 GCA_018241445.1 Pseudomonadota bacterium
CGTTGGTCTCGGCCATCACCTTCGTCAGCGCCGCCGTCAGCGTCGTCTTCCCGTGATCCACGTGCCCAATCGTCCCCACGTTTACGTGCGGCTTGCTGCGCTCAAACTTCTCTTTCGACATGGCGGCGTTCCTGTATCTCTCGCGGTTTTGGGTCTGCGGCTCTTAGGGAATTACTTCTTGATGATGCCGTCGGCGATGTTCGGCGGCACTTCGACGTACTTCTCGAATTCCATGGTGAAGGTGGCGCGACCCTGGCTCATGGAGCGCACGGTGGTCGCATAGCCGAACATCTCCGACAACGGCACTTCGCCGGCGATGACCTTGCCGGACGGACCTTCGTCCATGCCGGTGATCTGGCCGCGGCGGCGGTTGAGGTCGCCGATGACATCACCCGAGTACTCCTCGGGGGTCACCACCTCGACCTTCATGATCGGCTCGAGCAGCACCGGCTTGGCCCTCTTGAAGCCTTCCTTGAAACCCATGCTGCCGGCAATCTTGAACGCCATTTCGTTGGAGTCGACGTCGTGGTACGAGCCATCGAAGGCCGTGACCTTGACGTCCACCACCGGATAGCCGGCGATCACGCCGGTATCCACGGCTTCCTTGATGCCCTTGTCGATCGCCGGGATGAATTCGCGCGGCACGGAGCCGCCCACGATGCCGTTGACAAACTCGTAGCCCTTGCCCGGGTTGGGTTCCAGCGTCAGCCATACGTGGCCGTACTGGCCGCGGCCGCCGGACTGGCGCACGAACTTGCCTTCCGATTCCACCTTGGCGCGGATGGTTTCGCGGTAGGCCACCTGCGGCTTGCCGACGTTGGCCTCGACCTTGAACTCGCGCTTCATGCGGTCGACGATGATCTCCAGGTGCAGCTCACCCATGCCGGAGATGATCGTCTGGCCGGATTCCTGGTCCGTGGCCATGCGGAACGAGGGGTCTTCCTTGGCCAGGCGCTGCAGCGCCAGGCCCATCTTTTCCTGGTCGGCCTTGGTCTTGGGCTCCACGGCCACGGATATCACCGGCGCCGGGAACACCATCTTCTCCAGCGTGATGATCTTATCGAGGTCGCACAGCGTGTCGCCGGTGATGACATCCTTCAGCCCCACCGCCGCGGCGATGTCGCCGGCGCGCACTTCCTTGATCTCGGTGCGGTCGGAGGCATGCATCTGCAGCAGGCGGCCGATGCGCTCCTTCCTGTCCTTGGTCGGCACGTACACGGTGTCGCCCGAGCTGAGCATGCCGGAGTACACGCGGAAGAAGGTCAGGTTGCCGACGAAGGGATCGTTCAGGATCTTGAACGCGAGCGCGGCGAACGGCTCCTCGTCACCGGCCTTGCGGGTGGCGGGCTCGCCGTCGGTGTTGGTGCCTTTGACGTCCGGCATCTCCGTCGGCGCCGGCATGAACTCGATCACGGCGTCCAGCAGCGCCTGCACGCCCTTGTTCTTGAACGCCGTGCCGCACATGGCCAGCACGATCTCGTTCTTGATGGCGCGCGCGCGCAGACCCTTGCGGATCTCGGCTTCCGTCAGGGCCTCGCCTTCCAGGTACTTGTTCAGCAGCTCCTCGCTGCCCTCAGCGGCGGCTTCGATCATCTTGCCGCGGTATTCCTCGGCCTGTGGCCGCAGGCTCTCCGGGATGTCGCGATACTCGAACTTCATACCCTGGGTTTCCATGTCCCAGTAGATGGCCTGCATGCGGATCAGGTCGATCACGCCCTCGAAGTTGTCCTCGGCGCCGATCGGGATCTGGATCGGCACCGGGTTGCCGCGCAGCCGCGTGCGGATCTGCTCGATGCAACGGAAGAAGTTGGCGCCGGCGCGATCCATCTTGTTGACGAAGGCAATACGCGGCACACCGTAGCGGTTCATCTGCCGCCACACCGTCTCGGATTGCGGCTGCACCCCGGACACCGCGCAGAACAGCGCCACCGCGGAATCCAGCACGCGCAGGCTGCGCTCCACCTCGATGGTGAAGTCAACGTGCCCGGGCGTGTCGATGATGTTGATGCGATGTTCGGGATAGCTGTTGTCCATCCCCTTCCAGAAGCAGGTGGTGGCGGCGGCGGTGATGGTGATGCCGCGTTCCTGTTCCTGCTCCATGTAGTCCATCACGGCCGCGCCGTCGTGGACCTCGCCGATCTTGTGCGAAACGCCGGTGTAAAACAGGATGCGCTCGGTGGTGGTCGTCTTCCCCGCGTCGATGTGCGCAGAGATGCCGATATTCCGATAGCGCTCGATGGGCGTGCCGCGTGCCACAGTTGTACTTCCTGTCAGGTTTACCAGCGATAATGGGCAAAGGCGCGGTTCGCCTCCGCCATGCGATGCGTGTCCTCGCGCTTGCGGACGGCGGCGCCCCGGTTCTCGGAGGCCTCCATCAGCTCGTGCGCCAGGCGGAAAGCCATGGACTTTTCGCTGCGCCCGCGCGCCGCCTCGATCACCCAGCGCATGGCCAGTGTCTGGCGGCGGGTGGCGCGAACTTCAACCGGCACCTGATAGGTAGCGCCGCCGACGCGGCGCGACTTCACTTCCACGGTCGGCTTGACGTTGTCGAGTGCGGTCGCCAGCACCTCGATGGCCTCACCGCCCTGCTTGCCGGTCTTCTCGGCAATGCGGTCGAGCGCACCATAGATGATGCGTTCGGCGGCGGACTTCTTGCCGCTCTGCATGACCACGTTCATGAACTTGGCCAGCATCTCGTTGTTGAACTTCGGGTCCGGCAGGATGGTGCGGACCGGAGCCTGGGCTCTGCGTGACATTGTCCTTGCCTCTTACTTCTTCGGGCGCTTGGCGCCGTACTTGGAACGACCCTGCTTGCGCTCGCCGACGCCAGCGCAGTCGAGGGTGCCGCGCACGGTGTGGTAGCGCACGCCCGGCAGGTCCTTGACGCGGCCGCCGCGGATCAGCACCACCGAGTGCTCCTGCAGGTTGTGCCCCTCGCCCCCGATGTAGCTGCTGACCTCGTAGCCGTTGGTCAGGCGCACGCGGCAGACCTTGCGCAGTGCGGAGTTCGGCTTCTTCGGCGTGGTGGTGTAGACACGCGTGCAGACGCCGCGCTTCTGCGGCGAGGCGCCCAGCGCCGGCACCTTGGTTTTCTCTGCCCTGGTGCGGCGCGGCTGCCGGATGAGTTGACCCGTGGTCGCCATCGTTTCGTCTCTTTCGAAGGGCCCGCATCGGGCCGTGGTATCGCGTAAAGATCGTCTGCGCAGACTACCGGGCCGCCTTTGTGAGGCGGCCCGGTCTGCGTAAGTCGCTGTTTTCGGTGCCGGCGTGTCTTGAAGGGCCGGTCCGAGAAAGGCCGGCGATTCTAGGTAGGGTGCCGGGGAGTGTCAACCCGCGGAACCGGGCGCGCTTGCCCTGCGGCGTACCCCATATATCCTATTAGTAGAGTCCGCCCACTCCAAGAAGACCTCAGGCTCGGATCCCGACGTATGTGTCTGTCCCCATTGGCCGTGATAGCTCGTATGGCCGCCCGGTATGGGCCTGGCGCCGCCTGCTTTCTGGGATTCGCTCTGCCAGTTTGGGCTTATGGCCCCGCAGCGCCCCTCCAGCCCCCGGCGGCCCAGGTACTGCGCGCGCAGGTGCTTGATTCTTCTGTAAAGGATGCAACCCCGGAGTCCGTGACCAGTGGCAGCCTGGATACGCGGTTCGGGACCTTCGAGTCCCGGGGCTCATACCGGATCCGGCCTGCGACCTGGTTCAGGCTTGAGCTTCCCACCACGGCGCGGCCGGCCAATACCGACGGTTCCGGCCAGGTCCTGCTGGTGCGCACCGGCATCGTGGAGCCTCTCATCGCCTTCGGCCAGCGTGCCGGCGTATCGGTCAGGCTCCAGCCTGCGCTGCGCATTCCCCGCTTCGGCAGCACCCGCGACACCGCATTCGACCTGCCGGAGGATCTGGATTGGGACCATCCGGTCTACATCCGGATCGGGCCCAAGAGCGGGGCCTCGGCGGACCTGGGCTTCGTGATCGAGCCGCTGGACCAGGTGATCGCCCGCGTCCGGCCCCACGCCCAGATCATCGCCTCCGCCGCCGGCGCGCTCGCCACCATGGCGCTTACGGCGCTGCTGGTGCGTCTGGTACTGCCCGACAAGCTCTATTCGCTGTACGCCGCCCTGTTCTTCCTTCAGGCGCTGTACCTGGCCTACTTCTCAGGCCTGGCGTACGAGTGGCCCCTTTTTCCGCACGGCCGCATCGCCTCCATCTACGCCGCCAACGTCATCGTCGCCCTCAGCGGCAGCGCGGCCTGCCTGTTCGTGCGCGAGTTCGCCAACCTGCGCCCCGCCTCGCCGCGGGCATACCGGATATTCGGCTGGCTCGCGCTGGCGTTCGCGGTGGTGGCAGTTTCCAACGGACTGCGCCCTCTGGGCCTCGCGAGCCTGGTGGCCGATGTCGGCAACATGCTGTTCCTGGGCAGCGCGATATTCACCGTGGTGGTGTCATATCTGGCCTGGCGGCGCGGCAATCGCGCCGCCGGCTTCTGCCTGATCGCCTGGATGCTGCTGTCGGCATTCCAGATGGCCACGGCCTTCTACATGCTGTATGACCGCGACGCTGCCGCTGAGAAGCTCCTCTATCAGGGCCTGGCGCCCTCGATGGTGGCGGCTGCGGTGCTGATCGCACTGGGCGTCGCCGACCGGGTGCGCCAGCAGAACATCGCCCTGACCGAGGCGGAGCGGCGCGCGCAGACCGATCCGTTGACCGGCGTACTCAACCGCCGTTCGCTCATCGAGCGGCTGGACACGGCAAGTGCCCGTGCGAGGTCGCGCGCGCAGCCGCTGTCGGTGCTGTTCATCGACCTGGATCACTTCAAGCAGATCAACGACACCCACGGCCACGCTGCCGGCGATGCGTGCCTGGCGGGGATCATCGCGCCGATCCAGGCGGAGCTGCGCCAGACTGATGTGATCGGGCGCTACGGCGGAGAAGAGTTCGTGGTAATCCTGAGCGGTGCGGATGCGGCCGCAGCCCGGCCAATCGCCGAGCGCATCTGCGCGCGCCTCGCCAGCATCGGCATCGCCGGCTTTGGCGCGCCGATCCGCCTGACCTGCAGCATCGGCCTGGCGTCAAGTGACACGCTGGGCGTCTGGGGCCAGCACCTGATCGCGCACGCCGATACAGCGCAGTACGCTGCCAAGCGCTCGGGGCGCAACCAGGTGCAGCAGGCTGCGGCGCTGGCAGCGTGAGGCTGCGGCAATCATCGGGATACCAGCCATGACACAGGCGGGCGCGGGCGGGCGTGCGCCGCTTCGCCGGTGCGCGTGGGCGGCGGTGGCGTCGCTGACGCTGACTGTTCACGCCGCAACGCCGGCGCCAGCCAACGACGCCAGCGGGCAGCGCGTCGAGGGCCTGCTGCGCCAGCTGACGCCGCAGGAGAAATACACGCTGCTGGGCGGCGTGGATTACTTCAACATGCCGGGCATCGCACGACTGGGCATTCCGGTGCTGACGACATCCGACGGACCCATGGGGGTGCGATCCTACAGAACACCCGGCAACATCCTCCCTGGGGGCATCGCGCTTGCCGCCACCTGGGACACCGCCTTCGCCGAGAGCTTTGGCCGGCAGATCGGCCGCGACGCGCGCGCGCGCGGCGTGCACTTCTGGCTGGCGCCGGGACTCAATATCACCCGCTCGCCCACCAACGGCCGCAATTTCGAGTACTTCGGCGAGGATCCGTACCTCGCGGGCCGCATGGGCGTGAACGTGATCCGCGGCGTGCAGGACGAGGGAGTGGCGGCGACCGCCAAGCACTTCCTCGGCAACAACTCCGAGTTCGCACGCCATACCGTGGACGTCAGGATCGATGAGCGCACGCTGCGCGAGATTTATCTGCCGGCCTTCGAGGCCGCGGTACGTGAGGGACACGTCGCGGCGGTGATGGATTCCTACAACCTGGTCAACGGCGAGCACATGTCGGAAAACCGGCGCCTCAACGTCGACCTGCTCAAGCGTGAATGGGGCTTCTCCGGCATCCTCATGTCCGACTGGGGCGGCACCTACGACACACTGGGCGCGGCCAACGGCGGCCTGGATCTGGAAATGCCCAGCGGCAGGTTCCTCAACGCGCAGGCGCTGGCGCCGCTTGTTGCAAGCGGCAAGGTCTCGCAGGCCACGATCGACGACAAGGTGCGGCGGCGGCTGCGCACCATGGTGCGCTTCGGCTGGCTCGACCACCCGCAGCTCGATGCCACCATCCCGACGCTGAACGCGGCGGCGCGCGAGGCTGCGCTGACAGGCGCGCGCGAGAGCATGGTGCTGCTCAAGAACGACGGCGCTCTGTTGCCGCTGGACCGGACGCGCATCCGCACACTGCTGGTCCTGGGACCGGACGCCTGGCCCGCCGTGCCCACCGGCGGCGGCAGTGCGGTACTGCTGCCCTTCGCCACCGTCAGCGTGCTGGAGGGGATCAGCCGCGGCGCCGGCACTGGTATCAACGTACAGTACGCGCGCGGCATCCCCGATCTGCGCAGCGTGGTGGGCGCTACCCGTTTCACCACCACGCCGGACGGAGCGCCGGGTATCCGGGCCGAGACCTTCGACAACATGAACCTGTCCGGCACTCCCGCCGCCACCCGCATCGACGCCACGATCATGCAGGGAGAGCCGCTGGACTCTGCCGAGCCGGTGCGCCAACCGCCGGCACGGGCGCAGTCGACGCGCTGGACCGGTTATTACACCCCTGTCAGCGCAGGTGTCCACGATATCGTGGTGCGGGTGGCGGGCTTTGCGCGTACCTGTGGCTACCGGCTGTTTGTCGATGACCGGCTGGTGGCGGACCGCTGGGACCTGCACATCGCGCCGCTCGAGGGCTTCGCGCAAACACTCAGCGCCGGCGCCCACAAGCTGGTGCTGGAGTACCACACCGGATCCGATGGACTGGATCCCGTTCCGGTCGTCTGGCTCGCAATCCGCGCACGCGGGCAGTGGGTGGACGAATCAGCGCTGGCACTCGCGGCGCGCGCGGATGCCGTGGTGCTGGCAACGGGATACGGTCCCGACAGCGAGAGTGAGGGGTGGGACCGCACTTTTGCACTGCCACCGGGCCAGGAGGAGCTGATCCGCCGGGTGGCGGCGGTGAATCGCCACGTAGTTGTGACGGTGACCGCCGGTGGCGCCAGCGACATGTCTCCCTGGCTCGATGAAGTTCCCGCCGTGCTGCAGACCTGGTATGCGGGTGAGGAAGGCGGCAGCGCCCTGTCGCAGGTGCTGTTCGGTGACGTGGACGCTTCCGGCCGCCTGCCGGTGACTTTCGAGCGGCGGGCCGCCGACAACCCGGCCTACGACAGCTACCACCCGGGCAAGGATGGCCTGAAGATCAGCTACCGCGAGGGAGTATTCGTCGGCTACCGCGGTTACCAGCAGCGCGGCGTCAAGCCGCTGTTCCCTTTCGGCTACGGGCTGTCGTACAGCACATTCCATTTCTCGGGTCTGCAGGTTTCACCCGACGCCGCCCCCGGTCACTACACCGTGTCGTTCGATGTGACCAACACCGGCGCCCGCGCCGGCGTCGCCGTGCCACAGCTGTACATCGCACCGGCGCGCGCGCCAGTGGCACGCCCGCCACTGGAGCTGAAGGGCTTCACACGCGTATCACTGGCAAGCGGTGAGAAGCGTCACCTGACGCTGCCGATCGGCCCGCGCGCCTTTGCCTGGTATGGCGCACGCTCACATGGCTGGCAGATCACCCCCGGGACCTATGGCATTCGCGTCGGGGATTCCAGCGCACACATCCTGCTGAGCGCGGACCTGACGGTCCCAGGGGGCGTGCGGGTCGAGTGAAGTCAGGTGCATACTGCAGGACCGTACGCTCGAGGCCACGCGACTGGAGTCCGCCATGCATCCCGCCATCCGCGCTCTTTCCTGCGCCCTGCTGCTGGTCCTGCCGATCCTGCTCGCGGCTCCCTGCGCACAGGCACAGCCGGCCACCGACTCCTACGACGCTGCGCTGAACCACAGCGGGCGCAGTAGCAAGCCGCCGATGCTGGGGAAGACCGACCGCTTCGTGCTGGTGTTCCGCCGGAAGTAGGGCCGCGCAGATCCGGGACTGGACCCGAGGCAGAAGTGCTTTTCCGCCCCGCAGGCCCGGGTCTGCTGATCCTGCTCGCCGTCTTTCTGCCGCTGCAGGACGCCTGCGCCGCGGTGCCGCTGCGCACCTACGGTCAGCTGCCGCAGCTGGAGGACCTTGCCCTCTCCCCCGACGGACAGCGCCTGGCATTCATCCGCACCCAGGCGGACACGCGCTTCCTCGGCATTACCTCCCTTGCTGACGGCAAGCTGGTCGGCGGTCTGCGCCTGGGCGACAACAAGATCCGCAGCGTGTCGTGGGCAGACGATGACCACCTGCTGCTGACGAGTTCCGTCACCACCGGCGGTTTCGGCTACTGGAACGAGGCCTGGCAGCTGACAGTCTACGACCTGCGCAACCACCGCACGCGGCCGCTGATCGATCCTTCCCTGGGAGTGGCGCTGGGTTATGTGAACGTGGCGCGCGGCAGCATCGCGACCCGCCGCCTCGGGGAGCACACCGTGCTGTTTGTGCAGGGGACGCCCATCGCAGCGCCGCGGATACCCGTATTGGTGCGGGCCGATCTGCAGACAGGCCGGGTACAGGTAATGAGCGCCGGCACCGACCGCGGCTGGTATCACTGGCTGGTGGACGGCAACGGCGAAGTGGTGGCCAGACAGTCCTACGACGAGAACAGCGGCCACTGGAGCATCGCCATCAGGCGCAATGGCGTCCTCGGCGAAATTGCCAGCGGACAGGCGCCGCTCGACTACCCGCAACTGTTGGGTTTTGGACCGCAGCCCGACACACTGCTGGTCCAGGAGGTGCAGCAGGAAGAGCCGGTGTGGCGCCTGCTGTCACTGCGCGACGGCAGCTTCGGCGCCCCCATGCCGGAACGACAGACACTCGACGAACCAATCGAGTCGCGAGCCGCGCCCCGCATGGTGGGAGGAGTACGCCTCGGGGACTCGACCGGCTATGTGTTTTTCGATCCGGCGTTGCAGCAGCGCTGGGACGTGGTGCTGCACGCTTACCCCGGCGCCCGCCTGCGCTTCGTTTCCTCATCCGCCGAGTTCGAGCGCATCGTCGCACGGGTCGACGGACCGCAGGGCCTGCAGTATCAGCTGATCGACACCCTCAACGGCCGCACTTACACCCTGGGCGATGTCTATGAGGGGCTGCACCAGCCGCTGGAGGTCAGGCGCATCACCTATCCCGCTGACGACGGCCTGCCGATCGCCGCCTACCTCACCCTGCCGCGACACCGGCCGGCGGCGAATCTGCCCCTGATCGTGCTGCCGCACGGCGGGCCGGCCGCGCACGACACCGCCGACTTTGGCTGGTGGCCGCAGGCGCTCGCCAACGAGGGTTACGCCGTCCTGCAGCCCAACTACCGCGGTTCGGACAGTTCGCCGCGGCTGCTGGCGGCGGGCTTCGGTGAGTGGGGCCGCCGGATGCAGACCGACCTGTCCGAGGGCGTGCGCTACCTGGTGACACAGGGCGTCGCCGACCCCGCCAGGGTTTGCATCGTGGGGGCAAGTTATGGCGGTTATGCCGCGCTCGCCGGTGTCGCGCTCCAGAACGGCATCTATCGCTGTGCGGTCTCGGTATCGGGCATCGCCGATCTGCCGGAGTTCCTGCGCTGGGTCAGCCGCCAGGAAGCCCGGCGCCAGAGCCACAACCAGCGCTTCTGGGACCGCTTCATGGGTGTGAGCGGGCCGGACGACCCGCGCATCGGCGCAATATCCCCGGAAAGCCATGTCGGGTCGATCTCTGTGCCGGTGCTCCTGATCCACGGCCGCGACGATACCGTCGTACCGTTTGAGCAGAGCCGGCACATGTACCGCGCGCTGCGCTCAGCCGGAAAGCAGGCTGACCTGGTGACACTGCGGGACGAGGATCACTGGCTGTCGCGCAGCAGCACCCGGCTGAGAATGCTGGAGACTTCGGTGGCGTTCCTGAAGCACTACAACCCGCCGTGACACCGATTCTCACCACCCTTAAGCGCCTGTGCCAGAATCGGCGCAGACCCAGCCAACATCGAGGCCCCATGTTCCGTCCCTCCGCCCGCACCAGCGTGTGGCTCGCCCTGCCGCTGTGCGGTCTGCTTCTGACCGCACCGCCCACCCTGGCCGCGACGCCCTCGCCCTCCCCCGCGCCAGCGCCCACCGACACCTCCCCGGGGGCACCCAGCCAGGCGGTGGAGAACGCAGTGGTCAAGGTCTTCTCCACCATGCTCCGTCCGGACCTGGCGCGCCCCTGGGCGAAGCAGGCGCCGACCGAGGTGAGCGGCTCCGGCGTCGTCATCGAGGGTCACCGGATCCTGACCAACGCGCACGTCGTGTCGTACGCCAGCCAGGTGCAGATACAGGCCAACCAGGCCGGTGACAAGCTCTCGGCCACCGTCGAGGCCGTGGCGCCCGGCATCGACCTGGCGGTACTGAAGCTGGACGACCCGGCGTTCTTCAGGACGCACGCGCCGCTGCCGCGCGCCACGGCGCTGCCGCACATCAAGGACGCGGTGCTGGCCTATGGCTTTCCAACCGGTGGCGCCTCGCTATCCATCACCAAGGGCATCGTCTCGCGGATCGAGTTCGTGCCCTACAACTACGGCACCTCGGGGGTGCGCGTGCAGATCGATGCACCCATCAACCCCGGAAACAGCGGCGGGCCGGCGGTGGTGGGCGAGCGCATGATCGGACTCACCTTCAGCCACCTGCGCAACGCCGAGAACATCGGCTACATCATCCCCAACGAAGAGATCGAACTGTTCCTCAAGGCGGTAGCCGACGGTCACCTCGATGGCAAGCCAGCGCTGTACCTGGACCTGCAGACCCTGGAAAATCCGGCGCTGCGTGACTACCTCAAGCTGCCGGCCGGCAGCTCGGGGGTGGTGGTTGGACACGTCCTGGACGAGCGCCAGGCTGTACTGCATCCCCTGGATGTCATCACCCAGATCGGCGACCATGCGGTGGACGACCAGGGCATGGTGCGGGTGGATGCTGACCTGCGGCTGTTCTTCACCTATGAGGCACAGAAGGTCGCGCACAACGGCGTGGTGCCTCTCACCGTGATCCGCGGCGGCAAGGTCATTAAAGTCGACGTGCCGGTGGTGGCGCACCGCGCGCAACTGGTGCCGTCACTGGAGGGCCAGTATCCCAGCTACTTCATCTACGGGCCGCTGGTGTTCACCCGGGCCACCCAGGAGTTCCTCGGCCTGATCGGGGCGCACCAGAACCTGCTGTACGGCATGCTGTTCGGCGGCAGCCCGCTGCTGACCCGCCTCGGGGATGCGCCGCAGCCCGAGCGCAGCGAGCTGGTGCTGATTCCGTCACCCCTGTTTCCGCACAGCCTGTCGAAGGGTTACAGCGATCCGGCGGGGATGGTCGTGCGCACGGTCAACGGCACACCGATCCGCAGCTTGGCGCACCTGGTGGAGGTGTTGCGGAACCTCAAGGACGAATTCGTCACCTTCGAGTTCGATGGGCGCCTCGGCGAATCGCTGGTATTCCGGCGCGCGGCCGCGCTCGCCGCCACCGAAGATATTCTCAACGACAACGGCGTGCGGGCACAGGGCTCGCCCGACATGATTAAGATCTGGCAGGGGAGATGATGGTAGATCGTCGTTCTGCCGCCAGCCGCCGTCGGCTGCTGGCCGCGCTGTTGCTGGCGCTTGCGGGCTGCAGCAGCAACTCGCATGCGCAGGACGAGGCCCTGCGACGCTCGCTGGGCGTCGAGATCGAGCGTTACGTCGAGGCCGACCGCACCGCACCGCCCGGGAACTGCCAGGTGCTGTTTGTCGGCTCCTCCAGCATAGTCCACTGGAAGCCGACCCTGGCGCAGGACATGGCGCCGCTGCCGGTGATCAACCGCGGCTTCGGCGGCTCCTATATCGAGCACGTCAATCTGTGGTTCGGGCAGATCGTCGCGCCCTACCAGCCGCGGGCGATCGTCTTGTATGCCGGTGAGAACGACCTCAATGCCGGGGAGCCGGTTGCCGAGGTGCTGGCAAACTTCGACACCTTCATGGGCAAGAAGACCGCGGCGCTCGGCAATACGCCGGTGTACTTCATCTCGCTGAAGCCATCGAAGGCGCGCTTCACGCAGCTGGCACAGCAGAGTGCAGTGAACGCCGGCGTGCGCGCACGCGCCGCCCGGCGCGCCGACCTGCACTACATCGATGTCGCGCCGCTCATGCTCGAGAACGGGCAGCCGAAAAACATCTACCGCGCTGACGGCCTGCACTTGACCGCGGCGGGCTACCGGCTGTGGACCCAGGCGGTGCGGGCGGCGATCCTTCCCAACAGCAACGCGGAGCTTGCGGGCTGCGAGCGGCGTGAGGGGCAGCGCTAAGACCTGGCAGCCCGGGCCCAAAAGAAAACGGGCCAGGAAGTCGCCTTCCCGGCCCCCCGGGTCTTGGCAGGGCCCAGCAGGCAAAAGTCACGCCTTTTGCCTGCGGGATTCCCTGTAGCGTCCGCGAAAATTGCTTCCTGCAATTTTCGCCAATTAACAAGTCAGCTTGTGGCGCTCTCGGGCTCCTCGCCGACGCTGGCTTCCTCCGCATCCGGCAGACCGCCGCCCACGTCCATGAAGCTGCGGCGCCCTGAGTCCCCGGTCTGCTTGCGGCGCGAGGCATGCGCTGCGAAGCCCGTGCCCGCCGGGATCAGCCGCCCGACGATGACGTTCTCCTTCAGGCCGCGCAGGTCGTCCTTCAGTCCCCGCACCGCCGCCTCGGTCAGCACGCGCGTGGTCTCCTGGAAGGAGGCCGCGGAGATGAACGACTCGGTGGCGAGCGAGGCCTTGGTGATGCCCAGCAGCACCGGCTGCAGCCGTGCGGCCTTCTTGCCGTCGGTCTGCGCACGATCGTTGATGTCGAGCGCGCGCGCGCGGTCCAGCTGCTCGCCGCGCAACAGGCTGGTCTCACCGGCTTCCTGCACCTCGGTCTTGCGCAGCATCTGGCGGATGATCACTTCGATGTGCTTGTCGTTGATCTTCACACCCTGCAGGCGGTAGACGTCCTGGATCTCGCGCACCAGGTAGTTGGCCAGCGCCTCGACACCCTGCAGGCGCAGGATATCGTGCGGGTTGGGCTCGCCGTCGGCGATCACCTCGCCGCGCTCCACGGTCTCGCCCTCGAAGACGTTGAGCTGGCGCCACTTCGGGATCAGCTCCTCGTACTTCTCACCGTCGTCGGGGGTAATGATCAGCCGGCGCTTGCCCTTGGTCTCCTTGCCGAAGCTGACGGTGCCGGACTGCTCAGCCAGGATCGCCTGGTCCTTCGGCTTGCGCGCCTCGAACAGGTCCGCGACGCGCGGCAGACCGCCGGTGATGTCACGGGTCTTGGAGGACTCCTGCGGGATGCGCGCGATGACGTCGCCGATCGAGACCCGGGCGCCGTCCTCCAGGGACACGAGCGCGCCCGCCGGCAGCGTATAGACCGCCGGGATCTCGGTATTGGCAAAGGTGACTTCCTTGCCCTTGCCGTTTACCAGCTTGATGGTGGCGCGCACGTCCTTGCCGCCGCGCTGCTTGGTGTCGAGCACCACGGTGCTGGACAGCCCCGTGACCTCGTCCACCTGCGAGGTGACCGTAAGTCCATCGACGAAGTCCTGGAACTTGACGAAGCCGGCGACCTCGGTGACCACCGGGTGGGTATGCGGATCCCAGGTAGCGACCACCTGGCCCGCTGTCACCGCGGCGCCTTCCTTGACACTGATCATCGCGCCGTAAGGGATCTTGTAGCGCTCGCGTTCGCGGCCAAAATCATCGACCACGCCGATTTCGCCCGAGCGCGACACCGCCACCAGGTGGCCCTTCTCGTGCTGCACGGTCTTGATGTGATGGAAGCGCACCACGCCCTTGTTGCGCACTTCCACACTGCTGGCCGCCGCGGCCCGCGAGGCCGCGCCGCCGATGTGGAAGGTACGCATGGTCAGCTGCGTGCCGGGCTCGCCAATTGACTGCGCCGCAATGACGCCGACGGCCTCGCCGATGGAAATCGGCCGGCCGCGCGCCAGGTCGCGTCCGTAGCAGTGCGAGCACACGCCATAGCGTGTCTGGCAGGTGATCGGTGAGCGCACCTTGATCTGGTCGACACCCTCGGTCTCCAGCAGGCGCACCAGCTGCTCATCCAGCAGCGTGCCGGTTGCAATCAGGGTGCTGCCGGCGCCGGGCTTGACGATGTCCTCGGCCAGCACGCGGCCGAGCACGCGCTCGCCCAGTGCCTCCACGACGTCACCACCCTCGACCAGCGGGGTCATGGTCAGACCGTTCACCGTACCGCAATCCTCCTCGGTCACCACCAGGTCCTGGGCGACGTCGACCAGACGGCGCGTCAGGTAGCCGGAGTTGGCGGTCTTCAGCGCCGTGTCCGCCAGGCCCTTGCGGGCGCCGTGGGTGGAGATGAAGTACTGCAGTACGTTCAGGCCCTCACGGAAATTGGCCGTGATCGGCGTTTCGATGATCGAGCCGTCCGGCTTGGCCATCAGGCCGCGCATGCCGGCCAGCTGGCGGATCTGCGCCGCCGAGCCGCGCGCACCGGAATCGGCCATCATGAAGATGGAGTTGAACGACTTCTGCCGCTGCCGCGCACCCTTGGCGTCGGTCGCCTCCTCGCTGCCCAGCTTCTCCATCATCGCCTTGGCGACCTGGTCGTTGGCGCGCGACCAGATGTCGACCACCTTGTTGTAGCGCTCGCCGTTGGTCACCAGGCCCGAGGCGTACTGATCCTGGATCTCCTTCACCTCGGTATCGGCGGCGGCGACGATGCGGGTCTTCTGCTCCGGAATGACGATGTCGTCGATGCCGAAGGACACGCCGGCGCGCGTGGCATAGTGGAATCCGGTGTACATCAGCTGGTCGGCGAACACCACGGTCTCCTTGAGCCCCAGCGCGCGGTAACACGCGTTGATGGTCGCGGAGATCGCCTTCTTGGTCATGTCCTGGTTGATCAGGTCGAAAGGCAGCCCCTTCGGCAGGACTTCCGACAGCAGCGCCCGGCCGACGGTGGTGTCCACCACCCGGATGCGCTCGTTGAGCTGACCGTCCGCGGCGCGCACGTGCTCGCGCAACCGCACGCGCACCCGCGCCTGCAGGGCGATCCCGCGGCTTTCGTAGGCGCGGTGCACCTCGCCGACGTCGGCGAAAGTCATGCCCTCGCCACGGGCGCCGACGCGCTCGCGGGTCATGTAATACAGGCCCAGCACCACGTCCTGGGAAGGCACGATGATCGGATCGCCGTTGGCGGGGGAGAGAATGTTATTGGACGACATCATCAGCGCACGCGCTTCCAGCTGCGCTTCCAGCGACAGCGGCACGTGCACTGCCATCTGGTCGCCGTCGAAGTCGGCGTTGAAGGCCGTGCACACCAGCGGATGCAGCTGGATTGCCTTGCCCTCCACCAGCTGCGGCTCAAACGCCTGGATTCCCAGGCGATGCAGCGTCGGCGCGCGGTTCAGCAGCACGGGATGCTCGCGGATGACTTCCTCGAGGATGTCCCACACCTCCGGGCCCTCGCGCTCCACCAGGCGCTTGGCGGCCTTGATGGTCGAGGCATCGCCGCGCAGCTGCAGCTTCTGGAAGATGAAGGGCTTGAACAGCTCCAGCGCCATCTTCTTCGGCAGGCCGCACTGGTGCAGGCGCAGCTGCGGTCCGACCACGATGACCGAGCGGCCGGAGTAGTCGACACGCTTGCCCAGCAGGTTCTGGCGGAAGCGTCCCTGTTTGCCCTTGATCATGTCGGCGAGCGACTTCAGGGGCCGCTTGTTGGTGCCGGTAATGGCGCGGCCGCGGCGGCCGTTGTCCAGCAGCGCGTCCACGGCCTCCTGCAGCATGCGCTTCTCGTTGCGCACGATGATGTCGGGGGCGTTCAGCTCCAGCAGCCGCCGCAGACGGTTGTTGCGGTTGATGACGCGGCGATACAGGTCGTTGAGGTCGGAGGTGGCGAAGCGCCCGCCGTCGAGTGGCACCAGTGGCCGCAGGTCCGGCGGCAGCACCGGCAGCACGGTCAGCACCATCCACTCGGGTTTGTTGCCCGACTCGATGAACGACTCGATCAGCTTGAGGCGCTTGGACAGGCGCTTCAGCTTGGTCTCGGAGCTGGTGGCGCCCATGTCCTCGCGCACCTTGCCGATCTCGGCGGACAGGTCGATGGTACGCATCAGTTCGTACACGGCCTCGGCGCCCATGCGGGCGTCGAACTCATCGCCGTGCTCCTCGATGGCCTCGAGGTACATCTCGTCGGTGAGCAGCTGGCCCCGCTGCATCGGCGTCATGCCCGGATCGATGACCACGAAAGCCTCGAAGTACAGCACGCGCTCGATCTCGCGCAGCGTCATGTCGAGCATCAGGCCGATGCGCGAGGGCAGCGACTTCAGGAACCAGATGTGCGCGGTGGGGCTGGCCAGCTCGATGTGGCCCATGCGCTCGCGGCGCACCTTGGTCTGCGTCACCTCGACGCCGCACTTCTCGCACACCACGCCGCGGTGCTTGAGGCGCTTGTACTTGCCGCACAGGCACTCGTAGTCCTTCACCGGCCCGAAGATCTTGGCGCAGAACAGGCCGTCGCGCTCGGGCTTGAAGGTGCGGTAGTTGATGGTCTCGGGCTTCTTCACTTCGCCATAGGACCAGGCACGGATCATCTCCGGGGAGGCCAGCCCGATCTTGATCGAGTCGAAGTGTTCGACCGGAGCGTGCTGCTTGAAGAGCTTGAGTAAGTCTTTCATCAATCCTGCTCCAGTTCCATGTTGATGCCCAGCGAGCGGATTTCCTTCAACAACACGTTGAAGGACTCCGGCATCCCGGCATCCATCTGGTGATTGCCGTCGACGATGTTCTTGTACATCT
Organism: Pseudomonadota bacterium; assembly: GCA_018241445.1. GTDB lineage: Bacteria > Pseudomonadota > Gammaproteobacteria > Steroidobacterales > Steroidobacteraceae > 13-2-20CM-66-19. The sequence goes on from JAFEDT010000014.1 coordinate 16,850, forward strand.
TGGTGCGGCCGTTCACGTCGTCCGACTTGACGGTCAGCATTTCCTGCAGCGTGTAGGCGGCGCCGTAGGCCTCCAGTGCCCACACCTCCATCTCGCCGAAGCGCTGGCCACCGAACTGCGCCTTGCCGCCGAGCGGCTGCTGCGTCACCAGGCTGTACGGCCCGGTGGAACGCGCGTGCATCTTGTCGTCGACCAGGTGGTTGAGCTTCAGCATGTACATGTAGCCCACCGTGACCGCACGCTCGAAGCGCTCGCCGGTGCGCCCGTCGACCAGGTAGGTCTGGCCGTTCTCGGGCAGATCCGCGAGCCGGAGCATGCGCTTGATCTCCTGCTCGCTGGCGCCGTCGAACACCGGCGTCGCCATGGGCACGCCGTTGGAAAGGTTGTGCGCCAGCTGCTTCAGGTCCGTATCGTCCAGGCTGTCGATCTGCTCACGCTGCCCGCCGGTCTCGTTATAGACCTGCTTGACGAAGTCGCGCAGCTCGGCCGCCTCGGCCTGGGCCTGCAGCATGCGGCCGATCTTCAGGCCCACGCCCTTGGCCGCCCAGCCCAGGTGCGTCTCCAGCACCTGGCCGACGTTCATGCGCGAGGGCACGCCGAGGGGGTTCAACACCACGTCGACCGGGGTGCCGTCCTCCAGGTACGGCATGTCTTCCACCGGCACGATGGTGGAGATGACGCCCTTGTTGCCGTGGCGTCCGGCCATCTTGTCGCCCGGCTGCACGCGGCGCTTCACCGCCAGGTACACCTTGACCATCTTCAGCACGCCGGGGGCGAGATCGTCGCCGGCGGTGATCTTGGCCTTCTTGTCGTCCAGGCGCTTGTCAAAGGCCTTGCGCTGCAGCTTCAGGCGCTCGGAGGCCTGCTCCAGCTGCGCGTTGGCCTCCTCGTCCGCCAGGCGGATCTCGAACCAATCCTCGCGCGGCAGCGCATCGAGGTACTCGGTTGCGATCTTCGTGCCGCTCTTGAGCTTCTGCGGGCCGCCGGCGGCCGTCTGTCCGGTGAGCATGCCGCGCACGCGCTGGAACAGGTCATCCTCCAGGATGCGCTGCTGGTCGGCGAAGTCCTTGCGCACCCGCTCGACCTCGGCCTTCTCGATCGACAGGGCGCGCGAGTCCTTGTCGACGCCGTCGCGCGTGAACACGCGCACGTCGATCACCGTGCCGTCCATGCCCGGGGGCACGCGCAGGCCGGTGTCTTTGACGTCGGAGGCCTTCTCGCCGAAGATGGCGCGCAGCAGCTTCTCTTCCGGGGTCAGCTGGGTCTCGCCCTTGGGTGTGACCTTGCCGACCAGGATGTCGCCCGCCTTCACTTCCGCGCCGATGAAGGCGATGCCCGCCTCGTCCAGCTTGGCCAGCGCCGCATCGCCCACGTTGGGGATGTCGGCGGTGATCTCCTCCGGCCCGAGCTTGGTGTCGCGCGCGACGCAGGTGAGCTCCTCGATGTGGATGGTGGTGAAACGGTCCTCCTGCACCACCCGCTCGGAGATCAGGATCGAGTCCTCGAAGTTGTAGCCGTTCCACGGCATGAACGCCACCAGCAGGTTCTGGCCCAGCGCCAGCTCGCCCAGGTGGGTGGAAGGGCCGTCCGCCAGCACGTCGCCGCGCGCGATCAGGTCGCCGGCATTCACCAGCGGACGCTGGTTGATGCAGGTGTTCTGGTTGGAACGCGTGTACTTGGTCAGGTTGTAGATGTCCACGCCCGGTTCGCCGGCGGTGGTCTCGGCGTCATTCACCCGCACCACGATGCGCGAGGCGTCGACCGAGTCCACCGTGCCGCCGCGGCGCGCCACGACCGTGACGCCCGAATCGATGGCCACCGGCCGCTCCATGCCGGTGCCGACCAGCGGCGTCTCGGCGCGCAGCGTCGGCACCGCCTGGCGCTGCATGTTGGAGCCCATCAGCGCGCGGTTGGCGTCGTCGTGCTCCAGGAACGGGATCAGCGAGGCGGCCACCGATACGATCTGTTTCGGCGACACGTCCATGTAATTGATGCGCTCGCGCGGCATCAGCGTGAACTCGTTCTGGAAGCGGCACGACACCAGCCCGTCCTGCAGTTCGCCCCTGGGGCCGAGCACTGCGTTGGCCTGGGCAATCGCGAACTCACCCTCCTCGATCGCCGACAGGTAGTCGATGCGATCGGTGACGCGGCCGTTCTCGACGCGCCGGTACGGCGTCTCCAGGAAGCCGTAGTTGTTGGTGCGCGCGTACACCGACAGCGAGTTGATCAGGCCGATGTTCGGGCCTTCCGGGGTCTCGATCGGGCAGACACGGCCGTAATGGGTCGGGTGCACGTCGCGCACCTCGAAGCCGGCGCGCTCGCGCGTCAGGCCGCCCGGGCCAAGCGCCGAAACGCGCCGCTTGTGCGTGACTTCCGACAGCGGGTTGTTCTGGTCCATGAACTGCGACAGCTGCGAGGAGCCGAAAAACTCCTTGACCGCCGCCGCCACCGGCTTGGCATTGATCATTTCCTGCGGCATCAGCGGCTCGCTCTCCGCGATGGTCAGGCGCTCCTTGACGGCGCGCTCGACGCGCACCAGGCCGACGCGGAAGGCGTTCTCCGCCATCTCGCCCACGCTGCGCACGCGGCGGTTGCCCAGGTGATCGATGTCGTCCACCTGGCCATTGCCGTTGCGGATGTCGATCAGCACCTTGAGCACGTCGGTGATGTCTGACATGCCGCCGTACTCGGTGACCAGCTTCTTCGACAGCTCGTCACTGCGGCTGCCGGCATACTTGTGGTCGTAGAGGATGCCCGGGCCGAGGATGTCCTTGCGGCCGACGCGGCGGTTGAACTTCATGCGGCCCACGGCCGACAGGTCGTAGCGCTCCGGGTTGAAGAACAGGTTGGCAAACAGGTTTTCCGCGGCGTCCTTGGTGGGCGGCTCGCCGGGGCGCATCATGCGGTAGATCTCGACCAGCGCCTCCAGGCGTGTCTTGGTGGGATCGATGCGCAGCGTATCGGAGATGTACGCGCCGCGGTCCAGGTCGTTGGTGTACAGGGTGTTGACCTGGGGTATGCCGGCCTCGATCAGCTTCTCCACCGACGCGGCGGTCAGCACTTCGTTGGCCTTGGCCAGGATCTCGCCGGTGTCGGTGTTGACCACGTCGTGCGCCAGCACCTTGCCGTACACGTACTCGCGCGGCACGCGCAGGCGGGTCACTTTGGCGTCCTCGAGCTGGCGCACGTGGCGCGCGGTGATGCGCCGGCCTTCCTCGACGATGACATTGTCGCCAATGCGGATCTCGAAGGTCGCGGTCTCGCCCCGCAGACGCTGCGGTACGAGCTGCAGCGCCACTTCGTCGCGGCTGATGTGGAAGGTGTTGGTGTCGAAGAAGGTCGCCAGGATCTCCGACTCGTTCATGCCGAGCGCGCGCAGGATGATCGTCACCGGCAGCTTGCGGCGCCGGTCGATGCGCGCGAATACGCAGTCCTTGGGGTCGAACTCGAAGTCCAGCCACGAACCGCGATAGGGAATGATGCGGGCGGAGAACAGCAGCTTGCCCGAGGAATGGGTCTTGCCGCGATCGTGGTCGAAGAACACGCCCGGCGAGCGGTGCAGCTGCGACACGATGACGCGCTCGGTGCCGTTGACCACGAAAGTGCCGTTGTCGGTCATCAGCGGCATCTCGCCGAGGTACACCTCCTGCTCGCGCACATCCTTGACCGGCTTCTTGGCGCCGGGGGCTTCCTTGTCCAGCACGATCAGGCGCACCTTGACGCGCAGCGGCGCCGCATAGGTGAGGCCGCGCAGCTGACACTCCTTGACGTCGAACACCGGCTCGCCGAGCCGGTAGCTGACATACTCGAGGGAAGCGTTGCCGCTGTAGCTCGAAATCGGGAACACGCTCCTGAAGGCAGCGTGCAGGCCGATCGCCGCGCGGTTGTCCTCAGGTTTGTCTACCTGCAGGAACTTGCGGTACGAGTCGAGCTGGATGGCCAGCAGGTAGGGCGTATCGAGAATGCTCGCCTGCTTGCCGAAGTTCTTGCGGATGCGCTTCTTCTCGGTGAAGGAGTAAGCCATCGGGTGGTCACCTCAAAAGGGTCGGAACTAACCGCATCATCAGAGTCAATCGAATCGTCAGCGACTCGCCGGACACCGTGGCCGCGGCTCCCGCTTGCGCGGCAGCCGCGGCGACGGTGTCGGGAGGCACCCGGGTCTACTTGATTTCGACCTTCGCGCCAGCTTCCTCGAGCTTCTTCTTCATGGTCTCGGAATCGGCCTTGGACACGGCTTCCTTGACCGTCGAGGGCACCGCCTCGACCAGGTCCTTGGCTTCCTTCAGTCCCAGGCCGGTGATCTCGCGGATCACCTTGATGACCGTGACCTTCTTGTCCGCCGGGTATTCCTTCAGAGTGACGGTGAACTCCGTCTTCTCCTCGGCCGGCGCGGCAGCCGCAGCGGCACCGCCGCCGGCAGCGGCCACGGCCACCGGGGCCGCGGCGGTGACGCCGAACTTCTTCTCCATGTCGGAGATCAGCTCGACGACCTCCATGAGGGTCATCTTGGAAATTGCATCGAGGATTTCGTCTTTGTTGACAGCCATTTCAGTCTCCTAAAAGTATTGCCGTGACAATCAGGCGCCCGCGGCCTGCTTCTGGTCGCGGACAGCGGCAACGGTGCGTGCGAGCTTCGCCGGCGGCTCGGCCAGCGTGCGGACGAACTTCTGGATCGGCGCCTTGAGCACGCCGAGCAGCATCGACAGCGCCTGCTCGCGGGTCGGCAGGCTGGCGACGCGCTCCAGTTCCGCACCGGGCAGTACCTGCCCGCCGAGCGAAACCAGGGTCGCGACCAGCTTGTCGTTCGCCTTGGCGAAGTCCTTCACCACGCGCGCCGCCGCGCCCGGATCGTCCTTCGAGAAAGCGAGCACCAGCGGCCCCTTGAGCACGGGTCCGACGGACTCGAACGTCGTGCCGCTGAGTGCCTTGCGCGCCAGCGTGTTCTTGACCACACGCATGTACACGCCCTGCTTCCTCGCCTTGGCGCGCAGTTCGGTCATCTGCCCGACCGTCAATCCACGGTATTGCGCAGCCACAACGGACTGCGCATGCGCGGCGACCTCGGCCACTTCCGCTACCAGTGCCTTCTTGTCTTCGAGTTTGAGTGCCATTCATCATCTCCTCTTCACTGCGAAGATCACTGTGACGGTGACCCTCACACCTCGAGGAGTTCCTCGATGCGTAAACGGTGCACCATCTGCGCAGGCGGTCCATTGAGAGGGCCATGGCGGCGTGCGCCGTCAATCCCTCGCCTGCGGTCTTCGATGGCACCGGTGCTTCCCTCAAGGCGGGAGGCACCGGCCCCACGGCCACGCTTGCGCGTGACCTGCCTGCGCGCTGGTCGCGCGCAAATTCCTGCCTACTGTCTAACCGAGACTGCCCTGGTCGACGATCACGCCCGGCCCCATGGTCGAGGACAGCGTGACGCGCTTCAGGTACTGGCCCTTGGAGGTCGCGGGCTTGGCCTTTTGCAGGTCCGCGATCAGCGCGTTGAGGTTGTCCTTCAGCGCGCCTACCTCGAAATTCGCTTTGCCGATCGTGCAGTGCACGATGCCAGCCTTGTCGACGCGATAGGTGACCTGCCCCGACTTGGCGTTCTTGACCGCGGTGGCCACGTCCGGCGTCACCGTGCCGACCTTCGGGTTCGGCATCAGGCCGCGGGGCCCCAGGATCTGGCCCAGCTGGCCGACGACGCGCATGGCGTCGGGGCTGGCGATCACGCGGTCGAAGTTGATTTCGCCCGCCTTCACCTGCGCGGCCAGGTCTTCCAGGCCGACGATGTCGGCGCCAGCCGCCTTGGCCAGCTCCTGGTTCTTGCCCGAGGTAAATACCGCCACCCGCACCGTCTTGCCGGTGCCGTGCGGCATCACCGTGGAACCACGCACCTGCTGGTCCGACTTGCTGGCGTCTATCCCCAGGTTGACGGCCGCATCCACGCTCTCCGGGAACTTCGCAGTGGCGAATTCCTTCACCAGCTTGAGGGCCTCATCCACCGAATACTGCTTGCCCGGCGCCAACTTGTCCTTCCAGGTCTTGATTCGCTTTGCCATGGCCATGATCTAAAGCCCCTCCACGTCGACGCCCATGCTGCGCGCGCTGCCGGCGATGGTGCGGACCGCGGCCTCCAGGTCGGCGGCGGTAAGGTCGGGCTGCTTGGTTTTGGCAATCTCCTCCAGCTGCTTGCGGGAGATCTTGCCCACTTTGGCGGTATTGGGGGTGCCACTGCCCTTTTCAATGCCGATCGCCTTGCGGATCAGCACCGCGGCCGGCGGGGTCTTCATCACGAAGGTGAAGCTGCGGTCGCTGTATACGGTGATGATCACCGGGATCGGCAGGTTCTTCTCCACTTTCTGGGTCTGCGCGTTGAACTGCTTGCAGAACTCCATGATGTTGACGCCCTGCTGGCCCAGCGCCGGCCCGATGGGCGGCGAGGGGTTGGCGGCGCCCGCCGGCACCTGCAGCTTGATGTAACCCTGGACTTTCTTTGCCATGCTTCCTCGGTTTCAGGTCAAACGCCCGCTAAGGCTCCCTGATCAAAAATCTATGCCTTCTCCACCTGGGAGAAGTCGAGCTCGACCGGGGTGGAGCGGCCGAGAATCTGTACCGCCACCTGCAGGCGGTTCTTCTCGTACGACACCGCCTCCACCACGCCACTGAAATCGTTGAACGGGCCGTCGATGACGCGCACCACCTCACCGGGCTCGAACAGCACCTTGGGCCGCGGCTTGTCGGCGCCTTCCTCTACCCGACGCAGGATCTGGTTGGCCTCGCGATCGGTGATCGCCGCCGGTTTCTCCGGCGTGCCGCCGATAAAGCCGAGCACCTTGGGCACATCGCGCACCAGGTGCCAGGTCTCCTCGTCCATCTCCATCTGCACCAGCACGTAGCCGGGGTAGAACTTGCGCTCGCTCTTGCGCTTCTGGCCGTCGCGCATCTCCACCACTTCCTCGGTGGGCACCAGGATCTCGCCGAAGCGGGCATCCAGGCCGGCGCGTGCGATGCGCTCCTTGAGCGACTCGGCAACCCGGTGCTCGAAGTTGGAATAGGCATGTACCACGTACCATCGCAGCGCCACGTTCAGCCCCCCTGTCCGGTCAGATAGCGCGTGGCCAGCGCCAGCACCCAATCCAGCGCCCAGAAAAACAACCCGGCGGCGGTCACGAACAGGAACACCACCAGTGTCGTCTGCAGCGTCTCCTGGCGCGTCGGCCAGACAATCTTGCGCAACTCGATGCGCGCCAGATCGACGAACTGGCGGAACTGCGTTCCGTACCAGGAGAACAGCAACACCACCGCAGCCAGCACCAGGCCGGCCACCACTGGCAACCAGCGCATCCAGGCAGGCTGGCTGGCGAGCAGGTAGTACCCGGCCACGCCCGCGATCGCGATCACGATCGCGGCGGTCAGCTTCACCTTGTCCGCCGCGCCGGCGGCACTGATTTTGCTTTCGTCTGTCATGTCAACCGCTGGCAGGCCAGGAGGGAATCGAACCCCCAACCTGCGGTTTTGGAGACCGCCGCTCTGCCAATTGAGCTACTGGCCTGGATTCAATGACTACTTCAGGATCTTGGAGACGACGCCAGCGCCGACGGTCTTGCCACCCTCGCGGATCGCAAAGCGCAGCCCCTCCTCCATCGCAATCGGGCTGATCAGCTCGATCGTCATCTTGATGTTGTCCC
>JAFEDT010000015.1 GCA_018241445.1 Pseudomonadota bacterium
GAGCGATACCACTGCCAATGATGCTGTTAACGCTGCGGCCACTACCGATAATGCTGTTTGTGCCGCTGCCGATGATGCTGTTAGCGCTGCGCCCACTGCCAATGATGCTCTTTTGAGCGATACCACTGCCAATGATGCTGTTAACGCTGCGGCCACTACCGATAATGCTGTTTGTGCCGCTGCCGATGATGCTGTTAGCGCTGCGCCCACTGCCAATGATGCTCTTTTGAGAGACACCACTGCCGATGATGCTGCCGAATGCAGGACCTGCCAGAACGGCCACAAGTCCAACACCGCCAACGAACAAAGTCGCCCTTCTCATCGCTGCTCCCTAAAGTCGCTGGTTCGCGACACAACGCGGGGGGCCACTCACCCCCTCGCCTCATGGTTACTGAGACGCGGGTCACATAATGCAGCACCTAAAGGAAATATGACAAGTATTTCGTTGCTTTTTATAGAAATGCCCGGAATTGCTGCAATGCAGCAGGACTCATTGTATTCTGGGCGCTACAGTTCCCCGAAGTGGTCACCGGCCCCACCTGCGGCAATCCATGCGCAAATACCCCAAACGAACTGCATCGGAGCTCGCTAGCGCGGCATTCGAGGCACTGACGCCAGTGCTTGTGCGAACCGGGGTAACCAGCCCGGCGGCTGAGGCTCTCTTACGTTCAGCCTACGTTCGCACCGCAGCTGCTGAACGCAGATCTGGGCGTCGTGTGAACATTTCAGAAGTATCAATCCAGACCGGAATTAATCGCCATGCTGTAGCGGCTCTGTTGCGAAAGTCGAGGATTGCTAGCGAGGCTGACCTTCTGGCGCGCAGCGCACCCATTCGTGTGATCCGGCGATGGCAAGGTGACCCGCAGTTTCACACGGCTGGTAAACCCCGGGATCTGAATGTCGGAAACCCACGCGCGACCGGCCCTACCCTCTGGTCATTAGTAAAAAAAAGTGTGCCGGGAGTATGGCCGCGCCTCGTGATAGATGAACTGTTGCGCCTGGACCTTCTTGAAGCGCGGCCAGATAGCAAGGTTCGGTACAAAAAGCCGCTGCAGGCGTTAGTGCGAGACTCTCTGCCCCTGCCTCAAGTTGACAAGCAAAGTCATCAGTGGATTAGAGATGCGATACAAGCCTCGATTCAACATCACTTGGATGGAAAGCCAGTCGTGCGATCCACCCAAGCCGTCAACATCGCACCCGAACAGCTTCCCCTCGTGCGCCGAATGGTGAATGACATCCTAGAGAGGGTCGTCTCAGAGCTGACAGAGCAACTGAGCAGTCCTCGGTGGCGAGATGTGTCGTCCAACACGAGGTCAAGTCCGCGGCTACGGGTTGGATTCTCCGTGTTTACGACTGAAGAAGAGCCGCCTGTCAAATCTGTAACGTCGATTAGGCGGCGTGCTAGAAAGATCAGCAGGGCCGCGTCTTCGCAATCGACACGTGGTGGACGGAAGATCAAGCGGAGCACAGTCGATGCTTAGTAGAGGGGAGCAAATGACAACCAAGAAGGCTAGCCTTCGTACTGCGTCAATCGGGCGTGCCGTACATGACAACAGTCATTTATTAACATCCAAAGAATCCCTTGATCTTCGACCCGCGCTCGAAGCGCTTCTTGGGGAAACGGTTTCCTTTCTTTTGGCTGCGGGTTTAAGTAGTAGCGCGGTGATTGCTCAGCTCCGCACCGTGGCGAAGCGCCTTGAGAGCGGGCTCGGGGCGACGCGGCCGCAGCTTGTCAAGCAGCTGCGCGATGAGCGAGAGCAGTTGGTCGAGATCGCCGGGGTCGTCCATGACTGGACGCGAGATGCCGCGTTCACCGACAGTTGCGCCGATCCCGTAGAAATCACAAACGCGCAACTCCGACGTCTTGTTGGCCGAAGGTTTCAACAACGGCGCATTCCTGACGCGGTGAAATGGATGAAAGAGAATAGAATTGTTCGGAAAACCCGACGAAACACCTATGCGCTCGCCACTGGACGGCAGATGGTCTACTCAAGCAAACATCGGCATCGCATCGGAGTGGAACGGGCTGCCGTATTGGTCTCTCAGTACTTGGGAGTCGCTCTACGGAACGCCTTCGCAGCGAACCCCCACATTCGCGACATCGACCGCGATGCCCGCGTCTACTTCCTCCCAGAAAAGTACGTGCCATTGTGGCGCGAGGTCGTGCGGGAACGTGCGCAGGCGTTCCTGGAGAGTATCGACAACTGGCTGGAGGATCATGCCAGGCATGCGCGCGCGGGCAACGTGCGTGAGGTCGCCCTGCACTGCTACTCCTATACCGGCGAGAGTCGACCCATGCGGATGCGAATTTCCCCGCGCCCGCGAAGACGGCAGGGCTCGGCAGCGTCGCAGGCGGGCGTGGCCGCCCATTCCTGATGAAGGCCCCGGGGCACCGCTCGTTCCGCAGCCCGCCCCGGCTTGCCTGCGCAACTCGCTCGCCACCGGAGGGCCGGCTTGCTGAGTTGACGCGCGTACCGGCCTGACCAGCCGCCCTCGCCGCCCCTCCCCCCTTGGTGCAGTTCCCCGCCCGCCGGGGCTGCGTTACCGTGGCGGGATGTGGATTGTGCGCCTGGCGCTGCGGCGTCCCTATACCTTCATCGTGCTGGCGATCGTGATCTCGCTGCTGGGCGTGTTTGCAATCGTGCGCACGCCCACGGACATCTTCCCCGAGATCCGCATCCCGATCGTCGCCACCGTATGGCGCTACGCCGGCCTGTCCCCGGAGGAAATGGCAACCCGGATGGTGCTGTTCTCCGAGCGTGTTGCCCAGACCACCGTCAACGACGTACAGCACTCTGAGTCCCAGTCCCTCACCGGCACTTCGGTGATCAAGTACTTCTTCCAACCGGGCGTCGACCTGGATCTGTCCTTCGCGCAGGTCACTGGCGTGTCGCAAAGCATGCTGCGCAACATGCCGCCGGGGACCACACCACCGTTCGTCCTGGCCTACAACGCCTCCTCGGTGCCGGTGATCCAGCTCGCCCTGTCGGGCACCGACCTTTCGGAAGCACAGCTGTTCGACCTCGGCAACAGCATCATCCGCACCGGGCTGGCCACCGTGCCGGGCGCCTCGATGCCCTACCCCTACGGCGGTTTGCAGCGCCAGGTGCAGGTGGACCTGGACCCCGACGCGCTGCGCGCCCGCGGTCTGTCCGGCAGCGACGTGGTCACGGCCATCGGCAACCAGAACTCCATCCTGCCGGCCGGCACGCAGAAGATCGGTGAACGCGAGTACTTCGTGGCCGTCAACGCCAATCCGGGCCAGATCGCCGAGCTCAACGACCTGCCGGTGGCCACGCGCAACGGCTCGCTGGTCTATGTCCACGATGTGGCCCACGTACGCGACGGCTACCCGCCGCAGACCAATATCGTGCGCCGCGACGGCCAGCGCGCGGTGCTGATGAGCGTGCTCAAGACCGGCAGCGCCTCCACACTCGACATCATCAGTGGCATCAAGGAGCGCCTGCCGCGCATCCAGTCGATGCTGCCGCCGAGCTTCAAGATCGATCTGGTGGGCGACCAGTCGCTGTTCGTGCGCGCCGCCATCAACGGCGTGGTGCGCGAGGCGGTGATCGCCGCGGCGTTGACGGCTCTCATGATCCTGCTGTTCCTGGGAAGCTGGCGCAGCACCCTGATCATCGCGATCTCCATCCCGTTGTCGATCCTCACCTCGATCATCTGCCTGTCGGCGCTCGGTGAGACCATCAACATCATGACCCTGGGCGGGCTCGCGCTCGCGGTCGGCATCCTGGTCGACGACGCAACCGTCACCATCGAAAACATCAACTGGCACCTGGAACATGGCGCCGACGTTGAGCCGGCCATCCTGCACGGCGCTCACCAGATCGCGGTGCCGGCCCTGGTCTCGACACTGGCGATCTGTATCGTGTTCGTGCCGATGTTCATGCTGGAGGGCATCGCGCGTTACCTGTTCGTGCCCATGGCCGAGGCGGTGGTGTTTGCCATGCTGGCGTCCTACGTGCTGTCACGGACGCTGGTGCCGACGCTGGCCAAATACTGGTTGCAACGCCACGGTGCCCATGCCAGTGCCGCCGGCGGGCCCCTGGGGCGCCTGCAGCGCCGCTTCGAGCAGGGCTTTCAGGCGATGCGTGAGCGCTACCGGCACCTGCTGCGGCGTGCGCTGGACAGCGGCTGGCACTTCGCCGGCCTGTTCCTGGCCGCCATGGCTGCCACGGCGCTGCTGGCCTTTCCGCTTGCCAGCTTCCTGCCGGGGCTGGGCCAGGACTTTTTCCCGCAGGTGGATGGCGGTCAGATCAAATTGCACCTGCGCGCGCCTACCGGCACCCGGATCGAGGAGGTGGCGGCGCTGTGCGATCGGGTGGAGGCCACCATCCGCGAGATCATACCGGCTGCCGAGATCGACACGCTGGTGGACAATATCGGCGTTCCCTACAGCGGCATCAACCTCACCTACTCCACCTCCGCGCCCGTGGGGCCCGGGGACGCCGATGTCTTCATCAACCTCAAGGAGAATCACCAGCCGACCGTGCGCTACGAGCGCGCGCTGCGCGAGAGGCTGACCGCGCTCTATCCCGGCACCAGCTTCGCGCTGCTGCCGGCGGACATCGTCAGCCAGATCCTGAACTTCGGACTGCCCGCGCCACTGGACGTGCAGGTGGCGGGCTTCAACGTCGAGGCCAACCGCGCCTGGGTCAGCAAGGCCATCGCGCGCCTGCACAGCATCCCGGGCCTGGTGGATCTGCGGGTACAGCAGGAGTTCAACTACCCGACATTGAAGGTCGACGTCGATCGCAGCAAGGCGGCGCTGCTGGGCCTGACCGAGACTGACGTCGCTTCCGACCTGCTGGTGGCGTTGTCGGGCAACGCCCAGACCGGCATGTCCTTCTGGACCGACCCCAGGAGCGGCACCCAGTACAACATCGTGGCGCAGATGCCGCAGTTCCGCATGGCCTCCATCACCGACCTGATGACCACCCCGATCACCGCCGGCAACAGTGCCGGCGGCGGACAGTTGCTGGCGAACCTTGCCTCCGTTCACAGGACGGTGGCCCCGGCGGTGGTCAGCCACTATGACGCGACGCCGGTGATCGACATCTACGGCGCGGTCGATGGCACGGACCTGGGCTATGTGACCGCGCATGTCAACCAGGTCGTGGCCGCAATGCGCCCGCAACTGGCCCGCGGCTCGCAGGTGACGGTACGCGGCCAGGCGCAGACCATGACCCGCTCCTTCAATGGTCTGCTGCTGGGGCTGGCGGCGGCGATCGTGCTGGTGTACCTGCTGATCGTGGTCAACTTCCAGTCATGGCGCGACCCCTTCATCATCATCACCGCCCTGCCCGCGGCCCTCGCCGGCATCGTGTGGATGCTGTTCCTGACACACACGCCGGTCAGCGTGCCGGCGCTGACCGGCGCCATCATGTGCATGGGGGTGGCAACGGCCAACAGCGTGCTGGTGGTGAGTTTCGCCGGCGAACGGCTGCGGGCCGGGGATGACGCATCCGCGGCGGCGCTCGCGGCCGGTGTGACGCGCCTGCGGCCGGTGCTGATGACCGCGCTGGCCATGATCATCGGCATGGTGCCGATGGCCCTGGGGCTGGGCGAAGGCGGCGAACAGAACGCGCCGCTGGGCCGCGCGGTGATCGGCGGCCTGGTGTTTGCCACCGTTGCCACGTTGCTGTTCGTGCCGACCGTCTTTTCCCTCGTCCACGGACGCAGGAGTTCCCGCGATGTCGCTGCCACCTGAGTCTCAACTGCAAGCCGCGCCGCCCGGGGCCGCTTCCGCACCGGGCGCGGGCCCCGTTGGCGGCACAAGCCGCAAGCTCTGGCTGCTGCTGCTGATCGCGCTGTTGCTGGCGGCATGGGGCATCGTCAGCCGCCTCGGCGCCCGCGCCGCACTGGACCGTGAGGCGCGGGCCGCCGCGATCATCACCGTGGCCACCGTGCGGCCGACGCTCGGACCGGCGAGCGACGAGTTGGAGCTGCCCGGCACCGTGCAGGCCTTCTACGAGGCGCCAATCTACGCCCGCACCAGCGGCTACCTGCGGGCCTGGTATACGGACATCGGTGCGACAGTGAAGAAGGGACAGCTGCTGGCGCTGATCGAAACGCCGGAGGTGGACCAGCAGCTGCGCCAGGCGCAGGCGGACCTGGCCACCGCCACGGCAAACTACGAGCTTGCACGCACCACCAATGAGCGCTGGCAGGGCCTGCTTGCGACCCAGTCGGTATCGCAGCAGGACGCGGACCAGCGCGCCGGCGATGCCAGCGCCAAGGCGGCCGCGCGCCAGTCGGCTGCGGCCAACCTGCAGCGGCTGCGTGAGCTGTCGGGCTTCAAGCGGGTCGTGGCGCCCTTCGACGGCGTCGTCACCCAGCGCAACACCGATATCGGTGCGCTGATCAACGCCGGGCAGAGTTCGGGCAACGCGCTGTTCCGTGTCGCCGACACCCATCGGCTGCGCATCTACGTGGCGGTGCCGCAGGCCTATGCCGCGGGCGTCAAGGCGGGTGTGCCTGCGCAACTGGAGTTTTCCGACCGGCCAGGCAGGCGCTACGAAGCGCAGGTCGTCAATACCGCCCGCGCCCTGGATGCCGGCTCGCGCACCCTGCAGGTGGAACTGCAGATCGATAACAGCGCCGCCGAGCTGCTGCCCGGCTCCTACGCCCAGGTACACCTCAACCTGCATCCCGACACCCCGCTGTTGCGCATCCCGGTCAACACGGTGCTGTTCCGCTCCCAGGGGCAGCAGGTCGCGGTGATTGATGGCACGCGACATGTGCACCTGCGGAACATCACCCAGGGACGCGACTTCGGCAAGGAAATCGAGGTGCTGTCGGGGATCTCGCCGCAGGATGTGCTGGTTGTGAATCCACCGGACTCCCTGGACGATGGCGCGCTGGTTCGCCTTGCACCGGTGTCGTCGGTGGGGTCGCATGGCTCCGCCGCCGCGGCCGGCGGCGCCAGGAGCCCATGAACTCCCGGACCGCGCGATATCCCTCCCTGGGCACAGCGGCGCTGTCGCCCGGCGCTGCTGCGCTGGCCGCCACGTTGCTGACAGCCTGTTCGCTGGCCCCGCACTACAGACGGCCCCAGACCGAGGCTGCGCCGCCTCAGTTCAAGGAAGCGCAGGACCTGGCGTGGAAAACCGCGGCGCCCGCCGATGAGACGCCGCGCGGGCGCTGGTGGGAGCAGTTCGGCGACCCCGACCTCGACCGCCTGGAGGAACAGGTCGGCGCATCCAACCAGGGACTGAAGGCCGCCTTCGCCCGTCTCGAGCAGGCGCGCGCCCAGACGCGCTCCGCCCGGGCCTCCTGGTTCCCAGACCTGTCGGCCCAGGCGAGCGCAACCCGCGGTGAGGCCTCGCTCAACTCCGCTGTCTATAACCCCGGGCGACCAGCGACGGGCAACACCTTCACCACCGGTGCCGCGGTGTCCTGGGAACTGGATGTGTTCGGGCGTGTGCGCAACACCGTCGCCGCAGCGCACGCGAGCGAGCAGGCCAGCGCGGGCGACCTTGCGGCGCTGGATCTTGCCACCCACGCGCAGCTCGCCACCACCTACTTCACCCTGCGCGGTCTGGACGAGGAGCAGGCGCTGCTCGATCGCACGGTCGGCGACTACGAGCACGCCCTGACCCTGACCCGCAACCTGTACCAGGGCGGCGCTGCCGCCCTCGCAGACGTGCAGCAGGCGCAGCTGCAGGTCGACAACGCCCGTACCCAGGCGGAGGACGTGCGGCTGCGACGCGCGCAGGACGAGCACGCCATCTCAGTGCTCATCGGGCGCCTGCCCTCCACGTTCACGCTGCCGCCGCGCACCGCGGCGCAGGCGCCCGGCGAACTCCCGGCCCCACGGCCGCAAATGCCGTCGCAACTGCTGGAGCGTCGCCCCGACGTAGCCGCGGCCGAGCGGCGGGTGGCCGCAGCCAACGCGGCGATCGGCGTGGCGCGCGCCGCCTGGTTCCCGCTGTTCAGCCTGCAGGGCGCCGCCGGCTACGAGAGCACGCAATCCTCGAACTGGATCACCGCGCCCAGCCGCTTCTGGTCGCTCGGACCCACGGCCCTGCTGACCGTGTTCGACTGGGGCCGCCATGCGGCGCAATCAGCCGCCGCGCGCGCCGCTTACGAGGAACAGGTGGCCAACTACCGCGGCACCGTGCTCACCGCGTACCAGGAGGTCGAGGACAGCCTCGCGGCGCTGCGCCAGCTGCAACGCGAGGCGACGACCCAGGCGGCTGCCGTTGCCGCGGCCCAGGGCGCCCTCCACCAGGCCACGCTGCGCTACCAGGGCGGCATCGTGACCTACCTGGAAGTGGTCAGCACCGAGAACGCTGCGCTATCGGCGCAGCTTGCCGCCGCCGAGATCCGCACCCGCCAGGCGAACGCCACCGTACTGCTTCTGCAGGCCCTCGGCGGCGACTGGCGCGATACCGGGAGCTGAGCGCCCAGCGCAACCGGGCCCGCACCTCACTTATCAAGTGGGATCAACGCTCCGGGCTATTGCCGGCCAGCGCGCGGTAGGCGGCGCCGCCGAGGCCCGCACCCAGGAGCGGCGCAACCCAGAACAGCCACAGCTGTGACAAGGCCCAGCCGCCGACAATCAGCGCCGGACCGGTGCTGCGCGCCGGGTTGACCGAGGTGTTGGTCACCGGGATGCTGATCAGGTGGATCACACACGAAGGCAGCGGGGAGCGAGTATCCGCCGGGGGAGTGCTCCGCGTAGCCGTTGGCCGCCAGCCCCCCGCTGGCGAGGTCGAAGCCGGCCTTGCCGCTGGCGATGAAGTACAGCACGGCGGCGGCGGCTATCCCCTGAACTCCGCCAAAACACGCTTGGAAAGTGGCATGAGACCCGTCCCCTGATTGTTTGAAAGCCCCGGGGTGGATCTTACATCGGCCGTTCCGCTTGAGGCGAAGCGGCCGGCGAGCCGCGGGTCCGCGGCCCTGTGCTGTCAGCCCGTCACCCGGGCGAAGTCGATGAAACCGCGCTGTACGTTGGTATCCAGCAGCTTCACCTGCACCGCATCCCCCACATCCAGGCCCTCGAAGCCACGCACCACTTTCCCATCCGCCACCGGATGCATGATGCGCACCCACGTGCCTTTTTCCGACGCGCCGGTCACGACGCCGTGGAATTGCTGCCCGATGCGTGTCTGCAGCAGCTGTGCTGCCGCGCTCTTGCGCACCAGCCGCTCGACCTTCTGGGCATTCCCCTCCTGCACCGTACAGTGGGCGGCGAGCGAGCGCAGATCCTCCGCGTTGTACGGCACCGTCGCGCCGGCGAGTGCGGCCTTGAGCAGGCGTTGCGTGATGACGTCGGGGTAGCGGCGATTGGGCGCAGTGGAATGGGTGTAGTCGCTGACGGCCAGGCCAAAATGTCCCTCGGCCGCTTGCCCCGGAAGCTTCAGTGCGTACTCAGCGGCCCCCAGCAGCTTGACGACCGCGAGCGACAGGTCGGCAAACTGCGCCGGTGCGGCCTGCTGGCGCCTGATCAGGAAGCCGCTCAGCGCCTTCGCGTCCGCCACCGCGGGCAGTGTTTCCCCGAGCGTACGCGCCAGCTCCACGATCCGCGGCCAGCGCTGCGGTGCGCGCAACACACGCCGCAGCGACGGCGACTTGCGTGCCTCCAGGAAACGCGCCACCACGCCGTTGGCTGCGATCATGAAGTACTCGATCAGTTCCTTGGCGCGATTGTCCTCGTCGGCCCGCAGGTCCGCGAGCTGACCACCGTCATAGACGGCCTGCGCCTCGATGGTAAGCAGTGTCAGCGTTCCCTGGTCCTTGCGCACGCGCTTCAGCGTCTGCGCGACGCGGTCCTGGATCCGCAACTGCTCATCCATGCCCTTGACCGCCACCACGGGCGCCGGCGCGGGCCCTTTGCCGTCCAGCCAGGCGGCGACGCTGTTGTAGGCAAGCTTGGCGCGGTTGATGACCCGCGCGCGGTAGATCTCCGAGGCGCCGATCTGGCCATCGGCAGTCACCGTCATGTCGATCACGACGCTGAGGCGCTCCTGGCCGTCCGCGAGCGAGGTCAGGTCTGTCGACAGGGCCTCCGGCAGCATCGGGAATATCTGCGCCGCGGTATAGACCGAAGTGGTATTGACGGCGGCGGCGTTGTCGAGCGGTGACCCGAGCCTGACCAGCGCATCGACGTCCGCCACGGACACCAGGATGCGCGTCGCGCCGTCGGCTGCCGGTTGTGACACGGACAGCTGATCGAGGTCGCGTGAGTCATCGTTGTCGATCGAACACCACAGCAGCGCGCGCTGGTCGCGCACCGCGCTGCCGCCATCCAGCGCCGGCGCTTTGATGGTGCGCAGCTCGGCGGCGGCATCCGCCGGCAGGTCCGGCTGCAGGCCGTTGTCGAGCATCGCGCGGTGCGCGATGGCCTTCAGTTCGCTGCTGTTCGAGTCTTGCGGCATTGCTGCATCATAGCGGAAGCTGCGTTGACGCTCACGCTGCCGGACCGAGCAGCCCTCTCACATGATCCCTGGCGCGCCGCACCGCCTCCACCAGCGGCTGCCGCGCCGCCAGTCCCGCTGCGATGGCGCTGGCGAGCGCGCAGCCGGTGCCGCGCGCCTGCGCGCCGAGGCGCCTGCCATCAAACCAGTACGGCGCGGCATCGGCGTGCAGCAGGAGATCGCGGCAGCGCTCGCCCGTGCCGTGGCCGCCCTTGATCAGCACCGCCTCCGGCCCCAGTTGCAGCAGGGCGCGTGCCTGCGCGACCAGGGCCACCTCGTCCTGCGCCGGCGCCGCGCCGAGCAGCAGCGCCGCCTCGGGAATGTTGGGAGTCAGCACCGTGGTGTTGGGTAGCAGCCGCTCCAGCAACACGCGCACACCAGCGGCTTCCAGCAGGCTGCCACCGGATGAGGAGGCCAGCACGGGATCGACGACCACCGGGCAGCGCTCGCGTGGCGGCACGCTGGCGGCCACCGCTTCCACGATTGCCGCCTGCGCCAGCATGCCGATCTTGACCGCGGCATAACGGCCGCTGGCGGCCTCGATCTGCGCCGCCACGGCCTGCGCTGTCATGGCGTGCGTGGCGATGAAGCGGGTGTCGGTCTGTACCGTGACGGCGGTGACGGCGCACACCGCGCGCAAGCCCAGGGCGCTCAGCGTCGCGACATCACGCACCAGCCCGGCCCCGCCGCTGGAATCCACACCGGCGATGACCAGTACGCAACTCACTCGCCGAGTGCGATCACGGCCACGTTGCGATGCCCCTGCGACTGCAGTGCGCGTGCAGCCCGCCAGGCGCGCACGCCGCTACGGCAGCACAGTACCACCCTTGGGGCGGCGGGCAGGGTGAGGCGCGCGCCCTCCAGTTCCTCCACCGCTACGCGCAGGGCCGCCGGGAAGGGTGACACCGGCGTCTCCTCCCGGCTGCGCAGGTCGATGACGATATCGGTCACCGAGACTTCCGACGGGGCGATGAAGGCGAGCGGCGAACCCGGAGCCTCGCTGGCATTGGCGAACGAGAATCCGCCGACGTGCAGGCTGCGCAGGTCCAGCGACAGCATCCGGCCGAGAAAGCCGGGCTGCCAGTCCAGCAGCAGGCCGAGGGTCAGGTGGGCCTGCAAGGCCCCGATCACGGCCACGGCGGTGCCCAGGACGCCCGACTGGGCGCACGAACCGGCGCTGCGTGGCATGTCCGGGAACACCGCACGGTAGCTGGGACCCGTGCCGCAGAACGCCCCCACGTAGCCGGCGAGTCCCACCACGGAGGCACTCACCAGCGGGGTTCGGGTCCGTGCGCAGGCATCGCTGAGGATGTAGGTCACGGCGAAGCTGTCCGCGGCGTCGATCACCACGTCGGCGGGCAACACCAGCTGCACCGCGTTTGCGGCCGTGAGCCGCTGCTCGCGGACGTCCACCCGCACCAGCGGGTTGAGGGCCAGCAGCGCGCGGCGCGCTGCCTGAACCTTCAGCTCGCCGATGTCGCTCATGCGGTACAGCGGCTGACGATGCAGGTTCGATTCCTCCACGCGGTCGTGATCGACCACCACCAGGCGCCCGACCCCGGCGGCCGCAAGATACGGCAGCACCACGCAGCCCAGGCCCCCGGCGCCGACCACGGCGACACTCGCCTGCTGCAGCCGCTGCTGTCCGACCGCCCCCACCTCGGCCAACACGCTCTGACGCTCGTAACGCCCGCTCATGACTCACTCCTCCGCTGCGTCAGGCTGCCGCCGCCACCCGCAGCCACTCGCGCGCCCGCACTTCCGGTTGCGCCGCCCGCACGATGTCAGTCACCACCGCGGCCACATCCGCGCCGGCGGCGAATACGCCCGGCAGGCGCTCCAGCGTCAGCCCGCCGATGGCGACCAGCGGCAACGCGCCGATACGGCGCTTCCATTCCCCGATACGATCCAGTCCCTGCGCAGGCCAGGGCATCACCTTCAGCAGCGTGGGATAAATGGGTCCGAGCGCCACGTAGTCGGGCGCGAGATCCAAAGCCCGCTGCAGCTCGGACGAATCATGGGTGCTGATGCCGAGGCGCACGCCAGCGCGTCGCAGGGCGCCGATGTCCGCGCCGTCGAGGTCACCCTGGCCCAGGTGCACGAAGTCGCAGCCGCAGTCCAGCGCCAGCTGCCAGTAGTCGTTGACCACGAGCTGCGCCCCGGCGGCCTTGCAACAGGTCTGTGCGCGGCGGATTTCCGCCGCTACCGCTGCGGGTGGCCACTCCTTGATGCGCAGTTGCACCAGCCGCACACCCAGTGGCACCAGCCGCTCTACCCACGCGGCGCTGTCGACAATCGGGTAGACCGCCGGCAGGCGCATCAGCCGCGAAACGCCGTCCCCGGCAGCGGCGTCGAGGGCGTGGCGAGATCGCGCGGCTCGATGGGTCCCGCGGCACGTGCGGCCTGCCCCGCCTCCACCGCCTGGGCGAATGCGGCCGCCATGCGCACCGGGTCGCCGGCCTGCGCCACCGCGGTGTTGAGCAGCACGGCATCGAAGCCCATTTCCATCACCCGCGCTGCGTGCGAGGGCACGCCGAGACCTGCGTCGATGATCATCGGCACCTCGGGAAAGTGCGCCCGCAGCGCCGCCAGGCCGTGGGGATTGTTCAGGCCGCGACCCGAGCCGATGGGCGCACCCCAGGGCATCAGCACCCGGCAACCCGCCGCCAGCAGCCGCTCGGCGACCACCAGGTCCTCGGTGGTATAGGGGAACACTTCGAATCCCTGGGCAACCAGGGTGGCTGCGGCCTCGACCAGGCCAAAGACATCCGGCTGCAGTGTGTCATCCTCTCCAATGACTTCCAGCTTGATCCAGGGTGTTCCGAACACCTCGCGCGCCATCAGGGCAGTCGTAACCGCCTCGCGTGCCGTATGGCAACCGGCGGTGTTGGGCAGCACGCGCACACCGAGGTCGCGGATCAGGGCCCAGAAGCTCTGCCCGGCGCGCTCGGCGCCCGACTCGCGCCGCAGCGCCACGGTAACGACCTGTGCGCCACTGGCGCGCACCGCGGCACTCAGCACTGCCGGAGACGGATAACGCGCCGTACCCAGCAGCAGGCGCGAGCGCAACTCGACGCCGTAGACGGTGAGCATCATCCGCCCTGCATGGGAGCCAGGACCTCGATACGATCGCCCTCGGTGACCGGCGTGCGCGTGCGGGCCGTGGCGGCCACGAACTCGCCGTTGACCGCCGTGCTCACGATGCTATCGCCGTAACCGAAATCACACAGGGCCGCACCCAGGTCGGCGGCCCCGGTTTCACGCCAGGCGCCGTTGACGAGGACTCGGGTCGTCTTCATCCATCACCTCCGGGAAGTAAGTGCCTTCCAACACCGCCTGCACCGCCCGCCGCGCCAACGATGGGGCCAGCAGGAAGCCATGCCGGTACAGTCCATTGACGTACAGGGTGCCATCGCGCCAGCGCAGGCGCGGCTGGTTGTCGGGGAACGCCGGGCGTGCCGCCGCGCCCACTTCCAGCAGCCCGGCTTCACCGAATGCCGGGTGTACGGCGTAGGCAGCCGAAAGCAGTTCCAGCACCGAGCGCGCGCTCACGCTGGTGTCATCGCTCTCGATCATCGTGGCCCCCACCATGCAGGTGCCATCGGCACGGGGCACGACGTACACCGGCATGCGCGGATGCAACACACGTACCGGGCGGGTGATCAGCGGCTCACGTGGACGCAGGATCAGCATTTCGCCCTTGACGCCACGCAGGTCGCCGAGTGTCGTGCGCGCCGCAAGCCCGGTGCAGTCCACCAGCACCCGTCCGGACAACTGCGCGGAGGACGGGCTGGCGCCGAACGACAGCGTCACGCCCAGCTCCCGCAGCCGCCGCCGCAGGACGTCGCAGGCCGCGCGCGGATCCAGGTGGCCCTCGTCGGGGAAGTACAGGCCGGCGGCAAAGCGCTGCGCCAGTTGCGGCTCCAGCGCCGCGATGGCTGGTGCATCCACGCGCCGGTAGTTACGGGTGCGGCGCGCAAACTGCACCAGCTCCGCGGTATCGCGCGCGTGCGCTACCACCAGCGTGCCGCGCAACGCGGTGCCGGGGAAGTGCTCCTGCCACCACGACAGGCCCTCCGCGCCCAGCAGCGCCACCCGTTCCCCGCAACTCTCGCGCTCGCACCACGGCGCGAGCATGCCCCCGGCAAACCAGGAACACTGTTGTGGCCGGGGTGCACTGCCCTCGGCGGCGCGCTCGAGCACCACCACGTCGACTGCGCGCCTGGCAAACTCGAGCGCGCAGGCAAGCCCCGCAACACCAGCACCCAGGATCGCGACGCGCATCCTCAGCTGCCCCTCACCTGCGGCACCGGCACGTAGAGTTCCGCGCCCGCGGCGCGGAACTTGTCCGACATCTCCTGCATGCCCTGGCTGCGGGCTTCAGCGCGTACTTCGTGGGAGATGCGCATGGAACAGAACTTCGGCCCGCACATGGAACAGAAGTGCGCAACCTTGTGCCCCTCCTTCGGCAGGGTGGCATCGTGGAACGCGCAAGCGGTATCCGGGTCGAGCGACAGGTTGAACTGATCCTGCCAGCGGAAGTCGAAGCGGGCCCGCGACAGTGCGTCGTCGCGCTCGCGCGCCCCCGGGTGCCCCTTGGCGAGGTCCGCGGCGTGGGCGGCGATCTTGTAGGTGATCACACCGACCTTGACGTCATTGCGGTCCGGCAGCCCCAGGTGCTCCTTGGGCGTGACGTAGCACAGCATGGCGGTGCCGAACCAGCCGATCATCGCCGCGCCGATTGCCGAGGTGATGTGGTCGTAGCCGGGAGCGATATCGGTCGTCAGCGGCCCCAGGGTATAGAACGGCGCCTCGCCGCAGGTGGCGAGCTGCTTGTCCATGTTCGCCTTGATCTTGTGCATCGGCACATGACCGGGCCCCTCGATCATGACCTGGCAGTCGTGCTGCCATGCCACCTGTGTCAGCTCGCCGAGCGTTTCCAGTTCGGCGAACTGCGCCGCGTCGTTGGCGTCGGCAATGCAGCCGGGCCGCAGGCCGTCGCCGAGGGAGAAGCTGACGTCGTAGCTGCGGCAGATCTCGCAGATCTCCTGGAAGTGTTCATAGAGGAAGCTCTCGCGGTGGTGCGCCAGGCACCACTTGGCCATGATGGAGCCGCCGCGCGAAACGATCCCTGTGACGCGATTGACCGTCAGCGGAACATAGGGCAGGCGCACGCCGGCATGGATGGTGAAGTAATCGACCCCCTGCTCCGCCTGCTCGATCAGTGTGTCGCGGAAGATCTCCCAGGTCAGCTCCTCGGCCACCCCGCCGACCTTCTCCAGCGCCTGGTAGATCGGCACCGTGCCGATCGGAACCGGTGCATTGCGCAGGATCCACTCGCGGATGGTGTGGATATTGCGCCCCGTGGACAGGTCCATCACGGTATCGGCGCCCCAGCGGATCGCCCATACCAGCTTGTCGACCTCCTGCGCGGTGGTGGAGGTGACCGCCGAGTTGCCGATGTTGGCGTTGATCTTCACCAGGAAGTTGCGGCCGATGATCATCGGCTCGGACTCGGGGTGATTGATGTTCGCCGGCAGGATCGCGCGCCCCGCTGCGATCTCGGCACGCACGAATTCCGCCGTCACGTACTCGGGGATGGCAGCCCCCCACGAGTTGCCGTCGCGTGCGCCGGCGGCAGCGCGCTCGCGCCCCAGGTTCTCGCGGATGGCGACGTATTCCATCTCCGGGGTGACGATCCCGGCGCGTGCGTAGGCGAGCTGGGTGACCGCCATGCCGGCCCGGGCCCGCAACGGCGCGCGCCGTACCGGGAACTCGGGTGCTCCTTTTGCGCCTTCGGCAAGTCCGTTGTCCTGAAGCTGCACACGCCGCCCGGGATAGCCTTCCGTATCGGCGCGCGCCGCAATCCAGGGCGCCCGCAGGCGGGCAAGTCCCGCGTCGATGTTGATGTCCACCGCCGGGTCGGTGTAGGGCCCGGAGCTGTCGTAGACCGTGAGCGGCGGTTCGCCGGATGAGGGGTGCAGCGAGATCTCCCGCATCGGCACCCGCAGGTCTGCGTGCAGTGTGCCGCCCCGATAGACCTTGCGTGACGCCGGGAACCCTTCAGAAACGACATTGAGAAGTTGCGCGTTCATGCGGACGTTAGACTCCTGCCGGTGCAGAAAATCCAATGAATGCGCGATGGGAAGCGAACTTTCCTACGCCAGCATTTCACTGGATCAGGTTCAAGGGTCACCGGGGCGCCCGCCATCGCGGACTTGCCGGCCTCTCAGCCCCCTCCTCACCGGGGCTCCCCTAGTTCAATTGGCTGAAATTGCCTGCGGCAATTTCAGCAGACGTCACTTCGACTACCGCCGCCAAAAGGCGTGACTTTTGGCGGCTGGGCCCTGCCAAGACCCACGGTGCAATTTTGGCAGACATCACTTCGACTACCGCCAATATCTTAACAGATATGGACCGGGTGCACCCCGACACCGGGGAAGCGGCTACGATTCACTCCCGCGACCGGCCGCGACGGCGGGCAGGCTCAAGGAGATCCGGCAATGGCTTCCTGGCAGGTGTGGGCACTCATGGCCGCCGCATTCGCGGCGCTGACGGCGATCTTCGCCAAGGTTGGCGTGGCGCAGATCAATCCGGATGCCGCCACCCTGATCCGTACCGCGGTGGTCCTGCTGCTGATGCTGGCCATCGTCGTCGGCACACACCAGTTCACGGCCGTCACGAGTGCATCGGGACGCACCTGGCTGTTCCTGGTGCTGTCGGGCCTGGCCACCGGGGCGTCGTGGTGGTGTTACTTCCGCGCGCTGCACCTCGGCGACGCGGTACGCGTGGCGCCGCTGGACAAACTCAGTGTTGTGCTGGTGGCGATCTTCGGCTGGGGTTTTCTCGGCGAGAAGCTGGGCCCGGTCAACTGGCTGGGCGTGCTGATGATCGCCACGGGGGCGTGGTTTGTGACACTGCGGGCGTGAGAGGACGGGCTCAGCCGCGGTGTGTGCCGCCGTGGCCCGCGTGCCCGCCCTTGCGGCCGGCGGCTGCGGCGAGATCGCGGTGTTGGAAGAACGCGCGCTTGTCCTCCGGCACACTGTGGCCGCCCTTGCGGCCGGCGGTGACGGCGAGGTCGTGGTTCTGGGAGAAGCTGCGCTTGGGCCCGGGCACACTCTGACCGCCCTTACGGCCGGCTTCCACGGCCAGCTGGCGATTAAGGAAGAAGCTGCGCTTCTCGTGTGGAACGGCCTTGCCACCGAGACTGGCGATCTGCCTCTGGCGCTCTGCATTCATCGATGCAAAACCACGCGGTGCCTGTTGCGCCATGAGCGGCGCTGCCTGAGGAGCCTGGCTGCGATGAGTCTGAGGCGCCACGCTGCGGGTTGTCTGAGCCATGCTGCCCTCCGCGATGCGGGCCGCGGAGGGCCCGCTCAGCCACAGCATACGCCTGATGCGATCAGGGGGTAATCCGGTCGATCACCAGCGGCAGTGCCGTTGCGTCACCGACGGTGGCAGTCAGCTCCCCGAAGGGGTCGCCGCGTGCGGCAACCGGCCCGCCGCCACGGGCAATGCGGGCCACGATCTGCACCCGCTGGCCCGCCACCAGCGCACGGCCCGGCACCATGGCATCGGCTGCGCTCAAGATCACGCTCTGCGGAAATTGGCTGGGCAGGCGTTTCACCGCCAACGGGGGACCTGGCTGCCCGGGGTTGCGGGCGAATACGAACAGGGGCGCATTGCCGAGGCTAGCCGCGACCCCCGGCGCCAGGCTCACGGTGATTCTGACCTGGGTTGCGCTGTCCGTACTGTGGTCCGGACCCGCCGGTGCCGCGACGGGGGCCGCCACCCCGGCGGGCCCCGCGGCAGCGCCACCTGCCTTCGCGGCCAGCCTGCTATCCAGGCCCTCGACCTGCTGCTCCAGGATCGGGCGGATGCTGTCCGGCGGGTTCATCTGCAACAGCCGTGCGAAGCGTTGGCGTGCCAGCGCCAGGTCTCCGCGCCGTTCCGCAAGGGTGGCGCCGAAGAACACGGCTCGCCCGGAATCCGGGCTCAGTTGCAGCGCACGATCGATCAGCTCTCCGGCGCGCCCGTCGAGCTGCGCAGGGTCCTGGGCGGCAAGTCCCTCGGCCTCGCCCAGCAGCGCCTCGGCGTTGCGGCCGCCACCTAACTGGTCGGCACGTTCAAAGGCGCGTACCGCCAGCGGGTACTCCTGCAGGACGAGGTACGACCTGCCGAGCATCAGCCAGCCGGCCAGATCATCGGGCTTGCGCTCCAGGCGCCGCGCCAGCCGTGACACCATGTTCTGTGGCGAGTCGGCGGCCGGCGTTCCCTGCCAGTGCCAGTTGCTCCACAGCAGGTACAGCAGGACCGAACCGGCGCCCAGCACCGCGGTAATGGACAGCGCGGTGACCGCGGCCGGCGCCGCTGTCGCGCCTGTGCGCCTCAGCAGTGGCACGGCGAGTGCTGTCACCGCGGCTGCCAGTAGTGCCGCGGCGAGCAGGACGAAGAACAGCATCAGGATTCGTCCACCGGCGCGGTGTCGCCGGCCACCAGCGCCGCGCGCTGACGGATGATACGCACCACCACCAGGGCGCCGAGCACCAGCAGCGCGGCAGGCGTGCCCCACAGCCAGGCGTTGCGCCACGAGTGGCGGGGACGAAACAGGATGAAGTCGCCATAGCGTGCCGACATCCAGTCGCGGATTTCGTCATCCGATTTCCCGGCCTGCAGCAGTTCGCGCACCTGCCGGCGCAGATCCCCGGCGAGATCGACCGGCGAGTCGGCTATGGATTCGTTCTGGCATTGCATGCACCGCAGTTCATGCGTGAGCGCCACGTAGCGTGCCTGCAGCGCGGGATCGGAGAGTTCCACAGGATCGACGGCGAGGCTGGTATGCCAGCAGATCATCAGGATCGTGACGAAGCAGGCGGCGCGTTTGAAAGTAGCCTGTGCCAACACTAACTTCCTTGCCCGCCCCGCACCCGCGGCAGGATCTCGGCGTTGAAGGTTTGCGTGGTCAGCTCACCGATGTGCTTGTAGACCACGATACCCCGCGGGTTGACCAGGAAGGTCTCCGGCGCCCCATATACGCCCCAGTCGATGGCGGTGCGGCCGTCGCGGTCCACGGCGACGTGTTCGTAGGGATCTCCCAGCTGCTTGAGCCACTGGCGCGCGTCCGCGTCGGTGTCGCGCCAGTTCAGGCCGATGATGCCGATCTGCCTGCCGTGCGCGATCGACAGGAGTGCTTCATGTTCGGCACGGCACGCCGCGCACCAGGTACCCCAGACATTCAGCAGGTACCAGCGCCCTTGCAGCGCGGCGGATTGCACAGTACGCGCCGGGTCCTGCAGGTCCGGCAGCGAGAATTGCGGCGCCGGCTTGCCGATCAGCGGCGAGCGGATGAGTCCCTTGTCCGGCGAATGCCGGATGCCCACCGCCAGCACCACCGCCAGCAGCGCGAAAACGCCCAACGGCAGCAGAAAGCGGTTCACGCCACCTCCTGCGCGGCCGCCGGCAGCGGCGCCCCGGCAGCTGCGCGCGCCGTGCGATAGCGCCGGTCTGCCGCAGCCAGTACGGCGCCGATGGCCATGACCAGCGCTGCCAGCCAGATCAGGCTCACCAGCGGCCGTATCTGGATACGCAGACTCCAGCGCCCCTGCCCCAGGTCGTCCCCCAGTGCAATGAGGACGTTGGCCCCGCGCAGCATGCGGATCGAAGTCTCGCTGGTCACCTGCTGCTGCACCCAGAAACGGCGCTTCTGCGGATTCATGACAGCTACCGCCTGCCCGTTACGCAGCACGGTCACGGTGGCTTGCACGCCGCTGAAGTTGGCGCCCTCCACCGGCTGCAACTGTTCGAGGCGGAACTCGTAGCCGCCAACTGCACTGCTGCCGCCGGGCGCCAGTGCCACGTCACGCTCGGTCGTGTACGACTGTACGGTCGTCAGCGCAATGGCCAGCAGCCCGATCCCGATGTGCGCCACGCTCATGCCCAGCACCGCGCGCGACAGCGACAGTCCGCGTCGCCAGCGCTGCAGTGGCTCGATGAGCGAACTGGCGATGATCCAGATCCCCAGTGTCAGGCCGATGACCGTCAGCACGCGGCCGCCGCGATACAGTCCGAAGACGAACCCGCACGCCAGCACCAGCGCTGCGGCCAGCGTGTACAACAGCAGGCGCGCCTTCTCACCGAGGTGTCCGCGCTTCCAGGCGGCGTGCACCCCTACCGGCAGCAGCGCCAGCAGCGGCAGCATCGATACCATGAAAGTCGGGTTGAAGTACGGCGGACCCACCGACAGCGTCCCCAGACCCAGGGTGTCGGCAATCAGCGGCGCCAGGGTGCCGGCAAACACCGTGGCGGCCGCGGTCACCAGCAGCAGGTTGTTGAACAGCAGGAAGGCCTCGCGCGCCGTGAACTCGAAGCCCGCGCCGGACTTCAGCAGCGGCGCGCGCCAGGCGTACAGCGTCAGCGCGCTGCCGATGGTCAGGATCAGGAAACCCAGGATGAAGATGCCACGGCTGGGGTCGGCGGCGAAGGAATGCACCGACACCAGCACTCCGGAGCGGACCAGGAAGGTGCCCAGCATACTCAGCGAGAACGCGAGGATCGCCAGCAACAGCGTCCAGCTCTTGAACAGGCCGCGCTTGTCGGTCACCGCCAGGGAGTGGATCAACGCCGTTCCCGCCAGCCACGGCATGAACGAGGCATTCTCGACCGGGTCCCAGAACCAGTAGCCACCCCAGCCGAGTTCGTAGTAGGCCCAGAAACTTCCCAGCGCAATACCACAGGTCAGGAAGGCCCAAGCCAACGTGGTCCAGGGGCGCGTCCAGCGCGCCCATTGCTGGTCCATCCGGCCCTCGATCATGGCGGCGCAGGCGAAGGCGAAGGCCACCGCGAAGCCGACATAACCGGTGTACAGGATCGGCGGATGCACGGCCAGTCCCGGGTCCTGCAGGATCGGGTTGAGGTCGCGGCCATCCGGCGCCGCCGGATCGAGCCGCAGGAAGGGATTGGAAGTGGCCAGCGTGAACAGCAGGAAGCCGGCGCTGATCAGTCCCAGCACACCCAGCACCCGCGCCGCGAAACGCGGCGGCAGGCGGGTGGCGGAGGCGGCCACCGCCACGGTCCACAGCGCCAGCAACAGGATCCACAGCAGCAGCGAGCCTTCGTGCGCGCCCCACAGCGCCGTGACGCGGTAGAACAGCGGCAGTGCGGTGTTGGAATTCTCCGCCACATAACGCACCGAGAAATCATTGCCGACGAACGCAGCCACCAGGCAGCCGACCGCGGTGGCCACCATCACCGCCTGGCCCGCCACCGCCATCGGCAGTGCCGCCAGCCAGCGATCGCGGCCCAGCGCCGGACCTGCGATGCCGAAGAAGGCCTGCAGCGCCGCCAGCAGCAGCGCCAGGATCAGGGCGAACAGTCCCAGTTCAGGCAACATCAGCTGCCTCCACTCTTGAGGCCGGTGCGCGCCTCGCCGTGCTGCAGCGAGCGCGCCACGGCGGGTGGCATGTATTTCTCGTCGTGCTTCGCCAGCACCTCGTCGGCGACGAAGGTCCCGCGGGCATCCATGTGACCGTGGGCGACGACCCCGGCGCCCTCGCGGAACAGGTCGGGCAGCACCTTCGCGTAACTGACCGGCACCTCGTGCGCAAAGTCGGTGACCACGAAATGCGACTCGATACTGCCGGGTGCACGCGCGAAGCTGCCCGTCTTGACCATCCCGCCGAGCCGGAACGACTGTCCCGACTGCACCTTGCCGGCGGCGATTTCGCTGGGAGTGTGGAAGAAAGTGACGTCCTTGCGGAAGGCGCTGAATGCCAGCGCTGCGGCCAGACTCGCCCCCGCCAGGATGCCCAGCACCAGGTACAGGCGGCGGCGGCGCGTGGGTGTCATCGTGCGCCCTCACCCGCGACCGCCAGCCTGCGGCGCGCCCGCGCGATGGAGCGGCGCAGCAGGCGGCGCGCGCCGATGATGTTGAGGGCAATCACGGCCAGGGTCACCGCGTACGCCGGCCAGACGTAGGCTGCATAACCCCCCATGTGAATGAACGCGCTCATGACTGTGCCAGCTCCTGCGCAACCCAGCGCGCGCCGCGCTCGCGCTCGAGGATCTCCCCGCGCACGCGCACCAGCAGCAAGGCTGCGAACAGTAACGTGAAGCCCGCCAGCACTGCCAGTAGCGGCAGCAGCATTGCCGGTGGCATTGCGGGTTTACCGATGCGCATCACGCTCGCGGCCTGGTGCAGCGAGTTCCACCACACGACCGAGTAGTGAATGATCGGCACGTTGACCACACCCACCACCGCCAGTACCGCGCTGGCGCGGTCGGCGCGCTGCGGATCGTCGATCGCGGAGCGCAATCCCAGGTAACCCAGGTATAGCAGCAGCAACACCAGCTCCGAAGTCAGACGCGGATCCCACTCCCAGAACGTCCCCCACATCGGCGCACCCCACAGCGAGCCGGTCACCAGGGCTGCGAAGGTGAAGGAGGCGCCAATCGGCGCACAGGCGGCCGCGACCGCGTGCGCCACCTTGATGCGCCAGACCAGGCCGGTGGCCGCCGCCAACGCCATCACCGTGTACACCATGAGGGACATCCAGGCACTGGGGGCGTGAACGTAAATGATGCGAAATCCCTCGCCCTGCTGGTAGTCCGGCGGGGCCAGTACCAGTCCAGCGTACAGGCCGCCGGCAATGAGCAGCGCTGCGGGCCACGCCAGCCATGGCGTCAGGCGCGCGCACAGCGCGTAGACGTATGGAGGCGAACCGAGACGATGAAACCAGGTCCAGGCCATGGGTATATATAAGTAAGACTACTCCAGACTGACGCGCACGGCCGCCGCCGCCGCCAGCGGCGCCAGGGTCACGCCCAGCACCGCCAGCGCCGCCAGCAGTTGCAGCGGCGCCAGGTAAGGCGCCCCGGCGATGGCCAGCTGGGTCGCACGCGCACCGAAGATCAGCACCGGCAGTGACAGCGGCAGCACCAGCAGGGGCAGCAGCAGGCTGCCGCGGCGTACTCCGAGTGTCAGCGCCGCACCGATCGAACCAATGAGGCTGAGTGCGGCCGTGCCCAGCAGCACCGCCACGACGATCCCCGCCCAGGATGCACTCGGCGCCCCCAGGGATGCGGCAGCCAGCGGCGTCACCAGCGCCAGCGGCAGCCCGGTCAGCAGCCAGTGCGCCAGTGTCTTGGCAAAGATCGCCGCGGTCAGCGACTGACCCGAAAGCACCTGCTGTTCCAGCGTGCCATCGTGGGCATCTTCGCGGAACAGGAACTCCAGTGCCAGGAGCGACGCCAGCAGCGCCGCGGCCCACAGTACGCCGGCGGCGATCTCTCGCAGCCGCGACAGCTCCGGCGATACCCCCAGGGGAAACAACAGGGTGACCATGATGAAGAACACCAGCGGCTGCAGCAGCTGTCCCGGGCGGCGGAAGGCCACGCGCAGGTCGCGCTGCAGGATCAGCCGGATCGCTGTCAGCGCCGCGGGTGACACTGTCGCAGTTGGCGCTACAGCAGGTGCGTGCGCCGCACTCACGCTGCCAGTTCCAGCCGTACGGCCTGCATGGGGGTCTGCGGCAGGTCGCGGTGCAGCGCGGCCACCACCACTGCGCCGCGGGCCAGCTGCCCGGCGATGAGTTGCGCCACGAGTTCCTCGCCCTGGGCGTCCAGATTGGTGGTGGGCTCGTCCAGCAGCCACAGCGCCACGGGCAGCAGCGACAATCCGGCGAGCGCGATCCGCCGCCGCTGACCAGCGGACAGCTGGCGCACAGGCCGATCGCCGCATTCCATTACGCCCATGTGGGTAAGTGCCCGGTCAAGCTCGGCGCAGGTCACCGCGCGACGCAAGCCGACCCAGTAGCGCAGGTTCTCCCGCGCTGTCAGGTCCGCCTTGAGCGGCGGCTCGTGGCCCAGGTAAACCATCTCGGCGTGAAAGGCCCGCAGGTCCGAATGCACGTCGGCACCGCGCCAGCGCACCGTGCCCTGTTCCGGCCAGATCAGGCCACACAGCGTGCGTAACAGGCTGGTCTTGCCGGCCCCGTTGGCGCCCGACAGCCGCAGGAACTGGCCGGACGCCAGGCTGAAGCCGATACCGCGCAGCAGGTGATGCTCGCCGCGCCACAGATGCAGATCGTGTACTTCCAGCGCGGGGTCGGTCATGAGGCCGGCGAGTCTCCCAAATTCAGTGGCTTAGTGCCATATAAAAGGTCACAGCCCCGCCGCGCGGCGGCGGGACCGGCAGGTCCCCCTCCGCCGCCCGCACTGTGCGTCCTTGCGGGGACCTGGCTTACAATGCTGCCGCACCCGATGCCCGGGTGGCGAAACTGGTAGACGCAAGGGACTTGAATAACTTTGAGCACCCGGTTCGGAAACGGCCGGCGTGAATGGGGTCAAATTCGGGGAACCAGCCCCATCGCCTCACCGCGATGACTGCAATCCCGAGCTAAGCCCCGGGGGCCTCCTGGTCCGCCCTCCCCCGGGGAAAGTGTAGAGACTTGACGGCCCCTGCCTAATGCCCGGTGCCCGCACGACACTGCAGCGACGGCAAAGAGAAAGTCCAGACTCCAAATGAATCGCATGATCCCGACAGTGATTCGTACGATTCAGCAGCGAAAGCTGTAGTGGGTAAGAAAATCCCTCGGCCGCAAGGCCATGCCGGTTCGAGTCCGGCCCCGGGCATGCCTCTCAACTGAACCGCACCTTGCAGGATGCACTGGCGGGTCGCCGGCGCCCGTTGTGCTGCGCCCGGATCGGGGCTGCGCGCGCTGAAGTCATGTCGACCGGCCCGCGGGCGTTATATGATTTGGCATATAAGTCGGCCGTCCACGGGAACCACGCCATCTTGAATGCTTCGCAAGCCGAGCAGCGGGAAACCGGGCTGCACCGCGGTCTGACGCGCGCGCAGGTGATCATGATCGGACTGGGTGGCGCCATCGGCACCGGCCTGTTCATGGGCAGCGGCATGGCGATCGGCTACGCCGGTCCGGCCGTCATCCTCAGCTACGCCCTCGCCGGCTTCGTCGCGGTCTGCATGGTCTTCAGCCTGTCGGAGATGGCCGTGGTGCACCCGACCGCGGGCTCCTTCGGCACTTATGCGGAGCTCTATCTCAATCCCTGGGCCGGCATGGTGGTGCGCTACAGCTACTGGATGGCGCAGGTGATCGCCATCGGCGCCGAGGCGGTCGCCGCCGGCGTCTACATGACCTGGTGGTTCCCGGGCAGCCCGGTGTGGCTGTGGTCGCTCGGCTTCGCCGCGGTGCTGCTGTATTTCAACTCCCGCTCGGTCAGCAACTTCGGGACCATCGAGTAC
This sequence comes from Pseudomonadota bacterium, assembly GCA_018241445.1. Taxonomy (GTDB): domain Bacteria; phylum Pseudomonadota; class Gammaproteobacteria; order Steroidobacterales; family Steroidobacteraceae; genus 13-2-20CM-66-19. The sequence continues at coordinate 25,699 of JAFEDT010000015.1, forward strand.
TGGTTCGCCCTCATCAAGGTGGTCGCCATTGTCCTGTTCATCCTGCTGGGACTGGCGGCGATCATCGGCGTCGGTCGCCCCGGCGTGGGCTTCCACAACCTGACGGGCCTGCCGGGCGGATTCATGCCGCACGGCCTGCACGGGCTGTGGATGGCGGTGATCGTCGGCGTGTTGTCATTCAACGGCATTGAAGTGATCGCCGTGACCTCCGGCGAGGCCGAGGACCCGGTGCGCACCATTCCCGCGGCCCTGCGCAGCATGGCGGCGCGCCTGTTCCTGTTCTACGTGCTGGCGCTGACGGTGGTGGTGAGCTTCGTCCCCTGGACCCAGACCGGCGCGACGGTGGTGACGCAGAGCCCGTTCGTGCGGGTGCTGGACTACTCCGGTGTGCGCGCTGCCGCGGGCATCATGAACTTCGTGGTGCTGAGCGCAGCGCTGTCGAGCATGAACACCAACGTCTACCTGTGCTCGCGCATGCTGTTCTCACTGTCGCGTGCCGGCTACGCACCACGCTTCCTGGGGCGGGTGAGCAGCCGCGGCACACCGATCGCCGCCATCGCACTGTCGGGACTGTGCATCCTGCTGGCAGCCGGGCTGTCGCGCTTCACACCGCTCGCCTACAACTACCTGTTCGGCGTGGCGCTGTTCGGCGCCATGCTCGTGTGGATCTCCATCCTGCTCAGCCACCTCAGCTTCCGCCGCCGTCACCGCGCGCAGGACCTGCCGGTGCGCATGCCGCTGTTCCCGTGGATGCAGTTGGCGGGCCTTACGATCCTGTGCGCGTTGCTGGTGACCATGGGACTGGACCGGGAAGTCTGGTACGTCTCCTGGCTGGTCGGCGTGCCGTGGATTGCCCTGGTGAGCGTCGGCTACCTGCTGGCGCGGCGGCGCAGCGCGCCGACTCAGTAGCTCTTGCCGTCCAGGATCGCCGTCAGCACCGCCGTATCGAGATTGCCGCCCGACACGATGGCGCACATGCGTCGGTACGGCAGCCGCCCGGACAGCGCCGCCGCCACCGCCACCGCGCCGGCGCCCTCCGCGACGACCCGGTGCTCCTGCAGCATCCAGCGAATCGCCGCGGCGACCTCCGCCAGTGAGACGGTCGTGACATCGTCGATGACCGAATTGACCAGCGGCCACATCTCCGGCAGCACGGTGCCGTAGCCCACGCCGCTGACGAAGCCGGCCTCATGCGGAACCTGGACCGGATGGCCGGCGCGCCGCGCCGCTGCCAGGGGCTGCGCACTCGCCAGTTCGCAGACGACGATCCGCACGCGCGGATTGAGCGCGCGCACCGCGCAGGCAATGCCACTGGCCAACCCGCCGCCACCAAAGGGCACCAGGATCGCCTCCACATCCGGCACCTGCTGCAGCACCTCGAGACCGATGGTGCCATCGCCGGCCAGTGCGTCCGGGTCGCGTACCGCGTCCACATACAGACCCTGCTGCCCGGGCGCCGTGCCCGTCTCGATCGCGCGCCACCAGTCGCAGACCGGCTGAATGTCGATGCGCGCGCCGAGATTGCGCAGCCGTTCGAGCTTGACCGCCGGGGCATCCAGCGGCACCAGTGCCGTGGCCGCAAGTCCCAGCCGCCGCGCCAGCCACGCGACGCCCACGGCACTGTTGCCGGAACTGGCGGTCCAGATGCCGCGCTCCAATGCCGTCCGCGGCCGCGCCAGCAGCACGCTGCCTATGGGGCGGATCTTGAACGAGCCCACCGGCTGCAGGTTTTCCAGCTTCAGCGCCAGGCTCGCACCCGCCGGGGTGCTGGTGCGCAGCAGCGTTGAGCACATCGGCAGGGAGGCAAGCCGTGCCTGCGCGGCCCCGATCTGCGCCACGGTGACCGGTTCCACGGGGTTCATTTGGCGAATCATATGATAATGCATATAATTTGCCACCCTGTTCCGCCACAGCACGTGATTCCATGAACACCGACTTCGCGGCGCTGCGGCGCCAGTTCCCGGTCCTGTCCCGCAAGACTTACCTCAACAGCGGCTCCTACTGCGCGCTTGCCGACAGCGTGCGCGCCGCGTTCGAGGCCTACCTCGAGGACCGGCTGCTGGTCGGTGCCAACTGGGACATGTGGGTGATGAAGAACGAAGCGGTGCGCGCGCTGGTGGCGCAGCTCCTGCATGCCGCGACCGACGAGATTGCCGTGACCGCATCGGTGTCGGCCGGCCTGAATGCCCTGGCCACCGCCATCGACTTCAGTGGCCCGCGCAACAAGGTGGTGATCAGCGACTTCGAGTTCCCCACCAACGCGCAGATCTGGTACGCGCAACAGCCGCGGGGCGCGCAGGTGGTGCGTGTGCCGCGCGATCGCGACGGCTACATCCCCGCGCAGCATTTTGCCTCCCACATCGACGAGCGCACCGCGCTGGTGGCGGTGACGCACGTGTGCTTCCGCAACGGCGCGAAGCTCGACATCCCGGGCATCGTGCGCCTGGCGCATGCGCACGGCGTGCCGGTGCTGCTGGACTGCTACCAGGCGGTCGGTTCCTTTGACATCGACGTGCGGGCGCTGGACGTCGACTTCGCCGCCGGCGGCATGCTCAAGTACCTGCTGGGAACCGCCGGTATCGGCTTTCTGTACGCACGCGGCAGCCTGGTGCCCGGGCTGCTGCCCACGCATACCGGCTGGTTTGCGCAGGAAGATATCGCCGCCATGGACATCACCGGCAACCACCCGGCGCGCACGGCACGGCGCTTCGAAGCCGGCACGCCGCCGGTGGTCAACTGCTACGCCAGCGAGGCGGGGCTGCAGCTGTTGCTGCAGGTGGGCGCGCCCGCGATCGGTGCGCGCGTGCAGGCGCTGACTCGCCTGTGCATGCAGGGACTGGCGGAGATCGGCTGGCACAGCGTCACTCCGCTGCCGGACGAGCGCCGCGGGGCCACCGTGGCCATCCCCTCGCCCAGGGTGTCGCAGCTGAACGCGGAACTGGCGCGACGCGATATCGTCACTTCCTTCCGCGACCACAACCTGCGCGCCAGCTTCCATTTCTACAACAACGAGGACGACGTACGGGTACTGCTGGCGGCCCTGCGGGAACTGCGCGGCGCCTACGCGCCGGGAACCTGACATGGCCTTGCGCATCCTGCGCGGCGCGGAGGTGCGCGCGCTGCTGCCGATGGCGGACTGCATCGAGGTGATGCGCCACGCCATGGTCGCCGCCAGCGAGGGCCGTGCGGTGATCCCGCTGCGCTCGGTGATGACCATGCCTGGCGAGCGGCGCCTGGGCAGCATGCCGGGCTATCTGGCAGACCCGGAATGTTTCGGGGTCAAACTGGTCAGCCTGATGCCAAGACAGCCTGGGGTGGCGCATTCGTCCCACCTCGGAGTGGTGGTGCTGTTCGAGGCGCGGCACGGCCAGCCCGTGGCGCTGATCGACGCCGCCGAGGTCACGGCGCTGCGCACCGCGGCGGTCAGCGCGCTGGCCACGGGTCTGCTGGCGCGTGCGGACGCCGGTGACCTGGCCCTGCTGGGAGCCGGGGAACAGGCTGTCAGTCACCTCGATGCCATGCGGGTGACACGCCCCCTGCGGCGCGTGCGCCTGTGGGCGCGCGATGCCAGCCGCGCTGCAGCCTTCGCGGCCCGCGAGGGTGCGCGGCACGGCCTGCGCATCGAAGTCTGCGCCACCGTGGCTGACGCCGTGCGCAATGCCGACCTGGTCTGTACGGTCACGGCGGCGCGCGACCCGATCCTGTGCAGCCAGTGGCTGTCACCGGGCGTGCACCTGAACGTAGTGGGCTCCAGCATCGCCGCCGCCGCCGAAGTGGACAGCGCCACCGTCGCGCGCGCGCGCTTCTTCGTCGATCGCCGCGAGTCCACGGTCAACGAGGGCGGGGAGTACCTGCGGGCCCTGGCCGCCGGCGTCATCGGCCCCGATCACATCCTGGGGGAAATCGGCGCCGTGGCCCGCGGCGACCTGCCCGGACGCCTGTCCGACTCCGACGTGACGCTGTACAAGTCGCTGGGGATAGCGGTGCAGGATCTGGCCAGCGCCCACGAACTGCTGCAGCGGGCCGAGCGCGCCGGCGTCGGCCAGGTAGTGGAGTTCTGATCGCTCCGTAAGGCACCATGCGCGCAGCGCGACAACCCGGGGAGACAACATGGCGCGAACGGCACGGCGGACGGGACAGACAGCACCCGCAGCGCAGGCGGGCCAGGCGTTGTTCGCCGACTTCCTGCCCTACCTGATCACCCGCCTGGCCTGGCAGCTCAACTGTGACCTGGTACTCAAGCTGAAGCGCGAAGGCATCAACCTGACGCGCTGGCGCATCCTGGCGGTATTGGCCATGGGTGACGGCGTCACCGTCAATGCCATCACCGATCGCGCGATGCTGCAGCAGTCGGCACTGAGCCGCGCCCTGATCAGCATGCAGCGCGAGGGCTACGTGCGCCGCGTCCCGCGGCGCGCGGACGCGCGCTATGTGGAAGTCTGGCTGACACCCCGCGGCCGCGCCCTGTTCGACTCCCTCAATGTGATCGTGCGCCGCCGCCAGGAGCGCCTGCTGCGCAATTTCACGCCCGCCGAGCGGGCCGCCGCCTTCGGGCTGATGCGCAGCCTGAGCCGTAACCTGAGCGAACCCGACCGCCCCTCGCACTGATGCGCCGCCGCAACAGCCCGCCGCGGCACGGACAATGACTTGATCTTTCATATGAACAATCATATTGTCAGCAGCGATTTGCTTTAGGCCTCAAACGCATTTCAGGGAGTCGTGCAAAAATGCCGCAGTCCATCGCATCCTGGGTCCATGCCCTGCTCCAGCGCAGCGCGCCCGCCGGGCGCAGCGCCATCGCCAGCACCTTCGCCCTGGCCCTCGCTGCGGCATTGCTGCCCGCACGGCCCGCTGCCGCGGATGCGGCGGCAGACGCGCCGGGTGCCGCGGCCACTGCCGCGTCGGCGGGCGGCCTGGAGGAAATCACGGTTACCGCCAACAAACTGTCCAGCCTGTCGGCGATCGACTATCCGGGTACCATCCAGGCCATCGGTGGGGATGCGCTGCAGCGCGCCGGCGCCACGCAGTTCCTGGACGTCGCCACCCACATTCCCGGCCTGCAGTTCCAGGACCTGGGCCCGGGCGACAAGCGCTACATCATCCGCGGCATCAATTCCAATGGTGACGCCACCACCGGCGTGTACTACGACGAGGCGGTGATCAGCGGCTCCAACGCCAACGACGGCGGCGGCCGCCAGGTGGATGTCGGCATGTACGACCTGGAGCGCATCGAGGTGCTGCGCGGCCCGCAGGGCACGCTGTACGGCGCCAGCTCCATGAGCGGCACCATCCGCTTCATTACCCGCAAGCCGCAGCTCACCGACGTCGGCGGCTATGTCACCGGGGAGCTCTCCGACACCAGCCACGGCAGTTCCAACTACAACATCAACGGCGCGCTGAATCTGCCCATCGTCTCCGGCACGCTCGCGGCGCGCCTGGTCGGCTGGACCGAGCACGACAGCGGCTATATCGACCAGCCACGCATCGGCCGCAGCAGCATCAATGCCCAACGTACCGGCGGCGGACGCGCGGAACTGCGCTATGCGCCTTCGGATGCGCTGGACGTGGTCGCCTCCGTCACGCTGCAGGATACGCACGCCGATGGTTCCTCGCGCTATACGCCGGCAGGGATCATGTCGTACCCCAGCCCCGTGCAACCCGCCATTCCCGGCTACCCTTCCGTACCCGGCGGTGATCTGATCAACACCGACCTGACGCACAACCCCTGGGACGATCACGTCCTCGTCTACGGCGTGACCGCCAACTACAAGCTGACGAGCGGCACGCTCACCGCCACCGCCAACGAGTTCGACCGCACCGTCGATTTCAACTTCGACTCCACGCCGATACTGGTGCACTTCGGGATACCGGTGCCGGCCATTACCCAGCAGCCGCAGCGCCGCCGCCTGGGCACCGCGGAAATCCGCTACGCCACGGCCTTCACAGGGCCCGTCAACCTGGTGGTCGGGGCCTTCGGCCAGCATGAGAATTCGGACTTCAACGTGCACGTGGTCCGCACCAACAGCCTGGGTGACCCGATGGCTGCCTTCAGCTCGTCCAACGACGACGACGCGCTGCTGCACCCCGACACCGGCACCACCTACTTCGGGCGTTCGGACGACCGCACCACCAAATCCTATGCGGGATTCGGCGAGCTGACGTGGAATGTGACCGAGAAGTGGAGTGTCGTCGGCGGCACGCGCTACTACCATGAGGTGCTGGACGGTGTGCAGCTCACGACGCACCCCTTTGGCGGCTTCGGGCCCTCGCCGGTCGGACCGCAGTCCAACCACGACACCTTCAGCAAGACCACCTTCAAGCTCAGCACCAGCTACAAGTTCGACCCGGCGGCGCTGCTGTACGCAACTTTCTCGCAGGGTTTCCGGGGCGGCGGCCTGAATGCGGCCAACCTGCCCTTCGCCTCGGGGATCCCGAAGGGCTTCGGCCCTGACTCCCTCAACAGCTACGAGCTGGGCCTGAAGGGCCGTGTCGCTCGTTCCCTGGAATACGACGTGGCGGCTTACCTGATCGACTGGAAGAGCATCCAGGTTTCGGAGACCGACCCCACCGGCGCCTTCCCGTTCACCGGCAACGCCGGCAATGCACGGGTCAAGGGACTCGAAGCCTCGGTGGACTGGTACGCGGTAGACGGGCTGAAGCTGTCGCTGGCCGGCTCCTACCAGAACGCCGAGCTGAGCAGCGACCAGCCGGCGATCCCGGGCAATCCCTTCACCGGCGTCACCGGGGACCGCATCCCCAACGTGCCGAAGTTCCAGGGCAGCGTCGGCGCGGAGTACTCAGTACCGCTGTCCAATACCATCACCGGGATGCTGGCGGCAGACCTGAGTTACCGCGGCGACACCAGCACCCAGCTGCGCTCCGACAATCCCGGCAATGTCGACCTGGGTTCCTATGCCCTGCTCAACCTGCGGGCGGCGGTGGACTCCGGCCCCTGGAGCACAACGCTGTTCGTGCGCAATGCCACCGACAAGCGTGCGCGCCTGGACGCCATCAGCTCCACCCAGGACCCGCTGGCGCTCATCACACTGCAGCCGCGCACCTACGGGCTGCGGGTGACGCGGAAGTTCTGACATGTCCTGTGGTGTCAAGCGAAGGCACACTCTTTTCTCGCGCAAGCACGAAGGAGCTGAGTCGGGAGAAAGAAGCGTGACACCGAAGCGGGAACGCGACGCGCGAGAGATGGCTGCGA
>JAFEDT010000016.1 GCA_018241445.1 Pseudomonadota bacterium
CCCATAGCGCAAGCCGACTGCAGGAACTGCTGCCGCATCGCTGGCAGCCGTCGACCAAAACCCACTGACCGCCCCTCTGGCCACGTTCATCACTCCGGCGCAAGGTGGGTTGCCCGGACGGTTACCGAAGGACCGCATGGACGCCGCTTCCGATGAAGATTGGCCTGTGGAGCGGCTGGCAGGCGTCAGCGGCGTTTCCGAAACACATTTCGCACACTCGTTCAAGGAGGCCTTTGGGGTTCCGCCGCATCGCTACCTGTTGACGCGCCGCATCGAGCGCGCGAAAGCGTTGCTGCGTGATACCGACCTTGCGATCGTGGATGTTGCCTTTCAAACCGGCTGGTCGAGCCTGGGGACCTTCGGTCGCGTCTTCCGCGACATCACCGGCGAGCCTCCGACCGAGCTGCGTGCGCGCGAGCGCGCGGCCGCACAGAACCTCGCTCAGGTCCCCCACTGCTTTGTCAGCGCCGCCCACCGGCCCAACCTCAAGATCGCAGTTTCGGAGAAGCGCCGCCGGGCCAGTGCAGACCAGAATGGATCCATCGACCATCAGTCAGGAGATCCCGAATGATCAAGGCAATCGGCGTCGTCGGTCTTTATGTCAACGACCAGGATGAAGCCCTGGACTTCTACGTGAAGAAGCTGGAGTTCGAAGTCCAGGTCGACGTGCGTAACGGCAACTATCGATGGCTCACGGTCAGGCACCCGGGCCAGCCCACCTTTGAGCTCGGCCTCTTCCTGCCCCAGGAGCCCGTGCTCGATGCCAGCACGGCCCAGACGATGCGCGAGATGGTGGCAAAAGGCGCAATGCCCCCGCTGGTGATGGTTGTAGATGATTGCCAGGCGACCTACCGGGTATTGAAAAGCAGGGGCGTCGAATTTATTCAGGAGCCGATCTCCCGCTTCGGCGGTACCGACGCCAATTTCCGTGATCCATCAGGAAATGCGTGGAAGCTGATCGAGGCCCGCAAGTGATGCGTAAGCCGTCGAAGGTGACCCGCAAGCAACCGCGCGCCGCGGCCGCGAGCCGGCGCCACGATTGGCGCCGCGAAATGCTCGCGCGACTCCGCGCGCTCATCCATCAGGCTGATCCGCAGGCTGTCGAAGAAGCAAAGTGGAAAAAGGCCGGCAATCCGGCCGGCGTTCCAACGTGGACGCACCACGGCATCATTTGCACGGGCGAAACCTACCAGGACAAGATCAAACTGACCTTCGCCCGGGGTGCCGCACTTGAGGACCCGTCACGGCTGTTCAACTCTGGTCTGGCCGGCGGCACGCGCCGGGCTATCGACATATACGCAGGCGACAAGATCAACGAGGCCGCGTTCAAAGAACTCATCCGCGAGGCGGTTGCCTTGAATAAGGCTAAGACTACCGGGAATCCCTGACGGGCAGCGCCCGCAGCCGCTGCGTCTGGCCGGTGGGCCGGCGGATCTCGACCTCGCGCCACTCGCGCGCCGGGGTCACCGGCATGGACAGGATGTGCTGACGCGCTTCGCCGAGCTGGTACTTCAGCAGCGGCCGCAGCGCATCCAGGGGCGCGGCCAGGGTCCTTTCCTCATCGGTCTCGGCAAGTTCCCCGTCGCAGAAGGCACGGAAGTAATCGGCGTAGCGCTCCGCGTACAGCGCCAGTGGCTCGGCCGCGGCCCCATCGTGCATCAGGTGCGCAGCAAGATGCTGGGTGCACAGGTGGCTGGAACTGCTGCGCAGGTAGTTGGCGTGCGCGATCAGCACGGCATTGCGGTAGTCGCGGCAGCCGAAAAACAGTTCGAACAGCCGCTGGCGCTTGTGTCCCTCGAGTCCTCGTTCCTGCAGGTACTCGAACAGCGCCTTGCTGTGAACCAGGTTCATTGCGGTCGTGCGCAGCTGCACCACCTGGCGATCGATGCGCGCCTCCGCAGACACTGCCCGCATCAGCCGGTTGTGCTCGCCGGTCCAGCGCCGGTAGGCTTCCGGGTTGTCGAGTACACGACTCGCAACGAGATCCTCTGGCAGGGGGGAGCCCGCCGCCATTTCCACACACCACTCGGACTCATCCATAAGCCGGGCGTGCGTATAGGCGCGGACGTACATGCGCTATCCTGCCGTGCCGGCAGGGTCTCCTCGCTGCTTCATCGCTCTGCCCCCCATAGAGGCCTCGAGACCGCAGGGCGGTGGGACCTGGTACTTTACCGCACGCGCGCCAGGAATACCTGTACCGGCGGATCGCCGTAGGGTGGCCCGGCTTCCCGCGGGATCATGGCCCGCTTCCGGGAGCATGGCCCCCGGCGGAGACCGCCCCCTGACCCGCCGCAGTGGCCGCAACCGCCGCGGCAGCCCGCGCCGCCAGTTGCGCATTGACGGCGGCCAGCGCGCGCACCTGGTACACCTCGGCGCCGGGATGCGCGAAACCCGGGGCGGCAAGCCCCGCGTGCTCGCGGGCTACGGACAGGTCTCCCTGCGCCAGGGCAATCTGCGCCCTGGCCAGCTCGACGTTGGCGCCCCAGTTCGGATCGCCGGCAAGCGCTGACACCTTGACCGGCTCGACCTCATCGAGCAGCCGCGCCGCATCCTTGGGCTGGCCGAGCGCGATCAGGCAGGCGGCGCGCGTGTAGGCAATCGCCTCGGTAAGGGCCGCCGGCGCGCCGAACGCGGCGAGCGCGTCTGCGTAGGCACTCTGGGCGTTCTGGATTCCCTCCCGCACCCGGCCGGCGCGACACTGCGCCGTCGCCACGTCGGTGAGCGTCGCGATCGGAAAGAAAGACCTCGCGCCGTTGCTCTTCACCGCGCGCCGGTGCACCTCCAGGCCCTCACGTATCGCGGCGTCGAAGTGCTCCAGCGAGCCGTTGCACTGGGCACGCGTGGTCATGAGCTGCAGTGTCAGCTCGTGGTCCGGCCCGAAGGTAGCGAGCATGCGCGGATACAGCGCCGTGGCCTCGGCAACGGCATCCGCGTAGCGATACTGGATCATCAGTGCCTGCACCAGGTTCAGCCGCACCCGCAGGGCCTCCGGGCTGTCCGCCCCACGCAGCACCGCGTAGCCGCGTATCAGCTCGCGCTGCAGCGCCTCGGCGGCGCGACCGTCGCCGAGGCGGATGAGTGCGAACGCTTCGCGCTGTTTCAGACTGAGACGTGTCTGCGCGTCGAACATCGCCGGCAGGGCCGCCGCGCCCAGCGAGGCCAGGTGGAACTGCTGCGCCGCCTGTCGCGGATCGTCGCCGATCAGCGCGACCATGCCGCGCGCCGAGGCCAGCCATACCGCCAGTTCGGGCGGCGGCCGGCGGATTGCGGCGATGAGCGGCTCCTGCTCGCGCAGCAGCGCACGCGCGCGCTCGAGCGTTCCCGCCCGGTAGGAACGCGCTTGCATCTGTGCCAGCTGCAGGTTGGCGATGATTGCCCGTGGTGATCCCGCCCCCTCGGCCGCGCGCCACTGCGCGGCCGCTTGGGCAAACTGCGCCGCTGCGGCATCCCAGTCATTGTGGTCGTCGAATGCCCGCGCCATCGTCTGGTGCAGGCGCGCGGCGACCGCTGGGTCGGCGTTGAAGCGCTCGTCGATGTTGGCCGCAGCCGCCTTCATCGCTCCGGCGAGGCTCGGGTCGGGTTCGCCGCTGCGGTAGGGACTGCTGCGGGCGAGCAGGTCTTCGGCGAGAAAGGAGTTCACGGCGGCGGCGATGCCCGTCTCCCGCTCGGCCTGCTGCCGTGCGCGCGTGGCATTGAGCGCGAGCAGGCTGCTCGCGACTGCCGCCGCAGCAAGCGTCAGGCCGGTGACAATCACCCACGGGCGGCGCGCCCGCGTGCGCGCCAGCCGGCTCTGCGTCTCCTCGGCCTGCCGGCGCAGCGCCTGCAGCTGTGCAGCCGAGGCGCGGCGTTCGTCCAGCCGCCGCAAACGGGCCGCAAGTTCACCGGCGGACTGCAGCCGCCGCTCCGGGTCGCCGGCCGCGGCGAGTGCGATGTCCTCCCGCAGCAACGCATCGGCGACATGCGCTTCCCAGCCGGCAGCCAGCGGCTGGCGGAAATCCCCGCGCAGCAGCTGGTACAACATGACGCCGAGCGCATAGACGTCGCTGCGCACGCTGGCAGATGCGCCGGTGAGCAGCTCCGGGGCGAGGTAGAACGGCGTGCCCTCGGAGTCCGCCGACGGCTGCACCGCGGTGGTCAGTCCCAGCCGCGTGATCCCCAGGCGCGCCAGGTGATCCGGATCCAGCAGGCGACTGCTGCCGAAATCCGTCAGGCGCACGTGCCAGCCCCCAGCGGTCGCCGCGGTCACCAGCACGTTCGCAGGCTTCAGGTCCTGGTGCAGGACACCGGCGTCGTGCGCTGCCGCGACCGCATCGACAATCCCGAGGAACAACCCGATACGGGCCGGGGTATCGAGCGCCTCCAGTTGGCCTGCCGCTGCCCAGTGTTCCAGGTTCTCCCCGCCGTATTCGTATTCCAGGAAGAACGGCGGCGAGTCGAAGTTCCAGTCCAGCAGGCGTGCGAAACGCTGTCCTTCGGCGGTGTTCTCCTGCAGCACCCGCGCGAGCGTCGCTTCGCGTTTCAGTGCGGCCAGGAAGGCGCCGTTGCGGCTGAACTTGTAGACCCGCACCTCGCGGGTGCGCTCCTGGCGGGCGAGCCAGACCTCGCTCGCGTCCGAGCCGCCCAGCAGCCGGCTCAGCACGAAGTTCGGGCGTCCGGGCACGGGCCCGCCGTCCTCAAGATCGAGGCCGCTGATGGCGGGCCTGCCGGTCACACTGCGCTCCACCCGGCCGTTGAGGCGATAGCCCACCCGCGGCTGGGTCACGATGAGCGCGGCATTCCCTTCTCCCAGGGCACCGCGCAGCTTGGCTATCGCATTGGCGATCACATTCTCAACCGTGGGCCGCCCGCCCCAGGCCTCGTCGAGCAGTTCTTCCTTGGTCACGACTTCGCCCGCGTGACGCAGCAGCAGCGAGAGGATGGCGAGCGGCTTCGGTTCGATTTCCACGACCAGGCCCGCGACCTTGAGCTCGAGGCGCGACTCGTCGAACTCGGCGGAACCGAACCGATAACGGAACAGAAGCGGCGGACTGCCGGGCGTGCTCACCTGAAGGCTCTTTTCTTGCGGGGCCTTTGCGCGTGTTGACTGTCGATCCTACCGCGTCCGCGGGCCGTCCTGCTCGCGCGCCGCTGGCAGCGGCGCCACAAGAGGCACGCTCGCCGCGCATGTTGATGATTCGCATGCCCTTTTTAGGGGGTTAGGAATCCGTTAGGCCGTCGTTAGGACACGTGCGGGCGCGCGGTGCTGGGATGCGCCTGAACCTGGCCTGCGTCGACAGCCGGCCCGCATCCGGGAAATTTCTGAGGGGAACACTCATGAACACAAATCGCATCGTCACACTCGCGGCCGCAGCCTTTCTGGGGTGCGCTCTTTTCAAACTCAGCGCGTGCAGTGCCGGCGTGCCCGGCACCTACACCGACGCCAACGGCGCAGTCATTCTCGAACTTCGATCCGGGGGCGATGCCCAGTTCACTTTCATGGGCGACGTCGAGCACTGCCGTTACAGCAGCAGCGGCACGGTCCTGACGCTGAACTGCAAGGGGGACCTGGGCACCGTCGCCTTCAACCTCCATGACGATGGCTCGCTGACCGGACCGCCGGGGAGCTTCATGCCGCCGCTGCGCAAAGTGAAAACGTGACAGGGCCGGATCGACGCTCGCCCCGGGGCACGACAGACGCCTTTCTCTATCAACACAAGAACTTCGCGATCAAGGAGACAGCGATGCGCGCCGATTCCGCAACTCTTGCCGCCGTCGTGCTTGCCGTCGTGCTTGCCGGGGCGCTCGCCGCCGTGCCGGCCGCCGCCCAGGTGCCCAATCCCTTCCAGGCCGCCAAGGATGCCTTCAAACACGCCATGCAGCAGGCGCGACAGCAACTGCCACAGCAACAGGGGCAGGTGCAGGGCCTGCCATCAGCGCCAGCCCCGCAGACAGCAGGCGCGGCTGTGCCTGGGGAACGCGAGGCTGCGCCACCGCTCGACTGCTGCAGTACGCAGGCCATGCGCAAGTACGCGACTGATGCCGCTTCCCTGAACATGGTGGGACTGAAGCTGGGCATGACGGTCGAACAGGCTGTCGCCGCCATCAAGGCCTACAACCCAGCAATGCAGGTGGAAGTGCTTTACGGTCGGCTGGAGCGTCCCTCAGCCTCCAAATACGACCGCGTTCCGAGGTTCGTTTCCGGGTACACGCGGCGCAGTCCCAACTCCGGCTATGAAACCATCACCGCCGAACTCACGACGCCGCCCAGCGCGCCGGTGGTGGACATCGTGGAGCGCAGTGTGGATATGCCGCCGGGACAGCCGGTGCGCGCCTCGAACCTGGGGGACAACTTCACCAGGAAGTACGGGCCAAGCAACTTCCAGTCGCCTCAGGGCATGGCCTGGGTGTACGACCAGAATCACCAGCCGATGACCCGCTTGTCGAATGTTCAGGCCACTTGCCTGGGAGAGAAGCGCGAGTTGCCGGTCGGCACCGGCGAACCCAACCGGGACAACTACGGGTATTACAGGCTGAACCTGACGGTTCTGAACAACATGATCAACCAGGTTCAAAACCTTTCCGCGGCCTGCCTTGCCCTCAACTGGGTCAGCGTCGAGCCCCTGGGAATGATCGCACCGGATCAGCCGGTTATCCGCATGGTGGCGGTGATGGCGAGCGGCGCCCTGTGGTACGGCAGCAGAAGGGCGACGTACGAATGGCTCCAGGCCGATGCCGCTGCGGCCAGGAAGCGGGCGGACGATGCCGCCGCGCACCAGGCCGGTCCACAGCTTTGATCCTTTCCGCCAATCCCGGAGGCCGCTCATGATCAGACACACCCCGACCGTTGCGTTCCTGCGGTGCCTGCTGTCGCTCGCCGCGTTGCGTGTCTCTGCACAGGGTCTGCCGACGCCGCCGCGCACACCGGACCTCGTGGGGATCCATACCGGTATGCCGGCGCTGCAGGCACAAGCCACGCTGCAGAAGCGCACTTCCTCGGTGGCGGTGCAGCACGGCGGCGATTCGCAACTCCAGCTGACCATTCCTGACCCGAAGAACCCTGACATCATCACGGTGTACATGACCCAGCCGCCCAACGATCCCTTTGTGTGGAGGGTGACGCGCCAGTGGATCTATTACCCGGGAGCGGGCGGACCGGGAATGACAGAAGAGGCGCTGCTTGCAGGATTGCGCGCAAAGTACGGCAATGAGACTCTTGCCGCCGATCAGGCCAGCGGCGCGCATCTCGCGTTGTGGATTTTCGACCGCGATGGCAGGCTGAAGGCGTCCGCCGACCCGGCCCTGCAGGGTTGCGAGGCCGGCAATTTCGCTCCAATGATGGCCACCGGCGTACCGCAGCAGCCCAACGATCTGGAAAAAACCTGCTTCGCGGCGTTCTTCGCCGTCAAGGCGTCCATCAATCTGCGCGGGCCATTGATCGATGGTTACAGCGTTGAGCTGGTGAACCTGCCCTACGCCTGGCAGGCGGCGCTGAATGTCACCAATGCCAACAGCCGTGCGGCCGGCAGGGCGCGGCAGGATCAGCTCAACCGCGCCAGCCAGAACACACCAACCTTCTGATCGCGCCTGCGCGGCTGACCCCTGGGCCGATGCCAGCGGCTTTGCAGCGGCCGGGCTCGGGCGCTGAGCCGTAACCGGCGTGGCAACTCAGTCGGACTTGCGGCGCCCCTTTATCTCGCGTCGTTCCGCGCCCGGATACCAGCGGGTTGCTGCCGTTGGCAGCCGGCGATAGTCGTCGCGCCGGTCTTGATGCTTCTGGAACCTGCAATGGCATGCCTGCGCCAGGGTGCAGCCGGGCAGTGGAAGCGCGGGCGCATTGCGGGCCAGGAAGCGCTGACCTGCCAGGGATTTGGCGGTGGCGCAGCACTTGCCAGCGTGCACGATCGAGACCGACGTGAAGCCGCCCCGCTGGGTGGCTGTGGCTGCAGGCTTTTTGGCTTTCATCGGCAGGACGGCTTTCGTGGGCAGGACCGATTCCCTGGCTGCTGCAGTGTGGCCGCCAGGGCGCGGCCCGGTCCGTGATTTGTATCGCTTTTCCACAGTGCTGGCCGGGAGGCATGCCACCTTCACGCAACACGGTCATACTGTGCCGCTGGCGAGGCACTGCATCTTTGGGGGCACACGCGATGAAGGATTTCCGGGGCTCACATCGGTGGGCGTTACGCGGTATCTGCGGCGGGCTCGCGATCACTGCGCTCGCCGCGCTCGGCGCCACCCCCATGACGGGTGTAGCCGCGGCGGCCAGCGGCGCCGCCGCGCCTCAGGATCACCCTGCCGCAACCGCCGCCTCCCCCACGGCGGCGTCCCCATGGCGCGAGTCAGTGCGCACGCTGGCGCAGCAGAAATTCCGCCAGCCCGCCTGGGGCTACTCTCATTGCGTGCGCGATTACCAGCTGGCCCGCGAGCTGGCCGCAACGGACCACGTGGCGCTCGACGACGACGTCCTGTACGCCGCGGCATTCCTGCACGATATGGCTGCGTTCCCTCCCTGGAAGAAGGAGGGCGTCGACCACGCCGACCGCGCGGCGGAGCAGGTCGCTGCGGTGCTCGCCGGTACGGGTTTTCCGATGCAGAAGATCGACGCGGTGCGCGCCGCGATCCGCACCCACATGTACGACCGTGAACCTGTTGGGCCCGAAGCCCTGTACCTGCACGATGCCGATGCGCTCGACTGGCTGGGCGCGGTTGGCGTGGCGCGCATCCTGGCGCTGGTGGATCCCAACGGCGGCAAGCCCACCGCGCCCGAAGTCATCCCGATGCTGAAGTCCAACCTGCAGGCCGTGCCCGCGCGCGTCCTGTCTCCTGCCGGCCGCGCGCGCATGCCACAGCGGCGCGATCAGCTCGCGCGGTTTCTGCAGGAGTTGAGCGAGCAGACGGACAACCTGGGAACGTTGTAGCCTCCGTCGGCAACCCCAGTCAGTCTCTGCGCATCGGGCCGCGCCGTGGCGCCGCGGTGCCCAGGGTCTGCGGACTCACCGGCGCGCCCAGGCCGGCGAGCACCGCCCGCTGTTCGGGCAACGGCACCCGCAGCGTCGCGTCCTCGAGCACCGCCAGCTTGCGGAAGGCGGGCAGGGCCAGCACCCGCTCCAGCCAGGCGGCAGTCCCGGGCCAGCGCGCGGCGTCGATCGGGTAGCGCACGAAGGCGGCGTTGCGGAAAAAGCAACCGAGGCTGATGTCAGCGATGCCCGCGGCGCCAAACAGGAAGCCTGAGGCGGGCAGGCGCGGTTCCAGATAGTCGAGTGCCGCCGGCAGTTGCTGCTCGCGGGCGCGCCGCATCACCTCTTCGTCGGGCGGTTCGCCAAACAGGATACGTTTCACACCCTTCTGGAAGAACAATCCCCAGATCGCCACTTCCCCCAGGTAGGAGTCCGCGTACTCCTCCAGCCAGCGCGCCTGCGCCCGCTGCCACAGGTCGGCGGGGTACAGCGCCGGCGTTGGGTGGCGTTCCTCGAGATACTGGCAGATCACCGAGGAGTCATTCAGCACCCGCTCTCCCTCGATGAGCACCGGGATGCGCCGCAGCGGGCTCAGCTCGCCGAAGCGCTCGTTGCCCACGAAGGGTGCGATCGGATCGATGGAGTAGGGCAGCCCCTTCATCTCCAGCACCACCAGCACCTTGCGCACGTAGGGCGACAGGTAGTTACCGATGATGTGATAGCTTTCCGACATTGGCGTGCGCACCTTAAAAAAAGGGTGTGCCGATGGTAACGCAGCCGCGGACCGCAGCTACGGACCGCGGCCCCGGAGCGCAGGAAGAATGTCGCTGCTGCGGAACTACGCGCGCGTGCTGGCTCTGCTGGCGCCCGAGAAGGGGCTGGCGGCGGCGCTGGCGGCGGCAAATGTCGCACTGGCCGCGGTCTTTCTGGTGGAGCCGTGGCTGTTCGGCCGGGTGGTGGATGCCCTCGCGGAGCAGAACCGCGCCCAGGCCTGGCGGCAGATTGTGGCCTGGACGGCGGTCGGTTTTGGTGGCGTGGCCGCCAACGTTTGGGTCGCCCTGCACGCGGACAGGCTCGCGCACCGGCGCCGTCTGGCGGTGGTGACGGATTTCTTCGAACACGCCCTGCAACTGCCGCTCGCCTTCCATGATCGCCAGCACACCGGCCGACTGCTGCACACCCTGCACGCCGGCGCTGGCAACCTGTTCGGCCTGTGGCTGGCGTTCTTCCGCAGCCACCTCAGCACCCTGATCGCCGTGGTCGTGATGATCCCGCTGGCGCGGCGGTGGCCAATCGCGCCGCCAGCACCCTGACCGTACTGGGCCTGTTCGCCTTCGGCGTGGCCTTGCACGGCCGCGGCGAGATTACCGTCGGCGCCATCGTCAGCTTCGTCGGATTCGCGATGATGATGATCGGGCGCATGGAGCAGCTCGCGGGCTTCATCACCGAGCTGTTCTTCCAGGGCCCGGCGCTGGCGAACTTTTTCGATATCCTCGATGCGCCGGATGGCCTCAGCGAAGTCCCGGGCGCACCGCGGCTCGAGCCCGTGCGCGGCGAGGTGGTCTTCGAGGATGTCTCCTTCGGCTACGGCAACGGCCAGATGGTGCTGCATGGCCTGAGTTTTACCGCGCGCGCCGGCAGCACCGTCGCGCTGGTCGGTCCCACCGGGGCCGGCAAGACCACGGCCCTGTCGCTGCTGTATCGGGCCCACGATCCGGTCAGCGGCCGCATCACCGTCGATGGTCACGACATCCGCACTGTGAGCCTGGCCTCGCTGCGCGCACAAATGGCCGTGGTGTTCCAGAACCCCGGGCTCCTGTACCGCTCAATTGCCGAGAACCTGCGCATCGGCAGGCCCGACGCCACCGATGCACAGCTGCAGACCGCGGCGATGGCGGCCGAGGCGCACCAGTTCGTGGTGCGCAAGCCCGAGGGCTACGCGACTGTCGTGGCCGAGCACGGCAAATCCCTGTCGGGTGGTGAGCGCCAGCGCCTGTCAATCGCACGCGCGATGTTGAAATACGCGCCGATCCTGATCCTGGACGAGGCCACCAGCGCGCTCGACAACGCCACCGAGGCGCGCATCCAGCGCGCCCTGGACACCCTGGTCAAGGGGCGCACCACCTTCGTGATCGCCCATCGTCTGTCGACTGTACGCGCGGCGGACCTGATCCTGGTGCTGCAGGAGGGCCGGCTGGTGGAGCAGGGCCGCTACCATGACCTGGTCAGCCGCGGCGGCCTGTTTGCGGAGCTGGAGGCCCAGGGGCGCTTCACCGCGGACCCTCCCGCTGGCAGTGCCGGCGCGCATGGGAGGCCTGCGACATCAGCATCAGCAGATGATGCAGCGCTGGAGGATTTTGCGTGAGCTGCCGGGCCGAACCAGGCCCGATCAATTTCGCCCGGGGTCAGCTTGGGCGCATGCCGCACTAAAGGTAGTGCCAATGCGCGCTTTCGACGCAGGGCACTTGGCCGATCCTGGCCGTAATCACCGAAATCTGGCTTTCAGTAAGCCCGGCAAAGTCGATACGAATGTGCTGGGTCCCGGATATGCCGACCTCCGCAATGACCCGGCGGGGCACCACATTCAGGATCTGGAAATAGGCCAACACGCGCGCAAGCGCGCCGGGATCAGCTTCGGTGGAAACCCGAAGGCACCTGACTTGGGCAGTCTCGCTTTGTTGTTCGTCGCACATCATGGATCGTAGCTCTCATCTCTTTCTCACCAGGAGCAGACACACGGCAAGCCCGGCTTTCCGCGAAAGCCGGGCAAGCAATGCACGCGATCTGGCGGTTGAGAGAGTCCATGACGAAATCGAATATACCGATCGATTCCGGGCAAGTCACGTTATAGGCGCGAGGCGCAGCAGGGCCTGGGCGCAGCAGGGCCGGCTGCTCCTGCTACGATTCCAGGGAGGCTGGCACGGCACCTCGTCCGACAATGGTCAAGCATCTACTTGACAATCTGCCGGACTGACACTTCGGCCAGGAACCTGATTCCCAAGGAGTTCGAGGTGTTGAGGAATTGCAACTCACTGAAGCAGGTCCTTCAGTAAGCCCGGGAGAACCTGTCACACCTGGTCTCAACCCCCAACGTGGATTGCAGAACCTCCGCGCATGCCCGGCATCCGCGCCCCCAGATCGGCGACTAACCCGGAACGGCATCCACCTGGGAAGGCCTCGTATCCACCGCCGAGGCAAAGCTGGCCTGCTGGCCGAAGTAGCACTCTATTGATGCCACCCTTCCTTCCCGGAGGTGCAGATATTCCACGTTGCGGAAGGACTTGCCGGTTTTGGTCCGGCAATGCCTCCTTCAGAAAGTCCAGGTGACCGTGCGGGTCGCCACGGCGCCCGCGCGCGCATGGCCCCGCAAGTGGGCAACCCTCCAGTGCAGCGCGCCACCGCGGCGGAACAGGTGCCCGCGCACCTGGTGCAGCCGCGGACCGCGGCGCCATCCCGCCGCGTCACCGTCGTGCGGCTGCGCCAGGGCGGGCAGAAGCGGGCAGGTCGCCTGCACGTGTTCCAGCAACGGCATCCGGCCGCGGCGCAGTCTTGCGTGATTGAGCCGGGAGAGGTCGGACGGGCGGCAGGGCAGGCTGGTGCGGGTCGCCAGCAGCAGGAAGAACGTCAACACCAGCGGCACGTCGAGCGCGATAGTACCCAGCGAATGACGCCGCACTGCGGCTGCCGCCTCAGGCAGCAGGCCCGCATAGTAGTTTGCCCAGCTGCGCTCGTATCTGAAGCGGAAGCAGCGGGCGAGCATGCCGCCGCCCGCCAGCTCGCCGTCACCGACGCTCACGCCGTCCTCACCGCCGGTCCCGGCGCCGACCCCAACACCTCCCCAGCCGCCATCCGGCGCCTCGGGCTCCTCATCCTCGGGCGTGTCCAGGTCGAAGAACGCCTCCATGCTGCTGGCCAGGACGCCACCGTCGTCCGCGGTCCAGAACGTTCGCAACAGTCCGCGCCGCCCGTCGGCGGAGGCGCTGAGCAATGCACCGCGCCGGCCGCCGCCCCCGTGGCCGCGGGGGTCGCAGACCGGGAAGCCCTGCGCCGCCAGCCCCCGCTGCCACGGCTGCTCGTTCCACTCCAGCCACAGTCGCCGGGCCGGGATGCGCAGCAGGTCAGCGCACTCCAGGGTGCGCGCACCGTGCGAATACGCCAGCGCGACACACAGGCGTGTCAGGTCGTCCGCGAGCACGTAGCGTTGCGCACAGGCGCGCAGCAGTGCGGCGCTCTCGGCCGGACCATTGAGCAGGGTGACCGCGCCGCTATTGCAGTCCTGCACCCTGAACGGCTCGCGATACGCGGCGATGCGATCTGCCAGTGTCATGCCGCGACGCTAGCAGCAACGGCATACCGCGCGGACGCACATGGGATGGAGTCAACCGCCGTGGGGACGGATGCCGTTCACCCAGGGACCAAAATTTATCCGCTGTTGAAAGGTTCGGCGCCGATCCAGAACTGCGCGAGGCTCCGCAGGCTGTCGCGGTAGGTGCGGGTCACAGTGTACTGCCTGCCGGTGCGGGTCTTGAGGACGTAGTCCCCGCCGCTGTCGGGCTCGATGCTCTCGACAAATGCGCTGTTCACCAGCGCCGAACGGTGTACGCGGATGAAGCCGTGCGGCGCGAGCTTGTCGGCGATGCCGGAGAGCGTTTCGCGCAGCAGGTACGAGCCCGACTTCTGTTGCAGCAGCACATAGTTCCCGTGCGCTTCGACACTTGCCAGCTCGCGCACATCGACGAACACGATGCGGCCCTTGTCCTTGATGGCGATGCGCGCCGGGCGCTCCGGCACCAGGTGCAGACTGCCGGCGAGATCGACCAGTCTCGCCGCCCGCTCCTGGTGAGAGCGCTGTGCCGCCACGTCCAGCGCCTCGTGGACGCGGGCCGGCGCGAAGGGTTTGAGCACGTAATCCACGGCGCGCTTCTCGAACGCCTCCACGGCATGCCGCTCGTAGGCGGTGATGAAGACCACCGCCGGTGAGGCGACCGCACCGTCGGCTCGCAGGCGCTCCACCAGCTGCAGGCCGGACAGGCCTGGCATCTGGATGTCCAGCAGCAGCACGTCGTAGCTGCGTGCTTTCAGGAGCTCCAGCGCCTGCTGTGCGTTCTCGGCCAGGTCGAATCGTGTGACGTCGGCGCGCTGCCCCAGCATACCGGCCAGCACCATGCGCACCAGGGGCTCGTCGTCCACCACCAGCACCTGCATCCGTCTACTCCGTCACGGCCAGCGGCGGTTGCGCCATGGCCGCGATGAATGCCGGCAGTGACAGGCGCGCCTCGGCGACGCCCTCGGGAAGGATCGTGAAGCTGAAACTCGCGTCGTCGCGGTACAGGTACCTGAGGCGCGCGCGGGTGTTGTCGATGCCCACTCCCGAGCCCGGCTGTGGCTGTCCGCCGACGCTGTTGCGGATGACCAACACCAGCCGCGCCTGCTCCACTTGCGCCTGCAGCTCCAGCCACCCGCCGGCGGGGGCGCAGGCAATGCCATGGACGATGGCATTCTCCACCAGCGGCTGCAGCAGCAGTTGCGGCACCTGCTCGTTCTGCGCCTCGGGCGAGATCTGCCTGCGCACCTGCAGACGACGGCCCATGCGCATCTGCTCCAGCGACAGGTAGGCGTCGACCACCGCCAGTTCCTGGCGCAACGGAATCAGGTCGGTACTCCCGAAGGCAAGCACCTTGCGCAGCAGCGAGGCGAGTGCCTCCAGCATACGCTGGGCGAGGGGCGGATCGGCGTCGATGAGTGCCGAGATGCCCTGCAGGGTGTTGAACAGGAAATGCGGCCGCAACTGCGCGCGCAGTGCCTGCAGCTCGCTCTGCGCCAGGCTCTGGCGCAGTTGCAGACGCTCGATCTCCAGCCGGCGGCCGCGCACGAAATAAGCATAGGCATGCGCGACGCCGATGATGCCTACGTAGACCAGCATCAGGTCCGCCAGCGCGCCGACAGTCAGGTCCTCCAGCGACATCAGTGTGCGCGGCCGGAAGGAACCCGTGATCTCGTCAAACGTCGGCAGCATCAGCCAGCGCATCACCCCGAACGCCACCGAAAAGGGAGCGATCCCCAATGCATAGAGTGTTGCACGCCGCAGCGGCGCCTCGGTGATCGGCCAGCGGTTCACCAGGTAGAACAGTGGCGGAGTCAGCAAGGCCACGCACAGGTGCCGCACCGAGTAGACCAGCAACAAATCAGTGTAGTGCGCGCTCGGCTCGACCCATTTCACGCGCAGCGCGACCACCAGTGCCGCGAGCTCCCAGAAAGCGATGGAAAGCGCGTAGTCGCGCAACAACCTGCTCACGAGCAATCGGGGATGCATCTTCCCATTGTAGCGCCGCGCGCGCGCAACGGCGCTGCCGCAGCCCGCAGCCGTCCGTGCGGCGCCTCCACGGCGTGCTGTCAGGCCGCTCGCACGCCTCCGGGTATCGGCAATTTCGTCCCACCCGGGACGCGCTTCGTCACTTCGGCGGCGAGGTTCGTCACATAAGGCTTTCCATCGCAAGGCCAATGGCCGAAGTTTCGCCGCCTACAACCCACGCACTCGCTGTCTTGAAGGCTGTGGCGATGAGACCACGCGGCGGGATGCGTTGATCGCGGCTACTTTTGGGAGAGCGTCTGACATGAGCAAGCTGATTGTTGCGCGCGGACTGCGGCATGAGGGCGGTTCGCTGTGGATTCGGGGATGGCTGTGGGCGATGGCGTTGCTGGCCTGCACGCTCGGCGCGATGCCCGGCGT
The DNA here is from genome assembly GCA_018241445.1 of Pseudomonadota bacterium. Lineage (GTDB taxonomy): Bacteria > Pseudomonadota > Gammaproteobacteria > Steroidobacterales > Steroidobacteraceae > 13-2-20CM-66-19. The sequence goes on from JAFEDT010000016.1 coordinate 15,664, forward strand.
CGCGCAGACGCCGCCGCCGGCCCAGGCTGACACCAGCGCGGTGCTGCAGGAAGTAGTGGTCACCGGTTCGCGTATCGCGGCGCCGAACCAGGTCAGCACCAGCCCGATCCAGGTCGTCACCGCCAAATCCATCGCGACCACCGGCAAGACCGACATCTCCGACCTGATCATGCAGTTGCCGCAGAACTTCAACAACGGCATCGGGCAGGATCTGGGCAACGGCACCAGCGGCCTGACCACCGCCGGCGGCGTCGCTACCGCCGACCTGCGCGGCCTGGGACCCAACCGCACCCTGGTGCTGGTGGACGGCCGGCGACTGGGGATTGGCTCGCCCTATACCGCCATCCAGGCGGCGGCGCCGGACCTGGACCAGATTCCTGCCGGGCTGATCGACCGGGTCGACGTGGTGACCGGCGGCGCCTCGGCCACTTACGGCTCGGACGCCATCGCCGGCGTCATCAACTTCATCCTCAAGAGGAACTTCGAGGGTATCCAGGTCGACGGCCAGTGGAACGTCAACTGGCACGACAATCACAGCTCGGAGGCGCAGAGCCTGGCGAGCAAGTTCGGCCTCAGCCCACCGACCGGCAGCGTCCACGACGGCCGTCAGAAAAATTTCGACGTGCTCATGGGCACCAATTTCGCCGACAACAAGGGCAACATCACAGCGTACATGAGCTACCGCCAGGCCGATCCGGTACGCAGCAGCGAGCGTGACTTCGGCGCCTGCCAGATCAACCCGATCCTGGACGCCGGCGGCAATGCGGTGGGGCTGCACTGCCACGGCTCGATCAATTCCAACTGGTTCGAGCCGATCACCGGCCCCAATGCCGGCACGACCTACAGCGTCAGCGGCAACGGCTTCATACCCTTCGGCAGCGCGCCCACCACCCCGCCGGCGGTATTCAACTCGCAGCCCTACATCTTCATGACCCGCCAGGACGAGCGCTACAACGCTGCCGTGCTGGCCCACGAGGACCTGTTTGACTCGCTGAAGCCCTACGGCGAGTTCTATTTCATGGACGACCGTACGCACCAGGAGCCGGCACCGTCGGCACTGTTCCTTGACAGCAATCCCAACGACCCGTTTGGTTCGGGAAACTACCCGGTCAACTGCGACAATCCGTTCCTCAGCGGTGCGCAGGCCTCGATCATGTGCTCGCCGGCGCAACTCGCCTATGTCGCCGCCAACCCCGGCCAGCCTTGCGCGTACAGCACCGACCCGGTCACGCACGCCGTTACGTCGCCGAACTGCGTCGACATGCGCATCGGCCGCCGTAACATTGAAGGCGGCGCGCGCCAGTCCGACTACCAGCACATCAACTACCGCGCGGTGTTCGGCAGCAAGGGCGACTTCGCGGACGCCTGGAGCTATGATGCCTACGGCCAGTACTACTACACCAGCTTCAATACCTCGAACCAGCGCTACCTGAGCTTCCGGGGCATCGACAACGCCCTGTCGGTCACCGGCACCCGCGCCAACCCCACTTGTATCGGCAATCCGGCGGGCTGTATTCCCTACAACATCTTCGCCGACGGCGGGGTGACGCCGGCGCAGGTGCAGTCCCTGTACGAGCTGGGGACCGCGACCGGCTCCTCGACGTTGCGCACTCTGCACGCGGAGGTGACCGGTCAGCTCGGCAAGTATGGCGTCACCTCGCCCTGGGCGACCGACGGCGTCGCCGTGAACGTCGGCTTCGAGCACCGCAACGAGCACCAGTTCTTCCAGCCGGATGCCGCCGAACTGAGCGGCGACCTGTCGGGATTTGGCGCCGCCGCGGTGCCGATCGACAACAGCATCTCGGTCAAGGAGGAGTTCGCCGAGTTGCGGGTGCCGCTGGTGCAGCATAGCCCCTGGGCCCACGAGCTGCTGTTCGACACCGGCTACCGGCGTTCGGACTACAGCACCACCGGGGTGACCAACACCTACAAGTTCGAGCTGCAGTACGCGCCGATCGCGGACTATCGGCTGCGGGCCTCATATGACAAGGCGGTGCGCGCGCCCAACATCATCGAGCTGTACAATCCGCAGGTGGTGGTGACGCTCGGCCTGGGCTACGACCCCTGCGCGCCGACGCTGGATGCCAACAACCAGCCGGTGCACGCGCAGTACACGCTCGAGCAATGCGAGCGCATGGGTGCCACCGCGGCCCAGTACGGCAACGGTTACGGCATCCCGCAGGGCGCGGCATCCCAGCTCTCCGGCCTGCAGGGCGGCAACACACACCTGAAGCCGGAGACGGCCGAGACCTACACGATCGGCCTCAACTTCGCGCCCAGCCAGATTCCGCACTTCACCGGCAGCATCGACTACTACCACATCGCGCTCAAGGACCAGATCAACACCATACCGGCAAGCGCGATCTTCCAGGGCTGCGGTGTCAACAACGATCCGTTCTACTGCAGCCAGATCTTCCGCAACCCGGTAACGGGCGGATTGAACACTGTCGGTCCCGTGTCCGGTGGCGGTTACGTGATACAGACCGACGTCAACACCGGCGCCCTGCTGATGAGCGGGCTCGACCTGCAGCTTGCTTACCGGCACGATCTGCCGGCCGGCTGGGGTGCGATGGCGTTCGAGATGAACGGCGCCTACCTGCAGCACTTCGAGCAGACGCCGATTCCTGGCGGGCACACCTTCGATTGCGCCGGCTACTTCGGCATCACCTGCCAGACGCAGGAGTCACGCTGGCGGCACATCGCGCGCGCCACCTGGGAGACACCCTGGGGCGTGGACGCATCCGCAACCTGGCGCTATATCGGGCCGGTGTCGGACGACAACAACGCGCCGGACCCGACCCTGCGGTTCGCCAACCCGAACTACGGCGGCGGCTATGACTTCGTCAACGCCAGGATCCCCGCCTACAGCTACCTCGACCTCTCTGGCGAGTGGCATGCGAACAAGATCCTGAGCTTCCGCGCCGGGATCAACAACGTGCTGGACAAGGATCCGCCGCTGCTGAACGTCGGCCTGTCAGTGCCAGGTCAGGCCAACACCATCGACGTCTACGACATGTTCGGACGGCAGATATTCGTGGCCTTCAGCGCGAAGTACTGACCGCAACCCCCTCATGCCCCGGCGGGCACGAGGGGAGTCCGGCACCGGGAGATCTGCGAATGAGAGTCAAGCCGCCGCGTGCAGCCGCGCAAGCGGCCGCTATGACAGTGCTGTCCGGCACGCTGTTCGCGCCGCTCGCCACAGCCGGCGCAACCACAGCCCACGCTGCTGCGAAACCCGGCAGTGCGTCCGCCGCGGCCTCGCAACCCGGTACTACTCCGCCCGTCGTATCAGAACCCGGTACTACACCGTCCACCGCATCAGAACCCACCGCCACGCACGACGGCCGGCACGACTTCGACTGGGATATCGGTCGCTGGCGCACCCACCAGCGACGGCTGCTGCATCCGCTCACCGGCTCCTCGACCTGGGTGGAATACGAGGGCAGCGACGTGGTGCGGCGCAGCTGGGACGGCGCCAACGCGGGCACGGTCGAGGCCGATGGGCCTGCGGGTCACCTCGAGGTCTTCACGCTGCGTCTGTACAACCCGCAGACCCGCAAGTGGAGTATCTACTTCGCCAACCCGGGCGTCGGCGAACTCAGCCTGCCGGCGGTCGGCACTTTCCGCGACGGGCGCGGCGACTTCTACGACCGGGAGCCGTACAACGGCCGCGATATCCTGGTGCGCTTTTCCGTCGCGGATATCACGGCCGACTCGTGCCGCTTCGAGCAGGCCTTCTCGGCCGACGACGGCAAGACCTGGGAGGTCAATTTCATGGTGACCGAGACGCGGCTCAAGGACGCCCCCGACTCCTAGGGAATCCCCCCGGTCCTTGCGCGCCGGGCTCAGGCACTGGCTGCGGCGGCGGCGGGGGCCTAGACTGGCGGGGTGCCGCGAGCCTCCCGGGCCAGGCATCGAGCCTGCCGGACCTGTAGCGACGAAAACCCCGAAAGACCGCCATGCGCCGATTCGTCTTTGCCTTGCTGCTTGCAGTGACCGCGACCGTAACCGCGGCGGCCGCCACTCAGTGGCCTTACGACGAGAAGGCGGACGCCGCGGCGGACGTGCAGCACGCCCTGGGCGCGGCGCAGGCGGATCACCTGCCGCTGCTGCTGGTGTTCGGCGCCAACTGGTGCAAGGACTGCCGCGACCTGGACCACGCCCTCAAGGGCAGCAGCCACGCCCTGATCGACGGCCATTTCCACGTGGTCAAGATCGACGTCGGAAACTTCGACAAGAACCTCCCGCTCGTACAGAAGTACGACAATCCCATCCAGCGCGGTATTCCGGCGGTGGTGGTGGTCAGCCCCGACAACCGCGTGATCTATTCGACCCGGGGTGGAGAACTGGCCGACGCACGCCGCATGGGAGACACGGGCATCTACGACTTTCTCGCCGCGAAACTGCCTGGCGCACCCGCGGCGGCCGCAGGCAAGCCCTAGCCGCCGCAGGACCGGCGGACCGTCGGGCGGCGCGGACCACCAGCAGTGACTGCGTCCGTCACCCTCACTGGCCTGTTCATCTATCCCGTCAAGTCGACCCGCGGGATCCCGCTGGCGCAGGTGCACCTCAGCGCCACGGGCTTCGCCTGGGACAGGCAATGGATGATGGTGGACGACAAGGGCCTGTTCATCAGCCAGCGCACCCATCCGCAACTCGCGCGCATCGTCCCTGAACTGACACCGCAGTCACTGTTGCTTCGCGCACCGGACCTGGATCCACTGGAAGTCCCGCTGGATACCCAGGGCGAAGAGCGGGCGGTACGAGTGTTCAATGATCGCTGCGCCGGCATCGACCAGGGACCACAGGCCGCGGCCTGGCTTGGCAGGGCAGTCGGGCAGCTCCTGCGCCTGGTCCGCGTCCCGCCGCAATCGCGGCGCATGGCCAACCCGGAGTACGCCGGGCCCGTACCGACTCCGGTGAGTTTTGCCGACGGCTACCCGATCCTGGTGTGCAACCAGGCCTCACTCGATGACCTGAATGCGCGCATGCCTGCGCCCGTGCCCATGGAACGTTTCCGGCCCAACATCGTCATCGACGGGCTCGTGCCGTGGGCCGAGGATCACATCGACACGCTGTCCCTGGAGCACGGCGTAACACTGCGGCTGGTGAAGCCCTGCACCCGCTGCACCATTCCCTCCATCGACCAGCATACGGGGCTGAAGTCCACCGACCCCGCACCGGTGCTGCGCCAGTTCCGCTTCGACCGCAAGCTGCGCGGCGTGCTGTTCGGAGAGAACGCCGTCATTGAGGCGCGCGGCGCGGGGCTGATAGAGCGCGGCAGCCGCGTCGGCGTCAGCTGAACCGTTCCCCGGCCCAGTCGCGGCCGGTGGTGGCCGCTTGCAACGATGCCAATCCGGAGTCGTGGCCCTCGTTGATCATTTTCCCGTGACGACCTCGCTGTTGCGAGCCTCGGTCAGATAAGGGAAGCGCTCCACCGTGGCGCGCACGTTCTTGATCCGGCGGCCGTGGTCGCCCCACTGCACCTCGACCTCGGTCCCGACCTTGCTGTGCTCGATATCGATGCAGGCCATCGACAGCACGGTGCGGTAGTAATAGCTGTAGATCGTGCCGGAGGAATATCCGGCCTGCGCGCCGTTCTTCAGGATGTGATCCGCGTGGCCGAGCATGCCCTTGGTCCATGGCGGCGTCGTCGGCAGGTCCATGGTTCTGTATTCCTCGCCCGGCTGGAACAGCGAGCGATAGATGTCCACGACGTCGTCCGAATTCCAGCGCAGCGTGGCGACAGTCCGCCGCGGGTTGGCGAGCTCGGGTTCAAGGGCCTTGCGCCCCAGGAAGTCGTGATTCAGCCGGACCGTGCTGCCCCAGCCCACCTCCACTGGGTTGCGGTAGCGCGCTCGCATGTTGGCGGGGTCAACGCTGCCGGAAATCAGGATGGGCGGGTAGTTGCCTCCCATGAAGTCCATGAAGCCCGGCTCCTCGGGCATTGCGCCCAGGAAAGTCCAGAACGACTGGGGAAACCCGCCTTCGACGTGGTTGACCAGGTAAGTACGCCAGCCCAGGCGCTCGATACCCAACCCCTGGCCCGCCTTGACTACAGAGTCATAGACGGCGGCACCGTCCTCGATGGGCCCACGGACCTCATAGGCAAGGTTGCCTGACATTCCGATCCGGCCAATCTCGACATCCAGTCCGGCGATCCTGGCCTTCCTGAAGCGCAAGAATCCGATATCAGACAGGCTCTCGTCGCAGGCCCTCTCCAGGGTCTTGATTGAGGTTGGGCCGGCGACCTGGAACAGGTAGCACCGCGGCAGGCTGAACTCGACCCTCATCCGGGAAGTGCTCGCCTTGAACAGCGGCCACGGCCCGCCCGCGTAGAAGCGTACGTCGTCCTCACCATTGCGCTGCAGGATGCCGTGGCTGGCAATGAGCCCGTCCTCCCGGCACATGACCGCGTGCTTCATCGTACCGACCGAAAACTTCTCGAAGTTGTTGACACAGATCGACTCGAAGAACTTCAGGACATCCGGGCCCCTGAAATTCATCTGGTTATCCGACAGTCCGCCGTGGATGTAGCAACCCTGCTTCCAGGACATGCTTTCCGGCTTCCAGCCCGAGAACTCCCAGGCCCACAGCCGGTTCATCATCACCATGTAGCTCGAGGGCTCGTCGTAGAACGGCAGGCCCCGCAGGTCCGGAAGCAGTGGCATATTCATCGTGTGCGTCCCCTGTTTTGGAGCGGTCGGTATGGCAGCGGCCGGCAGGTCTCGGATTGTCGATCCGCACCCCGCTCAGGTACACCCCACTTTTCGATAGGCGCGCGGCGGCCGTCGATACGATGGACATCCGGGTCAGCCATCTCCCGTCCCTACGAAAAGAAAGGATCGATTGGCCGTAGGGCCGCATAGGCTGCGCAATCCTGGCCTGGCGGTGCGCCAGCGGGACCACGGGAGGGCGCGATGCGGTTCAACGGCAAGCAGGTGGTCATCTGGGGTGGCAACAGTGGCATCGGCCTCGCGGCCGCGGTCGAATTCCGCAAGGAGGGCGCCCGGGTCCTCATCATTGGCCGAAATGCCGATACGCTCGCCAGCGCCGTAAGGCAGGTCGGACCCGACACGGTGGGCATCCGCGCCGACATCAGCGACCTGGATGCGCTCGAATCCGTGTATGGACAGGTACGGCAGGCCCTGGGCCGGATCGACGTGTTGTTCGTGAACTCCGGTATCGGCGGCAGCATCCCGTTTCGGGAGATGACTACGAAGGCCTGGGACGAGATGTTCAACGTCAACCTGCGCGGGCCATACTTTGCGGTTCAGCGGGCGCTGCCCCTCATGCAGCGCGGATCCTCGATAGTGTTGACGTCCTCAATCGGGCACTTCCGCGGGCTTCCCGGCAATTCGCACTACGCCGCGGCCAAGGCGGGCATACGTTCACTGGCGCGAAACATTGGCGTCGAGCTCGTGGGGGAGGGGATCCGTGTCAATTGCCTCAGCCCCGGTCCGATAGACACGCCGCTGCTCGGGCGCTCCGGCATGGAGGCGCTGCGTGAGCCCGTGCGCGAGTTGAATCCGATGAAGCGCTGGGGCGATCCTGCCGAGGCCGCGCGCGCCGCGCTGTTCCTCGCCTCGCAGGACGCCTCCTTCATCACGGGGGTCGACCTGGTGGTCGACGGCGGAATGTGCAGCTTCTAGGTCAGGCGGGCGAAGGAGCGCGCGGATTGCGCATCCGCAGGACCTGGACCAGCCCGATGACCGCCCAGATGCACATCACGACGGCCATTGCCCGGCCCGAGCTGTCGCGCGCAGCGCCCACTGCTGCGCTGCCGATCGTCCCGAAGGCGAACATCAGCACACCGATCAGGGCGGAGGCCGTGCCGGCATGTTGGCCTGCCGACACCATGCTTATCGCCAAAGCATTGGGCAGGATGAATCCAAGCGCGGCGATATTGATGAGCAAAGCCGCCGCAATGCCATTGACCGCGCCGGCGCCCGTGGCCGCGGCGGCGAAGACGAGCAGGCCGCCCACCAGCGAAGCCGGCACGGCGACCGACAGCAACTGTGCCGGGGTAAACCACCGCAGCAGCCAGCCGTTGATCTGTGAACACACAGCCATGCTCAGGGCAATGGCGGCCATGTAGGCACCGCAAGCCGCGGGGGTCAGGCTGTAGCGTTCGATGAGCGTCGATGGCGCGCCGGTATTGTAGGCAAACTGCGCCGCCCCGGCGCAGGCCCCGATGATCGCCGGGCCGCTGAAGGCGGGCATGCGCAGCAGCGCCAGGTAGGATTTGAGCACGTGACCGAAGCCGGCCCGGGAGCGCTTTTGCACGGGCAGCGTTTCCGGCGTGGCGATCAGGACAAAGGCCGCGCACGCTGCGCCGAATACGGCCATGAGCACGAAAACCGCCCGCCAGCCGTGTGACGCAAGCAATTGGCCGCCTATCAGCGGCGCAACCACGGTCGAGACGCCGGTCGCCATGACCGCGGTGGAATACACGCGCGCCACGGCGCGCCCTTCGAACGCGTCTGTCACCAGGGACCGGGCCATGACCACTGCAACGCCCAGCCCCAGCGCCTGCACAAACCTGGCGGCTGCCATGACCTGGAGATCGGGCGACATTGCACAAGCCACGGCGGCACCACTGAAGACCGCCAGGCTTGCGAGCAGGGGAATCCTGCGTCCATAGGCGTCGGCGACCGCCCCTATGAGCAGTTGACCCACCGCCATTCCCAGGAGTACTGCCGTCAGCGTCAGCTCGACGCGCTGCGCGCCCGTCCCGATCGCCTGCTGGATGGCGGGTAGTGTGGGAAGCGACAGGTCGACTGTCATGGGGCCGAGGGCAAACAACAGACAGGTAAGCAGTACCAGGGCAGTGCCGCCAGGGATCTTCCGGGATTGGGTCATGTAGGGCGCTTTTCGGATCTGGCTGTTGACGTCAAGACTTCAAGACTGATCGCACGGGCATCGCTGGGCCGCAGGCGGTAGGGCGGCGCCCTGCGGCGGCTCCCGGCACCATAGGACACCGTGAAGCGTTCGCCCCCTATCCAAAGGGCAGGGCCGCCGGCGATCGTCACTATTGTACTTGCGCTCCATTACGAAGTGAATACAATCGTATTCATCGCGGCGCCCGTTGCGGGCGCGGCCAAACGGGGGGTTGCAATGAGCGCGCGAACCAGCAAGCAATATCTGGCGGGTCTGGCTGACGAGCGGGAAGTCTGGCTCGACGGTCGCAGGGTGAAGGTGACGGAGGAGCCCAGGCTGCGCGGCTCGCTCGCAGGTATGTCCGGCTACTATGACTGGCAGCACAAGTACGCCGAGGACTGCCTGGTCACCGACCCGGTCAGCGGCAAGCCGATGAGCGCCAGCCTGATCATCCCGCGTAGTCGCGAAGACCTCGCGGTGCGCCATCGTTGCTACGACCGGATCGCGCGCTATTCCTACGGCATGCTCGGCCGCACGCCTGACTACTGCAATACCACGCTTTCAGGGCAGGCCGGCCGTCCCGACGTCTGGGCCAAGGGCGACATGCGGTACCACGAGAACCTCAAGCGCTTCCACCGCGAGGTGATCGAAGGTGACCTGTCGCTCACCCACACGATCATCCACGCCGCAATCGACCGCAGCGTACCGGAACTCTCGGGTATGAACGCTGACCTCACGCTGCGCGTGACCAGCAGGCACAGCGACCGCATCGTGGTGTCCGGGGCCAAGCTGCTGGCGACGCTCGGGCCGTTCGCGGATGAGATATTCGTCTACCCGGCGGCGCCCATCCAGAAAGGCGAAGAGCAGTATGCACTGGTCTTCTCCGTACCCGTGAAGACCAAAGGCGTGATCCAGATCTGCCGCGACCACTATGGCGTCGACGCCAAACTGCGCGACCGCCCGTTCTCGGCGCGCTTCGACGAGCAGGACGCGTTCGTGATCTTCGACAACGTCGAGGTGCCGAACGAGCGGGTCTTCGTGGACGGCAATCTCGATGTCTACAATGCCATTGCCCCCGCCGTGTTCCCCGGCAACGTGCTGCAGCAGACCTCGATCCGCGCGGCCGTGAAGCTCGAGTTTGCCTACGATCTGTGCGTGCAGATTGCCAGGGCGCAGAACACCGAAAAACGCCCGGATGTCGTCATGATGCTCGGGGAGATCTACGGCTACCTGCAGCTTACGCGTATGGCCATCAATTCTGCCGAGACGCGCGCCTTTGATTCGGGGTCCGGGACATACTTCCCGCACCCGGACCTGGCCATCGTCAAGACCTTCATGCCCATGTGGATGCTGCGGGTCAACGACATCATCGATACGCTCGGCACCCACAATCTGCTGGTCACGCCGAACATGGATACCTTCGAGGATCCCCGCATGCGCCAGCTCCTGGAGCGGTTCATGCCGGGGGCAAACGGCATGTCCGCCCAGGAACGTGCACGCATCTTCCGCACCGCCTGGGACTTCTCCGGATCTGCGCTGGGCAGCCGTGTCGAGTTGTACGAGCGCTACTATCTCGCCAGTCGTCAGCGCTCGCTGGCCGGCGACCATTTCACGGCGCAGGCAACCGAGAAGTGGGGCCAGGTGCGCGGCTTCCTGGAGGAAAGCGGCGCGCTCTGAACAGGCACGGCAACCATCACCGCCCGTCCGTCAGGGGAGCAAGCCATGGGCCAGCCATTGAATCCGGATCCGCGTGCCCTGCGGCACGCGCTGGGGATGTTCGGCACGGGAGTGACCATCGTCACGGCGCGTGATCCGGCGGGTGCACTGGTCGGTGTGACGGCCAGCAGCTTCAATTCCGTGTCGCTCGATCCGCCGCTGGTGTTGTGGAGCGTCGCCCGCTCTGCCTGGAGCTGCCAGGCGTTTACGCAAGCGCGCCACTGGAACGTTCATGTCCTGTCCGTGGATCAGGAGGCGCTGTCGAACCGCTTCGCCCGCCAGGGCGCGGACAAGTTCGCAGGCCTGGAGCTCGAGGATGGGATGACCGAGGCGCCGTTGCTGCGGGGCTGCAGCGCGCGTTTCCAGTGCCGCACACAGTTCGCCTACGACGGCGGCGACCACGTGATTCTCGTCGGCGAGGTGCTCGGATTCGACCGCTCGCATCATGCGCCGTTGCTGTTCGTCAAGGGCGGGTATGCGATTGCCAATCCGCGCGCACCCGACGTCTCGACGGCGGCTGAGGCAGCCGTCGAGGAAGAGCTGTTCAATGAGAACCTGCTCGGCTTCCTGCTCGGCCGCGCTCACTTGTTGTACATGAACGCCTTCCGGCCGACGTTCGCGCAACACGGCCTGAGTGATGCGGATTTTTACATCCTGTCGCTCATGAGCCTGCGCCAGCCGATCAGTCAGGTCGAACTGGCCGAGCACCTGGGATTCACAGGCGTAGACACCGGTGGCGGTTGTCTGCGGCAACTTGAGGGGCGCCGGCTCGTCGCTAAAGACGGCCAGGGCTTGTACACCCTCTCGGGCGACGGACTGCGGGTGATCGTGGAAGCGCTGGCTGCATGCAAGGCTGTACAGGAGGACCTGGTCGACCGCGTTGGCGCCGTGGAAGTCGCCTCGCTGCGCAATCTTCTCAAGCGCGTCATACTGGCGACCGACCCGGGCTTGCCCAAAGTCTGGGGCCAGGGCCCCCAGGGGCGACCAGGCAGTTGACGGATACCATGTCAGGAAAGCGCAAGTCCTCCAACGCAGCGGTGCCGCCGTCCAGCACCTCGGCCCACGCGCGCTTCCTTGCCGCCGCCGACCGCGTGTTCCTGCATTGTGGTTACGATGGATCGACCATTAGAGCCATTGCTGCCGAGGCTGGCACCAGTCTGGCGAACCTGAGCAGGCATTGGTCCGGCAAGGAGGACCTCTTCAGGGAAGTATTCGCGCGCCATTTCGACAGGATCCATGCGGCGCAAAACGAGCGTCTGGATGCCGTCGAGCAGGCTGCAGCGGGTGGCAGACCTGCCGTGCGCGCGGTCCTGCAGGCATTCTATGATCCCGCGCTGCAGGCAGGCGTAGGGCCGCGCGAGCAGCGCCTGAGCCACATGGTCTATTGCCGCGCGCTCGTGGATCCGGCGCAGCCCGTCAGGCGGATCGTCGCCATCCTGATTCGCCAGGTGAGCCAGAGGGTGATCGGGCTGCTTAGAAGGGCGCTGCCCGAATTCGACGCCGAGACCTTCTACCTGATTGTAGCGACCGCAATGGGAGCGTACATCCAGCCCCAGCTGTTCGGCATGCAGCTGGCCCGTGCGGTGGGCATACGCTTCGGTGACGTCGATTGGTCGCGGGCCAGTGCGCTGATGGCCAACCTGGTCGACAGCGGTATACGCCAGGTCACGGTCGGCAGCACGGTCGGACCGGGGCGGCGCCGCGCTGCTGATCCCGGTACATCAGTCAAAGAGAAATACAGCCAGGCACAAAGCCTGGAGTGAATGATGCCCTTTGCATACACGTCGGTTCTCATACCTACTCCCGCAAAATACATGGCGCGGCTCTGCAACCATTTTGCTCACCGGGTAGCGGTCCACCGCGAGGCGACCAGCGCCCGCATTGAATTTCCGGGCGCTCCATGCTCCTTGCACGCCAGCGGCAATGTCCTCGAGATCCGGATTGAAGCAAGCGAGAGTGATCAGCTCGAGAGGCTTCAGGAAGTCGTCACCCGGCATTTGAAGCAGGTCGCGGCCGCGGAGCAGTTCGATGTCGTCTGGAGCCGCTCGCTTTAGCCTCACGCAGCTATCGCCAGGCCAACGTAGTTTTCTGCCATCGCGCGCGCCGCGGTCTCCGACTGAGCCAGATACCGGAGCTCCGCCAGCTGCAGCTGGTGCGCAAACGCGTCCTCGGAAAATTTGTGCATGAGGCTGGTAAACCACCAGGAAAAGCGCGTCGCCTTCCATACCCGGTCCAGGGCATGCGCGGAATATTCATCGATCAGGGTTCGCGTTCCGGTCCGATAGAATTCGATCAGGCCTTGCGCGAGGGTGCCCGCGTCCGCAGCGGCCAGGTTCAGACCCTTGGCACCGGTGGGCGGCACGATATGTGCCGCATCCCCCACGAGAAACAGGCTGCCGAACCTCATGGGTTCGACGACGAAGCTTCGCAGTGGGGCAATACTCTTCTCGAGCGACCGTCCCTCAACCAACCGCTGTGCAAATTGACGGGGAAGTCGCGCCCTGAGTTCCCGGTAGAAACGCTCATCCGGCCACTTGTCGACAGAGTCCTGGACAGAGCACTGCAGGTAGTACCGGCTGCGGCTGCTCGAGCGCATGCTGCACAGTGCAAAGCCGCGTTCATGATTTGCATAAACCAGCTCATCATTCAGTGGCGGCACGTCGGCCATCAACGCCAGCCAGCCAAACGGATAGGCCCGCTCGTACTGCTGCAGGTGCTGCGGCGGGACGCTCGCCCTGCTGACACCATGATATCCATCGCAGCCCGCGATGAAATCGCAGGCAATTGAGTACCGGATGCCCTCGTGAAGGTAACTGACTGTCGGACGCTTTGAATCCCAACCCGCCAGCTGGACCTCGGCGGCCTCCCATACCACCGCGCCGGGTTCAGCAGCCCGCGCTTCGGCAAGATCCCTCTGGACCTCGGTCTGTCCGTAGACGAGTACGCTTCGGCCAGTCAGTGCCTGCAAATCAATCCGGTGGTGCTGCTCACCAAAGGCGAGTTCGACTCCCTCGTGCAGCAGGCCGTCACGCATCATGCGCGCGCCAACCCCCGCCTCCTGCAACAGCCTGACCGTGCCCCATTCCAGCAGCCCGGCGCGGATGCGACCCTGCACGTATGCACGCGACTGCCGCTCCAGAACGATGGATGCCACCCCGTTGCGACTGAGCAGCTGGGACAGCAACAGACCGGAGGGTCCACCTCCAATGACCACCACCTGCGTTGAACGCACATCACCCCCAATGAGCACCCGTGCCACGGCCACAGGGTCCCCGCCGGCGGTTCCGGGGGGAATGGACGTAAGCACGTAAAATTTGTACTTTTCCACCATGGGCGTTAGCAAGCGCGATTTCAGCAGGCAGGTCATCGGGCGGCGCGGGGAGGGGATTCCAGCTTTCTTCCTGTACGGGGAACCGCTGCAGGCGCCCGACGAGCGCTTGATCCACATTGAGACCATTGCAGCGCGCAGCGCCCTGAATCAATGGAAGATCGAGGCGCACCGACACCGGGATCTGAATCAGGTCCTGTTGCTGCGGCGTGGCAGGGTTCGATATGAGCTCGACGCGCAGCGCGGCTCACTCAGGGCTCCCGCCCTGTTGGCGGTCCCGCCGGGAACCGTTCACTCTTTCACTTTTCAGCCGGCCACGGATGGGGTGGTGCTGTCGTTTGCCACCTCGCTTGCTGCCGAAATTGCCCCTTCCGGAACCGTGTTGGGGACATTTCTGGAGCAACCCGCTGCCCAGGCGGTGGCATGCCGGTCCGCGGAGGTCACGGACCTGTTTGCGCTCGCCGACATGCTGCTGCGTGAGTTCACCCGGTCGGCCCCGGGCAGACAAACCGCGCTGCGCGGCATCCTCGGTGCCGTACTTGCCAGCGCCTTGCGGCTTGCAAGTCTTTCCCCTGCGCCAAACAGCAGGGCGCGCGGCTCCGACCGCGAGCTTGTTGCCCGGTTTCGCCGTTTGATCGAGCTTGGCTACCGCACGCACAGGAACATTACTGATTACTCGCAGGAGCTGGGAGTAACGCAATCCAGGCTCAGACGAAGCTGCCTGGCAGTGACGGGGCAGCCGCCAGTCGCGATCCTGCATCTGCGCCTGCTGATAGAGGCAGAGCGGCAATTGCGCTATACAACCATGTCAATCGCGCAAATTGCCTGGCACCTGGGATTCGAAGACCCGGCCTACTTCAGCCGATTCTTTTCCCGGCGCATGCACACTTCTCCCCGGGCGTTCAGGGCCCGTGAGATTGCCTCAGTTCCCGCCCGTGCCGCCGGATCGTCTCCAGAAGCAGGAGCTGTTCACCGGTCGGGTGCCAGCCGCGGCGCCGTGTGATGCCAATGGCTCGCGCGACCGGCCCCCTGGGATGCGGCAGCGCGACCAGCTGGCCCGTCGTCACGTCGTTTTGCACCTGATGCGCGGAAAGCAGTATCAACCGGTCACTGGCAAGCAGAATCCCCCGCGCCGCGACCAGTGATCCGCATTCGATTGGCGCAGCCTGTGTCCGCCCAATTCCGTGCAGAAGGCGCTCGAAATGCCTGTGCAGCGGAGACTCCGCCCTCGGGGCAATCCAGGGAAAGGCCGCCAGGTCCACAGGGCTCAGGGATCGATTCCGTGCCAGCGGATGCCCGGTGCGCATCACGATCGCCAACGGGTCATCGAACACGTGCTCCTGGATGACATCATCGCCAGGTGACGGGTCACGCAGTGCGCCGACAAGAATATCTGCCGTGCCACACCGAAGCGCTGCAAGCAGGGTCTCGTAGGGTCCATCGAGAATCGACACGGAATGTCCAGGGTGCCTGCCCGTGAGTTCCAGTACTGCCCGGGGTATCAATTGGCTGCGCGCCAGCGGCATGGCGCCAATGACCGTGGACCCACTGCCCGCTCCGCTCGCCGCCGCAAGCTCGGCGCGCACTTGCGCCAGTTCCGAAAATGCTAGCTGGGCATGCAAAGCGAGTTTCCCGGCCTCGCGTGTCGGGCGGACCCCAAAGCTCGTTCGCTCGAAAAGAGGGATGCCGAGCGTGCGCTCCAGTTGACGCACAGCTCGATGGATGCTCGCGCGCCCCAGCTTCGCCATCTGTGCTGCGCGTGCGAAGCCGCCGTATCGGGTTACCCCGATCAGCGCACTGAGTTGCGTTATTGTTATGCCTCTTAAGGGATCCCACCGGTCGCTGACGGAACCCCCCGCTGTCACGCTGTCCACGGCCTCCGCCAGAATGTTTAACGCTCGATCAATTCGAAGCGCTGCAGCTTCTGCTGCCACCACCGGCCTCAGGCTCCCGGTTTGACGCTCCATCAGCGCCATGCCCAGGGATGCCTCTACGGCAGCAAGGGCCTGAGTCGCCGCCGGCTGGGTTACATGCGCCGCCCGCGCGGCCGCGCTCACGCTGCCGCGACGCATGACTTCCAGAAAGAGCCTGAGGTGGCGCAGATTCGGCAGGGCGGTCTCGGGCGTGGGACGCTTAACAATCACGTTCGCATTTTCTTATACGAATTCACCAATTTCAACTTACCACCTCCGGGCCCGGATGCCACACAATCCGGGCAGTTGCTTACACCCGGAATGATCCATGAGCGTCGTCTACACTGGAGTTCCTCGCGCGGATCCGTCGGTAATTGACGCCCTGGCCGCCTTCGGAGTCGCCACCGTTCACGAGGCGCAGGGACGTACAGGCCTTCTGGGTCCGAACCTCCGGCCGGTCTATACCGGAGCCCGGATCGCTGGCAGTGCCGTCACGGTCAGTGTTGCACCGTGCGACAACTGGATGATTCACGTGGCAGTCGAGCAATGCCGGGCCGGTGACATCCTCGTTGTCGCGCCAACGTCGTACTCCGACGCCGGCTACTTCGGAGAGCTGCTCGCGTGTTCCCTGCAGGCGCGCGCAGTGCGCGGCCTGATCATCGATGCCGGGGTACGCGACGTCCGCGACCTCAGGGCCATGGGCTTTCCGGTGTGGTCGAAGGCGGTACACGCCGAGGGAACGGTCAAGGAAACGCTGGGCTCTGTAAACGTCCCGGTTGTCTGCGGGTCTCGTATCGTGAATCCCGGCGACGTAGTGGTTGCGGACGACGACGGGGTCTGCATCGTCCCGCGCAGCCGCGCCGCCGAGGTTGCCAAAGCGAGCCAGGCCCGGGAGGACAAGGAGGCGAAGGTCCGGGAGCGCCTGAAAGCGGGGGAATTGGGACTCGATATCTATGGCATGCGCGACAAGCTTGCGGCGCGAGGCCTGGTTTACAAGTCCGCTGTGGACGACGCCTGATGTTGCGCGCGATTCCCTGCACCCTCATGCGTGGCGGCACGTCGAAAGGACTTTATTTTCATGCCCGAGACCTGCCCGGGGATCGTGCAACCCGCGACAGGGTGTTGCTCGCCGCCATGGGTTCTCCAGACCCGCGACAGATTGACGGCGTCGGTGGCGGCAATCCCCTGACGAGCAAGGTGGCCGTAATTGGCCCATCGACCCGTGGTGATGCTGACCTGGACTATCTGTTTCTGCAGGTCGTCGTGGACCGCGCGGAAGTGAGTGATAGCCAGAATTGCGGCAACATTCTCGCTGGCGTCGGCCCCTGGTCCATTGAACACGGCCTGGTTCAGGCGGCCGGGGATTCCACGCCCGTGACCATCCATATGGTCAATACGGGAACGGTCGCAGTGGCGCACGTCCCGACTCCGGGCGGCACTGTCGAGTATGAAGGCACGACGCATATAGATGGCGTGCCGGGAACCGCCGCGGCGGTTGCAATCGATTTTCTGGACATTGCGGGCTCTTCCTGCGGCGCCTTGCTGCCGACCGGGCATGCCCGGGACCTCATCGATGGAGTCGAGGTGACCTGCATCGACAACGGCATGCCGGTCGTCCTGATGCGGGCCGAGGATCTCGGCAAGACCGGAAGCGAGGCGCCTGAGGATCTCGAAGCGGACTCCGCCCTGAAATCACGGATCGAGAAGATTCGCCTCGCCCTGGGCCCATTGATGCATCTCGGTGACGTATCCAGGAAAACAGTACCGAAGATGTGCCTGATCTCCAGGGCCCGCCGCGGCGGCGCCCTGCATACGCGTACGTTCATCCCTCATCGTGTCCACGAAGCCATCGGCGTGCTGGGCGCGGTCAGCGTGGCCACTGCGTGTATTACGCCCGGCTCGATTGCGCAGGAACTGACTGACGTACCTTCAGGGCAAGGGACCCAGACGCTGGATATCGAGCACCCCACAGGCTTCTTTACCGTACAGATGACAGTCACGGTCGACAATGGCCAGGTAAGCGTGAATCGCGCGGCCCTGGTGCGAACGGCCCGCAAGCTCATGGAGGGATCCGTATACGTCCCCGAGCGCAGCTGGAGCGTGCCGTGAGCCAATTCCCGCAACGCGTTGCCCTCGTGGGGTTCGGGGAGGTCGGCCAGATCCTCGCCGACGATCTTGGCGCACGGCGGAGTATTGAAATCAACGTCTGGGATCGGCTCTTTGAAGTATCAGACAGCCTGCCCAGCGCCGCCGCCAGAAGCCGCCCCGCGCTGCGTGCAGCCCGATCCCTTGCGGACGCGGTCGCCGGCTGCGGCCTGGTCATTTCCGCCGTGACCGCCGCACAGGGCCTGGGCGCAGCCACTGAGGCCGCTGGTTCCCTGGCTCCCGGTTCCTACTATCTCGACCTGAACTCGGTCTCCCCCAACACGAAACGACAGGCGGCCCTGATCATCCAGGGCGCGGGTGGCCTCTACGTGGAGGCCGCTGTCATGTCGGCGATCGGGTTCAAGCGCAGTGCATCGCCGGTGTTGCTCGGCGGCGCCAACGCTGCGGCGTTTCTACCGCTGGCGCAGGCACTCGGATTCAGTGGCTGCACGGTGTTTTCAGAGGTATTGGGCCGGGCTTCCGCGGTGAAAATGTGCCGCAGCGTGGTTATCAAGGGCATGGAGGCCCTGTTGACGGAATCATTGCTGTCCGCCCGGCACTACGGGGTGGAGGACGCGGTGCTGTCGTCGTTCAACGACCTGCTGCCGGCGGCGAATTGGCCGATGCTGGCCCGCTACATGATCTCCCGTTCACTGCAACACGGTCGCCGCCGCGCCGAGGAAATGCAGGAAGTCGCTCGCACCGTCCGCGATGCCGGCCTCAACCCATGGATGAGCCTGGGCTGCATCGAGCGTCAGGCGTGGGCTGCGGATCGCGATCGCGTCGCGGAACATACCCAACTTGACGAGTTGCTCGACGCGATCAGGCAAGGCTCCCCGGCAGGCCCGCTGGTGGAGAACGTGGCAGCAGGTGCAGCATGATCATTGACTGTCACGGGCACTACACGACCGCACCCGGCGGGTTGCAGCGCTTCAGAGATGAGCAGATCTCGGGCCTCAAGTCATCTGGTGCGCCCGCCCCGCTGCGACCCCGGATCTCCGATGATGAGATCAGGGAGAGCATCGAAAACAACCAGCTCAAGCTGCAGAAGGAGCGCGGTGCGGATCTGACCTTATTCTCTCCTCGCGCCTCCGCCATGGGACATCACCTGGGCACCGAGGCTGTCTCGGTGAGCTGGACGCAGCTCTGCAACGACCTTATCAAGCGGGTTGTGGATCTCTACCCCGACAACTTCGTCGGGGTCTGCCAGCTGCCTCAGTCGCCGGGCGCTCCCCTTGCTGGGTCGATTGCCGAACTGGAGCGCTGCGTTCGCGAGCTCGGCTTCGTCGGCTGCAACCTGAACCCGGATCCCTCTGGCGGCCATTGGAACTCACCGCCACTGACCGACCGCTTCTGGTACCCGTTGTACGAGAAAATGGTCGAGCTCGACGTGCCCGCGATGGTCCACGTATCTGCATCCTGCAACCCCAACTTCCACGCAACGGGCGCGCACTACATCAATGCCGATACGACGGCATTCATGCAATTCATTCAAGGCGACCTGTTTCGCGAATTTCCCACGCTGCGCTTCGTGATCCCTCACGGCGGCGGAGCGGTTCCATACCATTGGGGCAGGTATCGTGGTCTGGCCGACATGCTCAAGCGCCCGCCACTGGAATCGCACGTCATGAACAACGTGTTTTTCGACACCTGCGTATATCATCAGGCCGGTATCGACCTGCTGGCCCGCGTCATATCCATAAAGAATATTGTCTTCGGGTCGGAGATGGTGGGCGCGGTCCGTGGCATCGATCCGCAGACCGGTCACTACTTCGACGATACCAAGCGGTATATCGATGCGCTTACCCTGCCGTCTGAAGACAAGGCCCGGATCTTCGAGGGAAACGCACGCCGGGTTTTCCCGCGCCTGGACACCTTGCTGCAGGCAAGGGCTCCAGTATGAGTCACGGATCGAGACTCGCTCCCGGTGGGCCCGGCTGGGCGTCCACCTCGGCCAGCGGCGGGTTTGTCATGGACGCCGATTGGCGGCCGTTTCACCCCGCTCCACGCGCGCCCCGCTTCCGTGTGCCCGAGGGCGCCGTGGATGCCCATTGCCACGTCTTTGGCCCCGGCGCGCAGTTCCCCTACGCTCCCGAGCGCAAATACACTCCCTGTGACGCCTCCAGAGAACACCTTTGGGCCCTGCGCGACTTTCTCGGCTTCGGGAAAAACGTGATCGTGCAAGCCACCTGCCATGGCTCCGATAATCGCGCCATGGTCGACGCCTTGCTCGATTCCAACGGGCGGGCACGCGGTGTGGCGACAGTTCGGGCCGATATCAGCGAGACGGAGCTGCGCGCACTGGACGAGGCGGGAGTGCGAGGCGTGCGGTTCAATTTCGTCAGGCGCCTGGTCGATACGACCCCACCGGAGGTTCTCAGCGGGATTGCCCGGAGAATTGCGCCGCTGGGCTGGCATGTCGTGATCTATTTTGAAGCCGCGGACCTTCCTGATCTTTATGGCTTCTTTTCCTCCCTTCCCACCGTTGTGGTGGTCGACCATATGGGCCGTCCCGACGTCACGCAGTCACCCGACGGACCCGAGTTCGAGTTGTTCGTCAAGCTGATGCGCGAGAACAGCAACATCTGGTCGAAAGTGAGCTGTCCGGATCGCCTGTCGAAGTCAGGCCCGCCGCACTACGCGGACGTGGCGCCCTTCGCGGCTCGCCTGGTGGATCGCTTTCCTGATCGCGTTCTGTGGGGAACGGATTGGCCCCATCCGAACCTGAAGACGCATATGCCGGACGATGGCGACCTCGTGGATTTCATTCCCGGGATTGCCCCTGCGTCCGATCAGCAACGCAGGTTGCTGGTCGAGAATCCCCTGAACCTGTATTGGGATCGTTGAGACTCACCCATGGCAATTGACAAGCCCTATCGGAACATCCCGGGAACTACCATCTTCGACGCAGACCAGGCGCGCAAGGGATATCACCTCAATCAGTTCTGCATGTCGTTGATGCAGGCCGGCAATAGAGCGCGGTTCAAAGCGGACGAGCTCAGCTACCTGTCGGAATGGCCCATGAGCGAGCAACAGCGCCAGGCCGTCCTGGATCGCGATTACAACAGGATGCTTGCACTGGGCGGGAACATATATTTCCTGGCCAAGATCTTCTCTACCGATGGCAAGAGCTTTCAGCACGCGGCAGCACTGATGACGGGCATGACCCAGGAGAAGTACGCGGAAATGATGCTCGCCGGCGGACGCAAACCCGAAGCGGGGAATTCGTAATGGCCAGGATCACCGCGGGCATTGCCACCTCCCATGTGCCGGCCATTGGCGCGGCCATCGACAATGACAGGACTGCCGACCCCTACTGGAAGCCACTGTTTGACGGCTATCGGGAGTCCAGGCAGTGGCTGAGCGATCATCGGCCCGACGTCGTCATTCTCGTCTACAACGATCACGCCTCGGCGTTCAGCCTGGATATCGTGCCCACGTTCGCCGTCGGCTGTGCTGAAAAATTTGCACCCGCGGACGAGGGCTGGGGTCCGCGCCCGGTGCCGGTTGTGGAAGGACATCCGGAGTTTGCGGCCCACCTGGTGCAGTCAGTTATTCAGCAGGATTTCGACCTGACCATCGTCAATCGCATGGACGTGGACCATGGGCTCACAGTCCCGCTGTCGTTGCTGTTCGGGCAGCCCGCAGCATGGCCGGTGCGGGTCATTCCCCTGGCCGTCAACGTAGTGCTCTACCCGCCACCGTCCGGCCGACGGTGCTATCAGCTTGGCAAGGCGTTGCGCCGCGCTGTGGAATCTTTTGACGAAGATCTGACTGTGCAGGTCTGGGGCACCGGCGGGATGAGTCATCAGCTGCAAGGCCCGCGAGCCGGTCTGATCAACCAACCCTGGGACAACGCCTTCCTGGATCGGTTGGTGGAGGATCCTGAGGCACTCGCCCAAGTGCCACATCTCGAGTATGTACGCGAGGCAGGTTCCGAGGGAGTCGAGCTGGTGATGTGGTTGCTGATGCGTGGGGCGCTCAGTCACAGGGTGCGCACGATTCGGCGGTTCTATCACGTGCCGGCGTCAAATACCGCCGTCGGTCATCTGATCCTGGAGGATTTGGGATGAGAATTGTACTCGCGGGCGCTGGCGCCTTCGGCATGAAGCACCTCGATGCGCTCAAGGCGATCGGCGGAATCGAGGTGGTCAGCGTCGTCGGAGGCACTCTGGAGCCGACCCGGGAGGTGGCGCGCAAGTACGGCGTGCCCCACGCCACCACCAGCCTCGAGGAGGCATTGCAGCTGCCCGCGACCGACGCAGTCATCCTGGCGACGCCTACGCAAATGCACGCCTCGCAGGCGCTGCAGTGCATGAGGGCCGGCAAGCATGTTCAGGTGGAAATCCCGCTGGCAGACAACTGGCAGGACGCCCAGGCGGTGGCTGACCTGCAGAAGACCACCGGGCTGGTATGCATGGTGGGACACACGCGCCGCTTCAACCCGTCGCACCAATGGATTCATCGCCGGATTGCCGCTGGTGAGCTCCAGGTGCAACAGATGGACGTCCAGACATATTTTTTCCGCCGAACCAATACCAACGCACTTGGGCAACCGCGATCATGGACCGATCATCTCCTCTGGCACCATGCGGCGCACACGGTTGATCTGTTCGCCTGGCAGACAGGCTCGGCGATCGTCCTTGCCAACGCGATTGAAGGACCCATCCATCCGACGCTCGGAATTGCGATGGACATGTCGATCCAGCTCAAGAGCGCGAATGGCGCCATCTGCACACTTTCGCTCTCATTCAACAACGAAGGCCCACTGGGCACCTTCTTCCGCTACATCTGCGACCGGGGCACCTACATCGCGCGCTACGATGACCTGGTGAACGGCAAGGAAGAGAAGATAGACGTGTCGAAAGTCGATGTCTCGATGAACGGAATCGAATTGCAGGATCGCGAGTTTTTCGCAGCAATTCGTGAGAAGCGCGAGCCCAATGCCAGTGTTGCCCAGGTGCTGCCCTGCTACCGCACGCTTCATGCACTCGATGAACGTCTCAAGACGCAGGCCTAGGAGATCAGCCCCAGCATGCGCGCCTTGCGCGCGGCTTCCGAGCGCTTGCGTACGCCGAACTTGTCATACACGCGCTGCAGGTACCATTTGACCGAGCCCTCGGTCAGCCCGAGGGCCTCGCCGATCTCTTTGTTCGAGACCCGCATAGCCGCAATCCGCAGGACTTCCAGTTCGCGTCGGCTGAGCGAGCCGAGCAGCCCCGTTGCGTCGGCTTCAGAGGCCGCATCCCGGGGGTCGCTCGCGCCAGCGCGGCGCGCTTCGCCCAGCAACTCCGCCGCGTAGCGGCTGGTGCCGGAATCGGCGGTCAGCCGCGCCTCGGCCATCCTCTCGAGCAGCGTGCCGATCACGCCTCCTTCGTCGAGGAATGTACGCATCAGCCGCACCGGTTCCGCGCGCGCTATGGCGCTATCGAGCGCGCGCGTCGCCGGGGCCTGCTGGCCATCGACGAACAACGAGCGCGCCTGCAGCAGGTCCCATTGCACTGCCAGCGGGACGGCCAGCGTGGAACCCAGGAGCCTGCGCCAGTGGCGCGTGACCTCCAGCGCCGGAACTGCGCGGCCGTGCGCAATGGCCATCCGCACCCAGGCCTCGGACTCGAGTGCGCCGCGTGCGCTCGCATGGCGATGGCGCGCCAGCAGCCGGGCGGGGGAAAGCGCAGTGAGCTCAGGGTTGACGGCCATGCCCTGCTGGACCTGCCCGCCGGCCAGCAGCAGGCGGATCATCGCCGACTCGGCTTCGACCTGCAGTCGGCGAAGTCCGCGCGAGGCGCCGAAAATGCGTGCGTCCTTCAGGACCTGGATGGCCTTTTCGCCGGCGCCGTCCAGCCACAGGATCCGCGCCTGCGTCAGCCAGCCGGTCACCAGCTGATCCACCAGGCCGAAGCTCGTGGCGTGCGGCAGATAACGGTCGATCAGCTCCCGCGCCCCCGAGATGTCGTTGCGCTCGTAGAGCAGCGCCGCCAATGGCATGGCGGGAACCGACACCAGGTCGTCAGCGTGGCGACTCAGGTGACGCGCGGCCCCCATACCCCGCGTCAGCACGCGATTGGCGTCGTCGAGCCGGCCGGATGCGGCATGCGCGGCGCCTACCCGCGCAGATTCGAACACGTCACCGTATTCGCTGCCGGCCGCTTCGTTCAGCGGGCGGGTAAGCGCGGCAATCCGGTCCACCTGGGTGAGGTTGAGCTGCCCGCGCTGGGCGTCGAGCAGGTCGTGGTAAACGCTCGACTTGATATAGGGGATGAGGGGCGGTTCCCGGGCCAGCAACACCGTGGCGAGCTGTTCGGCCCGTTCGAGGTCGTCCTTGAAGATCGCGATATTCAGCTGCCGCTGCTGGATGTAGCTCTCCAGAAGATCGACATCTGGCCCGTCCGGTTTCCCGGCCGCCCGCAGCTCGTTGACGCGTTCCCGGCAGGTTCGCAGCACCTCTTCGGCGTCCTCGAGGCGCCACGCGGAGATCAGCCGCCACGCAACCATGAGCAGCACGGTCGGCAGCCGGTTGCGGATCTCGCTCGGCAGAAGCATGGCCAGCCGCACGACGGTCCCCTGCTCATCGGATGAGAACAGGCGGTCAGCCCGGGCTTCGAGGATGTCTCCGGCACGGCCCGTGTCGCCCGCGGCCAGCGCGTGCTCGATCGCTTCCAGCGACAGGCCCGCTCCCAGCAGCCAGTCGCAGGCCGCGAGGTGCAGTCGCGCCACTTCATTGCGGTGCAGGTCCGCCAGCTTGCGCTGCAGGAACTGTGAGAACAGGTAGTGATACCGATACCAGGTGCGATTCGGATCGAGCGGCATGATGAACAGGCCCTTCGATTCGCACAATTCGATCAGCACCTGTGAATCCTTCTCGCCGCTCACCGCCGAGCACAGGTCGGCGCAAAAGCGCTCCAGGATGGAGGTGCGCAGCAGAAACTGTTGCAGGCGCGCCGGCTGGCGGGAGAACAGCTCCTCACCGAAAAATGCCACGAGCTGCCGCCGGTCGCCGGTCAGGCTGGAGAGCATTTCGGCACGGCTCTCGGATTCACCCAGCACCATGCTCGTGAGGCGCAACCCCACGGCCCAGCCTTCCGTTCGCTGCTCGATGACCGACACCTCCTCTGCGGAGAGATCGAGCGGTCCATTGCGCGAAAAGAACTCCACCACTTCTTCCCGGGCAAACCGCAGGTCCTCGGCATTCAGCTCGGCGAGGTCGCCGTAGGCGCGCAGGCGACCCATCAGCAGGGCCGGCGCCTGGCGTGACGTCAGGATCATGCGGAAGCCGGCGCCCGTGGCGTCGATCAGGGTGGCGATCAGCTCAATCGCCGATCGCTCGGTGATGTTGTGGATATCGTCCAGGCACAGGGTCAGGCGACGCCGATGTCCCTGGATGGCACTCAGAAGCCCCTGCAGCGCCAGCCTGGGAGGTGGTGATGCGTGCGACGAGCGTACGGGCACATCGATTCCGACTCCGGCATGCGAGAGGGACTCGCTCAGGTTTGCCACCAGCAGCGCAGGGTCATCATCCGCAGCCGTAGCACTCAGCCAGGCCACATCTTCTTCGGTGCGTCCGGCGGCCCATTGCGAAACCAGGCTGGTCTTGCCGTAGCCGGGCGGGGCCTGGATGAGCGTGACGGCGGAGCGGTTGATGGCGGCGTCGAGTTCAGCAAGCAGGCGTTCGCGCCGGATCAGCAGCGGTGAGCGCTGCGGGATCCGCGCACGCAGTCCGCGCAGCTGGCCCGACGGCCTTTCAGCGGCGGCAGGAGTCGCGGTGCGCGGGCGGCGGGCATCGCTGCCGCTTCCATCCTGTTGCCTGCCGCCCTTACCCTTTGCCGACATCCCTAGCCCTCTGTGAACGGCCGTCCACCCTAATCCGTACCCGCGCAGGCACGCAAGCTTCCGCGGGCGAACCGAGCGCAGGGTCCCGGCATGCACCGCCCATGGCTCCCCCCGACTTTTCGGCAGGTTCTGAAACGGGATAGAGGCCGATAAACTTGCCCGGAATGGCGCCGATGGCTAGAGGCGGGGAGTGGGCATGCCGGAAGGTCTGAACGAAGAACAGCTGAAGAGACTGAAGGCGGCCGTCGAGACTGACGTCGCGACGGGATCCTACTACGGCGCTGTCCTGGGCGTCTGGCGGGGCGATTCCCCCGGCTGGTTCGCCACGGTCGGTTCGGCTGACCCCGCCGGCCATAAACCCCTCAAGCTGGATTCCGTTTTTTCCGTCTTTTCGATCACCAAGGCTTTCACGAACCTGATGGTCTTCCAGGCCATCGACCAGGGGCGGCTGGCCCTGACCACCCCCGTTTCGCAAGTCATCCCCGAACTCTCCGGGGGGCTTCGTCAGACCGTGACCTTCTACCACCTGCTGACCCAGAGTTCCGGGCTGCCGGCGGTCTTTTCACTGGGGCCGGGCAAGTATATCGACCGCTTCGAGGAGGTCCTGCCGCAGGTCCTCGCGTTGGCGCATTGCGAGTGCCCGCCGGGTGAGCGGGTCACTTATTCGCCGATGATCGCGCATGTCCTGATGGCCGAAGCAGTGCGCCGCCTGGACCCTCGCAAGCGCACGATCCGGCAGATGATGGCGGACGAGGTATTCGGGCCCCTGGGCATGAAGGATTCGGCCCTTGGGGTTCGCCCGGACCTCAAGGCCAGGCATGTCGTACCTGACCTGCGCGGCAACGTCCCCGCCCAACACCTCGGCCACAGTGATCTGGGTCCGGACGGTGCGTTCCAGGAGGAGCATGCGGAAATGCCCTGGGTCGGCGCGGTCTCGACGGTGCCCGACCTGATGCGCTATGCGCGCATGCTGCGCGCAGGCGGGAACCTCGACGGCAAGCGCATTGTTTCACGCGCGCTGCTGGACCAGGCGACCATAAATCGCACCGGCGACAAACCCAATGAGCTGCTGCGCCAGCTCGGCCACTCACGTGGCTGGGAACAGTCGCCCGCCTACATCGGCCTGGGCTTCTTCCTGCGTGGCGATGTGATCTGCCGCCACCAGTTTGGCACGCTTGCCAGCCCGCGCACGCACGGCCATCAGGGCGCTGGCAGCGGTGTCGTCTGGGTGGACCCCGTGCGCGACCTGTGCTTCGCGATGCTCTCTGCGGGCGTGCTGCACGAGGCTGACAACATCGAGCGCTTCCAGCGACTCTCTGACATGGCCCTGGCCGCTGCCGAGTAGCCGCAGGTACCGCGGCTGCGGGTAACAGTTCCCACTATTCCGATGGAGTCGAGTCCACCATGAGCAACCCAGCGGCGGAAGCAGGCATGTCCAGCGAGCGCATTGCGCGCGCCGGCGCCTTCATCCAGGGCTATATCGACGCGCGCAAGCACTTTGGCGCCGAGATCATCGTGGCGCGCAATGGCAAGATCGCACTGCACGAGGCGTTCGGCTACCGCGACCAGGAGCGCAGGCATGCGCTGAAAAAGGGGGCCGTTTACACGATCTTCTCCGTGAGCAAGTCGTTCACCAGCGTCCTGGCACTGGCCGCGATAGAGAAAGGACTGTTTTCGCTGACCACCAAGGTGTCGGAAATCATCCCGGAGTTTCGTGGCGGCCGCCGCGAGAACATCACTGCCTATCACCTGCTGACCCACCAGTCCGGCCTGCCCATGGCGTTTACCCCGGTCCAGGGGATGTACATCGACCGGCTGGACGAAGTCATAGCGGCAATCTGCAAATCGGCTCATTGCGAATCCGATCCCGGGGTCGAAGCCAGCTACTCGCCGACGACCAATCATTGTCTGCTGGGCGAGATGGTGCGTCGTGTGGATCCGAAGAAGCGTCGCTTCAGGGACATCGCCCGGCAGGACCTGTTTGAACCTCTCAAGTTGCACGATACCTCCTTCGGCCTGCGGCCCGACATGCGCGAGCGGCACATCAAGCCGGTCTGGCTGTTCGACAAGTCGCCCCTCAAGCACCTGGGTCACAGCGACTTTGGAACGGATGGCGCCTTCGAAGAGGAAGACGCAGAGATGCCCTGGGTAGGCGTTTCGTGCACTGCCAGCGACCTGTATCGCTTTGCCGAGATGATGCGCCGCGGGGGCGAACTGGACGGCGCGCGGATTCTGTCGCCGGTCACCACCGAGCAGATGAGGTGGAATCGGACCGGCGAGAAAATCAACCTGATGCATGGCCGGCAGGCCGTGCAGCGGGGCTGGGATGCGATGCCGGCGTACTCCGGGCTGGGTGTATTCCTGCGCGGTACCACACTGTGTCACCACCAGTTTGGCACCTTCACTTCAGCGCAGACTTTCGGCCAGCACGGGCAAGGGTCCGCGCTGTATTGGGTGGATCCTGTGCATCAGGTCACCTTTGTGTTCCTTTCGCATGGGGTCATGAACGAGGGTGAAAGTGTCGAACGGTTCCAGCGGCTGTCGGATCTCGTAATCACCTCTGTCGTGTGATCCATGGCCGCAGCTGCGCCGCCGCTGGCAGGAGTCCTGATGGACGGGAACAGACTGAGCCTCACCGCGGGAGATCCGCAGGTGTATGCGGCACTGGCCGGTGAGGAGCGCCGGCAGTCACGGGGAATCGAACTGATCCCTTCTGAGAACTACACCTGGCCGGAAGTCCTGGCGGTCCTGGGCTCGGTGCTCACGAACAAGTACTCGGAAGGCTACCCCGGCAGGCGCTACTACGGCGGGCAGGAGTACACCGACGTCATCGAGGAGCTCGCGCGGGAGCGCGCCCGTCGCCTGTTCCGGGCCGAGCACGCGAATGTGCAGCCATTGTCGGGGTCACCGATGAACCAGGCGGCCTATTTTGCGTGCCTTAAGCCGGGCGACACGATCCTGGCGATGGAGCTCTCCCATGGGGGCCACCTGACCCATGGTGCCCCGGTGTCGCACATGGGCAAAGTTTTCAACTTTACCCGCTATCGCACGCGCACAGACCTTGGGGGCGCCATCGACTTCGACGAAGTTCGGGCCATAGCACTCAAGTCGCGGCCCAAGCTCGTGCTGTGCGGGCATTCGTCGTATCCGCGCGAGCTCGACTATGCCGCCTTCAAGCGCATTGCCGACGAGGTCGGCGCCTTGACCATGGCCGACATCTCGCATCTGGGTGGCCTGGTGGCTGGGGGCGTGTCCGCCAACCCGCTGGATGCCGGCTTCGACATCGTCACCACGACGACCCACAAGTCGTTGCGCGGTCCGCGCGGCGGGTTGATCCTTTGCCGCTCCGGCCTCGCCAGGGCCATTGATTCATCGGTTTTTCCCGGGCTGCAGGGTGGACCGCACATGAACGCCGTCGCTGGCGCCGCCATCACTTTCGGCAAGGCGCTGCAGCCTGAATTCAAGGACTACGCCCGGCGGGTCAAGGACAACGCAGGACTGCTGGCAAGCGGTCTCGCCGCGCGCGGTGCCGCCCTGGTGACCGGGGGAACCGACAACCACCTGATGGTGATCAATACGGTGGCGAGCTACGGTGTCGACGGGGACGAAGCGGAGCGCGCGCTCGACCGCGTCGGAATAACGACCAACAAGCAGGTCATACCCGATGACCCCCGCCCGCCGCTGCGACCCAGCGGTATCCGGCTTGGGACGCCCGCGTGCACGACCCGTGGCATGGGTCCGGCGGAGATGGACCTGCTCGCCGGGGCCATCGTCGAGGCCATCGTCAACCGCGGGAACGAGGCCAGCGTCAGGGAATTGGGCGCTCGCATACGGGAGCTGTGCGCACGCCATCCCGTGCCGGGACTCGCGGCGGCCGCATGACCGGCCGCATCGATTGCGCCGATGACTCACCCGGCAGAGGTGACATTCCCTTCTGTCTATACAGCTGTATAATATCTCCAAATCAGTCAGCCAGTACGGCGCGCAGGCGCCCCAGGCACCAGGAGGCCTGACCATGGACATGCCGCTCGTCGTGGTTCGCTTCGAACCGAAACCCGGTATGCACGCACAGGTCGAGGCTGTCCTGCGGCCGATGGTGCCGGCGACTCGGGCCGAGGCTGGCAACCGGCGCTATGACCTGTTCGGGTCTGTGGACGCCTCGGGTGGGGAAGTGTTCTACCTCGTCGAACAGTATGCAGACGACGCCGCGGTGGCCGCGCATCGTGAGTCGGCCCACTACCTGCAGTATCGCGCCGTCATCCTGCCGCTGCTCCTGCAGCCGCCGCAGGTGCAGATGCTGCGCTCCATCGATGCGCGTCCGTACTGAGCCGGAGAGCCCGATGAAGGCGCCGCCGGGGATCGCACCCGCCCGTTTCGAACAGGCGCTCAGGAAGTGGCGGGGGATCGTCGGGGCCGATTGGGTGTTCACATCGGCCCAGGACCTGGACGCCTATCGCGATTCCTACTCGCCGCTCTATGGTGAGGTCACCGAGCGCGTCGCCTCAGCGGTCGTCGCGCCTGATTCCGTCGAGCAGGTGCAGGAAGTGCTGCGGGTTGCGCACGCCGCAAGGATACCGCTGTACGCGATCTCTACCGGCAAGAACCTCACTTACGGCGGTTCCGCGCCCGCTTACTCCGGCAGCGTGATCCTCGACCTCAAGCGGATGAATCGCATCCTGGAGGTGAGCGAGCGCAATGCCTTCGCGCTGGTCGAGCCCGGCGTCAGCTACTTCGATCTGTATCGCCATATCCGCGAACGCGGACTGAAGCTGTGGATCGACTGCCCGGACCCGGGTTGGGGCAGCCTGGTCGGCAATTCCCTCGACCACGGGGCGGGTTACACCAGCGCGCCGTTCCGGGATCACTTCGAGGCCCGCTGCGGAATGGAAGTGGTCCTCGCAGATGGACAGTTGCTGCGCACCGGAATGGGCGCGCTGCCCAACTCGAAGACCTGGCAGCAGTTTCGCTATGGCATGGGCCCGATGGTCGACGGACTGTTCGCGCAGTCGAACTTCGGCGTCGTCACCAAGATGGGCTTCTGGCTGATGCCACAGCCCGAATGCGCACTGCTGCTGACGGCCGAGGCGGGCCGGCACGATGACGGCCCGGCGTTCATCGATGCGCTCGCGCAGCTTGGCTATGAGGGGCTCATCACTTCGCAGTTGTTCGTCGAAAGCCCGGTCATGGGCTTCCCGATGGGACCGGAACTGGCCCGGCTGCGCGCCGACTGGAGCGAGCGGCGTGTCCCGGCGCTTGAAGACTATGCGCGCCGCAATGGGCTGGTGTTCTGGTCGGCGCCCTTTGCGATGTACGGCCACGAAGACGTGGTCCGCACACAACTGGCGCACATCCGCAGGCGCATCGAACAGATCCCCGGCGCGCGCGTGCGCGAGACCGCATGCCTGCGCTTCCCGCTCGCGGACGATCAGCTTGCGGCGGCGCCGGATAAAGCGCGGCTGGGTATCCCGAGTCTTTCCTACTTCGTCTCCCGCTTCGCCCCGGGCGCCCCCCTGTTCGAGGGGCACATCGACTTCTCCCCGGTCGTGCCGCTCGATGGCCAGACGCTGCGTGAGGCCCAGGACCTGTTCGACCGGATTTGCCAGGAACACGGGATCGCGCCTCTCGGCGGGCGGGTCCTGCTGTATCACCTGCGCGCGGCCTGCCTGATCTACGCCGTACCGGTGGGTCGCGACCCCCAGGCAAATGCCCGCGCACGCGCAGGGTTTGCCCGCCTGATGGAGGTCGCCGCCGCTCGCGGTTGGGGCGAGTACCGCATCCATCCGGCGTTCATGGACAAGGGAATCGGCTACTACAACTACAATGACGGGGCACTGCTGCGCTTCCATGAACGGCTCAAGGACGCGGTTGACCCGCACGGCATCCTGTCGGCGGGCCGCTATGGAATCTGGCCGCGCCACCTGAGGAAGCACGTTTGAAATCCCGCCCTGGCCGGCTCGCTTGCGCGGCGGCGCAACTCATCCTCCTGCTGGGCGTTGCACAGGCCGCCCAGCCGACGATTTCCTGGACCTGGCTGCCCGTGCCTGCCGGGACCGATCCCGGCAAGGCGGCGTTCATGCGGGCATGCGCCGTGTGCCACGGCGACGGGCCGGACCACCCTGGCACCAGTTCACTGCAGATCAAGTACGAGGGCAAATTGCCTGCGCTGCTCGAGCAACGCACCGACCTGACGCCCGACCTCGTGCGCTATTACGTGCGCAACGGCTTCGCGATGATGCCGAGGTTCCGGAAAACGGAACTCTCGGACGCGGAAGTGGATGCCATAGTGAATTATCTCACCCGTGTCCGCCCGGAGCCGGCGGCGCACCCTGCGCAGCCACCCGCCAGTCGCCAGTAGACTTCAGTCGACCCGGCCCAGCAGCAGGCCGCCGTCGATCACGATCTCCTGCCCGGTGATGTAATCGCCCGCATCCGAGGCCAGCAACAGCGCCAGGCCGTACATATCGGACGGCATGCCAACACGATGCAGCGGGATGCCGGCGGCCAGGGCCTTTTGCACCGCGGGGTCCTTGGCGTGCCCGCCGCCGATGTTGGTGACGAACATGCCCGGAGCGATCGCGTTAACTGTAATCCCGGACGCGGCGAGTTCCAGGGCGACGCAGCGCATGAAATGCGCCGCACCGGCCTTGGCGGCCATGTAGGCGGCGCCGATGGCCGGCTCGATCCTCTGCGACGCGGCCGATGTGGTGAGGATGATGCGGCCCTTGCGCCGTGAGCGCATGTGCCGGGCGGCGGCGCGTACGGTGGCAAAGACACCGTTGAGATTGACGTCGATGACGCGATTCCAGCGCGCGTCGGCGTAGCGTTCGAGCGCCCCCTCATCGACGCGCGGGCGCTGGTCACCGACCCAGGCGCCGACGTAACCCGGCCCGGGGTCGATGCCGGCGTTGGCAAACGCGGCATCCAGGTGGCCAAACCCGGCCACGATCTCATCCACTGCGCGGTCGAGCGCGGCATGGTCGGTGACGTCCACGACGTGCCCGGATACGTCCATCCCGGCGCCCCGCAGGCGCGACACTTCCGCATCGATGCGGCGGGCGTCCATGTCCAGCAACGCCACGCGGGCGCCATTCGCGGCCAGGGCTTCCGCATATCCCAACCCTATGCCGCTGGCGCCACCGGTCACCAGCGCCGTACGCCCGCGAACGTCGAACAGCTGCTGGATGCGCATATTCAGCCTTGCCCGGCGGCAATCGCGGCGAAGATACGATTGGTGACGTCGAAGCCCAGTTGCCTGATCTTTTCCGGATCGGGAGGGCCCGGCGGAAAGCCGGTCATCGTTGCCGCGAAGCGCTGCCGCACGCCCTCGGCGAATTCGTTGTGCGTAATGAGGAACAGGCGATTTTGCAGGATCGCATCCAGCACCTTCTCGCCGACCGCTACCGGGTCCAGCCAGACGGCCGGCGGCTTGCGGTGCGCCAGGTCCGCCTCCACGTCATGCAGCCCGGAGTCGCGGAACTTGTCTGGCCGCAGCTGTGCGACCTCGTGGATGTTCGTCCTGGTCGGCCCCGGCACCAGCAAGGTCACGCCTACGTTGGTCCCGTCCAGGTCGCAACGCAGGGCTTCCGTCAGCCCTGATACGGCCGACTTGGCGGCGATATAGGCAACCCCGCCCGGCATGGGCAGAAGCGCGCCCATCGAGGACGTGTTGACGATATGGGCTTCCTCGCCGTGCGCCAGCAGGCGTGGCAGGAAGGTCTGGATGCCGTTGACCACGCCGCCCAGGTTGACCTGCAGGTTCCAGTCCCAATCGGACCAGGTGTATTTCCTGACGTCGCCGAGCGAGCCGACACCCGCATTGTTGCAAAGCACATGTACCTTGCCGAAAGTTCTGTCCGCCTCGTCGGCGGCCGCCCGCATCGCGTCCCGGTCCGTGATGTCCAGTCGGATGAAATGCGCGCGCGCGCCGGCGTCCAGTTCGAGTTTTGCGCTATCGAGATGATCCGCGCGGATGTCGGCGATCACCACCTTCATGCCGTTGCGCAGGAATACCTTGACCATTCCCAGGCCGATACCGCTCGCGCCGCCGGTCACGAACGCGACTTTGTCCCTGACGGTTTTCACCCTGGTGCCTCCAAGGAATGAGCCCGGTTGCTGTGTCCGCGCCGTGATTCAGCGCCGCGGACGCGTGAGGTAAGCCACGATCGCATCCAGTTGCGCATCCGTCACCTCGGTCTTTCTGAATGGCGGCATGACCGATATCCCATTCCTGACGATGTACCGGATGAACTCCGGCTGCATGTCGGTGCGGTCCTCGAGCATGGCGGGCAGCGATCCCTTGTACTTTGCCGCGAGCGCGCGCGTTCCGGGGCGCTCGGGCATGGGACCGTGGCACACGGAGCAGCTGTTCTGGTATTCGACGTAGCCGCGGGGCGTGTCAGGGGAAACCGCGATCGCCTGCCGCCGCCAGGCAATCGTTTGCGCATCGTCCGCGAAGGCAGTGGTCCGTGCTGCTGCCAGGAAGACCACGGCCAGCCCCAGGGGCCAGGCGACACGTGCCCGCAGAGTCGTTGGCTTGTGCATCAGCGCGGCTTCCTCAGGTGCTTGGGCCAGATGCCATACCTTCCAGGGGAAAGAATGCCGTTGGGATCCAGCGCATCCTTGAGCGTTTCCTGGAAGCGCATCAGGGAATGGTTGTTGAACGAGAACTGGCGGGCGACGGCGTCCTGGAATACCGGACCCGTGCGGTACTCCGCCCAACCGTGCTTGCCCGCCACGTCGATGAGGTGGAAAAAGACCTCGCGGTGATGGCGGTTCTCGGCAGGATTCTCGCTGACCGGGAAGCCGAAGATGAAGATCGCACTGCGCTGCCAGTACCAGGCGGGCAGGTTGAAACGCAGTTGGGGTATCCCGAACTGGCGCGCGGCTTCGCCAAAGACCCGATTGGCCTCAAAGATCGCCTCGGCTGTTCGCGGGATGATCGGAGCCAGCCACATGTGCCCGTGCGATGGAGTCGGGTTGGTGCTGGAGCGGGCCCCGAGCGAGAAGTTGTTCAGACTCGGAATGCCGAATTCGGGATAGCGCGCATGATCCCTGGGCTCTTCGGTGAGCGGGAAGCGGTACTCGCCCTGGTCCTCGAACCAGGCTTCCGGTATCGCCGACAGGATCTCCTTGGCGCTCTCCCACTGGGCGGCAACGACCTTCGCGGGGCCATAGAACTTGATGTCGAACGTCCAGTAGGCGAGGTTCTTGCGGCGACCGTAGGCCTCGAGCCCGGACGGATCGCCAGCTTCGGCCTTGTCGCGCAGGGCCGCCAGTTCCGGGTCGTCCGCCGGCAGCGGTTCGTCCACTGCAAGGAAGCGCGCCTGGGCCCCTATCGAACCAATGCCCAGCAGCGGGCTGGAGGAATCGGGGCAGCCGCTCGAGATGTTGCTGTTCTCGAGGAGCGTTATCAGGCGCACCAGTTCGTGCAGGTCGTCGCGACGCCGGACCAGGACGCGTCCGCAGAAGTACGCCTCCGGCTGCGGCATCAGCCAGAAGCCCATCTTGGTGACGACGCCCATGTTCGACTGCGAGAACAGCCCGTCGATCCAGGGTCCGAACCCCGTTTTGTACTGCTGCCAGGTCCTGGAGTTGGGCAGCGCGCCCATGCCAGTGCGCAGCAGCTCGCCATTGGCGAGCACCACTTCCATCCCGCAGTGGGCATCGAAGTGGTTGCGAAGATAAGGAAACGTATAGCCGCTGCCGCGGTCCAGCGCGTTGCCTACCAGGCTGCCCCAGCCCGGATCGGGACAGTCGATCCACAGCTTCAGCTTGCGTTCCTGGATGTAGCGATACAGGTCGAAGTAACTGACGCCAGGCTCGACCAGCGCGTAGGCGTTCTCCTCGTTGACTTCGAGGATGCGGTTCATGCGCTTCAGGTCGAGAACCACGCAGCCCGACCAGGCCGGTGCCGCGCCGCCGTAACCGAGGTTGCGGCCCGTGGAAATGGCGTAGATCGGGACGCTGTGCCGGTTGGCGATGCGCACGATCTCCTGAACTTCCTCGACGGTTGCGGGCGCCACTGCCGCGGACGCCCAGCGCTCCTCGGGTTCCCCGAGGAAAGGCGAATAGGCGTCGTTGTACAGCCGTGTATCCTCGTCCCGGGTGAATACCCATTGCGGCCCGACGACTTTCTCGAACTGCGATACCGCGGCGGCGAAGGTGGCAGGTGAGATTCCGGGGGGTGTGCGCATTTCAGGGTCCTGTGGAGCCGTCAGGCCGGCGGCGCGGCGCGCCAGTTCCTGGGAGCGATGAGCCAGGAAACCAGGCGTGGAGCGGGCGCCTCCCTGCGCGAGCGTGTATGAAATCTGGCACTGCTGCGTGACCGCGGTTCCGAGGGAAAGGCCGCCGCGGGCGCGTCGATTCCCGCGATCAATGCCGCGACCTGCGCAGGCCACGGCTGCACGCCGGCCAGGCGACCCTGCACGTCCTGTGGCCGGGCGGCTGACGACTCCAGCAGGTGCTGCACGCCGCCCCCGGGCGCCGCACAGTGGATGCCGCGATAGGCAACACGCATGCCGTTGTCCCACGCGAACTGCTCGAGACAGAAGAGCGCGCCCTCCGTGGTGAGGCCGGCGACCGCCAGGGGGTACTGGCGCCACACCGGATCGAGTTGTTCGAACCAGACAGGTGTGACGTCGCCGTCGTAGGGCGCCAGCGACACGCCCCGCACGGCCAGTGCGCGGGCAAATGCGTGCGCCGCAGCAAAGCGCGTATCGAAAAGCGCCAGGTGCAGGGGCAGTTTCAGTCCAGGGGGGTCACCGGGACGCTCCCCGGAAACCGCGGCGGCCGCGGTGGCACTTGCAGCGGCCGCCACCGTCAGACCGGCCGCGACAAATTGCCGGCGCGAAATATAGTTGTGCATGCGGGCCCCGGACCCTATGTCCCATCTCATCCGGTTTATACAAAGGTATAATTCTTTGGTCGAAGCTGTCAACGTCGGAACCGTGGCCATGTCGCATGCGGGCCGGTCACCCATGCTCCTGGCCACGACTGGAGCGTCAGCATCGCCGGGAGGGAGTGGATGAAAAGCAAGCTGAGCGCCAGGGGGCAACGGACCCCCGCGGCATTGCGCACCATGACGAAGTTTCTCGAAGCCGCCGAGGCGATCTTCGGGCGGCACGGGTACGAAGGGACCACCGTGCGCGATATCGCCGCGCGGTCCGGCGTCAATCTCGGCACCCTCAAGCATTACTGGGGAAGCAAACGCGAGCTGTTTCGCGATCTCATCGAGCGCCGCCTGCGCTCGGTGCACGCAGTGACAGCCGCACGCCTGTCGGCACTCGATCCGCGACGGGCCAATGGCAAGGCGCCCGACCCAGGGAACATCGTGGCCTGCCTGGTCGAGCCCGCCTTCCTGGTCGGCGTCGATTCGCCACCCGATCTGGACTTCAGCGATGCGACCGCCCGCGGCCGATTCCACCTGTTCTTCGGTCGTTGCCTTACCGACCCAGCGCCCGCGATCGTCGAGGATCTCAACGAGATGTTCGCGGACGTCACCAACCGGTTCTTCAGGTTGATGCGCCTGGCTTGCCCGGGACTGTCCCAGGCGGAGCTGGACTGGCGGATCAACTGCGTGTTCGGCATGGTGAGTTTCGCCCAACTTTACGGCGAGCGCATAGGCCGGTTCGTGGGCACCACTGCGGATGTCGGCGATGAAATCGCCTCGAAATGGGTGATGCACCTCATCCTTGAAGGCATAGGGGCGCCGCCTCTGCATGCGGGCGCGCGCGGGCGGGCACGAGGGCAGGCGCCTGCAAAATCGCAGCGGGCCCGCAGACGAAAGGCTGACGCAACCCGTCCGGAGTGAGCCGCGCTGCCCCCGCAAACGCGGCTTCCCTGGGTGCCCCTCCGGCTCTCGGGCGATGGGGCACGCCGGCCGCGGCCATGGCTGTCGATCGCACCGCCCGACTTTCCGGCAGGGCACTCAAATCACGCAGGCATCTATCCTCTTCGGCCCATAACCCGATCAATGCAGACAGGAGCCACTGGATATGAAGGTTACCTACGACTATCGGGGCAGCACGGTGTTGGTCACCGGGGGCGGCTCCGGCATCGGCATGGCCAGTGCCTCCGCGTTTGCGGCTGCGGGCGCCCATGTGGTGGTGGCGGACCTCTCCGCGGACCGGGGCAATGCCGCCGTTGAGAGCATCCGTGCAGCGGGGGGCAAGGCGGAATTCCGGCGGGTGGACGTGGCCCGGGAGGCCGAGGTCATCGACATGGTCGACTACGTCCGCCGTACGCACGGGCGCCTGGACGTGGCGCACAACAACGCCGGCATCGAGGCCATCAATGTTCCCCTGGCGGAGGCGCCGTCGGACAACTGGCGCAAGGTGCTCGACGTCAACCTCAGTTCGGTCTTCTACTGCCTGAAGGCACAGATTCCCGTGATGGTCGCGCAGGGCGGAGGGGCGATCGTCAATACGGCCTCTGCGGCTGGCCTGATCGGCGGTTTCAACCTGGGCGTCTACACCGCGACCAAGCATGGTGTCGTGGGGCTGACGAAAGCGGCGGCCATGGACTACGCCACCAAAGGCGTTCGCATAAATGCCCTGTGCCCCGGCGCCATCGACACACCGTTCCTCGCCGAGCTTCCCAAGCCGTTTCTCGACCGGCTGATCTTCGGGACGCCCATGACCCGCCTGGGCACGCCCGCCGAGATGGCCCAGGCAGTGCTGTGGCTGTGTTCCGACGCGGCTTCCTATGTCACCGGGCACGCCCTCGCCGTTGACGGGGGCACCGTTCTGGGCGGGATCGGCACCCGCTTCGACGACCTCCTGGAACAGGTCGCGAAACCCCAGTGATGCCGCTCGCCTAACTTTTCGGTAGGACCTGCTGGAGAGGAAGGCTCGTATCGTTCCGGCTGGCTGCTTCAGCCAACCGGCTTTGAAGACGGAATATTCTGGAGGGGAACCCATGCGCTTTGCATCTAGGCTGTGCTGGATTTCGGGCTGCAGCGTCATGCTGCTGGCACCAGTGGTCGGCGCCGCCGCGTCCGCAGGTGAAGGTGGCCCCGCGCTTGAGGAAATCGTGATCACGGCCCAGAAAAAGACCGAGGACCTGCAAAAGGCCTCGGTTGCCGTCGATGTCGTCAAGGCGGAGGCGCTTGCAAACTCGGGCGTCAAGAACGTCGTGGACCTGCAGGACATCGTCCCGGCGCTGCACTTTATTGCCGCCGACCAGATGACGGTGCAGATCCGGGGCCTGGGAACCATCAACGACAACCCCGGCGTGAGTTCCGCAGTGGGCTATGCCCAGGACGGCGTATACCTGACCCACCCGCCCGCGGTCACCCCAGTGTTGCTGGACCTGCAGCGCGTGGAAGTACTCCTCGGGCCGCAGGGGACTCTCTACGGCCGAAACACCAACGGTGGTGTGATCAATTTCATCAGTCGCGACCCAACGCTAGACAAGGTCTCCGGCTACATCAAGTTGGGCGGCGGCAACTACTCGGCATTCAATTCCGAGGCGGCTGTCAATCTGCCACTCAGTACCAACTGGGCGCTGCGCGTAAGTGCCGGCTCGGAGAAACACGACGGCTATGCCGACGACGGCACCAATGACGTGAACGCCTGGGCCGCCCGCGCCAAGCTGCTGTTTGCGCCGAATGCCGATTTCTCCGCCAAACTGACCCTCGAGGGGGGCAGGCGCAACTCGCTGGGGCAGGGATACGGCGGCCACTGCCCGCCGGGGAACGTGGATCCGTTCTGCGCAGGTGTGCCCTGGAGGCCCTACGGGGGGTTCTCGCCCGCGCCCAAGGGGCTCGTCAACGACACATCGGTCTATGCAGCTACTCTGGACATAAATGCCGCCCTGGACTGGGGCCACCTGACGTCGATCACCGCCTATCGAGGCTACGACTTGCGGGCGACAACCTCGCCTGCTTCGAACCCCGCAACCGGCCAGGCGAACTTCATCTACTGGCACCCCGATCACAGCCGCTCCGTTACCCAGGAACTGCGGCTCTCCAGCAAGGCCGGCTCGCGTACCTCATGGGTGGCGGGCCTCTTCTATTCGCACGAGTCCGAGCCGAGCTACGTGCGCTTCGATTATTTCAATTCCATCCTGCAGAACCCCGCATTCGTGAATCCTCCTCTGCCGCCCAACTTCTACGAACAGCTGACGGTCGGGTCGCAGACGGACCGCTCGCTGGCGGCCTTCGGTGACGTGACACTACCCGTCACCGACCGTCTCCGCTTGCGTGCCGGCCTGCGTTACACCAACGAGCACAAAGATGCCAGCGGAACCATCGACATAGGCGCGACCGGCGTATTCGCGCTGCCGACCGAGTACAATTCCGCCTCCGACAGCTATTCCAAACTGACCTGGAAGGCCGGTGTCGACTTCGACGTCACGGCGCAGAACCTGCTCTACGCAACGGTCAGCACCGGGTTCAAGTCAGGCGGCCTGAACAACCTGCCCGCGGACATCGGGCTGACGACGTACAAGCCGGAACAGATCACGGCTTACGAACTCGGTTCCAAGAATCGCTTCGCGGAGGGTCGGGTGCAGCTGAACTTCTCAGCATTCCGCTATGACTACAAGAACTACCAGACCTTCGAATTCTACCAGCCGTCCGGCGGCCCACACCTGGGGTCGACACTCTTCCCGACGGTCAACTCGCAGACCGCCACGTTTGAAGGCGCGGAATTGGCAAGCGAATTCGCGTTGAGCCGCGCCGATAGGGTCGGGCTCAGCGTGAACTACCTGCACAACAAGTTCGACCGCTTCGTGATCGCGCTGCCTTTCGCGCCGGTGCAGGATCTTTCCGGTACCGACGTGCCACTGTCCCCGAAGGTTGTGGCGGCCCTCTCCTATCAGCATGTCTTCCTGTTGGGCAATGCGGGCGATCTGACCGCTGGCGCGGATGCTCACTACTCGGACAGCTACATCGCCACGGGCAACCAGGGAATCTTCGCCGGGAATGCGCTGTATGTGCAGCCTTCGAACACCAAGGTCAACGCCAACCTTGCGTGGCACTCGGCGACCAGCGGCTGGACCGTTGCCGCATTCGTGCGCAATCTGACCAACAAGGCCACCATCAACACGGTCGCGGGCGGATATCCTGTCATCGACAATTTCTTCCTGATCAATGCGATGGTGGACCCGCCGCGCACCTTTGGCGCCACGGTGCAGAAGGAGTTTTGAGTTTCGCGGCTCGCGGGGCGGTCTTACGCCCCGCAAGCCGCAGGCACCCACATGGCTGGGCGCAAGAGTACCGGCCGGGCTCGCGGATCCGGCAACGCCGGTTCACCGGCCCGCGCCAAGGCGCAGGCGCAGCGCAACCGGCGACTCGTGATGGATGTCTACGCGCACGTCCTCAAGCCGCTCGACCCGGCTCGCGTCGACGACTACTTCCGCGCCGACTACATCCAGCACAATCCAATGGCACGCACCGGTGCCAGCGGACTCAAGGAGTTCCTGACCTGGGCACGCAGCGTCGCGCCGTCAGCGGAGCATCACGTCAAGCGGATGTTTGTCGATGGTGATTTCGTGATCGCGCACGTCCACGTCATCATCCAGCCGGGGGAGCTGGGCAGCGCGGTGGTGGACATCTTCAGGATCGAAGACGGCAGGATTGCCGAACACTGGGATGTGGCGCAGCAGATCCCGCGCCACATGCGCAACGACAACGGGATGTTCTAGTGCTTTGCGCTGGCGCTGGCCTTGGTCGCCAGACCGCGCAGCACGTCAATCCGCTCCTGGCAAAATGCCCTGAAGCTCTTGGGCTTGCGCCCGGTCAGCTTCTCGACGTCGTCGCTGAGCACGGCGAAGCGGCCGTTACGGGTCTCCCGTTCGTAGGAGATCATATCGTCGCTGCACCATTCAAAGCCGCCGACGTTGAATTCATTGACGGCCGTGCGCGGGATGCCGACGGAGTCGAGGAACGCATACATCTGTTCCTCGTTCAGCTGGATGACCTCGACGCGGCGGCCGCTCAGCTCGGCGGTCAGTGCAGCCATCTCGGGAAAGGACCACAGGTCCGGCCCGACGATGTTGTAGGTCCGGTCCTCGTGCCCTCTGCCGGAGAGGACGGCGACCGCGGAATCCACGCAGTCGACGCGGTCTACCAGGTTGACCTTGCCGTCGCCGGCGCACATCCGCCACTGGCCGGTGGCGATGGCGGCCGGCATGGCCGCGTTGAATATCGAATCGGCATACATGCCGTCGCGCAGGATCGTGTAGCGCAGGCCGCTGGCTTTTAGAAGCTTCTCCGTGCCGTGGTGATCGATGCACACCAGGGCGGTGTTGCCGGCGTCCGAGCCGAAATACGAGGTATAGACGATGTGCTGCACACCGGCGAGTCGCGCGGCCTCGATGGCATCCCCGTGTTGCTTGATGCGGTGGCCGACCTTGTGTCCACTGATGAGCAACATCCTGTGCGCGCCGCGCGCAGCTGGCGCCAGTGATTCCGGGTGGTCGAAGTCGCCATAGCGGACGTCGCACCCGAGCCTGGCGTATTCGGCCAGTTTCTCGGGTTTGCGGGACATCAGGATCAGGTCCCTCGGGTCCAGCTTCTTGAGCAGGCGCTGGACGGTCATGCTGCCGAAGTTTCCGGAAGCTCCCGTGATCAGAGTCTTCATGGTTCTGGATTCCTCAATGTGAACTGGAGGGTGCTGCTGGCCGGGGCAGCGCTCTTGCCCGTTGCCGTCAGATAGCGCCGGCTGGCCGCTCAGCCCTGGCGGCGCCTCGATGCATCCTGCGCCATGACGCCATCCCGGTGACCTATCGAACAGGTAGGTGCCAGGCGGAATGGCTCACTGCCGCGGCCCCTATCCTCATGGAAGGAGACCCCGGGGGGCGCCGCGACACAAGATCGTATCTCATGCACCTGACTGCGCGGCATGGCCCGGGAGTGACCCTTGGATTCCACTTTGTCCACAAGCGAACGGCTCGAGATCGAGCTGGCCTGCCAGCGCATC
The DNA here is from genome assembly GCA_018241445.1 of Pseudomonadota bacterium. Classification (GTDB taxonomy): domain Bacteria; phylum Pseudomonadota; class Gammaproteobacteria; order Steroidobacterales; family Steroidobacteraceae; genus 13-2-20CM-66-19. The sequence goes on from JAFEDT010000016.1 coordinate 58,398, forward strand.
GGAATCGCCTACTTGCATGCCATCGATCACGGTGATCCCGACGCGGCCGCCGAGTGCTTTGCGGAGCAGGGCGTCCTTGCCCGGCCGATGCAACCCCAGCAACTCATCCGGGGAAGAGAGGCGATACGCGCCTCGCTCAAATCCCGGCCAAAGGGCCTCGTTACCCGGCACCTGGCCACCAATGTGGTCATTGATGTGGCGTCGCGCGATGCGGCGAGTGGTCTGTGCGTACTCACGATGATCGGTTGCTCACCTGCCGAGGGGGCGCAGGCCCCGCATGAGTCCGCCGGCCCGCTGTATTTCGGGGAGTTCCGCGACCGGTTCGTGCGCGTCGCCGGGGAGTGGAAAATTCTGGAGCGGCTCGGTTCGATCGCCGTGAAGTACTGAATCAGCGGGCAGGAGAAGTCAATGGCAGGAGCAGCAAGCCGCATCACATCCGTGGGGCTCATCACCGCACTGTTGTTTGCCGCCACGGCCGCCACGGTCGGGGCGAACCAGGCGCATTCAGGGGTGAAGCCGAAAAACGCCGTGGAGTCGACGGTGATTTCCTTCCTGGACACCGCCTTCAACCAGCGCAAGTACGAAGAGGCCTTCGGGAAATTTGTGGGCCCCGAATACCGCCAGCACAATCCGACCGTGGCCGATGGCAAGCAGGCCATCATCGATGCCCTGCGGCAGTGGCTGCCCGCCACGCCGGCTCTGCACTATGAATTCAGGCATCTCTATTCGGATGGCAACTACGCGATCGTGCACTCGTTGGTGACCGCCAGCGCCGCTGACCGCGGCAAGGCCGTCGTCGACATCTTCCGGCTGGAGCACGGCAAGATCGTCGAGCACTGGGATGTGTCCCAGCCCGTGCCGGAGAAATCCGCCAACGACAACACGATGTTCTAGCCTCGGGCAGGGATCCTGGATATCCGGCATGGCGTACGGCGAGTTCGACTATGTGATTGCAGGCGGGGGCACCGCCGGCTGCGTGCTGGCCGCGCGGCTCAGCGCCGATCCCGCCGTGAGCGTTTTATTGCTGGAGGCAGGTGGTCACCCGGATTCGATCTGGACGCGCATGCCCGCCGGCGCAGGCCGGCTGTTCGTCAATCCTCGCTTCAATTGGGGATTCATGGCGCACGCCGGGGAACGCCACCCCGGGCGGGAACTGTACCTGCCGCAGGGCAAGGTGTTGGGGGGATCCAGTACCATCAACGGGCTGGCTTTCGTGCGCGGGCACGCGCAGGACTTCGACCGTTGGCGCGACCTGGGTGCCGCGGGGTGGGACTGGAACTCCGTCCTTCCCTGGTTCGTCAGGCTCGAACACTTCGCAGGCCAACAGTCTGCCTTGCGGGGAGGCGCAGGGCCCCTGCGCGTAGCGGAACCGACATTCCGGCATCCGTCTTCGCAGGCCTACGTGGAAGCGGCCGTTGCCGCGGGCTTGCGCCGTAACCCTGACTACAATGGCCCGACGCAGGAGGGCGCAGCCTTCCTGCAGTTCAGCGTCCGTAACGGCAAACGCGATTCGGCCTATAGGGCCTGGCTGAGGCCCGCGCTCGGTCGACCGAACCTTGTAGTCAGCACGTTTGCGCACGTGCATGGCGTGCAACTCGAGCGCGGGCGGGCCGTAGGAGTGCGCTACGCATCTGCCGGGCAGGTTCGCGAGGCGAGAGCGCGGCGCGAGGTGATCGTCTCGGGTGGCGCGATCGGTTCACCGCGCATCCTGCTGCACTCGGGGATTGGCCCGGCGGCAGACCTGGAAAGGGCAGGCGTGCCGGTCCTGCATGATCTTCCCGGCGTCGGCAGGAACCTCATCGACCATCCATATCTTCAGCCCACCTATACGACTGTTGCACCGCGGCATTCCCTGAACCGCCAGCTGCGTGGCTGGCGTGTGTTCAGGCATGGCGCGCAGTGGGTGCTGGGAGGAGGCGGGCCACTGACGATCGGCGCATCCCAGGCAGTGGCGTTCGTGAGACTGGCGGGTGAGGACCGCCCGGGCCTGCAGATCAACTTCAGGCCCATCAGCTTCCAGTATGACGCGAGCGGGCGGCTGAGCCCGGATCCCGTCGGTCGCGTGACGGCCGCGGTCTGCGTATTGCGCCCGAGATCGCGGGGATCCGTGTCGATTGCTTCCCCGGACCCGGCGGCTCCGCCGAACATTCACGCCGCCTACCTCGAGCATCCGGCCGACGTCGATGCCATGGTGCAGGGCCTCGGCTGGATGCGCCGCATCTTCGGGCAGGAGCCGCTGCGCTCGATCCTGAGCAAGGAAGACATTCCCGGTCCCGACGTGTGCACACCGGCGAAGCTGGGTGAGTTCGCACGCAACATGGCGCGCACCATGTGTCATCCCGTGGGTTCCTGTCGCATGGGTACCGACGACCTCGCGGTCGTCGATCCGCAGCTCAGAGTGCGCGGGATCGATGGCCTGCGCGTGATCGATGCCTCCGTGATGCCCGACATCGTATCCGGCAATACGGCAGCGGCGACCTACATGATTGGCGAACGAGGCGCGGACCTGGTCCGCACCGGTTGACACGAGGATAGCGAATGGCACGCGAACACATCCGGCACTGGAAGATCGGTGATGTTGAAATCGTCCGGATCGTAGAGCTCTTCGAGCTTCAGGGCCTCAACGAGATCCTGTTCCAGTCCTGCAGCCCCGAGCTGGTGAAGGGGTACGACTGGCTCGTTCCCAACTATGCCTCGCCGGATGGCGCTATCAAGGTCAACTACCAGGCGTTTGCACTGCGCATTGGCGACCGCCACATCATGGTCGACACCTGCATCGGCAACGACAAACACCGGCAGGCGCCGATCTTCCACCACCTCCAGACCACTTTCCTGGATGACCTGGCCCATGCCGGGTTCCCGGCGGCGTCCATCGACACCGTGCTGTGTACGCACCTGCACCTGGACCACGTCGGCTGGAATACGCGACTGGAGGCTGGCAGGTGGGTGCCGACCTTCCCCAATGCGCGCTATCTGTTCAACCGCAAGGAGTGGGATTTCATCCATGGGCTGGTCGGCAAGGAACATGCCGAGGTCGATCACCTGCCGGACTCGCTCCAGCCGGTCTACGAGGCGGGGCTGGTGGATTTTGTCCCGACCGACCACCGGGTGACGCCGGAGGTCTGGCTCGAGCCAACGCCAGGCCATACGCCCGGGCACGTCAGCGTCTGCATTCAGTCACAGGGCGAGCGGGCGGTGATAACGGGCGACATCATGCATCACCCCGTGCAGTGCGCGCAGCCCGACATGAAGACCAATTTCTGCAATGACCACGAACAGGCCATGCGTACGCGCCGTGGCTTTCTGCAGCGCAACCAGGACCGCGCCGCACTCGTGATCGGGTCGCACTTCTGCGACCCCACGGGCGGGTGGATCGTGCGTGACGGGGACGCCTGGCGGTTCCAGGGGGAGTAGGGGATTCAGCCCGGAGAGGTTCATGTTGACGAGAGCTGAGTTCGATCGCTATCTGGAATTCTTCAATTCCAGGGACTATGACGCGGTGCTCGGGCACTACGTCGCCGTACCCACCATCTCCTTCGGAGGAATTACGCTTCGCTCGCGCGCGGCGATCAGGTCCTTCTATTCCTTCTTCCACGCCGCGGTGGATGAGCGGATCCTGATCGACGCCTTCCTGTCCAGCGAGGAGCGGGTGGTGCTGGAGGCGCGTGTTCACCTGACCGGGCTGCGCGACGTGAGCCCGGCGTCGATTCAGGCGGAATATCCCGGTCTGGTCATTCCGCCGTCAGGCAAAACGCTGGTACTGCCCCAATACATTCACTATCGGGTGTCGGGCAACAAGTTCGAGTCCGCGCATTGCGTGCTTAGCGACCAGCCACGATTGCTGCCGGACTAAGACACGCGCGCCGCGAATCAATGCTGCGCCCGGCCGCCGGATTCCTCTTTTATAAGCCGTGCCACCATGTTGTGGAACATCGTGATGCCGCGATCATGGGCGGACGGTATGACCGTCGGGGATGGCGTCCTGTCGATGATGGCCTGCTGGGCGGTGATCATCGTGCGATCTTCCTCAAATGCCTGCTGTGTAGTCGCCATCATTGCGTCCTTCAACGCCTCATCTCCGTGCGAGCGGTGCGGGCCGGTGCTGAAGAAGTATCGCGACTGCCGGGGACCCATAGGCGTCACCGCCTGACTCGTGCAGCCGACATCCGAAGTCGCCCTGGAGAAGTCCGGGCGTCCGAAGTTGTTGGCCTGTGCGGAGCCCGCTGTAAAGCCCCCGAACCACATCACCAGTATTCCCGGCACCAGAAAGTCGTATTGTTGATAAAAATCAACCAACTGTTCCGGATGGCTGAAGGGACTTGGGGTGTTGACCAGCCACCGCTCGAAGCGCATGCCCTGAGGTAAGGCAGTGACTTTCGGCAGCGATTCGGAGAAGTCATCCGGAGTACCGAAGCTGTTGGCATGCACGAACGACAGATGGCTGAAGTCCAGCAGATTGTCGTGAATCAACTGGGCCTCGGCGTTGTAGTCAATGGTGCCCTGGCCCTGCAACCATTGCGGGTCGTCGATTGAATAGGTGGCAGGTATCAGGGACTCGTCCGCCTTTTCGGGGTCTCCCATCCATACCCAGATCCAGCCGTGGATATCGACCGCCGGATAGCTGCGCACGCGCGCCCGTGGCGGGATCTTGTCCTGCCCGGGGATCGCCACGACCTGGCCCGACGAATCGTAGAGAAATCCATGGTACATACAGCGCAGATGGCTGCCCTCACATCGGCCCAGCGACAGCGGAGCCAGGCGATGGACGCAGCGATCGGCCAGCGCGTGCACTTTCCCACCCGTGCGCCACAGCACGATCGGCTCATCGAGGATGGTCAGGCCAGCCAGCTGGGACTCGGGCAACTGATTGGACCAGGACGCGACGTACCAGGCGTTGCGCGGATAGTTCATTCGATCACCCCACGTTCGCCGGCAGTTTCCCGGCCTTGCGGCGCTGGAAAAAACCACGCCCGCGCATGCACCAGGGTCGCCCCGCAGCCCCTCGGCAGCATGGGCATGAGAAGGCCCTCATGCCTGGCGCGTGCGCCAGCCCTGCTGGTAGCTGGTCCGTGCGTCGTTCGAATACGGCACCGCTGCGACCTTGACGCGCACTGCGCGCTGCTGGTGTCGTTCGACGGTGGTCTTGGCCGTGCCGCCGTTCTCCTCGCCCCACAGCAGCGTCAGTACGTCGCCAACGTTGATGTTGGCGTCGACCACGCCCAGCGACAGCCCGCAGCGTTCGTTGAAGCTGTAGCCACCGAACATCGACAGGCCCACCGTCCTGCCGCCCATGGTGACGGCGTCGTAGCTGGACGATGCGTAGTTCGCGATCGGCAGGTCGAAAAACTTCGCACACTCCTCGCCCCGGGCGAACAACGAAGCGTAGATGCCGGCGAGGTCCTCGCCGTTCCACTCGAACGTCACCTTCTTGCGCTGCGGTTCCCTGGCGAGCCTTTCCAGGGCGGCACGGCCGGTGAAGTCATGGTCGAACTTCACGAATGGGCCATAGCCAAGCGCGTAGGGCGTCAGGTAGTAGTCTTCGATGCGGCTGGACAGGAAGCTGCCGCCAATTGAGCCGGTCGCCTCGTAGCTGTTCGCCGGCAGCCACTGGCGGTAGGCCTTCATCGAATCACCCGTGTAGACGGCAGGAAGGGGTGAGGGGATCCAGCCGGATTCCAGGGTGTTGCTCGCGTAGGCGCGCGAGCCGACCTGCACCAGTCCGAATTCCTCGCCCGCCTCCAGGATTGCCTCTCGGATGGCGTCACTCTCGGCGTACGGCCCCCAGACCTCGAGTCCCGGTTCGCCCGCCATGCCGTGGCGCAGCGCGTTGACCTTGCGACCCTTGATGGTGATCGCGTCGAAGTTGAAGAATTTGATCTCAGGCAGCGGGCCGCCGTTGAGTTTCGTCAGGATCCTGCCCGCATTCGGGCCCTGCACCTGGAACCGGTAGTGCCGGCGCTGCACGGCCCTGCCGCGCGGCTGGGAGGGCGAGCGATCGTCGCGTATCACCTCGACATTGAAGCCACCGGTCTCCGCGTGAAACTGGATCCAGTTGACGGTTGGCGTGCGTCCCACGAACAGCAGTTCGTCCCTGGCAAGGTAGAAGAGGATACCGTCGCCGATGACGTAGCCGTCGTGGCTGCACGGCACCATCTGCTTGGCCTTCCCGGGCGCAAAATTCGCAAAACTGTTGATCGTGCACCAGGACATCAGTCTGAGCGCGTCCGGGCCTTTGACGGTCAATTCCGCCATATGGTGCGACTGATCGAACAGCACCGCGGTCTTGCGCCAGGCCAGCTGCTCGTCGCGCCAGTTGCTGAATTCGCTCGGCACCACCGGGTAGACGTATGCGCCCAGTTGCGAGTTGCGCAGCATGGTGACCGGGTTGCCGGCCGCCTGCAGGACTTCCTCGAGATTCCGGTAGGCCACGCAGTCGCTCCTCGGTCGGCTTTACGATGATGCGCCACTCTCCGCTTGCCATAAAAATTATGCAATCCCATAATCAGTATAGAAAACATGTGAAAAACAAATAGTGAGACGGGAGCTCGATATCGACATGCTGCGCGTCCTGGTGGCGCTCCTGGACTGCCGCGGGGTGAGCCGTGCCGCCCGCATCCTAGATCGCAGCCAGCCCGCCACCAGTGCGGTCCTGCAGCGTCTGCGGCAGCGTTTCGATGATCAGTTGTTTGTCCGGTCGGGCGGGTCGATGCAGCCCACGCCCCGGGCCGAGGCGCTGGGCGAGGCGGCCCGGGCGGTGCTGCAAGTCGTCGATACCCGCATGAATCCAACGCCAGATTTCGATCCGGCGGTCAGCGAGCGCCCGGTCAGCCTCGCCATGTCGGATGTCGGCGAGGTCATATTCCTGCCCGCCATCCTCCAGCTGCTGCGCAGCGAGATGCCCACAGCCGCAGTTCGATCAGTCAGCCGGCCGGCCGCGCAACTCGCCGAGGGGCTCGAGAGTGGCGACATAGACCTTGCCGTCGGCTACTTTCCCGACCTGGGTGGCAGAAACTTCATGCAGCAAGTGCTGTTCCGGGACCGGTACACCTGCCTGATCCGCGCCGATCATCCGGTCCGCTCGGATCCACTGACCGCGCGTCAGTTCAGCCAGTTGCAACACGCGGTGGTGCGCGTCGAGAGCCGTACCGAGGAGGTCATGGAGAGATACCTCGCGCGACGCCGGATCGCCAGGCGCATTGCCCTGACCACTCCCCACTTTGCGAGCGCGCCGCTGATCGTGGCGCAGTCTGACCTGGTGGTGAGCGTGCCGGAGCCGCTGGCGCGTTACTTCGCGAAAACCTCCGCCAACCTGCGCGTGGTCGGGCTGCCGTTCGAGCCGCCAGCCATCGACCTCAAGCAGATCTGGCACCGGCGATTCAACAACGATCCGCGCAGCCGCTGGCTGCGCGCCAGGATCTATGCGCAATTCAGGGGTCGGCGGGTTCAATAAGCGCGCCTGGACGCCCGCTGGCACGGAGCCGCCAGAGATTCTGACCGCGCCCGCTGTGACGGCTTTCACAGTTGACGTAATCCGCCGCAAGGACCGCGGCCATCTGAGAGACCGGGACACACGCGCGCCGCAGTTTTCGCCCTAGTCTCGCGCGCGTGAGCATACGGCTGAAAATCATCGCGCTGCTCGCGGGTATCTTCGCGGGCCTGGCGATTGCCGAAATCCTGGTGGAGCGCCAGGTCATCATGCCCAGCTTCGCGTCGCTGGAGCACGCCGATGCACGCACCGCGATGCGTCGCATCGAAAACGCGCTCGATCTCGCCCAGGAGCAGGTCGTCTCGCCCACGGTCGACTGGGGCAACTGGGCCGTCGTCTACCGCTTCATGGGCGAGCGCAACCCGGCCACGCTCAACGATGACATCACCGTCTCGGCCATGCGCGACATCAGGGTAAACCTGGCGCTGCTGGTGGATTCCAATGGCCGCGTGGTGTTTGCCCGGGAAGCCGCCCGGGCGGGTGAGCGCCCTCCCGGGCTGGATCTGGCCGGCGCCGCGGCGCTGCCCGCGGATTTCCCGTGGCGCCCCCAGCTCCTTGCGGGGGTCACGGTGAAGGGATTTCTGGCCACCCCCCAGGGTGTATTGATGATCGCCGGAGCGCCGGTGCTGGACGGCGCCGGGCACGGGCCGGCGCGTGGCGCCATGATCATGGGCCGCCTGTTGACTCCCGACGTCGTGCGTGCGGTGGGCGCCCAGGCGCAGGCCAGTGTTGTCATGCTGCCCCCGGTAGCGGGCGAGTCCGTCCGCTCCCTGACCGAGGGTGCCCGGGTGACGCAGGTGTACCGCTCGTTTCCCGACATCTACGGCCGGCCGCTGTTCCGCCTGCGCGTCGACGTGCCCCGCGACATCTCGGCGCTTGGCCGCACGGCGGTCCGCTATGCCTCGGCCTGCCTGCTCGGCGCGGCGATCATCGTGCTGTTCCTGGTGCTGTACGTTCTCAACCGCACCATTCTCAAACCGTTGGCAGCCGTCACGCGTCACGCCGTGGCCGTCGGTCAGGACAAGGACCTGACCAACCGCCTCGATCTCAAGCGCCGCGACGAAATCGGCACGCTGGCGCGCGAACTCGACCGCATGGTCGCGCGCCTCGCGCGCTCGCGCGCCCAGCTGGTGGATCAGTCCTTCCAGGCCGGCTTCGCCGAACTTGCGCGCGGGGTACTGCACAACCTCGGCAACGCCATGACGCCGATCGGGGTGCGCCTGGCGAGTCTCGGCGAGCGGCTCAAGCAGGCGCCCGCGGAGGATGCCTGCCAGGCGGTCGGGGAACTGCGCGCCGGCGCCACCGATCCGGGACGCGCGGCTGATCTGCGCGAATTCCTGTGCCTGGCCAGCGAGGAGCTCGCGCGCAGCGTGACCGCGGCACGCACCGATATCGCGGTCATGGCGCGCCAGGCGGCCCTGGTGCAATCGGTGCTGACCGAACAGCTGCGCCCGGCGCGCAACGAGCACGTCATCGAGCCGGTGCGCCTGACCGATCTTCTGACCCAGGCGCTGGAGATCGTGCCGGACACCTGCCGCAGGCAGCTGGCGATCGACACCGACCCGACATTGATCCGTGTAGGGGTGGTGCGCGTGGCGCGCACGGTGCTGCGCCTGGTGCTGCAGAATCTCATCATCAACGCCGCGGATGCGGTGCGCGCGGCCGGCAAGTCGCGCGGCACCCTGCGCGTCAGCGCCGAGCTGCAGCCCGACGGCGGGCGGCAACAGTTGCACCTGCAATGCCGCGACGATGGCGTCGGCATTGCCGCCCCGGATCTCGAACGGGTGTTCGAGAAGGGGTTCACCACCAAGTCGCGCGAGACCAACCACGGTATCGGGCTGCACTGGTGCGCCAACGCCATCGGCGCACTGGGCGGACGTATCTGGGCCAGCAGTGAAGGGCCGGGGCAGGGTGCCTCACTGCACGTGCTGGTGCCGCTTGCCACCCCTGAGACTGCGGCCCTGGCCGGCGCCGCCTGAGGTTGACCATGTCCGAATCCAATCCTGACTGCATCCGCGTACTGGTCGTCGACGACGAGGCCGAAGTGCGCGATTCCTACCGGCAGATCTTCGCCGCCGCCGACAACAGCCTGGAGATGACCGGCTTCCACCAGCTGCGCGACCGGCTGTTCAGCAAGGCGCCCGAGCAGGGCCGCGGCCGCGGCCGCGGCGCCGCGGGGCAGGTCGCCTTCGCTACCGACTTCTGCGCCCAGGCGCAGGAAGCGGTCGACGCCGTGCGCGCGAGCCTGGCGCGCGGGCAGCCTTACGCGGTGGTGTTCCTCGACATGCGCATGCCACCCGGTCACGACGGCGTGTGGGCCGCCCAGCAGATCCGCGAAGCCGATGCGGAGGTGGAGATCGTCGTCTGCACCGCCTATGCGGACACCGATCCGGCCGAAGTCGGCAGTTTTGCGCCGCCGGAGGACAAGCTCTCCTACCTGCAGAAGCCCTTTCACCCGCACGAAGTACGGCAGATGACGATCGCGTTGGCGAGCAAGTGGCGCGCCGAACGGCGCATCGTCAGGCTGGCATACTTCGACAGCCTTACCGGCCTGCCCAACCGTGAACAGTCGCAGCGGCGCCTGGCCGGCGCGCTGCAGGCCGCGCAGGAACACCAGCGCAACCTGGCGCTGCTGTACCTGGACCTGGATAACTTCAAGCGCGTCAACGACACGCTCGGCCATGCCTCGGGCGATGAGCTGCTGCGCGTCGTCGCGGAGCGGCTGCGCGTCGGGTTGCGTTATGGCCGGGAGCAGGAGGGCACGGCCGGCGCCGCCCGCGCCGGCGACATCGCGCGCCTGGGGGGTGACGAGTTTCTCGTGCTGCTGCCCAACCTGCGCAGCAGCGTCGACGCCGGCGCGGTCGCGGAGCGCCTGATCCTGGCCCTGCGCGAGCCGATCCGCCTCGGCAACAGCTCGCTGGTGATCACCCCGAGTATCGGCATCGCGCTGTATCCGCAGGACGGCCACGACGTGCCGACGCTGATGCGCAACGCCGACCTGGCGATGTACTTCGCCAAGCACCGCAGCGCCGGCACCTGCGCCTATTTCGACGTCTCGATGAACGCCCGGGCCCTGCAGCGTTTCACCGTCGAGGAGCAGCTGCGCGGCGCCCTGGCGCGCAACGAATTCTCCCTGCAATACCAGCCGCAGTTCGACGTGCGCACCGGGATGATCTCCGGTGTCGAGGCCCTGCTGCGCTGGTCGAATGCGCAGCTGGGCGCCGTGAGCCCCGCGGAGTTCATCCCCGTCGCGGAAGAGACCGGCCTCATCCAGGAGATCGGCAGCTGGGTCCTGCGCACGGCCTGCGGGCAGGCACAGGCCTGGCGCCGCGAGGGGCTGCCGCTGACGCGGGTCGGTGTCAACGTGTCGGGGAGGCAGTTCGCGATGGCCGAGTTCCCCGCCGAGGTCGCCGCGGTCCTCGCGGCCACCGGGCTCGCACCGGCAGCGCTGGAACTGGAGATCACCGAATCGGTGGTCATGGCCGATGAGGCCTGGGCCGAAAAGGCCATCGGCCAGCTCAAGCAGCTCGGCGTGTCGCTGGCGATCGACGACTTCGGCACCGGCTACTCGAGCTTCGGGCGCCTGCGCAATTTCGCCGTCGACCGGCTCAAGATCGACCAGTCCTTCGTGACCAGCATCACCGACCGCAACGACGACCGGGCGATCGCGGCCGCCATCATCGCCATGTCCCGTTCGCTGCGCATCAACGTCACCGCCGAGGGCGTGGAAAACTTCCCACAGCTGGCCTTCCTGCAGGAACAGGATTGCCAGGACGCCCAGGGTTTCCTGCTCAGCCAGCCCCTGCACGCCGATGCCGCCCGTGAGCTGTTGCGCCGCATGAACGAATGCGCCGACGGCACCCGCACCCAGCGGCTGCGGGCCATCACCGGCTGAGGGCGATCCGCCTGGCGGACCGTGCTTCCCGGGGCGCGCAAACTGTGCGCGGCGCACGACTCACCGTCGCAGTCTTCCGACACACTGCCGGCGTGATCAGCGGGAACAGACTGTGAACCAGTTCTCATTCTGGCTGGGCCTCGCGTCCGGCATTGCCGTCGCCGCCCTGGGCGTCGTGGCCTTGCTGCGCCTGAGCCGCGGCACCTTCGGCTGGCTCATGAACCCGATGCGCCGCGCGGCCTTCGAGCAGTGGCCGACCGCCGCCATGGTGGTGGACCGGGACAGCTGGCGCATCCTCGGCGCCAACCCGGCAGCGCGCCGCAGCTTCGGCTACAGCGAGGATGAAATCACCCGTCGTACGCTCACGCAGCTGTTCCGCGGCGAGGGGGTGGCCGACGAGGATCTGGGCGCATGCCTGCGGCGGGCCGCCACGCCCGGCAATCCCCTGGAACTGCAGCAGCGTTGCCGTGACGGCTCGCAGCGCAGCGTCGAAGTCATCTGCCGCGAGCTGACCCTCGGCAAGCGCACCGCGCTGGCCCTTTCCGTGCACGACGTGACCCTGCGGCGCAAAGCCGAGAGCACCCTGCTGGAACGCCACCAGCACCTGGATCACCTGGCGCACCACGACCAGCTGACCGGCCTGCCCAACCGACTGTACCTGGCGGCCCACATGCCGGACGCCATCGACCAGGCGCGACGCTGCGGCAACCAGCTGGCCGTGCTGTTCCTGGACCTGGACCGTTTCAAGCACATCAACGACTCACGCGGCCACGAGACCGGCGACAAACTGCTGAAGACCGTCGCGCAGCGCATCCACGCCACCATCCGCGCCGAGGACCTGGTGGTGCGCATGGGCGGCGACGAGTTCGTGGTCCTGATGCGCCACGTCAAGGACAGCGCCGAGGTCAACGAAGCGGCGGCGCGCATCAACGCGGCGCTCAGCGCGCCCATCGTCATCGACGGGCGCACGCTGGTCACCACGGTCAGCATCGGCGTCGCGCTGTTCCCCAACGACGGCGCCGACATGGGCGAACTGCTGCGCCACTCCGACACCGCCATGTACCAGGCCAAGGACCGCGGCCGCAACAACTACCAGGTGTTCAGCGCCTCCATGGACCGCACTCTGCGCGAGCGGATCTCCATCGAATCCAGCCTGCGCACCGCGCTGCAGGACAACCAGCTCGACGTGCACTACCAGCCGATCGTCGACATCGAATCCCAGCACGTCGTGGCGCTGGAGGCGCTGCTGCGCTGGAAGCACCCGACGCACGGTTACATCCAGCCGACGCGCTTTGTCAGCGTGGCGGAGGAGGCCGGCCTGATCGTGCCGATCGGCGACTTCGTCATGCAGCGGGCGCTCGAGGACATGCGCCGCTGGCGCGATGGCGGCGGCCAGCTGGTGCCGGTAGCGCTCAACGTCTCGCCGGTGCAGCTCGAGCGCAGCCCCGTGGCCGAGGCGCTGGCGCGGCTGACGCGCGAAGCGGGCATCGAGCCGGCACTGCTGCAGGTGGAGCTGACCGAGAGCGCGGTGTTCGAGCGCCGTGACAGCCGTGGCGCTCGCGACAGCGGGCTGGACGAGGTGGCGCGACTGCGCGAGCTCGGCGTCCGCATCGCCATCGACGACTTCGGCACCGGCTACTCCAGCCTGTCGCACCTGAAGCAGTGGCGCGTCGACAGCCTGAAGATCGACCGTTCCTTCGTGCGCGACCTGGTCACCGACATGAGCGACCTGGCGATCGTCAGCGCCATCGTCGCCATGGCCCGCTACCTGCATATCCAGGTGGTGGCCGAGGGCATCGAGGGCTGGCAGCAGCTCGAGAAACTGCGCCAGCTCGGCTGTTCCTACGGACAGGGCTTCCTGTTTGCCCGTCCCACGCCGGCGCAGGAGTGCCTGCGCTACATCAGCGGCCAGCCGCTGGACCTGACCCAGCAGCTGCCAGCGCTGCGCATCCTGGAAACCACCGGCACCAACGACGCCCTGCGCGCACTGAGCGCCTGAGGGCGGGGCAACGGCGCAGCCGCGCCTCCTGCTGATCGGGGCAGCGCTCTACGATTGTCCGCTGCTCATGCATGCGGCCGGTCAGCCGCAGTGTGTCGCCCGATCCGCAAGGCGGCGAGTGCGGCAAGCCGCTCCAGCGTGGACCCGACGTCGTCATCGCTTGCTCTGGGGTTGATGGTGCACATGCGCAGCACGGTGCGCTGCCCGATCCGTGTCGAACTCACGAAGCCGTGACCGTCATCCACAAGGTCCTGCACCAGCCGGGCATTGAGAACATCGCACTGCGCGTCCGTCCATCCCTGCGGGCGACACCTGAACGCCACGATTCCGAGCGTTGCCGGCGACACCACCTCCCAGTCTGCGACTCGCCGCAGCTGTCGTTCGGCCAGTTCGGCGAGCATAAGACCCCTGTCGACGGCAGCGCGGAAGGCGTCCACTCCAAATACCTGCAGGGACATCCACACCTTGAGCGCACGGAACCCGCGGGTGAGTTGCGGGCCGCGATCGCAGAAATTGACCTCGCCGCCGGCGGAGGCGGCATCCGCCAGGTACTCCGGCAGGATGCGGAAGGTCTCAGCGAGGCAGCCTGGCCATCGCACGAAGACACACCCCGTCTCGTAAGGCTGGAAAAGCCACTTGTGCGGATCGCACGACCACGAGTCGGCCAGCTCCAGGCCGTCGAGCAGGACCGCGGCCCGCGATGTCAGCCGCGCGGCCGCGCCGTAGGCGCCATCGACGTGCAACCACAGGCCGTAGTCGCGGCTCAGACCGGCCAGTTGGCGCAAGGGGTCGACCGCCCCGGTGTTGGTCGTGCCGGCCGTGGCGACGATGCACGCCGGCCGTCGGCCGGCGCCGCGGTCGGCTATGATGGCCTCCCGGGTCGCCGTCGTGTCCATCCGGCCGTCGCGGGCCGGAAGCACCCGCACGCACTCGTCGGCAAACCCGAGCAATCGCAGTGCACGGATCACGGAGGAATGTGTCTGATCCGACACGTACACGGCTGCCCCCGGCAGCCGATCGGCCAGTACCCTGTGGCGCATGGCGGCGAGCGCCGTGAGGTTCGCGACACTGCCGCCGCTGACGAACAGTCCCTCGCACTCGCCGGGCAGACCCAGCATTTCCTTCAGCCAGTCGAGTGTCACCAGCTCGACGGTGGCAGGCCCGCTGGCCTCGAGCCACGTGCCCGCAAAGGTATTGAATCCCGAAGCCAGCAGATCCGCGATCACGGAAACGAAATTTCCCGGAGAGGGCACGAAGCCGAAGAATCGCGGGTGATCCAGATGCAGGGCGCTCGCGAACACCTCGCTCGCGACGCGCGCGAGCACTTCGCCGGCATTGGCCCCGGACGGCAGCGGGCCGCGCAAACGCGCGTCCAGCGTCGCAGGTTGGTCCACTCGACCGATGGGTGCCGCGCGCAGCGCGGTCAGACGATCGACCAGCAGGTCGATCGCCGCGTAACCGAGGGCTCGCATCTCATCGGGCGGCAATGACAGGCTGGACATCAGTGGTCTTCTCCATCCGCGGGCGCCGCGCGGCTGTCGCCGGCATCGGTCGGCCCGAGTGCCGGTGCCGGGGCCTCGAAGCGGCGCGCCCGGTCCCGCAGCCAGGTGTGAAATGCGGCGCCCATGGGTTTGTCCAGCGCGCTGCTGTTCCAGGCGATGAAGTAATCTTCCGGAAGCGACAGCCAGTGATCGCTCAGACGCACCAGGTTTCCGGCGGCGAGGGCGCCGGCAATCATCGAGTTCTGTCCGAGCACCAGCCCGCGGCCCTCCACCGCCGCATCGATGGCTGAACTCGACAATGAGAACGTCAGGTCGCACCGCACATCGGCATCCGGTAAGCCGGCGCTGGCAAACCAGTTCCGCCAGGTGGGCACGGCGGCGAATTCCGCCCCCCAGTCGACCCACAAGAGCGGGAAATCCAGCAACTCGCGGGCAGACAGCGGCGATGCCTGCGGGCCGATGAGCGACCGGCTCGCGACCGGAATCAGGAAGTCGGTGAAGAGATGGGCGGCGCGCTGATGCAGGCGTCGCCGGTTCCCGTACGAGATCCGGAAGTCGTAGGCGCCGTCGTCGTCCGGATCCGCGCCGTCCAGAACGATGTTCGCCTGGGAATGGAGGCTCTTCCATTCGAACAGCAGAGGGCCGAGCCACTTGATGGCCAGCGACGGCAGCGCACTGATCCGCAGGTGGTTGGAGCGCCTGGCCAACTCCAGGTTCGTGCCGGCCTTGCGCAGCAGCTCGAGGGCGCTGCCTACCTGCGGCAGGTACAGCGTGCCCAGGTGCGTCAGCGCAATGCCGCGACCGTGCCGCTGCACCAACCGGAACCCCAGATAGCGCTCCAGCGAATGGATCTGATGTGTCACCGCGCCGGGCGACACGCCCAGCTCAGCCGCCGCGGCAGTCACCGATCCGGTGCGCCCCAGTGCCTCGAAGACCTGGATCGCACGCAGCGGCGGGAGGCCCGTCATCCCGGCAGCACCGTGGCAGCGGCCGTAGCGGGCTGCCGGCGACGTTTCAATTTCTCTAAATCAATCAGCAAGCCAGGCCTCTTGAACCCAGGCGGACCGCAGCACGATCATAAACGCCTGTGACCGTCCGAGGGAGAACTCCCCCCGTGTTTCTGAAAAACGCATGGTACGTGGCCGCATGGGAACATGAAGTCGCACATCAGCTGCTTGCGGTGCAGATCATCGGTCAGCGGCTGGTGCTGTACCGCACGGACGCCGGCGCCCCGGTTGCCCTTGAGGACGCGTGCGCGCACCGCAAGCTGCCGCTTTCCATGGGAACGCTGCAGGGAGATCATATCCAGTGCGGCTATCACGGGCTGGAATACAACATGACGGGCCGGTGCATACGCATTCCGGGCGCGTCGAAGATTCCACAGAAGGTCAGGGTAAGAAGCTACCCAGCCGTCTCCCGCTATGGGCTCGTGTGGGTCTGGATGGGGGACGTCGCCGCCGCCGACGAGAGCCAAATACCCCTGGTCGAGCATTGCGACGATCCGCAGTGGGGCCGCAATCGCGGCGGCTCCATGATCGTCGACTGTAACTATCTCTACGTCACCGACAACCTGCTCGACCCGTCACACGTAACCTGGGTGCATCGCTCCTCCTTCGGCAACGCCGACTGCGAGGGCGAGCCGGTCGAAGTGACGGAATCACCCCAGGGGGTGAGGGCGGCGCGCTGGGTATACGGCGGGGAAGTGGCGCCGTTTTACCGGTTCTTGGTGCCGTTCTCCGGCCCTTGTGACCGCCTGCAGCAGTACGAAGTCCGCTACCCGGCCCACGCCATCATCAAGGCGCTGTTCACGCCCGCCGGCACCGGCGGTCATGGCAAACCGCTCGACGAGCGCGCCCTCGTCATGGACTCCTACAACTTCCTGACGCCCATCAGCGAAAACCAGACGCGCTATTTCTGGTTCCAGATGCGCAACCGTCGTGCGGATGATGAAGAGATTTCCAAAGCGATGGACGAGGGCGTGCGCAAGGCGTTCGACGAAGATCGCGTGGTGCTGGCCGCGGTGCACCGCGGGCTGCAGCACGCCGTCAGCCAGCCTATCGATCTTGCGATCGACCGGGCGCCTCTGACCTTCCGGCGCAACCTCGGGCGCCTGATTGACGAGGAGGCCGGGGCTGGGGCGCGCGCGAGCGCCTGATCGGCAAGCGCTGCAGCGCCGAGCCGCGCGGCAGCGCGCGGGCCGCAGATACCGGTCCCGTCGGCCGTTTCAGCGCGACGGCCTGAAATGACCGAGAAGGTGGTGGCTCCCACCGGGGTGCGACAGACTCGCGTAGGTAACCGGGACGCCGTGGTTCCAGGTGCGTCGCTCGACGACCAGGCAGGCCGACTGCTCCCGCACCTGCAGGCATGCGGCTATCTCCGCCGCCGCTTCCTGCGCGGAAATCTTGTGCTCGGCATCCGTCCACGGGACATGCGTCAACAGCCAGCGGGCAGGTCCCTGTCTGGAAAAGGACTGGCGGGTGACACCCGGGGCTGCATCCACGCTGATGACGCGTTCCTCCAGTTGGAATGGCTTACGATTGCACAGGTGCAGGCACCGTACCCACAGTGCCGGCGTCCGCGAGGAGACACCCAGCAGTTGGCGACGCTCGGGTTCGTTGCCGAGCCGGCGGTATTCCAGCAGTCGGTACTGGTAGGTGTTGCCGCTGCGAGTGACGATGTCCGCGATATCCCAGATCTCGAAAACGGGCCGTTCGAGAGGGCTCTCCGTGACCACGGTGCCGATACCGCGACGCCTCTGCACCAGACCGTCGCTGACCAGGGTCTGCATCGCTCGCATCACCGTCATGCGCGAAGCACCATAGCCGCGGCTGAGAGAGGCCTCAGTGGGAATTCGGGTGCCGGGCGGCCAGGCGCCGGTCACGATCGGCGTAATCAGGGCGCGCCGGATCTGCTGCCAGACCGGGCCGGCGCCGTCGAGTTCCGGCACGGGGCCTTGGGCTGCCTGCCGCTGCGCCGTCTCGTGCGCCAAATTCTCCCTGATCACCGGACTGCGGGCCAATGTGTTCTCCAGTGGTGGTTCAAGTGGGTACACGGTCCAAGCGTCGCGCACGATGATATCTGAATCGAGTTTGTATAGCGTAATCTCAGGCGAGCCTCGATTCTAGTTGCGGCGTTTTTCAGCTTTTTGTTCCGCTGCTTGCCCAAGCTGGGTTGCATTATTCCAAATGTCTAGACAAAGTTCCGGGACCATGCTTAGATCGCGGCGCATCATCGGCACAAGTCGCAGGGGGATTTCCGGATGCGCACCAAGTTGCTTGCCAGATCAATAGTGGTGATCCTGTCGGGCCTCATCGGCGCGTCGTTCGCAGGGAGGCTCGCCGCGCAGGCGCCGGCCACCACGCAGGGTCCGGTCGCCCCTGTTGCGGAACTGCAGACGGTCATGGTCACCGCGCAGAAGGTCAAGCAGGATATCCGCCAGGTACCGACCAGTGTCAGCGTGGTTTCTGCAGCCGACATCACCGATCAACATATGGCGCAGATGTCGGATCTGACCCGCTCGGTGCCAAACCTCTCCTTCTCGTCCCAGGGTGGGGAGGGCAACCAGAACATCGAACTGCGCGGCGTCAGCTCCAATGCCGGATCCTCCACAGTCGCGGTCTACCTGGACGATGTGCCATTGACGGTGCGCAACCTCGACACGCAGGGTCAGGTGGAGCCGAACTTCTTCGACGTTGCACGCGTGGAAGTGCTGCGCGGCCCGCAGGGCACCTTGTATGGTGCCAGTTCCGAGGGCGGCACCATCCGGTTCATTTCCAATCCGGTGGATTTGCACTCCTTCAGTGGTGACGTCTACGCCGACGTGTCGGGAACGAAGCATGGCGGCACGAACCACAGCGAGCGCGCGGTGCTCAACGCGCCGCTCATCCCCGGTTCGCTCGGCCTGCGGGCCGGTGTCTCCGTGACGACCGACAGTGGTTACATCGACCACTACAATCCGGATGACTTTTCGCAGCAGCTCGCCCGCGGCGTGAACGGCGATCGCATGGTGGCGGCTCGGGCGCAGCTGCTGTGGCAGGTCGGCGACGCACTCAGCGTGCGCCCCGCGGTCCTGTATCAGCGGACCAAGAGCGACGATCTGAACGTGGTCGACCTCGGCTCGGCGGATTTTCTTTCCCAGCACAAGCGGGTGGCCGAGCCGGGGGATGATGAGATGGTCGTGCCGAGCCTGACGGTCGACTACCATTTCCCCGCTGCCGACCTGACCGCGGTCTCCAGCTACTTCTACCGCGATTTCGATCGCTGGGTCGATGGGACCGCCTACAACTCGGGTTTCATCGGCTCGCTGATCGATGGCGCCGGCATAACGGGCCTGGACGGCAACCTGGATGGCTACCTGGTCGGCAACGTGGCATCTCCGGTGCACTACCGGATCTGGACGCAGCAATTCTCCGAGGAGGTCCGACTGGCGTCCACGCCCAACGACAAGGCCCGCTTCAGCTGGATCGTCGGGGCGTTCTATTCCGACCAGAAGGTCGATTCCCGTGACTTCGAGACCGCCCCGGGGATCAATAACACCCTGACGAGCGCCTATGGCAGCGGCATTCTGACCTCACTGGCGTTTCTGAATGCGCTCGGCACTTCAACCGTGCCGGTATTTCCCAATGACTACATCTACCTGCAGAACAAGCTGTACCAGGAGAGGCAGATCGCAGGCTTCGGCGAGCTCACTTGGCACGCGACGCCGAGTACCCGCGCCACCGCCGGGCTGCGCCTGCTGGACGCACGCACTTCGTTCCTGCGCATCGGGGAGTACTACTTTGCAACCGGCTCACCGCCGGGCGTCAGCGTTGTGGATCATGGCCGGCCAGTGACGCCCAAGTTCTCCCTCTCCCATGACTTCGACCAGAGCACCACGGGCTATGTTACCGCGAGCAAGGGGTTTCGCCTCGGCGGGCCGAACCGGCCGCTGGCCTCGTTTTGCCCGCCGGCGCCCGAGTCCTACAGCGCCGATTCGCTGTGGAACTACGAGGCGGGCGTCAAGTCGCGCATGCTCGACAACACGCTCTACTTCGCCGGTGACGTGTTCTACATCGACTGGAAACACATCCAGGTCGATATCAACCTGCCGTGCGGCTTCGACTACTTCACCAACGCCGGTAACGCCCGCAGCTACGGCAGCGAGTTGCAGCTCGACTACAAGCCAGTGGCGGGTCTGACCTTGAGCTTCGATGTCGGTTACACCCACGCGACGCTCACCGACGACGTGCCGGCACTGGGCATCACCGCCGGTGAGGCCGTTCCGGGCGCGCCGCGCTGGAGCGCCGGTGTGTCGGGGCGCTACAGCGTGCCGCTGGAGCGCGATCTGCAGGGCAACCTGACGTGGAACTGGAACTACGTGGGATCAAGTCACGGCGCCGTCATCATCACGGACCCGGACTACAACCGCACCGCCTACGCGGTCTTTGGCATGACCGCCGGTGTAACCTGGCACAACTGGCAATTCCTGATGTTCGGCCGCAATCTCTTCAACGATCAGAAGGTCATACAGCGGCCCAACCTGCAGTCGGTCAATCGCGGCTACATGCTGACGCCCCGCACTCTCGGTGTCTCGGTTGAATACGCCTTCTGAGGCAAACGCCATCCGCATGACCAGCGCGCAGGCAGCGGTGTCGGCACTAGAGCTGTGCCGCGCCCAGGCGCGCGCCCTGCCAGCCTACAATGCCGGATTGTCAGAGACGCTGGTTCGCAAGCGCTATCGTGTGGCGCAGGTGCGCAAGCTGGCGAGCAACGAGAATCCCCATGGCGCCAGCCCGGCGGTCGCGGCCGCCATCCGTGACTGGAGCGCCCGGGCGCACCGCTACCCGGATCCCGCCTGCACCGCGCTGCGTGAGGGGCTGCAGCAGTGGACCGGCGTGGATGCGGCGCGCATCGTGGCGGGCAACGGCTCCGAGGAGCTGATCGAGAGGATCTGCCTCGCCTTTCTCTGCGCCGGCGATCGCACGGTCACCCTCTCGCCCTCGTTCGGGTTGCACGAGATCTTTCCGTTGATGATGGGCGCGCAGGTCACGAAGGTTCCGGTCGATGCACGCTTTGCACATGACCTCGCCGCCTGGCGCGCGGCGCTGGCGCAGCCGACCAAGTTGGTCATGTTCAGCACACCATCCAATCCCCTGGGCTGCGCGGCGAGCCGCGTGGAGTTGCAGCAGATCATTGCGGCCGCCCCGCGTAACGTATTGCTGGTGATCGACGAGGCCTATCACGAATATGCCGCCGGGCCCGGATATCCGGACGTGCTACAGCTACTGGCCCAGCAGCCGCGCCCCTGGGTGGTACTGCGGACCTTCTCCAAGGCCTTCGGACTCGCCGGGTTGCGTGTCGGCTACGCGCTCACCTCCGAGACCGAATTGCGCGCCATCATCGAGCGCGTCGGAACGCCATTCAACGTCAATGGGGCCGCACAGGTCGCCGCGCTGGCCGCGTTGACGGACCGGGAGCATCTGCGCTCGGTGGTGGCAGCGACCGCGCGCGAACGCCAGGCACTCGTCGGTGCCCTCGCATCACTGGAGTCTGCGCGCCAGCCCGGACTGCGCGTTGTACCGTCCTGCGCCAATTTTCTCTTCATTGATACCGCGCGCTCCGCCCGGCAGGTCGCCGAGGCCCTCCTGGCGCGGGGCGTCATCGTAAAGCCCTGGTTGGAGCCTGGCTTTCAGACCTTCATCCGCGTCACCATAGGTGAGGGTGGCGAGAACGACGCTTTCGTGACAGCGTTGGCGGACGTGTTGCCGCAGATCCCGCCGGCCCCTCCCGGGTAGTTCCATGTCCGAAACCACGACCCCGTCCGCGCCCACAGCTCGCCAAGCGGGCGCGTCGCGGCTGTCATGGCTGTTCGCCGCGATCGAGACCCGGTCGATCGACTACATCCCGGCGGCGGAGCGCCACGGCAGCCTGGCCAGCCAGTTCACCTTCTGGCTCAGCGTCAACCTGCACATCACCGCAATCATCACCGGCTCGCTCGCCGTAATTCTCGGCGGGGATGTTTTCTGGTCGCTGATCGGGCTGCTGGTGGGCCAGTTGCTCGGTGGCGCCGTGATGGCGCTGCATGGCGCCCAGGGCCCGCAGCTGGGACTGCCGCAGATGATTTCCAGCCGGGTGCAATTCGGCGTGTACGGCGCCATCATCCCGATCGTGCCCGTGTGCCTCATGTACGTGGGCTTCACAGCCAGCGGCGCCGTGCTGGCCGGACAGGCGGTTGGCCAGCTCCTGCCCGTGAGTGACGGCGCCGGCATCGGCATCTTCTGCTGTCTCGTCCTCGTGGTCGCGCTATTCGGCTATCGCGTGATCCACGGCGTCGGCAGGATCTCCAGCATCGTCAGCATCGCCGCCTTCGCATACCTGTTCTTCAGGTTGCTCGCCAACCAGAACATCGCAGCGTTGTTGGCCGACCGGCACTTCTCATTGCCGCACTTCCTGCTGGTCGTCTCGTTGTCGGCGTCCTGGCAGATCGCCTTCGGGCCAGCGGTGGCGGATTACTCGCGCTACCTACCGCGCACAACCTCGCCGCTGCGCACCTTCCTGGCCGTGGGCGCGGGCACCGTGATCGGCGCGCAGCTGCCGATGGCCTTCGGCGTGTTCGCGGCGGCCCTGGCCCGGACGCGCTTCGAGCACCATGAGGTCGCCTATGTTGTCGGCCTGGCCTCGAGCGGCTCGCTCGCGGCGTTGCTGTTCTTCTGCATTGCGTTCGGCAAGATCACCGTGACGTCGCTGAATACCTACGGCAGCTTCATGTCGCTGGCGACGATTGTCGGCGGCCTGCAGCGGCGGCGGCGGATCACGGTGCTGCACCGCTTTCTCTACGTGTTCGCCATGGTGGGTGCGTCGGCGTTGCTGGCCCTGGCCGGCCGGCATTCATTTCTCCAGAGCTTCCAGGTATTCATCCTGTTCCTGCTGGCCGTGTTCACGCCCTGGAGCGCCATCAACCTGGTGGACTATTACTTCTTTACGCGCTCCAGATATGACGTACCGGCGCTGGCCGATCCCGACGGGCGCTACGGTCGCTGGAACAAGGCCGGAATCATGATCTATCTCATCGGGATCCTGATCCAGGTGCCATTCCTGTCCACCACGCTGTATACCGGACCAATGGTCGCCCGGCTCGGCGGGGCGGATATCTCGTGGATCCTGGGCCTGATAGTGCCGGGCGGCCTGTATTACGTCGTCGGCCGCATTTCCCATGGTCCGATACCGGCCAGTCTCATCCTGCCAGACGACACCGGGGCGGCTGTGGACCGTGGAGACCTTGATGACGAGCGGTCCGTCAACAACTGCCGGGTCCACTGCGTAATCCCTGCAAAGCACCTGGAGGCATGAGTGAAATCCGTCATCGAACCCGGCAAGGTCACACTGGAGCAATGGGCGAGTGTCTATCGCGGCGGCGCGGTAGCGCTCCCCGAGGGCAGCTTGGCGCGCGTCGCGCGTGGCGCGCAGGCCGTGGAGACGATCCTCGCGCGCGGCGAGCCCGTGTACGGCATCAATACGGGATTCGGCAAGCTCGCGAGCGTGCGCATCGACACGGCCGACCTCGCGAAGTTGCAGCGCAACATCGTACTGTCGCACTGCGTGGGTGTTGGCGACCCCATGCCTGTTGCAGTGACCCGCCTGATGCTGGCGCTCAAGATCGCCAACGTGGCGCAGGGCGCCTCGGGGGTCAGGGCCGAAACGCTCAGACTGATGTGCACCCTGCTGGAGAGCGGGCTGACGCCGGTGGTGCCGTCGCAGGGCTCGGTCGGGGCTTCCGGAGACCTGGCACCCCTCGCGCATCTCGCTGCCGCAATGATCGGGGTTGGCGAGATCGCCCTGCCGAGGGGCGCGCGCCAGCCGGCACTGCAGGCGCTGCGGACTGCCGGGCTCGAGCCACTGCAGTTGGCACCCAAGGAGGGACTGGCTCTGCTCAACGGCACCCAGTTCTCCACCGCCAACGCGCTCGCGGCACTCTTCGAGATCGAAACCGTATTCCAGTCGGCACTCGTGACCGGGGCCCTCTCGACCGACGCCGCCAAGGGTTCCGATACCCCCTTCGACCCGCGCATCCATGCCTTGCGCGGTCACAGTGGCCAGATCGAGACCGCGCAGTCGCTGCGTGCACTCCTTGCGGACTCCGCCATCCGTGCCTCCCACCGGGTGGCCGACCCCCGGGTTCAGGATCCCTACTGCCTGCGTTGCCAGCCGCAGGTCATGGGTGCGGCGCTGGATCTGCTGCGCTACGCGGCGCGCACGCTGGAGTGCGAGGCCAACGGCGTATCCGACAATCCCCTGATCTTTCCCGATACGAACGAAGCGCTTTCCGGAGGCAACTTCCACGCCGAACCAGTGGCCTTTGCTGCCGACACCATGGCAATTGCGCTGTGCGAGATCGGCTCGCTCGCCGAGCGGCGCATAGCCATGCTGGTGGATCCGGGGCTGTCTGGCCTGCCGGCCTTTCTGACACCCGAACCGGGACTCAATTCCGGCTTGATGCTGCCGCAGGTGACGGCCGCGGCACTTGTTTCGGAGAACAAGCAGCGCGCCTATCCCGCCAGCGTGGACTCCATCCCGACCTCGGCCAACCAGGAGGATCACGTGTCGATGGCGGCTCATGGCTCGCGCCGACTGCACCGCATGGCGAGCAATGCGGCTGCAGTCATCGGTATCGAGCTCATCACCGCCGCCCAGGGCTGCGATTTTCACCGCGACCTTTGCTCCAGCCGACCTCTGGAAGCGGTGCGCAAGGTCGTTCGCAGCCGTATTGCACCGCTTACCGATGATCGCTATCTCTACAGTGATCTGCAGGCTGCGGCCGAACTCGTACGCAGCCGCGCGCTCATCCAGGCGGTCGCTGGAGTGCCCTTGCCGGCACTGGTTAGCGCATGAGCAGGCTGTGATCGCCATGACCGTGGGAGCCCGCAAGCACAGATGCCGCTGATCCAGGTAGACATGTTCGCGGGTCGCACCGATGAACAGGTGAGGAGACTCGTCGAGGAACTCACTGCGGCCACCTGTAGGGCGCTCGGCTGCAAGGCAGAGGACGTCTCGATCCTCGTGCGGGAGGTATCGCCTTCCCGCTGGGCAACGGGTGGCGCACTCTGGACGGACCGTTAGCTCACGCCCTCAGCAGTTCCAGCACCTCGTCGTGCAAGGCGCCGCCCGAGGCGAACATGTCGCTGCCCTGCAGCGGGTCGTCGCCAGCGAGGGTGCTGACGCGTCCCCCCGCACCTTCGATCACCGGCACGATCGCCATGATGTCCCAGGGTTTGAGCGCCGGATCGAACATCAGGTCCGCGCCGCCCGTGGCGAGCTGGAAGTAGCCGTGACAATCGCCCCAGGAGCGATACAGCCGCGCGCGCCGCGTGATCGCCTCGAAGGCGCGGCCTCCTTCGGGATGATCCACCATCTCCCAGTGACCCGTCGTCAGCAGCGTCGCGTCCTCGATGCGCGAGCAGGGCCGCATGCGCATCGTCCGCCCGCCCGGCACGGCGTGCGTCCCGCCCAAAGCCGTCTGCATGCTGCCCAACACCGTCTGCGTGCCGCCCAGTCCCACCAGCACATGTCCCGCCAGGGGACTGGCGATGGCGCCGATGATCGGCCGGCCGTCGCGCACCAGGGCGATCAGCGTTCCGAAGATGTAGCAGTTGGAGATGAAGGCCTTCGTGCCGTCGATCGGATCGAGCACCCAGCGATAACGGGCCGCGGGCTGGTACAGGCCATGTTCCTCGCCCAGGATGCCGTGGTCGGCATAGCGGCGCATGATCAGGTCGCGCATCGCCTCCTCCGCCCCCCGGTCGGCGGCGGTGACCGGCGAGCCGTCGCTCTTGGTCTGTACCGACTCGCCCTGCAGGTAGTGCGCACCGATCACCGCCGCGCTGGCCGCGGCCAGCTCGTACACAAAAGGCAGAAACTCCCGCTGCTCGGCGGGTTCCAGGCTGGCGCTGTAACGGTGCTCCGCGGTCACGTCGCGATTGTACCCCCGGGGTGTCACAATGCGCGGATGCAGCAGTGCAGTGACGCCGTGTTGATGGTCCGGCCGGCAGCCTTCGCCTACAACCCCGAGACCGCCTCGACCAACGCCTTCCAGCGGCCCGATGTCGCCACGGCGGGAGTCGGCGCTCAACCCGCCGGTACACTGCCCGCCGGCGCGACCACCCCCGGTGCAGCGACCGCCGCCGCCGCGCTCGCCGAGTTTGATCGTATGGTGCAGGCCCTGCGCGGGGAGGGTATCCAGGTCTGCGTGGCGGCTGACAACGCCACGCCTGCGAAGCCCGACGCTGTCTTTCCCAACAACTGGTTGAGCTTCCACGAGGACGGCACATTGGTGCTGTACCCGATGCACGACGCCAGCCGGCGCGCCGAGCGTCGCCAGGAAGTGATCGAAGCCGCCATGCGCGACCTAGACTTCCGCCTCACGCACCTGCTGGACCTGACACACCTGGAATCGCAGGGACACTACCTGGAGGGCACCGGCAGCCTGGTGCTGGACCGGGCCCAGCGCGTCGCCTACGCCTGCATCTCCCCGCGCACCCATCCGCAGGCCGTCGCCGAATGGGCGCATGAGCTGGGCTACGAGCCGGTGGTGTTCACCGCCGCCGATCGTGCCGG
Source organism: Pseudomonadota bacterium (assembly GCA_018241445.1). Taxonomy (GTDB): domain Bacteria; phylum Pseudomonadota; class Gammaproteobacteria; order Steroidobacterales; family Steroidobacteraceae; genus 13-2-20CM-66-19. The sequence goes on from JAFEDT010000016.1 coordinate 84,869, forward strand.
CGTGCCGCTGTACCACACCAACGTGCTGATGGCGATCGGCGAGCGCGCGGCCGTGGTCGGCGCCGAGGCCATCGTCCCCGCCGATCGCGAGCGCGTGCTGGCGCGTCTTGCCGCCAGCGGACGCGAGGTCGTGACGCTGACGCACCAGGAGCTCGCCGGCTTTGCCGGCAACATGCTGGAGCTCGCCACCTGGGACGAGGCGCTCGGTGATGCGCGGGTGCTGGTGATGTCGCAGGCCGCGCGGCAGGCGCTGCGCCCGCAGGTGTTCGAGCAGCTCTCGGGCTGCACCGACCAGGTGCTGACCGTGCCGGTCCCCACCATCGAGCGCGCCGGCGGCGGCAGCGTGCGCTGCATGCTCGCCGAGGTTTTCCGCAAGCCATGACGGAACTGGCCCTCAAGGCCCTGCTGTCCTACCTGCTCGGTTCGCTCATGGGCAGCCTCATCGTCGGCAGGTTGCGCGGCGGCGTCGACATCCGCACCCTGGGCAGCGGCAACGCGGGGGCCACCAACGCACTGCGCACCCAGGGCAAGGCCGTGGGACTCACAGTGCTGGTCATCGACCTGGCGAAGGGCTGGATCGCCACCGCGCTGATCGCGCCCTGGCATCCGCTGACCGCCGTGCCGGCGGGCGCGGGCGCCCTCCACGACCTGGCGGCAGCCAACGAGGCGGCACTAGGCTGGGCACCGGCCGACGCGCTGGGCTGGGCGCAGGCCGCGTGCGGACTGGCCGTGATGTTGGGGCATGTCTATCCGCTGTTCTTCGGCTTCCGCGGGGGCAAGGGCGTGGCGACCCTCATCGGCGCCGTGTCGGGCATCAGCGCCTGGCTGTTGCTGCCCATGATCCTGACCTGGTTCGTCGTGGTGGTGGTCAGTGGTTATGTCAGCCTCGCCTCCATGGCCGGCGCTGTGGCCCTGGTGGTGGCGATCGGCCTGTTACACACCTCCGTGGACCGCGACAACACCCGCCTGCCCATGCTGCTGTTCGCCGCGCTGTCCGCCCTGCTGATCATCTACACCCACCGTTCCAACATCACGCGCATTCGTGCCGGCACCGAGTCGCGCGCCCGCCGCCTGTGGCGCTTCGGCCGCAACCCGGGGCCAGGATGACGCGTGGCAGCACGACCCGCGCCGGCAGACCATCACCTGGCTCCGGCCATGGCGTCACCCGCACCGGCCGGCAACGGCGTGCCCAGCCCCAGGGCGGCGAGGCGCTCGACGCCGCCAGTATCCGTGCGCAACTGCCGCAGGCGGCGCAGGCACTGGTGACACGCCTCGACACCGCGTCGTCCGTGGGTTCCACCAACGCCGAATTGTTGGAACGCCCCCACCCTGCACCCGGCAGCAGTGAAGTGTTGCTGGCGGAGTACCAGACGGCCGGGCGCGGACGCCGCGGCCGGACCTGGCTTGCGCCCCCCGGTGGGGCCATCTGCCTGTCGCTGAGCTGGACGTTCCGCGAGGTGCATCCCGCACTCGGCTCGCTGGGACTGGTGATCGGCGTGTGCGTGCTGCGCGTGCTGCGGGCGCTCGGCCTGCAGGGCGCCGGCCTGAAGTGGCCCAACGACATCCTGGTCGGCGGCAAGAAGTTGGGGGGCGTGCTGATCGAACTGCGTGCCGAATCCACCGGCGCCGCGGGCGTCGTGATCGGCATCGGTCTGAACGTGGCGCTGGGCGACAGTCTGCGCCACGCCATTGCCGCGACCGGACTTGCTGCCACTGACCTGGTAAGTGAAGGCCTGTCGGAGGTCTCGCGCAACCGCATTGCCGCGGCCGTCATCGGCGAGTGCCTGGGCGGGCTCCCGGAGTTCGCCCGGCTGGGCCTCAAACCCTTCATCCCCGAATGGCGTGACGCCGACGCCCTGCGTGGCGCCGTCGTGTCGGTCGCGGCGCCCGAGGGTACGGTGCGCGGCACCGCGCGTGGCATCGACCTGCACGGCGCGTTCCTGCTGGAGACCGCGCAGGGCGTGCGGCGGTTCATCTCCGGCGACGTGAGCGTGCGGCCGTGAGCATCCTGCTCGTTGATATCGGCAACACCCGCATCAAGTGGGTGCGCGTAGACGGCGGGCGCCTCGGGGCGCGCCACGCCGCCGCGCATGGAAACTGGAAAATCGCCGACTTTTCCCGGCGCCTGTTCGGTGACCGGGCCCGCGCTGGGGTCCGTGCCACGGCCGTAACGCGGGTCGTGGCCTCGAGTGTGGCCGGTGGCCGCGTCGATGCGCGCCTGCGCAGCGCGGCACGCGCATACGGCGTGCGGGTGCACTTCGTTCAGTCGGTACGGGTCGGTGGCGGTGTACGCGTGGGCTACGCGGAACCGTGGCGCCTGGGCGTGGATCGCTTCGCCGCCATCGTCGGCGCGCACGGACTCTTTCCCGCGATCCCACTGCTGGTCATCGCAGTAGGCACCGCGATGACTCTCGATCTCGTATCGGGGGAGGGCCGCCATCACGGCGGCGCAATCGTGCCGGCGCCGGATCTGATGATCCAGACCCTGCTCGCCCGCACCCACGGCATCCGCCGGCGCGCGCGCGGTGGCTCGAATGCAGCCCGCGGTCCCTTCGGCCGCTCCACGCGCGCGGGAGTGGAGCAGGGTGCCCGCTACGCCGCAGCGGCCCTCATCGACCGCGCCGTCGACGACGCCCGCGCCCTCGTCGGCCGGCCGCCACTGGTGGTGTTGAGCGGCGGGGATTCCGCGGCCGTGAGGGGCTTGGTCCACAGCCGCGCCGTCACCGTGCCCGACCTGGTGCTGCGGGGGCTCGCGGTGCTGGCGACTGAGGTTTTGATCTAGAATCCCTGCGTGCGCAACCTGTTCTTCGCATTGGTGTTTGTGAACCTGGCGTACTTCGCCTGGGCTCGCTGGGTGGATGTGCCGCGCCCTATCGCAACCAATACCGCTATCGCCCACCTGCCCAGGCTGAAACTCGCATCAGAAGTGCCGCCCGACCAGCGGGCCGCCGCCGCCCAGCCGGCAGTCTCGACCGTACCTTCGAGCAGCGTCGACTGCGTCTCCGTCGGACCCTTCGGCGACCTGGACAGCAGCGCACGCGCCGCGGCCGTGTTGCGCATCAAGGGCTTCGATCCCCACCAGCGCGCCGCCGCCGGTGAGACCTCGGAGGGCTACTGGGCCTACATCGCAGACCTCAAGAACCAGAGAGACACCGACCGCGCACTGGCGACGCTCGAGAAGGGCGGCATCCACGACGCCCTGGTCATGCCGCCCGCGGGCGACGCCGGTCGCCGCATCTCGCTGGGATTATTTTCGGAAGCTGCCCGCGCCGAGCGGCGCGCCGCCAGCGCACGGACCCTGGGCCTCACCGTGCAGGTGGCCGAGCGCAAGCTGCCCGGGACACTCTACTGGGTGGACATGGCGCCCCTGCCGGGCAACAGCAGCGTGCCCCTGCGGGACCTGTTCGCCGAAGGGGTCGGCTCCCGCATTGCCGTGCAGCCTTGCCCCCCGGCCGGGGTCCGGCCCGCGACCCAGATCGCCTCCCCCGCGTCCCCCGCCAACCGGCCGACCCGCTCCGCGCAGGCAGGCCCGCCGGGCCCGGCTACCCCTCGCACCCCTCGGGCGAAAGTGCCGTAGCTTACGCGGCCGGGCAGGTAGAATCTGCGCCCCGCCTGATCGATGCCGGCTTAGCTCAGTGGTAGAGCAGCGGTTTTGTAAACCGTTGGTCGGGGGTTCAAATCCCTCAGCCGGCAAGAGAATTTGCAAGCAGAATCAATGCGCCTGATCCTTCACTGATCGTCGGGCCCGCATCGGGTCCATGGTTCTAAGGACCCGCCTCAAGCTCTATGGCGATCGGCGACAGCACCGATGTGCCCCTCAGGGAATCAATTTCATTCTGAGGTACTTGCGCATCAGCAAAGCATTGTTCCCATCGCTCGTGCACAACACCAAGAACGTTCTTCGAAATGGCGATGGCTTCCTCGCGATCGAGCCCAAACCGGGCTGCGCTGCTGAGCGCATTGGCCAGTGTGGACGCGCGACCCCCAGGACCGAGTTCCCCGACTATCATCGCCTGCCGACCTTCCATGCCGGCGCGGCGCTGCGGAACGAGATCGTAGGCCGGCGTCAACCGCAGCCCCGAGCCGTCCCAGAAGCACGCATGGTTCTTGGCGTGGTCATCCTCGTTTCCGACCAGGATGTTGAATACCATCCGTCGGAAGAGCTCGGCTCGGTCTCCCAGCGCATCTCGCGCGTGTCGCAGCAGGACCTCGCTGAGATCAGGATAGGAGGCCAGCGGCCCTTCCGTCTCGTCGAGATCCAGGAGCGTCAGCGCGCTCAGCATCAGGCGCCGGTGGACGCCACGATCCGAATTCTCCCGATCGAACCGCTCCACCAGCAGCACATCGCGCGCATTGACTTGCTCAAGCCGATGTCGCGGTACGGTGATGCCGGCCGCGCGCGCGAGCGTGAGAGTCGCGGCCTCCCAGCGCACGACTCGGGATTGGTCGGCCGTTGAGCTGAATTTCGCAATCCAATGACGGCCGTCGACCAGGAGGGTCGTTTTGGGGCGAGCTCCGCCGATACTCGTGCCGTGCAGCAGTGCATCCACCAACCCACGCGACAGGGGCTTGCCCTCCTGCGCACCGCGCGCCGCCGCTTCCATCTCGGCGAGTGTCACCGGCAGCGGCTCGACGACGCTACATTCGGTTGCCGAACTCGAAAACGCCAGCGCACCAATGCGGTCGTTATCCCCGCCCAGGAGCAGGTCGATCTCGTCAAGGTGCGCACCGCCACGGCGGTACTCGCTGACGTAGCGTCCCCAGGCATCAGGTCCCGCATCGCGGATCGGACCCGGCAGCGCACCGGCCCTGCGGGCGGTGAAGGTGTTCGCCCCGAGGGGCATCGTGTCGGGCAAGAGGGGGATCGACTCCTCGCGGTCCCGATAGCTGCGGCCGTAGAGGAAAGAGTACGCACCGTCCTCACGGGCAAAGAGGCGCCCGCACACAACCGGTTCGGCGTGCCGCGGAAGATAGATCCAGACGAAGACTTCAGAAGTCATCCAGGCTCTTCGGTGTTCTCACACGCTGGCGTCCAGGCCGGCGGCCAGGCAACAACTCGGGCTGTGCCGCCAGAGCCTTGCTGATCGGGCCGATGCCGAGCACCCACAGGAGACTGATGAGTATCCCGGCCGCGACCTTGGGGTCCCCTTGCTCGGCGGCGCGTACGGTCGTTGGGCTGACTCGCAGCCGATCGGCGAGCTGGGCCTGCGTGAACCCGCGCCGGGCGCGGGCACCGCGGATCAGTTGCCCGAGGTGCTGCAGGTCACCGCCCACGGGTTTAGGCAGCTGATTCAGTGCACGGCTTCGCATTGATCACCAATACATTGTCTATTAAAGCTCTTAATAGACAATATATTGTCGTTCCGATGTTTGCAAGCCCTGCAGCGCTGACGGCGACGGAGCTGGCAGCAATCGCCGGCGGTGCCCAGCAGACCATGAGCGCCCATCTCTCGAGGCAACCGCACGCATCGCTGTCACGTTGCATCCCTGTCACGTTGGCAACGAGATCTTTCCTTCAAGTACGACTGCACCGCTTCCCGACAACTCCGGATCCGGCGTCAGCTTGACGTCAAGGATGCTACGGCGCCCCATGATGACTCCCTGTTCGATCCGTAACGTGCGCTCAGAAGTGAGCAAGCCAGCCCAGCCCAGGTAGCCGCATAATGGACCCGCAGCCGTACCGGTTGCTGAGTCTTCCCACAGCCCGACCGTGGGATTGAAAAATCGCGTGTACGCGTATCCTGGTTTCTCCAGATCATAAGCAAACACATAACAGCCCTCGGCTCCAACTCCCATCAATACACGCAGTAACTGCTCGTGCTGGGGGCGGACCCTATCGACCGCAGCCCTATCGACGAGCCTGACGAGCAAATGATTGGCGCCTGTATCTGCAACCCGGGGTTGCGGTGTGCGCATCACATCCTCTTCCCGAACGCCCAGTGACGCGGCAAGAGATTGCGTGTCGCCCAGAACCTTCAAGAGTTTCAGTGCCGCTTGTTTCATTCGCCCCTGTATGGCGCCTCCCCGGCGCTCCAGGGTGATCGGCAAGACTTCCGTGCCGATCTCCTGGCGGAAAGTACTCGGTGTGTTGAGCGATCCCAACTTGTCTCGGTATGCCATCCACAACCAGGCCCCAAGTGAATTGTGGCCGGCGCCGAAAACTTCGCTACCCGCGGCGGTGAACGACCGCAATTTCCAGTCCGCGCGGTTACTGCGAGACAGGAAAGTCGTCTCTGCCTGATTGAACTCCCTGGCTATCGCGCGCATCTGGGTGTCAGTCAATGCGTCGGCATCTTCCACGACAGCCAGAGGGTTCCCGGAATATGGGGTTTCGCCGAACACGTCGATAATTCCAACCGTGAGCCTGGTCATGATAGGACGCTCCTCTCCGCAGCCGTCTGCACGCTGGGTCCATCGCCTGGCGAACCACGACTCACCTTTGGCGTGCCGCGCGATATTGTGCCCGCGACAATTCGCCGTCGAATGATGATTTCTTCGTCTCACGACTCTCCAGCGATCGTCTTTGACAGCAAGAATCGGAGTTCCGGATTTCAGGGAAGTGTCTATTCTCCTGATCCGTCAAACTGTGCGCCTGATCCTTCACCACGAGGTAAGCCTGGAGACGCTCGACCTCTTCGACCCCGGGACGCAGCATCGGCGCCAGCACCTGGGGCCTGCTGCGATGGTGCTGCGCAGCTTCGCCCTGCCTTTCGTGCCCGAGCTGCTGCCTGCCATCGCGAATGTCCTGGCGGCGTCGCCGTTCAGGCACATGATGACGCCCGGTGGATTCATCATGTCGGTCGCGCTGACAAATTGCGGTGCGCTGGGGTGGACAACCGATCGGCGTGGCTACCGATACAGCGCTATCGACCCTGCCAGCGGCAGGCGCTGGCCGGCGATGCCGCAGGTGTTTTCCCGCCTGGCGGCCGCGGCGGCGACCGCGGCGGGTTTTGAGGATTTCGAGCCCGATGCCTGCCTGGTCAATCGCTACCAGCCCGGCGCGCGTCTCTCGTTGCACCAGGACCGGAACGAGCGGGACTACGGCGCACCCGTCGTTTCGGTCTCCCTGGGCATGCGGGCCATCTTCCTGTTTGGCGGCCAGAAGCGATCTGACCCGACCTCAAAGATAGCCCTGCATCACGGCGACGTGACGGTGTGGGGTGGCGTCGATCGCCTGCGCTATCATGGCGTGCTGCCGCTGCAGGAACAGCCGCATCCGCTGCTGGGAAGCCAACGCATCAATTTCACGTTCCGCAAGGCTGGGTGACTGCCCGATCTGCACCGATGCCGAATTGCGCCTTCATCCAGTTCCGCAGTTCACCGGGTCGCGCCCTGGGCCCCACGCGCCCCCCTCTCGAACCACTTTTTTGCGCTGGGTCGGCGATGCGGACAGCCCGGCCAACAACAGGGTCGACGTTTACCCGCCCGCAGCTCCTCGATCGCGCGTTGGATCCGGCGGCTGCGTGTCGTTCCCTGCCTGGCGGAAATGACCCAGCAAATCCACTCATTCCGTGCCAGCGGCGTCAGATCCTTCCAGGACGCCTGCGCTGACGCCTCCGAGCCGAGAGCGTCTCGCAGGTCCGCGGGAGTCTTGTGCACCGGACCGTGCTTGCGCTGGTGATTACGACCACGGTCCTTGAGGCCAGTCATGGCGGCTTTCCTCTGTATTCCTCGTCCGTCACGTGCTCCATCCAGTCCGTTGCCTTGCCGTCCTTCATCTCGACGATGGCGATGTGGGTCATCGCGCAAGCCGGCGATGCGCCGTGCCAGTGCCTTTCACCAGGTTCGATCCAGACCATATCGCCGGGGCGGATTTCCTGCACCTGGCCACCCGCGCGGCCGACCAGGCCGAAGCCCGCCGTCACCAGCAGAGTCTGACCAAGCGGATGGGTGTGCCAGGCGGTGCGCGCACCCGGCTCGAAGGTCACCGTCGCGCCGCTGAGGTTGCCGCTGCCGCAGAACGGGCAGTCGATGCGCACGGTGCCGGTGAAATATTCGGCCGGCCCTCTGGTCGAAGGTGTGGAACCTGACTTGCTGATCTTCATGATTGCTCCTGATGGTGTTGAGCCAGGGTCTTCGTCAATGCCTCGCGGGCGCGTCGGCCACTGTCGGTGCCGACCTGCTCGCCCAGCACCTCAACGGCCAGCAGCAGCAGCTGCGCCGTCAGGCCCGTGTTCAGGCTCATTCCCATGTGTGACTGCAATTGCGCTTCGGCGCCCGGCAGGGCCGACAGCATGGCGACGGTCGCCAGCTCACGGCTTTGCCAGTCGAGGTTGTCGCGCTCGAAGATGGCGCCGAACAGGTGCGCCTGCAGGTACTCGCCGATGGCCGGCGCGAATTCGAAGATCGGCCCCTGCACGGGCTGGCCGACCAGCCTGGTCTGGTTTGCGGTGCCGGCGGCGCGCAGCGCATCGCCCTTGGGAATGGCGTGGCCGGGTTCGCGACCCAGCGCGTCTTGTATGCCGCGTTGCTTGCGCTCTTGCACCACCTTCATCAGCTCGGTGAGTGCATTGAGGCTGCGCGGAAAGCCGGCGTAGGCGTAGAGCTGCACCAGCACTTCACGCGCATCGCTGATCGTCAGACCCGTATCCAGCCCCCGGTTCAGCGCCGTGTTCAGCTTGCCGATGTCGCCCGCCGCCGCAAAGGCGGCGATGGGCAGGATGGCCTGCTGCTGCGCGCTCAGGGTGCCGGTGGCGGGTGTCGTATTGCGCATCGGGGGCCGAGGGTCACCCTGGAGCGTCAGTTGTGGCAAGTGCATCGGGCGGCACGCGGTAGAGCGTAATAGAATCAGTTACTTGCAAAATTACCTGATGCCTGTCTGAGACCGCACCGACACCGGCGCTCCCCCGGAAGTCAATGCATCGCCCAAGCACGATCGCCAGGTCCGCGATTGCTACGGGAAAGAAGTAGGAAGAAGTGGTAAGGAGTATGAGGAAGTATGAAGAAGTAGGATTTCCTACTACTCCCGCCAAAGTCGCTCCGCGAAGGAGCTCCGCGCCCGCCCGGTCGCGCCGGCGCTGAAGTGAACCGCCACCCGCCCGCCACTCGCCACGCACCTTCCCGTCCTCCGGGACAGCCTGATCCCGCAGGCTCTAGCGCCTTGATGCTACAGTCCGCGACCCGCGCAGCCACGAGCACACCGTGAACTCCTCCACGACCCAACCCATTGGCACACCCGGCCAGCCCTGGGGCGCCGCCGAGAAGGCCCTGTGGCTGTCGCGCCAGACCCGAGAGCGCAGCTACGCAACCGACGTCCTGAGCAGCGTCGATCGCCTGCGCGATCGCTTCGACGTACTGGAGTATGGGCGCCTCGACTACCCGCCCGAATCGTTCCCGCTGGTTGCGATCCGCAGCCGCCAGTGGCGCGATGACCTGCCCCATGCGCTGGTCACCGGCGGCGTACACGGCTACGAGACCAGCGGCGTGCACGGCGCGCTGCAGTTCCTCGATCTGCGCGCCGCGGACTACACCGGCCGGATCAACCTGCTGGTCGCGCCGTGCATCAGCCCGTGGGCCTACGAGCGCATCCATCGCTGGAATCCGCAAGCGATCGACCCCAACCGTTCATTCCGCGACAACAGCCCGGCAGGGGAGTCCGCGGCACTGATGAAGCTCATCGCGCCGCTGCGCGACCGTTTTTTGGTGCACATCGATCTGCACGAGACCACCGACAGCGACGACACCGAATTCCGCCCGGCACTGGCCGCACGCGACGGCAAGCCCCTCGAACCGGGGGGCATTCCCGACGGCTTCTACCTGGTCGACGACAGCGCCCATCCGCAGCCCGCGTTCCAGAACGCGGTGATCGCAGCGGTGGCGAAGGTCACCCACATTGCGCCAGCTGACGGCAAAGGCGAGATCATCGGCTTGCGTGTAGTCGCCCCCGGCGTGATCGAGATTCCTCTGAAGCAGTTGGGCTTGTGTGCGGGCATCACCGACGCGCCGTACAAGACCACGACTGAAGTGTATCCCGATAGTCCGCGTGCTACGCCTGCGCAGTGCAACGCTGCGCAGGTAGCGGCCGTGTGCGCGGCGCTTGATTACGCGCTGGCGCATCGACCGTAGTCCCCCGGGTACCGGCCAGTCGCGCAGCCGCATCGTCCAGCGTTACCGGGATGGCATTTACCACGTGCTCATCCAGGATCCGCCACTCACCTGGTCCGAAGTGCACCGCGAGGGTCGCACGCACCGAGCAGGCATCGACAACCTCGACCATGAGGTAATGGCCGATGTGGTCACGCTCAATCCCCCTGAGCCGATTGAGTTCACCGATCGGGTCGAGCACCGCGGATTCGATCTGCGCCAGGCCATAGCGCCAGGGTGAGCCCAGGTTGCACGCACCGACAACGTGTGTCGCGCCGTCCTTCCGCGAGACGCTCGCCCAGGTATAGCCGTGCAACTGCACCGCGAGGGAGCGCAGTTCGTCGGGCAGCGCGGTCAGCCCTGCAAGAGAGGCCGTCCCGTCTCCAGACTTCCAGCGAACGAATGCCAGCAATGCCCCATGAATGTCCATCTGTCGCCTCGGGCGCCAGCGTGACCCTGCAGGCGAAAAAAAACCCGCAGGGCTAAGCCGAGCAGGTCCACCGCCTCCGCTTTAGCCGTATTTCTTTCGCGCCCGCAAGCTGAAAATCAAATCGGCGCGTGCTTCAGACTATACCGCCCGCACGACAGCGGCACAACAGCGGCCAATCGGCCGGCGACTGCGATCCCCCTCACCAGGTTTCCGCAAGCGGAATATGCCCGGGCTCGGCCGCGACCCGCTGCAGCCACGCACGCACCGCCGGGTAGGGCTGCAGATCGAATCCGCCATCGGCGGCGCAGTGGGTGTAGCCGTAGAGCGCGATGTCCGCGATCGAATAGCGCCCCCCTGCAAACCACTCGTGCTTCGCCAGGTGCGTTTCCATCACGCCGAGCGCCGCGTTCCCCTTCGCATGCCACTCCGGCACGAGATGCCGCTTCTGCTGCAAAGCCTCCGGCGGCGCGAATGCAAGCCAGAAGCGCGCCACCGCGATATAGGGCTCGTGACTGTACTGCTCGAAGAACATCCACTGCAGCGCCTCGGCGCGAGCCCAGCGATCGGCGGGCGCCAGGGGAGTGCCCTCGCTCAGGTACCACAGGATCGCGCCCGACTCCGGCAGCACCCGCCCGTCCTCGAATTCCAGCATCGGCACACGGCCGTTCGGGTTCTTTGCCAGGTAAGCAGGTTTGCGCGTCGAGCCGTCGTGCAGGCCGTAGTCCCTCAGCGTGATCGCCACACCAGACTGGCGCGCGGCCAGCCGCACCTTGTAGCAATTACCGGATACCTGCATCTGATGGAGAATGGGCATGGCACGTACCTTTCACGCTAGGGCCAGCTTAAAACTGCGGCCGTGTAACTCTCCACCACCTCGCTGAACGGCGTGCCGTCGGGCAGGGTCAGCACCGCCCGCAGCTCCAGCACATGCGCCGGCAGGGGCAGGGCGCCCGGCGCATCCGCCGGCAACGATTCCGGGTGCAGCTCCCAGTCCTGCGGCAGCAGCGGTTCGAGCAGGCGCGACGACAGCACGTGCCGCCTGAAGTGCAGCGCGGCCACCACCCGGCCGAAGGGGACATCGGTGGTGTCGAGAGCGCGGTTCATCGGTGCGTCAAGTCGCGCCGGCACGTACCAGTTGTCCGCCTCCGACAACACCACGTCGCCGCACAGTAACTGCACGCGGCGATAGCGCAGTGGCTCCCCTGCCACCACCTCCAATTCACGCCGCTGCTGCTCACTCGCCGGCCGCTGTGCTCCCGACACCTTGCGTACCATGATCCGCGCCGGCGTGGCGATTTGATGCCTGGCGCACCATTGCTCCAGCGTCACCGTGGCACTGTCGTGGCCCAGCAGCTCGGTGTTCAGCGTCTGCACCAGCAGCGACGCCTCCAGGCGGCCGACAAGGGTGTTGGGCCATGCGTGCGCTACTACCGGCGGCGGTTCCCGGGCACTCGCCGCCAGGGCGGCCAGGGCGAGCAGCAGCGCAGCACTGCGGAAGCGGTCGGCTGACATCAGGCGACCTGCGGCCGATCCGGATCCTTCGGCCCCGTCCAGTCCGGAACGTCCTTGAGCACCGGAGGCCGGTAGGGCGGCGAAAGATCGAGCGCGTAGCGCTCCCGCACCGTATCCGAAATCACCTCGCCCACGGTCCTGCCATAGGTGCGGATGTAACGCCTGTTCAGCTTGAACAGGCGGTACAGGCCGTGCATGAAGTGCGCAAACGAGTCGTCGATGGGCGCCCGGATATCCTGCGGCTCCACCTCGCACACGGACTTCAGCGCCAGCCCCGCCCCCTGGGCGCAATCCTCCATCCAGCGCAGCGCCAGCGCATACAGGCGCCCGCCGTCGCTTCCCCCGCCCACGTCGGAGTGCGCCCCGCAGAACCAGCGCTGTTCCACCACCAGGTTTCCGGGCTTGCCGCTGGTCCACAGGGTCGGGGCAAAGTCCTCGCGGAACTCATCCAGCGCCAGCGCGTGATACGCGTAGTCCACGATCTTCGACAGCTGGGTGTCGTGGAACTGGTAGTAGTCGCGGAAAAACGGCAGCTTCAGCCCGGTCACCGGGATGCCGAGGCTCCCGACCGTGTCCCAGACCCCGATGAACCGCACCCGCGGCTCCCACGAATTCTGTGCACGGAATGCACTCGACTCGGGCCCGTCCGGATCGTCGCCGCGGCGGCGATACAGATCGTACGCGGCCGCGACCTGGTCGGGTGTTGGCGACTTCAATACGCCGCACTTGCGGATCAGCCCGACGAAACTGCGCGCCGAGTAGGCCCCGCGGCTGAAGCCGAACACGAACAGCTCGTCTCCCGCGGTAAGGGTCTCGCACAGCCATTGGTACGCGGCGCGGATGATCTCCGACAGGCCATAGCCAAAGGCGCCGCCCACCAGCCGGCCGTGCCAGCTGGTCCCCACGCCCTCGTGATACCAGCTCACCTGCGGCGTGCCACGCGGGTCGCGATCCGCGATCGACTGCCACAGGCGATACACGTTGGTGTGATCGCCCGGCGTATCCCAGGTGCCGTCGAACATCACGATGACTCGCTTCATGGGCGCCCTATGAAAATCGCAGATTCACCGGCTCGCCTGGCAGCCGCCCCTTCCCGGGCAGGCTTCCACAGGATATGCAGGTAATCTATCGTAGTCGGCGCGTCGGCTCGTGTTCAATCTCGTGACTGGAGCGTGCGGCAATCGGCCGCCAGGAGGACCAATGAGGATGCAGCGCACCAGATGGTTGTGGGGGGCTGTGGCATTGCTGGTGACAGGCTCGTTCTCTGCGTCAGCCACTGCCCAGCCGGCAGCTGCAGTCCACACACCCACTGCGGTCTACCGCGATCCGCCAAAGGGCGCACTGCTCATCTCCGCCTGAGATCCGGCACGGGCCATGAGTCACGCAGAACGGGTGGCGTTCATGTCGGATGACATGGAGACCCTCGCGGGCGTCACCCCGGAAAGCATGGCCACGCAGGTCGAGGCGCATGCATCTGACATCGCGCTGCGCGCCACGGCGCCGGGACTGAAGGACACGCCGCTGCTGGTGCTCACTGCGGACGACGGCCTGGGGCCGGCAGCCGACGCGCTGGTGCAGGCTGTGCGCGCACTGGGTGGCCACAGGATCACAGAACAGCACGTCGCGACCAACCACGTCTGGTCCGACAGCCGCATCGACCTGGAAACCCGGGTCATCGCCTGGCTGCAGTCCCTCGATGGCGGGAGATACCAATGACACCTGACGATCTGGTCGAGATGGAAAACATCAAGCGGGTCAAGTACCGCTACCTGCGCGCGATGGACACCGGTGACCACGGCCTGCTGGCGCGGCTGTTCACCCCCGACGTGACCGCCCACTTCGTCGGCGGCAGCTATGACGTTTCAATAACGGGGCGGGCCCAGCTGCTCGAGTACCTCGCCGCCTCCGTCACCGCCGACGTGGTCATCAACCACAACTGTCATCACCCTGAGATAGACCTCACCGGCCCCGACACCGCTGACGGTCTGTGGTATCTGCAGGACTGGTATTTCAACCAGCGTGACCGGCACCTGGTGCGCGGCGCGGCCTTCTACCGCGATCGCTATCGCAAGCTTGACGGCGAATGGCTGATCGCCCACACCGGATACGAGCGCGTGTTCGAGATCGTCGAGGACAATGTGGCGCCGATCAACTTCACTGCAAACATGCTGGGCAAGCGGGGGAGGCCGGGGGGTGGCGCTTAGAATTCCGCAGCACGGTGCCGCATCGAACCCTCCCGCGACCGCCAGCAGTCACTTTTCTATCGGCGCCCTGCCGCGCGTTCCGAGTAGCCTCTTGTCGAGCAGGCGCTCGCCCCTGACTACGTGCACGATATGCACCAGGCGCTTCTCGTGACGATAGATCACGCGACACGGCGGTTCAACGATCTGGCGATAGCGCCAGCCCCTGAACTCCGGCAGTTTCGACCCGCTGACAGGGTGTGCGGCGAGCTGATCGACATGATTGAAAACACGCTGCACGAAGTCGCGAGCAGCCTGCGGCTTGTCAAGGGCGATGTAGTCGGCGATGGCGTCCAGGTCGGCCAGCGCGGGCTCGGTCCAGATTATTTCAGCCATCGGGACAGGCGTTGCCTTGCCTGCGCCTGTGTGACAGTGCGTCCTTCCTCTATGGCTTTTTCGCCCCGCGCAATGCCTTCCAGCAGCTTCATGCGGTGGCGCAACAACTCGTAGCTCTCCACATCCACCAGATAGGCACTGGGAAGCCCGCGCTGGGTGATAAGGATGGGCTCGCGACTGCGCTCCAGTTCGTCCAGGAGTTCGGTGGCCTGCCGCTTGAGAGTCGTCACAAGTTCGGTGCGCATGAAGTGATACTAAAGTATCACTTTACGCATGGCAAGCTCCGGGCATGTGCCCCACCCAGCCCGGTCCGACCGGGCTACAGCGGGCCCCTGCGGCGGCCTGCTAAGCTTCGCCCCGCTGGCCGCTGCCGGCGATGCCGATGGAGAGCTGGAATGCCTTACCCCCACGCAGAAGTCGAAGCCGCCATCAAGGGCCTGGCGGAAGCCTTCGTCGAAGCCGAACGTATCAACAAGTGGTCGTGGATCGCCGACCGCTTCTATCACGCCGACTGCATCTACACCTGCCCCTATGCGGGCGCGATGCCGGTCGTCGCGCACGGACGCGAGGAAATCCGCCGCACCCACTACGGCCGCGACATGGACGTTGGCTCCGGCTGGAAGGGCTGGAGTTTTCCGATCACCGGCTGGGCGATCAACGGCGATGAGATCATCAGTCATTGGCTGAATCGCGGCCCGGGCCGCCGCTCCGACGGCAGTTACTACGAGACCCACGGCGTTTCCTTCATCACCTACGGCGGCGCAGGCAAGTTCTCCTCCCAGTACGACCTGTTCGATCTCGCGCACCAGATGCACCTGTGCGACGAACTGGAGGAGGCCGGGCTGCTCAGTCCGAAGCTTAAACAGGAATGGGTGCTGCCGATGAAGCAGCGCCTGGTGGGCATGCTGCGCCAGGGCATGCCGCAAGATTGACACCGCGGCCTGGGCCTGGGCCGCGGTCAATCTGGCCTTTCGATCCTGCGCGCACCAAGCGATCATCGGCGCGCAATCCTGTCTTACTCAAGGAGTACCACCATGACCGGAACCATCTGCCTCTGGTTCGACGGCACCGCGGAAGAGGCCGCCCGCTTCTACGCCCGCACTTTTCCCGACAGTGCGGTCACCGGGGTGCATCGTGCTCCGGGCGACTATCCGGCCGGCAAGCAGGGTCAGGTACTGACCGTGGAGTTCACCGTGGTGGGCATCCCCTGCCTGGGCCTGAACGGCGGGCCAGCCTTCAAGCACAGCGAAGCCTTCTCGTTCCAGATCCTCACCGCCGACCAGGCCGAAACCGATCGCTACTGGAACGCGATCGTCGGCAACGGCGGCGCCGAAAGCGCCTGCGGCTGGTGCAAGGACCGCTGGGGCCTGTCCTGGCAGATCACCCCGCGTGTGCTCATGGAGGCCGTGAGTGGCTCTGACCAGGCGGTTGCGAAGCGTGTCTTCGACGCGATGATGACCATGAAGAAGATCGACGTTGCCGCCATCGAGGCAGCACGTCGCGGTCCGCAGCGGGCGTAGCGCGCCTTGGCACGATCGCCCTCGACGCCGACCTGACAGGCCATGACCACCGACGACGCAACACCCCGGGACTCCACAACACCCCCGGACTCCACCACACCCCCGCGTCCCTGGGGCATGCCGGACGAGGAACTGGCCACCCGTCCACTGGCTTACCGCGCGGACTTGCTGGCAGGGCAGGTGTTCCTGGTGTCCGGTGGCGGCTCGGGCCTGGGACGCGCCATCGCCTACGTCTGCGCACGCCTGGGCGCCGACGTCATGATCTGCGGCCGCCGCGCCGAGAAACTGCAGGAGACCGCGGCCGGCATCCGCCGCCACCTCGGGCGCGAAATCGGCACCCAGGCCATGAGCATCCGTGACCCGGACGCCGTGCAGGCCTTGATAGAGGGCACACACGCGCGCTTCGGCCGCCTCGACACGCTGGTCAACAACGCCGGCGGCCAATACCCGCAGGCCGCCATCGACTTCAGCGTCAAGGGCTGGAACGCGGTCATCGACACCAACCTCAACGGCACCTGGTACATGATGCAGCAGGCGGCGCGCCGCTGGCAGCGGGACAGCCGTCCCGGCAACATCGTCAACATCGTCGCCATGATCTGGCGTGGCATGCCGCAGGTGGCGCACACCTGCGCGGCGCGTGCCGGCGTCGTCTACCTGTCGAAGACAGTCGCCACGGAATGGGCGCCGCTCGACATCCGCGTCAATTGCGTGGCGCCCGGCGCGATCGACAGCGAGGGCCTCAACGTCTACGCGCGCCGCGACGCCGAGATGTTCCGCTACTCCAACCCCATGCAGCGCTTCGGGGACGCCCTGGATATCGCCCAGGCCGTGGTCTACCTGTCCGCA
Source organism: Pseudomonadota bacterium (assembly GCA_018241445.1). Taxonomy (GTDB): domain Bacteria; phylum Pseudomonadota; class Gammaproteobacteria; order Steroidobacterales; family Steroidobacteraceae; genus 13-2-20CM-66-19. The sequence goes on from JAFEDT010000016.1 coordinate 101,836, forward strand.
CCCACCGGCCACTTCATCACCGGCGAGGTGCTGGTAGTCGACGGCGGCAACAACCAGTTCGGCGACGTCTGGCCGGGCGGCATACCGGACTATTTCAAGGTGCCGCAGGACTGAGAGCTGGCGCCTGCGCACAGGACATCACGAGATTCCGGAGACCGACACATGACCAAACACCGCATCCCGCGCCGCGACTTCCTGCAGGGCTCACTGGTGGCCGCGGCCAGCACGCTGACCGGACCCTTGCTGAGTGCGTCGGCACTCGCCGCGGCCGCTGGCGCAGCCTCCGGCGGCAGCGCAGCCGCGCAGGATAAGCCCGACTACTACCCGCCACTGCTCAACGGCATGCGCGGCAGCCACCCCGGCTCCTTCGAGAACGCGCACGCGCTGCGCGACGGCACCCTGCGCGACAATCCGGTGGGCAGCGGCGAGTCTTACGACCTGGTCGTAGTCGGTGGCGGTATCAGCGGGCTGGCTGCGGCGCACTTCTACCGTGCCAGGGCGGGCGCCGCGAGCCGCATCCTGGTGCTCGACAACCACGATGACTTCGGCGGTCACGCCAAGCGCAACGAGTTTCGCCTGGGCGGCGCCATGCAGCTCATGAACGGTGGCACCTACTTTATTGACAGTCCCCGACCCTACAGCCGCGTGGCCGAGGGCCTGATCCGCACGCTCGGCATCGACGTCGCAGCACTCAAGCCGAAAATCGAACGGCGCGATTTTTACGAGAAGCTCGGCCTGGGAACCGGAGCCTTCTTCGACCGCGAGACTTTCGGCGCCGACAAGCTGGTACTCGCGGACGGGGAGAACTTCACCGCCAGTCAACTCAGCGGCGCACCCCTGTCGGCGAAGGCCCGTGCCGACATCGAGCGCATCGAACTGGGGACGACCGACTACTTTCCGGGGCTCACTTCCGATCAGAAGAAGTTACGGCTGTCGAAGATCAGCTACCGCGACTACCTCAGGGACGTGGTGCACGCCGATCCGGCCGCCATCGCCTTCTACCAGGCTCGCACCCACGCCGAATGGGCCGTGGGCATCGACGCAGTCTCGGCGCTGGATTGCTGGGGCATCGCGCTGCCGGGCTTCCGGGGGCTGAAGCTCGCACCCGGTTCCATTCCAACGATGGGCTACACCCCGGCCGGCTACGCCGATACCGGCGGTTCCCCGTCGCTGCACTTCCCGGACGGCAACGCCACCATCGCACGCGCGCTGGTGCGCAACCTGATCCCGGCCGCCATCCCGGGTCTCGGCATCGAAAACCTGGTCACCGCGCGCGCCAACTACGCCAGACTCGACCAGCCGGGCGCGCCGCTGCGCATCCGCCTCAGCAGCACCGTGGTGCGCGCCGTCAACGTCGGGGGTCCCGCCGCCGCCTCCGGTGTCGCAGTCACCTACGTCCGTGACGGCTCGGCGTATACCGTGCGAGCGCGCTACTGCGTGCTCGCCTGTTACAACATGATGATTCCCTACCTGTGCCCGGAAATGCCCGTGGCGCAGAAGCAGGCGCTGCACTCGCTGGTGAAGGCGCCGCTGGTCTACACCAGCGTGGCACTGCGAAACTGGCAGGCCTTCGCGCGGCTCAAGGTGTCGCGCATCTACTCACCGGGCGGCTACTTCGCATACATCCTGCTCAATGAGCACGTCAACATCGGCACTTACCGCAGCCCGAAGTCTCCCGACCAGCCGATCCTGGTGCACATGATCCGCACACCCTGCAAGCCTGGGCTGTCGGAGGACGACCAGGCGCGTGCCGGGCGTGCCGAGCTGCTGGCAACGCCTTTCGCCACCTTCGAGCACAACGTTCGCGACCAGCTCGCCCGCACGCTGGGGGCGGGCGGACTCGATCCCGCCCGCGACATTACCGCCATCACCGTGAACCGCTGGCCGCACGGCTACGCACCGGAGTTCAACTCCCTGTGGAACAAGGAAGTACCCGAGGCGCAGCGACCGGAAGTCGTGGGCCGCGCGCCCTTCGGCCGCATCCACGTAGCCAACTCGGATGCCGGTGCTGCCGCCTACACCGACTCCGCCATCGACCAGGCGCACCGCGCCATGCAGGAGATCCTTACCTGATCCGGTCTGGTCCGGCCTGAGTCGCGCCGCCCGCCGGGCGGTCCGGCGGTGGCTCAAGGCCGCTTGAGCGTCACCCAGATCAGGTCGATCGGTTCCTTGCCCGCGTTGCGGGACTCGTGTCCGACGGACAGCGGGGTGGTCGGCATCCAGCCCACCTTGCCGTCGGCCGAGGGTGCCGGGTACAGGTGCTCTGCTTCAGTCTTCGAACGCGCCGACCACTGCCCGCCGTGGATGTGCACGTACAACATGTTGGGGCGATGCGCGTGCACACCCTCCCACTGGCCCGGCGCCACCACGAAGCGCTGCACGACCACCTGCTCGTTCTCCAGCAGGTCCTCACCCGGGATGTTGGGATAATTCAGGTGCGCATCCGCCGGCCAGTCCCCGCCGGTCGCGCCCCTGGCACCGTTCGCGGACGGCCCGCCGGCGTGCGCGGCCGCCCCGGCCCACGGCTTCACCGTCACCCAGGTCATCTCGATCGGCGTGGTGCCAACGTTGATATCGCCGCCGTCAGCCGCCTCACCGGCCGCGTGCCACGCCACGCGCCCGTCCTGCCAGCGCACCGATCGCCCCGTATCCGCCGACCTGAGCACACCACCGCGCACGAAGATCAGCAGTTGGTCCGCGGGGTGGAAGTGCCGTCCGGTAGAGGCACCCGGCGGCAGGACGAACTGCTCCACACGCACCCGCTCATTCTCCAGCACCACCTTCCCGGCGAGCGCCGCGTAGGTTGGCGCGGGGGCGCCGGCCGGGTTGGCCCCGGCCGGGCTCGCGGCACTGGCCGGGCTGGCACTCGCCGTGCCGGCCGCCAGCACCGTCGCCATCGCCAGGACCACGGGCAACATCGCAGTCACCGCGCCCCCCTCACGCCGCGTCCCTGAAGTCGCCCAGCTGCGCCGCGTGCGCGCGCTGGAACGCGGGCCGCGCCGTGCAGCGCTCGACGTACGCCTTCAGCCGCGGATCGGTCACGAGCTCAGGCAGGATACGCAGCACCGTCGACATCAGCAGATCCCCCGCGGTGAAACGCTCCCCGTCCAGGTAGGGCTTGTCCCCCAGGGCGGCTGCCAGGCCCGTGAGGCGACGCTGCGCGAAGGCCGCCGCGCCCGGCCGGCGCAGCTTGCCCCATTCCTCCTTTGAATACAGCAGATCGATGATCGCCACGTTCATGATGTGCGGTTCGACGGAATTCAGCGCCGCGATCAGCCACTGCGTGGCCCGTGCCCGCGCCCCCGGATCCTTCGGCAGCAGTGCTTCGCTGCGCTCACCGATGTGCAGCACGATGGCGCCCGTCTCGAACAGCACCTGTCCGTGCTCCTCGAAGATCGGCACCTGGCCGAAGGGCTGCAGTGCGCGGTACTCCGGCTTGTCCTGGTCCCCCTGTTTCAGCAGGCGCGTGCGATAGGGCAGGCCCGCTTCCTCCAGTGCCCAGCGCACCCGCAGGTCGCGCACCTGTCCGCGCGCGAAAGCGGGAACCCACTCAAAGGCCGATATCGTGATCATTTCCTGAACTCCTTGACCGAAGTTGACATCCGCAGGCGCCATAGGCCGGCTCCTGTCAGCCCGCCTGGCGCCCGCCCGGACTCCACTGTCTCAGGGCGGCGCCAGGGCCCGTGAGTAACAACATTGTCGTGAATCCCGCGGCTCACCGCAAAGCCGGCCGCGGACGCGCCCGCACCTGGAAGCGGTCCGGCTCACTCCACGCCTGCGCCGCCGACGCATCCGGATCGAAGCGCACCATGGTGCCCGTGAGCACGTCCCCGTCGAGCACAAAGCGCAGGTAGTGGAAATTCACGGCCGTGTGCAGGTGCGAGCGCTCACCGAAGATCCGCAGTGTCGGCACCGGCGTGGCGCCGCCGCCGCCGCTCACCAGCCAGGTGACACCGTAGCGCGAGTAACGCTCGTAATTGTGGACATGACTGCCGATGACCACCGCACGCACCGGCAGCAGCGCCGCATGCTTGCGCAGGTAGCGCGCAATCTCCTTCTCATCCTTCGCCGGCGGGAACAGCGGGTCGCGCACCGGCGGGTAGTGCAGCAGCACCAGCACGAACCGCACACCGGGTCCGGTGTGGTTGATCTGCTGCTCGAACCAGCGCCGCTGTTCACTGCCCACCGTCAGGGCCGAGTCCGAATCCAGCACCAGCGCCAGGATCTCGCGGCCGACGCTCACCGAGTACCAGCGCCACGGCCGTACCGCGAGGGGTTCGAGCGCTGACCACCAGTTCCCGAGACACACAGCCTCAGTCCCGGGCGCACAACCCTTGAACTCATGGTTGCCGAGCGCAGGGAAGACGGGAATGCCGCTTTGTCTCCACGCCGCGGTTTCCTCGCGGTACACCGCGTAATCGTCGGCGTTGCTGCCCTGGTAGACAAGATCGCCGCCGATGAAGATGGCCGCCGGGTTCTGCGCGGCGATCCCGGCCACCAGCGCGCGGCGCGCCACGCTGTTCACAACGTCCGGGCGGTGCGTGAAGCGCGTGTCGCCGTAGACAACGAAAGTCAACGGCGCCGGGCCACTCGTCACCGGCACCTCGAAGTGCGGCGGCGCGGCGCCGGCGCCCCTCTGACCCTGGCCCAGTGCCAACGCCACCGTGGCGACGCACGACAGCAGCAGCGTGCCCACCGCCATGAGTGCCCGGCGTCGGCGCGCGCACCCCGGCATTTTCAGCCGCTCAACTTTGCGCAGCGCCACACCATCCACCACCGCTCAGCCGTCCGCAATTTCCGGCTCGACCAGGTGCGCCAGCTGCCGCAGCGACTCCTGCCACCCCAGGTAGCACATCTCCAGCGGGATGGCCTCCGGCACGCCCTCCTGCACGATGCTGACGTCCGTGCCGCACGTCACCTTGCGCAGCGCCACCGTCACCTGCATTTCGCCCGGCATATTCGGATCGTCGAATCGATCCGCGTAGCGGATACGCTCGTCGGGAACCAGCTCCAGGTAGCGCCCTCCGAAGGAGTGCGCATTGCCGGTGGAGAAGTTGTTGAAGGACATGCGGTAGCCGCCCCCGACACGTGCATCCATCTGGTGCACTCTGCACGTGAAGCCATGGGGCGGCAGCCACTTCGTCATTGCGTCGGGTTCCAGGAAGGCGCGGTAGACCTTGTGCGGCGGCGCACGCAGGACCCGGTGCAGGCGGACGGTGTTGCTCATGGTGGATGGCTCCTTGGTCGATCTGCCCGCCGCGGACTGCGGCGGTTCCTGTAGGCCTGCCGATCTTACGCCAGCGCCGCTCCGGGTGCGGCCGCTCCCACCGCTGCACGCGCTCGTACCAAGTTCGGTACACTGGACCTGCTTCCTAAGGGAGAGGTGCTCAGCACCCGACGGCCACACCTCCGGGAGGACTCATGACCGTAAGCCGCGCCATCGTCACCGGTGCCAGCTCGGGCATCGGCGCGCACACCGCGCACGCCCTGCTGCAGCAGGGCTACGAGGTCATCAACGTCTCACTCGAGCCGCCCGCAGCCTCCAGCCCGGGCATCCGCACGGTTCTCGCCGACCTCTGCGATCCTCACTCCGCCCGCGACACCTTCGCGCAGCTCGCGCAGGAGGGCGCCGCGACCACGCTGGTGCACTGCGCCGGCGCGATCCGCGAGCGGCCCCTGGAAGAGGTCACAGCAGAGGACCTGGATGCACTCTCGCGCCTGCACGCCGGCGCCGCCGTGGCGCTGGTGCAGGCCAACCTGCCGGCGATGAAGGCGGCGCACTTCGGCCGCATCGTGCTGGTCACCACGCGCGCGGTGCTGGGCCTGGCGCGCCGCACCGCCTACTCCTCCAGCAAGGCGGGACTCATCGCCCTGGCGCGCACCTGGGCGCTCGAGCTCGCGCCCTACGGCATCACCAGCAACTGCGTCGCGCCGGGCCCCATTGCCGACACCGCCATGTTCCACGACCTGGTGCCGCGCGGCAGCGAGCGCCTGGCGGCGCTGGCGCGCGCCGTCCCGGTCGGCCGCACCGGCACACCGGCCGACGTGGCACGCGCCATCATGTTTTTTGTGAATCCGGAGGCGTCGTTCATCACCGGCCAGACGCTGTTCGTGTGCGGCGGCACCTCGGTGGGCAGCCTCTCATTCTGATGTTCTGAAAATGCGCCGCGGGTTCGCTTATCGGACCAAAGCGCGGCTGCGTCACCCCTGCAGCGGCTGGACAGTCCCGGCGACGCGCGACAGAATCGGATCGCGAGGGCTCAAACCATGCGCTTGAAACTGGCCGCTGCCGCCGCAGCGCTGCTCCTGCCCGCTGTTACCGCGGCTACCCGGGCCGTTGCGGCCACGCCGCCCCTGCTGCCGGCCGATCCGGCGGGGACCTCCGTGGTCCTGGCTTCGCCCCCATCGCCGCACTGGGTGTGGGTCAACGACGTCGTGTTCAACCACATGCCCGACGGCCAGGCGATACTGGTCGATGGCGACAGCGGCCGCATGCTCGGCATGCTCAACACCGGCAACATGTTCGCGCGCGTGGTGCTGTCCGCCGACCGCAAGCTGATCTTCTCGCCGGAAACCTACTTCTCGCGCGGCACGCGCGGCACGCGTACCGACGTCGTCACCATCTACGACGCCGCGAAACTTGCGCCGCTCTCGGAGATCGTGATCCCGCCCAAACGCGCCGCCATCATGCCGATGATGGCCGCCAACGACCTCACCGACGACGGCCGCTTCCTGCTGATCTACAACTTCACGCCCTCGCAGTCGGTCTCGGTGGTGGACATGCAGCAGCGCCGCTTCGCCGGGGAGATCGAGACCTCCGGCTGCGCACTCGTCTATCCCACGGGGCCGCGTTCGTTCTTCAGCATCTGCGCGGACGGCGCCTTCCTCGAGGAACAGCTCACCGACAGCGGCACACTCGCACACAGCCAGCGCACCGCGAAGCTGTTCGACGCCGTACACGACCCCCTCACCGAGAAGCCGGTGCGCGTCGGTGACACCTGGTACTTCGTCTCCTTCTCGGGGCAGATCCAGCCCGTGACCCGCACCGGCCAGGGCCTGCGCGCCGATCCCCCCTGGTCCCTGCTGCAACCGGTGGATGCCGCACAGCATTGGCGCCCGGGAGGCCTGCAACAGCTCGCCGCACATGCCGCCAGCAACCGCCTGTACGCCATCATGCACCAGGGAGACCTGGCGACCCACAAGGAACCGGGGCCGCAGGTGTGGGTCTATGACCTGGCCACACACAAGCGCATCCAGCGCATCATGCTCAAGAACCCGGCCGGGTCGATCCAGGTCAGCCGTGACGCACAGCCGCTGCTGTTCGCCACGTTCATCGGCAGCACCACCCTCGATATCTACGACGGTCTCGACGGTCGGCACCTGCGCTCGGTGACGGAGCTGGGTACAACACCGACTGTGATGGTGACGCCATGAAACACATGGACCTGCTGACCGAGCGCCTGACTCGCGCGGTCGCGCAGCGCAGTTCGCGCCGCGGCTTTCTGGGCTCCCTCGGCGCGCTGATGGTGGGCGCCGCATCCCTGCCGCTGCTGCCGGTGGCGCGCGGCGCGCAGCCGCCCGCCGAGAAAGATCACGCGTCCACGCAGGATCCGGCGAGCTGCGAGTACTGGCGCCACTGCGCCATCGACGGCTACCTGTGCAGCTGCTGCGGCGGTTCCCAGTCCACCTGTCCGCCGGGCACCGAGCAGTCCCCAGTCACCTGGGTCGGCACCTGCCACAACCCGGCCGACAACCGCGACTACGTGATTTCCTACAACGACTGCTGCGGCAAGAGCACCTGCGGGCGCTGCCTGTGCAACCGTAACGAAGGTGACAGCCCCCTGTACGTGCCATTCCAGTCGAACGACTACGACTGGTGCGCGGGCAGCCACTCCGACATCCCCTACAACTGCTCCACGGCGCGCATCGTCGCCCCGGCGCGCTAGGCCAGGAGCGCGCGATGCTCGCCCGCGCGACACTGGCAGCCTGCGTGGGACTGCTGTCCATGGCCGCCGCGTCCGCCTACGAGCCGCACATCAACTACATGCTCAACTGCATGGGCTGCCACGCCCCGGACGGCCGCGGCGATCCGGGCCACGTACCCGACATCCGCGGCACGCTGGCGCCGTTTGCCGCCGACGAAGCCGGCAGGCGCTTCATGACGCAGGTCCCGGGTGCCGCGCTGTCACGGCTCACAGACGCCGAGCTGGCGGGCGTGCTGAACTGGATGGTGGACAACCTGGCCGCACCGCAAGTGCCGCCGGCCTCACTCAAACCGTTCACCGCGCAGGAGATCGCCGCCTGGCGCGCCACACCGCTGGTGGACGTCACCGCCGCACGCCGGCAACTGCTCGCACACCTCGCCCAGGACAAATGACAACACTCACACTCGACCCTGTGCTGGGGCTGCTGGCGGGCGCGGCCTTCGCCCTGCTGTTCGCCAGCGCCGCGCTGCACAAGCTGCGCGACCTCGCGCAATTCAACGAAGTGTTCCTGGCGTACCGCCTGCCGTTGCCGCAGTCCGTGCGCCTCTCGCTGCTGGTGCCGCTGGCCGAGCTGGCCGTGACCCTTGCGCTGCTGATTGCACTCGCGGTGCCAGGCTGGCGCGGCGCCGCGGCCCTCACCGGCGCGGTGCTGCTGACCGGCTACGCTGCCGGTATCCTGCTGAACCTCGTGCGCGGCCGGCGCGACCTGGCCTGCGGCTGCGGTGGCGCGGACGACGCCCAGACGATCGCGCCATGGATGGTGGTACGCAACCTGTTGCTCGCCGCGCTCCTGCTCGCGGCGCTGAGCCTGCCCTGGACCGCGCGCGTGCTCACATACACAGACTGGCTCACGCTCGCATGCGCCGTGCCCGCCGTGGCACTGCTGTACCTGACCTTCGACCGCCTGGCCGGCCGCGTGTTGCCGCAGGGCGCACTGCTGCGGCAGCCTGCGAGCGCAGCCGGCGCCGAGCTGCAGGATTCCCCGTGAACGCGGCGGGCAGCGCGCTCACGGGCCTGCAGGTTTCCAACCTGCTGCAGTGGGTGGCGGTACTGCTGCTCATCACCGCCACCGTGATGCTGGCGCGCCAGCTCGCCATCTTCTACCGGCGCATCGCCCCGGTCGGCGCACTGATGTTGAACCGCGGACTCGCAGTGGGTGAGCCGGTCCCGGTGCTGGAGGTCACGACGCTCGAGGGCGCCACGCTGCGCCTCGGCGCCGCGCGCGGCGACAGCCGCAGCACACTGCTCCTGTTTGTCTCACCGACCTGCCCGGTCTGCAAGGCGCTGCTGTCGGCCGTGAAGTCGGCTCGCCGTGACGAACGCCAATGGCTGGACGTCGTGCTGGCGAGCGACGGCGAGGCGCCCGAACACCAGGGCTTCGTGCGCCGCCAGGGCCTCACCGGCATCCCCTACGTCCTGTCGGCGCCGCTCGGCATGACCTACCAGGTGGCCCGCCTGCCGTACGCCGCGCTGATCGACGCCGGCGGGGTGCTGCGCGCGCGCGGACTGATCAACTCGCGCGAACACCTGGAGAGCCTGTTCGAGGCGCAGCGTCTCGGGGTCGCATCCCTGCAGCAGTACTTCGCAGGTGCCGCATGAGTGCGCCGCCCGATCGCATGAACCTGCCGCGCTACCGCGGCCAGCCGCAGGCGCTGCGCGCCCTGGTGCGCCCCGACAGCGTGCATCGCAACGTCTATGTGGACCCGGAGGTTTTCGAGCTGGAGATGGAACAGCTCTGGCGCAACACCTGGATCTACGTCGGTCACGACAGCCAGGTGCCCAACGCCGGCGATTACTTCAGCACGCGTCTGGGCCGCGAGCCCGTGATCCTGCTGCGCGGCGCCGACGGCGAAGTGCGCGTGCTGTTCAACCGCTGCGCCCACAAGGGCACCCGCCTGGTCAGTGCTGTGCACGGCCGTTGCGAGGGCGGACTGCTGCGCTGTCCCTACCACGGCTGGACCTACCGCCTCGACGGCACCCTGCGCACCGTGCCGCTGCGTGCCGGGTACGAGGCCACCGGCTTCGACAACAGCGAAGCGGCGCAAGGCCTGCGCGCTGTCACCGCGGTCAACTACCGCGGCTTCGTGTTCGCGCGGCCCGCCCCGCAGGGCATCGGTTTCGAGGAATTCTTCGGTGAGTCACTGTCCTCCATCGACAACATGGTGGAGCGCTCACCCGAGGGCCGGCTCGAGGTCGCCGGCGGCGTGCTGCGCTACCTGCACGACTGCAACTGGAAGCTGTTCGTCGAGAACCTCAACGACGCCATGCACCCGATGGTGGCGCACGAGTCCTCGGCCGGCACCGCCAAGCGCCTGTGGGACGGGCAGCCCCCCGGAGCGCCGGTGCCGATGGTGATCGAACAGTTCACGCCCTTCGTCAACGGCTACGACTTCATGGACCGCATGGGCCTGAAGATCTTTGACAACGGCCACAGCTACACCGGCGTCAACTTCTCGATCCACTCGAAGTACGCGCAGGTCGGCGAGTACGAAAAACGCATGGCGGCGGCCTACGGCGAGGAACGTGCACAGCGCATCCTGGGCGAGGCGCGCCACAACACCGTCTACTACCCCAGCCTGACCATCAAGGGCGCCATCCAGGCCATCCGCGTGGTGCGCCCGCTGGCGGTCGACCGCACCCTGATCGAGAGCTGGACCTTCCGCCTCGCCGGCGCGCCCGACGAGCTGCTGCAGCGCACTGCCACCTACACCCGGCTCATCAACTCGCCCACCTCGGTCGTCGGCCACGACGATCTGCACTGCTACCGCGCCATCCAGGAGGGACTGGCGGCCGGCGGCAGTGAGTGGGTGAGCCTGCACCGCAACTACCACGGCGGCGAGGGCGTCGGGCTCACCGGCATATACGGCGCCACCAACGAAGTCTCCATGCGCGGCCAGTTTCGCGCCTGGAGCCGCTTCATGGAGGCCCAGCCCGCACCGCAGCCGGCGGAACCGCCGCCGCCAGCCCGGCCAGCGCCCACACCATCCCGATGAGCCACGCAGCCTTCCCCGACGCCGCGGCGCTGGCGCAGTTCGTTTGCCACGAGGCGCGGCTCATTGACGAGAAACGCTTCGACGAGTGGTACGAGCTGTTCAGCGACGATGGTTGCTACTGGATTCCACTCACGCGCGGCCAGCCGCCGCAGGAAACCTTCACCTCCATCTCCCGTGAAGACAAGCTGCTGCTGAAAGTGCGCATCGAGCGCCTGCGCCATCCGCACGCCTACTCGCAGCAGCAGCCGAGCTTCTGCCAGCACGTCCTGCAACAACCGTTGGTGGAGTCGATCGATGCGCAGCACAACCTGTGTGTGCTGCGCACACCGTACCTGTACGTCGAGACCCAGCTCGACACCCAGATCGTGCTGTCCGGCGTCGCCTGGCACCATCTGCGCATGCAGGGCGACGCCCTGCGCATCGTGCTGAAAAAAGTGGAGCTGCTGAACTGCGACGCCGCACTGCCGGCCATCCAGCTCTTCCCCTGACAACGGCGAGGTGCACCTGCCGAGCCTTGGGCCCAGCCAGTTTGCCAGGGTCGCGTGAGTCCGCCAGGACCGCGCATGCAGGGGTCCGGCGCAGTATCGTTATACTGGGCTTGCCTCCTGGCCCGTAGTGCCCTTCGCATCCCGGGGTGTTCTCATGAGTCGACTGGCGATTCGTATCCCAGCCCTGACCGCCGTTGCCATCGCAGGACTCGCGCACGCCGCAGGGCCCGACTGGACTGCCGTGGATCAGGCCGTCGGCAGGAAAGGCGCCGACCAGCCCGGCGGCGTGCACAAGTATTCCTTCCCCCGATCGGACCTCAGGGTCACGGTCGACGGCGTCGCGATCAGGCCGGCGCTGGCGCTGGGCGGTTGGGTGGCGTTTGCCCCCGCCGGGTCCGGCGCGATGCTCATGGGCGATCTGGTCCTCACTGACCGGGAGTTGAGTCCCGTGATGGCGCGCCTGGTCGCAGACGGTGTGCAGATCACCGCTATCCACAATCACCTGATCCGCACCTCCATGCCGGTGTTCTACCTGCACGTCGGCGCACACGGTGACCCGGTAAAGCTTGCGCAGACGCTGCGCGCGGCACTCGCCCTGAGCGGCACGCCCCTGGCCCCAACACCGGCCACACCGACACCGGCCGCAGTCACACCAACACCGGTCTCGCCACCCGCGGCGCTCGACCTGGATACCGCGGCCCTGGACAGGATCATGGGAGTACAGGGCAAGGCGAACGGCGGGGTGTACCAGTTCGGCATCCTGCGCGTGGAGGCGATCTCCGAGGGCGGCATGGACATCCCGCCGTCCATGGGCACCGCGATATCCATGAACTTCCAGCCCACCGGTGGCGGCAGGGCCGCCATCAGCGGGGATTTCGTGCTCCTGGGGAGCGAAGTCAACCCGGTGTTGAAGACACTGCGGCAGCACGGCATCGAAGTCACGGCCCTGCACAGCCACATGATCGACGACTCGCCGCACCTGTTCTTCATGCACTTCTGGGCACATGACGATGCGCTGCGGCTCGCGCACGGCCTGCGCGCCGCTCTCGACCTGGCAAACGTCAGACACGGATCGTGAATGGGGCCGATGCGCCCCGCCGACCCAGCGACCGCGCCGCGCGGGCGGGTGCGAGAACTGGTGCGCTACTTCCTGCGGCTGGGGCTGCTGGGATTCGGAGGTCCGGTCGCGCTCGTCGGGCAGATGGAGCGTGAGCTGGTCGCCGGGCGAGGCTGGCTCACCCGCGAGCAGATGCGTGAAGTCATCGCCGTCTGCCAGTCGCTGCCCGGTCCGCTCGCCATCCAGGTCGGCATCTTCATCTCCTACCTGCGCGGCGGGCAACGCGGCGCCTGGGCCGGCGGCTGGGCCTTCATTCTGCCCAACTTCATCATCGTCGCGGCCCTGGGCGCGCTCTACGTGCATTTCGGCGGACTGCAATTCATCACCGCGGTCTTCTACGGCGTCAGTCCCGCCGTCATCGCGCTCATCCTGCACTCCTGCTATCGCCTGGCAAAGCTCGGCATGGAAGACTGGCTGCAATGGACGCTCGCAGCCGCCTGTCTCGCCGTCACCGTCGTGCTGCAGGCGGAAGTGGCGCTGCTCTTCATCGGCGCCGGCATCGTCGGGATCCTGTACTACGGGACAGCGCTGCGGGGTCGCGGGGGCTCGGCGCATTCGGCGGCGATGCCGCTGCTCGCGGGTGCGTGGGGCGAACCAAACAACACCGCGACTCCCATCGCCGCGACTCCCACCGCCATCGCAATTCCAGTTGCCGGCGCAACTCCGATTGCCAGCGCTACTCCCATCGCCACCGGCACGACGCTCGCAAAGCTGCTGCTCTTTTTTCTCAAGGCGGGCGCGCTCACCTTCGGCAGCGGCCTGGTCATCGTGCCCTTTCTGCAGCAGGGCGTGGTGCGCGAATACGGCTGGCTCAACGAACATGACTTCCTGGTGGCCGTGGCGGTCGGGATGGTCAGCCCCGGGCCGGTGGTCATCACCGCCACCTTCGTCGGATACCTGGTGGCGGGACTGGCCGGTGCGGTTGCCGCAACCGTCGGCATCTTCCTGCCCTCATTCCTCCTCGTCCTCATCGCCGCGCCAATCCTTGCCCGCCACCGCACCAATCCCAACGTGCAGGGCTTCATCAAGGGCGCCTATGCGGCCGCAATCGGCACGATTCTGGGGGCCTGCATCCTCCTGGGGCGCATCGCCATCGGTGATTGGTTCACCGTGATCGTCGGCAGCGTGGCGCTGGCGGTACTGTTCCGCTGGAAGGTGAGCAACCCGCTGCTGATGGCGGTAACAGCCGTGGCCGGCCTCATCGCCTTCCCTCTGCTGCATCCCGCGTGGGTGATGGTGAAATGATGGACTGCCGCTTGTTGCTCGCGCTGTGCATGCTGGCCGCAGCCCGGGCGGCCATTGCTGCACTAGTCACCGCCGCTACGCCGGCTCCCGCTGCAGCACCCCTGGAACTGGAGGCGCGGATACCCCTGGGCGATGTGCACGGCCGCATCGACCACATGGCGATGGACGTGGCGCGCCAGCGACTCTTCGTCGCGGAACTCGGCAACGATACCGTCGGGGTCGTCGACCTGGCGCAGCGCAGGACGCTGCGAACCATCGGCGGGCTCAGGGAGCCGCAGGGCATCGGCTACGCGGCCTCGACCGACACCCTGTACGTCGCCAACGCCGGGGACGGCACGGTCCGGCTGTACCAGGGCGCCGATCTCAAGCCGGCGGGCCAGATCGCCCTCGGCGATGACGCCGACAATGTCCGCGTCGATGACCCAGCTCACCGGCTCTACGTGGGCTATGGCAGCGGCGCGATCGCCGTCATCGACACCGCGAGCAGGCAAAGTATCGCCGAAGTTCCACTCAGGGCGCATCCCGAGAGCTTCCAACTCGAACCCGACAGCGGGCGTCTCTACATCAACATCCCGGATGCGCGCCAGATTGCCGTTGTTGACCGCGGCGAGGGCAAGCTGCTCACAACCTGGCCGACGGCTGCTCTGCGCGCCAACTTCCCGATGGCGCTGGATCCCGTGCACCGCCAGGTCATTGTGATTTTCCGGCATCCCGCGACAGTCGGGGTATTCGATGCCAGGACCGGCAGGCTGCTGTCCTCAGCGGCGGCCTGCGGGGACGCGGATGACGCGTTTCTGGATGCCCGGCGTGACCGCCTCTATGTCAGCTGCGGCGAGGGGCTCATCGAGGTGTTCGCCCATCGGGGGGAGAAATTCGAAAGTATCGCGCGCATCACCACCTCGCCGGGCACCAGGACGTCCTTGTTCGCAGCATCGGCCGACCGGCTGTTCCTGGCAGTGCGCGCAGGCGGGGCAGGCGAGGCCGCCATCTGGGTGTATCGCCCGTCTCCCTGAATCCGGCACAGGACCGACCGCAGTAACTCCCGGCTGCGCTCAACCGCCCGAATCCGTCACTGCGTGCCGCCCGATCCCGCGGCGCCGGAATGTCCATATGAAAACCCGGCATGAGAGCCGGCCTCCAGCCGTGCGTTTTTGGGGCAGAATACGGCTGTCGTTATAATCTTCGTATGACTGTCAGGCAGGGTGGAACCATCATGATTCTCTCTCCCAGGCCCTCATTCCTCATCGCCGCGGCGCTCGCCCTGTGCCTCGCCCCGGCCGTGCAGGCCGCCAGCGACGAAAGCTCCGGCCAGCTGCAGGAGATCATCGTCACCGCGCAGAAGCGCGAGCAGAGCGCCCAGGACGTCGGCATCTCCCTGTCCGCGCTCTCCGGCAGCGAGCTGCGCCAGCTCGGCGCTTCCGCCGCCACCGACATCACCCGCACCATGCCGGCGGTCGTCCTGACTCAGCCCAACGGTCCCTCGTCCTTCAGCCTCTCCATCCGCGGCGTGACGCAGAACGACTTCGCCGACCACCAGGAGAGCCCGGCGGCGGTGTACGTCGATGACGTCTACGTCAGCCAGATGGCGGGCCTGGCCTTCCAGATGTTCGACATCGACCGCGTCGAGGTGCTGCGCGGACCCCAGGGCACCCTGTTCGGCCGCAACGCCACCGGCGGCCTGGCGCAGTTCGTGTCGCGCCGGCCGACCGAAGACCTCAACGGCTATGCCGACGTGACCTTCGGCGAACATAACCTGACGCGCATCGAGGGCGCAGTGGGCGGGGGCCTGTTCGACGGCGTCAGCGGCCGCATCGCCTTCGAGAGCAACCACTACGATCCCCTGGTGAAGAACCTCACTGGCGGGCCGGGGCTGGAGAACGGCAACGACTGGGCGCTGCGCGGCCAGTTGCTGTTCAAGTTCAACAGCTCGGCCAGGCTGCTGCTGATCGGGCGCGCCGGACAGGAGGATGTGCGTGCGGGCGCCTGGGAGAGCACGGTGTCGCGGCCCGACCCCAACGTGCCCGGTTCCTCCATCTTCCTGCCGGTCAACGAGAACTTCTGGAATACCTGCCCCGGGTGCGACGCGCTCGGCTATCGCTCCTCGGGTCCGTTCGCGGTCAAGGACAACTTCAGCGGCTTCGCACGCCTGCGCACCCGCGGGCTCACCGGCGAGTACACCCAGGACCTGGGTTTCGCGCAGCTCACCGCCATCGCCGACTACCAGAAGCTGACCAAGAACTACGCCGAGGATTCCGACACCGACCCGGTGCTGTACTTCCAGTTCTTCAACGGCAGCAACGTCAGCCAGAGCTCCGGTGAGGTGCGCCTGAACGGCGACCACGGCGGCCTGCACTGGGTCGGCGGCCTGTATGCCCTGCGCATAGACGGCGACTATTACGAAGGCTGGAACGGGCCGTTTTTCTGGTCGAGCACCGCGTATCCCGGCGGCTGGCCCTTCGGCAACGGCCCGGCGGCGGACGGCAGCTACCCGCAGACTCAGGAACCCTACAGCCTGCTGACCAGATCGGGCGCCGCCTTCGCGCAGGTGGAGGACCGGCTGACCGACCTGATCGGCGTCACGCTCGGCGCGCGCTACACCATCGACAAGAAGGACTACACCTACCAGTGGTACCCGCAGATCGTCACCCCGCAGGACCCGGCGCAGTCGGCGATCCCGCAGCAGCCGGTGCCCGGAACCACGCCGTTCACTTCCTACACCGGCAGCATTGATAACCACCTGTGGAGCGGCAAGGCGCAGCTCGACTTCCACCTCAGCCGCGACCTGCTCGCCTATGTCAGCTACAACCGCGGGGTGAAGGGCGGCGGCTTCAACGCGCCGCTGTTCCCCACCACGGTGCCGGACGTCGCCGCGCTGCGCATCAAGCCCGAGGTGCTCACCTCCTACGAGGGCGGTTTCAAGTCGATGTTCTGGGAGCGGCGCGCGCGCCTCAACGGCGCCGTCTACTACTACGACTACCATGACTACCAGGCCCTCACCTTCGCCCCCATCGCCGGCGCCGCCTCACCGACGCAGCTGATACGCAATGCCAACGCCCGCAACGTCGGTGGCGAGCTGGAATTCGAGGTCACGCCGATCGAGGCCCTGCGCCTCGGCGTGGGCATCGCCTACGTCGACGCCGTCGTCCGCAACATCGATGCGCGCGGCATCGGCGTTCCGGGCGACTTCACCCCGGGCAACGCGCCGCGCTGGAGCGGCAACGCCATGGCCCGCTACACCTGGCCGCTCGGCACCGGCCACCTGGCCGCGCAGATCGACGGCAACTACCTGTCGAAGTTCTGGTTCAACATTGCCGACACGCCAACGGTGGAGCAGGGCGGCTACGGCCTCGGCAACCTGCGGCTGATCTACACCAGCGCCGGCGACAAGTTCGAGATCGGCGCCTCGCTGGAGAACGTCGCCGACAAGCACTACGCCGTCATGGCCTTCGACAACACCGGCGTCAACGGCGTCATCCAGACTTACCCGGGCAACCCGCGCTGGACCAAGGTGCACATCGCCTATCACTTCTAGCCCGCGCAGGCTCGCGGGTGTCCGATCGCCCGCACGCCGTATCGTGAATCTTCCGGACCAGGAGGGACTTGATCATGCGACCTGCTTCGACCGCGCTGACGGCCGCCGCCGTCACGACCGTCCTCGCGCTCCTGCCGGGCGCGGCCGGCGCACGCCCCGCCCCATCAGCCGCCGCACCGCCCGCTGTCGCCACGCGTGCTGCCGCACCGCTTGCCGCCCCGTCCGCCCTGACGCTGACGCAGATCTACCACGCCCTGGAGCAGCACCGCTTCGTGGACCTGACCCATCCCTTCGGCCCGGGTATTCCACACTGGAAGGGCTTCGGCGACATGAAGGTGCGCACGCTCTACACCATCGACAAGGCCGGATTCCATGTCGATGAGCTGTGTCACGTCGGGCAGTGGGGCACCCACGTCGATCCGCCGGCGCACTTCCACGACGGCCTGCTGACCGTCGACCGCATCGATCCCAGGGACATGATCCTGCCGCTGGTGGTGCTGGACGTGCACGCCCGGGTCGCCGCCAATCCCGACTACGTCGTCACGCTGGGCGACGTGCAGGCCTGGGAGCAGCGCCACGGCCGCATCCCGGCGCATTCCTTCGTTGCCCTGCGCACCGACTGGTCCAAGCGCTGGCCCAATGACGCCGCCATGCAGAACGTGGACAAGAAGGGCATCGCGCACTATCCGGGCTGGAGCAAGGATGTCCTGAAGCTGCTGTACGACCAGCGCCACATCGCCGCCTCGGGCCACGAGACCACCGACACCGATCCGGGTCTTGCGACCAGCCACGACGACTACTCGCTGGAGTCCTGGGTGCTGGGGCAGAACAAGTACCAGATTGAGCTCATGGCCAACCTCGACCAGGTGCCCGAGGCGGGCGCACTGGTATTCGTTTCCTTCCCCAAGCTGGAGAAAGGCACCGGGTTCCCGGCGCGCGTGATCGCGGTGCTGCCGTGAGCCTGGCGCCGATCGAATACGCCGCGGCCTCGCCGCGCGTACGCGCCGTGTACGACGACATCATGGCCACCCGCAAGGTCGACTGGGTCAACAACTTCTGGAAGGTGCTGGCGCACGACCCACCCACCCTGGAGCGGCTGTGGGCCAACCTGCGGCAGGTGATGGGTCCCGGCGCCCTCGATCCGCTGACCAAGGAGCTGGTCTACATTGCCGTCAGTGTCACCAACAATTGCCGCTACTGCATCGCCTCCCACGGCGCCAGTGCGCGCGCCAAGGGCATGACGGAGGCACAGTTCGCCGAGCTGCTCGCCGTCACCGGCCTGGCCAACGAAACCAACCGCCTGGCCGTGGGCTACGACGTTCCCGTGGACGAGCGCTTCCGCTGATTCCAGGCCTCCGGCCGCGGCGCCGGTCAGCTCTCGTCCTCCACCGCCGCACCGGCAGCGCACCCCCGCCGGCGCATCAGGTAATACGCCGCGGGCAGCACCAGCATCGACAGCAGGGATGCGCTGATAATCCCGCCCACCATGGGCGCGGCAATCCGCCGCATGATCTCACTGCCCGTGCCGCTGCCCCACATGATCGGCAGCAGGCCCGCGATGATCACCGCCACCGTCATGGCGACGGGACGCACGCGCAGCGCCGCGCCTTCCACGATCCCCTGCGCCAGGTCCTCCGCGCTGCGCAGATGGCCCGCGGCCCCGCGGGCGGCGACGGCGTGGTTCAGGTAGATCAGCATGACCACGCCGATCTCGGCTGCCAGCCCGCCGAGTGCAATGAAGCCCACCGCCGCGGCAACCGACAGGTTGTACCCCAGCAGATACATGAGCCAGAAGCCGCCCACCAGCGCGAACGGCACAGTGGCCATGATCAGCAGCGCATCCGCGGCGCGCCGGAACGTGAGATACAGCAGCACAAAGATGATCAGCAGCGTCGCGGGCACCACGGCCCACAGGCGCGCACTCGCCCGCGCCAGGTACTCGAACTGACCGGACCAGGACAGCGAGTAACCGGCGGGCAATTGCACCTCCTGCGCCACGGCCCGCTGCATGTCGCGCACCGCGGAACTCAGGTCCCGCCCGCGCAGGTCGACGTACACCCAGCCGGACAGGCGCGCGTTCTCGCTGCGCAGCATGGACGGGCCGTCTGCGATGCGCAGCGCCGCCACGTCCGCCAGCCGGATCTGCGCACCGCCCGCGGTGAGCAGCGGCAGGTCACGCAGCTTCTGCAGCGAATCGCGCAGCTCGCGCGGGTAACGCAGGTTGATGGGAAAGCGCCGCAGTCCCTCCACCGTCTCGCCAATGTCCTCGCCGCCGATGGCCGACGCTACGAAGCTCTGCGCGTCGGCGATGTTGAGTCCGTAGCGCGCGGCCCGCGCACGGTCGATCTCCACCTCGACATAGCGCCCGCCGCTCAGGCGTTCGGCGAAGGCCGACGTCACCCCCGGCACCTGCCCGACCGCGCGCTCGATCTGCGCGCCGATGCGATCGATCTCCTGCAGGTCGGGGCCTGCGACCTTGATGCCGACCGGGCTTTTGATGCCGGTCGCCAGCATGTCGATCCGGTTGCGTGTCGGCGGCACCCAGACGTTGGTGAGTCCGGGCACCCTGACAATGCTGTCCAGCTCCTTGACCAGCTTGTCGGGGGTCATGCCCGCGCGCCATTGGTCGCGGGGCTTGAACTGGATGGTGGTCTCGAACATCTCCAGCGGCGCCGGGTCGGTTGCGGTCTCGGCACGCCCCGCCTTGCCGAACACAGTCGCAACCTCCGGCACGCTCTTGATCAGCCGGTCCGTCTGCTGCAGCAGTTGCGCCACCTTGCCCGCCGAGATCCCGGGCAGCGCCGACGGCATGTAGAGCAGATCACCCTCGTCGAGGGGCGGCATGAACTCCCCGCCCAGGCGCAGCAGGGGCCAGGCCGTTACGGCCAGGACCGCCAGGGCCGCGAGCAGCAAGGCCCGCGGGTGCGCCAGGGCGCGCCCGAGCAGCGGTCGATACGCCCTGATGAGGGCGCGGTTGAGCGGGTTGCCGGTCTCATCCGCAATACGGCCGCGCACGAGGTAGCCCATCAGCACCGGTACCAGCGTGACCGCCAGTCCCGCGGCGGCTGCCATCGCGTAGGTCTTGGTGTAGGCGAGCGGGGAGAACAGCCGGCCCTCCTGCGCCTGCAGTGTGAACACCGGCAGGAACGAGAACGTGATGATGAGCAGCGAGGTGAACAGTGCCGGTCCCACCTGCACCGCCGCATCTGCGATGACATGCCAATGTTCCGCACCGCGCAGTGTCGCCCCGGGGTGCTGGCGCTGCCAGGCCTCGATATGCTTGTGCGCGTTCTCGATCATGACGACTGCCGCATCGAGCATCGCGCCGATGGCAATGGCGATCCCGCCGAGCGACATGATGTTGGCATTGACACCCTGGTAATGCATGACCACGAAAGCCATGAGCACCCCGAGCGGCAGCGAGACGATCGCGACCAGCGCGGAGCGCAGATGCAGGAGAAAGGCGCCGCACACCAGCGCCACGATGATGAACTCCTCCAGCAGTTTGCCCTGCAGGTTCGCCACCGCCCGCCTGATCAGGCCTGAGCGGTCGTAGGTGGGCACGATTTCCACCGTGCCGGGCAGGCTCGCCTTGAGTGCGGCCAGCCGGCTCTTCACCGCGTTGATTGTCTCGAGTGCATTCTTCCCCGAGCGCATGATGATGACGCCGCCCGCGACCTCCCCCTCACCGTTGAGCTCGGCGATGCCGCGGCGCATCTGGGGTCCCAGCTGTATGCGCGCCACGTCCTTAAGGCGCACCGGCACGCCGGCGGCGCCGACCCGCAGCGGAATCGCCCGGAAATCATCCAGCGACTTGAGGTAGCCGGAGGCGCGCACCATGTATTCGGCTTCCCCCATCTCCAGCACCGATCCCCCGGCTTCCTGGTTTGTTTTCTGCACCGCCTCGATCACCTGGCCGTGCGTGATGTTGTAGGCTCGCAGTCGATCCGGATCCAGGACGATCTGGTACTGCCTGACCATCCCGCCAAGCGAGGCAACCTCGGCGACGTTGGGCACGGTCTTGAGCTCGTACTTCAGGAACCAGTCCTGCAGCGACCGCAGCTGCGATAGATCGAGCGTTCCCGAGCGATCCACGAGCGCGTACTCGAACACCCAGCCAACGCCCGTCGCATCGGGCCCGAGCGCGGTACGCGCCTGCGCCGGCAGTCGCGATTGCACCTGGTTCAGGTACTCGAGCACGCGCGAGCGGGCCCAATAGGGATCGGTCCCGTCCTCGAACAGGATGTAGACAAAGGAATCCCCGAACATCGAATAGCCGCGCACGGTCTTCGCGCCCGGCACCGACATCATCGTGGTCGCAAGCGGGTAGGTGACCTGGTTTTCGATGATCTGCGGCGCCTGTCCCGGCCAGGTCGTGCGGATGATGACCTGCACGTCTGAAAGATCCGGCAGCGCATCGAGCGGGGTACGCAGCATCGCCCAGGCGCCCCAGGCGGCAACCGCCAGGGCGAGGAGCAGCACCAGGAAATGATTGACGATCGACCAGCGGATCAGCCGCGCGATCACGGCGTGGCCCCCCTGCGTGCGCTGGCCTTATCCGCACCGGGCCGGGCTGCAGGACCCGTCAGCCGCTCGACGGCCGCGGTGAGGCTCGCCTCGGAGTCGATCAGGAACTGTCCGGACAGCACGATTCTCTGGCCTTCCTGCAGACCCGACAGGATCGTCGTGCGGCCGTCCTGTTCCCGGCCCACCGTGACCTCCGCCACATCGAAACCGCCTCCCTGGCGGGCCACTATCACGACCGTGCGCGTTCCCGTCGCGATGATCGCCTCACTGGGCACGGTCAACTGCGGTGCACCGGTAGCGCTTGCGAAATCCAGCGTCACATACATTCCCGGCGACAGTCGATAGCCGGCGTTGTCGACCGCCACGCGCGCCGTGAGCGTGCGCGTTTCCCGGTCCACGTCCGGCAGTACCGCGAGCACACGGCCCCTGAAGGTCACGCCGGGCCAGGCCGTGACGTGCACCTTGACACTCGAGCTGCGGTTCACCTCGGAGACCTGTGCCTCGGGGATCCGCGCATTGACCCAGACAGACTTCAGCCCGTTGATTCGAAACAGGCCCGCGCCCGCCAGGAAGGCCGCACCCTGCCGAACCGGCAGCTCGGTCACCACGCCATCTGTGGGCGCATACACGGTGGTGGTCGTCGCAGCGGCCCTGCGCGTGCTTTCGATGCGCCGGATGACCGCCTCGGGGACACCGAGCACCCGCAACCGCTCGCGGGCCGCCGCGCGCAGGGCCGCCGGCGACTGCGGATCCGCATTGAGGAGTCCCGCGTACTGTTGCTCGGTCTCGAGCCACTGCGGCGCCAGCACCTCGGCCAGCGGCTGGCCCCGCCGCACGCGCTCGAACGGCGCCTTCACGTGCAGCTCCGCGATGGAGCCGTCCACACGCGCCTGCACCAGCTCGAGCAGCCGCTCGTCGAATGCGACCGCGCCAACCGCCCGCAGCCGCACCGGCATCGTCATGCGCACGGCGATTCCGGTGCGGATGCCGAGATTCTGCACGGTGTCGGGACTGACGCGCACGCCGCCGGCAGCCTCCGCATCGGCGTATCTGGGCAACAACTGCATGTCCATGTACGGAGACTTGCCCGGTTTGTCGAAATGCTGAGTCGGCTGCATCGGGTCGTACCAGTAGAGGGGTTTGTCGTGGCGGGGTCCCGTCGATGGGTTCCCGGCGGCCGCGGCGGTTGCGGTGGCCTGCGGGGTTCCGGTTATCGGGGTGGTCGTTGCGATTGCAACGGACTGCGCGTGCAGGGCGGCGCTGCCGCGCTGGGCGAGCCAGTAGCCCGCGGCCGCGCCCACCGCGATCAGGGCCAGCGCACCGGGCACGATTGCCGCAAGCATCCGTCTGGATGAACTCATGGCACTTTCTCCTCTGCCGCCGGAATCTCTGCCGCAGGAACGTCAGCCGCAGTCACCTCGGCCGCGCCGGCCCCATAGAAGTAGTAGAGCCGCGCCGCCTGCGTCGCGCGACGGCCGTCGAGCTCGACCTCCTTGAGGCGTTCATCGATCAACTCGCGCCGTGCGCTGAGCACGGCGGCGAGGTCGCCTTTGCCTGCCCGGTAGCTGATGAGCTGCGCCTCCACCTTTTCCCGGGCCAGCGGCAGGTGTTCCGTGCGCAGGCGCGCGAGCTGGCTCGTCAGGACTGTGTACTCGGCGAGATCCGCTTCCAGCCGCTGCGTGTGGTCGCGGAACATCGCCTCGCGCGCCGCTTCGACCCGCACCAGTTCCTCACGCTTCGCTGCGATCCCGGGGTCCTGGCGGGTTCCTGGGAAGATCGGCAGTCCCAGCGTGAATTCCAGTGTCACCATGTCGCTGAAGGCGCTGCCGCGGCGCCCGTAGGCCAGCTCCACGCCCCAGTCCGGGCGCTTGGCTGCCTGCGCTTCGCGCACCTGCGCCTGGGCCATCTGCGTCATCGGCACGAAGACCGCCAGATCCGGATGCTCGTGCACGTGGCCGCGCAGCTCCTCGACATCCAGTGTCATCGGCGGCGGCTCGCCCGCCAGTGGCTCATCCCCCGCCGCGCCCACCCAGCGTTTCAGCATGGCTTTGGCCCCGGCGATCTCGCCGGACAGCTCATCGCGCCGGTCCGCGATGTCAGCCGCTTCCTGCCTCGGTGCCACGATGTCGGCCGGCGTGCCACGCCCGGCGGCAAACTGTGCCTGGACGGCGGCCGAGAACAGATCATTCTCGCGAGCCAGCTCGTCCAGCACCTTGCCGCGGCGCTCGAGGTAGTAGCGTTCGAGCCAGGCGACGGCCGCATTGCGCCGCACCGTGAGAATGCTCACACGCCGCTCGGCCTGCGCCTGCCCGACCGCCGCAAAGGCAGCGGCGGTCTGTGCCTCACGCTTCGCGCGGTTCGGGATGTCCTGCATCATCCCGACCTTACGCATGGTCATGAAGTCCTGCGTCAGACTCCACCGTTCGGAGCCAGTGACCGGCAGATTCTCGATGCCGACGGCGAGCCTGGGGTCGGGCAGCCGGCCGGCCGCGATCGATGCCGAGCGGGCCGCCGCGACGCGCGCGCCCTGTTCGGCAATTTCCGGCGAGGCCCGGGTCGCGATTTGCAGCGTCGCGTCGAATGTCAGCGGCTCGGCGCGCGCCAGGCTGGACGCGCCCGCGAGGCAGACGCACAGAATGAGTTTCAACATGACGACCATCCCACGGTTCGTGAGGCGCATCGCGCAGCGCGGTACGCCGGGGCTGCTGCGAACCGACTACGGCGCGCAGCGGCGCAGGCAGCAGGCTCAGGAGGCCTGCGGGAGGGTCAGAGGGATCGGGGTGGGCGCCACAGTCCGTCCGGACTGCGGGACAGCACAGGCGTGAATGAAGCCGAGAATGGCGTGGATCGGGAAATCGCCGGGATCCACACGACGCTCGCGGCCGGTGCGTAGGATTGCGGACTGTTGCAATTGAAGCCCGCCTTGCAGGCCGAGCAGGGCGCGTTCTTGCCCGGCGCACCCGTACCCGGGTCCTTGCAGGCTGTGCCGGGGTCGGCTTTCCCGGGGCAGCAATCCCCGGCAAGGACCGCGTGGCTCAGTGCCGCCATCTGCTCCTGGCAGCTGCGGCCGTACGCCAGGCCCGCCATCCCCTGGGCGGGGACCGCCAGCACGGTGACCAAGGTCACCAGCAGTCGCAGTCTTCGCATATCGGGCCCTATCCTAGCCGGCCGCGCCGGGCCAATCCAGCGAGCCCCGTCACACCCGGGCAGGCTGGCGCAGCAGGATCCCTATGCTTCAGCAAGGAACGGATTTCGGACCGTCACACCGCCGTACTTGCAGCCGTGCTGCATGTCCTCGCTGAGCAACACCTGGCAGCCCGCATCGCTCGCTGCCGCGACGATGAGCGCGTCGTAGAACGCGAGCGCGTGGCTACGTGCCAATTTCAAGGCATGGGCATGGATGGCGACGGTCAGAGGCCTCGCAGGTCCGGTCAGCTCCGCTATGACAGAAAGTGCCGCATCCACTTCAGGCCAGTCCCAGCGCAGTTTACGGCTGACAACGTTGGTGAATTCGTTGAGAACCTGTACGCCTATCGTGCCTCCGGCCCCAAGCAACTCCTCCGCCCTGGCGCTGCGTCGATCGCCGGCCGCAAAAGCGTAGATCAGTATATTGGTGTCGAAGAAACATTCACCGGTCATTGGCCTCGTCCCGGTTGAATCGGAATCCCCTTGGCAGCGGCTTTTTCAGGCTGCGCAATCGTTCCAGCGCCCGTTCGCGGCTGCGATCCCGCCCCACTTCGAATCTTCGCGCTCCGGAGGCCACGATTTCGATCTCGTCCCCGGTTTTCAACTTCAGCGCTTTCACGACGGCGTCGGGCAGGCGGACTGCCAGACTGTTGCCCCATTTTGCTACGCGCATACGTCACCCTATGATATACATAATTTATGTATATCATATATGACCCACTGGAGCGATGCAAGGCGAGGGTATGGGCCTTGCCGCCCGCTGTCCTGCGAGGCGTTCCGTGACTGGCTCCAGTTCCGTCGGTATGCGGGGCGTTCTGTGCCAATATCAACAGCCCGGCAACGGACGCGATCCGCATAGGCTCAGGCCGCCCGCCGGCATCTGCAGGGGGGTGGGTATGGCGCACATCCTGGTCGTGGAGGACGATCCCGCTCTGGCCCGCGGGGTGGCGGCGCTGCTGCGCTCCGCCGGCCACGCCGTCGACGCGGTTACCCAGGGTATGGCGGCGCTGCAGCTGGTGGAGCGCGAGCCGTGCAACCTCTTCATCGTGGACATCGGCCTGCCTGACATTTCGGGCTTCGAAGTCATCCGCCGGCTGCGCAGCCGCGGTGATCGCACCCCGATCCTCGTCCTCACCGCCCACGAGCGCGTGTCGGAGCTGGTGCAGGGACTGGACCTGGGCGCCGATGACTACCTGGTGAAGCCCTTCGACGCCAGCGAACTCACCGCCCGGGTGCGCGCGCTGTTACGCCGCAATCACGGCGATCCCAACCCCGTGCTGAACATCGGCGCACTCACGCTCGACCGTGCGCGCGGCACGGCCGAAGTCGCCGGCCGCCCGCTGCAGCTGCGCCCGCGGGAGTGGGCCGTGCTGGCGTGCCTGGGCGCCCGCGCCGGCGAGGTGGTCGCCAGGAAGGTCCTGCTGTCCGAAGTGTTCAGCTTCGACGACGAGGTGGCGCCGAACGCCCTGGAAGTCCACATCGCGCGAGTCCGCCGTCAGCTCGAGCCCGACGGACCGGCCATCAAGACCATCCGCGGGCTGGGCTACCTGCTCGATCGCGCCTGAAGCGCACCTGATGCGCTCCTGAAGCAGCCGGCCGCAGTGTTCCGCTCCTCGATCACCAACTTCATCACGGCCGTCCTCGCCGTGCTGCTGGCTGGGCTGCTGGTCGCGGCCCTGATCCTCGCGATACGCGACTGGAGCAGTTACCGGGTGGCGACGCGGATCGTCCATCTCACGGCCATCGACCGGGCCCTGTTCGAAGCCCAGATCAGTGCGCGGGCACAGGTTCCCGTGGACAGCATGGCACTCATCGAACGGGACGACCCCCGCACGGTGATCGAGGAAAGCGCCCGGCAGACCTCGCGCCTGCTGGCCGCCGCGCTGGCTGCATTGCGTGAGGCGGACCTTGCGGACCGGGCGGCGCTCGAGGCGCGCATCCGTGGCGCAGCACTGCGCATGGGCGCACTGACACAGCAGGCCCTCGACCAGGCGGCACTGCCGCGCGCCAGCCGCAGCCTGCTCGCCCTGGATGCCTGGCGCTCGAGCGTCCACGAGCTGATAGACGCGCTCAGCCTGGCCTCCGCGTCCATCCACGGGATCGTGCGCATTGCCGACGCGCGCATCGGTGAGCTGGTCGAGGTCCGCGAGACCGCCTGGGTGATCCGCGATCGCTACGGCCTGCAGTGCTCCGCTCTGCGGGCCAACGTCGAGGCCAACACGCCCCTGAGCACGGCGGTGCGCGACACCTGGCTCGGCGACCGCGCGGTCTACCTGTCCGCGTGGAAAAGCCTCGACATGCTGCTATCGGAACGCGGCGCTGCCGAGGGCATTGCCGCGGGTGCCGCTGGCGGGCTGCCGCGCCTTGCATCCGCCGCCCGTGCTCAAACCAGCGCGGCGCAATTGCAGATCGACCGCGTCGCGGAGCAGCTCGGCCGCTCACAGCGCCCGCCGGTCACCGGTGCGCAGTGGACCAGCCTGTGCGACAGCCCGTTCGCGGCCGCACTGGCGATTGCCCGCGAGGCGCAACGCGCGGCGAGCGAGCGCGCCGCCGACCTGCGGCGCGCCTCATTTCGCATTCTGCTGGTCGCAGGTGTGGATCTCACGGCAGTCGTCGCTTTCGGCGTCGCGGGCCTGGTGGTCGTACGCCGGCGCTTCGCCCGGCCGATGCGGCAGTTGACCGCGAGCATCGACCGCCTCAGCCATCGCGACTACGCCCGCCCGGTTCCCGGAACCGACAGCCCCGATGAGCTCGGCGCCATGGCCATGGCGCTCGAAACACTGCGGCGCGGCGCGCTCGAGGCCGAGCGCCTGCAACTGGCGATGAACCGCTTCACCTCGGATGCATCGCACCAGATGCGCACGCCCCTGACCATCCTGCGCAGCCACCTGGCAGTGCTCGAGGCGCTGATCGAGCCGGCACATGCCGGGTACGCCTCCCTGGTCGATGTCCGCGGCGCCACCGATCGCCTGCAACGGCTGCTGATCCAGCTCCTCAAGCTGGCGCGCGCGGAGGGCGCCCAGTTCGAAGAGGGGGCGGTCTGTGACCTGACGGAGGTGGTCGGGGACACCGCGCGCGAGTTCGTGCAGCAGGCCATCGACGCCGGGGTCGAACTGCACTTCGAAGCCGACGGGGCGCCGTGCCTGTTGCGCGCCAGCCGCATCGTGATTCACGAGATCCTTTCCAACCTGATCGACAACGCCATCCGCTACAACGGCCGCGGCGGACACGTCACCGTGCGCCTGACCCGCGCGGGTGATGAAGCGGTCATCCTCGAGGTCCAGGACGACGGCCCGGGCATCCCGGCGGCCGAGTGGCCGCGCGTCCTCACCCGCTTCTACCGCATGCAGCGCGACCAGGCCCACACCGGCAGTGGCCTGGGACTTGCGATCGTGGACTCGCTGGTTGCCAGTCTCGGCGGACGCCTGTCGCGGGTCGCGTCGGCGGACTCGCGGGGACTGACCGTCCGCGTCGAATGGTCCGGCGCGGCGCTCGCCGCCGATGCCGCCGTGAAAGGCTCCTGACAGCAATCAAGGCTCATGCTGACCCGAAGGTCAATCGGAACCGGCCATCCGAGGCCCGTTCGAAGGGGGTCACGTGAGAATCGACAAGCGCAGCATCACCATTGCCATCGCGGCGTCCCTGACGGGACTGCTGCTGGCCCTGCCGGCGAATTCGCAGACTACGCCGGCGGCTTCCACCGCGGCATCCGCGCCCGCGATCCAGGAGATCGTGGTCACGGGATCGCGCATCGCCGGCACCAACGCCACCTCCGACAGCCCCCTGACCGCCATCGGCCCGGAACAGATTGCCGCCACCGGCCAGGTATCGCTGGATTCCGCACTGGGGCAGATGCCGCAATTCTCCGCATCGCAAGGCCGCGCCGAAGTAGGGGACGTGCAGGGTTCGACCGGCTTCGAGGGCGGCCAGTCGTACTCCGACCTGCGCGGCCTCGGCCCGCAGCGCACCCTGGTGCTGCTCGACGGACAGCGGCTGGTGCCGACCAACCCGAACGGCGCCATCGACCTCAACCTGATACCCATGGCCCTGATCCAGGGTGTCGACGTCATCACCGGCGGCGCCTCGGCCGTGTACGGCTCCGATGCGATCGCTGGCGTCGTCAACTTCCGCCTGCGGCGTGATTTCCAGGGCGTACAGGTGTCGGTGCAGCACGGCGCCAGCACCCACGGCGGCGGGCAGCAGAACGCGGTCAGCGTCCTGCTGGGGGGCAACTTCGCCGACCATCGCGGCAACGCCATCATCGACCTGGAGTACAACGAACGCGGCGCCATCACCGGCGCGGACCGCTCGTTCTTTTCCGACATCTCCATCATGAACCGGGGCGTGCCGCGGCCTCCGGAGGGCATTTTCAACGCCGGCGAGCTCGGCGGCCCGATCCCGATCTCCGCCGTCAACGCCGTACTGGCGGGCTATCCCGGCACCACCCCGCTCACAGGCAGCGGCGACTACGGCGGCTACCTCGGCTTCAACGCCGACGGCACGATGTTCACCACCCGCGATCCGGGCAACTGCGTGCAGAACTACCGCGGGCCCGTCAACAGCCTGCTCGGACTGCACTACACACCCAACTGCCAGCAGGTCAAGGCCTATCTCGGCTCGTATTTCGCGATCCAGGTGCCGATGCGGCGCTACAACGTGTTCTCGCGCGTAACCTACGACCTTACCGACAGCATCGAGGCCTACGGCCAGATCAACTACATGCACTCCTACGCCCAGGACCTGCAGGCCGCCGCGTTCATCGGCCCGGGCAAGTACTTCAATATCCCGCAGAACAATCCGTTCGTGGTCAACAACGCCGCCCTGCAGGCGATTCTCGCGGCCCGCACGACGCCCAGCAACGCGCCGCTGCAGATGGAGGACTGGCTGACGGCACTGGGGCCGCGCCAGGAGACCTTCACCTACAACAACTACCAGGTTGCCGGCGGCCTCAAGGGCTCGCTCGGCGTCTCCGACCTGAAGTGGGACATCTACAGCTCCTACGGCCAGACGCTGTTCAACGATTCCCAGGCCAACAACGTCAACTTGCCGGCCGTGCAGAACATCCTGTACGGCATCGCCAACTACAACGGCGCCGACGGCAACAACTGCGTTGGCTATGCCTGGAATCCGCTCGGCGCGCAGCCCATGAGCGCCGGCTGCCGCGCCTATGCGACCGGCACCGCCCACGACACCAACACCATCACCCAGAAGCTGCTGGAAGCCAACCTGACCGGCACGCTGTGGACGCTGCCCGCCGGCAAGCTCAAGTTCGCCCTCGGCGCCGACTATCGCGGTGAGAGCTTTTCGTACAGCGCCGACCCGCTGCTGAACCCGGCGTTCAACGTCATGCCCTCGACCATGCCGCCGAACATCATCTCCCCGTCCTACGACCTGGTCAGCTCGGCCGCCGGCACGCAGAACGTGCGCGAGGTCTACGGCGAGCTGCAGGTGCCACTGCTGCACGACGCGCCCTTCGCCCACGACGTCGCGCTGGCGCTTGGCGCCCGTCACTCGAACTACGACCTGGCCGGCGGCACCAACACCTGGAAAGCCGACCTGCACTGGTCGACCTCCCCGGCCTTCATGATCCGCGGCAGCTACCAGCGCGCGATACGCGCCCCCAGCCTGCAGGAGCTCTACAACCCGATCGTGCAGGCGCAGGACGCCATCTCGGTCGACCCGTGCGAAGTCAACAGCAGCTACCGCACCGGGCCGAACGCCGCCCAGGTTGCCGCGCTGTGCCAGGCGCAGGGTGTTCCCGCGGCCGCCCTGCCGACCTTCACCTACGGTGTAGCGTCCGCACCCGGCATCATCCAGGGAAACCAGAACCTCAAGCCCGAGACCGCCAACACGTACTCCTTCGGTTTCGTGTTCACGCCGAAGTTCGCAGCGCCGCTGGCCAGCGACCTCGGGGCGTCGGTGGACTACTATCACATCAAGATAGACAACGCGATCAACAACGCCGGCCTCGACGCCGTCCTGCAGCGCTGCTTCAACGCCAACGGGACCAACCCGACCTACGCGGCCGGCAATTTCTACTGCCAGCAGATCCAGCGCGACAACAACGGCTTCATCTCCCTCGGCAAGGAGTTTTCGCTGAACATCGGCTCCTACACCACCGACGGCGTTGACTTCGAGGGACACTGGGGCGTGCGGCTGGGCGACCTGGGCCTGCCGCAGAACGCCGGGCGCGTCCAGCTGCAGACCTACATCTCGTACCTGCACGCCTTCACGGTGGCGGGCGTCCCGGGCGTACCGTCGCTGGACTTTGCCGGCGGCCTGGGTGACACCGGCACGGTGGCCGCCGCCGACGGCACCACCATCTCCGACCTGGCGCACCCGAAGTGGAAGGCCAACACGCAGTTGAGCTACGCGATCGGGCCCGTCGATGCGGCGCTGCGCTGGCGCTACATCGGCACCATGAAGGACCTGGCCACCGACGGCACGCCCGCGATCCCGGCCTACAGCTACCTCGACCTCAACGGTGCCTGGCATATCACCGAGGACTTCGATGTCACGGTCGGCCTCACCAACCTCTCCGACAAGCAGCCGCCGCGTATTGCCAGCGCGCCCATGCGCACGGACGCCGCAACCTATGACGTGGTCGGCAGGATGTGGTTCGTCGGCGTCAGGGCAAAGTTCCACTGACATAAAGACCAGGTTCCGCTGAGGCAGGGGCGGGGTTCGACACGGAATTCGACAGTTGTCCCCACCCACCAGCCCACCGGAGCGATTCAAGACAGTCGTCCGCCTCACCAGCGGCAACTTTCTTGAGATGTACGACTTCATGGTCTTTGGCTACTTCAGTGCAGCCATCGGCCATGCGTACTTTCCGTCCGGCAGCGAATTCGCGTCGCTGATGTTCGCTCTGGCGACCTTCGGCGTCGGCTTCCTGATGCGCCCGCTGGGTGCGATCTTCCTCGGCGCCTACGTCGACCACCTCGGGCGGCGCAAGGGACTGCTGCTCACGTTCTCGCTCATGTCGATCGGCACGCTGACCGTCGCGCTCGTGCCGGGATATTCGAGCATCGGGATACTGGCGCCTATCCTGGTGGTGCTCGGCCGGCTCTGCCAGGGATTTTCGGCCGGCGTCGAGCTCGGGGGCGTCTCGGTTTACCTGTACGAGATGGCGCCGCCGGGCCGGCGCGGCTTCTACGTCTCCTGGCAGTCGGCCAGCCAGCAGGTGGCCGTGGTTTTCGCCGCGGTGCTCGGCTACGCCATGTCACTGCTGCTGCCGCCCGCGGCCATCGCGGCGTGGGGCTGGCGCATCCCGCTGCTGGTCGGATGCCTGATCGTGCCGTTCGTGCTGGTGATTCGCCGCACCCTGCAGGAGACGGAAGCATTCGCGCGTCGCAGGACCCACCCCACACCAGGGGAAATCTACCGCAGCATCCTCGCTCACTGGCCGATCGTCGCGAGCGGCGTCAGCATGGTGCTCATGACCACGGTATCGTTCTATACGATCACCGCCTACACCCCCACCTACGGCCGCAGTATCCTGCACCTCACCGACCGGGATGCCTTGCTGGTGACACTGTGTGTGGGACTTTCCAACTTCCTGTGGTTGCCGATCATGGGTGCGCTTTCCGACCGGATCGGCCGCCGTCCGCTGCTGCTGCTGTTCTCCGGCCTCGCGCTGCTGACGGCATACCCTGCGATGTCCTGGCTGGTCACGGGTGCGACCTTCCAGCACTTGTTGGCAGTGGAGATGTGGCTCTCATTCCTGTACGCCAGCTACAACGGCGCCATGGTTGTGCACCTTGCGGAAATCGTGCCGACCGCCGTGCGCACCACCGGATTTTCCCTCGCCTACAGCCTGGCCACCACAATCGGCGGTGCGACGCCGGCACTTGTGACCTGGCTCATCCACGCCACCGGCAATCGCGCCATGCCGGGGGCCTGGCTGGCGATCGCAGCCGCCATAGCCCTGTGCGGAATCCTGCTCGGGGGCGCTTCCGCCCGGCCCGGGGAAGCAGCGCGTCACCCGGCCGCGTAAGCCACTCGCACCCGGCCACAGCACCCGCGAGTAGCGCTCCACGCACCCGGCCGCCGACCACGATGCTCGCACGGATAGCCGTCCCGGCTACGCGGACGCGCTTGTACGTGCGAGATTCCCTCAGTCGCGATAGGCTGTCGAAACAGCTTGTGCGCGAAGGGCAGCAATGGCAATCAAACGTCCATCCAAGAGCCTTGGAACCCCTGTACGCAGGCCGGTGACCTCTCCGGCCTTGCGCCATGTCGACGTCAGGGCGCCGAATCAGATGGTGCCGGGGGAGCTGTACCTTGGCTGGATGTGCAAGAACAAGGCGTGCGGGCGCGTCATCGCCATTGTGCCCGCACAAGCGGCAGACAGCCCGGCTGCCGCCGCATCCGACGACCAACTCGCGGCACTCAAGTGCCCGCATTGCGGGAACGAGGACCTGTATCGCTGGAGCGCCCGAGGTGAGCACAAGTACACGGTGGCAAGCACCGGCGCGTGATGCTTGCCAGCCTCGCGGCCTTCTGCCCGAAGCTTCGCGGTGACCCTCTGTCCTGACGGCCTTCACTGATTTTCAACCAGGGTATACCCATGCTGGATCACATTGGCTATTCCGTTTCCGATCTCAACAGGTCAAAGAAGTTTTACCTCGCGGCGTTCAAACCCTTGGCGATCACGGTCCTCATGGAAATCACCGCCGAACAAACCGGCAAGGATGCCCATGTAGGATTCGGCGCCAGCGGCAAGGCGTTTTTCTGGATCGGTACCGGGACAAAGCCCAGTAAGTCTGTCCACGTGGCGTTTACCGCGAGTTCCCGCGCCCAGGTCGATGCCTTCTACAAGGCCGCCATGGCCGCGGGCGGCACGGATAACGGAGCGCCCGGCGTGCGTGCGCACTATCATCCCGATTACTACGGGGCATTCGTGCTGGATCCGGACGGCAACAATATCGAAGCCGTCTGCCACGGCCCTGCCTGATGATCCCGCAACTGCGAATCCCCGATCGCGGACACATCGGCATCGTCGCCTGCAGCGCCGAGGGCGCGGCCCTGTGCTTCCGCGAGATCGCCAGCTACGCCGCCGGGCGCCTGGGCGAGCACCTGCACCCCCAGGTGACACTCAGCTGCATCGCCATGGGCGACTGGCTGCCGGCTTTCGACGCCGGGGATTACGAGACCCTGGCGCAGATCATGCTGCGGGAGACGCACATCGTCGCCACCGCAGGAGCGCAGCTCGCGATCTGTCCTGACAATTCCGCGCACCTGGCGTTCGAGATCCTCGAGCCCCGCTCTCCCATTCCCTGGCTGCACATCGCCACCGAGGTGGCGCGGGCCGCGCAGGCGCGTGGCTACCGGCGCGCCGCGCTGCTCGGCACGCGCTTCACCATGGGCGGGCCGGTCTACCCGCGGGCTTTCGCCGGACTGGGCATGCAGATCGTCGTGCCCACGGCCGCCGAGCAGCGCCTGGTCGATGACATCATCTTCACCGAACTGGTCAAGGGCGTGTTCACGGAAGACTCACGCCTGCGCTACAACCAGGTCATCGCGCGCCTGAAGACCGACGAGGAGTGCGACTGCGTGGTGCTCGGCTGCACCGAGATCCCGCTGCTGGTGCGCGCGGACGACTGCCCGCTGCCCACACTCGACTCCACCCGGCTGTTGGCGCGCTCGGCGGTGGATGCCGTCCTGCCTCGCTAGCTTCAGCGGCATAGGCTCAGGTCCCGCGTACCCTTCGCACCATGTATTCACTGGAAGACGAATTGCGACGACTGCGGTCTGCGGGGGGCATCGATGAGCAAACCGCTGCGCAGGAGCTGGCAATCGATAGCCGGGCGATCTTCTCCCTGCACCAAGAACTGCGCGTGGCGTTCTACGCGGCAGTCGCCCTGGTCGTCACAGGGGTGGGAATTCTCGTAAAGGCGCACCTCGACCGCATAGGGCCATTGACTCTCACAGTTGCTCTCGCGCTGGCCGGTGGCGCCTGTTACCTGCCGGCAATACGTGCAAGGTCGCGACAGACCGCGCGTTCGGCGCCCGCGGAATACCTGCTGCTGCTGGGTGCACTGCTCGTTAGCGCGGACCTCGGATATGCGGAGTCACAGTTTCACTGGCTCGGGCCGAACTGGTCGCGATACCTGCTGATTCTCGCGGTATTTCATGCGCTCACGGCGTACATACGACTCGATGCTGGACTGGCTCGTCGTCAGCCTGCCGGTCGCGGGATATGTTTGGTCGGCGTCCCGCAGCAGCCTGGGGCTCGCCACCGACTATCTCCACGCACCACCGTCGGCCTGGATCGTGCCGGTTTGCCCCATGCTTTTCGCCGTAGTTGCGCTGGCGGTTGGATTTCGGCGGCGCACACACGCGCCAATTGTCGCAGGCATGTTGTGCGTGGCTTGCGTTGCGTACGAACTGCGCAGACTGACCGGCCTGTCGCTGGAGGTGCGTCTGATCACCTGGGGGTGCGTGCTGCTGTTCATGTCGATGGCTCTGGAGCGGTACCTGCGCCTGCCGCGCGCGGGAATCACCGCGCACCCTCTGCGCCAGGGCAGCGATTCGGAGGGAGTGGTGAGCATGGCCGGCAGCGCCGTACTCACCTCCCACACACTATCGGGAAAGGCTGCACCGTCCTTCGAGGGCGGCGGGGGTCGCTTTGGTGGCGGGGGAGCAACGGGCCAGTATTGATGCGGCGGGTCGTGCACTCCGCTAAGGCACGTAGCCGATCTCACGCTGATGGCGAATTGCGAGGATGCGTATCTCATCCAGCGGGACCACGAAGCGATAGAGCGCCAGGTAACCGGTTTGGCCGTATGAGATGACCAATTCGCGGATTTCCCCGTCGACACGCCGGCCCAGGAGTGGGTGCGCCGCAAGACTGCCGACTGCGGACTGTATCGCCTCAACCGCCGCGAGGGCGGCGCCGGGGTTCTTTTCGCGCAGGAACTGCAATGCTCTTGCAAGATGATCGAGCGAACGCGGCGAATAGACTATCGTCGCCACGGCTTCGGCCGGGGCGCGGTTCCCTCGACCGCCAGCCGCCGCATCCAGGCATGCACGTCCTCCGCGCGAAATACCTCTCCGGTGCGCTCTATCTGCTCGTCGGCCGCGATGGCTTCCGCCACCAGCTCGCGGATCCGCGACTCATAATCGGCGTGGCGCTCAACCGCTTCGAGGATGAAGCTATGCGCGGACCGGCCCGTTTGCTTGGCGAGCTGCGATACGCGCGCCCGCAACTTCGGCGGCAGTCTGATCGTGGTAGTGGCGGACATGCGGGTGTTTACTCCGAGACTCTGGCTACATTTGTAGCACAAGGGGGTGGTATTGGCAACCGCTGCTGACCCGCCGTCACCAGCAGGGCCATGGCGCTCCTGCGGTACGCGGCGGCAGCACAAACCGCATCTCTGACCGCATCCATGATGACCTCCCCCCCGTATTACCTGTTGTCCACCCGCCATCAGGGTTGTCATGGTGTGCTTGCGAAGCCTGTGTCGGGTAGCCGGTCGCGCGGCTTTCGGCGTGCCCGGGGTCGTCGCTATCGCCGTCTTCCCGAGCGTCGCCGGGGCATCGACCGAGGCGGAAGCTGCCGGACTGCAGACCGTTACGGTGATTGCCACTGGTATCAGCAACATGACCGCCGCCTCGCAGGGCGATGTCACCCAGGCGCAACTCGCCAGCCAGCCGCTGCTGCGGCCGGCAGCGGTCCTGGAGAACGTACCGGGGCTGCTCGTCACGCAGCACTCGGGCGAGGGGAAAGCCAACCAGTACTTCCTGCGGGCGTTCAATCTCGATCACGGCACGGACCTGGCCTCCGAGATCGACGACATGCCGGTCAATCTGCCCACGCATGCGCACGGGCAGGGATATTCGGATCTGAACTTCCTGATCCCCGAGCTCGTGAGCGACTTGCACTATAAGAAGGGTCCCTACTACGCCGACGAGGGAGACTTCGCGACCGCCGGTGCCGTGCGTGTGGACCTGATGAACCAGGCAGTCCCCACCGCAACACTCTCGTACGGCCAGGACGGCTACCGGCGGGTCCTGCTGCTGGGCTCAGCGCCGGTTGGCGCGGGCACCCTGCTCGGCGCCGGCGAGGTCTATCGCAACGACGGTCCATTCGAAGTTCCCGACGACTACAGCCGCCTCAATGGCGTACTGCGGTACCGGACCGGCTCCGACCAGGATTACTGGACATTGACGGGCATGGGCTACCGGGGCCGGTGGAACGCCACCGACCAGGTTCCGCAGCGTGCCATTGATTCGGGGCTGCTGGACCGTTTCAGCAGCCTGGACCCCAGCGACGGCGGCGACACCAGCCGCTCGAGCCTGTCGCTCAATCGCATCCGCCGCTCGGAAGTCGACCAGCTGCAGCTGTCCGCGTACGTGATTCGTTACCAGCTCGACCTCTGGTCGAACTTCACCTACTACCTCAAGGACCCGCTCAACGGCGATCAGATGCTGCAACATGATGACCGAGTCATCTATGGCCTCAAGGCCTCGAAGACCTGGTTCACGCAGCTGGCGAACTTTCCCATGACGAACGTCATCGGGCTGCAGGCGCGCCTGGATGACATCCGTGACGTGGCGATACATCCGACCTCCCGGCGCCGCATCGTCGGCACGACGCAGGACGCCGGCGTCAGGCAATCCACTGGCGCCATCTACCTGGAGAGCAGTACCCAATGGCGACACTGGCTACGGACCATTGTCGCACTGCGGGAGGATCAGTTTGACTTCCACGTCCGGGACAAGATGCTCAATCCGGACGGTAGCTGCAGCCTCGCAAGCGATCCGCTCGGCTGCGACACCGGCAGCCGGCGCGCATCGATATTCAATCCAAAGTTCGGCGTCGTCCTCGGGCCCTGGGCGGGCACCACCTTCTTCATCAACGTTGCCGATGGCTACCACAGCAACGATGCGCGCGGCGTGACGCGCGTCGGCCAGAACCCGCAGGATCCCCCGGTAACACCCCTGACGCGCGCCACCAGCGCCGAAGTGGGACTTTCGAGCCGGTTCGTTCCCAACTGGCAGACTTCGCTCGACTTCTTCCTGCTGAAGTTGCGCTCCGAGCTGGTATTCAGTGGTGATGCCGGCGTGACTTCACCGAGTGGCGCGACGACCCGATCGGGGATTGAGTGGACCAACACCTACCGCTTCAACCGCTGGCTGGTCGGGGATCTGAACGCCGCTTTTACCCGTGGCCGCTTCGATCGCAACGTGCCGGCCGACGATCTGGGATGCGCAGATGCCGCCCCGGGTCACCCGTGCCCGCAGCCCATTGCGATCACGGGCCGCTACATTCCCAACAGCCCGACCAACGTCATCGATGCGGGTCTCACCGCCCAGGGCGGCTCCGGGTGGTTCGGCGCGCTGCGCGCCCGGCACTTCGGGGCATCGCCGCTGGTCGAGGACAACAGCGCCCGGTCTGCCGCCTACACCACCCTCGACCTGCGCGTCGGCTATCGCAGCACCGATCACTGGCTGGCCGCACTCGATGTCTTCAATGTGTTCGATGTGCGCTGGAATGACATCGGCTACTACTACGTTTCACGGCTGCAGAATGAATCCTCGCCCCGCGCCGACTACGTCATCCATCCGGGAATACCGCGGACGCTGCGGGCACGGGTCGAATATCACTGGTAACACGCGCCGCTGCCCGGGCGCACGCGCGGGTGTCAAAGCGGCAGGAATGCCCGTTGAATGAACCACACCAGGGCCAGCGTCGCGATGGCCGCTGAACCCCAGGGTACGACGCCGCGCTGATACACCAGTTGTCCGCGCAGCGCATAGGCCAACGGCATCACCGCCAAGACCACTGCCAGCTGTCCCACCTCGATGCCGCAATTGAACGCCACCAGGGACAGCAGGCGTGCCCCGCTGGGCAGCCCCATATCGACGAGTACTGAGGCGAAACCGAACCCGTGCAGCAACCCGAACGCGAACGCGATGCGCGCCCGCGTTTCCGTCACCACCGGAAAGACATTATTGAGTGCCGCGATCACGATCGAGGCGGCAATCACCGATTCGGTCAGCCGGCTCGGCAGATGCAGGACATTGAGGGCCGCCAGCGACAGGGTGATTGAATGGGCGATCGTGAAGGCCGTGACAACCTTTACGATGCTCACCAACGCCGGCCGGCCCCTGCTGACCGGCTCCCAGCGCCCATTGCGTCGCAGCAGCACCGCCGGCAACAGCAGTGACAGCAGGAACAGCAGATGGTCGATACCGCTCCAGATGTGCCAGACGCCAGCCTGCAGGTACTGCGCAGCGGCGCGCCACCTCGATGAACCGTCGACCGCGAAAGTCAGCCAGGGGTTGCTTCCCCCCAGCACCGCGGTCTGGACATTCGTGCCAGCGGTCAGCTTGAGGAGCCCACGATGCGAGGGGTCGGAGTCGTCCAGCACATCGTAGCGTATGTCCAGCTCGCGCACGCTGGACGCGCACAGCGCCGTTAAGGGTAACCAGGCATAGTTGCCGTCGACGCGCGCGTCGACCTGTGACGACCCGAACCGCAGCGCGCAGTCCTGACCCTTACTGCGAAACCGCAGGTGCTGCAGAACGTAAGCCGCAAGCCGCGGCTGACTGGAACGCAGCTCGCCCCAGGTCACCTTCCCGTCCCCGTTGGCGTCGACCCCGATCGCAAGCTCCACATCGCGCACCGCCAGCTCGAGCGAGCCCGTGAGGCTGCGGCCGTGAACATCCAGGTTCAGGAAGCCGTTGCTGGCAATGTGTGCCTGGGCGCTCGCTGTGGCGAGCGCACCGACCAGCACCAGGGCCGCGGCGATCCGGCTCACTGCGACCTCGCGAGATAGGGAGCGAAGCGTACGTCCTCGGTCCGGTGCGTCGTCAGCCACTGCTGCGCGGGCTGTGCCGCCGCGGGCTGGTGTGCCGCCTGCGCGGCGCGCAGCAGGATCAGCACGTCCGCGGGCTCGCGCTGTACCCGCCAGTTCTGCTGCGCCGCCAGTAACGCCGCGAACGGCTGGCGCTCGACGTCGAGAAGGAAGCGAGCCTGCTCGCGCCGATGCACGGCCTCGCCGCGTTCCTCCTCGACGGCAAACGCGCTCGCGAGCAGCGGCCGGCTCTGCGACAGACGCGGGTCACCCAGCTGCAGCTGCGCGATGGCAATGCGCAACAGCATGGGCTCCATCGACCCATAGCCTTTGAGCAGCTCGAGCGTCGCCCCGGGGCGCCCCTCACTCAGGAGTAGATCCGCGTACGCGGTGCGCGTATAGAGATCATCCGGCGCGAGCCGCAGGCATTTTTCAAACCACCCGGCGGCAGCGCTGTCATCGCCCAACCGTGCCGCCTGCTCGCCGAGTTCCGAGTAGCGCCAGGCGCGCGCGGCGTTGGTGAGCTCCTCGCGCGGCAAGCTTTGCAGCGCCTCGTAAGCCAAGCGCAGGTGGCCGTTGAGGGCGCGCACACTCTGTTTGCACAACTCCCCGATACCGGGATCGGCGGCGCGCAGTCGTTCGCAGGAGACCAGCGCCTCGTCATAGCGACCCATCACGCGCAGCACCGTCGCCCGGGTCAGCCAGGCCTGAGCGTCATCGGGCCTTGCCCGCAGCGCTGCGTCCAGCTCGACAAGCGACGCCGCGAACTGATGCCGGCTTTGCAGGATGGTGGCCTGCAGCACACGCACCGCCGGGTCGACCGAGGGTTGGCCGCTCCATGACCTCAAGACCGCCTCGGCGTAACCCAGGAAGCGCAGATCCGAGGTGGCGCGCGCCTGCGAGATGTAGAACTGCGCCAGCGGCAGTGCCACATCCAGGCGCGCCGCCGCCTGCTGGCGACTGGATACGCTGCTGTGAGCTGCTCCGGCCGGCACGTGCGCGAGCACCAGGTTCTCGTCGGCCGGTACGTACGGCCCGGCTGCGGCCGCACCCGCTGTTGCAAGGAAGCACAGCAGCGCCACGCAGGCCGGCCGCCCTCTTTCAAACAGAGGACGGCCGGTGCCGGTGGGGATCAGATCCGGCATGCGTGCCTCAGGGCCCTGTGATACCCACTGACTCCGTGGTCTCGCTGGTGTCGGTCAGAACCAGCGCCCCCTCGTTGACAGGGTACGGCTCACTGGACTCCGAGCTCATCCGCGCCTGCGCCAGCACCTGCGCGGTATCGAGCGACTGCTTCATGTCAACGGGCGGCGGGGTCGGCGTCATCGTGACGCCCGCCGTTTTCCCGCCCCCGCAGGAGCTGACCGCGAGGGCAGCGACGGCGGCGGCGGTGATCGACAACAGGGCAAACCTTGACTTCATGTCCTGAGCTCCTCTTTCAGTCGTTGGCGCTGGTCGGCGAGCCGCCGAGTGGCGTATTGACGTAGGGAAATACAGTCAGATAGTCCGTGGCCACGGGCTCCACACCGTCGGTATAGTGCAATTGACGCGAGGCGTCGGAGGAGGGGTCCGGATCCTTCGCGCTGCCATCGAACGGAGACAGCAGCACGCCCATTGCAACGCGCAGTTCGATGGTCACGACGTCGTCGATCGGCCGCCGGCCGTTCGGAAAGCCGCTCAGGTCGCCGGCGAGCACTCCGAGGTCGTTCTGCGAGGCCGCGGGCGTCACCGGTGTGCTGGTATTGAGGCGCAGCTCTTCAGCGGCAGTGGCGTGCGCGGGCTGGTTCAGCCCCTGGATGCCGGTGAGAAACACGGCCACCAGGTCGTTGCGCGGGTAGACATTGGGCGCCCTCACGCCCGCCG
Source organism: Pseudomonadota bacterium (assembly GCA_018241445.1). GTDB lineage: Bacteria > Pseudomonadota > Gammaproteobacteria > Steroidobacterales > Steroidobacteraceae > 13-2-20CM-66-19. The sequence goes on from JAFEDT010000016.1 coordinate 143,576, forward strand.
ACCCGAACAGCGTCTGCAGCAGCACGGGCAGCGAGGGGTTCGTGACGTAGTCCGCGAACTGACCGTCGTTCTTCGGCTTGGACGCATTCCAGCGGTTCTTGTCCGGAAGTCCTATGACCACCTCGTTGACGAGCGGCATCCCCAGGCGCGACACCTGCGCCCATGCCCCGCCCTCGACCGAGGCGTCGGTCGGTTTGGAGACCGGTCCCACACTCGCGACGCTCCTGGCGTCCTCGGGGTCGGGATTCACCACCCGGGCCTGGCGGAGGCTGGCCGTCGTCCAGGCACCGATCACCGGATCACTGCCCGCAGTAAGACACGAAGCGGCGACTTCCAGCACCAGCGACGTCACGTTGTAGCCGGCGACTGAATTGGGCGCGAGCTGTCGCGCATTCGTGCCAGTCGGGGCCAGCTCCTCCACCGGATACTTGATGTTGACCAGGTCGAAGGTCTCGCCCAGATTCACGACGAACGGATCCTTGCGCTGACCCACGAACACCCGGCCCGGCTTGTTGCACCCGGGGATGGTGACGGTATGTATGAAGGCGTTGGCGTAGGTCGCGTAGTCCGCAATGGACTTCATGCCGATGTTGTCGAAGGGCTTGGCGAAGGTCGAGCTGCCGTTCGCCGCGTCGGTAACCTGGACCGCCTGTCCCTTGCGCCGGTCCCCGCGCACCAGTGTCAGCGTGTAGCTCTCGGTGACGTTCTGCGCCGCGGTGCTCGAGGCGCTCAGGGGGCCGATATTGCTCAGCGGCACCGGAATCGACTTGCCGCCCGCCATGACGGCCAGACCGCTGTCGGTGACCTTGAAGCGGAACTGGAACGTCAGGTCCTCGACCCCATCGCCATTGTTGTCGATGTGGATCTCATACAGCGCCTTGGGGTCCATGGTGTAGTAGTTCGGCCCCCCCTGAGGATCCTCGAACGGCTGGTAGTTCGCAATCAGCGTGACATAGCCCGCCCGTCCGCTCTCGTAGCTGTTGAACATGTAGAAGTCGGTGCCATCAACCTTGGGGTGCGCCGTGATGAACGGCGCCTCCCGGTGGCTGGAAGCCAGGGCCGTACAGGTGAGCGCGGCGGCGACTGCACCGGCGGCGACTGCACCGTACAGGAGACGACGGGGAGTGGGTGATTTCATGGTTGTTCCCTTGCAGGCAAAAAAGCCGGATGGAGGTCATCCCTGTGCCTTACGGAAGGAATGCGAGACTGGATGCACCTCACCTAGAAAAAGGCCTCTCGCATCGCCGGGGTGTGGCTCATTACTGCGCGCAGCCGCAGCCCTGCGGGGGCGCCCGAGGCGGGCAACCCGCGCTGCACCGATCCGGACCGCGCGCAGCGGCTTCATACGCTGCATCCCAACAGCCTCCCTGTCCGTATAGGGGTAGGTGCTGTTTCGGGGGTCGGCTCGATGACAGGCTCAAGCTTCGCTTGCGCGAGCCCCGGCTCGCATGGCATAAATCCCGGCCAGCCGGCCCAACCCGCGTTTCCAACACGGAGTGACCACGTTGCGGTGTCTGAATGTCTGAGGCGAGGGCACGTCCGCTGTCGAATGCAGGCGCGGCACCGCTTGAGGCATCGCTAGAGGCACTGCTTTCACAGGTCGCTCTCGGCAACCGTGCGGCGTTCGAAACCCTGTACCGCGAGACCTCGAGCCGCCTGTTTGGCATCTGCCTGCGGGTCCTGCCCCAGCGCGCGGAAGCCGAGGAGGTGCTCCAGGAGGTGTTCACGAGTGTCTGGCGCAATGCCTCCCAGTTCCAGCCCACGCGCGCCGCTGCCATGAGCTGGCTGGGCATCATGGCGCGCAACAAGGCCATCGACCGCCTGCGCACCTTGCCGCCCGACACGCGACGCACCGCGCTGGAGTTCGCTGCGGAGCTCGAAGATCAGTCCGCGTCGCCGTCGCAGCAGGCCGAAGCCCTCACCGATCGCGAACGCCTGGAGCACTGCCTGGAGCAGCTCGAGCCGAGGCGCCGCTCCCTCATCCGGCAGGCTTTTTTTGCCGGGCTGACTTACGATGAGCTGGCCGTGCGCCTCGACGCTCCGCTCGGCTCGGTCAAGAGCTGGATACGACGCGGGCTGCTGCAGCTGCGCGCTTGTCTTGAGCCATGAGCAGCAATCTGCCCCCCGACGACCGCGATCCTGGCCCGGGTGAACCGCCGGGCACGGACGACCTGCTCGCCGCTGAACTGGTGCTGGGAGTGTTGAGCGCCGAAGCACGCCGTACAGCACAGGCGCGCACCGCAGCGGACAGTCCATTTGCCACGCAGGTGTCCGAGTGGGAGCGGCGCCTCGTGCCCTGGCTCTCGGACGTGGAAGGGGTGGCGGTGCCGGCTCACGTTTGGCAGCAAATCAAACGGCAGCTGGGCTGGCAGCCTGAACCTGCCGCCCTGCGCCTGTGGCACAGCGTCGGGTTGTGGCGCGCTGCGACCGGCCTTGCAAGTCTCGCAGCCGTCGCGATCTGGGTCACCCGGGTCACCGCACCGGCTCCGCCACCACCCGTGGCCGCAGTACAGCCGCCGCGCGCCGAGCTCGCCGCCCGGCCGGTCACGACGCTCGCTCACGACGACGGCACCCCGGGTTGGCTCGCTTCCGTCGACACCACTCGCGGCACGGTGCTGATGGTGCCCGTGCCTGGCGCCCCCGACGCTCAGGGACGCGTGCCCGAGCTATGGATCATTCCCGCCGGCAAGCCTCCGCGCTCACTCGGGCTGGTGTCGGTCGACAAGGCGCACACCGTAACCGTGCCGCCGGACTCGCGGGCTGCCCTGGTGCCGGGATCCGTGCTCGCAATCAGCCTCGAACCCCCAGGCGGAGCGCCTCACGGGGCGCCCACGGGCCCGATTATCGCCAAGGGCGCCCTGAACACCTGACCGCGCACTTGCACGGTGGCTGCATCCGGAAATCGGGTTGCGAGCGTATGTCCTCCTGGAGCCGGACAGCTCCGAGGAAGCTACGCATGCCGGAACAGTCACCCGCCCGGTCAGTGTCACGTGCAAGGCCTGCGGCGGGCGCCTGGGCCGCGCAGGCCCTGCGCCGCTGGTTCGATACCGGCGCAGACACTGACAGCCGCGCTGATCGCGACAGCACGCCTGTCGCGGATCGCAGCGACACGCGCATCGACTGGCTGCGCGCCGCGCCATTCATAGCGCTGCACCTGGCGTGCCTCGCGGTCCTGTGGGTGGGCGCCTCGCGCGTGGCCCTCGCGGTGGCGGCAATCCTCTATGCCGTGCGGATGTTCGCCATCACCGCCTTCTATCACCGCTACTTCGCGCACCGCACGTTCCGCACCTCGCGTGCGCTGCAGTTTGTGTTCGCCTGTCTCGGCGCCTCGTGCGTACAGCGCGGTCCGCTGTGGTGGGCGGCGCATCATCGGCGCCACCACAGTTACGCGGACACCGAGCGCGATCCGCACTCACCGCGCCTGCAGGGATTTCTCTGGAGCCACATGGGCTGGTTCCTGACACCGCAGGGCTTCCGCACCGACTGGAAGCGCATCTCCGACTTTGCGCGCTACCCGGAGCTGCGCTGGCTCGACCGCTACGACGTCGTGGTCCCGGTCGCGCTCGGGGCGATCCTGTACCTGCTCGGGACGCTGCTCGCCTGGCGCGCGCCCCGACTCGGCACCAGCGGCGGCCAGCTTCTGACCTGGGGCCTGTGCGTCTCGACGGTCGTCCTGTTCCACGCGACCGTCACCATCAACTCGCTCTGCCACCGCTTCGGTACCCGTCGCTTCCAGACCCACGACGACAGTCGCAACAACCCCTGGCTGGCGCTGCTCACCTTCGGGGAGGGCTGGCACAACAACCACCACTACTTCCCCGGTTCGGCGCGCCAGGGCTTCCGCTGGTGGGAAGTCGACCTCACCTACTACGGGTTGCAGCTGCTTGAGACCCTGGGCCTGGTCCAGGGCCTGAAGCCCGTACCGGCCCGCGTGCTGCGTACGCGGGCCTGACGGCATGCGCATTGCGGTCGTGGGTGCGGGGATTTCGGGCCTGGGGGCTGCCTGGCTCCTGTCGCGCGAACACGCGGTGACGCTCTTTGAAGCCAACGACTACTTCGGTGGTCACACCCACACCCACGACATCCACACCGCGGCAGGGCGCTACGCCATCGATACCGGCTTCATTGTGCACAATCCCCAGTATTACCCGCTGCTCACGCAGCTGTTTTCAGAGCTGGGCGTGCGCTCCCAGCGCACCACCATGAGTTTCTCAGTGCGCAGCGACAGGAGCGGTCTGGAGTACAACGCGGCGACACTCGACGGCCTGTTTTGCCAGCGCCGCAACCTGCTGTCGCCGCGCTTCCTGGGAATGCTGCGCGATCTGCGGCGCTTCTACCGCGAGGCCCCGCGGCTGCTGGCGCAGTCCCCACCCGGTCCGACGCTGGAAGAGTATCTGCACGCGCACGGCTACGGCGCCGCCTTCCGCGACGAGCACCTGCTACCCATGGCCGCAGCGCTGTGGTCTGCGCCCACCCATCGGGTGCGGTCCTTTCCGGCGCAGCACCTGGTGCGCTTCATGGCCAACCACCACATGCTCAAGGTCCGCGGCCGTCCGCCGTGGAGCGTGGTCTGCGGTGGCTCCGCAAGTTACGTCCGTGCGCTGCGCGCCCGCTGGCATGTCCAGGAGCGCCTGTCGTGTCCGGTGCGAGCGGTGCGGCGCGACGCGGCAGCCGTGCACATCGACAGCCCCGCGGGCCACGAGCGCTTTGATGCCGTGGTGCTCGCCTGTCACAGTGACCAGGCGCTCGCGCTGCTCACCGACGCCACGCCGCGCGAGCGCGAGGTACTGGGCGCGATCCCCTATCAGGTGAACGAGGCCGTGCTGCACACCGATGCCGCAGTGCTGCCGCGCAACCGCAAGGCCTGGGCGGCGTGGAACGCCCGTATTGCGGCCGCGCCCGCCGAGGACTGCACGGTCAGCTACTGCATGAATCTGCTGCAGGGACTGCGCTCCCCGCAGCCCTTCATCGTGACGCTCAATCCCCGCACCGCGATCGACCCTGACAAAGTGCTGCGCCGCCTGCGCTACTCACATCCCCTCTTTACGCACGCGGCGGTGCAGGCGCAGTCACGCCGCGCCGGGATCCAAGGCCAGCGGCGTACCTGGTATGCCGGGGCCTACTGGGGTTTCGGCTTCCACGAAGACGGTCTGCGCAGTGCCGCAGAGGTGGCCAGCGCGCTGGGTGTGCACTGGCCCGCGCCTGTGACCTCGCCGCGGGCCGTGGGACTGCAGGCGGGCGTGCATCCCTCGCGGGAGTGCGCTTGAGCCCGCCGGCGCCGCGCGCTGAGCTTGCGAGCGCAGTCTATGAAGGCACCATCCGCCATCTGCGCTACACGCCGCGGCGGCATGAGTTCCGCTACCGCATCGCACAACTCTACCTGGACCTGGATGAATTGGACCGGCTGTTCAGCCACCGCTGGCTCTGGTCGGTCGGCCGCCGCAACCTGGCTGAATTTCGCCGCAGCGACTACCTCGGTCCGCCCGGGATTCCTCTGGCGCAGGCGGTGCGCGACTGCGCCGAGCGCGCCAGCGGCCGGAGGCCGCTCGGGCCGATCCGGATGCTGACGCATCTGCGTTACGCCGGGTACATTTTCAATCCGGTCACGTTCTACTATTGCTACACATCCGAGCGGGTGCTCGAGTGCATCATCGCCGAGATCACCAACACCCCCTGGCACCAGCGGCACGCTTACGTGCTGCCGCGGGCGAGCACCCAGGGCGCGCGTGGCGCGCTCGAGTGGTCCTTCGAGAAGGACTTCCACGTTTCACCCTTCATGCCGATGCAGCGTGCGTATCGGTGGCGCTTCGGGGCGCCGGGAAAGAATCTGCGGGTGCACATGCAGGTGTTGCGCGGGCGCAGTCCTGAGTTTGAGGCGACGTTGACGCTCAAACGCCGCTCACTGGACGGGCAAGCTCTGCGTCGCCTCTTGTGGCGCTACCCGCTCATGACATTGCAGGTGAGCGCGGCGATCTACTGGCAGGCGCTGCAGCTGTGGCGCAAGCGCACGCCTTTCTGTCCGCACCCCCAGAGGACGCCATGACAGCAATGGCAGATCCTTCCAGTACCTGTGCCGGCATGCCGTCCGCCGCGCTGCGCGCCGCACCGCCCGCGGTTTTGCGGCCTCCCGGTCGCATTGAGCGCGCGCTGCGCACGCGGCTCGCCAGCCGCTTCGGGCAGCTGCGCGAGGGGCGCGTACAGTTGCAGGACGCCTGCGGCGAACTCGGGTTTGGCCCCGCAAGTGCCGACCTGCGGGTAAGGCTACAGGTACACAACCCCGTCTTCTATCGGGCGGTCGCCGCGCGTGGCAGCCTCGGCGCGGCGGAAAGCTATATGGCAGGCGACTGGGGCTGCGATGACCTCGTGGCGCTGGTGCGCATCCTGGTGCGCAATCGCGCGCTGCTCGATGATCTGGAGCGGGGCCTGGCGCGGCTGGCGGGCTGGCTGGCGCGCGCGGCGCTACCGCTGCGCCGTAACACGCTGCGCGGCAGCCGACGCAACGTTGCCGCGCACTATGACCTGGGCAACGAGTTCTTTGCGCTCTTTCTGTCACCCGACCTCATGTATTCATCGGCCTACTGGACACGGGCCGACGACACGCTCGCCGTTGCCTCCACGCGCAAGCTGGAGCGCATCTGCCGCAAGCTGCGCCTCAGCCGCGGCGACCACCTGCTGGAGATCGGTGCCGGCTGGGGCGGCTTTGCGCTGCACGCGGCAGGCCGCTACGGCTGCCGGGTGACCACCACGACCCTGTCGCGCGAACAGCAACGCCTCGCCGTCGAGCGCATCGCCCGCGCGGGACTCGCCGATCGCGTGACGGTGCTGCTGGAGGACTACCGCAGCCTTACCGGTCAGTACGACAGGATCGTCTCGATCGAGATGATCGAAGCGATCGGGGCCGAATACCTCGAGACCTACTTCGCCCAGCTCGGCCGGCTTCTCAAGCCCGACGGCCTGGCGCTGCTGCAGGCGATCACCATCGAGGATCATCGCTACACGCAGGCGCTGAAGTCTGTCGACTTCATCAAGCAACACGTGTTCCCGGGCAGCTTCATCCCATCGATCGAGGCCATGTTGGTTGCCAAGACCCGTGCCTGCGATCTGGCGCTCATTCATCTGGAGGACTTTGGTCTTTCCTACGCCCGCACGCTGGCCGCCTGGCGCGAGCGCTTCCTCGCGCAGGCTCCCGCCGCCCGCAAACTTGGCTGTGATGAGTCCTTCATGCGCATGTGGGACTTCTACCTGGCCTACTGTGAGGGGGGATTTCGCGAGCGCTCCATCGGGGTCGCACAGTTGCTGTTCGCGCGACCCGGCTTTCGTCCGCGGGCAGCGCAGGGTAGTCGCGATGCAGGCTTCGCGTACGCGCCTCGCAGCTAACATGGTCGGCTACCAGCTGGTGTGGGGCGCCGCCGTCTGCGGGGCGGGCCGGCAGGTGAGCTGGCCGGGCGTGCTGGCGGCGGCGCTGTTCGCTTTCTGGCAGCTCGCTACCGCCGCCAGGCCTCGGGTGGAGGGTCGCCTCCTCGTTGTCAGCGTGGCACTCGGCGTGCTCCTCGACGGCTCCCTCGCTGCGACCGGCGTGCTGCGCTATGCAGCACCCTCCCCGGCGGTGCCTTCCGGGGGTGCGCCGCTGTGGATCCTCGCCCTGTGGGTCGCGTTCGCCCTCACGTTGAACCGGTCCATGCGCTGGCTCCTGGGCCGCCCGGTGCTCGCGGTCGTGTTCGGCGCGATCGGCGGCCCGCTCGCCTACGCAGCGGCGGGGAGGCTTGCACACGCGGTGGCCTTCGCTTCCCCCGGATGGCACGCCACCACCTGTCTGGCAGCCGGGTGGGGTGGAGCGATGCTGCTGCTCACCTCGCTCGCCAATCGCTGGGCGCGTAGTGAGCATGCGCGCCTCACGCCGGGAATCTCATGACAGTGCTTGCGCCGCTGGCCCTCATCTGGGGACTCGCCGCCCTGACGATGACCCTGGGATGGCGCTGGCAGCGTGCCCGGCTCAACGCCGGGATCGTCGACGTGCTGTGGGCCGCCGGCCTGGCAGGCAGCGCTCTCCTGAGCGCGCTCCTCGGACACGGCGCGCTGTGGCCGCGCCTGCTGCTGGCGCTGTGCGGTGGCCTGTGGGGTGCCCGCCTGGCGCGCCATCTCTGGCGACGCGTGCGGGCGGAGCCCGAAGACGGTCGCTATCGGCACCTGCGCCAGATCTGGCGGGAAGACCAGTGGCACTGGTTCGCACTGTTCCAGTTCCAGGCTGCGCTGGTCGCGCTGTTTGCGGTGCCCTTCGTGATCGCGGCCAACAACCCGGTCACCTGCCGGTACTGCCTGGCGCTGGCGGCAGTTGTCTGGATCGCAAGTGTGAGCGGTGAATCCCTGGCCGACCGGCAGCTCGCGCGCTTTCGCGCCGATCCGCGCAGCCGCGCACACGCCTGCCGCGTGGGGCTGTGGCGCTACTCGCGCCACCCCAATTACTTCTTCGAGTGGCTTCACTGGTTCACGTACGTCGCGCTGGCGATTGGCGCGCCCGGGTCATGGGCCTCCCTCATCGGTCCTGCGGCGATGTTCGTGTTCCTGCGCTGGGTGAGTGGCATCCCGCACACCGAGGCGCAGGCGCTGCGCACGCGGGGCGAGGACTACCGCAGCTATCAGCGCAGTACGTCAATGCTGTTTCCATGGCCGCCGAAGCGGGCTTGATCCCGGGAAGGTAGACGATGGCTGATTTCGCGACCACCACCGAGCCTCTGCTGTGCGCACCCGCAGCGGAGCTTTCGCACGACCGGCCCGCTGGCGGGTTGCTCGGGCTCGCCGAGCGCGGCCTGTTGCCTGACTCACTGGTGCGCTGGGGCGTGCGCCGCGAGTGCGCGCTGCGGCTGCGGCAGGAACTGGCCGGAGGTGTGACCGCCCAGAGCCTGCGCCGGCAGCGACGCCTTGCCGACCTGCGCGCCGACGCCGTGGCGGTGCACACCGATGCCGCCAATGCCCAGCACTACGAATTGCCGCCCGCGTTCTTCGCACACTGCCTCGGGGCGCGCCTGAAGTACTCCTGCGCCTACTACCCGCGCGGCACCGAGACGCTCGATCAGGCCGAAGAGGCGATGCTCGCCCTCTACGGGCAGCGCGCCGAGCTCGCCGACGGCCAGGAAATCCTCGAACTCGGCGCCGGCTGGGGCGCGCTCACCCTGTGGATGGCGGAGCGCTACCCGCGCGCGCGCATCTGCGCCGTCTCCAACTCCGTCGCACAACGCCACTACGTCGAGGCTCAATGCGCAGCGCGGGGTCTGCAGAATGTCAGCGTGCTCACGCAGGACGTAAACCGCCTTGCGTTGCCGGCCGCCCGCTTCGATCGTTGCGTCTCCATCGAGATGTTCGAGCATCTGCGCAACTACGACACGCTGTTCGAGCGCATCGCGGCCTGGTTGCGGCCGCAGGGCAAGCTGTTCGTCCATATCTTTGCGCACCGCACGCTCTTATATCCCTTCGAGACGCACGGCCAGCATAACTGGCTGGGCCGCCACTTCTTCACCGGCGGTCAGATGCCTGCCGTGGACACGCTGCTGTGGTTTCAGCGGCACATGCGCATCGAGCAGCAGTGGACTGTCGATGGCACGCACTATGCCCGCACGGCCAATCACTGGCTGCGCAACCAGGATGCCAGCACCGAGCAGGTGCTGGCGATTCTCACGCAGGCCTACGGCGCGCACGCGGCGGCCCTATGGCGGCAGCGATGGCGCATGTTCTGGATGGCCTGCGCCGAAACTTTCGGCTACCGCAACGGCCAGGAATGGCTGGTGGCGCATTACCGATTCGTGCGCACGTAGCGCTGATCGCCGCTCGTTCTGCCGCCGGGGCGGCAAAACTCGCGGCGGTAGCGTCCATTACTTCGCCTGCCGCGAGCCTTGCCATGCCTGTTCGATTAGCGCGCCCCCGTATTCACCGCCTTCAGGCGCAACGGCGCATCTTTCGCTAATCGTCGTCGTCGTGCATGTCTTGCATGGATTTCGAGCTGAAGAACAGGAAGAAATTGGAAGGCACCTCGACCGCCTGGCCTCGCTGCTCGGCCTCGTCCATTTTGCGGACTGAGGTTATTCCAACATCGCCAGCCTGATCCGGCCATACGGACGGCTCGGTTACCAGCACCGGCTTCACTTCCCACCAGATCGCCTTTTCGGTGTTCGCACGCGAATTGTTGATCACGTGGCTGTGATTCGGCGTGGGCAGAAACACGTTCGCGGCCGGAGGAGGCAGTTTCCCGAGCGCCACCAGCACCTTGCCCAGATCGACCGTGGAAGCATGCATCGTGCATGTCCCCGGCATCGACCCCGGTCCGGGACAATCCGTGAACACCAGTGGCTTGGCCTTGTAGGCTTCCGGGACCGCACCGAAAAGCTGGATCAACACCTTGCCGAGGGCAGGTCCGCATAGCGTGCTGGCCCTGACCCCTGCCGGACAGGGGATCGCGTCGCCCGGGTTCTGATCGCCGTCGAGTGAGAACATCGGGACCAGGACGTAAAGGGTTGCCGTTTTCCTGGCATGCCGTCCAGTCGGATCAATCGTGGGCTGGATACCGGCTTGACATATGGGCGTCTGAAACTCGCCCGCATCCGATTGCGCCAGCATGCCATTGTAATCCAGATCGTCGCGGGGCTGATGTACGCAGGCAAAGTTCTGCTGGTAAGTGAACTTGACAATCCCGCCGTGAGAAAAGCCCTCGGTTTGATTGGGATTGAGCGATTGAGCCTGTGCGCCGCCGACTGCAAAAATCGCCGCCAGCGGCAGGAGCCGTAAGACTGAAGGCTTGGTGGGTTTCATGGTGCCCTCCTACGGGGGATCCATACGGTTACGCCCCTTGTCCGTCGAGAACGAGGGGATTTTGCGGATACCGCAGATATACGCAGGCCATCACCCTTCGGATGCACGGAGGCCCAAACGAAACTCAGCACCTCATTGCAGATTCTCAGCGCGATCCGCGTCTTCCTGGGCTGTCCCGGCCGGTCGGTCGGCCACCCCCCAACTTGCTCGATGCTTGCGCAGACACAGCCGCCAACCGCCGTCAATTGACCGGTTCAGGCTACTGCGTTCGCGTGCAGCGTGAGCCTTGGCACGGGCGAGCACGCCGCCACTCATTTGATTGAACGCGACCACGGATCGGTATTTGGGCAGAGTCTTGTGCTCGGCGGAACTCGGGTCGTAATGGCGTTTTCCACTCACCTTTGCATCACTCTGAGCACCGGGAGTAGTCGCGCGATATCTTGCGCGGCGGCCCAAATGGCTTTCCGTGCAGCGGTACGTGATTGCCTCGGCCCTGTCCGCCATTGCGGTCAAGCTCGCACTCGAGCAGACTTCACCATACTTGGGGTTCCTGTCGATCGCGGCGCTGAAGATCTTTCCCTCTCAGTCCTCTTCCAACATACCCAGCCGGCCTTGCTTGCGGGCACCCCCGACACCGCTCGACAGGCACGCGCGCCGTCAGTGCGTGTCTTTCGCCGCCGCCGCCAGCGGCGGTCCGGTGAACTCGGCTTCGATGGCAAAGTCAATCCGATCACCGACTCCCATCTGCGTTCCCGGCGCGGGTACGCCAAAGCCCATCCCGAAGTCCGAGCGCTTGAACGAGCCGTGCGCCGAAAAGCCGATGCGCGCCTGGGGATCCATTTGCGGCATCCCCGCATAGCCGCCGTTGTAGGTTGCACTCAACACCACCGGCCGGGTCACGCCGCGCAGCGTCAGCGTGCCCGCGATCTGCATCGATTTCGGGCCGGTCACGCGCACCCGCTCCGACTTGAAGACGATCTGCGGGTATTTCGCCGTGTCGAGCATTTGCGCGCCGTCGAGGATGTCGCTACACATCTTCGGCCACGCGTCCGTCTGCAACGACGTCGCATCGATGGTGGCGGTCACCGAGGAAGCGCGCAGGTTGCGCGGATCGAACGTCAGCTGCGCATCGAAGCGGCTGAAGCGCGTCGAATAGGTTGAAAAGCCCATGTGATTGACCCGCAGGGTCAGACTCGCATGGGCCTTGTCGAGATGATACTGACCCGCGGGGACCGCTGCCGGCGGGGCGGGGGACTCGGGTGCCGGTTTCGCCGGTGCCGCGTGTGTCGCGGGCTTCGCCGGTGTTGCCTGTGTCGCCGGTGCTGCCTGGGCAAGACCTGCACACGCAGTCATCACCAGCAGGGCAAGGGTGTATCCATTCACAGCGCCTCCCACACAGGGTCATCGCGGTCCGCGAACTTCCCCTTATACAGGAATCCATCGACCGCGACTCTCGGACTGCCGCCTTGGCGGCTCCGTTTGCCGTGCACCGCCCGCCGGCGCTGATGCACCGGCGGGCGGCGGTTGCGGGTTCTCAGCCGCCGTCTATTTGAACACGGCGTTGGTGCGCGCCAGACTGTCGCGGTGCGCCGAGCCGTCCACCATCGATCCCAGCGCCGGACCCAGCATCGGATTCCCCGCGAACACCGCACCCAGCGCAGCGTTGGTCTTGTCGAGCCCCTGGGCCGTGGAGGTCATGAAGAACACGAAGAACATGGAGGGATCGCTGGTATGGATCGCCTCTTCCGCCACCTGGTAAGCCTGCACCGAACCCTCGGCCATCAGCTTCTCGAATAACGGCACGACGAAAGTCTTGCTCAGGCTTTCGACGGCGTTATCCGGTGCGCTCTCCTTGAGTTTGTACACCGCCCCGTGCAGATAGCCGCTCTTCACGCTGCCCGAACGCCAGTCGTAGAAGCGGCTGACGTAGATGTTGTCCCAGTGCCTGGTGGCGCTCGCCAGCACCGGCGAAACCGCCGTCTTGGACTTGTAGAATTCATCGAGCACGCCCAGCACGCCGGCCATTGAATTGGCTATCCACCAGTCGTTGTGCGTGGGGCCTTCCAGCTGGTGCACCAGGGTCTCATTGTCACCGTAGCCCAGGATCGAACCGCCAGCGACAGCGCCGTCCAGGATCTTCTGATTAGCCTGCGCGGCCTTCTGCATGTCCTCCCAGCGCCCCCGGGGAATGACCCAGTTGGACACGTAGGTGTACAGGCGCGGCTTCTCCTTGGTCTCGGTATTCTGCGCGCTGGCCGGCAGCGTCGCGCATACAGCCAGTGCGGCCAGCAACCCCACGATCGGCGTCAATCGGCGAGTAAAGAGCTTCATTTTTTTCCTCTGTTGGTACAGGTAGCGCCAGGAGCCGCAGACTGCGGACCCTGTGGCGCCGGGTTGATTGCGACGGGCGGGCTCAAGTCCCGATGAATTCTTCTTCCCCGTTTGCCGGAAACATACTCCTGTTGCCGGGGTGTAGACAACAATCCCGACTGCGCCGTCACCGCGGTTCGGCGGCGCTGCGGTGCGGATGTAAGAGCCACATTGCAGCTCGGCGCCCGGCATCGACGCCGGGCCCGCATGAACAGGATCCCTTCGATGGAGTCTGGGTCAACCGACAGCTGACAGCCTGATGTGTAATGTAATACACACCTCCGCGAACCAAGGTACTCGAAGGGGCACCTCCGCGAGGATGGTCCGCCGCCCCGTGCCGCGGCCAGGCGCGCACCGACCATTGCATCCGGCAGCCGCGACCGGCACCAACCCGTGGCCCCGCCGGCACCCGCCGGCCGCATACTCCGCCCCTGCGGACAGGAATCGCCGCAGCTTGTCGAAATCCGCTCGCCCCATTCGTCGTACTCCTGAACGCAGCCCGCGATCCGGCATTCCGCCGGTCGGCGGAAGCTGCCGGAGAGCCACATGCGCGTCATGGTGATCGTTCGAGCCAACGAGAAGACCGAGTCCGGGAAACTGCCCAGCCCCGAGGAACTCAAGGATATGGTTGCCTTCAACGAGGAACTGGTCCGCGCCGGCGTGCTGCTTGGCATGGACGGCCTGCATCCCAGCAGCCAGGGCCGGCGGGTCAGCTTCAGCGGCGGCACAGCCCGTGTCCTCGACGGCCCCTTCACCGAGACCAAGGAGCTGATTGCAGGCTACTGGCTGTGGCAGGTGCGCTCACTTGACGAGGCGGTCGAGTGGATCCGCCGCTCGCCGTTCCGCAGCCAGACCCAGGAAATCGAGATCCGCCGCGTGTTCGATGCCGAAGACTTCGGCGCCAACCTCAGCCCGGAACTGCGCGCCCAGGAAGAGTGTCAGCTCGCACGCGCCACCGCCGCGACCCGTGCGCCTGGATCGCCCTGAGCCGCGCGCACGCCGCCGCGCGCACCGCATGCCCGCCCTGGAGCCACTGACTTGCACCGCTGGCGCCGCGATGTTGTTATCCGCCGTCATGGAGCACCAGGATCCAGCGTTTGCGGCGGCGCCCGGCACCGGCCAGGCGCGGCACAGCGACGGCCCGGCGGCGCCGGACACCGAGCATGCCGCGCGCCGCGCCATCGATGCGGTGTGGCGCATCGAATCGGCACGGGTGATCGCCGGGGTGGCGCGGCTGCTGCGCGACCTGGACCTGGCGGAGGAATTCGCGCACGACGCGCTGGTGACGGCACTGGAGCAGTGGCCGCGCGCCGGCATTCCCGAGCGCCCGGGCGCCTGGCTGATGTCGGTGGCGAAGAACCGCGCGCTCGATCATCTGCGCCGCGCACCGATGCTCGAGCGCACCCACCAGGCGCTCGGCTACGAGGCTGACATGCACGAAGCGGACCTGCGTGCGGCCAGCGAGGCGGCCGCGACCGACGACATCGCCGACGACCTGCTGCGGCTCATGTTCGTTGCCTGCCATCCGCTGCTGTCACGCGAGGCGCGGATCGCCCTGACACTCAAGCTGGTCGCCGGACTTACGACCGCGGAGATCGCCCGCGCATTCCTGGTGTCGGAGCCGACCGTCGCGCAGCGCATCGTGCGCGCCAAGCGCACCCTGAGCGAAGCACAGGTGCCGTTCGAGGTACCGCGTGCCCAAGAGCTCAACGGCCGCCTGTGCTCCGTGCTGGAAGTCATCTACCTGGTGTTCAACGAAGGCTATGCGGCGACCGCCGGGGATGACTGGATGCGCCCGGCGCTGTGCGAGGAGGCCTTGCGCCTGGGCAGGATCCTCGCGGAGCTTGCACCGCGGGAGCCCGAGGTGCACGGCCTGGTGGCGCTGATGGAAATCCAGGCCTCGCGCACCCGCGCCCGCACCGGCGCGGATGGAGCGCCGATACTGCTGATGGAGCAGGATCGGTCACGTTGGGACCGGCTGCTGATCCAGCGCGGCCTGGCGGCGCTGGCGCGCGCCGAAGTGCACAGCGACGGGCGCGAGCGCGGGCCCTACGTCCTGCAGGCCGCGATCGCCGCTTGTCACGTCCGTGCCGCAAGCCCCGCCGACACAGACTGGGTCTACATCACCGCGCTCTACGATCAGCTTGCGCGCAGCACCGCCTCTGCGGTGGTGGAACTGAACCGCGCCGTGGCCGTGTCCATGGCCTATGGTCCCGCGGCCGGACTGGAACTCGCCGATCAGCTGGAACAGGAGGGCACGCTGCGCGCCTACCACCTGCTCCCCGGCGTGCGCGGCGACCTGCTGGTGAAGCTCGGGCGCCACGCCGAGGCCCAGCAGGAATTTGAACGGGCGGCCGCGCTCACCCAGAATGCGCGCGAGCGACGCCTGCTGCTGGAGCGGGCCGCCGCCTGCCGGAGACCCGCATGAGTTATGTGTTGCTGATCGTCGAGCCCGAGGGACAGCGCGAAGCGCGCACCGCCGAGCAGGGGCAGGCGGTCTACCAGCGCATGGTCGACTACGCCGCCGACCTCAAGCGCCGCGGCGTGCTGCTGGCGGTCGAATCGCTGCGGCGCGATGCCGCGCGCGTATCCGCCCGCGGGCAGCCCGGCATCGTCGACGGTCCGTTCACCGAGGCCCGTGAGTTCATCGGTGGATTCTTCCTGCTCGACTGCCGCACCCGCGAGGAGGCGCTCGAGTACGCGCGCCAGTGTCCGGCCGCGCAGTGGGCCCAGATCGAGGTGCGCGAAACCGGCCCGTGTTTCAGCTGATCGCGGCTGCGCGGTGAGTTGCCAGCAACCCCCCGGTGTGTTCGGGCCGGTAATCGACCGCGAGCGTTGCGAGGGTAAGGCCGATTGCCTGCGGGTCTGTCCATATCAGGTATTCGAGCTCGCCACGCTCACCCGGGAACAGTGGTCGGCCCTGTCGCTGCGGGGCCGCCTGAAGGCCCTGGTGCATGGACGGCATCAGGCCGTCCCTGTCAGAGCCGATCAGTGCCACGCGTGCGGACTATGCGTTGCAGCGTGTCCCGAGAATGCAATCCAGCTGGTCAAACGTGAAGGCAACCGGCCTTAGCCCGAACGGTCGGCCTGCTGGATCATGGCACCCGCCGCTCACATCTGCGGCGCCCAGGACTTGCACCAGCCCGCCGCCTTCACCGTCCGATCCTTGAACAGCTGACATTCCCCCTGGGTCGAGCCGTAGCTGCCTTGGTAGAGCGCGCAGCTGGCGCAGGTATTGCCCTGCGCGACGGCGCCTGCCGCATGCGCGTCCTCGACATAGCCCACCGCTTTCGCCGGCGGCGAGTTGGGATCGAGCAGCGGGATGTCGGCAGCCGTGGCGCCCTGGGCACGGCGGGAGGCGGATTCCGCGGCGGCATGCGCGCGGCGATCGGCCGCCGCCAGCGAGGCAAGCGACAGTCCCGCCGCGAGACGCCCGAGCAGGTCGCGGCGCGACAGTGAGAGTGGATACTTCATGGGGCACCCCTGCGCGCAGGCCGTTGGTGCGATGATACCAGCGGACGCCGGCGCGGGTTGCCTGCGGGAGTGGCGCGCGCGCACCAAGCGCCGCAGCGTGAATTTCGCGGCGCGGGAAGCGTCGCTGGACGGGTCGTGCCTGTTTGCGCCTCAGCGCACCGCCGCCTGCGCGTAGGTCTCCATCATCAACCCGGTGCCCCCGCGCGAGACATGCGCGACGACGGCCGTGCGCCGGTGCAACTTGGTGATCTCGCCCAGGGAGATTGCGAACGACAGCACCACCTGCTGTCCCTTGCGCAGCCCCAGGTTGGAAGTTTCGATGAACACTCCGGTGGCGCTCAGGTTGACGGCCTTGCACAGCTTGCGTCGGCCGCCCGGCACCGTGATGTACACGATGGTTCGGGCGCGGTGCCGGGTGTGCAGTCTGCGTTCCACGATGTTCCCTATCCCCGAAGGTTCTGGCTTTGTTCTTCTATGGCTTCCCGACCCTCAGCGCCATTATGCGCCGCAGCGGCCCACCCAGTGGGCCCAGTGAACTTAATACCCTGAGCGCTGGCCGCCTTCAGCCGCAAAATACGTTATACGCAGCAGTAGAGACGTGCAGAAGCCCGGCCGGAACTGGGCAGATACTGGCGCGTCCTACGAAGGATATGGTATGGAAAGGTCCGGGGGTACTCATGCGAAGCGTACCGTTGGCAGTGGCGATACTGGCGCTGGCCTGCGCCGCGGCCGCCGCGCCAACCGCCGCCGCTGCCACGACCGCCGCGGCCGCCGCGCCAACCGCCACCGCTGCCACAACCGCCGCGAGCGCTGCGACCGCCGCAACTGCCGCAACTGCCGCAACTGCCGCAACTGCCGCCACGAGATCCTCCGCGCGCGTCACGCAGTTTGCACGCCTGCCGGACTGGACCGGATTGTGGGTCAGCGCTGCCTGGAGTCTCGGCATTTCCGGTCGCCCAGCGGGCGGTGAACAGGAACTCAAGGAAAAACTGCAACTGATGCGGCCCCCGCCGTACAACGCCCAGTGGGCCGCAAAATATCAGGCAGCCCTGCAGGACAAGGCTGCACTGGCAACCCGCAACGCAACTTTCAAGGCGTGTACCCGCAGTTTCCCCGCGCTGATGGAAGGTCCGCAGCAATTTCAGATCGCGACCCTGCCGGAAGAGACCCTGCTGATATTCGAGAACGGGCAGGTCCGTCACGTCTACACCGACGGCCGGCCGCATCCCGCCGGCGACGATCTTTGGCCCACGCCCTTGGGGGATTCCATCGGCCACTGGGAAGGGCAGACACTGGTCATCGACACCGTGGCGCGCACTGCCTCGGAACCGCTTGCGCCGCGGGCCTGGTTTGCAATGCTCAGCGACGCTGCGCATTTCACCGAGCGCTTGCGGCGGATCGACGCGGACACCCTGGAAGAGCAGCTGCGCATCGACGACCCGGCGACGCTCGCCGCGCCGTGGATATTGACCCTGCAATTTCGACGCGTGACCGGGGTGAATCGCATGATTCCTTTCGATTGTGTCGAGAATGACCGTAATCAGTTGATAGACGGGAAATTGATCATCACGAATCCATAGCACGAGGTCCTCATGGGCGTGCACTACGGGCGGCAAAGCAGGCGTGCCAGCTGGAAATGCGGGTGCGCCTTGATGGCAGGGGCACTCATGGCGCCCGCGCTGGCGCACCACTCGGGCGCCATGTTCGATGACAAGGTGTCCGTGACACTGAACGGTACGGTCAGGCAATTCCAGTGGACCAACCCCCACTGCTGGATACAGGTCGTGGTTCCCGACAAGTCCGGTCCGGTGGAATGGAGTGTTGAAATGGGCTCGCCGTCGCAGTTGTTCCACGGCGGCTGGAATCCCAAAACCGTGCGTGTGGGCGATGCAATCGTCGTCGTCGTCCACCCCATGCGCGATGGCACCAAAGGCGGGCTATTTGTGTCCGCAACCCGCGGCGACGGCACGCCGTTCGGGGCCGTTGCCAGATAGATGCCCGGAACCTGGGTCGCCGCGGGCGTGAGGCAAGGCAAATCTGCTTTACCCATGCGCACTGAGCGTGAAACCGATCCAGCGGCCGCAGGCGGCGATAGCGATCCACAGGCACAGCGATATACCCCCGACGACGCGGGCGCGCCAGGGAGTCAGCGCCGCAGTGCGCCAGGCAGCCGCATCCTTGCCCAGCAACAGGTGGTAGGCGCCCATATTCATCCCGGCGAGTCCCAGCAGCGCCAGCTTGGCCTGGAGACAGGCGTTGTGGGCGTAGACGGTCGCGTTCGAGGAGAACAGCAGACCCCCCGTGATGACCGCGGCGACAAAGGCCGACCAGGTTATCGGCAGCGCGAGTGTCGTCATCTGCGTGACCCCGCGCTCGCGTGACGTCAGGCCGATCAGCCGCAGATCGACGATCGCGATCGACCCGATCACCAGCGTCATGGCCAGCACGTGCGCACCTTCGATCCAGGGAAACAGTCTATCCCCTTCACGGATCGCGCTCGCCAGGGTGCTGTCCTGGAGGGATTGCAGCCAGGCGTGTAGCACCTCAAGCCCCCCGGGTGTAGGCGATCCAACGCCCTGCGAAGACGATGGAAATCCACAGCGCAAGCGACACGATGGCCGCCAAGCGGATCGCCCGCCGTCGGCCGGCACTGCGCTCCCAGAACGTCGCATCCCGTCGCAACGGGAGCTGACAGGTCAGCGTGACGGCCACCGCCGCAAGCAGTAGCGCCATCTTCAGAAAGAATGTCGGATTCCTCAGGGTCCGCGCCGGCTCGGCAGTGATCAGTGTCGCGCCCGTGACCAGGAGCACGGGGAGCGAGCCCCACAGGTTGGGCAGGAAGCGGTTCACGGTCGATGCGACCGTCAGCTCACGCGCGCGCAGACCCAGCAGTCGCAGGTCGATCATCAGCACCGACGTCATGACGCTGGCGACGGCAAGAATATGCACCAACTGCACCGCCGGAATGATCCATTCCGCCGTCTTGATCGTCTGGCTTGCCGTGGTGGCACCCAGCCAGGCGCAAAGTGTATCCAGGAAATTCATGTCCTCGCTCGGCAAGCCTCCGCACTCAGCACTCAACGGCGCCGCTGATCGGGATACCAATAGGTCAGGTGGCACGACTCACAGGCCACGTCGATGACCGCGCCGGCATCCATCAGACCCTGGGCGTTCCTGGCGTCGATCGCGACCAGAGCCTGCCGTGCGGCTTCCTGGAGCACGCCGGCAAACCGGACGAAAGTGTCGGGACTCGCGTCGATTCGCCGCTGTATCTCGGCGGGAGGCAATTCGCCCGGCCCGCCCGCCGCTTCGCCGCTCCTGACCCGACGCCCCGGTATGCTCAGCAGATTCGTGGCCTCGATCAGCGTAACGGCACGAGTGCGAACCGCGTGCCACTCGGCATCCGTTCGTGGGTGGCGGTCCTCGGTCCCCGACTGGGACTCGATGATGGCCACAGAATCCCACAGGGCGTCGGCGGACGGGTCGACCTGCTCCTCCATCAGTTCCTGGATCGTGGCGGTCGGATGAAACGGCTGGGCCGCCGGGGTCGCCGTCGGCGGCATCTTCGATGAACACGCGCCTATCCCGATCGCAGCGGCAAGACTCGATGCCAGCAGCGGGTGCTTGCGGGTGGCACTACCGGGCATCAGCGGCTCCTGCAACGCTCGTCAGGCCGTGGCGGCATGCTCATCGCTATTTACTCACCTCGACGCTGATTGGCTGTGCCTTCGGTTTGATCCGGAACACGATCGCCTTCAACGGCATCGCCGTAGCGTTCTCGCCGAAGTGCGCCGTATTCGGCTGCGTGTAGAGCACCTCGCCACTTCTCACCGTCTTGCGGGCACCTCCCTGGAAATGGAAGGTCTGCTCGCCTTCGATGACATAAACGAATTCGTGTCCGTCCGGATGAGTGTGCATCGACAGCTTGCTGCCGGGCGGCCAGTCGCTTGCGAAAATCAGCACCTCCTGGCCCGGAAGGTTCTCGAGGTCCGCACGCAGCAGCATCTTCGTGGAATAGCCGCCACTACTGGTCTGCGCCGGAACGACCCGGGACCCGGCCAATCCAAGCGTTACGCCGCCAACAAAGACTGCGAGATAGAGCAAGTAGCGCTTCATGCTTTGACTCCGGTAGTGCTTGGCCAGGGATCGATGGGCTGCGCGCGCGAAGTGGAGCGCACGGTTCCGTTGCCCGACCTGGCCACTGTGGCAGCCGGCCTGCTACCCATGTCCGCTCACACGATCTTGCGCACCGCCCGTATCGCGGCGTCGATCTCGCGCTCGTCATTGACCAGGCTCGGCGCCAGCCGCGCGTAACTGACTTTGTACGGTGAGCTGGACGCGATGACCTTGCGCCCCAGCAGACCGCGCACCGTCTGTTCCGCCGTCTGACCGCGCACCTCGAAGCAGATAATGCCCGCCGACAGGGACGTTGCCATGGGAGTCAGCACGCGCACCCCGGGGATACGCGCCAGACCCTCCTTGCATTGCGTGTTCAGGGCAGCGATGCGTGCGGCGGCACGCTCCCGCCCGATGCGGGCGTGGAACTCGAACGCCTCCGCCATCGCCCACTGGTGCTCGTAGGCCTTGAAGCCGCCGGGCGAAATCCAGGCCGCTCGCGTCGGCCCCGGCAGCCGGCCGTCCTCCCAGGCCAGCTTCGGCCCGGGATCGTAGGCGGTCGGAATGGTCGGACGCAGCAGCGGCCAGTTCCGGGCCGGCGCCCACAGCAGCCCGGTACCCCGGGGCGCGAAGATCCACTTGTGACCGCTGGATGCGAGGAAATCGCAACCGAGTCCGGCGGCTGCCTCGGGCTGGTTGCCAAAACCATGCACGGCGTCGAGCACCAGCAACACCCGATCCTGCTCGTCACGCTTTTGATTCGTGTCGGCAATCGTCTGCGCCAGCGCGCGCACCGGCAGTTTCACCCCGGAACAGGAATGCACCCAGGTGAGACCGATGACGCGCGTCTGCGGGCGGATCGCCGCGCGCAGGCGCTCCACCATCTGCTCCGCCGACGCCGTTGCGGATTCATCGTACAGCGCGATGCGGCGCCAACTGGCGCCGCTGCGCTCGCTGGCGAAGCGAATCGCTTCGTGGTGTACGTAATGATCGTGGGTCGTGGTGAGGATCTCCTCACCGGGGCGCAGGGTCAGGCCGTTGTAAACCAGCGCCAGGCCCTGCGTCGTGCTGTCGGTGAGCGCCACCTCGTCCGGCTGACCGCCCAGATAGCGCGCCGCAGCACGCTGGACCGCAGCCGGATAGCTCTCCTCGTGCGGCCCGCCATCGAAGCCCATGCCGCGTTTTACGGTCGCGAAGGGATTGGCGTCGAGCTGGTCGCGGAAGCGCTCGATGGCCGCGCGCACCGGGCGCGGATGCGACACCATGAAGAACTGCGACAGGTGCAGCCACTGCGGATCGAGGCGGAACTGTCCCTTGACCGCCGCCCAGTCGGCGTAGTCCACCGCGGCAGCGGTCATCGCCGCCGCGTCGGCCGTTTGCGCGGCCGTCGTCGCCACCGTGGCTGCCGGCAGCGCTGTCACGGTACGCGCGCCCGCAGCCGCGACCGCCCCCCAACCCACTTTCGACACGAAGTCTCGCCGATTGAGCGTCACGTCAGTTTCCCCCTGCCATTCGCGCCACCCCTACGACCTCCGCGGTTGCCACTGTCACGGCCTGCCCGCCACAATGTCCGCAATGGAAACCCTGCCCCAGCTGCTCGCCGCCGTCCGTCGCAACGAACCCGGTGCCGTCGACCGCCTGTTCGAAGCAACCTACGCGCAGCTGCGCTCCCTGGCGCACCAGCGCCTGCGCCGATCCGCGCCGGTCACCAACCTGGACACCACCGTGCTGGTGCACGAGTGCTACCTCCGCGTGGTTCGTGTTCCGGGCTTCACAGCCGAAGACCGCGCGCTGTTCCTCGGCTACGCGGCACGTGCCATGCGTTCGATCGTCGTCGACCTGCTGCGCCAGCGCGGCGCCGGGCGGCGCGGCGGCGACCAGATCAAGGTCAGCCTCTCCCCGGAACTGGAGCCCGTACCTACTCAGGGCGCCGAGCACGTCATGCGCCTCAACGACGCCCTCGATGAGCTGGAGCGGCTCGATGGGCGTCTGGCCCGGGTCGTGGAGATGAAATACTTCGCGGGGATGACGTTCGAGGAAATTGCCGGCGCCATGGGCGTCGCTGAACGTACCGCGCGACGCGACTGGGAGAAGGCCCGCGTCCTGCTGCACGCCTCGCTCGCCTCCTGAATGTGCATCCGCCGTGCACCCCTGTGGGCTACCCATACTCACCGCGCGCTCCAAACTAACCGGGCGCTCATGCATTGAGCGCGCGGGGATCACAGGGCACGCAGGAAATCCAGGATCGCCTGCTGGTCCGCATCCGACAGCGCCCGGAAGGCGAGCACGACCGTGTTGGCCTCCGACGGTCCGTAGCAGTTCTGCTCACCGCCATCGCGGCTCTCCGCGCGGCCCCGCTCGCGATCGCAGTCCGCGGGCGGCGAGTAGTGAACGTGGATCGCCTTGAGCAGGTCGTCGGTGCGGCCATCGTGGAGGAAGAATCGTCGCTGACCCACACCCCACAGCGGCGTGGTGCGGAACATGTCGCCGCTCGCCTTGCCCTGGGTGATGTCGTCGGCCAGGTTGCGTCCCATGTGGTGTATCAGCAGGTCCGAGTACAGGCGCGCAGTGACATTCTGCAGTGCCGGGGTCTCGCTCTGCGCCGGAGTGACCATCGCCGCGGTATGACAACCTACACAACCGATCCCGGGCAGTTGCGGACCTTCGCCGAACAGCAGCTTGCCGCGCTGCGCGCTGGCGCTGAGCGGTGCCGGGCGCGGCGCATCCAGCAGGCGCATGAACATGGAAAACATCAGCCAGTCGGAGGCCTGGTGGTGGGCGTCGTAGTAACTCTGGTTGCGTGAGTCGTCGGCATCGGTCCGCAGGATGTCGTTGGGTTCGCTCTTGTTGGCCAGGCATTGCGGCGTCTCATCCGTCGCCTGTGGAAACACGTCGTTGGTCACGCCCATCTCGACGTTGTAGGCCTCACCGGAAAACACCGCCAGCGACTTGTTCTGCGCCTTCCAGCCGAAGCGGGTGATGGTGCCGTCGTTGCCGCTGCGGTTGGCCACGCCCACAATGCCCAGCCGGGCCCGCATCGCCGCACTCGCCGCGTGCCTGGCGAGGATCTCCCGATCCTGGATACCGTCGATGATCCCCAGACCAAACAGCTGCAGCGGGATGCGGAAGCGCAGGTTGTTGCGCTGCAACTCCTGCTCGAAGTCCGGCTGCGCCATCACCTCGCTGTTGCAGGTATCGGCCTGTCCAGGCGGAAAGACATCGCTGCGTCCCACAACCGTGAACAACTGATGAACCCCGCCGTCGGCACTGCCGTCCGGGCGGCGCACGAACCGCACCTCGCGGATCGGGCCGTAGCGCGTGATGAAGGACGGCACCGTGTTGATCGCCCCCTTGCGATGCGCAATGAGGTCGAACATGGGGTTTTCCGGCCGCCGCTGCTGCGCTGGCGCCGCCCCCGGGTTGGGGACCATGAAGCCGCCCGAACCCCCGACCGCGGGCTGGTTGTGACACACACTGCACTGATCGCCGTTGAAGCGGATCCCCAGTCCGGCCGAGTTGGTCTGGGTGACCAGGTTTGCCTGCGCCGGATCCGTATGGGCACCGAGTGTCAGATCAGCGCAGGTATCGCATACCGCCTCCAGTTGCACCATGCGCTGGAAGGCCTCGCTGAAGATCGCCGTTTCCACCGCGGTCAGCCCCGGCAGCGGCTGCCCGCCATCGGCGGGACCCAGGCGCAGACCAGGGTCCTGCGAGCACAGCGCGCTGCGCGCCAGCAGTGCGCACGCCAGAAGTCCCCTGCGGAGCGAAGATCCAGACATAACCCCTCCCGTTGCTGTCGTGCCGCAAGACCGCCGTTGTCACGTGGGCTGCCCACTGTGCCGGCTGCAAATCGCAGCCCTCCCAACACCCTTCACGCAATCCGAACGGCAAACCGGACATCGGGGATCGGGCGCTCCAATGCGGTAGCGGCGCGCCAAGGGACCTCGTGCCCCGGTGCACGTGCCGCTTGCGCGGGCGGCTGATGGCGCGGCAGTATCGCGGCAAGGGGAGCGAGCCGCAGTCCCATGCAAGTTGATCCCACCGTGTGGCCGCGTGTGTCGGCGCTGCTGGACGAGGCGCTGGAGATTGAAGCCGGCGCACGTGCCGCGTGGCTTGCGACCCTGGGAGCGCGCGACCCCGACCTGCAGGACACCCTGCGCCACCTGTTGGGTCACGCCGCTGCGGTCGAGACCGGGGACTTTCTCGCCACGCTCGCACCGCTGACCCTGGACGGTCCGGCAGCGGAGGAGTCCGGTTCGGCGCTGCCCCCCGGCACCGTCGTGGGCGCCTACGTGATCGAGCACGAGGCCGGACGCGGCGGCATGGGCATCGTCTATCGCGCACACCGCGCCGATAACCTGATCGAGCGCCCGGTGGCACTGAAGCTGCTGCACCCCGGTGCGCACAGCGACGCCCTGCTGGCGCGCTTCGCGCGCGAGCGGGAAATTCTGGCGCGCTTGACCCATCCGCACATTGCGCGCCTCTACGATGCCGGCGTCGCCGACGGCCAGCCCTACATCGCGCTGGAATTTGTCGCCGGTACGCCGCTCTTGACCTACTGCGACGCGCGGCGCCTCGACGTGCGCTCGCGGGTGGAGCTGTTCGGCCAGGTGTTGCGCGCCGTGCACTTCGCGCACAGCAACCTGGTGGTGCATCGCGACCTCAAACCGTCGAACATCCTGGTGACCGACGCCGGCGAAGTGCGGCTGCTGGACTTCGGCATCGCCAAGCTGCTGTCGGCCCCCGGCGGCGCGCGAGCAGGCGTGGAAGGTGAGGCGGGCGCTGTCACCGAGTTCGGTCCGGCGTTCACGCCGGACTACTCGGCACCGGAACAGATCAGCGGCGCGTCCATCACCACTGCGACCGACGTCTATGCGGCCGGCGTCGTGCTGTACGAACTGCTGACGGGATTGAGTCCTTACGGACCCGCTCGCCGCACACGGCACGCGCTGGAGAAAGCCATCCTCGCCGGCGTGTCACTGCCGCCGAGCCGTGCACCGTGCACCGAAGAACAGGCTCGCCTGCGTGACACCACCCC
Source organism: Pseudomonadota bacterium (assembly GCA_018241445.1). Classification (GTDB taxonomy): domain Bacteria; phylum Pseudomonadota; class Gammaproteobacteria; order Steroidobacterales; family Steroidobacteraceae; genus 13-2-20CM-66-19. The sequence goes on from JAFEDT010000016.1 coordinate 169,374, forward strand.
AGAGCGATTGCGACACGCCCTCAAGGGCGATCTGGACACCGTGGTGGCCAAGGCGCTGAAGCAGGATCCACGCGAGCGCTACGCCTCGGCGGACGCGTTGTGGCAGGACCTGCAGCACTATCTGCGTAACGAGCCGCTCGCCGCGCGCCCGGACCGCCGCTGGTACCGCATAGGCAAATTCGTCGCCCGTCATCGCGTGCCCGTATCCCTGGCGGCGGGCGCCGTCCTGGCTCTTGTCGCGGGGCTTGCGGTCGCGCTGTGGCAGGCGCAAGTTGCGGAACGCGAGGCGCAAGTCGCCGCTGCCACCCAGGAATTCCTGACCAGCATCTTCGAATCGAACTCAAGTTCAGGCGCGGACCCGGTCAAGGCGCGCAACCGCACGGCGCGGGAGTTGCTCGATGCCAGCGCGAGTCAGGTCGACGCCAAACTGCGCGATGCACCACTGGCGCGACTGCGCGTGCTCGCAACTCTCGCGACGCTGTACTCGGATGACCTGGGCCTGGCTGACAAGGGCGCGGAGCTGAGTCGGGACAGGGTCAACGTGGCGAAGGAACTCTACGGTCCCAATGATGTGCGCGTCGCCGAGGCACTCGTGGACCTGGCGGGCACTCTGTACGAGTCCTCTACCCCAGACGAAGAATCGTCGGTCCTGGACGAGGCCGGCCGCATTCTCAATGGCGCCCACGACTTCAGCTCGAAGACCCGCGCCGACTTCTACCTGCGGCAGGCGGAGATTCATCAGAGCGCGGATCTGGAAAAGACGATCCGCTTCGCGCGACAGGCGGTCGAGTTGTTGCGGCGGCAGCCAGCCACCATCAACCTGGCAAATGCGTTGGGCATGCAGGGTATCGCGCATACGGCTCGCGATGAAAACCGGGATGCAGAGCGCGTCCTGACCGAGGCGCTGTCGGTATCGCAGTCCATCCCCGGCAGCAACATCAAGCGCGCACTGCCAATCCTCTACTCCTACCTTGCGCAAGCGCAAAACGGCCTGGGCGAGTATCCTCTCGCGGAGCAAAACTACCGGCGTGCACTCGACACCGCCCGGCAGTTTGACGGAGAGCAGCACGAGAACGTGTTGGAATCACAGCTGCGCCTCGGTGGGTTCCTGGCGCGGACCGGTCGTCCGCGCGAGGGACTGCAGCTGCTGCGTCAGGCTCTGGATCTGGCGCAGCGCACGCAGGGGCCGGCGGAAGGATTTCATACGCCGCGCGTGCTCCTTGAACTGGGCAAGTCCCTGCTCCTATTCGGCAATCCGGCCGATGCCATCGCGGCCCTCAACCGTGCAATCGAGCTGCGCCGCGTGCGGGACCGGGAGCGAGGGCCCACACGCATGCTCGCGCAGATGCTGGAGGCGCGTGCCGATGCTGAAATCAGCGCCGGTACGTTCGACGCGGCGAGCGCGGATCTGAAGGAAGCGGCCGAGATCCGCGCCAGCGTCAAGGACCTCGCAGGCTCGAAGCGCTTGAACGACGCGCTGCTGGCGCGCGCGCGACTCGCCGCGGCAACCGGCAGACTTGCCGATGCCGTGGCCGCCCTCGACACGACGGCGTTGGGTGCAGGGGTGGATGCGCTTGCTCCGATCCGGCTCGACGTCGAACTCGAGCGGGCGCGGATTGCCATGCTGGGCGCGGACTTCGATGGTGCCGGCAAGCGCGCCGATAGTCTGCGTGCGCGCATGGCGGCAAGCGATGCCGCGCCCTATCTGGTCAATTTCACTTCGCGCAGCCTTGGCCTGTCGGGCGAGGCTCAGTTTCGCATGCATCACACGGACCAGGCAGTGCCCCTGCTGCAGGAGGCCGTGCGGCTCGATGAGGAGTTGCAGGACACGGCTCATAGCCCACGCTTCGCGCAAGTCAACCGGCTGCTCGATGCCTGCCGGCAGCTCCGCGATGCGCAGGCGCGCTGAGTTGGATTTGTCCGGTATGCACGCCACCGGACTTCTGATCGCGCATTTGCCTGTGCCACCGCGCCCCGTATTGAGGTAACTCAAGGTGACTGATACATCCACGGATCGACATGGCGAATCGGAGCGCAAGCTCAACCGGCTGAAGCAATCGTGGCGGGACGGACGTTGCACCCTCGGCGCCATCGCCACGATTCCATCCGTGCAGACCGTGCAGGTCATGGGGCGATCCGGGCTCGACTGGATCATCATCGACATGGAGCACGGACCGATAGACGCGGCTGCGGCCCACGCGATGATCGTGGCGACCGCCGGTACGCCCCTGGTGCCGCTGGTCCGCGTCCCGGCTGCGTCCGCATGGCATGCGAAATTGCCGCTTGATCTGGGTGCCATGGGGGTGTGCTTTCCCATGACCACGCGCCGGGCGGATGCGCAAGCCGTCGCGCGTGCCGTCCGATATCCCCCCGAGGGCGAGCGATTCTGGGGACCGTTCTACGCCCCCTTGAGGTGGGACGTCTCCATGCGGCAGTACCTCAACAGCGCCAACGACGAAGTACTGGCCATCGGCACCGTCGAGCACATCGATGCACTCGACACGATCGACGAGGTCGTTTCGACTCCGGGACTGGACCTGGTTTTCATCGGCCCCGGGGACCTCGCCACCAGCATGGGCCTGAAGGGCCGCACGGATGACCCGACGGTACAGGCGGCAATCCTGAAACTCGAGTCCACCATCCTCGCCAGCCCGGTCGCTCTGGGGGGCGTGGCGCCCACAGCAGAGCGGGCAAAGGCAATGATGGCAAAAGGATACAAGGCCCTGGTCGTGGGCTTCGACTGGTCTTTGCTCCAACAGGGAATCGCCGCAGTGGTCTCCGGGATCCGGCCGGCAACCTGACACACCCGATGCACAGAGGAGGCGAGCGGGGCCGCGCATAACCATCCGGTGTTCGGAACAAGGGTGCTCCTGAACAGGGCGGGTCAGCGCCGCGCCAGGAAGCCGCCGATCTCGCCGCCGAAAGCAGCGATATCCACCAGGAAGGCGTCGTGTCCCTCGATGCACGACAGCGACGCAAAACGTGTCGGCACGCCGGCTTTTTCCAGCATCTGCGCGATGGCCTGCTGCTCGCTGATGGAAAAGAGCAGGTCCGACTGCACGCCGATCACCAGCGCCTGCTCCAGGCGGGCGCGCCGCATCAGCTCCACCGGCTCGCCGTGACGGGTCAGTTCGAAACGATCCATTGCGCGCGACAGGTAGAGATAGCAGTTGGCGTCGAAGGCGCTCACGAAGCGCTGCGCCAGGCTTTCCAGGTAGCCCTGCACCGCGAACTCCGGTGCAAAAGGCGTGTCGCGCCGCATGTCGTCGCGGATCGGGTCGCGGCCGAAGCGCTGCTGCCACTCCGCCGCCGAGCGGTAGGTCACCGTGCCGAGCTTGCGCGCCAGTGCCTGGCCGGCCGACGGCGGACGCTCAGCGGAGTAGTTGCCGCCCGCCCAGTTGGGGTCGTTGAGAATCGCCTCGCGCTGGATGGAGCGCAGCGCGATGGTGAAGGGTGCAGCGGCGGCAGTGCCGGAGATGCACAGCAGCCGGCGGGCTGCGCCCGGGAACAGCGCCGCAAAAGCCAGCACCACCATGCCGCCGAGCGACGGTCCCATGATGGTGTCCAGCCGTTCAATCCCGAGTGTCCGCGCCGACTCGTAGCCGGCGCGTGCAATGTCCTCGACCGACAGGTCGGGGAAGCTCAGCCGGTAGGTCTTGCCGGTGGCCGGGTCGATCGAGGCCGCGCCGCTGGAGCCGAAGCAGCTGCCCAGTGAATTGACGCAGATGATGAAGTAGAGATCGCTGTCGATGGCCAGTCCCGGGCCAACCATGCCCTGCCACCAACCATCGCTCGGGTCGGCCGGCGAAGAGGCTGCATGCGCTGAGGCCGACAGGCCCGTAAACAGCAGCACCGCGTTGTCACGCGCCGCGTTGAGGGTCCCCCAGGTCTCGAAGGCGAGGCGCCCGCCGTGCAGCACGCCTCCGCGCCACATCGGAAACGGATCGGGCAGGGCTGCGTAGCGCCGCGCAGTCATTGCCGTCTGGAAAAGTAATGCCGCTGCGAATCGCGGAGCCTTCTCAAGGCTCCGGGTCGCTGCCTTCGGCGATGCCTTCGAACAGTGGTGTCGACAGATAGCGCTCGCCCGTGTCGGGCAGCATCGCCAGGATCACCGACCCCTGCGGGGCGTCGGCGGCCACCTTCAACGCCGCCGCGAAGGTGCCGCCCGAGGAAATACCGCAGAAGATACCCTCGCTGCGCGCCAGCGCGCGCGCATTCTCCATGGCCTCCGCGTCGCTGACGGTCACCATGCGATGGGCAACCTCGCGCTTGAGCACCGCCGGCACGAAGTCCGGTGTCCAGCCCTGGATCTTGTGTGGGCTCCAGGGATTACCGGCCAGCATCGCCGCGCCGGCGGGTTCGGCGGCGACGATCTGCACCTGCGGCCGTGCCAGGCGCAAAACCTCGCCTGCACCCGTGAGCGTGCCGCCGGTGCCCCAGCCGGTGACGAAGAAGTCGAGCCGCCGGCCCACGAAGTCCTGCAGGATCTCCGGCCCGGTGGTGTTGCGGTGATAGGCGGGATTGGCCTCGTTCTCGAACTGCCGCGCCAGGAACCAGCCGTGCTTGGCGGCCAGTTGCTCCGCCTTGCGCACCATGCCGGTGCCGCGTTCGGCGGCGGTCGTCAGTATCACCTTCGCGCCCAGCATGCGCATGAGCTTGCGCCGCTCCACGGAAAAGGTCTCCGTCATGACGGCCACGAACGGATAGCCCTTGGCGGCGCAGACCATGGCAAGTGCAATGCCGGTATTGCCGGAGGTGGCTTCCACCACCGTCTGGCCCGGCTTGAGTGTGCCGCGGCGTTCGGCATCCTCGATGATCCCGATTGCCAGCCGGTCTTTCACCGACGACATAGGGTTGAAGGACTCGCACTTCACGAACATCGTGACGTTGCGGGGCGCGAGGCGGTTGATGCGCACTACCGGCGTTTTGCCGATGGTGCCGAGTATGCTGTCGTAAATCATGGTCTGGCTTTCTACGCCGCCCGCCGGTGGCCCACAAGACCCGGAGTGGTCATTTGCTTATGCCTGACTCGAATGATTGCATGATCAGACTGCAGAAATTGCTGGCCGAGGCGGGACTTGCCTCGCGCCGCACAGTGGAGGAATGGATCCGCGCAGGGCGGGTGACCGTTGCAGGGCGTGTGGCGCGTCTGGGGGATCGTGCCGGGCCCGGGGACGACGTGCGGCTGGACGGACGGCCGATACCGCGCCCCACGCCCGGTAACGCGCCGCAGGTCCACGAGGTCCTCCTTTATTACAAGCCGACGGGCGAGGTGACCACCCGCAGCGACCCCGCCGGCCGTCCGACCGTTTTCGACCGGCTGCCGCCGCCGCGCGCGGGGCGCTGGATTTCCGTCGGGCGGCTGGACGTGAACACGTCGGGCCTCCTGCTGCTGACCACCGATGGCGCCCTGGCGCATCGCCTGATGCACCCCTCCAGCGAGGTGGAACGTGAATACCTGGTCCGGGTACGGGGACGCCCCCCCGCGCGGGTGCTGGAGCGGCTGCGCCGGGAGGTGGAACTGGAGGATGGTCCCGCACGCTTCGACCGCCTGGTCCCTTCCGCGGACCCGGATTCGGGCCCCAAGCCTGGGGCAAGTGTACCCGGTAGCGCCGGCGGGTCCGGCGCGCAGCTTGACCGGGGGCCAGGCCAGAACCGGCCTGCGGGGACCCGGCAGGACCTCCCTGGCCACAGCAGCTTCCGGGTCGTGCTGCACGAGGGCCGGAACCGGGAGGTCAGGCGACTCTGGAGTGCCGTGGGGTTCGAGGTCAGCCGGCTGCTGCGGATCCGCTATGGGCCCGCGGAACTGCCCCGGGACCTGCGGCCCGGGCAGGCCCGTCCGGCGGGGGCGGAGCTGGTCGGCCTGCTCCGGGGCTGGGCCATACGGTCCCGGGGGTCGGGGGAGCCTCCCGGCTAGCAAGTTACGGGCCAAACCGCATTGACACCCACCCCTGCGGAAATCAGAATACGCGGCTCGTTTTGCGGAGGGGTACCCAAGCGGCCAACGGGAGCAGACTGTAAATCTGCCGGCTTACGCCTTCGAAGGTTCGAATCCTTCCCCCTCCACCACGTCGAGGGGCTGAAGGGTCTTCGCGGACCAACGGGAATGAGGGCGCCGGTTGCTGCAGTCACGGGAACGCCGGCGCGGGTGTAGTTCAATGGTAGAACCTCAGCCTTCCAAGCTGATGACGTGGGTTCGATTCCCACTACCCGCTCCAGAAGCGAAGTTTGCAGCCACGGGCCCATGTAGCTCAGTTGGTAGAGCACGTCCTTGGTAAGGACGAGGTCACCGGTTCAATCCCGGTCGTGGGCTCCAGATCCACCGGGCAACCGGTCGAGTTGAAAGTTGGTTTGAGGAAAACGCCATGTCGAAAGAGAAGTTTGAGCGCAGCAAGCCGCACGTAAACGTGGGGACGATTGGGCACGTGGATCACGGGAAGACGACGCTGACGGCGGCGCTGACGAAGGTGATGGCCGAGACCAACG